>NZ_CP007031.1:1455000-2655000 GCF_000224005.2 Marichromatium purpuratum 984
TGCACCAGCTGTAACTGCGATGGGATGACGGAGAAGGCTAGGTCAGCCGGCCGATGGTAGTGCCGGTCCAAGCGAGTAGGGAGTGTCCTTAGGCAAATCCGGGGACACAATCCTGAGACGTGATGACGAGTTCCTACGGGAACGAAGTGATTGATGCCAAGCTTCCAGGAAAAGTCTCTAAGCTTCAGGTTACAGATGACCGTACCCCAAACCGACACAGGTGGGCAGGGTGAGAATCCCAAGGCGCTTGAGAGAACCCTGGTGAAGGAACTAGGCAAAATGGTACCGTAACTTCGGGAGAAGGTACGCCCTTGGTAAGTGAAGCGACTTGCTCGTGGAGCTGAAGAGGGTTGCAGTGACCAGGCCGCTGCGACTGTTTATTAAAAACACAGCACTCTGCAAACTCGTAAGAGGACGTATAGGGTGTGACGCCTGCCCGGTGCCGGAAGGTTAAGTGATGGGGTTATCTTCGGAGAAGCTCTTGATCGAAGCCCCGGTAAACGGCGGCCGTAACTATAACGGTCCTAAGGTAGCGAAATTCCTTGTCGGGTAAGTTCCGACCTGCACGAATGGCGTAACGATGGCGGCACTGTCTCCACCAGGGACTCAGTGAAATTGAAATCTCGGTCAAGATGCCGAGTACCCGCGGCTAGACGGAAAGACCCCGTGAACCTTTACTATAGCTTTGCACTGGACTTTGAACCTACTTGTGTAGGATAGGTGGGAGGCTTTGAAACAGTGGCGCCAGCTGCTGTGGAGCCAACCTTGAAATACCACCCTGGTATGTTTGGAGTTCTAACCTCGGTCCGTAATCCGGATCAGGGACAGTGCATGGTGGGTAGTTTGACTGGGGCGGTCTCCTCCCAAAGCGTAACGGAGGAGCACGAAGGTACCCTCAGCGCGGTCGGAAATCGCGCAATGAGTGCAAAGGCATAAGGGTGCTTGACTGCGAGACAGACACGTCGAGCAGGTACGAAAGTAGGTCTTAGTGATCCGGTGGTTCTGTATGGAAGGGCCATCGCTCAACGGATAAAAGGTACTCCGGGGATAACAGGCTGATACCGCCCAAGAGTTCATATCGACGGCGGTGTTTGGCACCTCGATGTCGGCTCATCACATCCTGGGGCTGAAGTCGGTCCCAAGGGTATGGCTGTTCGCCATTTAAAGTGGTACGCGAGCTGGGTTTAGAACGTCGTGAGACAGTTCGGTCCCTATCTGCCGTGGGCGTTGGAGACTTGAGGGAAGCTGCTCCTAGTACGAGAGGACCGGAGTGGACGTACCCCTGGTGTTCCGGTTGTCACGCCAGTGGCATTGCCGGGTAGCTATGTACGGACGGGATAACCGCTGAAAGCATCTAAGCGGGAAGCCCCTCCCAAGATGAGGTCTCCCTGGGCACTTGATGCCCCTGAAGGTCCGTCGAAGACCACGACGTTGATAGGCAGGATGTGGAAGCGCGGTAACGTGTGAAGCTAACCTGTACTAATTGACCGTGCGGCTTGACCATATAACACCCAAGTGCGTTGCAGGGCATCGGCTCACGCAACTGCCGACAACGATCTGAACCGAATTGGTCCTGTCCGAGATGATCGGGCAAGACAAAGCAGTTTTCCTGGCGGCCATAGAGTCCTGGACCCACCTGATCCCATCCCGAACTCAGAAGTGAAACAGGACCTCGCCGATGATAGTGTGGGGCCTCCCCATGCGAAAGTAGGTCACTGCCAGGACCTTATCCCGAAACCCCCGAGCACTCTGTGTTCGGGGGTTTTACTTTGTGCGGCGGAAAAAGCCGCCAGCCGCCAGCCGCCAGCCGCCAGCCGCCAGCCGGAAAGATTGAACCGCAAAGACCCAAAGGACGCGAAGGAATATCGGGGATGTGCGGCTGATGCCGCGGCGCGTGCGAGTGCGTGGCCTGCGTTCGGTGCTTGCCCCGGCGCCGATCGCCGTTCCTCAGCAGACGTTGACGCTGGTGAGCGGACAACCCAACCGACGGGGCTGTGAGCCGGACGTCGACCGCCTCCCAGGTTCAAAACCCTTCGCGCCCTTCGCGGCTTTGCGGTCCAATCTTCTGGCCGCTGGCCTTCAATCCCCCTCGCGATCGGAGAATGCTCGATTCAGTGCTTCCTGGTACTGCATCCGGGTGATTGCGTTGAGGCCCTGTCCGCGTCCCTCGTTCAGTCGGGTTTCGAGTAGCCTGAGTCGTCTGGCCGCCTCGGCGCGTGCCTGTGGGTCCTCGATTCGGGCGATGAGCGCTTCGGTGTCGCGGATCTGACGCAGGGCTTCGATCTCCGGTGGGATGAACCCCGCCCCTTTGAGCAGACGATAGCCGGCGCGCAGGTGCTCGGGGACCATGGCGAGATCTTCTGTCGGCAGTGGTTTGCCGCTGCCGGGCAGATCGTCGAGTTCTCCCCGTGCACGTGCCTGTTCGATATGACGCTCGGCAATTTGATCGATGAGATCCATGAGGCGTAACGCTTTCGATTGATTGATTGATCGACTGGGATTGTAGCTTGCCTGCTGTCATCTCGTGGTCATCGACCAGTCATGCCTTGGGCGTAGATTGCACTTACTAAGGGTATGCTCAGGCGGGGTAAAGTGATGTTGAATCGACGGTCGCTGATCGAGGACAGACGGGATGGCCTGCGCGAGTCCATGATCGAGTTGGGTGAGCGGGTCGCCGGGATGGTGGTCGAGGGACTCGAGGTCTTGCGTACACGGAACTTGCCGCGCGCGCGTTCTCTGGTCGCGGCCGATCAGGACATCAATGACGCGCGTCGCGCGCTTGAGCAGGAGGCATTGTTGATCCTCGCCGCCCATCATCCGGCTGGGGGCGATCTACGGCTGGTTGGTGTGTCGTTGGAGATGGTCTCGGAACTCGAACGTATTGCCGATCATGCCGCCGATCTCGGGCGATTGCTGTTGAGACATCCGGGTTGGAACCCTGATTCTCTGGCGCTCGCCTCTCTCTTGAGCCTGGGCGAGAACAGCAGGCGCTTGCTCGATGCGGTGCTCAATGGTTATTCGAGCGGTACCGGAAACGGCATTGCTTCTGCTTCATGGATGGCGGATTTCGCGATTGATCGTCATGTTTTGTCGACAAATGGCCGCATCATAGCGGCACTGCATACAAATCCGGCGAGTGCGAGTGACCAGGTGGCGCTACTCTGGATGTCGCATCATCTCGAACGTATCGCCGAGCGGGCGACCAACATCGCCGAGCAGCTGGCCTATATCGAGACCGGTAACCTCGAGGCGCTCGATTGAGCCAGAGTGATCTGGCCGCTGAACCTCGCCGTCGTACCCCTTGATCCTTGCCGATCCTCCCCGATCCTCAGCAATTGGGTGTCAGGTCGGGTGCATCACCGTGCTGATCTCCCGGCCTGCGAGGAGGGATTGAGTGATGCGTGTCCTGGTCATTGGTAGCGGGGTGATCGGTACCACCGCAGCCTATCAACTTGCCCGCGCCGGTGCCGAGGTGACGGTGCTCGAGCGTTGTGCCGGCTCCGGCCTGGAGACCAGCTATGCCAATGCCGGTCAGGTCTCGACCGGCTATGCCGCGCCCTGGGCTGCGCCCGGTCTGCCGCTCAAGGCGCTGCGCTGGCTGTTGACCCCGCACGCCCCGCTGCGGGTGCGACCGCGGCTGGACGCGGCGATGCTGCGCTTCATGGCGGCGACGCTTGGCAACTGTAACGCGCGCCACTATGCCCGCAACAAGGCGCGGCTGCTGCGCCTGGCCGAGTACAGCCGGGTCGCCCTGGGCGAGTTGCGTGCCGAGATCGGGATCGACTACGACGCCGGCCAGGGCGGAACCCTGCAACTGCTGCGTTCGGCGGCCCAGTTCGATCAGGCACGACGCGATCGCGACATCCTCGAGCGTGGCGGGCTGCGCTGCGATCTGCTTGATGTCGAGGGCTGTATCCGTCACGAGCCCGCGCTTGCCCGGGTCGCTGATCGCCTCGCCGGTGGCCTGCGCTTCCCCGATGACGAGACCGGCGACTGTCTGCGTTTTACCCAGGCGCTGGCGGGCCATGCGGCCAAGCTCGGGGTCGAGTTCCGCTACGGGGTGCGGGTCGAGGCGCTGCGTGTCCGCGACGGCGCGATCACCGGGGTCGAGACCGACGCCGGACCCCTGGTCGCCGATCGCTGTCTGCTCGCTGCCGGTTTCGATGCGGTGCGGCTGTTGCGCCCGCTCGGCATCCGCGCGCCGATCTATCCGGTCAAGGGCTATTCGCTCACCCTGCCGCTGCTCGATCCTGAAGCGGCGCCACGCTCGACCTTGATGGACGAGACCAACAAGGTCGCGCTGACTCGGCTGGGGGCCCGCTTGCGGGTGGCCGGCACGGCCGAACTCTGTGGCATGGATCTGCGGTTGCGGCGCGGACGGCTGGAGACCCTGCGACGGGTACTCGTCGATCTCTTCCCCGAGGCCGCTGATCCGCGCCAGGCCGAGTCCTGGGCCGGGTTGCGTCCGATGACCCCGGACGGTCCGCCGATCCTGGGCGAGAGCGGTTGTGCGGGGCTCTATCTCGATCTCGGACACGGCTCGCTCGGCTGGACCCTGAGCTGCGGTTCGGCGCGCCTGATCGCCGATCTGATGCTCGGCCGAGCCGCCGCGATCGACCCCGAGGGTCTGACCCTGGTGCGCTATCGCGGCGGCTGGCTGGCCGACTGAGCAGCTCAGAACACCTGGGTCGCGGCCACTGCGGCGAGTACCAGGAAGAGCGCGCCGGAGATGCGGTGCACCAGTACGATCGGCAACCGTGTGAGCAGTCGGCAGCCGACGAAGACCCCGAGTGCGGCGGTCAGTGCCATCGCCAGGTTGGCGCCGATCCACACCGGCAACGGGGCCAGGGTGGTGGCCATGCCGGCGACGGCGAGCTGGGTCTTGTCGCCCATCTCAGCGAGGAACAGCAGCAGGAAGGTCGCGACCAGGATGCTGTGCCCGGAGCGCTGCACCATCTTCTCGTCGCTCTCCTCCTCGTCCTCGGTGGTGCGTAGCGCGACGATTCCGAAGGTCGCGAACAGCACCGCGACCGCCGCGGCCAGCCACTGGTCGGGGATCCATTGGGTGAGCGCGGCGCCGAACAGCACCGCCAGGGTGTTGAGCAACAGGAAGGCGGCGAGCGCGCCGAACAGCACCGGCCAGTGACGGTGGCGGGCGGCGAGCGCCATGCACACCAGCTGGCTCTTGTCGCCCATCTCGGCGAGTGCGACAAGGGCGAAAGTAGCAGTCATTGCGCCGCCATCGGTCGAGATCATAGTGGTATCGATCATGCCGCTGCGTACCCCACGATCGCTTGGGGCGTGGCGGTGCACGGGGAACGGCGCTGGGCCGTGGTCGTCGGAGGTGACATCGGATGGGATCCTCGGGGCCGGGCGCAAGGCAAGGACAAGACTCGAACACGATGACGCGCGCCCGGCCCATTGGCCGTCGCGTTCGTGCTCGAGGTCTCGTCAAGCCCGTCGGGCCGCATCCGCCATGGCGATCGCCAAGTCTGTTGACGGATGCCCCGCGCGCTGCGCGGGAGACTACTCCCCTCGGAGTGGGGCGCGATTCTCGCCGCCTTGGGCGAAGGTGTCAAGTCAGCCGCCAGCCGCCAGCCGCCAGCCGCCAGCCGCCAGCCGCCAGCCGCCAGGGGATTGAACCGCAAAGCCGCAAAGGGCGCAAAGGGAAGAAGAGCCTCCAGCGATCAGCCGCCAGCCGCCAGTGGCGGGCTACCCACAAACACTGGCGTCAAGAACGTGCGCCACGGATGCGGGCAAGCCGTGCTGTCGTCGAGGGCACACCCCCGCTGGCTGCTGGAGGCTGGTCGCTTGCAACTCGAGCCCCTTTGCGCTCTTTGCGCCTTGGCGGTTCAATCTTCTGATCGCTGATCGCTGATCGCTGATCGCTGATCGCTGATCGCTGATCGCTGATCGCTGATCGCTGAGCCTTCGTAGGTTGGGTTGCCGTTTTCGGCAACCCAGCGTCTGCCTCGGGCGCCGGCCTGTCTCAGCGCTTGATGCGGACCCGCCAGGTCAGGGCGGTGCGTCCCTCGGCGGGGATCTCCAGACGCCACACCGCGAGGTCGGCGGCGGCCTTGGTGTGGTCGGCGCTCTCCTCGAGCATGCGCCAGTCGCCGGAGATGCGCTCGCGCACCTCGACCGTCGTCGCCGTGTCCCGGGCGTTGGCCAGTTCAAGCTCGAAGCCGAGTTCGACGGTGTCGTCGCCGATCCGTTCGAGGTCGGTCTGACGGCGCCGGGCGGTGACGTCGAAGCTCTCGCCGAGGGTCAGGGTGACGCGCTGATCGGTGGGGGTGTGATCGATGGTGTCCTCGCCGACGAACTGGGCCTGTCCGCCGCTGTCCTGGGCATAGACCCGGATCACCCCACGCGGCAGCGGCATGTCCGGTCCCGCGGCGTCGTTGACGAAACTCAGGGTGGTGCGTACCGGCAGGCGACTCCAGCCGTCGCCGTTGCGAGCGCCGAGGTGTCGTCCGCTCACCACCAGCAGGCGCTCGACCGGGATCGCCTCGGCGGCGAACAGCGCCACCTGCTTGGTCTGGTTGTTGAGCAGATCGGTGTGACGGGGCAGGGTGTAGAGATGATAGGCGTCGAGCTGTTCACGCGCGGGCATGGCATCCTCGGCCATGTTGACCCCGAAGCGTATGGACTTCATCGCCCTGACGCGCTCGCGCACCTGGTTGAGTTCGCCGGCGACGAGCTGGAGACGGGCGTCGCGATAGGCCACGCCGCTACGATTCTCGAGTGTGACCCAGGCGTTGAGGGTCATGCGATCGTTGTGCTCGGGGTCGAGTTCGGCGACATAGTCGGCCCGCCAGGACAGCCCGCCGCTGAGATAGGAGAGTTCGAGCGCGCGCTCGCCCGCCTCCTCGGTCTCGAGATGCAGCACCAGGGTCGGCTGATCGCGCAGGTCGGGAGGGACGTCGGGATAGATCAGGTGGCCGACCACCTCGGTCTCGATACGATCGGCGTAGCGCAGCACCACGCCACCATTGGCCGCCAATACCTGGGCACGTTCACGGGTGCGCTCGCCCTCGGCGTCGGTGCGTACCACCTCGATCTCGCGTCCGACGTACTTGTGCAGCAGGCTCTCGGGGGTGAGCAGGTCGTAGTCGAAGTTCTGTTCCAGCAGTCGCAGCGTGCCGCCGCCCTCGGGTGCGGAGAGCAGGGCCGTCTCCGGGCGGATCTCGGCCGAGACGTTGCGCCAGGCGATGCGGTTCTCGCCTGCTACAAGCTCGGTCCGGCGCAGGTCGCGCACCAGCGCCAGGTCCTCGTTGTAGATGGTCACCCCGAGACCCTCGCGGGCTGCGTCGTCGAGTCGCAACTCATCGGCGGCGCCGGCCTGGAGCGCGCCGCCGAGGGCGAGCGCGAGCGGGATCCGGGCGAACGGATGATGGCGGTCGGGCATGTTGCGGTCTCCTTATCCTGAGGGCGGATTAGCCGAGGGCGTGGAGCAGGACGACCTCGGGGCGGATGCGCCAGTGGGCGGGCGACTCGATGCCGCTGATCCGTTCTCCGACCCCAGGGGCGGACAGGTCGAGATCGTACAGCGCCACGCTGCGGCGCTGGTTGGCGTTCATGAACACTCGCACCACGGGCTGCAAGGGGCCCTTGCGCCCGCCGCCCACCACCACGCCGAGCAGGCCGCTCTCGAGCCGCACCAGGCTGCCGACCGGATAGATCCCGAGGCAGCGGATGAAGCGCTGGACCAGGTCGGCGTCGAAGTGGAAACGGCTCCACTCAAGCAGTTTGCGTAGCGCCAGATGCGGCTCCAGTCCGGTCTGATAGACCCGGTCGGCGGTGATCGCGTCATAAACATCGATGATCGCCGCCATTCGACCCTGGCGCGAGATCTCCAGCCCACGCCGTCCGCGTGGATAGCCCGAGCCGTCCATGCGTTCGTGATGCTCGGCGATCAGCCTCAGCGCGGCCTCGGGCATGCCGGGGAGCGTGCGCAACAGCTCATGGGCGTGCAGCACATGGCCGTGCACCAGGGCGAGTTCGTCATCGGTGAGTGCGCCTGGCTTGTTGACGATCGCCTCCGGGATCAGGCTCTTGCCGATGTCGTGGAGCAGGGCGCCGAGTGCGATCTCGGCGGTATGAGCGCGTTCGAGTTCGAGGGTGCGGGCAAAGGCGATGGTGAGGACCGCGGCGTTGAACGAATGCTCGAGGGTGTAGCGTCCGATGCGTCTGACCCGGGTCAGGCCGAGCAGGGCGTCGCGGTTGCGCTCGAGCGATTCCATCAGCGCCTCGATCAACTCGATCAGCGGCGGCAACTCGGGTGGTTGGCCTCGTCCGGCTTGCTCCATGGCGCGACGGATCAGCTCGAGGGCCTGACGTTGGAGCGCGCGCGCGCGGGTGAGTTCGGTAGCCAGCGAGGTCGGTGGTTGCTCCGGTGGCTGGGCGAGTGCAACCTGGGTCATTTTTTGCTCGAGATCCTGTTCGACCTCGTTCTGGGTCTTGGCGTCGGCGATGTCGAGGCCCTTCTCGGTGTTGATATAGAGTTCACGGATGCCGAGGCTGCGGATCTGTGCCAGTGCGCGCGCGTCCTCGAGGAGGAAGTCGCTGCGCGCGAGCGGATGATCGGACCAGCCGAAATTGAGGTCGTGGACGTGCATGCCGGGGCGCAGCTGATCGATCGCGATCTTCTTGATCACCGTGGACGGTCTCCGTTGTTCGGCGCGAGGTCGGGCTGCATGCCGACGCTCATGGCTGGGGCTGCAGCAGGTCCTCCGGGCGAATGCCCCAGCGTTCGGGGGGCTCGGCGCTGAGGATCGACTCCTCGGCCTCGATCGCGGGATCGGACAGGTCCAGGTCGTCGGGTGGAAGATAGCGACGGCGCTGGATGTCGAGCACCAGGCGCACCTTGGGGTGACGCACGCCGCTGCGCCCGGTGCCGACTACCACCGCGAGGCGTTGGCTCTTGAGCCGCACCAGGGTGCCGACCGGGTAGATGCCGACGCAACGGATGAAGTGTTGCACCAGCCCTGCGTCGAGGTGGTGGCTGCTCCACTCGAGCAGCTTGCGCAGCGCCCGGTGTGGGTCCATGCCCTTGTGGTAGACGCGATCGGAGGTGATGGCGTCGTAGACGTCGACGATCGCCGCCATGCGTCCGTATCTGCTGATCTGGTCGCCGGTCTTGCCGTCGGGGTAGCCGTTGCCGTCAATGCGCTCGTGATGCTCGGCGGCGACGGCCAGGGCCACTGGCGGGATGCCGGGGACGCGGGCGAGGATGTCGCGACTGTCGACGACGTGTCCGCGCATGATCTCGACCTCGGCCGCGGTCAGTCGTCCGGGCTTGTTGAGGACCTCGAGTGGGGTGAGGGTCTTGCCGATGTCGTGGAGCAGGGCACCGACGCCGATCTGGTGGATCAGCTCGGGGGAGAACTTCATCGTGGTGGCGAAGGAGGTCATCAGCACGGCGACGTTGACCGAGTGCTCGAAGGTGTAGCGGTCCATCCGCCGGATCCGCGTCAGCCCGAGCAGCGCGTCGCGGTTGCGGAAGATCGAGCCGACCATGCGACCGATCACCGGGTCGGTGCGTGCGACATCGATCTGACGGCCCAGGCGCACGTCCTCCATCAGCTCGCGGATCAACTGGTTGGCCTCGCGGTGGACCTTGCGAGCCTGCTCCTGCTCGTCCTCGAGGGTGGTTGGCTGGTGGCTGTCGGGGGAGTTGTCGGCGACCTCGACCAGCTCGCGCTCGAGCGCCGCCTCGACCTCCAGGCGGCTCGGTGCGCTGGCGACGTCGAGCCCCTTGTCGGTGTCGATGTAGAGTTCGCGGATGCCCAGGCTGCGCACCTGCGCCAGGGACTGTTCGTCCTCGATCAGGAAGTCGTTGCGCACATAGGGATGATCGGTCCAGCCGAAGTTGAGGTCATGGATGTGCATCCCCGGGCGAAGCTGATCGATACGGATCTTTTTGATCATGCCGTCTTGGAGCTTGTTCGTCGTGCCGGTACGAGCGCGTCGAGATCTCGCTGCCCGCTGGTTCGACGGACATCATACGATCAAACGCGCGCCCCGGGCAGTCCCGCCTCGGGGCGCGCGGCGCGATCAGTCGGCGCGCTCCGTCTGGCGTGTCGCGCCGGCTGCGGGGATGAGCTGCTCGGCGCGCAGGATGGTCTCCTTGGCCTCACCGTTGATCCACTGCTTCTCGCGTGGATCTCGCACGGCATAGCGTCCGGTGCGTTTCTGGTAGATCACATAGTCCTCGGTCTGCTTGATCTGCTTCATCGTGAACCTCTGGTTTCTCGTTGATACAGATGGTCGGCCGCGGTCGCGGCCGGTGCCGCCGGGGCGGGGTGACTAGCGACGGTCGTCGGGGTAGGGGCCGCGCGGCTGGCTCGGGTCGCGCTCGATCTCGATGCGGAACTGTGCGAGCAGCGCGGCGATGGCGCCGAGCGCGGTGAGCACCGGGGCGATCAGGGTGAGTGCTGCGGCAACACCGAGTCCGGCGTTGAGCGGGACGTCGGTGAGGATTTGGCCGCTGGGGCGGCGCACGATCAGCCGTCTGACGTTGCCCTGGCGCACCAGCTCCTTGATCTTGTCGACCAGCGCGCCGCCGGCGACCGTGAATTCTTCGTGGGTCGGTCGTCGGTGATCGTCTCTCATGGGTAACTCCTCGATGTGTCTGGCTTGAGTGATCGAGACCGGGCGATGCCCGATGGTGTCTCAGTTCGTCGTGCGTGTCGCGGGAAAGGTTCCGTCGACATAGACCCAGTGTCCGTCGAGCCGGATGAAGCGGCTGCGCTCGTGCAGCCGATGGGCGCGACCACCGATCTTGTAGCGGGCGACGAACTCGACCGTGCCCTGATCGTCGTCGGGGCCGCCGGCGCTGCGGGCGAGGATGCGCAGTCCGAGCCAACGCGGTGGCGGGTCGTCGGGGGTGAGGTCGGGCGGGCAGTGTTCGGGGTGCCAGGTGGCGCGCAGATAATCGTGCGCCTCCAGGGTGAAGGCGGTGTAGCGCGAGCGCATCAACTGCTCGGCGGTCTCGGGCCGTGCCTCCCCGGCCAGATAAGGCCCGCAGCAGGTCGCGAGTGTCTTGCCGCTGCCACAGGGGCAGGCGCTCGTCGTCATCGGGTCTGGCGTGTTCATGCGGGCCATAGCGGTCCGGCCTCCATGGCGAGGAGTTGTTCGCGCAGCTGGGCGATATGCTGTTCCCAGTAGTGCGTGGTGGCGAACCAGGGGAAGGCGACGGGAAAGGCCGGATCCTGCCAGCGCCGTGCCAGCCAGGCGGCGTGGTGGATCAGGCGCAGGGTACGCAGCGCCTCGACCAGGTGCAGTTCGCGCACGTCGAAGTCGCAGAAATCCTCGTAGCCGGCGAGCACGTCGGCGAGCTGTCGGCTCTGCTCGGCACGGCTGCCCGAGAGCAGCATCCACAGATCCTGTACCGCCGGGCCGCTGCGCGCATCGTCGAAGTCGACGAAGTGCGGTCCGGCGTCGGTCCACATCAGGTTGCCGCGATGGCAGTCGCCGTGCAGCCGGATCTCGCGCACCCGTCCGGCGCGCGCATGGCACTCGGCGACCGCCGCGAGGACGCTGGCGCTCACCTCGGTGTAGGTCTCGCGCAGCTCGGCGGGGACCCAGTCCTGATCGAGCAGCAGCGCGCGCGGGCCGGTGCCGAAGGCCTCGATGTCGAGTCGCGGGCGGTGCGCGAAGGGGCGGGTGGTGCCGACGGCGTGGATGCGGCCGATGAAACGCCCGACCCACTCCAGCACCTCGGGGTCGTCGAGTTCGGGGTCGCGCCCGCCGCGTCTCGGGCTGATCGAGAAACGATGTCCGGCGAAGTGGTGCAGGGTGTCTCCGTTGATGCGTTGCGGCGCGATCGCCGGGATCTCGCGCTCGGCCAGTTCGGCGGCGAAGTCGTGTTCCTCGGCGATCGCCGCGTCGCTCCAGCGTCCGGGGCGATAGAACTTGACCACCACCGGCGTGGTCTCGTCGAGACCGATCTGATAGACACGGTTCTCGTAACTGTTGAGCGCGAGCATGCGCCCGTCGGGGACCAAGCCGACCGACTCGATGGCATCGAGGATGCGGTCGGGGCCGAGGTCGGCATAGGGTGTGGGATCGGTTGTATCCATGACACGATTCTACGCGGATCGTCGCCCGCTCGGGGAGCGCGACCGGATATCTTGTCGCGATCCGGTTGGCGTCGTTCGGGCGCCGCGTCATCACCGAGGAGCCCTGATGAAGCTGCGCACGACACTGCTCCGCATCCTGCTCGCGCTGTGCCTGCCGCTCGTCGCGGATGCCGCGCCCTGGCGGGTGTTCGCCGTCGGTGACCTCCCCTACGGCACCTCCGAGCTGGCTGGGTTGCGCGCGCTGTTCGCGCATGCCGTGGGCCATGGCAGCCCCTTCCTGATCCATGTCGGGGATATCAAAAGCGGCTCGCAGCCATGTACCGACGCCCAGCTGGCGGGGATCGCCGGGTTGTTCGCGGCGCAGCCGGTACCGGTGGTCTACACCCCGGGCGACAACGAGTGGACCGACTGCCACCGTCTGCTGGCCGGCAGCCACGATCCGCTGCGGCGACTCGCGCGGGTGCGCGCACACTTCTTTGAAGACCCCGCCGTGCTGCGGCTCGGGCAGCTCGGCGCCCGGGCCGCAGCGCCCGACTACCCCGAACTCTACCGCTTCGTCCATCGTCGGGTGATGTTCGTGGTGCTGCATGTGGTCGGCAGTCACGATGGCGCGCGTCGGGCCGATCCGCGCGCGCAGGCCGAGTCGGCGGCGCGCCGCGCGGTCAATCGTGCGTTGTTGCGCGAGGCGACCGACGCGGCCCGCACGGCGGGACTCGCGGCGCTGGTGGTGGTCTTCCACGTCGACCCGCTGTTCGAGCGCCGTCGCGCGCCGCGGGCGCTGGGCTGGGTGCGCGAGGCCCTTGCCGAGACCCTGACGCGCTTTCCCGGGCCGGTGCTGGCGCTGCACGGCGACACCCATCGGCTGCGTCACGACCGCCCGCTGCAGGGCGGGGCGGGTGGTCGGTTGGTACGTGTCGAGGTGCCGGGGTCGCCCTCGATCGGCGGGGTCTGGATCACCATCGATCCGACCGCCGACGAGCCCTTCCAGATCGAGCCGGTGTGGGCGCAAGGGTGTGATCTCGATGGTGAGAATTGAGTTTTACCCCTCACCGGACTACTCTAGGGGATTCCCTTTTTCGCACCGTTCGCACCGAGGACAGAGTCTATGGGCGCCAGGACCCTCTACGACAAACTCTGGGACGAGCACGTCGTGCGCGTCGACGAGACCGGCACGGCACTGCTCTATATCGATCGTCAGTTGATCCACGAGGTCACCTCGCCCCAGGCCTTCGAGGGTCTGCGTCTGGCCGGGCGCCAGCCGTGGCGTACCAGCGCCAACCTCGCGGTGCCGGATCACAACGTGCCCACCAGCGGCCGTGCCCAGGGCATCGCCGACCCGGTCTCGCGACTGCAGGTCGAGACTCTCGACGCCAACTGCGCCGAGTTCGGCATCCGCGAGTTCCCGATGTCCGATCAGCGTCAGGGCGTGGTGCACGTGATCGGCCCGGAGCAGGGCTTCACCCTGCCGGGTTCGACCGTGGTCTGCGGTGACTCCCACACCGCCACCCACGGCGCCTTCGGCGCCCTGGCCTTCGGCATCGGCACCTCCGAGGTCGAGCACGCCATGGCCACCCAATGTCTGATCCAGCGCAAGTCGAAGTCGATGCTGATTCGCGTCGACGGCCAGCTCGGTGAGGGCGTCACCGCCAAGGACATCGTCCTCGCGGTGATCGGCCGGATCGGCACCGCCGGCGGTACCGGCTATGTCATCGAGTTCGCCGGCGAGGCGATCGAGGCGCTGACCATGGAAGGGCGCATGACGGTCTGCAACATGGCCATCGAGGCCGGCGCGCGCGCCGGACTGATCGGCGTCGACGAGAAGACCGTGGAGTTCATGCGCGGTCGTCCGCTGGCCCCCGAGGGCGAGCTGTTCGAGCGTGCCGCCGCGCACTGGCGCACCCTGGTCACCGATCCGGGCGCCGAGTTCGACGAGATCGTCGAGATCGATGCTGCCAGCATCGCGCCGCAGGTCACTTGGGGCACCTCGCCCGAGATGGTGCTCGACATCAACGGCCGGGTGCCGGATCCGGCCGCCGAGGCCGATGCGGTCAAGGCCGCCAGCATCCGTCGCGCGCTCGAGTACATGGGGCTCGAGGCGGGGATGGCGATCACCGACATCCGTCCCGACAAGGTCTTCATCGGCTCCTGCACCAACTCGCGTATCGAGGATCTGCGCGCCGCTGCCGAGATCGCCAAGGGCCGCAAGGTCGCCCCCGGCATCCAGCTGGCGATGGTGGTGCCGGGCTCGGGTCTGGTGAAAGAGCAGGCCGAGGCCGAGGGGCTCGACAAGATCTTCACCGAGGCCGGGTTCGAGTGGCGCGAGCCGGGTTGCTCGATGTGTCTGGCGATGAATGCCGACCGTCTGGAGCCGGGCGAGCGTTGCGCCTCGACCTCCAACCGTAACTTCGAGGGCCGTCAGGGCCAGGGTGGTCGCACCCACCTGGTGAGCCCCGCCATGGCCGCCGCTGCCGCGGTGACCGGGCACTTTGTCGACGTGAGGGAGCTGTGATGGAAGCGTTCAAGAACTTCACCGGCGTGGTGGCGCCGCTCGATCGAGCCAACATCGACACCGACGCGATCATCCCCAAGCAGTTCCTCAAGAGCATCCAGCGCACCGGCTTCGGTCCCTATCTGTTCGATGAGCTGCGCTATCTCGATCACGGCGAGCCGGGGATGGACTGCAGCAACCGTCCGCTCAACCCCGAGTTCGTGCTCAACGACGATCGTTACGCCAGCGCCGAGATCCTGCTCGCGCGTGAAAACTTCGGTTGCGGTTCCTCGCGCGAGCACGCCCCCTGGGCGCTGGCCGACTTCGGCTTGCGGGTGATCCTGGCGCCGAGCTTCGCCGACATCTTCTTCAACAACTGTTTCAAGAACGGCATCCTGCCGATCGTGCTGCCGGCCCCGGTGATCGACGCCCTGTTCGGCAAGGCGACAGGTCCCGAGGCGCTGCGCATCACCGTCGACCTGCCCGGTCAGACGCTGATCCTCGATGACGCTACCCGCATCGCCTTCGACATCGACGCCGGCAACAAGCACCGGCTGATCGAGGGGCTCGACGACATCGGCCTCACCCTGCAGGAGGTCGACACCATCCGCGCCTATGAGGAGCGCCGTCGCGCCGAGGCGCCCTGGCTGTTCATCTGACCCGGTTGCCCGCGCCGTCGCGGCGCGGACGGGTCCTGACGGCCGCCGTCCGGGCGGCCATCATCCAAGTATTCGGAGAAATCCCTTTGAGCAAGAAGATTCTGGTTCTCGCCGGTGACGGTATCGGTCCCGAGATCGTCGCCGAGGCGATCAAGGTGCTCGACGCGCTGCAGGCCGAGGGCGCGATCGACGTGACCATGGAAGAGGCCCTGGTCGGCGGCGCGGCCTATGACGACTGCGGCGATCCGCTGCCGGCGGCCACCCTGGAGGCGGCCAAGGCCTCCGATGCGGTGCTGCTCGGCGCCGTGGGTGGACCGAAGTGGGAGCCGCTGCACTTCTCCAAGCGCCCCGAGCGCGGTCTGCTCGGGCTGCGCGCCGGCCTGGGGCTGTTCGCCAACCTGCGCCCGGCCTTCCTCTACCCGCAGCTGGCCGATGCCTCCACCCTCAAGCCCGAGATCGTCTCCGGGCTCGATGTGATGATCGTGCGCGAGCTGACCGGCGGCATCTACTTCGGTGAGCCGCGCGGCGTCGAGACCCTGGAGTCGGGCGAGCGCTACGGCTACAACACCCTCTGCTACAAGGAGTCGGAGGTCAAGCGCATCTGCCGCGTCGCCTACGACATCGCCATGAAGCGCGGCAAGCGGGTGTGCTCGGTCGACAAGGCCAACGTGCTCGAGGTCACCGAGATGTGGCGTGAGGTGGCGATCGAGACCGCCGCCGACTACCCCGAGATCGAACTCTCGCACATGTATGTCGACAACGCCTCGATGCAGCTGGTGCGCGCGCCCAAGCAGTTCGACGTGATGGTCACCACCAACATGTTCGGCGACATCCTCTCCGACTGCGCGGCCATGCTCACCGGCTCGATCGGCATGCTGCCCTCGGCCTCGCTCAACGCCGAGGGCCAGGGCATGTACGAGCCGATCCACGGCTCGGCCCCCGATATCGCCGGTCGCGGCATCGCCAACCCGCTGGCCACCATCCTCTCGGTGGCGATGATGCTGCGCTACTCGCTCGACGCGGGCGAGGCGGCCGATCGCATCGAAGCGGCGGTCTCCAAGGTGCTCGACCAGGGTCTGCGCACCGGCGACATCATGTCCGAGGGCATGCGCCAGGTCGGCACCGCCGAGATGGGCGATGCGGTGGTCGCGGCGCTGCGCGCCTGAGCCGATCGCGCCGAACGCCGGTCGGGACGGCACGCGTCGGTATGCCGACGCCCCGCCCCGGCGGGCGAATCCAGATCAGATGACTGTGGGGTGAGAACAATGCAACGGGTTGGTTTCGTCGGCTGGCGAGGCATGGTGGGCTCCGTGTTGATGGAGCGGATGCGTGCCGAAGGGGACTTCGCGCACATCACCGAGCCGGTGTTCTTCTCCACCTCGCAGGCCGGGCAGCCCGGTCCCGATGTGGGGCGGGGCGCCCAACCGCTGCGCGACGCCGATTCGCTCGACGCGCTGGCGGAGATGGACGTCATCCTCAGCTGTCAGGGCGGCGACTACACCAAGCGCGTCCACCCGCAGCTGCGTGCGCGCGGCTGGGACGGCTACTGGATCGACGCCGCCTCGGCGCTGCGCATGGCGCCGGAGTCGACCATCGTCCTCGATCCGGTCAACCGCGAGGTCATCGACGCAGCGCTCGCCGCCGGTCGGCGCGATTTCGTCGGTGGCAACTGCACCGTCAGTCTGATGCTGATGGCCATCGGCGGGTTGTTCCGCGCCGGTGCGGTGGAGTGGGTCAGCGCCATGACCTATCAGGCCGCCTCGGGCGCCGGTGCGCGTAACATGCGCGAGCTGCTGGCACAGATGGACGCGCTGCACGAGTCGGTCGCGACGCAGCTGGCCGATCCCGGCTCGGCGATCCTCGAGATCGACCGCGGCGTGACCGCGGCGATGCGGGACTCGGCCTTTCCGACCGAGAGTTTCGGGGTACCGCTCGCCGGCAGTCTGATCCCCTGGATCGACACCCAGCTCGACAACGGCCAGAGCCGTGAGGAGTGGAAGGGCCAGGCCGAGACCAACAAGATCCTCGGCATCGACCCCGCCGCGCCGCTACCGATCGACGGGATCTGCGTGCGTATCGGCGCGATGCGCTGTCACAGTCAGGCGCTGACCATCAAGCTCGCGCGTGATCTCGAACTCGACGAGATCGAGCGCCTGATCGCCGAGGCCAACCCCTGGGCGCGGGTGATCCCCAACGAGCGCGAGCGCACCATGCGCGAACTCTCGCCGGCGGCGGTCACCGGGACGCTCGAGGTGCCGGTGGGGCGGCTGCGCAAGATGAACCTCGGTTCGCGCTATCTTTCCGCCTTCACCGTCGGCGACCAGCTGCTGTGGGGCGCGGCCGAGCCGCTGCGGCGGATGCTGGCGATCCTGCTCGCGCGAGGCGCCTGAAGACCGATGGTGGCTTGGTGCGCGTCGGTCGATCGGATATAGTCGGGAGTCATTTCGCCCGGCCCGTCGGGAGCCGGTCGACGGATCGTCGCACAAGGTGCATGAGGGAGGACGATGTCTCGCAATCTCACTCTGGCGTCGGCCCTGGCGCTGACCCTGGTCGTGGCCGATGCGAGTGCGCTCGGGCTGGGAGGCCTGCAGACGTACTCGGCGTTGAACCAGCCCTTCCGGGGCGATATCGTGCTCATCGACGTCGATCCGGATACCCTGGACACGGTACGCATCGAGCTGGCGCCCGCCGAGGCCTTCAACCGGGCCGGACTCGAGCGCTATCACTATCTCACCCAGCTCGAGTTCGAGCCCGCGGTCACCGAGGGTGGCTTGCCGGTCGTCCGAGTCACCAGCCGGGAGCCGGTCCGCGAGCCCTATCTCGACTTCTTGGTCGCGGCCACCTGGCCCGAGGGGCAGCTGGTGCGCGGCTACACCGTGCTCCTCGACCCGCCGGTGAGCACCCCGGCGCGCGCCCCTGCAGTGACCGCGCCGCGGGTCTCCGAGCGGCCCGTACGCGCCCCGGCGCCGTCGTCCACGACCGTCGAGCAGGCCGCGCCGCGCTCACGATCAGCTCCAGCCGCCATCGAGCTGCCCGAGGGCGTCGACTCCTCGGTCTTCCCCGTCCAGGTCGGCCCGGTCCCCGAAGGAGTGGGACTGTGGCAGTTCGCGCTCGAGTCCAGGTCCCAGGGGGCGAGCTTGGCGCAGACCGCGATGGCGCTCTATCGCGCCAACCAGGACGCCTTCATCCGTGGTGACATCAATCGTCTGGTCGCCGGTGAGACCCTGACCATCCCCTCGGCCGAGGAGCTGTTCGCGCTCGACCCGGCGACGGCGCAGACCGAGTTCCAGGCGGCGATGCGGGGTGAGTCGGTCAACCGCGCGCCCCTGGCGCCGTCACCGCCCGAGCCGGCGCGGCTGAGGATCGCCGGCGAGGTCGGTGAGATGCCCGGACGTGACGACGAGACGCAGCCCGGCACCTCGTCGCCGGCGCGCTCGGCCGAGGTGGTGGCGCTCGAGCAAGAGCTGATGACGGTGATGCAGGCGCACGAGAGTACCCGTCAGGAGACGCTGGAGCTGCGTGCGCACATCCGCGAACTCGAGTCCCAGCTCGTCGAAATCAAGGAACTGCTGCGCGTCCGCAATGCCGAGGTGGCGCGGCTGCAGGCGGCTACCACGGTGGTGGACGATGTCGAGTCGACGGCCGCCGTCGAACCGGTGGTCCCCTCGGTCGCAGCTGCGTCCGAACCCGTGGTCGAGCCCGATGCGAGCGAGGCGCCCGCACCGGTGGTGAGCGAGCGGGAGGCGTCCGCTGTCGATGAGCCGGCGCCGAGCGAGCCGCCGGCGCCGCAGTCGCCACCGTCAGTCCCCGAGCCGGTGCCCGAGGCGTCCGATTCGCTCTGGCATGCGCTGCTGTTGCCGCTGGCCGGATTCGCCGCGCTCGCCGCGCTCGGGCTGATTGGCTTTTCCTGGTGGTCCTCGCGTAGACGTCAGCGCGAGGACACCGAGCTGGTCTCCACCCTGGATATCGAGTCCGAGTTCGAGCCGCTCGACGTGCCGGCGCGTCGCACCACCGAGCACGACACCCAGATCAACGAGGCGGCAGAGCCGTCGGCCCTGGTCGATGAGGATGCCTCGGGTTCGCCTTTTTCCTCGCTCACCCAGTTCGACTCGACCCTGGACGAGGCCGACCCGCTCTCCGAGGCCGACATCTTCATCGCCTATGGTCGCTATGACGAGGCGGTGCGGCTGCTGCACGGCGCGCTCGATGCCGCGCCAGGACGCATGGACCTGCGACTCAAGCTCGCCGAGGCGTACTTTGCTACGCGCGATGTCGCGGCCCTGGAGGCGCTGGTCGAGGACGGGCGCGCAGCCGATGGCGAGCGTGTCGATCCGGCGGGGTGGCAACGTCTGCTCGAGATGCATTCGGCCCTCGTCGCTGGTGGCGAAGACGCCTCGCCGTCGCCGGCTGGGGACGCGGGGGCGGTGGGGCTCGATCTGCCGTCGGAGTCGCAGGAGTCGATCTCGCTGCATCTCGAGGATGTCGCCGACCCGGCGCCGGCGTCATCCGGCGAGGCCCCCAAGCCCAAGCCCGAGACCGAGGTCGATGCCGATGACTTCGATCTGCCGCTGCTGTTCGACGACACCGATCTCGAGGAGTCGGCGCCGGTCGAGGCGGCACGCGCCACCGGTGACGGCGGTCTCGGTGATGAGCGGGCGGCGGTCCCGCGCCCGTCCGCCCCGGAGGCGCCGAGCGATTCCGACGGGGCGTCGAAGCCCGCCGTCGACGATGACTCCGAACTGATGCTGACCCTGGAGGATCTCGACGGTTTCTCCGATACCGACCTGGCGCCGCAGAGCACGCCCCAGCCGCTCGCCCCCGAGCCCTCTGCCCGTCCCGCGGGTGGCGGTGAGGTCAAGCCGGTGGCCGACACCGATCCGAGCGAGTTCCTGCTCTCGCAGTGGGAGATGGACTCCGGGCTGTGGGACGAGAACGCCACCAAGCTCGATCTCGCCCGCGCCTATCTCGATATGGACGATAAGGAGGCCGCGCGCGGGATCCTCGAAGAGGTGCTCGCCGACGGTCGCGAGGACCAGCGCCAGGAGGCCCGTCAACTCCTCGACAAGCTGGGGTGACGGGTCGCGCATGAAACGATCGACAGCCCCCGCGTCGCGGGGGTGGGACACGTCCGTGTCCCTGCAGTTATTCACAGGAGAGAGACCGGCGTGACGCCTGGACGAATCGTGATGGGCGTCGAGTACGACGGCTCTGATTTTCACGGCTGGCAGACCCAGGTCGGGGTGCGTACCGTGCAACAATGCCTGGAGGCGGCGATCTCGCGGGTGGCCGATCATCCGCTCGGTGTACAGTGCGCCGGGCGCACCGACACCGGCGTCCATGCCTTCGAGCAGGTGGTGCACTTCGACACCACCGCCTCGCGCAGCGAGCGCTCCTGGGTGCTCGGCACCAACGTCAACCTGCCGCCCGACGTGGCGGTGCGCTGGGCGCACCGGGTCGAAGGCGACTTCCACGCGCGTTTCAGCGCAGTGGCGCGCCATTATCGCTATCAGCTGCAGGTGCGCCGCACCCGCTCGCCGCTCGCGCGCAATCGCGCCGTGTGGGTCCACGATGCGCTCGATCTGGCGCGGATGCGCGAGGCTGCGCGCGCGCTGGTCGGCGAGCACGACTTCTCCAGCTTCCGCGCCGTGGCCTGCCAGGCCAAGAGTCCGGTGCGCCGGGTGCACTATCTCGAGGTCGACGCCGAGGACGATCTGGTGATCCTGCGTATCGGCGCCAACGGCTTCCTCCATCACATGGTGCGTAACATCGCCGGGGTGCTGGTGGCGATCGGCCGCGGCGAGGCCGAGGTCGGCTGGACTCGTGAGCTTCTGGCGGTGCGTGATCGTACCCTCGGTGGCGTTACCGCGCCGCCCCAGGGGCTGTTCTTCGTGCGCGCCGACTATCCCGAGCACGTCGCCCTGCCGCAGGCGGCGTATCGTACGCCGTTGCAGCGACTGGCGGCGGACTGAGGCTCTGGGAGGTTTACGCCATGATCAGAACCCGGGTTAAGATCTGTGGGCTGACCTGTGCCGCGGATATCGACGCGGTGAGCGTTGCCGGCGCCGATGCCGTCGGATTGGTGTTCCATCCCGACAGCCCGCGCGCCGTCTCCATCGCGCAGGCACGGGCGCTGTGCGAGCGGTTACCGCCCTTCGTCACCGCCGTGGGCCTGTTCGTCGACGCCGACCCCGAGCGAGTGCGCGAGACCCTGCGCCAGGTGCCGCTGGAGCTGCTGCAGTTCCACGGCGAGGAGCCGCCCGAGTATTGCGCGGCCTTCGCGCGGCGCTGGATCAAGGCGGTACGGATGCGCCCGGGCATCCTGCTCGAGGCGGTGCGCGCGCGCTATGCCGGCGCCGCCGGGCTGCTGCTCGATACCTATCGCGCCGGGGTCGCCGGGGGCACCGGTGAGCGTTTCGACTGGGCGCGGATCCCGCAGGCGCTGCGCGGCGAGATCGTGCTCGCCGGTGGTCTCGCGCCGGACAACGTCGCCGCGGCGATCGCCGCGGTGCGGCCCTTCGGCGTCGATGTCAGTGGTGGCGTCGAGGCGTCGAAAGGGGTCAAGGATCACGCAAAGATTTCCGCCTTCATGACAGGGGTAAGAGATGGCGACAGATGCCGATAGCACGCGTCCGCTGAGCCAGCGGGCCGCCAGCCAGGGGCACTACGACCTGCCCGACGCCGATGGTCACTTCGGACCCTATGGCGGTACCTTCGTGCCCGAGACGCTGGTCTATGCGCTCGATGAGTTGCGCGAGGCCTATGAGCGGTTTCGCGAGGATCCCGAGTTCCTCGCCGAACTCGACGCCGACCTGCGCGACTACGTCGGTCGTCCCTCGGCGCTCTATCACGCCAAGCGCTGGAGCCGCGAACTCGGCGGCGCGCAGATCTATCTCAAGCGCGAGGACCTCAATCACACCGGTGCGCACAAGGTCAACAACACCATCGGCCAGGCGCTGCTGGCGCGGCGCATGGGCAAGACCCGGATTATCGCCGAGACCGGTGCCGGTCAGCACGGCGTGGCCACCGCCACGGTCGCCGCGCGGCTCGGGCTCGAGTGCGTGGTCTACATGGGCGAGGTCGACGTCGCCCGCCAGGAGGCCAACGTCTATCGCATGCGTCTGCTCGGCGCCGAGGTGGTGCCGGTCAAGTCCGGCTCGCGCACCCTCAAGGACGCGATGAACGAGGCGATGCGCGACTGGGTCACCAACATCGACAACACCTTCTACATCATCGGTACGGTCGCCGGGCCACACCCCTATCCGGCGATGGTGCGCGATTTCCAGACGGTGATCGGCCGCGAGGCGCGGGCGCAGATGCTCGAGCGCACCGGGCGCCTGCCCGATGCCCTGGTCGCCTGTGTCGGCGGCGGCTCCAACGCCATCGGCCTGTTCCACCCCTTCCTCGGCGACACCTCGGTGGCGATCTACGGGGTCGAGGCCGGCGGCGAGGGCATCGCCAGCGGCCGTCACGCCGCGCCGTTGTGCGCCGGTACCCCCGGGGTGCTGCACGGCAACCGCACCTATCTGATGGAGGACGCCGACGGTCAGATCATTGAGACCCACTCGATCTCGGCCGGGCTCGACTATCCCGGTGTCGGTCCCGAGCACGCCTGGCTCAAGGACTGCGGTCGGGTCAGCTATGACGCGGTCACCGATGCCGAGGTGATCGCCGCTTTCCATCACCTCACCCGCACCGAGGGCATCATTCCCGCGCTCGAGTCCAGCCATGCGCTGGCCTATGTGCAGAAAATCGCCCCCGGGATGCGCCCCGATCAGAGCATCCTGGTGAATCTCTCCGGTCGCGGGGACAAGGACATGCACACGGTCGCCAAACTCGATGGGTTGACGCTATGAGCCGGATCTCGACACGTTTTGAACAGCTGCGCGCGACGCATCGCACTGCGCTGATCCCCTTCATCACCGCCGGCGACCCACGTCCCGAGACCACCGTCGAGCTGATGCACGCGATGGTCGCTGCCGGCGCCGACCTGATCGAGCTGGGGGTGCCGTTCTCCGACCCCATCGCCGACGGCCCGGTGATCCAACGCGCCACCGAGCGCGCCCTCGCGCGCGGTGTCTCGCTCGCCGACGTGCTGGAGATGGTGCGCCAGTTCCGCGAGCGTGATGCCGATACCCCGGTGGTAGCCATGGGCTATCTCAATCCGATCGAGGTGATGGGCTATGGGCGCTTCGCCCGCGCCGCCGCCGCGGCCGGGCTCGACGGTGTGCTGATCGTCGACGTGCCCCCGGAGGAGGGGCACGAGCTGGTCCAGGCGCTGCGGACCGAGTCGGTCGATCTGGTCTATCTGCTGGCGCCGACCTCGACCGAGCGGCGGATCTCGCGCATCGGCGAGGTCGCCTCGGGCTTCGTCTACTACGTCTCGGTCAAGGGCGTGACCGGGGCGGCCAATCTCGACGCCGACGAGGTGGCCGCCAAGGTCGAGACCATCCGCGCGCGCATCCCGCTGCCGGTCGGTGTCGGCTTTGGCATCAAGGACGGCGAGACCGCTGCGCGGGTGGCCGCTGTTGCCGACGCGGTGATCGTCGGCAGCGCCATCGTCAAGCGGATCGAGGCGCTGGCCGAGACGCCCGAGGCGATCCCGCCGACCATTGGGGACTTCATCGCCGAGCTGCGTGGCGCCATCGACGCTGCCGACGCGGCCGCCAACCGACCCGAGCAGGTAACATCGTGAAGCAGGCAGTCGACAAGAGCAAAAGCTGGTTCGAGAAACTGGTCACCAGCCGCATCCGCACCGAGGCGAGCAACAAGCGCGCCGTGCCCGAGGGCGTCTGGGCCAAGTGTCCGGGCTGTCAGGCGATCCTCTATCGCGCCGAGCTCGAGCGTAATCTCGAGGTCTGCCCCAAGTGCAACCATCACAACCGTCTCACCGCGCGCAAGCGTCTCGAGGCCTTTCTCGACCCCGACTCGCGCGAGGAGATCGGCGCCGAACTCGAGTCGCTCGATCCGCTTAAGTTCAAGGACCTGAAGAAGTACAAGGATCGCATCGCTCAGGCGCAGAAGCTAAGCGGCGAGAGGGAGGCGTTGATCACCATGCGCGGTGAACTCAAGGGCGAGCCGATCGTGGCCAGCGCCTTCGAGTTCAAGTTCATGGGCGGTTCTATGGGGTCGGTGGTCGGCGAGCGCTTCGTGCGCGGCGTGGAGGCGGCGATCGAGCAGTCCTCGCCCTATGTCTGCTTCTCCGCCAGTGGTGGCGCGCGGATGCAGGAGAGCCTGTTCTCGCTGATGCAGATGGCCAAGACCAGCGCGGCGCTCGGGCGCATGCGCGAGCGTGGACTGCCCTTCGTCTCGGTGCTCACCGACCCGACCATGGGCGGCGTCTCGGCCAGTCTGGCGATGCTCGGCGACATCAACATCGCCGAGCCCGGCGCGCTGATCGGCTTTGCCGGGCCGCGGGTGATCGAGCAGACCGTGCACGAGAAGCTCCCCGAGGGCTTCCAGCGCAGCGAGTTCCTGCTCGAGAAGGGGGCGATCGACATGATCCTCGATCGTCGCGACCTGCGCGAGCGGGTCGCCGACCTGTTGGCGATCCTCGGCCATCGGCCGCGCTACTGCCGTACCGTGGTGCCGGTCTGACGATGCGCTTCGACACTCTGGATGCCTGGCTCGACTGGCAGGCCGCGCTGCACCCGCGGACGATGGAGCTGGGACTCGATCGGGTCCGCGCGGTGTGGCGGCGTCTCGAACATGGTTCCTTCGCCTGCCCGGTGATCTCCGTCGCCGGCACTAACGGCAAGGGCTCCTGCGTGGCCATGCTCGAGGCCACCGCGCTGGCTGCCGGCTATCGCTGCGGCACCTACGGTTCGCCGCATCTGGTGCACTACAACGAGCGTATCCGCATCGACGGCGAGCCGGTCGACGACGCCGCATTGATCGGTGCCTTCGACCGTATCGACCAGGCCCGGGGCGAGATCTCGCTGACCTATTTCGAGTTCGCCACCCTGGCCGCGCTCGATCTCTTCGCGCGCGCCGGGCTCGATCTGGTGGTGCTCGAGGTCGGGCTCGGCGGACGGCTCGATGCGGTCAACCTGATCGATGCCGATGTTGCCGTGGTGACCTCGATCGGACTCGACCATACCGATTGGCTGGGTGAGAGCCTCGATGACATCGCCCGCGAGAAGGCGGGGATCTTCCGTCCCGCTCGCGCCGCGGTGATCGGTCAGCGCGACGCGCCGGCGGCCCTGCGCGAGGCCGCGCTCGGCTGCGGCGCGCGCCCACTGCAGCAGGGCGTGGAGTTCGACCGTCACGGCGCCGAGGCCGGCTGGGAGTGGCAGGGTCCCGATGGTCGCCGTCATGCGCTGCCGTTGCCGGCGATGCGCGGCGATTTCCAGCGCGACAACGCCGCTGCGGCGATCACCGCACTCGATGCCCTGCGCGAGCGCCTGCCGATCCCGCGCAACGCCCTGCGTCAGGGGCTCGGGCGCGCCCGCCTGCCGGGGCGCTTCCAGGTGTTGCCGGGGACCCCGAGTCATATCCTCGATGTCGCCCACAACGCCCAGGCTGCCGCCGCGCTGGCGACCAATCTGCGTGCCTTCGCCAGTCGTGGTCTAGCGGTGCGGGTGGTGCTGGCGATGCTCGCCGACAAGGAGCCGGAGGCGCTGTTCGCGGCGCTCGCCGATCAGGTCACGCACTGGTACCTGACCGAGACCGACGATGCCCGCGCCATGGCGCGCGAGACACTGCACGCGCGTCTGGGTGCGGCCGGGCTCGCCGCCGAGTTCTGTACCCTCTGCGTCGACCCGGCGGAGGCGCTGGCGCGCGCCGATGCCGCCAGCGAGGGCGAGGACTGCGTGCTGGTGTGTGGGTCCTTCACCACCGTCGGGGCGGCGCTGCGGGTGCTCGGGCACGGCTGATATACTCTCGCCAGGGCGGGCGCCCCGGCCCGCGCCTCGGCCGGGAGTGCCATTCGAGTCATCACGCAGCCGGACGGCTGCGTTCGCTATCGTGGGTGAAGTGTCATGCGTGAAGGTGCCAAGAGACGATTGACAGGGGCGGTGGTGATCGTCGCGCTGGTGGTGATCTTCGTGCCCATGCTCTTCGAGCAACCACCGCTGACCCCGCCCGAGCCGATCCCGACCGCGATCCCCGAGCAGCCGCCCTTTGCCGATCGCTTCCGCTCCGAATCCTATCTGGCCCCCGACGAGGGCGTGGACGAGGTCATCGCACCGAGACCGTTGCCCCAGGTCCAGCCCCAGGCCGCCTTCCAGGCGCCGCGGGAGCCTGTCCCGGAGCCGATGCGCCAGCCTCGCCCGCAGTCCGAGCCTGCGCCGAGCCTCCAGGCGCGGCCGGAGCCGCGTCAGCAGGCGCCGGCCACGCAGTTGCCCTCTTGGGTGGTGCAAGTCGCCAGTCTCGGGACCGCTGCCGGTGCCGCCGAACTCGAGGCGCGGTTGCGCGCCGCCGGTTACTCGGCCTTCGTCGAGCAGGCCGAGGTCAACGGTAAACGCTACTACCGGGTCCGCGTCGGTCCCGAGATCGATCGTGCCGATGCCGAGCGCGCCGCGACCATGCTGCGCGATCGCCAGGGGCTCGAGACCCTGATCCAGCGCTACCCCTGAGGCCGCGTCGGCAATGACCGGGGTCGACCTGGCGCTGCTCGGCCTGATCCTGTTCTCGGCCCTGATCGGTCTCGCCCGGGGCCTGATCCGTGAGTCGTTCTCGCTCGGCGCCTGGGTCATCGCCCTGTTGTTCGCCTGGGGGCAGCACCGCGCACTCGCCGCCGTGCTCGCCGACTGGGTCGCGCCGCCGGCCCTCGCCCTGGCGCTGGCCTTCGCACTCTTGCTGGTCGTGGTGCTGCTGCCCGGCGCGGTGCTCGGTGCCATCCTCGGGCGCCTCACCGAGAGGGTCGGTCTGGCGCTGCCGGACCGTCTGTTGGGGCTGGCGTTCGGCGTGCTGCGCGGAGTGCTGATCGTGGCGTTCGCGGTATTCCTCACTGCCCTTACCCCATTGCCCGAATCCGCCTGGTGGCAGGACTCGGCCCTGATCGGCGGCCTCGAGGGCATCGCCCAGCGCATCCTCGAGCGCCTGCCGGCCTCGCTCGGCGCCCGCTTCGGGTGAGGGCGGGGCCGCTGGCGGGCTTGGAATGCGCCCTCCGGCCCCGATCTTGGGCGTTGTGGGTTGCGGGGGCAGGGCGTATCGGGTAATTTCGATCGTTTCCATTCCATCCAATTTCGGTTGTCGTCATCCTCCGTGGCGGCAGACGCGCGAGGACCTCATGTGCGGGATCGTCGGCATCGTCGGTAAGGGCCCTGTCAATCAGTCGCTTTACGACGCGCTCCTAGTTTTGCAGCACCGCGGCCAGGACGCCGCCGGTATCGTCACCTGCGAGGGTGGGCGCTTGCACCTGCGCAAGGACAACGGACTGGCTCGTGACGTGTTCCGTACCTCGCACATGATCCAGTTGCGGGGTGACATGGGGGTGGGGCACGTGCGCTATCCCACCGCCGGGGCCTCCAGCTCCGCCGAGGCCCAGCCCTTCTACGTCAACTCGCCCTACGGCATCGTGCTCGCGCACAACGGCAATCTGACCAACGCCGATGCGCTCAAGCGCGACCTGTTCGTCGACGATCTGCGCCACCTCAACACCGACTCCGACTCCGAGGTGTTGCTCAACATCTTCGCCCATGAGCTGCAAAGCCAGGGCAAGCTGAACATCGAGGAAGAGGACGTCTTCCAGGCCGTGGCCGGGGTGCATCGGCGCTGTCGCGGCGGCTATGCGGCGGTGGCGATGATCCCGGGCTTCGGCGTGCTCGGCTTCCGCGATCCGCACGGCATCCGTCCGCTGGTCTACGGCTATCGCGAGACCGCCGATGGCCACGAGTACATGATCGCCTCGGAGAGCGTCGCGCTCGATACCAGCGGCTTCAAGCTGATCGGTGATGTCGCTCCCGGCGAGGCGGTGCTGATCACCCTCGACGGCAGGCTCCACACCCACCAGTGTGCCGCCGAGCCGGTGCTCTCGCCCTGTCTGTTCGAGTTCGTCTACTTCGCCCGCCCCGATTCCATCATCGACAACATCTCGGTGCACAAGGCGCGCTCGCGGATGGGCAAGAAGCTCGCGACCAAGATCAAGCGCGAATGGGGCGATCATGACATCGATGTGGTGATCCCGGTGCCCGACACCAGTCGCACCGCGGCGCTGCAGCTGGCCAACCATCTCGGCGTGCCCTATGCCGAGGGCTTCATCAAGAACCGCTATATCGCCCGGACCTTCATCATGCCGGGGCAGAAGGTGCGCAAGAAATCGGTGCGCCAGAAGCTCAACGCCATCGATCTGGAGTTCCGCCGCAAGAACGTGCTGCTGGTCGACGACTCGATCGTGCGCGGCACCACCTCGCAGCAGATCATCCAGATGGCGCGCGATGCCGGCGCCAACCGGGTCTATCTCGCCTCGGCCGCGCCGCCGGTGCGCTACCCCAACGTCTACGGCATCGACATGCCGGCGGCCAGCGAGCTGATCGCCTCCGGGCGCAGCGAGGCGGAGATCTGTGCCGAACTCGGTGCCGACGGCCTGATCTTCCAGGACCTCGAAGACCTGATCGACGCGGTGCAGAAGAAGGGCAAGAGCCATGTCGAGCGCTTCGATACCTCGGTCTTCGACGGTAACTACGTGACCGGGGACGTGACCCCGGAGTATCTGCGTGCCCTCGAGGCCAATCGCAACGACGGCGCCAAGGAACAGCGCTCAGCGCGCAGCGAGAGTGTCATTGACCTGCACAACTCAGTCTGATCCGGGTCTCCCGGACGAGCCGGTCGGCGCCACGGAGGCGCCGGGCTTTGCCACGCGTGCGGTACGCGCCGGTCAGCGGCGTACCGAGGAAGGCGAGCACGCGGAACCCATCTTCACCACCTCGAGCTTTGTCTTCTCCAGCGCAGCCGAGGCCGCCGCGCGCTTTGCCGGCGAGGTCGAGGGCAATATCTACTCGCGCTTCACCAACCCCACGGTACGAACCTTCGAGGAGCGGCTGGCCGCGCTCGAGGGAGGCGAGTGTTGCGTCGCCGCCGCCTCCGGGATGGCGGCGATCCTCGCGCTCTGTCTCGGCACCCTCGAGGCCGGGGATCACGTGGTGGTCTCGCGCAGCGTGTTCGGCAGCACCAGCTCACTGTTCAGCAAGTATCTCGCTCGCTTCGGAGTGGCGACGACCTTCGTGCCGCTCACCGATCCCGCCGCCTGGGAGGCGGCGATCGGGACGAGGACGCGGATGCTGTTCTGCGAGACGCCGTCGAACCCGCTCACCGAGATGGCCGATCTGCGCGAGCTGGCCGAGATCGCGCATCGAGGCGGTTGCCGGCTGGTGGTCGACAACTGCTTCTGCACCCCGGCGCTGCAGCGTCCGCTGGAACTCGGGGCCGATGTGGTGGTGCACTCGGCGACCAAGTATCTCGATGGTCAGGGGCGCTGCGTCGGTGGTGCCGTGGTCGGTGATCGCAAACTGGTCGGCGAGGCGGTCTTCGGCGTGCTGCGGACCGCCGGTCCGACGATGAGTCCGTTCAACGCCTGGGTCTTCCTCAAGGGGCTCGAGACGCTCGAGCTGCGGATGCAGGCGCATGCGCGCGCCGCCGAGCAGCTCGCCCACTGGCTCGATGCCCATCCGGCGGTGGCGCGGGTCCATTACCCGGGGCTACCCCAGCACCCCCAGCACCATCTGATCGGCGCCCAGCAGCGCAGCGGCGGCGGTATCGTCTCCTTCGCAGTGCGCGGTGCCCGCGCCGAGGCCTGGCGGGTGATCGACTCGACGCGGATGATCTCGATCACCGCCAACCTCGGTGATGCCAAGACCACCATCACCCACCCGGCGACCACCACCCACGGTCGGCTCAGTGACGCGGAGCGCGCCGATGCCGGCATCACCGAATCGCTGCTGCGGGTGGCCGTGGGGTTGGAGTCGGTGGCCGACATCCAGGCCGATCTGGCGCGAGGGTTGGCGGTGTCGTGACGGCCTTGGAACTGATCTGTCCGGGACTGCTCGGCCCCCTGCCGTTGCGTCCCGAGCCCTTCCCGGCACTGCCCAATCTCGACCGTCTGTTGGCGCGCGCGCGTGTCGACGAGGCAGTTGCCAGCGATCCCTTCGCCGCGCTGTTCGCCGCCTTCGGCATCGTCGCCGAGTCAGGCTGCGATCTGCCCAGTGCGCCCCTGTGTCTGCTTGGCGACGCCCCCGAGCTGCTCGCCGGGGAGGGCGCTGCGGCCTACTGGCTGCATGCCGACCCGGTCTATCTGCGCCCCGACATGGAGCGGTTGCGGCTCTTCGAACTCGAGCGCTTCGCCCTCGACGCCGAGGAGGCCGCGGCCCTGGTGGCGAGTTTCAACGACCACTTCGCCGACGACGGCCTGGAGCTGATCGCGCCGACCCCGCAGCGCTGGTATCTGCGCCTGAGGCGACCGCCCGCGCTGCGTACCACGCCGCTCTATCGGGTGATGGGCGAGGCGCTCAGCCCGGATGCGATCAGCGGCGACGATGCGCTGGCCTGGAGCCGGCTGCTCAACGAGGTGCAGATGCTGTTCTTCGCCGATCCGGTCAACCGTGCCCGCGAGGCGCGCGGCGAGCCGGTGGTCAACGGGCTCTGGCCCTGGGGCGGGGGACAGCTGCCGGCGGCGCCGGGGTGCGGTCCCGCTCTGGTGGTGGGCGAGCATCCGCTCACCCACGGGCTGGCGCACTGGGCCGGGGCGGGGCATCGCACCCCGGCCCAGTGGTTGCAGGACCCGACGCTCGGCGAGCGGGGCGTCCTGGTCTATGACGAGAGCCCCTGGCGGGCGCTGCACGGGCGCGATCTCGGCGCCTGGTCCGACGCCCTGGTCGCCTGTGACGCCGCGCTCGCCGCGCCGCTGCGCGCGTTGCGCCGGCAGCGCTGGTCGGAGGTCATGCTCGATCCCTGTGCCGGGACCCGCTATCGCACCTCGGGCTGGGGGCTGCTGCGCGGGTGGCGCCGGCGCGGGCTGCGCGCGCACTGCCGGCTCGCTCGGCGCTGAGGGCTCAGCCCGCGACCGCGAGGTCGAGCGGCTGGGCCTGGAGCAGCTGGAGCGCGGCCCGGGTCTCGACCGCGATGATGAAGCCGCGCTTGCCGCCGTTGATATAGATCTGCGGCAGTTCGAGGATGCCGCGCTCGCAGTAGACCGGCATCGGGTGACGGGTGCCGAACGGTGAGGTGCCGCCGACCCGGTAGCCGGAGTGCCGCTCGGCGATCTCGGGGGCGCAGGGGCGCACCCGCTTGCTGCCGATGGCGCGCGCCAGGTGCTGGGTGGCGACCTGGCGGTCGCCGTGCATCAGCACGACCAATGGCCGTGCATCGGCATCCTCCATGATCAATGTCTTGACCACCAGGTGCTCGTCGACACCGAGTGCTGCGGCCACCTGCGCCGTGCCGCCGCCGCTGACATAGTCGTAGCTGTGCGGGGTGAAGGCGATACCGGCGGCGCGCAGCGCCCTGACCGCCTGGGTGACCGGGTGTTTCTCCTTGGCCATGTTCCTCGCCCTCGTTCAGCCTCGCCGCCACACCAGGATGCGGTTGTTCGCCGGCATCGCATGCTCGGCCAGCGCCTCGAGGCCGTTGTCCTCGGCCAGCCCCAGCAGCCAGGTGCGATCACGCACCCCCATCGCCGGATCGCGCGCGCGCAGCCAGGCGTCGAAGGCGGCGTTGCTCTCGCTGGTCGGTCGGCCATCCTCGTGGAAGGGGCCGTAGAGGGCGAAGAGCCCGCCGGGGGCGAGCACCTCGCCGAGTCCACGGAACATCGCCGCGACCGCCTCGACCGGCATGATGTGCGCGGTGTTGGCGCTGAAGGCGGCGTCGAACCCGGGTGTCGGCCAGGGGCCGCGCAGCACATCGAGCGCGATCGGTTCGGGCAGGTTGGGCAGCGCCGCCTCGCCGATCCACTGACGCATCCCCGGCAGCTCCTCGGCGCGGTCGCTGCATTGCCAGCACAGCTCGGGCAGCGCCGCGGCGAAATGGACCCCGTGTTGCCCGGTGCCGCTGCCGATCTCCAGCAGCCGCTGGCGTCCGGCATAGAGCGGGGCGATCACTGCGAGGATGGGGGCGCGATTCTGATCGCAGGACTCGGCGTAGGGCTTGGTGGTCGATTGCATCGGTGGACTCGTATGTGGTGGCGACGACAGCGCCTCGATCGGCCACAGGATGCCGCGCGTCGGGAGCGCTCGCAAGTCAGCTGCCAGCTATCAGCTTCCAGCCGCCAGTGGCCGCTTGCCCCCAAGCGCTGGCACCAAGCGCGTGTGATGGCAGGCAATGCCGTCGTCAGGGGCGCATACTCACTGGCGGCTGGCGGCTGGCGGCTGGCGGCTGGCGGCTGGCGGCTGGCGGCTGGCGGCTGGTACTGGAGCCCGTGGCATGATCGGCTATCATGGTGCCTTTGTGCCGCCAGGGCGGGGTGCCCTCGATGTCGACGCCGAATCCCGATCCGCAGTCAGTCCGTCGTCGTGGTGCCGTCGTGGCGCCACTGCTGGTGCTCGGTGTGCTGCTGCTGGCGCTCGGCGGTTGCGCCGGTTCCGGCGGCACGGTGCAGGGGGCGGCGCCCTGGCGTACCCCGGGCGCCCAGCTCGCCGCCGAGCGCGCCAATGGCGGGCCGCGTCCGTCGATGTCGGCGCATGTGCTCTACAGCACCGATCCGTCCGGTCTGCGCGAGGAGTTGCAGACGCGCTGCGCGGGCATGGGGGGGCGTGGCACCGGGGCGGTATTGAGCACCCTGGTCACCGACCTCTATCTCTCCGGGGTGGCGCCCGGGGAGGGCGCCGAGGCGCTGTTGCGCGGCGGTTGTGCGCCGGTCAGCGAGATCGTCACCGAGATGATCGCCCAGGGCGGCGAATCGGCCTTCGACCCGGTGCTCGAGCGCGCGCTGATGCTCACCGGCTCGGGCGCGCGCGAGACGCTCGAGCTGGCCGCCGCCGAGGGGCTCGAACGACGCGCCCGGCTGCTCGACGCCAGCGACGGGCCGCTACGCGAGTCGCTGGTCTATGCCATGCGTTACTACCCCTCGGGCGCGCCGACCAGCGAGACCCAGACGGCGGTGGCGATGAACCTGCTGTTCGAGCGCGCCGAGTCCGGTTACGGGCTCTATACCTTCGTGCTGCTCGGGCGCACCAGTGCGCTCGACACCGCTGACGTGCAACGCTATCGCGAGTTGTTCCGCATCATCGAGACCTATGTGGCGAGCGCCCGCGGTGTGAGTGAGCCGCGGCGCGAGACGCATGCCTTCCTGGTGCCGGTTTATGCCGATTCTGGCGACATGGCGCTGGTCGATCAACTCGCCCCCGAACTCTCCGACCTGATGCGCTACCGGCTCGGTCGTGCGTTGCGTCGCCATGGCCGACCGGGCCCGGCGGCCCGGCTCGAGAGCGGCGCCGGCCCCTTCCTGATGACCAGCACCGATCCGCAGCTGTTGCCGCTCGAGGCCGGTGCACCACGGTTGCTGATCGACCTCTCCGGGGTCGGCGCCGAGTATCTCTACGGCATCATCGATGCCTGCGATCGGCCGGTCGAGGATGCGGCGGCGCTGGAGCGGCTGCGCGAGCGGTTGCGCGTGCTGCTCGATGAGGCGCCGGCCGACTGGCTCGAGTGGATCGAGCCACGAGCGCCCTCGGCGCCCCGCGCAGCGGCCCGCGATGTGGCGCCGGCGGCGGTGGTGGGGTAAGCGCCCGCCGGGCGGACACGGATCCTTCGTCGGGCCACGTCCGCGCGTGGCTCACAACCTGAGCAGATGAGACTGATGAGCATCATTCCACACAGCCTCGGCAGCCTGATCCGATTCCTGATCGGTATCTTCCTGCTGCAGGGGGTCACCGCACTCCTGGTCTACACCGCGCTGAGCACCGACTGGCAGACCACCTGGCCGTTGTTCGCGCTGCTTGGCGGCGCCGTCGGCGTCCTCGTCGCGCTGTGGTTCAACACCATCGCCGATGCCTATCGGCACCGCGCCACCTCGCGGCTGAGCGAGCGCTTCTCCAAGGAGCGCGAGAAGATTCGGGTCAAGGCCGAGCAGCAGCGCGCCAAGGCGGGGCGCTCCCAGGAGCGGCTGGCGGCCAAGGCGCGACGCAGTTCCTGGGGGGCGAGCCTCAAGACCGGCGCGGTGGTCGGCGGTACGGTGGGAATCGGAATCACCATGATGCTGACCCAGTTCGTCACCCTCGGGCTGGTGACCCTGAGCGCCGCCGGTGGCGCGGCGCTCGGCTACGGGGTACGGGCGCGCCAGCAGCGGGCGATCGACAATCGCCGCCTGGCCGCCGAGGCGCGCGAGCTGCAGACGCTGGAGACGGCGCCCGAGCGGCGGGTGCTGCCGCGCCGTCGCGCCGCCGGCGACTAGCCCGACCCTCAGCCTGTCACCAGTGTGCCGGTGGCACGCATCCCGGCGCCTCTGAGCGCCCAGGCGACGTCGGCGGCCTGACGGTTGCCGGCGACGTCGTGTACGCGGAAGACCTCGATCCCGGCGAGCACGCCCGCGGTGGTGGTGGCGGCGGTCGCTGCATCCAGTGCTGCCGGGTGCGGCTCATCGCAGATCGCGCCGAGGAAGCGCTTGCGGCTGGCGCCGAGCAGCACCGCAAAGCCGTGCGCGCGCAAGCGATCGAGCGCGGCGATCAGCGCAAGGTTGTGCGCGAGGGTCTTGCCGAAGCCGATGCCGGGATCGAGCAGGATGCGCTCAGCGGCGACGCCGGCGGCGCGCGCGAGGCGCGCACGCTCGAGCAGATAGTCCTCGACCTCGGTGGTCACATCACCATAGCGCGGGTCCTGCTGCATGGTCTCGGGGCGTCCCTGACGATGCATCAGCACCAGGGTGGCGCCGGTCTCGGCGGCCAGTGCGAGCAGTCCTGGATCGTCCTCGCCGGCGGCGGTGTCGTTGATCCAGCTGGCGCCGGCGGCGAGCGCCGCACGCGCGACCTCGGCGCTGGTGGTGTCGATGCTGATCGCCACGCCCGCCGGGAGCCGCTTGCGCAGTGCGCCGATCACCGGCAGTACGCGCTCGCACTGCTCGGCGGCGGGCACCGCGCGTGAGCCGGGGCGGGTCGACTCGCCGCCGACGTCGATGATGTCGGCCCCGGCGCGGGCGAGCGCGAGACCGTGGGCGACGGCCGCCTCGGGCGCGAAGTGCTCGCCGCCGTCGGAGAAGCTGTCCGGGGTGACGTTGAGGATGCCCATGATCTGTGGCGGGGTCGCGGGGGCTTGGTTGTGCATGAGAGAGGAACTCCTGGGCGATGGCGCCGGGGCCGGCCCGGCGCCGACGATCACTCGGCGGTGAGCGCCGCGAAGCGTGAGGTGGCGCGGTCGCTGTAGCCGTCGCCCTCGCGGACGACGAAGAAGGCGGCGATGTCGTGCGCCTCGGCCAGTGCGAGGCCGGCCTCGGGGCCGAGCACCAGCAGGGCGGTGGCGAGGGCGTCGGCCTGGGCACAGTCGGCGGCGATCACGCTCACCGAGGCCAGGGTGTGGGTGACCGGGCGCGCGGTGATCGGGTTGATGGTATGGCTGTAGAGTTTGCCGTCGCGCTCGTAGAAGTTGCGGTAGTCGCCCGAGGTGGCCATGGCGGCATCGTGCAGGGTGACGATACGGTGGACCTCGCGCACGCCGGATTCGGGGCGCTCAATGGCGATCCGCCAGGGGGTGGCGTCGGGCTTGGTGCCGCTGGCGCGCAGCTCGCCGCCGACCTCGGCGAGATAGTCGGTGACGCCCGCCGACTCGAGCACTGCCGCGACCTGATCGACGCCATGGCCCTTGGCGATGCCGGAGAGATCGACATAGACGCCTGGTTTCTCCTTGCGCAGCGCCGGGGGATCGAGCCGGTACTCGAGCCGCGGGAAGCCGATGCGCTCGCGTACCTCGGCGAGCTGCGCATCGCTCGGCAGCTGTTCGGGAGGCTGGCCGGGACCGAAGCCCCAGAGGTTGACCGCCGGGCCGACGGTGACGTCGAAGGCGCCGATGCTGAAGATGCTGATGCGCTCGGCGAGCGCGACCAGCGCGGCCAGCTCCAGGGAGACCGGGAACCAGTCGCCCGAGTCGCTGGCGTTGAAGCGCGACAGCTCCGAGTCGGGACGATAGGTCGACATCAGGTCGTTGACCTGTTCCAGCCGGGCATCGATCTGCGCCTGCAGCTGCTCGACCGAGAGCGTGTCGGGGAGCCCGTAGAGCTTGACGCTGTAGTGGGTGCCCATGGTGCGCCCCTGGAGTTCCACGGGGGTGTCGTCCTGGGCGCAGCCGGCGAGTGCGAGCAGCGCACCGAGCAACAGGATCGGGAGGAGGCGCCAGCGCGGCGGCGCGAGTACGGCGATGGATGGCATGGGTCCTTCTCGGGCCGGGAGGCCCTGATCGTGTGATGAGCGGCGACCTATCGACGGGCCGCCGGGGTTAGGGGTGATTGCAGGGCGAGACGCCGCTCGCCATCAGGGGCGCAGCAGCCCGGCGCCGAGCAGGCCGATCAGGATCAGATAGATCCCCACCACGTAGCTCAGCAGGTTGGGGCGGATCAGGATCAGCACCCCGGCGACCAGGGCGATCACCGCCTGGGGCGCGAACGGCTGGCCCGCGAAGGCCGTCAGCAGGCCATGGATGCCGACCAGCAGCAGGTAGGCGGCGACGGCATAGTTGAGCACCCGCGGTACGGCGAGGATCAGCACGCCGGTGAGCACGGCGGCGATCGCCGGTAACGGCCAGTGGTGCAGCAGGGCCGGGAGCTGGTCCATGGGTCGTCTCTCCTGTGCGTTGATCGTGCCCGATCGCGTCTCGACCGAACGATCCATTCTAACGGCCGCCAGCCGCCAGCCGCCAGCCGCCAGCCGCCAGCCGCCAGCCGCCAGCCGCCAGCCGCCAGGATTGAACCGCAAAGCCGCGAAGCGCGCAAAGTGAATGATGGGTGATGTCGGCGTGAGGTCACAGGCGGCACCGGCCCGCACCCACTGGCGGCTGATCGCTGGCGGCTTATTCCCCTTTGCGCCCTTCGTGCCGTCGCGGTTCAATCCGCTGGTCGCTGGTCGCTGGTCGCTGGTCGCTGGTCGCTGGTCGCTGGTCGCTGGTCGCTGGTCGCTGGTCGCTGGTCGCTGGTCGCTGGCGGCACTATAACCAAGTTTTGAGGTGTGATATTTGTCAATGCGTGTCCGTTGTCCCGGACTCTAGACTGTACGATCTCTTGATCCTGTCCCTCGATAGCCGTCGCCCGGCCGATGTCCGGCGACCCGGTGTGGAATCCATAGGAGTACCGCGATGACCACCAGCCCACTGCCGGCGTGGCCGGCTCAGCTCTGGCCCTTCGTCCCGGCGACCGCGACTGCGCTGGCGCTCGCTCTGTTGCTGTTCGGGTCGGCGCTGTGAGCGGCGCGCAGATCGATGCCCAGGCCGGCGGGGACGTGCTGCAGGGGCGTCTCGCCTTCTTCCCGATTCCCTTCTTCGCCATGGTGATGGGGATGAGCGGGTTGACCATCGGCTGGGAGAAGGCGCAGCACCTGCTCGGCCTGGATCTCGGTATCACCCCCTGGTTGGTCGGCTTCAGCAGCCTGTTGTTTCTCACCCTGGCGCTGCTCTATGCCGCCAAGCTGCTGCGCCATCCGCAGGCGGTGCTCGCCGAGTTGCGCCACCCGGTCAAGCTCAACTTCTTCCCCACCATCTCGATCAGTCTGCTGTTGCTGGCCATCGCCTATCTGCCGTTGCAGCAGGTGGTAAGCCAGACGCTGTGGTTCGCGGGAGCGGCGCTGCATCTGACCTTCACCCTCTATATCGTCAGTGCCTGGATGCACCACGAGCACTTCAAGGTGCAACACATGAATCCCGCCTGGTTCATCCCGGCGGTGGGTAATGTGCTGGTGCCGATCGCCGGGGTGCCGTTGGGGTTCGAGTCGATCTCCTGGTTCTTCTTCAGCGTCGGTGTGCTGTTCTGGCTGGTGTTGCTGACCATCATCTTCAACCGGGTGCTGTTCCATAATCCGATCGAGGACCGATTGACCCCGACCCTGTTCATCCTGATCGCCCCCCCGGCGGTCGGCTTCATCGCCTATACCCGACTGGTCGACAGCCTCGACACCTTCGCCCTGATACTCTATTTCGCCGCGATGTTCCTGACCCTGTTGCTGTTCAGCCAGGCCGGGCGCTTCCTGCGGCTGCGCTTCTTCCTCTCCTGGTGGGCGTATTCCTTCCCGCTGGCCGCCTTCAGCATCGCCTCGATGGTGATGGCCGAGCAGACCGGGGCGCTGTTCTATCGCTATTTCGGCGTAGCGATGCTCACCATGCTCACCGGCATCATCGCGATCCTGTTGTGGTCGACCCTGCGGGCGGTGTTGCGGCGCGGGATCTGTGTGCCCGGGCATTGAGCGTGTTGCGTCATCGGTTGTCGTCCTCAGGAGTCATCTGCCATGTCTGAACAGACCCCGGCGAGCGCCACCAAGGCCTGGCTCGTCATTCCCTTTCTGTCGCTGATGTTCGTCGCCGGGCTGGCCCTGGTCTATGTCGTCGACGGCGGCCTGACGGTGTCGACCGGCACCGCGGTCGCGGACGAGGTGACACCGCCCGATCCGCTGGCGCCGCTGCACGCCGCGCTGGCCGAGCAGGAGATGCGCTGGCAGGCGCAGCAGCAGCGCATCGAGCGTTTGGAACAGGCGCTGCATGAGCGCGCGCAGCGTGAGGCCGTCGAGACGGAGGTGTTGGAGCGCCGGATCGAGGGGCTGCGCGCGGCACTCGGTCAACGCGTCGAGACCGTCGAGCGCGTCGATGAAGAGGTGGCGCATGCCGGGTTGCTGCGCGACTATGCCGCACTCGGTGCGCGTTTCACCCCGCGTGGCGCCCTGGTGAGTCTGGGCGAGGAGACGCTGCGTTTCGCCCCCGGTGCCGCCGAACTGCCCGAGGGGCCGATCGCGCCGCTGACGGCGATCGCCGAGCATCTGCAGGCGCACCCTGAATTGCAGGTGTTGCTGAGTGGGCACACCGATGCCAGCGGTGATGCGTCGGGCAACCTGGTGTTGTCGCAAGCGCGCGCCGAGGCGGTCGCCGCAGCGCTGGTCGCGCTCGGGATCGAGTCGGCGCGGATGACGGTCGAGGGTGTCGGCTCGAGCGAGCCGCTGGTCGAGGAGATCGATGCCGCCTCGCGCGCGACCAATCGCCGGGTCGAGGTCTATTTCACCCTGCCCGGCGTCGGCGAGGATCGCGACCCGGCGTAAGGACTCAGCCGGTCGCCGCCAGGGCGACCGGAGTGTCCTCATCGAGCGCGGCGATCTCCTCGAGCAGACGGGTGAAGTCGTGCGAGTCCTGGGCAGCGTAGTTGAGGTTCTTCAGTAGCGCGGTGAGCCGGGTGAAGAAGGCGCGCGCCGCGTCCTTGTCGGCGAAGTCGCGCTCGTGGCCGATCAGGGCATCGATCAGCTCGAAGATCTGACGCTGGCGCGTCAGTGGTACCGCCGCGTCGACCGCGTCGAAGGCGTCCTGCTGGAGAAAGGTCATGTCGAGCAGCAGCGCCTGCTGGTAGGTGACGTAGTCTTCGGTGGTCACGCCCTCCTCACCGGTGACCTGCATCATCTGCTGCACCGCCTCGCCCCGGACCAGGAGCTGCTGCATCGCCTCGACCCGACGGTTCCAGTCGGCGCCGAGGTGTTCCTCGTACCAGGGGGCGAGCTGGCCGAGATAGCGCGACCAGGAGATCAGCGGGTCGATCGCCGGATAGAAACGCTTGTAGGCACGGTCGTAGGACAGCCCGAGGAAGCACTTCACGGTGCTCAGGGTCGATTGGGTGACCGGCTCCTCGAAGTTGCCACCGGCCGGCGAGACGGTGCCGATCATGGTCAGGCTGCCGACGCTGGAATCGGCGGTGCGCACCACCCCGGCGCGCTCGTAGACGCCGCGGATCGCCGAGTCGAGGTAGGCGGGGAAGGCCTCCTCGCCGGGGATCTCCTCGAGCCGCCCCGAGGTCTCGCGCATCGCCTGTGCCCAGCGCGAGGTGGAGTCGGCCAGCAGCAGCACCTGATAGCCCATTTGGCGGTAGTACTCGCCGAGGGTGATGCCGGTGTAGATCGAGGCCTCGCGCGAGGCCACCGGCATCGACGAGGTGTTGCAGATGATGATGGTGCGATCCATCAGCGAACCGCCGGTCTTGGGGTCGGCGAGCTGGGGGAACTCGCTGATGGTCTCGACCACCTCGCCGGCGCGCTCGCCGCAGGCGACCACGATCACGATGTCGACGGCGGCGTGCTTGGCCAGCAGGTGCTGGAGCACCGTCTTGCCGGCGCCGAAGGGACCGGGGATGCAGCCGGTGCCGCCGCGGGCGATGGGGAAGAAGGTGTCGATCAGACGGATGCTGGTGGTCATCGGCTCGCTCGGGTAGAGCCGCTCGGTGGTGCGCGTGCGCAGCATGTGCTCGGTGAGCGCGCGGCGCACCGGCCAGCGCTGGATGAGGTCGAGCGAGCGCTCGTGTCCGCGCCGGTCGCGGATGCGCGCCACCGGGGTATCGACGGTGATGCTACCCTCTTGGATCCAGGTCACCTCGACCTCGCCGACCTGGTCGAAGGGCACCATGATCTTGTGGGTGTAGCGTCCCTCCTGGACGGTGCCAAGCACCCCGCCGGCGCGCAGCCGCGCGCCGTGCTGGACTTGTGGGACGAAGGACCACTTACGGTTGCGATCGAGGGCGTCGAGATCGACCCCGCGTGGCAGGAAAACCCCGTGGGTGATGGCGATCTTCTCCAGTGGGTTCTGCAGCCCGTCGTAGACCTCGCCGAGCAACCCGGGGCCGAGTTCGACCGAGAGCAGCTCGCCGGACTGCTCGACCGGGTCACCGACGCTCACCCCGCGGGTGTCCTCGAACACCTGCACGTCGGCGAACTCGCCGCGCACCCGCAGCACCTCGGACTTGAGCCGCTCCCCGTCGCTGCGCTCGGGGCGGATGAACACCACCTCGTTCTTCTTCAGCGGCAGGCGCGTACCGTTGCGCCAGCCGGCCTCGATGGTGGCCAGGCTCTCCTGGACCGAGATCACCCGGGCGGGCGAGTCGGCCTGGACCTGGGGTGTCAGCGCGTCATCCATTGCGGGTTCCTCTTCGGCAAGGTCGGGCGATCGGCGCGGTGCGCTCAGGCCGCCGCCTCGGGGATGGGTTCGACCCCGTCGAGTGCGGTCTCGACCAGGTCATCGAAGCGCGCCAGTGCGCGTTCGTGGTGATAGCTGGTCCAGCGCGCCACCAGGTCCCAGCGCAGCGCGTAGATGATCACCGCGGCGAAGTCGAAGTGATGGCCGTCGTGGCGTCGTTCGAGATGCTCCCAGACCGTCCTCAGCAGCAGTCGCTCGACGCCGATGGCATCGCTCTGGTCGAGACGGCGCGCGGCCTCCGGCAGCCAGGGACAGGCGCGTTCGAGCCGGAACGCCGGTTCGTTCCAGTGGCGGCGCACCTGTTCGGTCCAGCGCCCGTACCCCCAGCGCCGCTCGCTCGGCGGCGGCTCGCCACGGTGGCGACGGCGCAGCGCGCAGATCAGCGTGCGCATCTCCAGTCGCCAGTCGGCGAGGTCGCGGGCGAAGGGATCGGGCAGGGTGGGGATCTGCCGCCGGGCGCGCTCGAGGACGGCCTGGTCACTGCTGTGCGGGTCCTGTTCGGCCCATTCGAGCAGGGTACGCAGGGTGCGCAGGGTGCGCGCATCCTCGGCGTCGAGCTGGGTCAGGCGCTGTTCGAGACGGATGCGCGAGAGCGGTGTCTGGCGCGCGGTGAACAGCGCCCCGTGCGCCGGTAGCGCGCTCAGCAGCATGGCATAACGGTGTGAGTCGGTCATGGCGCCACCCCGCTATTTCACCATCCCCTCGAGGATGGCGCGGAAGCGAGGCTGGAGGTGGGCGAGCAGCAGCGCGGCGACCTTGTCGTCGGTGAGGTCGATCTGCACGTCCTGGTCGCGCAGCGAGAGACGGATGCCCTGGCTGTCGTCGTCGCCGACGCTGAAGGTCACACCCTCGGCGAGCACGTTGCCGGCGATCGAGAGCACGAAGTGCGACAGCGAGCCCTCGCGCAGCTCCAGCGGGTTACGGCGCAGCTCCTCGGGACCGACCAGCGCCTGGGGCAGCTGGATGTCGACCGCCTGGCCGGCATCGATCCCGGCCTCCTCGCGTGCGGCGCGACCGACCTCGAGGATCAGCTGCTGGAGGAAGCTCTGTTGTTCTAACTCGGCGGCGATCAGCCGCTTGACCTCGTCACTGAAGCGATCGGAGAGTTCGGACTTGAGCCGCAGCACGGTGTCGCGCATGGCGATGCGCAGCGCTTCCTCGCCGCCCTTGCGTAGGGCCTCGGCCTCGCGCCGTGCCTCCTCGACGATGGCCGCGGCGCGCTCATTGGCGGCGCGCTCGATCTCGCCGGCCTGACGGCGCGCGGCGCGCTCGATCTCGGCGGCCTGATCGCGCCCGGCGCTCACCCCTTCCTCGCGCAGTCGCGTGATCAGGGTCTCGATACCGGAGGAGGCGAGCCCCTCGGGGATGCCGCTGTCTGTGGTGGTCATCTGTTCAGCTCCCCCCGGTTCAGGCCGGGATGCCGCCGGCGAGCACCAGCGCGAAGACGAAGGCGAACACCGCAAAGCCCTCGACGATCGCCGCCGGGGCCAGCGACAGACCGAAGATCTCGGGCTTGGTCTTGCTCGCGTGGATCGCCGAGGCACAGGCCTGGCCCTGACGTACCGCCGAGAACAGCAGCGCCAGCCCGGCGAGGATGCCGATGCCGAACAGCGCCGGGGCGGTGTCGACGGTGACCTCGCGCTGCAGGGTGAACATGATCACGATGCCGTAGATGACCTGGGAGGAGGGCATCACCGAGATGCCGATATAGCGGCCGTAGCCGGAATCGGTGTCGACCATGGCGCCGATCGCCGCCTGACCGGCGATCGCGCAGCCGATGATGCTGCCGATGGCGCCGAGCGCCATGGCACCGCACAGCCCCGCCCAACCCAGTGCAATCACCAGTTCGTTCATTCGCTCAGCTCCGTCTTTTTGAAGGGCCTGAAGGGATAGCCCTCGCCGGCCAGCGCCCAGTTGTAGAACTCGATGAAGTTCAGACGCAGTCCGTGCACCACGCCGCTCATCAGACAGAGCGCGAGGTTGAGGACATGACCGACGAGGAGGATGAGGATCGAGAGCAGCAGTCCGAGTCCGGGCTGGCCCTGCTGGACGTCGCGCGCCAGCTCGTTGAAGGTTAGCGCGAGCGAGGCCGAGGCCAACCCCAGCGCGAACAGGCGCAGATAGGAGAGCACGTCGCCGAAGGCCTGGGTGACGCGCGCGAGCTGGCGCAGACCGTCGAGCAGACGCAACAGCGCCGAGGTTGGGCCGCGTATCTGACGGTCGCTGCCGAGCGCGAAGAGTGCGATCAGACCACCGCCGAGCAGCCACTGGCCGAGGGTGGCGAGCCAGGCCGGTCCGCTCGGGCCGGTGCCGCTCCACAGCGCGAAGCCGCCGAGCAGGGCGGCGACCCAGGCGAGCGCGATGCGGCGCTCGGCTCCGGGAGCGCTGCTCAGCGCGCGCTCGACGTTGGCCAGCACCAGGTGGAGCACGCCGATTGCCACCGACAGCCACATCATGGTGGCGAAGTCGTCGAGATCGAAGACCCTGAGCTGGCCGAGCAGTCCGTCGGGCGCTGGCGTGACGCCGAAGTAACTCCCCACCAGGATCCCCCAGAGCAGCGCCCCGCCGCACAGCGCGAGCGCGAGCAGGCGCAGCCGTCCCCCGGTCTCGCTGTGCCCGAGTCGGCGCCAGCCGAGCGCCAACCCGGCGCCGAGCACCAAGGCGTAGCCGGCGTCGGAGAGGATCATCGCGAAGAACAGGGTGAAAGAGAAGAACAGCACCCGTGACGGGTCCCAGCTGCGATAGGCCGGCATCTGGTAGAAGCCGACCAGGTCCTGGCCGGCGGCCACCGGGGCCGGATTGTCGAGCCGGGTCGGCGGCTGATCGCTATCGCCCGGGGCCTCGAGCAGCAGCGCGAGGCCGAGTTGGTCGGCCAGCGCCTGCACGCCGGGGCAGTCCTCGAGCGCGACCCAGCCCTGGACCAGGAACAGTGCCTCGTCGTCATAGGTCTGGGCGCGGGCGTAGTTGAGCCCGGCCAGGTCCTCGGCCTCGGCAAGATGCGAGGAGAGCAGATAGATCCAACGGGTGAGCGCGTGACGCTCGGCGATCACCGTTTCGAGTTCGATCTCGGCGCGTTCGAGCCGGCGCGCGACCTCGGAGCGGCTGAGCGCGCCGGTGTGGGTGCGGGCTACCGGCAGGGCGTCGGCCGGCGGTTCGCGCTCGGCGATCACCACCACCCAGGCCTGACGGTGGTCGCGATGGACGATCTGCCAGGGCAGTTCGAGTCGCTCGAGGGCGTCGAGCTGACGCAGCGGCAGGATGTAGAACCACAGCTTGCGTCCGGCGAGCGCCGCCGGCTCGGGGAGGCTGAACTCCCCCCAAGGTTCGAGTTCGGCGAGACGCTGGCGCAGGGCGTCGCGGCGATCGCTGATGTCGCGCAGCCGCTGCTGGTTGTCGAGTACCTGGGCGATGGTCGCGGCGAGGTCGAAGTCGGTCGGCTCGCGGACCTGGCGGCGCTTGTCCGGCACCTCGCGCAGATGGCGCAGCGCCTTGCGCGCCTCCAGGGCGTGGGGCGAGGGCGTGTGCTCGGGCTCGCGCGGATGGCCGCCGAGTTCGACCAGGTGCATGCAGCCGAGCTGCTGGAGCTGCTCGAGCACCGCGTCCTTGTCGGCGGCGAGTCCGGCCAGGGTGACGCGGCGCATCGTCATGATGCTCATGCCAGACCTCCCCGTTGACGCTTGGCCTTGGCGATCTTGGAACGCACCACGGCGGCGCGCTCGGCATCCGAGAGGGCGACGCGGATGCGCTTGATGTGGGCGCGGGTGCGTGGGATCAGCACCTTCTCGAACAGGTTGACGCGCTGGGTGACCTTGCGCACCGCGGTCTCGAGCAGGGTCACACGCTGTTGCTGCAAACGCAGCCGGATGCGCAGTTCGAGCATCTGTTCGAGCCGCTCGACCAGTGGGTCGACCCAGTGCGGGCGGCTCAGGCAACCGTAGTCGGCGCGGGCGAAGTGGACCGCGACGAGGCGGGGCAAGCGCGTGCCCATGCGGTTCTCCTCGTCGATGCGGATCTGCTCGACGCGGACCAGTTCGGCGAGCGGGATCTCCAGGTTGGCGAGCATCGGCAGTCGCTCGCGCACCAAGTCGCGCAGCACCTCGATCTCGTCCTCGAGCGCGGCGCGTTCCTCCTGGGCGCGAGCGCGCTCAGCGAGCAGCTGGCGGCGCTTGAGGTCGAGCGAGGGCAGATAGCGCTCGAAGGTCTGGAGCTGGCGCTGCTGCTTGGCCAGCGATGACTTGCTCAGGCTCAGTCGTGCCATGGCCGCGCTCCCGGGGTCAGGCGACCGCGTCGTGTGGGTCGTCGAGACGGGGGAAGTACTTGTCGATGAGCTGCTGCTTCATCAACAGGTCTGCGGGCTCGAAGCACTCGGCCAAGGTCTGCCAGCAGAGATCGAGCGCGGCCTCGAGCGGCAGGCTGACCTCGATGTTCATGAAGCGCTCACGGAACAGCCGACCGAACCTGAGCAGGCGGTGGTCGAATTCGGAGAGTTCGAAGGCCATCGCCTGTTTCTGCTCGGCGTCGCGAGCGCCGGAGTAGAAACGGATCATGGTGTTCATGATCTGGCCGTGGTCCTCGCGGGTGACCTTGCCGATGACGTGCTGCTTGAGTCGCGACAGCGACCCGAAGGGGTCGATGACGCCATCGTGTAGATAGAACTGCCCCTCGGTGATGTAGCCGGTGTTGTCCGGGACCGGATGGGTGACGTCGTCGCCGGGCATGGTGGTGACCGAGAGGATGGTCAGCGAGCCGCCGTCCTTGTAGTCGGCGGCCTTCTCGTAGCGGCGCGCGAGCTGGGAGTAGAGGTCGCCCATATAGCCTCGGTTCGAGGGGACAGACTCCATCGCGATGCCGACCTCCTTCATGGCGTCGGCATAGGCGGTCATGTCGGTGAGGAGCACCAGCACCCGCTTGCCTTCCTCGACGGCGAAGCGCTCGGCCACCGCCAGCGCCATGTCCGGCACCAGCAGCCGCTCGACCACGGGGTCGGAGGCGAGGTTGACGAACATCACCGTGCGGGCGAACACGCCGGCATCCTCGAAGCGGCGCAGGAAGTAGTGATAGTCGTCGAAGATCAGGCCGAGGCCGCCGAACACCACGATGTCGGCGTCGGCCTGGATGCCGATGCGCGCGAGCAGCTGGTTGTAGGGCTCGCCGGCGACCGAGAAGATGGGGATCTTCTGGCTCTCGACCAGCGAGTTGAAGACGTCGATCATCGGCACGTCGGTGCGGATCATCTTCGAGGCGAGCAGGCGGCGCGCGGGGTTGGCCGGCGGACCACCGATGTCGAGCTTGGGATCCTGGGAGAGGTCGGGGGCGGTGTCGAAGGGCTCGCCGTCGCCGCGGAACACCCGCCCGAGGATATTGGCCGAATAGGTGACCTGCATCGGGTGGCCGAGGAAGCGCACCGAGGCCTCGGTGGACAGCCCCTTGGTGCCGGCGAAGACCTGCAGCGAGACCAGGTCGCGGTCGATGCGGATGGCGCGCGCCAGCGAGCTGAAGCCGCCGCCGGGATCCTCGACCAGCGCCAGGTCGTCGAAGGCGACACGGGTCTGGGTGTTGCCGCCGCGAGTCGGGACCCTCACCTTGAGGATGTCACCGACGATTTCGACGACCTTGGAGTAGCGAACCAGGGTTTGGGTCACCTTGAGGGTCTCCGTGCTGGTCTGGCGCGGGGCGGGTGCCTCGGGCCTGCTCGTCGTCGATGGTATCAGCATCGTCTCGATGGCTCCAGCTGGCGGCGGCCCGCCCCGCGCGCGCGCGATGGCTCTGGAATGCTTCATCCAAGGCTCTCAGCGCCTCGTGTTTTTCTTGTCGAAACATACGTCTGTAGACGCCAGGGCCGGTTTTTCACGGTCTGCTGTCGGGTGTGTTCGGGCAGACGAGTGGCGCCTCTCCAGGCTTGACAAGCAAGGTGCCGGACGCCAGAAACAGGTGAGCGACCCTGCTCCTCGGGGCGAGATTTAACAAAGGGGTCTGACTTTAAGGGTTGGCCAGGGCGTATCCTGCCGAGAGACCGGGGTGGGTGCGCAGTCACCGAGGGCGCGTCACGCGTTGACTGGGGTGGACGACATCGCGGGCGTGCGGTGTGGAACAAGTCGTCGGAGACGAACATCACGTTGACGACCCGGGCGTGCGCGACACCCGACAGTCCGTCGTGACTGGCGATGGGTGCGCGAGTCTTGCAACAACGGATCGAGCGATTTCCGACGAGTATCCATGGCATGGCTTTTTCGACTTGGCGAGCGCGGGGCCCGTAAGTCCGCGGACGTCGAAGCCTTTTTCGAGAACCTGGTGCGTCAGCTCCCCGACCCCACCTGGGTCAAGGACCTGGATGGCCGCTACCTGTACTGCAACCCTGCCTTCGAGCAGCACTTCGGGATCACCGCCGAGCAGGCGATCGGGTGTGCCGATGCCGACCTGTTCCCGTCGGGGTTTGCCACCGCGCTCGGCGAGCAGACCGCTGCGGTGCTCGGTGAGGGGGGCGAGTCACGCCGCGACCAACGTCTCGAGGGGGCCGAGGGTGGCGAGTCGCGCTGGTTCGAGATCAGTTGTGCGCTCTTGTGCGATGAGCGGGGGCGGCGATTCGCGCTGCTCGGCAGCGCGCGCGATGTCACCGAACGTCGTCGTGCCGCCGAGGCGGCCTGGGATACCGAGACCCGGTTCCACGCCTTGTTCGAGCAGGTCGAGGCGATCTCGGTGCAGGGCTACGATCGCAACCGCCGGGTAATCTACTGGAACCCGGCCAGCGAGGTGCTCTACGGCTATCGCCCGGCCGAGGCGCTTGGCGTCAAGCTCGAAGACCTGATCATCCCCGAGGCGCTGCGCCACTACGTGATCAGCGCCGTCGACTCCTGGGTCCACGGTGCTCCGGTTCCCCCGGCCGGGGAGATGACTCTGCGTCGCGCCGACGGCTCGCCGGCGCACGTCTTCTCCAGTCACGTGATGTTGCGCGGTCCGGACGGCGAGCCGCAGATGTATTGCGTCGATATCGACCTGAGTGAGCGCAAGGCCGCCGAGGAACACATCCGCAAGCTCTCCCTGGCGATCGAACAGAGCCCGGAGAGCATCGCCATCACCGACCCCGATGGCACTATCGAGTATGTCAACGAGGCTTTCGTGCACAACAGCGGCTATGCCCGCGAGGCGCTGATCGGCGCCAACCCGCGCATCCTCCAGTCGGGGCGTACGCCGCGCTCGGTCTATCGCGATCTCTGGGCCACGCTGGCCCGTGGCGAGGTGTGGCGCGGCGAGTTCGTCAACCGCCGTCAGGATGGCAGCGAATACATCGAGATGGCGGTGATCGCGCCGATCCGTCAGCCCGACGGGCGCATCACCCACTATGTCGCGGTCAAGGAGGACGTCACCGAGAAGAAGCGTATCGCCGAGGAACTCGAGCGCTATCGCGACCATCTCGAGGAGCTGGTCGCGGCGCGCACTCGTCAGCTCTCCGAGGCGCGTGAGCGCGCCGAGGAAGCCAGCCGGGCCAAGAGCGCCTTTCTCGCCAACATGAGCCACGAGATCCGCTCGCCGATGAACGCCATCCTCGGGTTGACTTACCTGCTCGGGCGCGAGATGGCAACGCCGCAGCAGCGTGCCACCCTGGCCAAGATCAAGGGGGCAGCCAATCACCTGTTGTCGATCATCAACGACATCCTCGATGTCTCCAAGATCGAGGCCGGTAAGCTCACGCTGGAGAACCACGACTTCGCCATCGCCGAGCTGTTCAACCAGGTCGAGGCATTGGTCCAGGCGCAGGCCGCGGCCAAGGGGTTGGCGCTCGACTGCAAGGCCGAGGGACTGCCGGCGGTGCTCCATGGCGACAGTACGCGACTGCGTCAGGCACTGCTCAACTATCTGGGCAATGCGATCAAGTTCACCCACGAGGGCCGCATCCTGCTGCGTGCCGAGGTCCTCGAGACCCGTGGCAGGCGACTGTTGATCCGCTTTGCCGTCACCGATACCGGGATCGGCATCGAGTCGGCCGATCTCAAGCAGCTGTTCCAGCCCTTCACCCAGGTCGACAATTCCGCCACCCGTCGTTATTCGGGCAGTGGACTGGGGTTGGCGATCACTCGCCGGCTGGCGCTGATGATGGGAGGGCAGACCGGGGTCGAGAGCGTTCCCGGCAAGGGCAGCACCTTCTGGTTCACCGCCTGGCTCGGTCAGGCCGAGAATCAGGATTTGGTCGAACTCGGCATGCCGTGCGAGGAGGCGGACGCCGCGGCGCGGCTGAGCGAGCAGCACCGCGGTGCCCGGATCCTGCTGGTGGAGGACAATCTGGTCAATCAGGAGGTCGCCGCCGAGATCCTCAAGGACGTCGGGCTGGAGGTCGACGTCGCCAACAATGGTCGCGAGGCGGTGACCATGGCGCGGCGCGTTCACTACGACCTGGTCCTGATGGATCTGCAGATGCCCGAGATGGACGGGCTCGAGGCCACCCGACGGTTGCGTCGATTGCCAGGCTGGGAGGAGCGCCCGATCATCGCGATGACGGCCAATGCCTATGATGACGACCGGCGCCGTTGCGAGGCGGCGGGGATGAACGGCCATGTCTCCAAGCCGGTCGACCCCCAAACCCTCTATGCCACCCTGCTCGACTGGCTCTCGCGCACCATGACCCGGACACCGAGCACTCCCGCGCCGAGCGGTGTTGTGCACGGAGGGGCGGAGAGGCGCGAGGAGAAGGTCGCCACCGGCGACGTCCTGGAGCGGCTCGCGCAGCTCGGTCATGTCGATCTGAGCTTTGCTCTCAGGAGCCTGCATGGCAAGCGCGAGGTCTATACGCGATTGGTCGGCATGTACGCGGAGCATCATCGCGAGGATCTCGCCCGGCTGCGCCAGGCGTTGCAGTCGGGCGATCGCGATCAGGCGCGGCGGCTCGCGCATGCATTGAGCGGTGTCGCCGGGACCCTGGGGTTCGTCGAGTTGCAGCGGTTGTGCCGCACTCTCGACGTCGCGCTGCGCGATGAGACCGAGATCGAGATACTCGAGGTGTCGCTGGCGCGCGCCGAGGTCCTCCAGGGGCAGCTGCTCGCGGCGATCGTCGCCGCTCCCGAGCGCGGCTGAGTTCGACCGGAGCGCCGCGGCGAGCGCTCAGCGCTGTTCGGTGAACACCGTCAGCAGACGTCGGGCGAGCAGGGTCAGCCCGACGATCAGCGCCAGCGCCAGGGTGAGCAGCAGGAACTGCTCGGGACCGGCGCGGCGCAGCAATGCCATCAACCCCTCGGCGAACACCGCCATCGCCGCCACCCCGGGCAGCATGCCGATGAGGGTGCCGATGGCGTAGTCGCGCAGGCGGATGTGCGAGGCTCCGGCGAGCAGGTTGAGCAGGGTGAAGGGGGCGACCGGGACGATGCGCACGGCGATGATGGTGAGGATGCCGCGTCGCGCCAGGCGCTCGCTGAGACGGTGGATGCGCCCGCCGGCGAGCCGGTCGACGGCGGGTCGGCCGAGATAGGCGCCGAGCCCGTAGGTCGCGAGCGCCGCGAGCAGCGAGCCGAGCAGGGCATAGCTGGCCCCGGCCAGGGGGCCGTAGACCAGCGCGGTGACCAGGATCAGCAGGGTCACCGGGATCGCCAGCAGACTGCCGACGACGAAACCCGCAAGCACCAGCGCCGGCCCCCAGGGGGCGTGGAGCTGATCGGTCAGTTGCGTGGCGAGCTGCTGTGGGTCGAGTGATTCGCCCACCCCGCTCCAGCGCCAGAGGATCGCCAGCGCAGCGAGCAGCGCGACCAGCGCGATCCCGAACCTGAGCCGGCGCCGCGCGTGCGGCAGGTGACGACGCCCGACCACGGCATCGCCGACATCGAGGACGTTGAGCGGGCGCTTGGGGTCGATCAGCCGCTCGTCGGGGAGCTGGCGCTTCCATTCCGGGTCGACGGCGCCTTCCAGCGGGGTCAGGGTATTGCGCCCCGGGGGGATGTCGGCGCGGATCGATTCGATCGCCCCGATCAGTCCACCGGCCTTCCGTTCGGCGCTTGCCAGGTGTTGCGGCTCGCAGCCGAGCAGGTTGCCGATGAGTTCGCGGCGCAGCGCGGCGATACGCGCCCGTCCCTCCTCCTCGCCGACCTCGAGACAGAGATCGCACTCGGTATCCAGCCCCATCGATCGATTGCTGAGATTGGCCGATCCGACCCGCAACCAGCGGTCGTCGACGATCGCCAGCTTGGCGTGGACCATCAGGCAGCCGCTCTCGAGGCCGGGAACCTCGGGGTGGTAGACGCGCAGTCGAGCGTGCCGGTCGGCCTCGCGCAGGCGCTCGAGCTGACGGGCACGAAGAATGTCCATGGTGTGCTGTTCGAGCCAGGCGCCAGTCTCGTGTGGCAGCACGATCACCACCTCCGGGCCCTGCGTCTCGCCGAGGCGTTCGCACAGCGCGCTGCACAGGGTGGTCGAGGTCAGGTACTGGTTCTCGAGATAGATCAACCGCTCGGCGCGTGCGAACAGCGCCAGATAGAGCTGCTCGACCTCGCGCACCTCCTGCTCCGGCGCTTGGTTGTCGCGCGCCGGCTGCTGCGGCCGGGTGCGGACGATGGCGCAGGGCTGGTCGTGCAGCAGCGCAGCGACCCCTTCGGGCCAGGGGTCGTGCTCCGGTGGTGGGCTCGGCGCGGGCGTCTCCTCGCCGCAGCGCGCCCAGCGCGTGCGCGCCAGCTCGGCGAGCGCGCCGGCGCTCTCGCCGTCGACCATCAACTGCAGGTCGTGGAAGGGCGGGTAGGGTTTGCCGTCGGGGTCGCGTCGGCGGGCGTCCTCGGCCTGGTGCGCGCTGCTGTCCCAGCGCCATTTGCCGAGGTCGAAGCCGCCGCAGAAGGCCAGTGCGTCGTCGATGACCACCAGCTTCTGGTGGTGACTGGCCGCCAGCGGATGATTGTCATCGAGGGCGAAGTGCAGGCGAGGGTGCTGGCGCCAGGGGTGGATGCCGAAGAGCAGCGGTTCGCGCTCGAGCGCGTAGATCGGCGCATAGTCCCAGAGCAGGATCCAGGCCTCAAGCCCGGGGGTGCGTTCGAGCAGGGCATGGAGCAGCTCGCCGAGTCGGGTCGGCAGCCCGTCGCCGGGGTCCTCGCGCACCAGCTCGAGCTGACTGTGCAGGTCCCAGCCGAGGATCAGGATGCGATGCCGGGCATCGATCAGTGCCCGGCGCAGGGTGGCGAAGTAGCGTTCGCCATCGATCAGTGGAGCCAGACGGCGGGTGCCGGTGATCTGCCAGCAGGTCTCGCCGGGTATCAGCACTGGGTTGGGCGCGTGACGTTCCATCGGGGGTCATCCTGTTCGGGTGGCGCGCGGCAGCGCCAGTTCTGCGTGGAGTGGCAGGTGGTCGGAGGCGATGCGGGCGCGTGGGTCGCAGCAGCGTTCGAGTCGCTGCAGCAGCCCCGCCGGTCGGGCCCAGACGCGATCGAGCGCGAGCAGCGGCCAGGCGGCGGGGAAGCTGGCGAGCCTCGGGCTGGGGCCGAGCAGCCGGGAGAGCTGGCGCTCGGTCCGTGCCAGTGGCCACCAGGTGTTGAAGTCGCCCAGTACCACCAGAGGGGCGGGTGAGTCGCTGATCCAGGGGCGCAGGCGTTCGACCTGGCGACGCCGCTCCCAGGTCTTCAGCCCGAGATGGGTGGCGAGACAGCGCAGCGCGGTGCCGTGCGCGGTGCGCAGGTCGGCGACGATGGCACCGCGCGGCTCGCGCCGGCGTTCGCTGAGGTCGAGGCGGGTGAGTGCGATGACCGGCAGCCGGGTGAGCAGGGCGTTGCCGTAGTGACGCTCGGGGGTGAGGATGGTCGGGCCGGGAATGGCGTGATAGTCGCCCAGTTGCGCCAGCTCGTGCATCTGTGCCGAGGGGGCTTGCGCTGTCGGGGTCGAGTCAACCTCCTGGAGCGCGACCAGGTCGGCATCGAGCGCGCGCAGCACCGTGGCAATGCGTCCGAGGTCGCGGCGACCATCGCGGCCGATCCCACTGTGGATGTTGTAGGTGACCACACGCAGCCGCTGGCGCGGGTCCTGGTCGGCCATCATGTTCCATGACATGGCTGCCGCGTGGCGTGATTCAACCGCAGCCACGTCGTCCCCGGGCCGGCTCCCCTATACTGTGGGCAGACGAAAAGGATGTCGCAAGGCGTGTTGGTTCAGCGTCAGCGCAGGAGTGAGCACCATGATCGATGTCCCGGTTTCGGTTCCCTTCGTCCCCAGCGGCGCGCGCCCGAGCATGTCGGAGCGGCTCGGACTCGGGCGGCTGGCCACCCGCCCCGAGTCGACGCGCCCGGTCAACGATCCCGAGGCGGTCGGCCCGCGTCGCCCGAGCGGTGAGCAGGCGCGCGACGGCGCGGCGCTGGGTGGCGAGATTGGCGCCCGCGTCCGGCTCGCGCTCGAGGCCGGGGAGTACACCGCCGAGCCCGCTTCCACGACCGTGCAGACGAGCGGGGAGGCACGTTTGAGCGCGGCGCTGGATCCCGGGCCGGCGCCGCCGGCGCGCGGGTCGTTCGACGCCGAGGCCTGAGCCTCGCCGTCGGGCTCAGTCTTCCTCGTGGGTGCGCGGTGTGCGGCGCCGGCGGGTGGTCTCGAAGGCGAAGGCCACGGCATCCGCGACCTCCTCGGCCATGCGCGAGCGTTCCTCGTCGCTCTGGTGCGAGGCGAAGTCGATGCTGTGGCGTACGTAGCGTGGTGGCAGATAATTGAGCGCGACGCAGGCGAGATCGTCGAAGTAGCCCGCGTCGAAGGTTTCGCCGCGCTCGGCGAGCAGCTCGCTGATACGCGCGGCGACCAGGCGTTCATAGTGATTCTCGATGCTGGAGAGCATGGCGGTCGACTCCGGTTCTGCCTATCGGGATGGCGCCGGCCCCGGGTGGGCACGATGCACCATGGATCGGCGCTATCTTAGCCGAAGCCTCGCGATCGCGACCATGGCGCGGGGCGCCGTCGTTCGTCAGGTTCCGAGTTCGACCCCAAAGGAGCGAAGATGCGCGATCGACACGGCTCGACCGATACCACCATCCCCGCTGCGTGGCGGGGGGTGCTGGGCGAGGGCCTGGCCGTTACCCTGGTGCTGGCGCTGGCGCCGAGCCGGCGCGCCCCGACCCTGGCGGAGTCGGGGATTCGGCTGCTCGATGCCATTGCGATGCTTGAGGACGGCAGGCGCGGTGGGCGCGACGAGACGCCCTCGCTGGAGTTGCAGCGCCTCGAGGCGAAGGTCGATCTGCTGATGCAGTTGCTCTCGACCTGGATGCAGGAACAGCTCCCGGCGCCGGTGAGCGCGACGCTGAGCGCCGAGGGGGTGGTGCTGCCTGCCGCGCTGCTCGAGACCACCGATGATCGGCTCGAGTTCTACCCCTCGGCCGCCTTCGCCCAGCCCCTGGTGCTCGGCCTCGAGGCGGTCTGCGAACTCGATGGCGTGATGGGCGCGCGCTGGTGCTTCAGTGATGACGGACTGCGCGAGGCGCTGGGGCGTTGGGTGTTTCGGATGCATCGGCGCGCGGTGGCGCGGGCGCGGCGCTAGAGTGGGCGATAGCGCGCCTTCGGTCGCACCACGGGGGGCGCGTGCTTGACAGTGGCCGACGCGGACGTTAGAAACTCGACGCTCCATCAAGAATCGCGATGCGCCCTCTCCGGAGCAAACAGCAAGCCGGTTCGGCGGCCGTCTGCTCGCCTTCCGCGTGTCGCGGTCGCGAGTGTCACGAGCGCGGGGCTGCGTTCACCGCGGAAGGATTGCGTTTACGATGCCGAGAGAGGGCAACCCATTTGAGCAAGGCGTGCGGATCGGTGTGTTCGGCGATCAGCCGGCGCGCGACAGGACCGGACATATCCTGGAGTTCCTCGGCTGCGAGGTGCAACTACTCGAGGCCCTCGACGAACTCGACACGGCGTCACTCTCGGCGCTCTGGCTGTGCGCGCCGGGGGCGCGTCTGGCCCGACAGCTCGAGCGTGTCCATCCAGCCTCCCTGCCGCTGATCTGTCAACCGCTCGACGGTGCCCGCGAGGCGCTGCCGGGGCATGTCTGTGTGGTCGACGAACCGCCTGTCGTGGGGCGGGTGCTGGCGGTGCTGCAATGGCTGCGAACGGGCGCGATCGATGCCCGCGAGGTGCCCGGGCTCGAGGGGCTGACCGGTGCACATCCGATCATGCGCGGGGTCAAGCGCGCCATCGGTCAGGTCGCCAACAGTGATGCCACGGTGCTGATTCTCGGCGAGACCGGTTCCGGCAAGGAAGTTGTGGCGCGCGCGATCCACGCCGCCTCGTCGCGTTGCGACAAGCCCTTCGTCGCCGTCAACTGTGGCGCCATCCCGCCCGACCTGCTCGAGAGCGAGCTGTTCGGTCATGAAAAAGGCGCCTTCACTGGGGCCTTCACCGCTCGCACCGGGCGCTTCGAACTCGCCGCCGATGGCGTGCTGTTTCTCGACGAGATCGGCGACATGCCACTGCCGATGCAGGTCAAGCTGCTGCGCGTGCTCGAGGAGCGGACCTTCGAGCGGGTCGGTTCCAACAAGCCGATCCAGGCGCGGGCGCGGATCATCTCGGCGACCCATCGCAACCTCCAGGATGCCGTCGATGCCGGCACCTTTCGCCAGGATCTGTTCTTCCGTCTCAACGTCTTTCCCATCGAGCTGCCGGCGCTGCGCGAGCGCCGCAGCGATATCCCGCTGCTGATCGTCGCGCTCGAGGAGCGTCTGCGCGAGCAATCGGTGGAGACCGCGCGGTTGACTCCAGCCGTCATCGCGCACCTCGCGCAGCTGCCCTGGCCTGGCAATGTGCGTGAACTCTCCAATCTGCTCGAGCAGTTGGCGATCCTCTATCCGGGAGAGGCGGTGGACTTGGCGCAGTTGCCGCCACGTTTTCGACCGGAAGCGGCCGCCGAGGTGCTCGACGCTCTGCCAGCGGAGCCGCCGCCGGTTGTCGCTCCGCCGCGCCCGGCCGCTGGTGAGGAGGATGCGTTGCCGCCGGAGGGGGTAGCGTTGCGCGGCTATCTCAACGAACTCGAACGCCGCATGATCGTCACCGCCCTGGAGCAGAATGAGCAGGTGGTGGCGCGCGCCGCGCGCCGCTTGGGGATGCGCCGCACCACCCTGGTCGAACGCATGCGCAAATTCGGACTGGGGCGCGGTGGCGGCTAGCAAGACATCTCCCGAGCCGAGCGGGAGACCGAGATTGGCCGTCAAGAATTCGACGTCTCGCCTGGGGTGAGGCGACTCGTCGCGCCCGCCCGGGTCTGCGCAGTCCTGCCGCAGCCCTTGTCCGCCAGGCTCTGCCGCCACGCCTGAGGTTTTGGCACTTAATTTGCAATATCCCAATCGCGTCCAAGGTCGGGTACGCCGCTGCACCTGCGTATCCAGCCGGACCACGAGGATTGATGAGATGGGAGATTGTGAACGTGAGTGACATGCAGATCCAGAACGTCTTGCAGCAGATGCGCGCGCTCTCGCAGTCGGGACGGGTCGAGGGGAGCATGCCGGCGACGCAGCAGCCGACGGCGCCGAGCGAGGGCGGTGAGTTCGCCACCGCGCTGCGCGATTCGTTGCGCTCGGTCAATGCGTTGCAGCAGGAGGCCAAGCAGGTGCAGACCAGTTTTGAACTCGGTGAGGCCAATACCAGTCTGCCGCAGGTGATGGTGGCGATGAACAAGTCGAGTCTCGCCTTCGAGGCGACCAATCAGGTGCGCAACCGACTGCTGTCGGCGTACCAGGAAGTCATGAGCATGCAGGTCTGAGCGCTGACGGCGCGCGGATCCACGGAGAAATTCATCCATGGCGTCTTCGCTGACAGCCGCCTTTTCTACTGGAATCAAGACCTTCAACGAAATGCCGGTGGGTCGGCAGATCGCGTTGCTGGGGATGATCGCTGGTGGTCTGGTGGTGGCTGGCGCCATCCTCTACTGGTCGATGCGTCCGACCTATGCGCCGCTATTCTCGCGGATGGAGAATGCCGAGGCGGCCGAGGTGGTGCAGGCGCTCGATCAGCTCGGCGTGCCCTATCGCATCGATGAGCTGTCCGGTCGGATCGAGATCCCCCAGGCCAAGATCGCCCAGACCCGGTTGCTGCTTGCCGGTCAGGGGTTGCCGCGCACCTCGGATTTCGGCTTTGAGCTGCTGCAGGAGGACATGGGATTCGGCGCCAGTCGGCTGATGGAGGGCGCGCGCCACCAGCGTGCGCTCGAGGGCGAGCTGGGACGCTCGATCGCGGCTCTCGAGCCGGTCGAGCGCGCGCGGGTCCATCTTGCGCTGCCCGAGCGCTCGGTGTTCGTGCGCGAGCGCAAGCCGGCGAGCGCCTCAGTGGTGGTCCATCTGCGTGGCACCCGGGCCTTGAACGACACCCAGGTCGCAGCCATCGTCCATCTGGTCTCCTCGAGCATTCCGGCGCTCGATCCCGAGCAGGTCACCGTGGTCGACCAGCACGGTCGGCTGCTCACCAGCAACGATGACGAGATGGGGCTCTCGACCTCGGCCGACCAGCTCGACTACATCCGTCGTCTCGAGAGCAGTTATGTCGATCGGGTGATGACCCTGCTGGTGCCGATCCTCGGGCGCGACGGGGTGCGGGTGCAGGTGGCCGCGGATATCGACTTCTCGCGCGTCGAGCGCACCCAGGAGTCGTTCGACCCCGAGCGCACCGCGGTGCGCTCCGAGCAGCTCAGCGAGCAGGAGCGCGTCGGCAGCGATCCGGCGATCGGCGGTATCCCCGGCGCCCTGACCAACCAGCCGCCGGACGGCGGCGCCGTCGGCGAGGCGCCGGTGGCCGATCCGATGATGCCGAGCAGTCGCAGCATGCAGAAGACGCGCAACTACGAGATCGATCGTGCGATCTCGCATGTGCGTGAGATGCCGGGCAATATCCGCCGGCTGTCGACGGCGGTGGTGGTCGATTATCGCGAGGAATTCAACGAGGAAGGCGAGATGGTGCGGGTGCCACGCTCGGAGGAGGAGTTGGCGAGCATCCGCGCGCTGGTACGCGAGGCGGTGGGATTCGACGATGCGCGCAACGACTCGCTCAACGTGATCACCGCCTCGTTCACGCCCGCTGACGCTGCCGATGCCGAGCCGGTCTGGACCCAGCCGTGGTTCCTCGAATTGGCCAAGATCGGCGCCGGGTTGATCCTCGCGCTGATGGTACTCTTGACCATCGTGCGTCCGGCGGTGCGCCAGCTCGCGCCGCCGTCGGCCGACGAGGCCGCCGCCGCGCTCGAGGACCAGTCGGGCGAGGGCGGTGGTGTCGGCGGCGGCGCCGGCATGGGCGGCGAGGGCGAACTCGGCGAGGACACCGTGGCGATCACCCAGCAGAGCGCGGCGATCGCCGCGCTCACCGGCCCGAAGGAGGGCGATCAGCAGCAGGTCGATCTCGAGGCCGTGCGCGAGCTGGTCAAAGAGGATCCGAAACGCGTGGCACAGGTGATGAAGAGCTGGCTGAACGAAGATGGCAACTGATCCGTCCAAGCGCCCCGGCCCCGAACAGGTGGCGATCTTCCTGATGAGCGTCGGTGAGGGGGCGGCGGCCGACGTGCTCAAGCACATGGGACCGAAGGAGGTGCAGAAGATCGGCACCGCCATGGCCTCTCTCGAGCGGGTCTCGCGCACCGATATCGACTATGTGCTGAAACGTTTCTCGGAGACGGCTATGGAGCACACCTCGCTCGGCATCGGCGCCGAGGACTATGTGCGCTCGGTGCTCAACTCCGCGCTCGGCGAGGACAAGGCCTCGGGGCTGATCGACCGTATCCTGCTCGGGCGCAACTCCAAGGGGCTCGAGGCGCTCAAGTGGCTCGACCCACGCGCCATCGCCGAGATGATCCGCCACGAACACCCGCAGATCGTCGCCATCGTGCTCTCGCACCTCGACGCCGATCAGGCCGCCGAGACCCTCTCCTATCTCCCCGACCGGATGCAGTCGGATATCGTGCTGCGCATCGCCACCCTCGACGGCGTCCAGCCCGCCGCGCTCCACGAACTCGACGAGATCCTCGAGCGCCAGCTCTCGGGCAAGAACACCGCCAAGTCCTCGATGGTCGGCGGGGTCAAGACCGCCGCCGACATCCTCAACTTCATGGACGCCTCGCAGAGCACCAACGTGATGTCCGGGGTCACCCAGGTCGACGAGGATCTCGGCGAACGCATCCAGGAGCTGATGTTCGTCTTCGAGAGCCTGGTCGACGTCGACGATCGCGGTATCCAGACCCTGCTGCGCGAGATCTCCACCGATTCGCTGGTGCTTGCGCTCAAGGGCGCCGATGACGCGCTCAAGGACAAGATTTTCAAGAACATGTCCAAGCGCGCCGCCGAGATGTTGCGCGAGGATCTCGAGGCCAAGGGGCCGGTTCGTCTGAGCGATGTCGAGGGCGCGCAGAAAGAGATCCTCGCCGTCGCGCGTCGACTCTCCGAGAGCGGTGACATCGTGCTCGGCGGGGCCGGCGGGGAGCAGATGGTGTGAGCGGCTCGGGGTCTTCGGTGCTCTATGCCGACCTGCTCGACGGGCCGGTGCAACGCTGGCAGCCACCGGATGTCGGCGCACCGCCACCGCCTGAGCCGGCACCCGAGCCGGAACCCGAGTTCGAGCCCGAGCCAGAGCGCCACCTGCCGACCGCCGCCGAGATCGAGGCGATCGAGCAGGCCGCGCGTGATGCCGGTTACGAGGCCGGTTTCGAGACCGGCTACAAGGAGGGGCGCGAACTCGGCCAGGGTGAGGCGGAGAAGGAGGGCCGGGCGCGCTACGACAAGAAGGTGCGCGAGACAGTCGAGGCGCTCGAGGGTGTGGCGCGCGATCTCGCCGATCCCCTGGCCGCCGCCGCCGATGCCCTCGAGCCCGAGCTGCTGGCGCTGGTGGTGGCGATGGCGCGACGGGTGGTGATGGCCGAGTTCGAGCAGCACCCGGAGCACGTCGCCCGGGTGCTCGGCAGTGCGCTCGGACAGTTGCCTTCGCGCAATCGCGAGATCCGCGTGCGCATCAACCCCGAGGATGCGCAGATCCTCGAGGCCTATGCCCGGGACCGTGACGAGCGCATCAGCTGGCGCCCGGACCCGGGGGTCGCCCGTGGCGGCTGTCTCGTCGAGAGCGGCCCGAGCCGGATCGACGCCACGCTTGAGGAGCGGCTGCGCCAGGGTGTCGAGGCGCTCTGGGGCGAGGTCGAGCCGGCGGCGGATGAGCCCGTGGCAGGCGGTGCCGAGCCCTCGTCGCGAGCGGCCCCGGTGGATGCGCCGGTCGCGGACACCGATGCCGCGCCCGAGCCGACGCACGAACCCTTGGCCGATGAAGAGGTCGAGCAGCGATGAGCGAGCTGATCGATGGACTGCGCGAGCAGGGCACCCGCGAGCTGGTCAGCGGGTTGCGCGAACGCCTGGCGCAATCGGGCCGGCGCATCGACAAGGTGGTGCCGCCGCAGCCCGAGGGGCAGCTCTCGCGGATGGTTGGGCTGACCCTTGAGGCCGAGGGGATCCGGTTACCGGTCGGCGGGCGCGCGGCCATCCATACCGCCGGCGGTGGTCGGGTCTCGGCCGAGGTGGTCGGCTTCCAGGGCGAGCGTACCTTCCTGATGCCCGAGGGGCGGATCGAGGGGCTGGTGCCGGGGGCGCGGATCGAGCCGCTCGACCAGCAGCGGCGTATCGCCGTCGGGCCGCAGTTGTTGGGGCGGGTGATCGACGCCAACGGCGAGCCGCTCGACGGCGCCGGGCCGCTGCGCGCGCAGCAGGAGATGCCGATCGACGGGCGCCCGATCAATCCGCTCACCCGCGACCCGATCCGCACCCAGCTCGACGTCGGCGTGCGCACCCTCAACGGACTGCTCACCGTCGGGCGCGGTCAGCGCCTCGGTCTGTTCGCCGGCAGCGGCGTCGGTAAGAGCGTACTCTTGGGGATGATGACCCGGTTCACCGCCGCCGATGTCATCGTCGTCGGCCTGATCGGCGAGCGTGGTCGCGAGGTCAACGAGTTCATCCACGACATCCTCGACGACGAGTCGCGCCGGCGCACCGTGGTGGTGGCGGTGCCGGCCGACCAGTCGCCGCTGCTGCGCCAGCACGGCGCGCTGGTGGCGACCACGGTGGCCGAGTACTTCCGCGACCAGGGGCTCGACGTACTGTTGCTGATGGACTCGCTGACGCGCTTCGCCCAGGGCGCGCGTGAGATCTCCATGGCCATCGGCGAGCCACCGGCGACCAAGGGCTATTCGGCCTCGGTGTTCGCGCGCCTGCCCGCGCTGGTCGAGCGCGCCGGCAACGGCGACAGGGGCGGTGGCTCGATCACCGCCTTCTACACCGTGCTCGCCGAGGGCGACGACCAGAACGACCCGATCGTCGATGCCGCGCGCGGCATCCTCGACGGCCACGTGGTGCTCTCGCGCGAAATCGCCCAGAGCGGGCGCTATCCGGCGATCGACGTTGGCGCCTCGGTCTCGCGGGTGATGAGCGCGCTGATCAGCCCCGAGCACGAGCAGGCGGCGCGGCGCTTCCGCGGCATGATGGCTACCTATGCCGCCAACCGCGACCTGATCGCTGTCGGCGCCTATCGCAAGGGCACCGATCCCCAGCTCGACGAGGCGGTGGCGATGCATCCCCGTCTCGAGGCCTATCTCGCCCAGCAGCGCACCGAGTGCGTGACCTTCGAGGAGGCCCGCGACGGCCTGATCGCGCTGATGCGGGGTGGGCCATGAGCGCCGGCATCCGTCGCTTCAAGCGTCTGCTGCGCATCCGCGAGGCGCAGGAGAACGAGGCCGCGGTGGGCCTCGCCGCGCGGCTCGACACCCTCAATCAGATCGAGGCCCAGCGCGAGCAGCTCGAGTGCTATCTCAACGACTATCTGAACGCCCTGGTGCCGGAGGATGTCAACATGCTCAAGCAGTTGGCGCGGATGCGTGATCAGTTGCGCGAGGCCCTCGATCAGCAGGAACTGCGTGTCGATGCCGCTCAGGCACAGGTCGATCAGGCCCGTGCGGTCTGGCTCGAACGTCATCAGGCGAGCCTGTCGCTGGATAAGCTGATCGAGCGACGTCGTGAGCAGGAGGCGCTCCAGGAAGGGCGTCGCCAGCAGCGCGAACAGGACATGTGGGCGACCCGTCGCGCCTTCGATCAGCGCCATCAGGAATGAGCCCCGCTGATGCGCCGGGCGCCTAACCGGGGCGGTGCAAGCCCCCTTCACCAATAGCGAGGATCGCGGTCATGCAAGCGCAAACAGCCCAGTTACAGCCGTATGGCCTGTTGCAGCTGCTCTCCGGCGCCACGGCCGGGGCGGCGGTTGATCCCGCGGGGGAGGGCGGCGCCTTCACCGAGGCGCTCGAGGGCCAGCTGCGCGAACTGCTCTCGGGCTGGGGTGTCGACCTCGAAGAACTCGACTCCGAGTTGCAGGGGGCCGAGACCCCGGATGAGGCGCTCGCCTCGCTGCTCGCCTTGCTCCAGCAACGCCCCACCGAGGTGCCCAGTGGCGCCGTCCCGAGCGGGGACGTGCTGGCACCCGCACTCCCGGCCAGCGAGCCGAGCACAGGGGAGGCCGTGGTGCTCGCCGCGTTGCAACAGCTCCCGCTCGAACAGGGCCGGGCGCTTGGCGCGCCGCTGCCCGGTGAGGAGATGGCGGCGCGCGGCGAGGCCCTGCTCAACGCACTGCAGGCCCAGCTCGATGCCGTGACCATCGCTGCAGATGGCGCAGAGGTGGCAGATGGCAGCGATGGCGGCGACGACCTGGTGGCGCGGCTGCGGGCACTGCTGCGAGGCGAGACGAGCAGCGTCGAGCTTGCGGCGGCGGAGCGTGCAAGCCTGGCGGCACTGCTCCAGCAGCAGGGGGGCGGGGCGTCGACCGAGAGCGGGCTCGAGACGCTGGCGCCGGCCCTGCGCTCGTTGTTGCAGTCGGTGACGACGGCTGGCAGCGATGCCGATCCCGAGGTGCTGCTCGGGGGGGCGGTGAGGTCGGGGGGGGGTGATGATCTTGCTGTCCTGTCGCCGGCGCTGACGCGCGCACTTCAGCCGGAGACCGACGGGGGGCGCGAGTTCTCGCGTGAGGCGTTGTTCGAGCTGCTGCAGCGCTGGGGCGGTCATGATGGCGCCTCGGTTGTCGAACAGGGGCGTGACCAGGACTCGCGGCTTGCGGTGTCGGCGCCGACCGGCGCCGGCGCGACGACTCAGTCGGCGGGCGCCGAGACCAGTCGCCCCCTGGTGCTCGACTTCCAGCAGCTGCTGCGCCCGGGGGGCGAGCGTGCGCTGGTCGAGCGCATGCAGTGGCTGGCTCGCGCCGGAGAGGATGCGGCCGAGATCAAGCTGCATCCACCGAGCCTGGGGGCGCTCGAGGTACGGGTGGCGATGGAGGGCGACAAGGCCAATGTGCAGTTCTTCGCCGCCAATCCAGTCGCCCGCGAGGTGCTCGAAGCGGCATTGCCGCGGTTGCGTGACTCGCTGGCCCAGGAGGGGATGTCGCTCGGTGAGGTCACCATCGCCGATCAGCCGCCGCAGCAGCGCGACGGTGGCGCCCAGGCCGGTGGTGACGGCCGCGCCGGTGACGGTCGTGATGCGGGTGAGGGCGATTCGGGTGAGACGGGCGAGTCCTTGACTCACAGCACGCTCGGCGCCCTGTCGCAACGGCTCGATCTGTTCGTCTGACAGCGGTGCGCTTCACCGTCCTCCGGTCGAGCGCCGCTCCCGCCTCCCTGCCTACGTCCAGTCATCGGGGCTTTGATAGACTGCGCGGATGTGCGGTCGTGCGGTCTGGTCTGAGGCCGTGTCGCGCGTCCGGCGCGTGCCCGAGGCTCACCGTACCCAGCGGCGTCAACATCCTGACGCACTGGGTCGTCTCTGCCATCGCGGCGCGATCAACTCCAGGGATGGAGCCAATCCGCATCCCGCGCGGATGCCAGTCAATTCGGGTGAACCATGGCGAAGAACAAGAAGGCCGAGACCGACGAGGCCGCGAAACCGTCGGGTAAGTGGAAGCTGATCATCCTGATCCTGCTGGTGGTGCTGGTCCTCGCCGGCGGTGGGGCGGCGGCCTATTTCTTCCTGATGGGCGGTGACGATCCCGAGGCCGAGGGCGATGAGACGGCCGAGCAGGGTGCCGAGATGGCCGCGCCCGGCGCCGCTGTCCCGGCGGCCCCGCTGGGACCGATGATCTACCGTCCGCTCGATTCGATGACAGTCAATCTGTCGGCCGAGGGGCCGGTGCGCTTCCTCCGTGTCGGGGTGACAGTGATGACCCGCGACGAGGCGGTGGCCGCAGCCATCGAGAGACACATGCCGATGATCCGCAACGACTTCCTGGCTCATCTGGCCGCCCAGGACTACGCCCAGCTCAACACCCCGGAGGGCAAGGACGCGTTGCGTGCGGCGCTCACCGAGATGCTCGGCGCGGCACTGATCAAGGTCGGCGAGCCGGCGCAGATCGAGGGCGTCCTGTTCACCGATCTGGTGATGCAGTAACAGAGGACAGGCGGCGATGGCCCAGCAGACCGACATCCTCAGTCAGGACGAGATCGACGCGCTGTTGCACGGTGTCGACAGCGGGGATATCGATACCGAGGACAACCCCTATCCGGCCGATGGCCAGATCCGGCCCTTCAACCTCGCCAGCGAGGAGCGCATCGTGCGTGGGCGAATGCCCACGCTCGACATGATCAACGAGCGCTTCGCCCGCTATCTGCGCGTGCACCTGTTCAACCTGTTGCGTCGCTCCTCGGAGATCTCGGTGGTCGGCACCAAGGTCACCAAGTTCTCCGAGTACATCCACTCGCTCTACGTCCCCACCAGCCTCAACCTGGTGCGGGTGACGCCGCTGCACGGCACCGCGTTGTTCGTCTTCGACCCGCGGCTGGTGTTCACCCTGGTCGACAACTTCTTCGGCGGCGACGGGCGCTATTACTCGCGGATCGAAGGCCGTGACTTCACCCCGATGGAGCTGCGCGTCATCCAGAACCTGCTCCATGCCGCCTTCGACGACATGAAGAAGGCCTGGGAGCCGGTGATGGACCTGACCTTCGAGTACGTCAACTCGGAGGTCAACCCGCAGTTCGCCAACATCGTCAGTCCCACCGAGATCGTGGTGATCAACGATTTCCACATCGAACTCGAGGGCGGTGGCGGCAACCTCCACGTGACCTTGCCCTACTCGATGATCGAGCCGATCCGCGAGCTGCTCGACACCGGTCTGCAGTCCGACCGCTCCGGGGTCGACGAGCGCTGGCTGCATGCGCTCCAGGAGGAGGTGCAGATCGCCGAGGTGGAGATCTTCTCGATGCTCACCGAGGCGACCTTGACGGTGCGCGAGCTGCTCGATGTCGGACCCGGCGACATCATCCCGGTCGAGCTGCCGGAGACTGTGGTCCTCAATGTTGAGGACATCCCGACCTTTCGGGGCAAGTTCGGCACCTCGAACGGTAACAATGCCATCAAGATCACTGAATTCCTGCAGGGGAACAAGGAGACGACGACGCCATGAGTCCAGAAAACGGCAAGGGCCAAGACGATGCCGCGCTGGCCGACGACTGGGCGGCGGCGCTCGAGGAGCAGAAGGAGTCCGATACCCCGCCGCAGACGACCCCGGGTGGGGCGATCCACGAGTTCGGCACCGGCTCGCCACAGCCGATGACGCCGGAGGACTTCACCGACAACCAGACGCCGCCGTCGGACAACGTCAACCTCAACATGATCCTCGACGTCCCGGTGACCATCTCGATGGAGATCGGCCGGGCCAGGATCCCGATCCGCAACCTGCTCCAGCTCAATCAGGGCTCGGTGGTGGAACTCGACCGGCTGGCCGGCGCGCCGCTCGACGTCCTGGTCAATGGCACGCTCATTGCTCATGGTGAAGTCGTGGTGGTCAACGAGAAGTTCGGTATCCGTCTGACCGACGTCATCAGTCCTAGCGAGCGTGTGCGAAAACTCAAATGAGATCAATGCGGTCGAGCCCGACGCCAATCCTCGCCGTGCCCCTGGCGCTGTTTCCGGGGATGGCTTGGTGCGCCGAGGTTGAGCTGACCAGCGCCGGATATCTGGCGCAGCTCTTCGGCGCGCTGGTGCTGGTGATCGCCGCCATCCTCGGCCTGGCCTGGCTGCTGCGCCGATTGCCCGGCGGGGTGGGGCAGACTGCTGACCAGCCGATCTCGATCCTCGCGGTCCGCGCCATCGGCGCGCGCGATCGACTGCTGCTGGTCCAGGTCGGCGAGGAGCAGCTGCTGATCGCCGCCGGCGCCACCGGCATGCGTACCCTGCACCGGCTGCGCAAGCCGGTGAGCGTCGCGCCGCTGGAGAACGGTGGCGGTGGCGATTTCGCCACGCTGCTCAAGCAGAGCCTGGGACGGCGGGGGCGGTCGTGAGCGCGCGTCACTGGTTGCTGCTCGCGTTGCTGTTGCTGCCGGGGCTCGCCCTGGGGCAGCCGGGGGGGCTCACCGCGGTGACCGTCACCAATGGCGCCGACGGGGGGCAGACCTACTCGGTTACCCTCCAGGTGCTGTTGTTGATGACGTTGCTGACGCTGTTGCCGTCGGTGCTGATCATGATGACCTCCTTCACTCGCATCATCGTGGTGCTGGCGTTGCTGCGCCAGGGGCTGGGGACCACCCAGACGCCTTCCAACCAGGTGCTCCTTGGACTGGCGCTGTTTCTCACCCTGTTCATCATGGCGCCGGTGTTTCAGGAGGTCTACGACGGCGCAGTCAAGCCCTATATGGATGAGGAGATCAGCACCGAGGCGGCGATCGGGCAGGCGGTGGTGCCGCTGCGTCGCTTCATGATCGCCCAGACTCGCGAGAACGATCTGGCGATGTTCGCCGAGATCCGCGGCGTCGACGGTTTCGACTCGCCCGAGGCGATTCCGCTGAGCATGCTGGTGCCGGCCTTCGTCACCAGCGAACTCAAGACCGCTTTCCAGATCGGCTTCCTCATCCTGATTCCCTTCCTGATCATCGATCTGGTGGTGGCCAGCGTGCTGATGTCGATGGGCATGATGATGCTCTCGCCGCTGATCATCTCATTGCCGTTCAAGATCATGCTGTTCGTGTTGATCGACGGCTGGCCGCTGCTGATGGGCACCCTGGCGCAGAGTTTCTACAGTTGAGGACGATGCTATGACCCCCGAGATGGTGATCGACGTCGGCAAGGACGCGGGCATGGTGGTGGTGCTGCTCTCGGCCCCGGCGCTGCTGACCGCGCTCGCCGTCGGTCTGGCGATCGGGATGATCCAGGCCGCCACCCAGATCCAGGAGATGACGCTGACCTTCATCCCCAAGCTGCTCGGCATGGGGGTGGCGTTGTTGTTCACCGGCCACTGGATGCTGGCGCTGGTCACCGACTACACCATCAGGCTCTATCACAGCATCCCCGAGCTGATCGGTTGAGCCGCGCATGGTGATCTCGATCGACACCCTGCTTGCGTGGGTGGGGATGTTCGTCTGGCCCTTCGTGCGCATCAGCGCCATGCTGCTGGTCGCGCCGATCTTCGGCGCCCGGACCGTCAACGCCCGTGTCCGACTGTCGCTGGGCTTGCTGCTGGCGATCCTGGTCGCGCCCCTGTTGCCGCCGTTTCCCGCCATTGATCCGCTCAGCATGGAGGGGTTGGTGGTGGCCCTCCAGCAGGTGCTGATCGGTGTCATGATGGGCTTCGTCGCCCAGCTGGTCTTCGCCGCCGTGACCCTGGCCGGCGAGAGCATCGCCTTGTCGATGGGACTGGGCTTCGCCTCGGTGATCGACCCCGCCGGCGGTGTACAGGTGCCGATGGTGTCGCAGTACTTCGTGATCCTCACCACGCTCTTGTTCCTCGCCTTCGATGCCCATCTGGTGTTGCTCCAGCTGATGACCCTGAGCTTCGAGGTGATGCCGGTGGGGATGCAGGGGCTGGTGGCCGAGGATTTCTGGCGCATCGCTGGGTTCGGTACCACCATGTTCGCCGGCGCCTTGCTGATCGCGCTGCCGGCGGTGGCCTCGTTGTTGCTGGTCAATCTCGCCATGGGCGTGGTCACCCGTGCCGCGCCTCAGCTCAACATCTTCGCGGTCGGTTTTCCGGTGACCCTGCTGATGGGATTCGTGCTCATCATGCTGATCCTGCCGGGGCTGCCGGCACGGATCGGGGACCTGCTCACCGCCGCGTTCCTGCTGATCCAGCGGCTGCTCGGGGTGTGACATGGCCGAGAACGAGAACGGCCAGGAAAAAACCGAAGAACCGACCGCCAAACGCCAACGCGAGGCGCGCGAAAAAGGCCAGGTGCCACGCTCGCGCGAGTTCAACACCCTGACGGTGTTGCTCGCCGGTGCCGGTTTCATGGTGTTCTTCGGCGGCCATCTCGGCGCCCAGCTCGCCGCCCAGATGGCCGATGGCTTCACCCTCGAGCGCGAGCTGTTCTATGACACCCAGCGACTGTTGCCCTATCTGGCCAGTCAGATCGGTCGCGCGCTGCAGACCCTCGCGCCGCTCTTTGCGCTGCTCTTCGTCGTCGCGCTGCTCGGGCCGATCCTGATCGGCGGCGCCAACTTCTCGGCGCAGGCGATGGCCCCCAAGCTCGACAAGCTCAATCCGCTCAAGGGGATCAAGCGCCAGTTCTCCGCTCAGGCATTGCTCGAACTTGGCAAGACACTTGCCAAGTTCGTGATCGTTTCCCTGGTCGCCGGGATGGTGCTCTGGAGCGTTTCCGATGAGTTGCTGCATCTCGGCGAGGAGCCGCTCAAGGAGGCGATCTTCCATACCGCCGACATGGCGGTATGGATCTTCCTGCTGGTCTCGGCGGCGCTGGTGCTGATTGCTGCGGTCGACGTACCCTTCCAGTTGTGGAACCACAACAAGCAGCTGCGCATGACCCGTCAGGAGCTCAAGGACGAGTACAAGGAGACCGACGGCAAGCCTGAGGTCAAGGGGCGGATCCGTCAGCTGCAGCAAGAGATGGCCAGCCGACGGATGATGGCCGAGGTGCCCAAGGCCGACGTGGTCATCACCAACCCTACCCGCTATGCCGTGGCCATCGTCTACGAGCCGGCGCGGATGCGTGCTCCACGACTGCTCGCCAAGGGGGTCGGCGAGGTCGCCGGGGCGATTCGCGCGCTCGCCGACGAGCACGACATCATCCGGGTGGAGGCGCCGCGGGTGGCACGCGCGATCTATTTCACCACCGACCTTGGCGAGGAGATCCCCGGTGGGCTGTTCGTCGCCGTGGCGCGCATCCTCGCCTATGTCTATCAGCTCAAGCGTCACGATCCCGAGGTATCGATGCCGACCGACCTGCCTGTGCCCGATGAATATCTCGATCCACGCGAGGCGGCTCGCGCAGCGCGGGGTAACCGCTAGTGGCTGGACTGAGTGAACGCCTGGGGGGGCTGAGCCGGCTCGGGCTGGGCGCGCCGCTGCTGCTCATCGCGCTGCTGTCGATGATGGTGTTGCCGCTGCCGCCGCTGGCGCTCGATCTGCTCTTCACCTTCAACATCTCGCTGTCGCTGATCGTGGTGATGGTGGCCGTCTACACCCCGCGGCCGGTCGACTTCGCCGCCTTTCCGGCGGTGTTGCTGCTCGCCACCCTGTTGCGTCTGGCGCTCAACGTCGCCTCGACCCGGGTGATCCTGCTGCGCGGCGCCGATGGCACCGATGCCGCCGGGCAGGTGATCCAGGCCTTCGGCGACTTCGTGCTCGGCGGTAACTTCGCCGTCGGTCTGGTGGTCTTCACCATCCTGGTGATCATCAACTTCGTGGTGGTCACCAAGGGCGCGGGACGTATCTCCGAGGTCAGCGCGCGTTTCACCCTCGATGCCATGCCGGGCAAGCAGATGGCCATCGACGCCGACCTCAACTCCGGGCTGATCACCCAGGACGAGGCGCGTACGCGGCGCGAGGACATCGCCCAGGAGGCCGACTTCTACGGCTCGATGGATGGTGCGAGCAAGTTCGTGCGCGGCGATGCCATCGCCGGCATCCTCATTCTCTTCATCAATATCCTCGGCGGCATCGTCATCGGCACCAGCCAGCACGGCATGTCCTTCGGCGAGGCCGGCAACGTCTATGTACTGCTGACCATCGGTGACGGGCTGGTGGCGCAGATCCCCTCGCTGATGCTCTCCTCGGCCACGGCGATCATCGTCACCCGTACCTCGACGGCGCAGGACATGGGCCAGCAGGTGTTCGGGCAGATGTTCGAGAATCCGCGGGCGCTGTTCGTCGCCGCCGCGGTGCTCGGTATCCTCGGCGCCATCCCGGGGATGCCGAACCTGGTCTTCCTCGGGCTGGCGGCGATGATGGCCGGCGGCGGCTATCTGCTCAGCCGTCGCGCCGCCGAGCCGGCCGGCGCCGAGGAGGTCGACCAACTCCCGCCTGGGGTGGAGATGCCGCCGGCGCCGGAGGAGCGCGAACTCTCCTGGGAGGATGTGCCGCCGGTCGACCTGGTCGCGCTCGAGGTCGGTTACCGGCTCATCCCGCTGGTCGATCGCGGCCAGAACGGGCAGCTGATGGGACGGATCAAGGGCATCCGGCGCAAGCTCTCGCAGGAACTCGGCTTTCTCATCCAGCCGGTGCACATCCGCGATAACCTCGAGCTCGGCCCCAACCACTACCGTATCTCGCTGCTCGGGGTCACCCAGGCCGAGGCCGAGGTCTTCCCCGATCGCGAGCTGGCGATCAACCCGGGGCAGGTCTTCGGCACCGTCCCCGGCACCCCGACCAAGGACCCGACCTTCAACCTCGATGCGTTGTGGATCGACCCGAGCGATCGCGAGAACGCCCAGGGCGCGGGCTATACCGTGGTCGATGCCGCCACCGTGATCGCCACCCATCTCTCGCAGGTGTTTCGCGAGAACGCCCACCGGCTGATCGGTCACGAGGAGGTGCAGCACCTGCTCGATCAACTCGGCCGCCGCTCACCCAAGCTCGTCGAGAACCTGCTCTCGAAGACGCTGTCGCTGAGCGCGATCCTCAAGGTGATGCAGAACCTGCTCGCCGAGCAGGTCTCGATCCGTGACATGCGCACCATTGCCGAAACCCTGGCGGAGCAGGCGCAGAAGAGTCAAGATCCCGGCGCTTTGACCGCAGCGGTGCGGGTCGCACTGGCGCGCTCGATCGTCCAGGACCTGGTCGGACCTGCGGGTGAGCTGCCGTTGATCGCTCTTGAGCCAACATTGGAGCAACTCTTGCATAAGTCGCTGCGAGGCAGTCAGGGCGAGACCGTTGGGCTCGAACCCGGACTGGCTGAGCGGGTTCAGCGTTCGGTGGCCGATGCGGCCAGACGCCAGGAGATGGAGGGGGCGCCGGCGGTGCTGGTGGTCGCCCCGGAGATCCGCACCTGGGTCGCGAGCTGGTTGCGCGGCGCTGTCAGCAGCCTGACGGTGCTGGCCTTCACCGAGATCCCGGACAACCGCAAGATCCGGGTGGTGGCCACCGTGGGGCAGGGCGATGCCGCTCCGGCAAAGGCATGATTGAGCGAGCAGGAGTACGACCATGAGTGTGAGGCGCTATACGGCACGGGACATGCGCGACGCGATGCGCCAGGTGCGCGAGCTGCAGGGACCGGATGCGGTGATCCTGTCGAGTCGTCGGGTCGATGGCATGCTGGAGGTGATCGCCGCGCTCGACGAGGGCGATCAGGCCGCTGCGCCGGCACCGACGGTACCGACCCGTGCGCCACACCGCGAGCGCGCGAACGCGCCCGAGGTGCGTGCTCCGCGCCCGGCGGTGCCGGCGACCGCGACCCTGCCCACTGACCCTGAGATCGCGGCGATGCGGCGCGAACTTTGCGATCTGCGCAGCCTGCTGGTGCAGCACCAGAACGCCAGCGAGTCGGCGCGCTGGGCGGCGCGTCATCCGCTCGCCGCCGAGCTGGTGACGCGACTGACCGGCTGTGGTTTCACCGAGAAGCTCGCGCGCAGTCTCGCTGGCGGGATCCTCGAGGAGACCTCGGTCGAGAGCGCCTGGTCGCGGCTGCGCGCGCGGCTCTCGGCGGCGATGCCGACGGCACAGTCGCCGGTGCTCGACCAGGGTGGCATGCTGGCGCTGGTGGGGCCGACCGGGGTGGGCAAGACCACCACCCTGGCGCGGTTGGCGCTGCGCCAGATCCGGCGCATGGGGCGCGACTCGGTCAGCCTAGTCTCACTTGACCGCCAGCGCATTGGCGCCTACAAGCAGTTGCAGGCATTCGGCCAGATGGCCGGGGTCTCGGTGATGTTGCTCGAGAACGAGCATGAGCTGGCGGCGTTGTCGAGTCGCGCCGGTGATGGCAGACTGATTCTCATCGATACGGCCGGGCATGCCGCGCGTGATGCCGCCGAGCGCCGATTGTTTGCGCAGGTGCGCGAGCGCATCGAGCTCGAGACCTGGCTGGTGATTGCCGCTACCCATCAGTCGATGGTGCTCAGACAAGTGCTCGAGGCGTTCCAGTCGAGCGAACCCTCGGCCCTGGTGTTGACCAAGGTGGACGAGACGGAACAGCTCGGCGAGACTCTGTCCGTGTTGATGGAGCAGCGGCTCGGTTTGATTTTTTATAGCGATGGTCAACGCATGACCGAAGATTTCCACAAGGTCGATACACTCTATCTCACCCGGCTGGCGCTCCAGGAGCGGGTCCACGCCATGCGCGCGCCGAGCGGCGCGCGCGCCTCTCTCGATGGTCTGGCAATGAACGCGATGCCGGCGTCCACGCGGACGCCTGGTGAACAGGGCGGTATGGTTCTGGAGTCGGTCTTGCCCTTCAGGACGCCCACCCATGCAACCGCCTAGCAGTCGGCTCAGGAGCATCGCCGTCGCCAGCGGCAAGGGGGGCGTCGGCAAGACCAATGTCTCGGTCAATCTCGCTGTCGCGCTCGCGCGCATGGGACGGCGGGTGATGCTGTTCGACGCCGACCTCGGTCTGGCCAACGCCGACCTGTTGCTCGGCTTGCGCCCGACCAAGACCCTGCACGATCTCGTCGAGGGGCGGGTCGAGGGGCTCGAGGAGGTGTTGGTGCAAGGCCCGCAGGGCATGCAGCTGGTGCCCTCGGCCTCGGGCATCGCCAGCATGGCCAATCTCAGCCCCGCCGAGCACGCCGGGCTGATCCGTGCCTTCAGCTCCTACCGTCAGCCGCTCGACGTGCTCATCGTCGATACCTCGGCCGGTGTCCAGGAATCGGTCACCGCCTTCTGCAAGGCGGTGCAGGAAGTGGTGGTGGTGGTCTGTGACGAGCCCGCCTCGCTCACCGACGCCTACGCGCTGATCAAGGTGCTGCACCAGGATCACGGCTTGCGTCGTTTCCGCATGGTCTGCAACATGTTGAGTTCGCCGGAGGCCGGTCGGCGCCTGGTGCGCAAGCTCTCGACCGTCTGTGCCCAGTATCTGCCGGAGGTGATGCTCGAGGCTTCGGGTATCATCCCGCTCGACGACAATCTGCGCCGGGCCGTGCAACGACGCGGCCCCGTGGTCGATCTGTATCCGGGCAGTCCCTCGGGGCGCGCCTTCACCGAGTTGGCGACCCGGGTCGACCGTTGGCCCATTGCCGAGACCGACCTGGGCGGCATCGGCTTTTTCGTCGAGCGGATGTTGCAAAGTGCCTGATGGCCCCGAAACGTCCATTGCAGGGGTATCCTAATCTGGTCGATCGGCCCGACGAGCTGGTTGCGGCCAATGTCGACCTGGTACAGCGTATCGCGCATCATCTGGCGGCGCGTCTGCCGCCGTCGGTGCAGCTCGACGATCTGGTTCAGTCGGGGATGGTGGGGCTGATCGAGGCCGCGCGCCAGTTCCAGGCAGGGCAGGGCGCGACCTTCGCGACCTATGCGACCATCCGTATCCGTGGCGCGATGATCGACGAGCTGCGCCGGGCGGACTGGACTCCGCGCTCGGTCCACCGCAACAGTCGCCGTATCGCCGCGGCTATCCGCGAGGTGGAGACGCGCGAGGGGCGCGCGGCGAGCGACGCCGAGGTTGCCGCCGAGCTTGAAGTCGGGCTGACGGATTATCATGCGATGCTGCAGGACAGCGCGAGCGCCAACGTCCTCGGCATCGAAGACCTCGGCGGTCCGGAGGTGGAGGCCGATCGCTGGCTAGCGGGGACGGAGGACTCGCCCCCGGAGCAGCTCGCTCAGGCGCAGTTTCGCCTGGCGCTCGCCCAGGCCCTGGGGAGCTTGCCGGAACGCGAGCGTCTGGTCATGAACCTGTATTACAACGAGGCGTTGAACCTGCGCGAGATCGGCGCCGTGCTCGGTATCACCGAGTCACGTGTCAGCCAGATCCGCAGTCAGGCCTTGCACCGCTTGCGCTCACGGTTGTCTGATTGGACCGGCGAGGGCAGTGAGTCGCTGTTGTGATCGATAAATCCGACAATTGACACTGGGAGTTCAGTGTGGACAAAGGCATGAAGATCCTCGTCGTGGATGACTTCTCCACGATGAGACGCATCATCAAGAATCTGCTGCGCGAGCTGGGGTTCAATAACACCATGGAAGCCGACGACGGTAGCACGGCTCTACCGATGCTCAAGAGCGGCGGCTTCGACTTCCTCATCACCGACTGGAACATGCCCAACATGGAGGGGATCGAGCTGCTGCGTCAGGTCCGTGCCGACCCTGAACTCAAGGAGCTGCCGGTGCTGATGGTGACGGCCGAGGCCAAGCGTGAGCAGATCGTCGAGGCGGCCCAAGCGGGTGTCAACGGCTATATCGTCAAGCCTTTCACCGCCGAGACACTGAAGGAAAAGATCGATAAGATCTTCGAGCGAGTCGCTGGCTAGGGGCGGGGTTTGAGCGACTGTCTCGCGCCGCGTCGGCCGTCGCCTCGTCGCCCGCCTCTGGTGCCGCATGGACTCAGCCCACTCCGGCATGTGCCTCCATGGTCGGCCCATCCATGCCTCGGGTAGCCTTTTCGTTCGGCCTGGGAACAATCGATGGACAATGACGAAACACGTTTGACCGCACAGCTGGCGCTTGCGCAGGAGCTGGTCGAACACCTCCAAAACGGCGATGAGGAAGGCGCGCGCCTGATCATCCAGCAGCTGCGCTTCCCCTACGAGCGCGAGCTGTTCGAGGAACTCGGCAAGCTGACCCGCGAGCTGCACGAAGCGCTGCAGAGTTTCCGTGGTGACTCGCGTCTGGTCGAGATCACCCAGGACGAGATCCCGGACGCCAAGGAACGGCTCTCCTATGTCGTCACCATGACCGAGCAGGCTACGCACCGTACCCTCAATGCGGTCGACGAGGGCTTGCCGATCGCCGAGCGAGTGCATGACAACGCGGTGCGACTCTCCGAGCGTTGGGGACGGTTCCGGCGCCGCGAACTCTCGCTCGATGAATTCCGTGAATTCGCGCACGAACTCGACGCCTTCTTCACCGCCACCGGGCAGGAGACCGAGCGGCTGCGCTCGCTGATGTCCGAGATCATGATGGCCCAGGACTTCCAGGACCTCACCGGCCAGATCATCGGGCGGGTCATCCGTCTGGTGCAGGACGTCGAGGAGAACCTAGTCGGCTTGATTCGGCTCTCCAGTGGACGCATGGAAGGGGCTGTCGCCAAGCCCGCCGAGCCCTCCGTCGAGAAGGCCGAGGAGCCCCATCCTCGAGCTGGCGTCGGGCCGGCGGTGCCCAATACCAGCGACGATCTCGGGGATGTCGTTTCGGGTCAGGACGACGTCGATGCCCTGCTGTCCAGTCTCGGCTTCTAGTTGCCCGAGCCCATCGAGTTCAGAGGATAAGGTGAATGCCAATCGACCCGAATGACGAAATTCTTCAGGATTTCCTGGTCGAGGCCGGCGAGCTGCTCGAAGGCTTGAACGAGCAACTGATCGATCTGGAGCAGGATCCGGCGAACCGCGATCTGCTCAATTCGGTCTTCCGCAGTTTTCATACCATCAAGGGTGGCGCGGGCTTTCTCAACCTCAACGCGCTGGTCTCGGTCTGTCATCATGCCGAGGACGTGTTCAACCTGTTGCGCAACGGCGAGCGCCATGTCGACGCGCAGTTGATGGACACGGTGTTGCGGGTGCTCGATGTCGTCAACGTCATGTTCGGTGACCTGCAGTCGGGCAAGGAGCCCGAGCCCGCCGCGCCCGAGCTGATCGCCGAACTCGAGCAACTGGCCTCGCCTGCGCCGCCGCCGGCATCGCCCGAGCCGCCTCCGGCTCCCGTCGAGCCGCCGCCAGCCGAGCCCGAGGCGGCACCTGAACCCGTGGTGGCGACGGGCGCCTCCGCACCCGACGATGAAATCACCGAGCAGGAGTTCGAGGCATTACTCGACGCGCTCGGTGGTCAACCCCAGTCCGGTGCCGCACCCGCCGAAGCCGCCGAGCCTGCGGTTCCGGCGTCGAGCGAGTCGATACCGATCGAGGCCGCGACGGCGGACGAGCAACCAGCCGAGGATACCGACCTCATCACCGACGAGGAGTTCGAGAACCTGCTCGATCAGCTCCACGGCAAGGGCGCTTTCACTGCGGCCCCTGCGCCGAAAGCGGCGGCCGAGAGCGCACCTTCCTCTCCTGCGCCGGCGCCACAGCCGAGCACCGCGGCCGCCCCCGCCAAGCCGGCGCCGAAGCCCGATGGCGAGAGCAGCGCTGCGGCCGCGGCACGTGCTGTCAAGCAGGTCGCCACCCCGGCCGAGACCTCGGTGCGAGTCGACACCAACCGGCTCGACGAGATCATGAATCTGGTCGGTGAGCTGGTGCTGGTACGCAACCGGTTGAGCATGCTGCGCTCTCAGACCGAGGACGACGAGGTCGCCAAGGCGATCAACTCGCTTGCGCTGGTCACCGCCGATCTGCAGGCGGCGGTGATGAAGACCCGGATGCAACCGATCAAGAAGGTCTTCAGCCGCTTCCCACGCGTGGTCCGTGACCTCTCGCGCTCGCTCGGCAAGGAGATCGATTTCCAGACCTATGGCGAGGACACCGACCTCGACAAGAATTTGGTCGAGGCCCTGGCCGATCCGTTGGTGCATCTGATCCGCAACGCCGTCGATCATGGTATCGAGATGCCCGATGTGCGCGAGGCCGCTGGCAAGTCGCGCCGTGGGCGCGTGATCCTGGGCGCGGCGCAGGAAGGTGACCACATTGCCCTGACCATTGAGGACGATGGTCGTGGCATGGATCCCCAGGCGCTGCGCCTGAAGGCGGTGGAGAAAGGGCTGCTCGAGCCGCCGATGGCCGAGCGGCTGTCCGATCGCGATGCCTTCAACCTCATCTTCATGGCAGGCTTTTCCACCAAGGAGCAGATCTCCGACGTCTCCGGGCGTGGAGTCGGCATGGATGTGGTCAAGACCCGCATCGCTCAACTCAACGGTTCGGTCGAGATCGATTCCGAACTCGGTCGGGGTACCCTGCTGCAGGTCAAGCTGCCGCTCACTCTGGCGATCCTGCCGGCGTTGATGGTGATCCTCGACGGCCGGCGTTTCGCCATCCCGCTCGCCTCGGTCTCCGAGATCCTCGACCTCGATCTCTCGCGCAGCCGCTTCGTCGATGACCAGGAGGCGATCGTGGTGCGCAGCCATGCCTTGCCGATCTATCACATCGGCCGCTGGGTCCGTCCCGGCCGCGAGGAGGGTCCGCGAGGCGAGGCCCATGTCGTGGTGGTCCAGGTCGGACAGCGCAAGGTCGGTCTGGTGGTCGACGGTCTGGTGGGGCAGGAGGAGGTGGTAATCAAACCGCTCGGTCTCGGGTTGCGTCATGTCTCCGGTCTCGCCGGGGCCACGATCACCGGTGATGGTGGTATCGCACTGATTCTCGATGTTCCCGAACTGCTCAAGGTCATGGGCCGTTCGGAGTTCGGCGGTCGCCGCGAAGCGGCCGACGAATTGGTCACAGGGGGCTGATCCGTGCCGCTCAAGGTTGTCGTTGTCGATGATTCCGCCTTTTTTCGGCGTCGTATCGTCGAGATCCTGAATGCCGATATCGGCATCGAGGTGGTCGGTACCGCCGGTGATGGTCGTGAGGCCATCGAGGTGGTCAAGCGCCTCAAGCCCGATGTGGTGACCATGGATATCGAGATGCCGGTGATGGACGGCATCACCGCGGTGCGACGGATCATGGCCGAGGCGCCTCGCCCGATCCTGATGTTCTCGACCCTCACCACGGATGGCGCGACCGCCACGCTCGACGCCCTGGACGCTGGTGCGATGGATTTTCTGCCCAAGCGCTTCAGCGAGATGGCCAAGGACGAGGACAGCGCCAAGATGCTGCTGCGTCGGCGGGTGCGTGCGCTGGCTCGGGGGCGGAGTAGCGCGCCGGTCGCGCCTCGCGCATCGGCGCGCGCCGATGCGCGTCATGTACCCGCCGCTCCCGCGTCCTCGACACCGTCTCAGTCGCCGCCCCCACCCCCGCCCCGGTCATCGGGGGGACGTGGCGAGTCGTTGCGCTCGTTGCGGGCATTGCTGATCGGTACCTCGACCGGTGGACCGGTGGCGTTGCAAGAGGTGCTCAAGGCGTTGCCGAGTCAGTTCCCCTTGCCGATCGTGGTGATCCAGCACATGCCGGCGAGCTTCACCCCGGCCTTTGCCGAGCGTCTCAACAACCTCTGCCAGATCGAGGTGCGCGAGGCGGCCAATGGGGATGCGCTCAAGCCGGGGGTGGCGCTGCTCGCGCCCGGTGGTATGCAGCTGGTGCTCGAGGGCGGATCGCAGCCGCGGGTGCGAATCGTCGACAGCCCGCCCGGCACCATCTACAAGCCGAGTGTCGACATCACCTTCACCTCCGCCGTCGCTGCGCTGCGCAGTCAGGTGTTGGCGGTGGTGCTCACCGGAATGGGGGCCGACGGTCGCGAGGGCGCACGCGCGCTCAAGGAGCAGGGGGCGCGGATCTGGGCCCAGGACGCCGCCAGCTCGGTCGTCTTCGGGATGCCGGCGGCGGTCATCGAGGCCGGGCTCGCCGATCAGGTACTCGCGTTGAGGGATGTCGGGCCGGCGCTCGTCAAAAATCTCTGTTGAGATGGATGTCCTGACCCTGGTCGGGCTCCTGCTGGGGCTGGTGGCCGTGGTCGGGGGATCCATCGCCAAGGGCAGTGGGCTGGGCGCGCTGTGGAATCTTGCCGCCTTCACCATCGTGGTGATCGGGACCCTGGGCGCGGCACTGGTCCAGGCTCGCCTGCCGGTGTTCCGTCATGCATTGCGCATCCTGCCCTGGGTGGTGCTCACCCCTCGGCTCGATCCTCAGGCAATGGTGAAGCGGCTGGTCGATTGGGCGCATCTGTCTCGTCGCGAGGGGCTGCTCGGTCTCGAGGCGCTCTCCGAGCAAGAGACCGATCCCTTCGTCCGCAAGGGGTTGCAGTTGCTCGTCGACGGCACCGAACCCCAGGTGCTGAGACAGATCCTCGAGTCGGACCTCGACAATCGTGAGCACTTCGACCTGCAGGGCGCTAGGGTCTTCGAGAGTATGGGCATCTATGCCCCGACCCTCGGCATCATCGGGGCGGTGATGGGGTTGATGGCGGTGATGCAGAACCTGGCCGACCCGAGCAAGCTTGGCCCGGGGATTGCTGCGGCATTCGTGGCCACCATCTACGGGATCGCCTCGGCCAATCTGCTGTTCCTGCCGGTCTCGAACAAGCTCAAGGGGTTGATCCAGGCGCGGGTCAATTATCAGACGATGCTCCTCGAGGGGTTGGTGGCGATCGCAGAGGGTGAGAACCCGCGCAACATCGAGAACAAGCTGAGCGGCTTCATCCAGCGTTGAGGTGGTCCATGGCGCGACGGCGCAGACACGACGACCATGCCAACCATGAGGCCTGGGCCATCCCCTACGGAGACCTGGTGACCCTGCTGATGGCCTTCTTCGTGGTGATGTATGCGGTCTCGAGCATCGATGCCGGAAAGTATCGAGTGCTTTCCGACTCGCTGGAGCAGGCCTTCGGGTCGCAGGCCAAGGTCTCGCCGGTACAGATCGGTGAGCCGTTGCCGGGCGATGCCTTGATCGGTGAGGACATGCGTCGCACGCTCGCCCCGATCAGCAGCAGTCTGGCGCTGCTCGACCCGGCGCTGCTCGACCCTCTGGTCGACATGACCGACTCGTCCGCCGATATCACGGTGCGCAGCATCCTCGAGGGGGTGCCGGATGTGCGCAAGCGCGAGATACTACGCGAGATCGGCGAAATGGCCGGTGAGATCGAGGAGGCGCTCGGCGGGCTGGTCGATGACGGGCGTATTCAGGTCGATCGTCAGGCCTACTGGCTGGAGATCGAGATCAACACCAGCCTGCTGTTCCTCAGTGGCTCGGCGACTCTGGAGCCGGCCGCCCTGCCGGTCCTGGAGGAGGTGGCCAAGGTGCTGGCAAGGCGCGATTCGCGCATCCATGTCGAGGGGCATACCGACGATCTGCCGATCGGCAACTCGATCTACCCCTCGAACTGGGAGCTGTCATCGGGGCGTGCGGCAACGGTGGTCAATCTGTTTGCGCAGAATGGTGTTGATCCCCGTCGCATGGTGGCGATCGGCTATGGTGAGTTCCAGCCTGTCGCATCCAACGACACCGCCGAGGGGCGGGCGCGTAATCGGCGCGTGGCCATCGTGGTGCTGCCGGGGCCACCGCCGCGCGCTCACGAGCGCGTCGAGCCCGAATGGCTCAAGCGTGATCATATTGTCCCCGAGGTGGACGAATTCGACGTCGTACCCGGGGATTGATCCCGGCGCCGTCGCCGACCATCATTCAGAATGACCTCCGGCGATGCGTGATGGCCGGACATCAAGGCGAGGAATCCATGAGCGAACCAAACACCCAGACCAATACTGCGGGCACCTCCTCCTCCTTCGTAACCTTCAGCCTGGCAGAGGAGACCTATGCCATCGATGTGCTGCAGGTCCAGGAGGTGCTCAAGATCACCGAGATCGCGCCGGTACCCGGCGTGCCCGATTACATCCTCGGGATCATCAACCTGCGCGGTGACGTGGTCACCGTGATCGATGCGCGCCGGCGCATGGGGCTGCCGCCGCGTGCGCCCGATGATGCCTCGCGCATCGTCATCATCGACATCGACAACCAGAATGTCGGCATCCTGGTCGATGCGGTGGCGGAGGTCGTGCAGATCGATGCCGACTCGGTCGATCCGGCGCCGGCGGTGGGCAATGACCAGAGCAGCCGCTTCATCCTCGGCGTGACCAGTACCGAGGAGGGGCTGACCATTCTGATCAGTCTCGAGAAACTGCTCTCCGATGACGAGTGGGAGCTGGTGCGTAGCGTCGGCTGATCCTGGGCACCGCGGGCGCATAGCCCGCGGTTCCCGGCCAGGGTTGGTCGAGGCGGCTCAGGAGGGAGTGTATGAGCGATCCGATCAAGCCGACGCTACCCGTCCAGTCCGGCCTCAGGGGACGCGACTCGGACGAGGACCAGGGGCAGGCGGCGGCGCTGTGGAGTCCTTTGCTGCGTCGCCGGGCTGGGCTGCGCGAGCGTCGTCAGACCGAGCGGCGCCAGGGCGAGCGTCGTCGACTCGAGCGCCGCCTCGCGGAGCGACGTTCACAGGAACGGCGCGCCGGCGCGCCGCGCGCGCTGGAGCGTCGCCAGCAGGAGCGGCGGCTGGGGGAGCGGCGATTGGGCGATCGACGACACACCGAGCGTCGTCGCCCGGGCGATGCCCCACCGGCCTCTGGTGGAAGCGGTGTATCGCGCCGCCCGATCGGCAGGAAACGTCGGGGGTTCATCGATGAGTATGCCTAGCCGGGAAGTCGGGGTGCGATCCGTATCGCAGCCGAGCCTCCTTGCCGACCGCTGAGAGCCTGAGCCCTTGATCAGTCTGGCGGAAATCCTGGCCATCCTGGCACTGTTGGCGGCAGCGCTCGCGCTTGCCGCCTTCGTCTATCTGTGGCGCGAAACACGCAGGTTACGGCACGACCTGAGAGGTCTCGATCCCGTGCTGCAGACCCTGCATCGCGATCTCCGGGTCATCGCTGGCGAGAGCTTCCATCGCGGTCAGGACCGGGTGATGCTGGTCAATGCCCTGGAGCGCCTGGCCGATCAGCAGCAGGAGATGCGCCTCGAGATGCGTATGCGCGATGCCGATCAGAGTCCCTATGCTCAGGCGATCAAGCTCATCCGCAGTGGCCAGAGCCGGGAGCAGGTCCGTCGACTCTGCGCCCTGACCGACGCCGAACTCGAGCTGCTCTTCGGGCTGCACGGACATGGCATCAGTGGTGAGTACGCCTCCGACCGGCTGTCCGACACGGGGTCCTGATGAGCGCCGGGGCCTCGTCGCACGCCCTTCAGTCTTCAGTCCTGCCCGCGCGGCTCCTGGTGTTGCTGTCGCGGATCGATGCCGGCGAGTGCGAACACGAACGCCAGGACCTCGGCGACGGCGACATAGAGTTCCGCCGGGATCTCGTCGCCAATCGGGATCTGTGCCAATGCCTCGGCGAGTTGGCGGTCGGCGTGCAGTGGGATGTCGTGGGCCTCGGCGATACGCATGATCTGCTCGGCGGTGACGCCCAGCCCCGAGGCGGTGATCCGTGGCGCGTTGCGCGTGTCCCAGTGCAGCGCGACCGCCTTGCTTGGCGCTTCCTCGGATAGATCATCGTGCTTGCTCATGCCTGCTCGCTGATCAATGGCCCGGAGTGGCGCGCCGGGTCCGGTGTCTGGCCCTGCCCCGCGTGGAGGGCGGCGACCTCGAGTTCACGCGCCTCGAGCTGTTCGCGCAGGAGCGGCAATCTGCTGCGCAGCAGCGCCACGGTCGGCGCGCGCTCGGCCAGCAGGCTCGCGCTCAAGCGCTGCCCCCTGAGCGTCAGCCGAATCGTGAGTGGTCCGAGTTCGGTTAGATCCAGCCGCAGCCGGATCGTCCACCCTGCCTCTTCGACTTCGCCTTGTCCGCGTTCGCGCTCGATCTCGGCCTGAACGGTGCCGACACCGCCGCTGTGGCGATAGGGGAGGTCGAGCACCCAGCGCGGCTGTTCGGCCTCCTGCTCCAAGGGCTGTAGTTGAAGGCTGACGAGCTGCTTGAGCATGCCCTCGGCCTCCTGCTCCAACGCCTTTCCGATACTCATCGTGGGCGGCGTGGGCATGGGCGCGCGGGCTTCGGTGTCGCTCGCCTCGCGGTTGTGACGTCTGATCTGGTCGGCGAACTGTAGCAGCTGTGCCTTGAGGTCCTCGCCGAGTCTGGCATCGGTGAGCGCGCCGGGGGTGAGCGCGAGCTGCGCGAGCCGGGCCTCGAGCCAGATCCCCGATCCCTCGACGGCACGCTGTAGCCCGTTGGGTTCGGTGAGTGTGCTGGGGGCGGGCAAACGGCTGATCAGGCGCTCGAGTCGGTCGTTGAGCGCGACGGCGGTGGTGCTTGGTGCCGGTGTCTGCCCCTTGGTTTGTACCGTGCCGCTGGCCTCGTGGCCGAGTCGTCTGCTCCATTCGGTCAGGGTTTCGGCCAGTGCGCGCGCCTGTGGCAGATGTAGCCTGATCTGCTGGGTGAGCCAGTCGCGCGTCATCGTCTCGGTGTTCGCGCGTGGGACAGAAAAGTTCTCGGGCGGAGCGGGAGGCGGTTGGGCGGGGAGTAGCCGTAACGTCGGGATCGGGCGCAGCGCCACAACCTCGGCGGTTGGCCGCGCCGACTGCGGTGCGACGCCCGCTTGAGTGGGGAGCGGCGGCGTTGACGCTGCTGTGGATGCGCTCGGGGGCTGATGAGGGGTGAGCAATGGGCCGGTCGCCTGTGCAGGGGGCTGTGGCGATGGTGGCGGTGCCAGCAAGCGCAGCTGCAGCGGGGCGGACCAGGTGGTGCCCGGGCCCGGGGGGCGGACCCGGACGAAGACCTCTCCCGAGGCGACTGGTGTATTGCGCGCGGGGGTGGCGAGGTCGAGTTCGAGTTTCAGCCCGATGGTCAGCTCCAGCGCCTGCTGTACCCTGACGCTGCCCTGCATCCGGCTGCTGCTCAGCAGTTGCGGCAGTGATTGACCTGGGATGGGTTCGCTCATGCGGGGCGTGGTGCGGGGCCTGCGGGTCAGACCGCGACCTTGCGTGCCTCACGCTGATAGTGGAGGGTTGCACGCATCAGTGCGCGCTCGGTGCCCTGATCGAGATTGACGATACGAAAGCCGGCGGCGAAGCGACCGGGCTCGGCCACTGGCCGGCTGTTGATCAGGACCGCTTCGCCGGTCAGCGGTGCGTTCAGGATCGGCAGCTGCATCCCCGAGTAGTGCAGCAGGGTGCCGGGCTCGACCCGAGCGATATCGCTCCAATCGACCTCGAGACAGAAGCCCTTGGCCGAGAGATCGAGCAGTCGGCCGTTGAGTGTGTCGCTGGAGTTGACGTGGTGCAGGCAAACGTGACGGATCTCGCCAAAGGGCAGGGCGGCGCGAAAGATCTCGCGACGCTGGAGATAGTTGAGTGCTTCGGGGTAGGGGCAGGCGTAGAGTGCGATGCCGTCTTCCTCGAGGATGTCGGCCACCCGGGTCGAGAAGCGGATCGCGATCCCGCGCAGGTTGCCATAGACCCGGATCTCGTGGGCCTGGCCGACCTGCTGATGTCCTTCTTCGGGGTGGAGTTCGTCGAGAAACAGTGTGCGCTGTTCGCTCTCGAGGCGGATCAGCGAGGAGGCGAACAGTGGACCGTCGGGGTCGAGGCGGACGTTGACCACCAGCAGCCGGTGGTTCATGTCGCTGAGGATGGTCGAGATCCGTCCGGGGTTGGTGATCAGCTCTTCTGCGGCCATGGTGCTGCTCGATCTATAGTTGCCAGGACGGGGCCGACGCCGTCAGGCGCGGCTGATGGTACGGCTGTGTGACGTGCCGTTGTTGGCCTGGCCGCGCGGGTCGTAGGTGGTGGCGTTGGGGTCCTCGCCGCGGAGGATGCGCAGCGACAGAGTGACGCGCTTGCGGTCGCGATTGATCAGCGTGGCATTGGTGCGGTTGAGTTGGTCGCAGCGCACCACGTAGCCCCGCAGCGCATCCCAGCGCGGGGTGAGGTCGCGTCGTGGATCGACACGCTCGAGCAACCGCTCTACGCCCTGGGCGTCGAAGGTGTAGCCGGTGTCCTCGACCCACTGCTTCATGCGCAGCGTTTCCTCCTCGAGCTGGTCGGCCAGCTGCTGCTTGCCGGCGACGACGCGCTGCAACTCGTCGGGATCGCGCAACTCGATCGCCCGGGTCTCGTCGAGCAACGCCTGCTCCAGACGGGTCGCCAGGGCGATCGCTGTTTCGAGCGAGTGGGCGAAGGGACCGGTGTGCTCCATGGGCCAACCTCAAGTCAGGCGGTGATTCAGGCCAGCAGTTGCTCGAACTCGATGATGCTGTCGGCGAGCTGCTGGTTGTCGATCGGATAGCGGCCCTCGGCGATGGCCTGCTTGATCTGCGCGACCTTGGCCTCGTCGATCGGCGGCTCGGCCGACTCGCCACGCGATGCACTCATGCTCTTGGCCGCAGAGGTCAGCGTGACCGTCTCCCCACCCTCGCCGCCCGGGCGTGCCTGGGCCTCGCCCTCAGGCGCCTTGGCGCCACCGCGCACGCCGCTGCCGGCGGAGTTGTTGCCTTCGGTGCGAAACGCGGTCGTGGTGAGGTTCTTGATGTCCATTGGCGTTGCTTCCGATCGACGTGGGCTCACTGTTGGTAACGGCCGTCGACCAGGAAACTGTAGTCCATTGTCGTGTGTCCGTCGCAGCCCCATCATATGGCTACAATGGTACGTGGATATGCCCAGAGGGTTCCACATAGCCTTCGACGATCCGGCGCGAGGAGCGGTTACGCACGCGGATGCGTTCGCCCGCTGCTCCATCCTCAAGCGCCTCGCCGGACATTCGGACCATCAGGCCGCCGCTTCCCGAATAGATGGTGACCAGCTGTCCGCGCTCGACAAGCTTGCGCGGGGCGACATGAGCGCTGGTGATGACCTGCCCCGGGGTGAGCGCGCGTCGCGCCTCCATGCCGATCACGGCGTTCGGGTCCTTGAAGAAACCACCGCTCAGGCTCGAGACCTCCTGACGTTCACGTCGCAGGTCGGATGCCTGGATACGCTGCTCGCGGGCGATCGGTCTGGCGACGACCACGACTCGGGTGTGGCGCTCGATGCGAGCGGGGACGAAGATCGACCATTGCACGGGTTCGGAGCAGCGCAGGTTGACGGTGGTCGGGCCGCTGGTGCGGGCGCCGGGGGCGAGACTGGCGCTCGGCGTGCGATCACACCGCGCCAGCCGCAGGCGGGCGTCGATCTGGCCGACTAGAACCTCGATCTCGTCCGTGCCTGTTGTTTGGGTGATCGCCGAGAGATAGGTGGCCACGGTATCGCGGAGGCGTTCGATCGACTCGATCTCGCCGGCTTGGCTGGTCGGCGCCGAGCACAGCAGGCAGAGAGTGCAGGCGAGGGCGATCGCCAGGCCGGTGGTGTGCTGTGTCGGGTTGTCGATCGTGGTGGGTGGTTGCATGGGGGTCACCGCTGAAGTTGATGCTGGCGGGAGTGGCGGCGCGCGAAGGGGCCGGTTGTCCGATATGCGATTGCATGCAGAAATCGCGCCGGAGCCTGGTCCGGGGCAGAATCGATCGCGAGGCATCATCGGGGCATGACGCCCCGGAGAGGTGGAGACAAACGGGCGAAGGGGCCGAATTCATTCATGAAGCCCGTCAGCTTAGGCTATCATGCTCAGGCATGAGCACCCGGGCCGGCGGGCCTCGACTTGGAGGTGGTAGATGAGTCAGTTTATTGACGACGTCGATCAACGTACCCGCATGGTGGGGCAGAATCGCATGGAGTTGCTGCTGTTCCACCTCGGCGGCGACCAGACGTTCGGGATCAACGTGTTCAAGGTCCGCGAGGTGATCGCGCGCCCTAAGCTGCAGCAACTGCCCGGGGCGAGCGCGATCGTGCGCGGCGTGGCGACGATCCGTGACCGCACGGTCTCGATCATCGATTTGGCGCAGGCCATCGGCTTCGTCGACCGGCCGGGAGATGATACCGATGCCAAGGTGATCGTCACCGAGTTCAACCGCTCAGTGCAGGGCTTCTGGGTCTCGGCTGTGGATCGTATCGTCAACGTCAACTGGGAAACGGTGAAGCCGCCGCCGCGAGGCACCGAGCAAGAGAGCTACCTGGTGGCGGTCACCGAGGTCGAGGGGCGGCTGGTGCAGATCATCGATGTCGAGCGGGTGTTCGCCGCCATCAACCAGCTCAAGGAGGACGTTTCAGAGACCACCCTTGAGCGTGCCGAGCACATCGATCACCACAAATCGATCCTGGTGGTCGACGATTCGATGGTCGCGCGCAAGCAGATCGAGCGCGCCATTGGCGAGATCGGGTTCCAGGTCGAGACCCGCTCCGATGGTCGCGCCGCGCTCGACTTCCTTGAGGAGCTGGCCGAGACTGGCGATGTCTCGGAGACCATCGAGATGGTGATCTCCGACATCGAGATGCCGCGCATGGACGGCTATACCCTGACCCGCAAGATCCGCGACAATAGCAAGCTCAAGGATCTGCCAGTGGTGTTGCACTCCTCGCTGAGCGGGCAGTTCAACGCCGATATGGTCAAGCGCGCCGGGGCCGATGACTTCCTGCCGAAGTTCGATCCAGACGAGTTGGCTGCGATGGTGATGAAGCATGGTGGTCGACCCGCGGACGGCTCCTGAGCGGGATGGTCCTTACAGTCTTCCTGATGCATAGAAAGTGTGAGTATTCCATTGAGTGATTCGATCAGCGTGGTCCTGCGCCAGTGCATGGCGGGTGCGAACGGACGTTTGGCCAGAGGTCTGTCGTGATAGATCCGCAAGACTACGCAGAATTCTCGCGCTTTCTCTCCGAGTGCTGTGGCTTGGTGCTGGGCGAGAATCGTCAGTATCTCGTCTCCAGCCGGCTCTCACGCCTGCTCGGTGAGTTCTCCTTCTCCAGTGTCGAGGAGCTGCTGCGCGCGCTGCGCCGCTCTGCGGATCCGACGCTCAAGTCACGCGTGATCGACGCGATGACGACCAACGAGACCTCCTGGTTTCGCGACGTCTATCCGTTCGAGATCCTGCGCCACGAGGTCCTTCCCGAGCTGGCCGAGAAAAAACGCCCGATCCGCATCTGGTCGGCGGCCTGCTCGAGTGGGCAGGAGCCCTACAGTATCGCCATGGTGCTGGCCGAGTGGGAGCAGAGCTTTCCGCCGAAGAACATCCAGACCAGCGTGCTTGGCACCGACCTCTCCGATACCGTGCTCGCCGAGGCGCGTGCCGGTGTCTACGACGGGTTGGGGATCGTGCGCGGCCTGAGCAAGGAGCGCCGCGATCGCTTCTTCGAGACGGTGAAGGAGGGGCATCGGATCAAGCCCGATATCCAGCGTCGGGTGCGCTTCCAGAAGCTCAACCTGATGGAATCCTATGCCGCGCTCGGCAAGTTCGAGATCGTCTTCTGTCGCAACGTGCTGATCTATTTTTCGGCCGAGACCAAGCGTCGAGTTTTTGACGGCATTGCCAGGCAGATGGAACCCGGCGGCTATCTCTTCGTCGGGGCCTCCGAATCGGTCGGTTCCTACACCAGTGCCTTCGAGATGGTTCGCACACCAAAGGGCGCCGTGCTTAGGCGTCGTTAGCGTCCCACCCCGACCCCGTTCGCGCTCCTGCTTGGCCGCGGCGGGGTCGCCTCCAGCCTCTAGCCTCCAGCCTCCAGCCTCCAGCCTCCAGCCTCTAGTCTCCAGTCTCCAGTCTCCAGTCTCCAGTCTCCAGTCTCCAGTCTCCAGTCTCCAGTCTCCAGTCTCCAGTCTCCAGTCTCCAGTCTCCAGTCTCCAGTCTCCAGTCTCCAGTCTCCAGTCTCCAGTCTCCAGTCTCCAGTCTCCAGTCTCCAGTCTCCAGTCTCCAGTCTCCAGTCTCCAGTCTCCAGTCTCCAGTCTCCAGTCTCCAGTCTCCAGTCTCCAGTCTCCAGTCTCCAGTCTCCAGTCTCCAAGTTGGCTCGATGTTTGCATTGACTTCGGCAAGTCAATGCCATAGGCGTGTTCCATATGAGTCTTTCACTCGACAAGGCACTGGGGATCCAGCCCGCGGCGGTACAGGTGCGGGCCCAGCGTCTGGAGCTGCTGGCCTCGAACCTCGCCAACGCCGATACCCCCAACTACAAGGCACAGGACATCGATTTCAGGTCTGCGCTCGCCACCCAGGTCGAGCGTGATGATCTGTTGCGGCTGGAGCAGACCCAGCAGGGCCATCTGCCGCTGCCGCGTGCGGATCTGGACTCGGCGATGGCGCCGCTCTATCGCATCCCGTCGCAACCGGCGCTCGACGGCAACACTGTCGATCCGCAGTTCGAGCGCGCCGCCTTCGCCGAGAACGCCATGCAGTTCCAGAGCAGTCTCGAGTTCCTCAATCGTCGGGTTTCCGGCATCCGCTCCGCACTACGCAAGGAGTAAGGCATGAGCACCCTATTCAGTGTCTTCAACACCTCGGCCTCGGCGCTGACCGCGCAGTCGGTGCGACTGAATACCGTCGCCTCCAATCTGGCCAACGCCAACACCGCGGCAAGTTCGCCGGAGGAGACCTACAAGTCGAAGCAGGTGCTCTTCCAGACCCTGCTCGATCGCAGCGACCCCACGGGCGCGGCCCGTCCGGTGCGGGTGGCCGATATCGTCGATTCCACTGCCGAGCCGATCCCCAACTACGAACCCAACCACCCGCAGGCCAATGACGAGGGCTATGTGTTCCGCCCGGCGATCAGTGTCGTCGAGGAGATGGCCAACATGATGTCGGCCTCGCGCAGCTACGAGGCCAATGTCGAGGTGATGAACACCTCGCGCCAGTTGTTGCAGCGCACCCTGCGCATCGGTCAGAGCTAGGAGTCTCGCCATGAGTGAAATCAATACCGATGTGATCACTGGTCTGGGACTCAACAGTTACGAGAGCACCAAGACTGAACCGATCGACAACTCGCTCGGCCAGGAGGACTTCCTCAAGCTGATGACCACCCAGCTGTCCAACCAGGACCCGCTCAAGCCGATGGAGAACGGCGAGTTCATCGGTGAGTTGGCGCAGTTCTCCACCGTGACGGGTATCGAGGAGCTGACCGTGGCCTTCGAATCGCTGGCGCAGTCGTTCAGTCAGTGGCAAACCCTGCAAGGCGCGTCTCTGGTCGGACGCGATGTGTTGGTGCCGGCCGAGGACTTCGAGTTCCAGTCGGGGGAGACGGTGGCGGGGGCGATCAGTCTGCCGAGTTCCGGGACTGGCGTCACGGTCGATGTCTACAACGAGGCGGGGCAGGTGGTGCGCTCGATGGATCTCGGGACCCAGGCATCGGGCTTGCATGATTTCACCTGGGACGGCTTGACGAACGACGGAACGGAGGCGCCTAGCGGCACCTACGAGTTCAAGTCCAGGGCGATGCTCGGGGAGGGGACCGAGGCGCTCTACACCCTGGTCAGTGGCGAGGTCAACAGCGTCGCCCTGGGTGGGGAGGACAGTGGCCTGGTGCTTCAGGTCCAGGGGCTCGGCAATGTCGACTTCAACAGTGTGTTCCGCATCGGCAGCTGAGGCGCGCCGGTAGACCCTGGGACGTCATCGCAGATATCAGCTCTAGTTCAGGAGACGCATCATGCCTTTTCGCATCGGACTCAGTGGTCTGAACGCCGCATCGGCCGACCTCGAGGTCACGGGTAACAACATCGCCAACGCCGGTACCGTCGGCTTCAAGGAGTCGCGCGCCGAGTTCGCCGACGTCTTCGCCAACTCCTACGGCGACATCACCAAGACCGCCATCGGTTCGGGCGTACGTCTGGAGGCGGTGACCCAGCAGTTCAGCCAGGGCAACATCGACTTCACCGACAACGCGCTTGATCTCGCGATCAACGGTGAGGGCTTCTTCGTGCTCAACGACAACGGCGAGCAGCTCTACACCCGCGCCGGAGCCTTCCAGGTCAACCGCGACGGCTTTGTTGTCAACAGCGCCGGCCAGCGTCTGCAGGTGTTCCCGCCGGTCAAGGAAAACAGCCCCGACCCCGGTTTCAGCACCGGCCAGTTGAGCGACCTCCAGCTCGACTTCGGCGACAATCCGCCACGTTCGACCTCGGAGGTCGACATGTCGATCAACCTCAGCTCCGAGGCCGAGCAGATCATCGACGAGGAGGCGGGGGTGATCAATGTGACGGCCGACCCCGCCAACACCGGTGCGGTGACCGAGTCCCGGGTCTATGTGGTCGATTCGAGCAATCCGAACTATCTCAAACCATTCACCGTCACCTATGACGCGACCAACGATCAGTACACCTATGATGACGGGACCGGTACCCAGGTCCCGATCGCGGCGGAGAACGTCGTCACCAGTGACGGCAAGACCACCATCACCTTCAATGGCTGGGCGATGGAACTGTATGGCGCGCCCGCCGACGGTGATCAGTTCTCGACCGCGCCCGAGGCGACGGCCACTGTGGGCAGCGCCAACACCAGCGCCGTGACCGTGAGCAGTCTGGCGGTGCTCGACTCCTCGGACCCCGACATCCTCGATCCGGCGACCCTGGTCTATCAGGGACCGAATGCGGGCGGTGACGAACAGTATCTGCTCAACGGCAAGCTGGTTCTGGCCACGGTCAACGGCGGTCAGCACGTCATCTCCGAGAACGGCTGGGAGCTGACGCTCTCGGGCGCCCCCGATGTCGGTGACGAGTTCAGCGTGACCTTCGAGCCAGGGGCCCCGGTGAAGTTCGACCAGACCGATCCGGAGACCTATCAGTACTCCACCGCGCTGACCCTCTATGACTCGCTCGGCGCGCCGCGCACCGCGACCATGTACTTCGTCAAGACGGAGAACACCCTGGAGTGGGAGGCCTATGTCGATCTCTCCGGATCGAATCTGTCGCCGCCGCAGCCGCAAGGCCCGGTGAAGCTCACCTTCGACTCCAACGGCGTGATGACCAGTCCGACCACGGCGACCGACTTCACCTTCGATCTTGCCAACTACGACCCGGTCAATGGCGGTCTGCTCGGTGAGATCGACCCGGCCACGGGCGAGGCCACCGGGGTGGTCTCGATCGACTTCTCCGACATCACCCAGTTCGGCCCCGACTACTCGGTCGACGATCTCAACCAGGACGGCTTCACCACCGGGCGTCTGGTCGGTTTCGACGTCGATCAATCGGGTGTGGTGTTCGCCCGCTACACCAACGGCCAGTCGGCGGCGCTGGGACAGGTGGCGCTGGCCAACTTCACCAACCCGCAGGGTCTGCTGCAGCTCGGTGACAACAACTGGGCGGAGTCCTATGCCGCCGGCGACGTGGTCTATGGCGAGGCCGGCACCAGCAGTCTGGGGCTGGTGCAATCGGGCGGGCTCGAGGCCTCCAACGTCGATCTCGCCGAGGAGCTGGTCAACCTGATCATCGCGCAGCGTAACTATCAGGCCAACGCGCAGACCATCTCCACGGCCGACGCCATCACCCAGACCATCATCAACATCCGCTGAGGCGCGGGTCACGGGGCTGAGTCATGGATCGTTTTCTGTACATCGCGATGTCCGGGGCCAAGGAGAATCTCTACGCCCAGAGCATCAACAACCACAACCTGGCCAATGCCGACACCCACGGCTTCCGCCAGGCGCTGGCCGATGCCTACACCGCGCCGGTGCGCGGGCCGGTGTATCCGTCGCGCGACTATGTACAGGTTGGCAACGAGGCCATCGACTTCACCCCGGGGCCGCTGCAGAGCACGGGTCGCGATCTCGATGTCGCCGTCCGTGGCGAGGGCTTCATCGCCGTGCAGGCCGCCGACGGGGGCGAGGCCTATACCCGTGCCGGCAATCTGCATGTCGACAGCGTCGGCATCCTGCGCACCGAGCGCGGGCTGCCGGTGCTCGGTGACGGCGGGCCGATCGCGGTGCCGCCCTTCGAGTCGATCCTGATCGGCACCGACGGCACCATCACCGTGCGCCCGCAGGGCGCCGCACCGAACACCCTGGCTGCGGTCGAGCGCATCCGCTTGGTCAAGCCCGATACCGACAACCTGATGCGCACGGACGATGGCTTGATTCGTGCAAAGGATGGTCAACCAGTGCCGCCGGATGCCGATGTCCAGGTGGTCACCGGGATGCTCGAGGGCAGCAACGTCAATACCGTGGCGGCCCTCACCCGGCTGATGGAGCTTTCCCGGCACTTCGAGATGCAGGTCAAGATGATGGATACCGCAGACAGTCTCGAACAGACCAGCAATCAGTTGCTGGGGATCAGTTAACCGCGTTCGCGCCAGCACAGGAGTCGCACCATGAATCGTGCCCTCTGGGTCGCCAAGACCGGACTCGACGCGCAGCAAACGCGTATGTCGGTCGTCTCCAACAATCTTGCCAACGTCAACACCACCGGCTTCAAGAAGGGGCGGGCGGTGTTCGAGGACCTGCTCTACCAGACCGTGCGCCAGCCCGGTGCCCAGGCCACCCAGGAGGCGCAGCTGCCCTCGGGTCTGACCCTGGGGACCGGCGTGCGCACCGTGGCCACCGAGAAGCTGTTCAATCAGGGCAATCTGATCCAGACCGAGAACGCCCTTGACATGGCCATCGAGGGGCGCGGTTTCTTCCAGATCCTGCTGCCCAGCGGCGAGATCGGCTATACCCGCGACGGCTCCTTCCAGCTCAATGCCGACGGCGAGGTGGTGATGTCCAACGGCTATCCGCTGCAGCCGGGGCTGGTGGTCCCCGAGGACACCCAGTCGCTGACCATCGGCAAGGACGGTACCGTCACCGCCCAGTTGCCCAACGAGCCCGAGGGCGTCGAGCTGGGGATCGTGCAGCTGGCCGACTTCATCAACCCCGCGGGGTTGCAGCCGATGGGCGAGAACCTGTTTCTCGAGACCGGGGCCTCGGGCGCGGCGCAGCAGTCCAACCCCGGACTCAACGGCATCGGCACCGTGATCCAGGGCTCGCTCGAGAGCAGCAATGTCAACATCGCCGAGGAACTGGTCAACATGATCGAGACCCAACGTGCCTACGAGGTCAACTCCAAGGCCGTCTCCGCCGCCGATCAGATGTTGCAGTTCGTCAACAACAACCTGGCCCGCTGAGGGTCGGGAAGAGGCACCGCATGAACACCCGTCCACTCATCGCGCTGGCAGTGATCGTCTCGGCCCTGTCGGGGTGCGCCAGTCTCGATCCGCCGCGTCAGGGCGACTCGCCCGAGTACCTGCCGGTGACGCCCCCCTCGGCTGCAGCCAGCGAGTTCAATACCGGGGCGATCTTCCAGCAGGCGCAGGCCAAGACCCTGTTCGAGGACTACAAGGCGCGACGGGTCGGCGACATCCTCACCGTCCAGCTCACCGAGAGCACCAACGCCCAGAAGAGCGCCGAGACCTCGACCGCCAAGGACTCCGGTTATTCAATGGATCTCGGCAGCGTCAACATCGCCGGCCGCCCGGTGACCAGCGGTGGTGCCTCGTTGTTCACCGCCAACTCCACCGCCGGGAGGACCTTCGACGGGACCGGCGACTCCAAGCAGAGCAACCAGCTCACCGGCAGCATTACCGTGACCGTGGCCCAGGTGCTGCCCAACGGCAATCTGGTGGTGCAGGGCGAGAAGTGGCTGGGGATCAACCAGGGACAGGAGTACGTGCGGCTGCGCGGGATCGTGCGCCCGGTCGATATCAGTGCCAGCAATACGGTGCAGTCGACCCAGGTCGCCAATGCCCAGATCTACTATGGCGGCACCGGCGCGCTGGCCGACAGCAATGGTCCGGGCTGGCTCACCCGGATCGCCAACAGCCCGCTGTTCCCCTTCTGATGGCGCGGGCAAGGGGTTCGATATGAACGATCGCAGTCTCGCTTTGGTGTTCTCGCTGCTGCTCTGCACGCTTGCGCCGCTTGCGCTGGCGGGCAACATCCAGGCCATGGACGATGCCCGGCTGACACGGGTCAAGGATCTCGCCTCCATCTCCGGGGTGCGCGACAACCAGCTGCTCGGCTATGGCCTGGTGGTCGGGCTCGACGGCACCGGTGACCAGACCACCCAGACCCCCTTCACCATCCAGACGATGAAGAACATGCTCGGCCAGCTCGGGATCACCGTGCCGGCCGACGTCAACCCCCAGCTCAAGAACGTTGCTGCAGTGATGGTGACCGCCGAGCTGCAGCCCTTCGCCAAGCCGGGGCAGCGCATCGACGTCACCGTCTCGTCGATGGGTAACGCCAAGAGTCTGCGCGGCGGCACCTTGCTGATGACTCCGCTCAAGGGCGCCGATGGCGAGATCTATGCCATTGCCCAGGGCAATCTGGTCGTCGGCGGTTTCGGTGTTGAGGGTGCCGACGGCAGTCGGGTCACCGTCAATGTGCCGAGTGTCGGGCGCATCCCTCGGGGGGCGACGGTCGAGCGTGAGGTGCCGAGCGCCTTCGCCCAGGGCGGGCTGATGGTGATGAGTCTGCACCGCCCTGATTTCACCACCGTCAGCCGGCTCGCCGAGGCGGTCAATCGCACCTTCGGCAACGACGTCGCCCAGCCGATGGACGCCTCCTCGGTGCAGATCCATGCGCCGATCGACCCGGGTCGCCGGGTTGACTTCGTCGCCACCCTGGAGAACCTCGAGGTGGAAACCGGCGAGCCCGCCGCCCGGGTGGTGATCAACTCACGCACCGGTACCGTGGTCATCGGTTCCGGGGTGCAGGTCTATCCCGCTGCCGTCTCGCACGGCAGTCTCACCGTGACCATCAGCGAGGACGCGCTGGTCTCGCAGCCGCAGGCGCTCGCCGGCGGCCAGACCGCAGTGGTGCCCGATACCGACATCGACGTGACCGAGGAGAACAACCGCATGTTCCTGTTCGCTCCGGGGACTTCGCTCGACGAGATCGTGCGCGCGGTCAACAACGTCGGCGCCGCGCCCGGCGATCTGGTGTCGATCCTCGAGGCGTTGCGCGAGGCCGGCGCGCTGCGCGCCGAGCTGGTGGTGATCTAGTCATGCTGCCGCTCGACACCAGCGCCGCGTTCAGCGCTCGGGCGCACCTGTCGCGACCCCAGGGACTGGCCGCCGATCCGGCGAGCCTGAAGTCGCTCGGTACCGTGGTGCGGCGTAACGATGCCGCCGCGCTCGATACCGCCGCGCGCGCCTTCGAGTCGCTGCTGGTTGGTCAGATGCTCAAGCAGATGCGCACCGCCTCGCTCGGCGAGGGTATCCTCGATTCGCAGCACAGCCGCATGTACCAGGAGATGCACGATCAGCAGATCGCGGCCAACCTGAGCGAAGGGCGGGGACTGGGCATCCGTCAGGCACTGCTGCGCCAGCTCTCGCCGTCGGGGTCGACGGTGAGCGTCGAGACCGGCGCCGGGCGCACCCTCACTGTCCCCGAGCGCACCCCCTGGTTGCGGCGGATGCATCCGGCAGCGGCGGCGGGCGCCGCCGAGACGACGACCACCCGCGCCGGTGCGAGCGAGTCGGGGGCGGCCGCGCCGAGCATCGCGCGCGCCGGCGAGGGGCGCTGGCCACCGCGCAACCCGCAGGAGTTCCTCGACTATCTCGCCCCGCACGCCGAGCAGGCCGCGGCGCGACTGGGTGTCGATCCACATGTGCTGCTCGCGCAATCGGCGCTGGAGACCGGCTGGGGCAAGCATGTACCGCGTCATGCCGACGGCAGCAGCAGCTTCAACCTCTTCGGCATCAAGGCCAATCGCGCCTGGCAGGGCGAGCGGGTCTCGGTCGGCACGCTTGAGTATCGTGACGGCGTGGCCCGTCGCGAGCAGGCGCGCTTCCGTGCCTACCCGAGTCCCGCCGGCTCATTCGAGGACTATGTCGATTTCCTCCAACGTAATCCTCGTTATGGTGATGCGCTGACCAAGGTCGACTCGCCGCGCGAGTTCGTGCGTGGACTGCAGCGCGCCGGCTATGCCACCGATCCACGCTATGCTGAGAAGATCCTCGGCATCCACGCCAAGCTGCGACGGATGAGCGCCGAACAGGCCACGGAAGCGCCTGCCGCGACTCAAGTTTCCACGGCGCCGGCCGATAGAACACGAGTGCGGGGGTAGGTGATGCGAGGGCTTCGACAACAGAGTCCACTGGAGTGGTCGGTCGTGGTTGACGGCGGCCAGGCATCCATCAACCGGCAGATCCACGGGAGACGGGTATGAGTATTCTGGGGACGGGGGTATCGGGGTTGCTGGCCTTCCAGCGCGCGCTCTCCACCACCGGACACAACATCGCCAATGCCGCCACCGAGGGCTATACCCGCCAGCGGGTCGATTTCAGTACGCGTACGCCACAGTTCACCGGTGGCTATTACGTCGGCCAGGGCGTCACCACCGACGGCATCCGTCGCATCCAGGACGACCTGGTCGACGCCCGGCTGCGGACCAGTCTCTCGGACAACGGCTACGGCTCGGTGCGCGCCGAATATGCCGAACGTGTCGACAGCCTGCTCGCCGATGCCACCACCGGCATGGCGCCGGTGCTCGAGAACTATTTCGCCGCCGTCCAGGATGTCGCCGACGACCCGACGGCGATCGCCGCGCGCACCGCGCTGATCGGCGAGGCCGATTCGCTCTCGGCGCGTTTCGCCCGCGTCAACGGTGAGATCCAGGAGCAGCGCGACCTGCTCAACGGCGAGATCCGTTCGAGCGTCGACGAGATCAACCAGATCACCGCGGCGATCGCCGAACTCAACACCCAGATCGTCACCGGTGACTCGCGCGGCAGTCAGCCCAACGACCTGCTTGACCAGCGCGACCTGCTGCTCAACCAGCTCGCCGAGAAGGTCGACCTCAACACCACGGTGCAGGACGACGGCTCGGTCAACGTCTTCGTCGGCAACGGTCAGGCGCTGGTCACCGGCGGGAATGCGGCCGAGCTGGTCGCACGTTCCTTCTCCGGTGACGGCAACATCGATGTCGGGCTCAAGACCTCCGGGGGCGATCAGCCGGTCGACATCTCGCGCTTCATGACCGGCGGTGAACTCGGTGCCATGCTCGAGACGCGTACCGGCATCCTCGACGAGGCGCAGAATACCCTGGGGTTCATCGCCCTCAACCTGGGCGCCGCCTTCAACCAGCAGCACACCCTCGGTGTCGATCGTGACGGCAATCTCGGCGGCGAGCTTTTCGCCATCCCCGAGCCCGACGTCTATCCGACGCCCGGCAATGCCGCCAGTGGCCAGCTCGAGGTCACCCTCGAGGACGTCAGCGAGCTGACGCCGAACGACTACCGGCTGCGTTTCACCGGCAGCGCCTACCGTCTCGAGACCCTCCCCGATGGCACCGATGTACCGCTGACGCCCGATTCCGACGACCCGGACGTGCTCACCGGTGGTGGATTGCGTATCGATACCGGGGATCTCTCCGGCGCCGCCTCGCGCGATCAGTGGCTGATCCAGCCGACGCGGGGCGCGGCCGATTCGCTGGAGGTGTTGATCAGCGATCCGGAGAAGATCGCCGCCGCCGGCGCCATGGTCGCCGATGCCGGCGATCTCAATGCCGGCGCGGTGCAGATCGCCTCGGTCGTCGCCGTCGACGGTGACGACCCGCGGCTGCTCAACAGCGCCGTGGTCGGCTACAACGGCTATGGCTACACCCTCAATGGTGTCGAGCTGCCGCCGAGTGCGATCAGCGTCGACGAGCAGGGCTTCACCACCATCAGCGCCAATGGCTGGGCGCTGACCCTCGATGGCACGCCCGAGGTCGGTGACGAGTTCTCCGTTGCCGGCAATGGCGGGGTGGACATCGTCCTCGGTGAGGGCAATCTGCGCCCGGATGTCGTCAGCCGCAGTGTCATCGACACCACCGACCCCGATCTGCTCGACGAGGTGGTGATCGAGTTCGACGGCACCGACTACACCCTCGACGGCGTTGCCCTGACACCACCGGATCTCACCACGCTGCCCTCGGGCAACATCCAGATCACCGCCAACGGCTGGCAGCTCGAGCTGCAGAACGCCTGGATCGCCGGTGATCGCTTCACCGTCGGTGGTGGCGGCACCTTGGCGGTGACGCCGGACGCCGGTAACACCGGCACGGCGGCGGTGCTCGAGAGCCGTGTCACCGATCCCGAGGCCGATTTCTCGACCGCCTCGACCCTGGCCTTCAACGGCACCAACTACGTCCTCGATGGCACCGTGCTGCCGAATTCAGCAGTCGAGGTGGCACCGGATGGCAACACCACCACGATCACCGCCAATGGCTGGGCGCTGACCCTCGACTCGCAGCCCGCCGCGGGTGACCAGTTCGACATCGGCGGGCTTGCCGAGATCGCCGTTTATCCCGATCCGGCCAACGGTGTCAGCGCCGCCGAGGTGCGGGTGACCGACAGCGAACACCCGCGTTTTGCCGACACCGTCGAACTCAGCTACGACGCCACCACCTTCCAGTACAGCCTCGATGGCGTGCCGCTGCCGACCTCGGCGGTGAGCGGGAGCGCCGATGGCCAGGTGACCATCGCCGCCAATGGCTGGGAGGTCACGCTCGAGCGCGCGCCTAATGACGGCGAGGTCTTCGAGATCTCCGGCAATGTCCAGCGCGAGGGCGACAACCGCAACATGCTCGAGCTGACCCGGCTCCAGGACGCGCGCACCCTCGAGGGCGACGAGAGCATCCAGAACGGCTATAACAGCCTGATCTCCGAGGTCGGCACCCAGACCCGTCAGGCACAGATCGTGCGCGACGCCAGCGCCACCCAGCTCGAGTCGGCCCAGGCCCAGCGCGAGTCGATCTCTGGGGTGAACCTCGACGAGGAAGCGGCCAACCTGTTGCGCTACCAGCAGGCCTATCAGGCCTCGGCGCAGGTGATCGCCACGACCAGCACCCTGTTCGATACCCTGATCAACGCGGTCAGGCGTTAAGCCCCGCGGAGGCGAGCCCAGCATGCGTATCTCCACCCAACAGGCCTTCCAGAGCGGCGTCACGGCGATGCAGCGGGCGCAGTCCGAACTCAGCCACACCCAGCTACAGCTGGCCACCGGCCGGCGCATCCTCACCCCTGCCGACGACCCCGCGGGGGCGACCCAGGCCGGCCAGCTCAATGCCGCGATCCGCGCCAACGAGCAATATCAGCGCAACGCCGACTATGCCCAGCCGCGCCTCGAGCAGGAGGAGGCGAGCATCATCGCCATGGAGAACCTGCTGCAACGCGCCCGCGAGCTGGTGCTCGCCGGCAACAATGACACCCAGAACGACCAGACCCGTAGCTATCTCGCCAGCGAGATCCATCAGCTGCGCGATGATCTCATCGACATCGCCAACACCAGGGACGCCAACGACGAATACCTGTTCGCCGGGACCCGCTCGTTCGTCCAGCCCTTCAACAAGGAGGCCGACGGCTCGGTCGGTTATGTCGGCGCCCAGGGGGCGGGAGCGGTGCGCGAGGTCGAACTCTCGTCGACCAGCACCATCGCCGTCGGTGACAGTGGCGACGTCCTCTTCATGGACCTGCCCGAGCGCAGTGGCCTGGTGCTCGAGGCGCAGCAACCGCTCGGCAACACCGGCTCACTGGTGGTCGAGGAGACGCAGATCAGGGATCGTGAGGACTTCGATGCCACCGCCGGTGAGCGTTTCGAGATCCGCTTCGCCGACAACGCCGGGACCATGGAATATTCCGTGGTCGACGACCTCGGTAATGTCGTGCTCGACAAGAGCGGCACGCCGATCCAGGGCGTTGCCTACAACAGCGGCGATGCGATCGAGTTCGCCGGGCGCAGCGTGACCCTGACCGGTGCGCCGGCCGATGGCGACACCGTGGTCTCGCGTCCGGCCGAGCACCGTGACATCTTCGCCACCCTCGATGCGATCGCCACCGCGCTGGAGACCCCGGTGAGCGATCCCGAGGTCCGCGCTCGACTTTCCGAGTCGGTCGAGATCGCGCTCGGCAATATCGACTCCGGTCTCGATCGGCTCAGCGACGTCAGGAGCACCGTCGGCTCCCGGCTACAGACGCTCGAGACCCAGACCGAACTCAATGCCGAGCGCGAACTCAATCTCGAGAGCACCCTCTCCGACATCCAGGACGTCGACTACGCCGAGGCGATCAGCCGCTTCAAGCTCCAGGAGATCGTGCTCCAGGCCGCGCAGCAGACCTATGTGCAGGTCAATCGGCTGTCGTTGTTCGACTTCCTCTAGGAGGTCTTGGACCCACCTCGATCCTGCCCGGGGCTGCCATAGGCCTTGCGCATCCGCTGCGCGGTATGCGCGGCCCCCGGGCTGTCCTGCGGTTCGGCCTGGTGTTCGGCGCCTTCGGCCGCACGCAGTCGCTGCAGTTTACGCAGCACCTTCGTCCGTTCGTTGATGGCACGCGTCTCGGCGTGGCCCTCTTGTTCGAGAATGCGCTGCAGTCGCCGACGATCGCTCTCGCTCCATGTCTCGGGCTTGAGATCCGTGCCGAGTCGCCGGAGCAGTACCCGACGCCGCTTCTGCAGCGTCTCGACGAGCGCCCAGTCGGCGCCCGTCGCCGCCTCCAGCAGCTGTTCGGTGGCCCGCTCGAGTTCGGTGATCAGGTCGGTGTGCATGGTCATGGTCGACGCCTCCCGTCGCTTGCTCGCGGGGTGCTCGACCCCAGTCCGGACTGTGCCACTCGGGGACGTCCCGGGCAAGCACCGGTGGTACTTTAGGCGGCTCGCCGATCGGTGCTAGGATGCCCATTCAATCACGGGGGCGCCGGGTCTTCGCCCGCACCCGATCCGCCAACGTCAATCTCGGAGCAACGATCGTGACAGACTCCCAACGACTGCTCGAGCAGGCCATCGAACATCAGCGCGGTGGACGGGCCGAGGCCGCCGAGTGGCTGTATCGTGCAGTGCTGGCACTCGATGTCGATCATGCCGAGGCCAATCACAACCTCGGCATCATCGAGATCGAGCGTGGTGATCTCGACGCCGGACTCGACCATGTGCGCCACGCGCTCGATCAGGCCCCGGAGGTTGGTGGTTACTGGTTGACCCTGGTCGAGGGACTGCTGCTCGCCGGACGTGCCGCCGAGGCTGCCGAGGTGATGGAGCGCGCACGCGGACTCGGGCTCGACTCCCCCGAGGCCGATGCGCTCGCCCAGCGCATCACCGAGGCGATGGCGGCGACCCCGGCCTCGGCTGCGGCGCCGCTGTCTTCGGAGCTGACCATGCCGAGGCCATCGACGGCGGACGATGGCTCGCTGTTGCTGACCATGGATGATGGTGTGCGCATCCATGTCCCCAATGATATCGACGTCTTGCCCACCTATCTGTTGCTCGAGCGCGAGGACTGGCCGGAACCCGAGATGGCGCTGGCGCGTCGTCTGGTCGAGCCCGACGATCTGGTGCTCGATCTGGGCGCGGGACTCGGTGTCTATACCCTCGCCATGGCCCATGCCATGGGGCAGGGCAGCGGTCGGGTGCTGGCGCTCGAGCCGGTTGTCGAGTCCGCGACACTGCTGGCGCGCAGCCTTGCCGAGAATGCGCTGGAGGCACGCGTCGTGCTGTTGCAGCAGGCGATCGGGGGCGGGTCCGACGAGGTCGAGATCCGGGTGCGACGGGCGGCGCGCCCGCACGACCTTGGCGACTGCTTCGAGACGCGCACGGTCGGTGCGCTGACCCTGGACGAACTCTTGGCCGATGCGGCCTGGCCCGTGGGCGCGAGTCCGTCGCTGGTGCGTCTTGATCTCGCCGCCGGGCAGCTGCCCGCTGTGTTGCGAGCGGGGGAGCGGTTCTTCGCCGCGTATGACCCGCTGTTGATGTTGCGGGTCGCTCCAGATTGCGACCTGGGTGCGTTGCGCCAGGCGGTCGAGACACTCGGTTACGCGCTGTATCGCCAGGTCGATGCGCTGAGCGCCCTGGCCCCCTGTGGTACGGCGGAGACGCTCGATGCGCGCCGTCGTAACCTCTTTGCCTGTGCGCCGGCACGCGCCGAGCGGCTGCGCGCGCGCGGCCTGATGGTGTGAACCGGCTCAACTGGAGATCGCGATGACCGAGAGCGCATGGTATATCCGGCTGGGCGCCTATCCCTATGCCCAGCCCTTTCTGATCGACTGGCAGATCGCCGACCATGGTCGCGATCCCTTCTGGTCGCGCTTCGAGGAGGCGCTCGAGCGTTATCTCGACAGCCACGACTCGACTCGGCCGGTGGCCGAACGCTATCAGGCGCTGACCGAGGCGATGGCACGCTTCGTCCAGCTCAGGGCCGAGGGGGATGGTCATCTCGCCACCCGCATGGTGCTGATCCGCATCCTCTTCGACCTCGGCGAGCGTCAGCGCGCCGGCGGTGAGGTCGCGGGTCTGTTGCAGGGCATGAGCTGGCTGACCGAGCCGATCCCGGACGACCTGCAGATCCATGTCAACCGCCCGCTGATCGCGCCGATGCCGAGCTTCGACCAGCGTCCGGTGAAGGGCGATCTGGGGCTCTGGCTGCAGGCCGCACTGCTCGAGACGCTCGAGTGCACCAAGGCTGACTCGTCCTACTTCCACAACGATCTGCAGCTGTTCAAGCTGCTGCTGGCCAACCCCAATCACAGCCTGGAGATGGAGCGTCGACAGCGCCTGCTCGCCACCCGGCTGGGGATCGCGCTCGGTTCGCCCGAGGTGCCGGCGGCCGATCGCGACCTCTGTCCCGAACGCAACGGCGAGGTGTGGTCGCTGCTGCGTGCCCCGACCTGAGCATCGTTATCCGTCACGCGCGCTGTGCTCACGCTGGCGCGCCAAGGCCCAGTCGATATGCTCGCGAACCATGGGGTCAGGGTGGTCGCGCCAGCGTGTGAGCGCAGTGAGCGCCGCCGGCGACGGGGCGGCGTTGCCGAGTGCAACGGCGAGGTTGCGCAGCCAGCGACCATGACCGATGCGCCTGATCGCGGACCCCGAGGTCCGTTCCAGAAAGGTCGGCTCGTCCCAGCCGATCAGGGTGATGAGGGTGGCGCGATCGAGTCCCTGGCGGGGCAGGAAATCGGTCTCGGCGGTGGCGCGGGCGAAACGGTTCCAGGGGCAGACCTGCTGACAGTCGTCGCAGCCGTAGATGCGGTTGCCGAGTGCCGGGCGCAGCGCCAGCGGGATCGGGCCCGGGTGCTCGATGGTGAGATAGGAGATGCAGCGCCGGGCGTCGAGCCGATAGGGCGCGATGATCGCCGCGGTGGGGCAGACCTCGAGACAGGCCGAGCAGTGCCCGCAGTGTGAGCGCAGCGGTGTATCGAGCGGGAGCGGCAGGTCGGTGAACAGCTCGCCGAGAAAGAACCAGGAGCCGGCACGTGGGTTGATCAGGTTGGTGTGCTTGCCGATCCAGCCCAGGCCCGCCTGCTCGGCGAGCGGCTTCTCCATCACCGGCGCCGAGTCGACGAAGGCGCGATAGCCGAAGGGGCCGATCGTCTCGGTGATCCGGTCGGCGAAGCGCTGCAGTCGACGACGGATCAGCTTGTGGTAGTCGCGCCCGAGTGCATAGCGCGAGACGAAGGCGCGCGCCGGGTCGCTGAGCGTCGCCGGATCCTCTCGTGGCTCGGGGTGGTAGTCCATGCGTACCGAGACGATGCGCAGCGTCCCCGGCACCAGCTCGGCGGGACGAGCGCGCCGACGACCATGACGGGCCATGTAGTCCATCTCGCCGTGATGGCCGGCGTCGAGCCAGTCGAGCAGGCGCTGCTCGGCGCGTTGCAGTCCGGTCTCGGTGATGCCGACCTGCTGAAAGCCGAGCGCCATCCCCCAACCCTTGATCCGGGTCGCCAGTTCGAGCGCCTCGTGCGGATCGAGCGCGCGCCTCATCGTCTGCTCCGGTGCTCGCCTGTCTCGTCCATTCCCCCTAGAATCGGGGTCGCCACGCCGATCCCAATCCATGTCCAGACCGTCATGAACCAGCCATCGCTGCCGCACGCACTCTACCGCGCCGATCAGGCCCGCGCGCTCGACCGCGCCGCCTGTCTCCAGCCCGAGCTGAGCGGTCGTGAGCTGATGGAGCGCGCCGCACGCGCGGCGCAGCGACTGGTGGCCGCACGCTGGCCGCAGGCACGCCGGATCTGCGTGCTCGTTGGCGGCGGCAACAACGGGGGTGACGGCTATGCGCTGGCGCGGCTGTTGCGCCGGGCCGGGCGCGAGGTTCGGGTGTTGAGCCTGGTCGCGCCGGAGCGGCTGCGGCACGAGGCCGCCGAGGCCTGCCGCGACTGGCGGGCGGTCGGCGGGGCGATCGAGCCCTGGCGCGGTGGCCTTCCCGAGGACGCCGAGCTGCTGGTCGACGCCCTGCTCGGCATCGGGCTCGAGCGTCCGTTGCGCGAGCACTGGGCCGAGGCGGTGCGTGCGCTCAATGCCCACCCGGCGCCGGTTCTCGCGCTCGATCTCCCCACCGGTTTGCACGCCGACCGGGGCGCCGTGCTCGGCGAGGTGGTGCGGGCCAGCGCGACCATCAGCTTCATCGTGCTCAAGCAGGGGCTGCTGACCGGGGTTGGTCCCGGCTGCTGTGGCCGGCTCCACTGGGACTCGCTCGGGGTGGCGGAGGGGCTGCTGACGGCGGCGCCGGTCAGTGCGCGACGCATCGACTGGGCCAGCCAGTGTGCCTGTCTGGGGGTGCGGCGGCGCGATGCGCACAAGGGCCAGTGTGGTCATGTGCTGGTGATCGGTGGCGCCCCGGGGATGTCCGGCGCGGCACGCCTTGCCGGCGAGGCGGCGCTGCGTGCCGGGGCCGGGTTGGTGACGATCGCCACCCATCCGACGCATGCCGCGCTGCTCAACCTCACCCGCCCGGAGCTGATGGTGCGTGGGGTCGAGCACGGCGGCGATCTCGGATCACTGCTCGCGCGTGCCGATCTGGTGGCCATCGGTCCCGGGCTCGGGCGGGATGCGTGGGGGCGCGGGCTGTGGCAGCGGGTGCTCGAGTGCCGGTTGCCGCTGGTGGTCGATGCCGACGCGCTCAACCTGCTCGCCGAGCAGCCGCTGCGGCGCGATGACTGGGTGCTGACGCCGCATCCGGGCGAGGCGGGGCGGTTGCTCGGCTGTGGGACCGCCGCGGTCGAGGCCGATCGTTTCGCCGCACTCGCGGCCTTGCGTCAAAAGTATGGCGGTGTCCTGGTGCTCAAGGGCGCCGGCACGCTGGTCGGCGGTGCGGACGAGACACCGCCAGCGGTCTGCAGCGACGGTAATCCGGGGATGGCGACCGCCGGTGCCGGAGATGTGCTCACCGGGGTCGTCGCCGCGCTGATCGGGCAGGGGATGGATGCGGGGGAGGCTGCGCGTGCCGGGGTCTGTCTGCATGCCGCCGCCGGTGATCGGGCGGCGCGCGCGGGTGAGCGGGGAATGATCGCCGGGGACATCATCGAGGCGGTGCGCGCCCTGGCCGACGGGAGAGAGAATCATCATGCATGAGATCCATATCGCCGGTGAGGCGGCCCAACTCGCGCTCGGGGCGCGGCTGGCCGAGCGCATGCGAGCGCCCTTCGTGCTCTATCTGCAGGGCGATCTCGGCTGCGGCAAGACCACCCTGACCCGTGGGCTGCTGCGCGCGCTCGGCCATCAGGGCGCGGTGCGCAGCCCGACCTATACCCTGATCGAGCCCTATGCGCTCGCCACCACCCAGCTCTACCATCTCGACCTCTATCGCCTGGCCGACCCCGAGGAGCTGGAGTATCTCGGTCTGCGCGATCTGCTCGATACCCCGGCGATCTGGGTGATCGAGTGGCCGGAGTGCGGTGATGGCGCGTTGCCACCACCGGATCTGCAGCTCCGGCTCGAGCATCGCACCGATGGGCGCATCCTGCGCCCGGTGGCGACCACCGAGGTGGGTCTGGCGTTGGCCAGAGCGCTCTATGAGCGCTGAGTTCCGAGATCGCAATGCCTTGTTGCGTAAGCGATACATTTCGTTCCAAAGGAATTCAGGAAGCAAGTCTAATCCCAGGTTTTTTCTTGGAATACTCTGGGTGAAGCTGCTATCTTAAAAACAACGAATCGTCAAATCACCGGGGTAGTTCATCGCCGCTGCGCGACCGTGCCACCCCCGAGAACATCGGTCGTCGGCGCCCCCGGCGATCCCGAGGCTGCGACGTGAAACGGGTTTTCACTCTCCTGCTCTGCGCTCTCCTGGCCCTGCCCGCACTCGCCGCGCAGGTCACGGTCGAGGGTGCGCGCGTCGGTGTCGAGGACGGCCGGACTCGGGTGGTGCTCGACACCCGGGCCGCGCTCTCCCACAAGATCTTCACCCTCGAGGGCCCGGACCGGGTCGTCGTCGATCTCAGCGACGCCCGGCTGGGCGCCTCGTTGCCGCGACCGCGCGGCAATGATCCGGCGCTGGTCGGGCTGCGCAGTGGTGTTCGCGACAAGACCGATCTGCGTATCGTCTTCGACCTCAAGTGTCCGGTACGGGTCAAGAGCTTCAGCCTGCCGCCGGATCGTCGTCACGACAAACACCGCCTGGTGATCGATCTGCTGCCGCGGACGGCCAGCGCCGCGCCCCATTCCAGGGTGGTGGCCGGTCGCGCTCGATCGCCTTCACACCCCGAGGTGCTGATCGCCATCGACGCCGGTCACGGCGGGGCCGATCCCGGCGCCATCGGCAAGCGCGGCACCTACGAGAAGGACGTCACCCTGGCGATCGCCCGCAAGCTCGCCGCGTTGGTCGAGCGCGAGCCGGGCATGCGAGCGCTGATGATCCGCGACGGGGACTACTACGTCCGGTTGCGCCAGCGCATCGAGAAGGCACGCAAGCACAAGGCCGATCTGTTCATCTCCATCCATGCCGACGCCTTCACCAACGATCGCGCCCACGGCTCTTCGGTCTATACCCTGTCGTTCAACGGCGCGAGCAGTGAGGCGGCGCGCTGGCTGGCCAACCGCGAGAACGCCGCCGACCTCATCGGTGGGGTCAACATCGCCGACAGCGACGACCTGCTCGCCAGCGTGCTCATCGACATGACCCAGAACGCCACCATTGAGCACAGCACCGAGGCCGCCGGCGCGGTGCTCTCGCATCTCGGCGAGGTTGGGGATCTGCACAAGCGTCGGGTCCAACGTGCCGGGTTCGCGGTACTCAAATCGCCGGACATCCCCTCGATGCTGGTCGAGACCGCCTTCATCACCAATGCCGAGGAGGAGCGTCGACTGAGCGATCCGGCCCACCAGGAGCGGTTGGCACGCGCCATCCTCGCCGGGATCAAGGCCTATTTCCGTAAGTACCCGCCGCAGGGCGCGCTGCTGCAAGCGGCCAACGGGCGCGCGACCCCGCGTCGTCACGTCACCCACCAGGGCGATACCCTCTCCGAGATCGCCCAGCGCTATCGCGTCAGCCTCTCCTCGCTGCGCGCCGAGAACGGCCTGACCGACGACACCATCCGCGTCGGCCAGGTGCTCGCCATCCCCGAGGGGTCGTAAGCCCGCTGGCTGCCAGAGCGCGATCAGCCGCCGGTTGGTGGCTTGCCCTTGGCCGAGACGTTGAGGGCAGGGCGCCCACTGGAGGCTGGGGGCCGAAAACGGCGCCCTCTCTCCCTTCGCGTCCGGCCTTTGCTACCATTGACGCTTTGGTCCGTGCGCCGCGCGCGGGAATGCGAGAAGTCCAAGTCACCCCGATGCTACAGATCCACAACAGCCTGACCCGCCAGAAGACCCCCTTCCAGCCGCTCGAGCCCGGCAAGGTGCGCATGTATGTGTGCGGCATGACCGTCTACGACTACTGCCATCTCGGCCATGCCCGGGTGATGGTGGTGTTCGATGTGGTCTATCGCTATCTGCGCGCGCTCGGCTACGAGGTGACCTATGTGCGCAACATCACCGACATCGACGACAAGATCATCCGTCGCGCCGCCGAGAACGGTGAGTCCTGCGCCGCGCTGACCGAGCGCTTCATCGCCGCGATGCACGAGGACGCCGCCGCGCTCGGCGTGCTGGCGCCGACCAGCGAGCCGCGCGCCACCGCGCACATCGACGAGATCCAGACGATGGTCGCCACCCTGATCGACAAGGGGCTGGCCTATGCCGCCGACAACGGCGATGTGTACTACGCCGTCTCGCGCTTCCCCGGCTACGGCAAGCTCTCGGGCAAGGATCCGCAGGACCTGCGCGCCGGTGCCCGGGTCGAGGTCGACGAGGCCAAGCGCGACCCGCTCGACTTCGCACTGTGGAAGGGTGCCAAGCCCGGCGAGCCGAGCTGGTCCTCGCCCTGGGGCGAGGGGCGTCCGGGCTGGCACATCGAGTGCTCGGCGATGAGCACCTGCTGCCTCGGCAACCACTTCGACATCCACGGCGGCGGGGCCGACCTGCAGTTCCCCCACCACGAGAACGAGATCGCCCAGTCCGAAGGGGCCACCGGCGAACCCTTCGCCGAGGTATGGATGCACAACGGCTTCGTGCGCATCAACGAGGAGAAGATGTCGAAGTCGCTCGGCAACTTCTTCACCGTGCGCGAGGTGCTCGAGCGCTTCCGGGCCGAGGAGATCCGCTACTTCATCCTCACCAGCCACTACCGCAGCCCGCTCAACTACGCCGACGAGCAGCTGCAGTCGGCGCGCGGCGCGCTCACTCGGCTCTACACCGCGCTGCGCGGCCTGCCCGAGGCCGAGGCCCCGGCCGAGAGCGCGTTCGCCACCCGCTTCACTGCGGCGATGGACGACGACTTCAACACCCCCGAGGCGCTGGCGGTGCTCTTCGAGCTGGCGCGTGAGGTCAACCGCGCGCGCGATGCCGGTGAGCCGGAGCAGGCCGCCGCGCTCGGCGCCGAGCTGCGCCGTCTCGGCGGCGTGATCGGTATCCTCCAGGACGACCCCGAGCGCTATCTGCGCGGCGGCGACGGCGGCACCGACGGGCTCGACGATGCCGCCATCGAGTCGATGATCGCCCAGCGTCAGGCCGCGCGCGCCGCGCGCGACTGGGCCGAGGCCGACCGGCTGCGCGACGCTCTCACCGAGGCCGGCATCGTCCTCGAGGACGGCGCCCAGGGCACCACCTGGCGGCGCGGTTGAGTGTCGTCTGCCGTCAGGCGTCAGGGTGATTGAACCGCCAAGGCGCGAAGGACGCGAAGGGGAGATCAGTCCATTGATTGGGTTGCCCTCGGCAACCCAATCAATGGACGGCTCATCCAACCGACGCCGCCGAACCCCTGCATTCCTTCGCGTCCTCCGCGCCTTTGCGGTTCGAACCAGCTTCCAGCGATCAGCTTCCAGCCTCCAGTCGGGGAGGCTGGTGTGCATGATCGGCGATTGACGGGCAAGACGGTATCTTAGCGGTTCAAGCTGTTTGGACGACTGACGGCTGGAAGCTGAAGGCCCATCCTCCCGAGCACGTCGATTGGGTTGCCTTCGGCAACCCAAAATAGAGGCACCGCTCATCCAACCGACGACGCCCCTCCCGCATCCCTTTGCGTCCTCCGCGCCTTTGCGGTTCAACCCGACTGGCGACTGGCGACTGGCGACTGGCGACTGGCGACTGGCGACTGGCGACTGGCGACTGGCGACTGGCGGCTGGCGACTGGACCCGGCCGCGTCCCGCCTACACCAATCCGTGACGGTCCTTCATGTGCAGGTAGACGAGGTTGGAGACCTGGCGGATGACGTCGCCGCGGCTGCGAATCCACTGAGTGTAGTTCTGTGCCCGGGTGGGACGTTCGATGATGCCGATCATGGTGTAGGCGTGCTTGCGCCCGCGCCGGTCGCGCGCCTCGATGATGCCCATGTTGCCGCACAGCTTGGCCGTCGAGCCGGTCTTGTCGCACACCTGTAGCGGGTGCGAGATGGCCGAGACGCGGGTGACGATGCGGTCATTGTTGGGCAGGCACATCAGCCGTCGCAGCTCGGCGCTGTAGGGCAGGCGGTCGTTCCAGATGGCGTAGAGGAAGCGGCTGTAGTCGTGCGCCGAGGCCTTGTTGGCGTAGGTGCCGCCGCCCGGTGGGATCTTCTCGATGATGCGGGTCTGGCGGAAGATGCCGGGGGCGTGTTGCTTGAGTTCGGCCTCGACGTCGCGCGGGCCGCGTCGCCCCCGGTTGGCGCTGACCCGATCGATCAGCCAGTTGGTGGCGCTGTTGCTGCTGCGCTGGATCATCCGCTCCATGTGATGGCGCACGTCGTCGTTGTAGCGCACCCGTCTCGAATGGGTGGCCTGATAGAAGTAGGCCTGGGCGACGAAGGGCTTGATCATGCTCGCCGCCTGGCGCTGCACGTCCTCGTTGATCGCCACCAGCTTTTTGCCGGTACTGAAGTCGTAGACCGACCAGGAGGTCTGCTCGTTGGAGCGCACGACGCCTTTGCGGCGCAGCCGTTGCACCAGGTCGTTGACCTGGTGGTTGAGCGAGTGATCGCGCGCGGCGGCCTCGACGAAGCTGGGACTGCCGCCGAGCAGGCCGGCTGAGGTGGCGGCGAGCGCGGCGAGGAAGTTGCGACGATCGAGGAAGAAGCCGTTGTCGTCGGCAGCCGGCTGCTCGATGCCGTCCGCGAACTCATACATAACTCGAACCCTCCGAGGCAAGAACTGCATGACGCGGTCGGCGGGGCGCGGCCGCGTGTGTTTCACCGGGCCACGCCTTCCTCGCTGGCGGCGAGCGTCGAGCATGGAGGGGGCCGTGCGTACCGGCGGCGCGAGGCGTGGCGCCGGCGGGTGTCGTGATGATCGCACTCGTCACGGGTCGTGACGAACCCGCAAAAGGATAGGCGGGCAACATCGAAATGACAAGGCGTGTGCATAAGAAAAGCGCTGATGTCTCAATGTCATCAGCGCGTAACTTGAAGCGGCTTGATATCTCGAGGCGGGACGAGGCGAGGGCGTGCGCCGCTTATCCTGCAGCCAGACCGCCGAGCAGCAGCCAGACCACGGTGGCGGCGGCGATGCCGACGAGTGCGGCGAAGAGCACCCACAACCGCACCACCTTGAGTTGCGCCTGCAGTGCAGTGAGGCCCTCGGCGACCTCGGAATGGGTCTGGGTGGCGATCGTCTCGCTCTGCTCCTGGACCGCGCGCCGGGCGGCGACCAGCGCCTCGCGGGCGGTGCGCTCGGCCAGCGGGTCGAGATGCGCCCGCAGTGCCTGCTCGACCAGGCTCGAGAGCGCTTCGGGCTGGGGATGGCTGGCGTCGATCATCTCCTCGATCCGGGCGCGCTCGCCCTCGAGTTCGATGCGCAGCAGATCCGGCAGCAGGTCGGGCAGGGCGGCGCGGATCTGCGCCTGCAGCTCGGCCTCGGAGATGTCCCGCCGGGCGTCGAGCTGCTGGCGAACCTCGGCGCGCAGCTGCTCGCTGAGATCGCGCCGCAGGTCTTCGAGCAGCGGGGTGAGGGTGCGGGTGATCTGCGCGGAGACGCGGGCGTCGAGTTCGGCCATGTCGATGGCCGGTGCGCTGGCGGGCGCGGGCGCGGGCGGCGGTGTGGCCGGCGCCGGTGCCGCTTCCGTCGTGGTGGGCGCGGGCACGGTGGCCGCCGGCTGGGCGAGGACCGTGCGCAACTCCTCGAGGATCTCGGGCAGGCGCTCCGGGGCGACCGACTTGGGCAGCACCCCGAGCACGCCCTTGCGTCGCGCGGTCTCGACGAAGTCGGCCTCTTCGTGCGAGGAGCACATCACCACCGGGATCGCGGCGGTGCGCGGGTTCTGCTTGAGCACCTCGAGCGCCTCGAAGCCGTTGAGCCCGGGCATCATGTGATCCATCAGGATGGCGTCGGGCAGCTCGCGCTCGAGGATCTCGAAGGCGGCCTCGGCCGAATCGGCGGTCTCGACCTCGACATCGTGGCGTTGGAGCTGGAGCCGCAGCGCATAGCGCGCCGACCTGGAGTCATCGACCAGCAGTATCTTCATCCAATCCTCCGCGAGAAGCCCCGTCCCTCGGGCGGGGTGGCGTGCGAGTATGCTCTGTTGGCGCGTGCCGGCGGGTGTCGAGCCGCGCGGTGCGGGCTTGGCGCGCCGCGCCCGCGCCCCCATCCGCTTTAGTGTAATGACTGGAGGAGATCCTAGCATGTCTGTCACCGGTGTCGGATTCCAGCTGCACGAGACGCCAGAGACGTTGGCCGAGGTCGTCGCCGCGCGCGTTCTGGAGACGGCGCGGCGGGCGATCGCCGCGCGCGGACGCTTCGTGTTGGTGGCCGCCGGTGGGCGGACCCCGTTGCAGGTCTATGCGCGGCTGGCGCGCGCGCGCAGCGATTGGTCGCGCTGGCTGGTGTTGCACGGCGACGAGCGCTGTCTCCCCGCCGCCGATCCGGAGCGCAACAGCCATGCGATCGCCGCCGCCTGGCTCGACCCGGTCGCTCTGCCGCCGAGCAACCACTTGCCGATCCCCGCCGAACTCGGTGCCGAGCCGGCGGCGCGTCGTTACGCCGAGCTGATCGCACCCTTGCTGCCGTTCGATCTGGTGTTGCTGGGCATGGGCGAGGACGGTCACACCGCGAGCCTGTTCCCCGGACACGCCATGCCCGAGGGCGAGGCGTTGACGATGGCGGTCTATCACGCCCCCAAACCGCCTGCCGACCGAGTCAGTCTGACCCCGGGCGCGCTGGCCGCCGGGCGCGAGGCGCTGGTGCTGGTCAGCGGTGCAGGCAAGCGCAAGGCGCTGGCGCGCTGGCGCGCCGGGGCGAGCCTGCCGGTGGCGCGGGTGGCCGAGGCCGCCGGGGCCGAGGTGCTGGTCGATGCGGCGGCCTGGGGATGAGGACGGCGCTGCTGTTTTCCGCTTGCCGCGCCGAGGCTAGAATGCAGGACTTGATCGGGTGACGCCATGGAAGCGACGTCCGTTGATGTGTGACATGCGTCCGGGGATCGGGCGCCGTTCTCTTCCGCGGACGTCGCTGCGCCGGCGTCGCTGGCCGATGCCGATGTGCCCGAACCCATGTCCAGTACCGTTTCATTCGTCGCGAGCCTGACTCGCAAGACCCTCGTTGTCTCCATCGCTGCCGCCGTGTTCAGCATGGTCGCGGTGGCGGTGTTCGATCTCCACGCCCTGCGCCAGGAGACCGAGGCGCTGCATGCCTATCATCTGAACGAGGTCCGCGCTCGGTTGCGGGCGCGGGTGAGCGAGGCGGTGCGTTTCGCCCATTATCAGCGTCAACTGCTCGCGGTGGAGGCGGCGCGCGGCGCCGAGGCCGTGCGTCTGGAGCGCGAGGCGCAACGCCGGGTGCTGGAATGGCTGGAGATCCGCAACCAGGGCGGCGAGGCGATGTTGTTCGCCGGACGCTGGGACGGGATCTCACTGCTCGGCCCGGTGCGCGGGCGCAACGTACTCACAGTCACCGATGTCAGCGGACGCCCGGTGGTGCGCGAGCTGATCGCCACGGCCCAGTCCGGCGGCGGTTTCGTCGAGTACCTGATGCCGTCCTTCCCGGGCTGGCGCACCGCGCCCAAGTTGAGCTATGTCGAGTCGATCGCGCCCTGGGGCTGGTATGTCGGCGCCGGTTGTCTGCTCGATCGCTTCGAGGAGGTGGTCGCCGAGCGTCGTCGCGCCGTCGGCGCCGATCTGCGTGCCAAGCTGCTCACCCTGGCCGTCGGGCTGGGGCTGATCCTGCTCGTCGTGCTGGTGCTGGCATGGCGTGTCGGGCGCGACGCCCGCGCCGATGTCGTCGCCTTCGTGCGCTTCTTCGCCCGCGCCGGCAGCGACCCCGAGCTGGCGCTGGAGCCGGTGCGGATGCGTTTTCGTGAATCGGCGCTGATCGCCCGCGCCGCCGCGCGCATGCTCGATCGCAAGCGCGCCGCCGAGGCCGCGCTGCGCGAGAGCGAGGAACGATTCCGTACCCTGGTCGAGGTGCAGCAGTACGCGGTCATGGAGATCGATCTCGACGGCGCGATCCGCTACGTCAACCCCGCCGCCGCGCGGCTGCTCGGCTACAGCCGCGATGCGCTGGTGGGGATGCACGCCACCGAGCTGGTCGTCACCGAGGAGCGCACCAGGCTTGCCGAGGACCTGCGCCGCTTCGCCCGGTTGCAGCCGCCGCCGACGACCTATTTCAACCGCAACCTCACCCGCGAGGGTCGGGTCATCGATCTGCAGGTGGAGTGGAACTACCGGCGCGATGCACAGGGCCGGGTGATCGGCTTCGTCAGCGTCGCCCACGACATCACCGACTACCATCGCTCGCGGACCCTGCTCGACGGGCGCAACCGGGTGCTCGAGCTGCTCGCCCGTGGCCGCCCCCAGCAGGAGGCGCTGGAGGCGATCATCGACTATATCGATCGGGTCTCGCCACGGACCCTGTGTGCGATCTATCGCTATGAGCCATCGACCCGGACGCTTCACAATGCCGCCGCCCGCGGTCTGCCCGAGCACTTCCGGCGCTCTGCCGAGGGGCTGGTCGTCGGGCCGGGCGTGGGTTCCTGCGGCCATGCGGTGAGCCAGGGCAGGCGGGTCGTGGTCGCCGATCTGCTGTCGCACCCCTTCTGGCGCTCGGCGCGCGATCTGGTGCTGAGCACCGAGCTGCGTGCCTGCTGGTCGCAGCCGATCCTCGCCCCGGACGGGATGGTGCTCGGCACCTTCGCGATCTATGCCACCGAGGTCTCGGTGCCCAGCGACGAGGACATCGAACTGATCGAGTCGGCCGCCGACCTGGCGGCGATCGTGATGGAGCACGCCCGGGTCGAGCGCGCCACCCACCTGGCCGAGGAGCGCGCGCGGCTGCTGCTCGACTCGAGCACCGAGGGGGTGTTCGGACTCGACCCCGAGGCGCGCGCGACCTTCGTCAACCCGGCCGCCGCGCGGCTGCTCGGCATCCCGGCCGAGCAGCTCACCGGGCGCGCCATCCACGCCCTGATCCATCACTCGCACCCCGACGGCAGTGCGATCAGCGAGACCGACACCCCGATGCTGCGGGCGATGCGCGAGGGCCGCGCCTATCACGTCAGCGACGCGGTGTTCTGGCGCGGCGACGGCAGTCACTTCCCGGTCGAGTACTGGTCGACCCCGATCCTGCGCGAGGGGCGGATCGAGGGCGCGGTGGTGACCTTCCACGACATCAGCGAGCGCAAGCGCGTCGAGGCCGAGATCCAGCACCTAGCCTTCCACGACGGGCTCACCGGGCTGCCCAACCGGATGCTGTTCAAGGAGGAGGTGGACCGGGCGCTGGCGCTGCTCAGGCGCTCGGGCGAGCGTTTCGCGCTGCACATGCTCGATCTCGATCACTTCAAGGACGTCAACGACAGCCTCGGCCACCCGGTCGGCGACGAGCTGCTGTGCGCGGTGGCGCGGCGCATCAGCGAGGTGGTCCGCGCCAGCGACGTCTTCGCCCGCTTCGGCGGCGACGAGTTCGCGCTGCTGCAGGTGCCGATCGCGCATCCTGGCGAGGCCGCGGCGCTGGCCGAGAAGGTGGTGGCCTGCTTCACCGATACCTTCGCCTTGGCCGACTGCGCGATCAGCACCAACACCAGCATCGGCATCGCCGTGGCCGACCGCCACGACCTCGACGTCGACGACCTGATCGCGCGCGCCGACGTCGCCCTCTACAAGGCCAAGGAGGCGGGGCGGGGCACCCATGCCTTCTTCGCAGAAGCGATGACCGAGCAGCTGCGCCACGAGATCCAGCTCGCCTCGGAGCTGGTCAGCGCGCTCGAGCGCGAGGAGCTGTGGCTGCACTACCAGCCGCAGGTCGATCTGCGCAGCGGCGCGCTGGTCGGGGTTGAGGCACTGGTGCGCTGGCGCCATCCCGAGCGTGGCCTGCTCCACCCCGGCGCCTTCATCGAGGTCGCCGAGCGGCGCGGCATGATCCGCCCGATCTCGGCCTGGGTGCTGGAGGCGGTGTGTCGACAGGCGCGCGCGTGGCGCGAGCGCGGGCTGGTCTTCGGGCGGGTGGCGGTCAATCTGTGCGCCGAGCAGGTCGGTGACGACGCCTTCGCCGAGCAGATCCTGGCGGTGCTCGAGCGCACCGGGGCGCGGCCCGAGGAGCTGGAGCTGGAGTTCACCGAGACGGTGCTGATCCAGGCCGATGCTCGCACCCAGGCCGACATCATCCGTCTCTCCGAGATTGGCGTGCGCTTCGCCATCGACGACTTCGGCACCGGGTTCTCGTCGTTGCAGTATCTGCGCAACCTGCGCGCCGACAAGATCAAGATCGACCGCGAGTTCGTCAAGGACGTCACCCACAACACCAGCGATGCCGAGATCGTCAAGGCGACCATCGCCCTGGGTGCCGCGCTCGGCCTCGAGACCATCGCCGAGGGCGTCGAGACCGAAGCACAGGCGGCCTTCCTGCGCGGTCACGGCTGTCACCAGGTGCAGGGCTTTCTCTACGCCCGCCCGCTCGAGCCCGAGGTGCTCGAGCGCGACTGGCTCAGTCGCCTCGTGCCGACGCCTCGTGTTGCAGACGGCGTCTGAGCGCCGCCGGTGAGCCGGTGCGCCGGGCGAGCAGGTCGTAGGCCACCGGCACCACGAACAGGGTGAACAGGGTCGCGGCGATCACCCCGGCGAGGATCACCGTGCCGATCACCACCCGGGTCTCGGCCCCGGCGCCGCTCGAGAGCAGCAGCGGCACGGCGCCGGCGGCGGTGGTGATGCCGGTCATCACGATCGGGCGCAGGCGCACGTCGGCCGCCTCGGTGAGCGCGTCGCGGAACGCATGGCCCTGATCGCGCAGCTGGTTGGCGAACTCGACGATGAGGATGCCGTTCTTGGCCGCCAGCCCGACCAGCATGATTAGCCCGATCTGGCTGTAGATGTTGAGCGTCTGCCCGCTCAGCCACAGCCCGCCGAGCGCCCCGGCCATCGCCAGCGGCACGGTGAGCATGATCACCAGCGGGTGGATCCAGCTCTCGAACTGTGCCGCCAGCACCAGGAAGACCACCAGCACCCCGAGCCCGAACACCAGCGCCATGCCCGCCGCGCCGCTGCGCAGGTCGCGGCTCTCGCCGCGGTAGTCGATGCGCGCGTGTTCGGGCAGCAGCGCTGCGGCGCGGGCATCGAGCGCGTCGAGCGCCGCGCCGAGCGAGACCCCCGGGGCGAGGTTGGCCGAGAGGGTGATGGCGCGCATGCGGTTGTAGCGGTTGAGCTGCTGGGAGTCGGCCTGCTCGCTGACCTGGACCAGGTTGGAGAGCGGGATCAGGGTGTCGCCGTGAGCCGAGCGCACATAGAGGTTCTCCAGACTGCCGGGGGTGCGCTGGCTGTCGCGCTCGCCCTCGAGGATGACGTCGTACTCCTCGCCATCGTCGAGATAGGTGGTGACCTGACGCGAGCCGAGCATGGTCTCGAGGGTGCGCCCGATGGTCTCGATACGCACCCCGAGGTCGGCGGCGCGGTCGTAGTCGATCGCCACGCGCAGCTGCGGCTTGGTCTCCTTGTAGTCCCAGTCGAGCCCGACCAGGCCGGGGTTGTCGGTCTCGATCGACTCGACCAGGGCGTCGCGCCACGCGGCCAGCTCGTCGTAGGTGCCGCCGCCGATGACGAACTGCACCGGCTTCTGGATGCGTGCGCCGAAGCCCTGGCGCATCACCGGGAAGGCGCGCACCCCGGGCAGGTCGGCAAGCCGCGCACGCACCTCGTCCATGATCGCCCAGCCCGAGCGGCGCGCATCGAAGCCGGCGAGCACCATGATCACGATCCCTGAGTTGTAGCGCTCAAGGGTGCCGAAGGCGCGCGGCGCGCGCACCAGCACGCGGATCGCCTCGCCCGACTCGGCATAGGGCAGCAATCGGCGTTCGATCTCGTCCATGTACTCCTCCATGTAGGAGAAGGAGGCGCCCTCGGGACCATTGACCAGCACGAAGAAGGCGCCGCGATCCTCCTTCGGGGTGTACTCCTGGGGCAGCTGATCGAGTAGCCAGGCGGCGGCGCCGAGGGTCAGCGCGAAGGCCAGTCCGACCACCCAGGCGCGCGCGAGCAGCACCCCGAGCAGCCGCGCGTAGCCGCGGCGCAGCCAGACGAAGCCGCGGTCGACGGCGCGGGCCAGTGCGCCGGGCTGGTGGCTCGCGGGCAGGATCTGCGCGGCCAGGCTCGCCGAGAGGGTGAGCGCGACCAGCGAGGAGAAGGCCACCGCCGCGGCCATGGTCAGCGCGAACTCGCCGAACAGCCGCCCCAGATCGCCCTCGAGAAAGGCGATGGGTACGAACACCGAGATCAGCACCAGGGTGGTGGCGATCACCGCGAAGCCGACCTGACGGGTGCCGCGATAGGCCGCCACCAGCGGGCTCTCGCCATACTCCTCGATACGGCGGTGGATGTTCTCGAGCACCACGATGGCGTCGTCGACCACCAGCCCGATGGCCAGCACCAGCGCCAGCAGGGTGAGGATGTTGACCGAGAAGCCGAGCGCGAGCAGCACGGTGAAGGTGGCGATCAGCGACACCGGCACCGTTACCGCCGGCACCAGCATCGCGCGCACGCTGCCGAGAAACAGATAGATCACCAGCACCACCAGCGCGATGGCGATCGCCAGCGTCTTGTAGACCTCGGCGATGGCCTCGGCGACGAACACCGAGGAGTCGTAGCTCTGACGGATCACCATGCCCTCGGGCAGGCTGGTGTTGAGCCGGCGCATCTCGGCCTTGGCGCGCTCGGCCACGGCGAGGGTGTTGGCCGTCGACTGCTTGATGATGCCGAGCCCGACCATGGCCACGCCGTTGCCGCGAAACAGCGTGCGGTCCTCCTCGGTGCCGCGCTCGATTCGGGCGATGTCGCCGAGGCGCACCAGATGACCGTCGTCGCCGCGCGTCACCACCAGCCGGGCGAAGTCCTCGGCGGTGGCGAAGGCGCGGCTCAGGCGCACGCTGAACTGACGGTCGCGCGACTCGATGCTGCCGGCGGGCAGCTCCAGGTTCTCGGCGCGCAGCGCCTGCTCGACATCGGCCACGGTGAGCCCGCGCGCGGCCAGGGCGTTGCGGTCGAGCCAGATGCGCATGGCATAGACCTGGGCGCCGCCGACGCGCACCCGCGCCACCCCGTCGAGCACCGAGAGCCGATCGACCAGATAGCGCCGGGCATAGTCGGTGAGCGCCGGCACGCTCAACCCCTCGGCGGTGAGGTTGAGCCACATGATCACGTCTTCGTTGCTGTCGACCTTCTGGATCTCGGGCGGCTCGGCCTCGTCGGGGAGCTGGTCGAGCACGCCGGAGACGCGGTCGCGGATGTCGTTGGCCGCGCCGTCGATGTCGCGATCGGTGGTGAACTCGACGGTGATGGTCGAGCGCCCGTCCTCGCTGCTCGACTCCAGGGTGCGGATGCCCTCGACCCCGGCGATACGATCCTCGATCAGCCGGGTGATGCGGGTCTCGACGACGTTGGCCGCGGCCCCCGGATAGCCGGTCTCGATGGAGACCACCGGCGGATCGATGTCGGGGTATTCACGTAGCGCCAGACGGTCGAAGGAGACCAGCCCGAAGACCACCAGCAGCAGCGCGAAGACCGTGGCCAGTACCGGGCGGGTGACGGCGAGATCGGAGAGGATCACGTCTCCGACTCCTCGAGCAGCCTCTGCAGCGGCGCATCGCCCGTATCGACGGCGAGCACCCGCACCTCGGCGCCGGGCCGCACCCGCTGGTGGCCATCGGTGATCACCCGCTCGCCGACGGCCAGCCCGTCGCGGATCTCGACTGCGCCGGGACGGCGGATGCCGATGTCGACCTCGCGCCGCTCGGCGATCAGCCGGTCGTTGGCGGCGTCTTCAACCACCACCAGCACGAAGTGACGCTGACCGCGCTGCTGCAGCGCCGCCTCCGGCACCACCACCGCCGTGTGCGGATCAAACAGCAGCTCCAGACGCATCAGCAGCCCCGGGCGCAACCGCCGCTCGGGGTTGGGCAGGATGGCGCGCACCAGCACCGCGCGGGTCACCGGGTCGACCCGGCTGTCGACGCCGCGCACCTCGCCGACGAACACCCGCTCGCCATGGGCGCGGGTGCGCGCCTCCACCCGCAGCCCCGGGGTGAGCCCGGCGAGATAGCGGCTGGGCACGGTGAAGTCGAGCTTCATCTCGGCGTCGTCGTCGAGGGTGGTGATCGGGTCGCCGGGCTCGACCAGGGCGCCGGGACTGACCTGGCGCAGCCCCAGCACCCCGGCGAAGGGGGCGCGGATGACGCGATCGGCCAGCCGCGACTCGAGCGCCACCAGCACCGCGCGGCTGGTCTCGAGGTCGCGCTGGCGCTCGTCGAGCAGCGACTCGGCGGCTGAGTCCTGGGCGACCAGCGCGTTCACCCGGCGGTACTGGCGCTCGGCCTCGGCGCGGCGCGCCTGCGCCTCCTCGAGCAGCGCCTGTTCCTCGGCGCTGGTCAGCTCCACCAGCAGCGCGCCGCGCTCGACGCGCTGGCCGTCGTCGAAGTGCAGCGCGGCGATGGTCTCGGTGACCGTGGAGGTGATCATCACCGACTCGTTGGCGCGCAGCGTGCCGAGCGCCTCGACGCGCTCGGCCAGTTCGGTCTGCGCGGCGGTGGCCACGATCACCCCGGTCGGTGGCGCCGCGGCGAGGAGCGGCGCGACGCACAGCAGCGTCAGCAGCAGCGGCAGTGGACGGGGCGGGGGGGCACGATGCGGTACGGGCATGACGTCGATCCTGTGACGGCTGGGTCGGTGGCGCGGGTGTTGCTGCACCGGCTCTCACCCCGAGTGAGGCAGTGCCGGCGGCGAATGGTTCAGCGCGCGGGCGCGGTCGACTCCCTTTCGCCCGGGGTGGAAATTTGCAATCCTAACGCGCCGTCCGGGTGCTCGCCACAGAGACCGGCGTCGCCGTCAGGCGGGCCCCGCGGCAGGTTCCGGCGGACCCCGCGGCGCGGTCCGGCCGGTTGGGGACCGGCGCGTCTCGCCCGGTCGCGACCCGAACGCGATGGATGCCATGATCACCCTGACCCTCAACGGCGAGCCGGTGCGGCTCGATCTCGACCCCGACATGCCCCTGCTGTGGGCGCTGCGCGATCATCTCGGGCTGACCGGCACCCGCTTCGGCTGCGGCGAGGGCGAGTGCGGCGCCTGCACCGTGCACCTCGACGGCGAGCCGGTACGCTCCTGCGGTGTGACCCTGGGCGAGGTTGCGGGGCGCGAGGTGACCACCATCGAGGGGCTCTCGCCCGACGGTCGTCACCCGTTGCAACTGGCCTGGATCGTTGAGGAGGTGCCGCAGTGCGGCTACTGCCAGTCCGGCCAGCTGATGAGCGCCGCGGCGCTGCTCGCCACCCACCCGCAGCCGAGCCCCGAGCAGATCGACGCGGCCATGTCCGGGGTGTTGTGCCGCTGCGGCAGCTATGCGCGTATCCGCCGCGCCATCCAGCGCGCGGCCAACCCCGAGGTGCACAATGGTTGATGCCGATCCCGGTCTCCGGCTGAGTCGCCGCGCCCTGCTCAGGCTCGGCCTGCTCGCCGGTGGCGGCCTGATGCTCGGCATCGGTGCCGCCGACGCCGAGCAGACGGACACGCTCGACGGTGCTGCGAGCACGTTCGCCCCTGGTGCCTGGCTGCGTCTCCACAGCGATGGCCGGGTGGTGCTGATGCTGGCGCGCTCGGAGATGGGCCAGGGGGTGACCAGTGCGCTGCCGATGCTGGTGGCCGAGGAGCTGGAGGTCGGGCTCGACCAGCTCGAACTCGAACCGGCGCCGGTGGCGCCGGACTATGTCAATCGTCTGCTCGGCGAGCAGGCCACCGGCGACAGCACCTCGGTACGCGATGCCTGGGGACCGCTGCGCGAGGCCGGCGCGGTGGCGCGGACCCTGCTTGTGCGCGCCGCCGCCGCGCACTGGGACGTCGCCCCGGAGGCGTGTCGGGTGCGGCGAGGCGTGGTCCATCACCCCGACGGCGAGACCCGGCTCGACTATGGCGCGCTGGCCGAGGCGGCGGCACGGTTGCCGCTGCCCGAGTCGGTGGCGCTCAAGGCGCCCGCGCAGTGGCGACTGATCGGCACCCCACGGCACCGGCTCGATACCCCGGACAAGGTGGTGGGCGCGGCGCGCTACGGGCTCGACGTGCGCCTGCCGGGAATGCGCTATGCCAGCGTGGCGCGCTGTCCGCTCAGCGGCGCGCGGGTCACCGCCTGGCGCGCCGATGCCGCGCGTGCGGTGCCGGGGGTGGAGGCGGTGCTGGCGGTGCGCCATGGTGTCGCGGTGGTGGCGCGCGACACCTGGAGCCTGCTGCGCGGGCGTGCCGCGCTGGAGATCGATTGCGACCCCGCGGCCGACACCACGGCCGATCAGGCGCGGATGGAGACGCGGCTGCGCTCGCGCCTCGACGCGCCCGGCGCGGCGCTGGCCGAGGAGCGCGGCGAGGCGCTGGCCGTGCTCGAACAGGCCGGGCGGGTGGTCGAGGCCGACTACAGCCTGCCCTTCCTCGCCCATGTCTGCATGGAGCCGATGAACTGCACCGCCGAGGTCAGTGCTGAGCGCTGCGTGATCCATGTCCCCACCCAGGCCCAGCAACGGGTGCTGGAGACGGCGCAGCGCATCACCGGGCTCGCGCCCGAGCGCATTGAGGTGCGCACCACCCTGCTCGGCGGCGGCTTCGGTCGTCGGGTCGAGCAGGACTTCGTCGCCGACGCCGTGGAGCTGGCGCAGCGCCTCGGGCGACCGGTGCAGGTGGTGTGGACCCGCGCCGACGATCTCACCCAGGATCACTACCGTCCGATGACCTGTCACCGGCTGCGCGCCACCCTCGACGCCGAGGGCCTGCCGCGCGCCTGGTACCACCGTATCGTCGGCCCCTCGGTGCTGGCGCGGCTGGCGCCCGAGGAGATCGCCGACGGGCTCGACCCGGCCCTGGTCGAGGGCGCCACCGCGCTGCCCTACGCGCTGGCGGCGCTGCGCGTCGAGTACCGTCGCGCCGATCTGCCGGTCTCGCTCGGGCTGTGGCGCGGCGGCGCGCGGGCGCACAACGCCCATGTCGTCGAGTGCTTCCTCGACGAACTGGCCGCGACCACCGGCCGCGATCCGCTGGCGCTGCGCCTGGCACTGCTCGAGGACCAACCGCGCGCACGCGCGGTGCTCGAGCGCGTCGCCGCGCTGGCCGGTTGGTCGCAGTCGCCGGCTCCGGGTCACGGACGCGGCATCGCCCTGGCCACCGGTTACGACAGCCTGGTCGCCCAGGTCGTCGAGGTGGCGCCGCGCGCCGCCGGCGACGGGCTGCGGGTGGTGCGGGTGTGGTGCGTGGTCGACTGTGGGCTGGCCGTCGACCCCGACGGGGTGCGCGCGCAGATGGAGGGGGGCGTCGCCTTCGGCCTGAGCGTCGCGCTCGGCGAGCGCATCAGCTTCGCTGCCGGGCGGGTCGAGCAGCGCGCGCTCGCCGATTATCGGCTGCTGCGTCTCGACGAGATGCCCGAGGTCGAGGTCGAGCTGATCGCCGGTGCCGCGACCCCTGGCGGGGTGGGGGATCTGGGGCCGCTGGCGCTCTCCCCGGCGCTGGCCGCGGCGATCGCCGCGGCCGGGGGCGAGCGTCAGCGCGCCTTGCCGCTGCGCCTGGCCTGAACGGGCGGGGTCAGGCGCCGAGCGCGGCGGCCTGGCGCTGCATCTTGTTGACGATGGCGAAGACGCCGACGTGACGGTTGGGGCTGAGGTGCTCGTCGAGCGCCAGCCCGGTGAACAGGTCGTCGACGTCGAGCGCGGCGATCTCCTCGGCGCTGCGGTTGGAGAACAGCCCGACGAGCAGCGCCACTACGCCCTTGATGATGGCGGTGTCGCAGTCGCCGGCATAGACCAGCCGTCCGCCCTCGGTGGGGCGGGCGACGACGTGCACCAGGCTCATGCACTCGACCACGCGGTTGTCCTCGGTCTTGTCGGCGGGGTCCATCGCCGGGAGGCGCTCGCCGAGTTCGACCAGGTACTGATAGCGCTGGTCCCAGTCGTCGAGCAGGTCGAAGTCGTCGATGATGGCCTGGATGGCGGCGTCTTGATGCATGGTGGATCGCTGCGGTTGGTTGCTGGGGTCGGTCGCGCGGGGTGCGCGGCCGACCGAGTCTACCGGATCCGTGCTAGACGCTGAAGGACTCGCCGCAGCCGCACTGGTCCTTGACGTTGGGGTTGCGGAACTCGAAGCCGAGGTTGAGCAGGCTCGAGCGCACGAAGTCGATCTCGGTGCCGTCGATGCGCGCGAGGCTCTGGTCATCGACCACGATCTTGATGCCGTGGCTCTCGAACACCTGATCGGTGGGCGCGACGGCGTCGGCGTAGTCGACCTCGTAGGCGAAGCCCGAGCAGCCGCTCTTGCGCGTCGCCACCCGCAGCCCGACCCCTCGTCCGCGTTGCTCGATCATCCGGGAGACGTGGCGCGCGGCCGCCTCGGTCAGGGTGACTGCCATGGTTGCTTACCTCATCTGGCCTGTACTGAAGCGTTGAGCCTAGATGGGCGCCGACCGGCGGGGTTTTCAATCCTCGTCGGCGCGCTCAGGCCACCCGGGTGAGCGCCGGGCGCCCGAGCTCGGCGGCGATCTCGTCGACCAGGGCGCCGACTGCGCGCTCGCGCGCCTGCTGGCTGACCCGCACGACATGGGCGATGGCCGGGGGCGCGGGGAAGGGGGCGTCGATCACCTCCAGCCCGGGGGGGATCTGGCTGGCGTGCAGCAGTCCGACGCCGAGCCCGGCGTGCAGTGCCGAGAGGATCCCGGCGATGCTCGGGCAGGTGAGCACGGTGGTCAGTCCGGGGGGCTGTGACTGCGCCGCTTCCATCGCCCAGTGACGGTAGAAGCAGCTGTCGTCGAACGAGAGGAAGGGCACCGGGCGCGAGAGGTCGAGCGCGAGATCGGGCGACTTCACCCAGTGCAGGGCGTCGCGCCCCAGCACCAGGTCGGTGCTCAGCGTCTGGTGCGCGAACACCTGGAGGATGCCGATGTCGAGCTCGTCGCGCGCGAGTCGCGTGGCGATCGCCAGGCTCTGGCCGACCCGGGCCTGGACGCTGACCTCGGGATGACGGCGGGTGAAGCGCCCGAGGATGCGCGCCAGCCCGCCGCCGCTGATGTCTTCGGTCATGCCGAGCCGGATCCGTCCGGTCAAGGGTTGCTGCCCGAGGTTCAGCAGCGCCTCGTCGTGCAGTGCGAGCAGACGGCGCGCATAGCCAAGCAGCCGCTCGCCCTCGTCGGTGAACGGTGTCGTGCCGGTGCGGCGGGTCAGCAGGGTGCAGCCGAGTCCCTCCTCCAGCCGTTTGATCTTGTGCGAGACGGCCGATTGCGACAGTGCCAGGTACGCCGCAGCCCGGGTCACGCCGCCTTGGTCGGCGATCGCGCACAGCGCCTGTAGCGCGCCGATCTCCAGTCGTGTCCGCATGCCGCTCCTGTATGACTGAAATCGATGGTTCGAGCGAAATAATCACTTTGAATCATATTTCGCCGCCGCCGATCATGCCAGCTTCGGCAGACAGCGAGGCGTTCATCATGCAGCATCACCTTCATCACATCCCGGCGACCATGTCCGGCGTCGTCCTCACCGGCCACGGTGGTCTCGACAGGCTGGCGTGGCGCGACGACCTGCCGGTGCCGCAACCGGGGCCGGACGAGGTGTTGATCCGGGTCCATGCCAGTTCGGTGAACAACACCGACATCAACACCCGCACCGCCTGGTACTCGAAGTCGGTGCGTGGTGACACCGCCTCGCTCGCCAGCGACGGCGCGGCCCCGGCGGCGGCGAGCGATGGCGCCTGGTCGGGTGCGCCGATCGCCTTCCCGCTGATCCAGGGGGCCGACTGCTGTGGCGAGATCGTCGCCGTCGGCGCGGCGGTGCCCGAGGCGCGTCTCGGCGAACGCGTGCTGGTGCGCGCGCTGCAGTCGAGCCGGGCGCCGGGGGGCGAGCTGTCGACCTGGACCCTGGGCTCGGAGTGCGACGGCGCCTTCGCGCAGTACACCAAGACCTTTGCCACCGATGCGTTGCCGATCCGCTCCGACTGGAGCGACCTGGAGCTGGCCTCGATCCCCTGCGCCTACTCGACCGCCGAGGCGATGCTGCAGAAGGTGGCGCTTGGCGTCGAGCGGGTGCTGATCACCGGCGCCTCGGGCGGCGTCGGGCTGGCGACGGTGCAGCTGGCCAAGCGTCGCGGCGCCCATGTCACCGCGATGACCGGCGCGGCCAAGGCGGCGGCGATCCGCGCCGCCGGTGCCGACGCGACGCTCGGGCGCGAGGCGCCGCTGCCGCGCGATGCCTTCGACGTGGTGGTCGACGTGGTCGCCGGGCCGCGCTGGCCGGCGTTGCTCGATACGCTGCGCCGCGCGGGTCGCTACGTCGCCGCGGGCGCGATCGCCGGGCCGATCGTCGAACTCGATGTGCGCACGCTCTATCTGCGCGATCTCACCCTGTTCGGCTCGACCTTCCAGCCCGATCGCGTCTTCACCGATCTGATCGGCTATATCGAGCGCGACGAGATCCGGCCGTGGGTCGCCGCCGCGTTCGATCTCGCGCAACTGCGCGAGGCACAGCGCGCCTTTCTCGACAAGCAGCACGTCGGCAAGATCGTGATCCGTGTCGATCACCCGGAGATCGCGCGCTGAGCGCGACGTCGGTCGTTAGTGACGCTGGTCGTCGACGTCGATGTCGGCGATCGTGGCCATCTCCAGCAGGCCGCGCATCAGCACCGCGCGCGCCGGCGTCTCCAGGGTCTCGATCAGCGCCTGCTTGTCCTCCGGGCTCAGTGGCAGGTGGGCGCAGAGCAGGTTGACCAGGTCGGTGTCGGGCATCTGCTCGAGGTCCTGCCACGGCACCTCGACGCGGCGTACCTGACAGTAGCGCTCGAGCGCGACGAGAAAGGGGCGCCGCTCGGCGATCGCGCCGGACACCGGCTCGTCGAGATCGGCGGCAAAGTCCCGCCACTCGGGCGCCACCCGGCGGTAGCCAGCGCGCTCGGCGAGTTCGCCGGTGACGCGGAAGCGACACACCCCGGTGAGCACCAGCACGATGCGCCCGTCGCTGGTCTCGCTGTAGCTGGTGATGCGCCCGGCGCAGCCGACCGGATGGAGCGGGGCGGTCGGCGTCGTCTCGTCCTCGCCCGGCGTCTCCTGCGGCTGGATCATGCCGAGCAGGTGATCGGCGGCGAGGACGTCGTCGATCATGCGCAGATAGCGTGGCTCGAAGATATTGAGCGGGAGTTGCACGCCCGGCATCAGTACCGCGCCGGGGAGGGGGAAGACTGCGAGTTCCGTCGGCAGATCGGCGAACTTGGGGAAGAAGGGGGTGCGCGTCATCTCACTGCTCCGGGGTTCGGTGGACGTGCCCCGCGCCGCGGGCGGAGCGCGCCGCGAACCGGGTGGTACAGCGAGCAGATTGGGGTGTGTGCGTCGCATCCCCAGCCCTGCGGCATCGGGTTTGGATTCCTCGGCGGTGGCCGCACACTCAGGGGGGCGAGGTCCGCTGGCGGTGTGACCGAGGTCCGCCGTCGTCCCACCTGCAGCCGAAGCGAGGACGAGATGCACCCAACCCCAACGGATGGCACGCGCGCCGGACTCGCCGACGAGTTCCGTCGGGTCCGCGCCCTCACCGAACACCTCTGCGAACCGCTCGCCATCGAGGATTACGGCCTTCAGGTCGTCCCCGAGGCCAGCCCGCCGAAGTGGCACCTGGCCCATGTCTCCTGGTTCTACGAGACCTTCCTGCTGATGCCGTCGCTCGATGGCTATCGCCCCTTCGATCCGCGCTTCGCGCATCTGTTCAACAGCTACTACGAGCAGACCGGCAGCGGTTTCTGGCCCCGCGCCGAGCGCGGGCTGCTGTCGCGTCCCCGGGTCGAGGAGGTCTACGACTATCGTCGTCATGTCGACACGGCCATGCTGCGTCTGATCGAGTGCTGCGACGCCGAGCGTTGGCCGCGCGTCGAGCTGCGCTTGCGCATCGGGCTCAATCACGAGCAGCAGCACCAGGAGCTGTTGCTCACCGACATCAAGCGCAACCTCGCTCACAACCCGTTGCGCCCGGCCTATCGCGCCGATCTCGCGGCGCCGGCGCCGGGCGCGCCCGAGCCGCTCAACTGGGTGTCGTTCGACGGTGGGCTGGTCGAGATCGGCGCCGGCGCCGAGGGCTTCGCCTATGACAACGAGCGTCCGCGCCACCGTGTCTTCCTCGAACCCTTCGCGCTCGCCGACCGATTGGTGAGCAACGCCGAGTTCCTCGCCTTTGTCGAGGACGGCGGCTATCACGACCCCGCCCACTGGCTCTCCGACGGCTGGGCACGGGTACGCGCCGAGGGTTGGGAGGCGCCGCTCTACTGGGAGCGGGTCGATGGCCGGTGGCAGACGCTGACCCTCGGCGGCATGCGCCCGCTCGACCCCGCCGAGCCGGTCTGTCACCTCAGCTATTACGAGGCCGATGCCTACGCCAGCTGGGCGGGCAAGTCGCTGCCGACCGAGGCGCAGTGGGAGCACGCCGCCGCCGGTGTCGCGCTCGCCGGCAACTTCCTCGACAGCGGTTTGCTCCATCCCCGTCCGGCGCGTGGCAGCGGGATACGTCAGCTCTTCGGCGATCTCTGGGAGTGGACCGCCTCGGCCTATCTCGCCTATCCCGGCTATCGCGCCCCCGGCGGCGCGATCGGCGAGTACAACGGCAAGTTCATGTGCAACCAGATGGTGCTGCGCGGCGGCTCCTGCGTGAGTTCGCGCGACCATCTGCGGCTCAGTTATCGCAACTTCTTCTATCCCCACGAACGCTGGCAGTTCAAGGGATTCAGACTCGCGGAGGTCGAATGATGAACATCGCCGCCACGCTCGCCACCGGATCGCGCCCGCCCCGCTCGGGGATCGCGCCGGGAGTGCGCTTCTTCGATGCCCACCCGACCCCGGACGACCTGCGTGCCGAGGTCCTCGCCGGGCTCGCGGCCAGCCCCAAGCGGCTCTCGCCCAAGCTCTTCTACGACGCGCGCGGCTCGCGGCTGTTCGACGCTATCACCGAGCTGCCCGAGTACTACCCGACCCGCACCGAGATCGGGATCCTCTGCGACCACGGCGAGGAGATGGCCGACCTGCTCGGGCGCGGTCGGGTGCTGCTCGAACTCGGCAGCGGCAGCAGTCTCAAGATCCGCATCCTGCTCGCGGCGCTCGAACCCGAGGTCTATGTCCCCATCGACATCTCCCGCGATCACCTGCGCGCCTCGGCCGAGTCGCTCGCCGAGCACTTCCCGGCGCTGGCCATCCACGCCACCTGTGCCGATTACTCGGTCCCCTTCGAGCTGCCGATCGAGGGCGATCGCGAGGGCCTGGCGGCCTTCTTCCCCGGCTCGAGCATCGGCAACTTCGAGCCCGAGGAGGCGCGCGCGCTGCTCCAGCGGGTGGCGGTGCTGGTGGGCATCGGCGGGCGGCTGCTGGTCGGTGTCGATCTGCGCAAGGAGCGCGCCGTGCTGGAGGCGGCCTATGATGACGCCCAGGGGGTGACCGCGGCCTTCAATCGCAATCTGCTCGAACGGCTCAACCGCGAACTCGAGGCCGACTTCGACCTCGATGCCTTCGCCCATCGCGCCCGCTACGACGCCGCCCTGGGACGTGTCGAGATGCACCTGGAGAGCCTGCGCGAGCAGACCGTGACCGTCGCCGGGCAGCGCTTCGTCTTCGCCGCCGGCGAGACCATCCACACCGAGAACTCCTACAAGTACGACATCGCCGGCTTCCACCAGCTGGCCGCTGGCGCGGGCTTCGTCCCCGAGCGGGTGTGGACCGACCCGCACCGGCTGTTCAGCGTGCACTGTCTGCGCGTCGAGGCTTGCTGAGGGGCTCAGCGCCCGCCGTAGGCCAGGTCCTGGCCGGCGATGGTGCGTTCGAGCCGGTCGATCGCCCGGGCGTAGCCGCGGGCGAGGGCGTCGAGGGTCTCGGCGCGTCCGCCGCGCCAGGCGCGTGCGGCGAAGCCCTCGAGCAGCGCGGCGTGGATGCGTCCCTGGTGTAGTCGCAGCCGGTCGGTGTTGCCGTGGGCGCGGTGCAGCCGGGCGAGCAGGGCGATCTCGCCGAGCGCCTCGCGATGCGCGGCGCGGTGGTGATAGAGCCGGGCGAGGACGGGGTCGTCGCAGGCGCGGGCGATCGCGCGCAGCCGCTCGGCGCCAGCCTCGGCGTGGGCGAAGGGCTGGTGGCAGGCGGGCGTCTCGGCCCGCGGCTGGGGCAGGACGCCGAGCAGACAGCAGAGCAGCGCGAACGTGGTGGCGGGGTGGGGCATGGGCACGACTCCGACGCGGTAAGGCTATACCTGAGTAAAGCACACGGGTAACGATTTCGAAACAGGATCGTCATCTTTCTGCAGGACGCCGCCGGCGCGGTCCCGAGCTTGCGTTTCCCGTCGTCGCGGTCGATGCTGACGGTGGCCGCGCGGCCTGGACGCCCGCGCCCGTGCCCCTGGCGGCAGTGCCGCGCCATCCCCCGGAGCCAAGCTGATGAACGAGACCGTGGACGACCCCGTGCTCGAGCACGACATCGAGCTGTTCACCCGGCTGCTCGGCGACGTGTTGCGCGAGCACAGTCGCAAGCGCGTGCTGGTGGTGGTCGAGCGCCTGCGCGAGGGCTTCATGCAGCTGCGCGAGGGCGAGGACGAGACGCTGCGCGCGCGCCTGCGGGCGCGCATTGAGGGGCTCGACCCGCAGACCCTGGCCGAGGTGATCCGCGCCTTTGCGATCTATTTCGGTTTGGTCAACACCGCCGAGGAACTCAACGCCCATCTCCAGCGCATGGCGCGCGTCTCCTCCGGCGAGCGGCTGTGGCGCGGCTCCTTCGACGACACCGTGCGTCGGCTCGCCGCCGACGGGGTGGCGCCCGCACCCTTCCAGAGCCTGCTCGAGCACCTGGTCTATCTGCCGGTGTTCACCGCGCACCCCACCGAGGCGCGGCGGCGCACCATCGCCGAGATCTTCCGCCGCATCTTCCTCGCCGGGCAGGACCTGCACCGCCACCGGCTCAACGACGAGGAGCGCGAGGACAAGCTCGCCGAGATCCGCGCCCAGATCCAGATCCTGTGGAAGACCGACGAGGTGCGGGTGCACAAGCCACAGGTCACCGATGAAGTGCGCCAGGGGCTCTATTTCTTCCGTGAGTCGCTGTTTGGCGCCGTGCCCGAGGTCTATCGCATCCTCGAGAAGGCGGTGCGCCGGGTCCACGGTGCCGCGACCGCCGCGGCGGTGCCGAGCCTGATGCGCTTCGGCTCGTGGATCGGCGGCGATCGCGACGGCAACCCCTTCGTGTGCCCCGAGACCACCGAGCTGGCGGTGCGGATGCACGCCGAGCTGGCGCTTGAGCACTATCTCGAACGGGTGGGGCGGTTGCAGCGCATGCTCAGCCACTCCAGCGCGTTGTGCGAGCCCGCGCCGGCCTTCCTCGACAGCCTCGACGCCGACGAGGACTACTGGGTCGAGACCATGGGGCAGAGCCTGCGCCGCTTCCTCAACGAGCCCTACCGGCGCAAGCTGGCGATGGTCGCCCACCGGCTCGAGGCCAACCTGGCGCGGGTGCGTGCCCGTCTCGCCGAGGCCGAGACGCTGCCGGCGGCCGGGTATTGCGATGCCCGCGCCTTCCTCGTCGACCTCCGGCTGATCCGCGACTCGCTGATCCATCACGGCGATGCCAGCGCCGCCGCCGGGCCGCTCCACGACCTGATCCGTCTGGTCGAGACCTTCGGCTTCCATCTGGTGCAGCTCGACCTGCGCCAGGAGTCGAGCCGCCACACCGAGGCGGTGGCTGAGTTGTTCGCCCGCCAGCCCGGCGCGCCCTACTATCTCGCCTTCGACGAGTCGCAGCGCCTGCTCGCCCTGGTCGAGGCGATCGTCCACCCCCAGCCCTTCGTCATCGACAAGGCGACCCTCGGCGCGGCCACCCGCGAGACCCTGGAGACCTTCGAGACCATCGCCCGGGCGCGCGCCGAGGTCGGCGAGCAGGCGATCGGTCAGTACGTGATCTCGATGACCCATGAGGCCAGTCACGTGCTCGAGGTGATGCTGCTGGCGCGGCTGGCGGGGCTCGCCGGACGCGACCGCCAGGGCTGGTTCTGCACCCTGCAGATCGCGCCGTTGTTCGAGACCATCGACGACCTGGCGCGGATCGACGCGGTGATGGGGCGGCTGTTCACCGATCCCACCTATCGCGCGCTGCTGCGCGCCTCGGGCGATCAGCAGGAGGTGATGCTCGGCTATTCCGACTCCTGCAAGGACGGCGGCATCCTCGCCTCGGGCTGGCGTCTCTACGAGGCCCAGCGCAAGGTGATCGCGCTCGCCGACGAGCACGGCGTGGCCTGTCGGCTGTTTCACGGCCGCGGCGGCACCGTGGGGCGCGGCGGCGGGCCGACCCACGAGGCGATCCTCGCCCAGCCGGCCGATACCGTGCACGGCCAGATCAAGTTCACCGAGCAGGGCGAGGTGCTCTCCTATCGCTACGCCAACCCCGAGACCGCGCGCTATGAACTCACCATGGGGATCAGCGGTCTGATCAAGGCCAGCCGTTGCCTGATTGAGTCCGCCGCGCCCGAGCGCGCCGAGGACCTGGAGGTCATGGCCGAGCTGGCCGCGCACGGCGAGGCGGCCTATCGCGCGCTGGTCGGCACCGAGGGGCTGCTCGATTATTTCTATGCCTGCACCCCGGTCGACGGCATCGCGCTGCTCAACATCGGCTCGCGCCCGGCGCACCGCAGCCGCGGCGATCGCTCGCTTAGCTCGATCCGCGCCATCCCCTGGGTGTTCGGCTGGGGACAGGCGCGGCTGACCCTGCCGGGGTGGTTCGGCATCGGCACCGCGCTGGCGCGCTATCGCGGCGACGATCCCGAACGCTTGGTGCGGTTGCGGCGGATGTATGGCGAGTGGCCCTTCTTCCGGGTGCTGTTGTCGAACACCCAGATGTCGCTGTTCAAGGCCGAGATGGCGATCGCCCGTGAGTACCTGCGCCTGGCCGACGACCCGCCGCGCGCCGCGGCCCTCCTCGCGCACATCGAGGCCGAGTACCGGCTGACCCTGAGCGAGGTGCTGGCGGTCACCGAGACCGACCGGTTGCTCGCCGACCAACCGGCGCTGCGCCGCTCGCTGCTGCGTCGCAACCGCTATCTCGACCCGCTCAACCACATCCAGGTGGTGCTGCTCGAGCGCTATCGCGGCGAGCCCGAGGCGGAGCAACGCGAGCAGTGGCTCGATCCGCTGCTGCGTTCGATCAACGCCATCGCCGCCGGGATGCGCAACACTGGTTGAACACACCGCCGCCCGCGTGGCGCCGGGAACGAATATCCTTATTGAAAAAACGGCTTTGAACCACAGAAGATGAAATCACGCGCATCTGCGCGCGGCGGTCAGCGTGGCCGACGCTGGCGCCTCGCGTCACCCGACTCATTCAGATCCCATCGCCATGAACGATCCCGATTCCAACCGTTCCACCCCCGCTCGTCCGGCGCTCGGCGCCAGGGCGCTGGGGGGGGTGCTGCTCTTCTTCAGCGTCGGCCTGGTCTCCTGTCAGGCCTTGTTCTCATGGTGAGCAGCGGGGCCGGACGGCTCGGCGAGCTGCTGCGCGAGGGCGTGGTGGCGCGCGAGACGCCGCGCGCGCCGCGGCTGCGCGGGCTGCTGCTGTTCGTGCTGCCGCTGCCGCTGCTGTTCGGCGCGCTGATCGCGCTCGGCGCCGGACGGCTGGAGTCCTTCCTCGCCGACGCCAGCGGCTTCGCGCTGTTCATGGCCGCGGCCTATCTCACCCGGCGCGGTATCCGCGAGGCGCACCTGCAGGATCGCCGCCGGCGCTTCGCGCGGCTGCCGCGGGTGCGGCTGCAGACCCTCGGCGGGCTGCTGGTGGCGCTCGCCACCGGCTGGTGCGTGCTGGTCTCGCTGGGGCAGGGGGCGGGGCTCGCGCTCGCCTTCGCCGCAGTCGCGCTGCTCGGCTTCCATCTCAGCTACGGGCTGATGCCGGAGGCGCCCGAGCAGCCCTTCGACTTCTCGGATGCGCGCGCACGCAAGGTCGCCGCGGCGCTCGCCGAGGCCGAGCAGAAGCTCATCGAGGTCGAGACCGCCGCCGCGCGCATCGCCAACCCCGAACTCAAGGCGCGGCTCGGGCGCATCGCGCTCAAGGGACGGCGTATCCTCGAGCAGATCGCCGAGCGTCCGACCGATCTGTTCCGCGCGCGCAAGTTCCTCAACGTCTATCTCGACGGCGTGCGTCAGGTTACCGACGGCTATGCCCGCACCCACCGTCAGGCCGACGTGCTGGCGCTGGAGGAGAACTTCCGCGGCGTGTTGGTCACCGTCGAGGAGGTCTTCGACGAGCAGCACCAGCGCCTGCTCGACAGCGACCTGATGGACCTCGACGTACGCATCGAGGTGCTCAAGCAGCAGCTCGAGCGCGAGGGCCTGAGCTAGTCGCCCGGCGCGCGCCGTCCTCACCCGTTTTCCCCGGAGATCAACCGCAGTGAGCCAATCCCAGTATCCCCAGAGCGCCAGTGGGCGCGCCGTCCCCGCCGAGTCGATGTCCGAGTTCGGGCTGCCCGAGCACGGCGGTGTCGACGAGGCCGAGGTCGAGCGCCTGCTCGGCGAACTCGACTTCCGCGACGCGCACTCGGTGATGTTCTTCGGCGCCAAGGCCCAGCAGCGTCTCACCGAGGTCTCGGACCGGATGCTCGAGGGCGTGCGCGCCAAGGACACCGGCCCGGCCGGCGCCGCGCTCAGCGAGATGGTCACCACCCTCAAGGGCTTCGACGTCGAGGGGCTCGATCCCAACCGCCGTCAGGGCTGGTTCTCCAAGCTCCTCGGCAAGACCCGGCCGATCGCCCGCTTCCTCGAGGAGTACGAGGCGGTGCGCGACCAGATCGAGGACATCTCGCGCGCGCTCGAGGGCCACAAGACCCAGCTGCTCACCGACGTCACCGCACTCGATCGGCTCTATGCCGCCAATCTCGACTATTTCCGTGCGCTCGAGTCCTATATCCTCGCCGGCGAGCGCAAGCTCGCCGAACTCGACGAGCGGGCGATTCCGGCGCTCGTCGCCCAGGTCGAGGCCGGCGCCGACATGGTCGAGGCGCAGCGGCTGCGCGACCTGCGCGGCGCGCGCGACGACCTGGAACGGCGCGTCCACGACCTCAGGCTCACCCGTCAGGTGGCGATGCAGGGGCTGCCGAGCATCCGTCTGGTGCAGGAGAACGACAAGGGGCTGATCAACAAGATCAACTCCACCCTGGTCAACACCGTGCCGCTGTGGCGCCAGCAGCTCGCCCAGGCGGTGACCATCTTCCGCTCGGCCGAGGCGGCCGACACCCTCAAGGCGGCCACCGACCTCACCAACGAGCTGCTCCAGGCCAACGCCGCCAACCTCAAGTCGGCCAACGCCGAGGCGCGGCGCCAGATCGAGCGTGGGGTGTTCGACATCGAGGCGGTCAAGCAGGCCAACCGCAGCCTGATCGAGACCATCGAGGAGAGCCTGCAGATCGCCGATGCTGGCAAGCGCGCGCGTGCCGAGGCCAACGCCGAGCTGACGCGTCTGGAGGCCGATCTGCGCGCCACGCTCAGTGCCGCCAGCGCCCGAAGCAGCGCCGAGCGCGGTTGAGCGGGGGCGGGCGGGGGCGGGCGGGGCGATCGCGATCGAACTCCGCTCTTCCATTTCTCGCAAGATTCTGTATATTTACGCGTTTACCCGCGGGGTGTCCCGCATCGCTAACAGTTCAGTCTGAGCCAGGACAGCACATGGTCACGATTCGTTTGTCCCGTGGTGGTTCGAAGAAGAACCCCTTCTATCAGGTCGTTGTTGCCGACGTGCGCGCCAAGCGCGACGGTCGCTACATCGAGCGCCTCGGTTTCTACAACCCGAATGCCAAGGGTGGTGAGGTCGAGCTGCGCATCAACCGCGAGCGCGCCGACTACTGGCTCGGCCAGGGCGCCCAGCCGACCGACCGCGCCGCGCAGCTGCTCAAGCAGGCTGCCAAGGACGTCGAGGCCGTCGCGGCCTGAGACGGCACGGGATGACGGGCGCGATGACTGATCGGTCGCCGTCGACGCGGCGCATCGTGCTCGGGCGCATTGCCGGCGTCTATGGCGTGCGCGGCTGGGTGCGGGTGTTCTCCGAGACCGATCCACGTGAGGGCATCCTCCACTACAGCCAATGGCTGCTCGGTCCCGAGGCGCGGCCCCGCAAGCTCTGCGAGGGCAAGCGTCACGGCAAGGGTCTGGTCGCCCGGCTCGAGGGCTGCGATGACCGTGATCAGGCCGCCGCGCTGGTCGGTCAGGAGATCGCCATCACCCGCGATCAACTGCCGCCGCCGCGCGCCGACGAGTTCTACTGGTGCGACCTCGAGCAGCTCGAGGTGCACACCACCGAAGGGCAGTCGCTCGGTCGCATCAGCCACCTGTTCGCCACCGGCGCCAACGACGTGCTGGTGGTGAAGGGTGAGCGCGAGCGACTGATCCCCTTCGTGTGGGAAGATGTCGTCAAGCAGGTGGACTTCGCCGCCGGCCGCGTCGAGGTCGACTGGGACCCCGACTTCTGAGCGGCCCCGAGGCCGAACAGAGAGTCCATGCGCCATGCGTTTCGACGTCATCACCCTGTTCCCCGAGATGTTCGGCACCTTCGCCGAACAGGGCGTCACCGGGCGGGCGCTGACCCGTGGGCTGGCTGCGTTGCAGCTGTGGAATCCGCGCGATTTCACCCACGACGTGCACCGCACCGTCGACGATCGTCCCTACGGGGGCGGACCGGGGATGGTGATGAAGGTCGAGCCGCTGCGCGCGGCCATCGCCGCCGCGCGCGCGGCGGCGCCGGCGAGCCGGGTCGCCTATCTCTCGCCCCAGGGGCGGGTGCTCGATCAGGCCGCGATGGTCGAGATCGCCACGCAACCGGGGTGGATCCTGCTCGCCGGGCGCTACGAGGGTGTCGACGAGCGGCTGATCGAGGGGCACGTCGACGAGGAATGGTCAATCGGAGACTATGTCCTCAGCGGCGGCGAGCTGCCGGCCATGGTGGTGATGGACGCGGTGATCCGGCTGCTGCCGGGCGCGCTCGGACACGCCGATTCGGCGCGTCAGGATTCACACATGGACGGGCTACTGGACTGCCCCCATTACACACGACCGGAGCGGATCGACGGAGAGGAGGTCCCTGCGGTGCTGGTCGGCGGCGATCACCGCGCGATCGAACGTTGGCGGTTGCGCCAGGCGCTAGGGCGGACCTGGTTGCGCCGACCGGAAATGCTGGAGCGGCGAGGCCTGAGTGCGGACGAACAGGCGCTGCTCGATGACTTCGTCCGGGCCCATCATGCCGATGGCGCCGGGTAAGAACAGGAGCCTAAGGAAACCATGAGCAACATCATTCAACAGCTCGAGAACGAGCAGATCACCCGTGAAGTGCCGGATTTCGCCCCGGGCGACACCGTCGTCGTCCAGGTGCGCGTGAAGGAAGGCAACCGTGAGCGCCTGCAGGCGTTCGAGGGCGTGGTGATCGCCATCCGTAACCGCGGTCTGAACTCCGCCTTCACCGTGCGCAAGATCTCCCACGGCGAGGGCGTCGAGCGCGTCTTCCAGACCCACAGCCCGACCATCGCCGGGATCGAGGTCAAGCGCAAGGGCGACGTGCGTCGCGCCAAGCTCTACTACCTGCGCGAGCGTTCCGGCAAGGCCGCCCGCATCAAGGAAAAGGTCTGAGGTTCGTGGCGGCCGCCCGCCCGGGCGGTCGCGCGTTCTGGACGCCTTGTCCCGGACCTTCCTCTGGCACGATTACGAGACCTGGGGCGCCGACCCCCGGCGTGATCGTGCCTGTCAGTTCGCCGCTGTGCGCACCAATGCCGAGCTCGAAGAGATCGGCGATCCGCTGGTGCTCTACTGCCGCCCGGCCACCGACCTGCTGCCCCATCCCGACGCCTGCCTGATCACCGGCATCACGCCGCAGCTGGCCGCGCGCGAGGGGGTGTGCGAGGCCGAGTTCGCCGCCGCCATCCATGCCGAACTGGCCACCCCCGGTACCTGCGGGGTCGGTTACAACAGCCTGCGCTTCGATGACGAGGTCACCCGTCATCTGCTCTATCGCAACCTGTTCGATCCCTACGCCCGCGAGTGGCGCAACGGCAACTCGCGCTGGGACCTGATCGACACCCTGCGTCTGGCCCACGCGCTGCGCCCCGAGGGCATCGCCTGGCCGCGACACGAGGACGGCTCCACCTCGTTCCGGCTCGAGGCGCTGAGCGCGGCCAACGGCATCGAGCACGGTCAGGCGCACGACGCGCTGGCCGACGTGCGCGCCACCATCGCCCTGGCGCGGCTGCTCAAGCGTGCCCAGCCGCGGCTGTTCGACTACGCCCTGACGCTGCGCGACAAGCGCCAGGCGCGCGCGCTGATCGATCGCGGACAGCCGCTGCTCCACGCCTCGGCGCGCTACCCGGCCGCACTCGGCTGCATCGCCCCGATCGCCGCGCTCGCCCCCCATCCGGGCAACCCTAACGGGGTGCTCTGTTTCGACCTGCGCCACCACCCGGCGCTGCTGCTCGACACCCCGGTCGATGAGCTGCGCGCGCGTCTGTTCACCCCGGCCGCGGCGCGCGGCGCCGATGTGCAGCGCCCGCCGCTCAAGACCGTGCACCTCAACCGCGCCCCGGTGCTCGCCCCGCTCAAGACCCTGGGGGCGGAGGCCGCGGCGCGCTGGCAGATCGACCCCGCTGCGGTCGAACAGCACGCCCGCTTCGCCGCCGAGCACGCCGCCGAGCTGGCCAAGCGGGCGCGGGCGCTGTTCGACACCCCGCCCGCGGCCGAGACCGACCCCGACCTGATGCTCTACGGCGGCGGCTTCCTTGGCGATCGCGACCGCCGCCTGCTCGACGAGCTGCGGCGCTTGCCGCCGGCGCAGCTCGTCGGGCTCGCCCCGGCGTTCGAGGACCCGCGCCTGCCGGAGATGCTGTTTCGCTACCGCGCGCGCAACTGGCCCGAGACCCTCTCACCGGAGGAGCGCGAGCGCTGGGACGGCTATCGTCTGGCGCGTCTGACCGAGCCCGATGGGGGCGCGAGCCTCACCATCGACGACTTCGAGCAGCGGCTTGCCGAACTCGACGCCGAGGGCCTCGACCCCGCCCGCGCCCGCGTGCTCGAAGCGCTCGCCGACTGGGCCGAGCAGGTCCTCGACATCGCCCCCTGAGCCGCCCTCAGCAGGCCAGCTCCACCGACAGTACGCGGATGTACTGCTCGTCGAACTCCCAGCGGATATTGCGATCGTAGAGCTGCAGCCCGAAGCGGCGCCGCTCTGGGTAGCGGTCCATGTAGCCGGGGCGCGGATCCTGGGTCAACACCTGCTCGATCAGCGCGCGCAGCCCCAGTCGACCGTCCGGGTCGGCCTGGGCGATGCCCTCGAGCGCGGCGGCCTCGAAGCGGATCGGGCGCAGACACACCACCCGCTCCTGGGCAAAGCCGCTGCGCGCGTCGTGCAGCGCGTCGGCATAGGGGACATAAGGCTTGATGTCGAGCACCGGGGTGCCGTCGAGCAGATCGATCCCGCGCAGCTTCAGCGCCAGTCCGTTGCCGTCGCGTTCCAGCCCCTCGTGCGCCACCGCCGAGATGCCGATCGGGTTGGGCCGATAGGGCGCGCGACTGGCGAACACCCCCACCGTCGCGCGCCCGCCGAGCCGGGGCGGGCGCACCGTCGGGCGCCACCCGGCATCGAGACAGTCGTCGTGGAAGACGAACACCACCCAGACGTGAGAGAAACCCTCCAGCGCCTTGAACGCCTCCTCGCGGGCGTACTCGGGACAGAGTTCGAGCCGGGCGTGGGCGGCCTCGACCAGTCGCGGCTGGCGAGGGATGCCGAACTTGTCGGTATAGGGCGAGCGGATGAAACCAATGGGGTCGAAACTGAAGGACATCGAGACTCCGTGTGCGTGTGGACCCTGAGCCGGGCGCGGGCGCCCGGCAAAAGGGTCCAGCCTACCATTTCGGCGCCGTCTCAGAGCAGCAGCTTGAACGCGAGCAGCCCGCCGAGGGTCAGCGTCAGCACGCCGACCGCGCTCCGGATCAGCGCCTCGGGCAGGCGGCGCACCGTGACCGTGGCCAGCGGCACCGAGAGCAGCGCCCCGGCGCTCAGCGGCAGCGCCAGCGACCAGTCGATGCCACCGCCGAGCAACAGATAGGCGATGAGCCCGATCAGGCAGGTGAGCGCCTCGGCCATCGAGGTGATCGCCACCGCCTGACGCGGCGCCACCCCCGAGACCACCTGTCCCGAGGTTACCAACGGCCCGTAGCCGCCCCCGCTCAGTCCCTTGTTGAAGGCCGCGATCGAGCCGATGGCGAGGATCCCCGCCGGGCGATAGCGCAGTCGGCGGCGCGCGGTGATCAGCGTGACCAGCCCCATGCCGAGCACGATCACCGCGATCGCCACCGAGAACCACTGGGTCGAGAGCCGGACGGCCAACAGCACCGCGCTGATCGCGCCCACCGCGCTCAGCGTCGCCAGCAGCCAGAAGGTGCGCCGCGCCTGGTGATCGCGGCGCAGGTCGATGTTGCCGTCGCGGTGGTGCAGCAGCCCGGCGGCGAGCCCGGTGAGCAGCTCCGAGAGCAGCACCGCGGGGACGATCTGCAGCGGCGCGAAGCCGGCGAGCAGCAGCAGCGGGGTGAGGGTGGTGCCATAGCCCATGCCGAGACTGGAGTCGAGATACTCGCAGAGCAGCGCGGCGGCGAACACTGCCAGCAGTGCCGCGCTGCCGAGGCTGATCCACTCGGGATCGAACAGCCCCTGCTCGACCAGCGGGTCGCGCGCCAGCAGCGCGAGCACCACGCTCGAGACCAGGACCGCCCACAGCAGCAGACGACGACGATGGGTGCGGTAGACATCGGAGAGGGTCGCGACGGTGGCGACGGCGGCATTCATGGGTCGGGACTCCTTGGGTTCGATTGGTGGAAGATTGCGCTCCCCCTTGAACAAGAACCGGGCCAGGATGTGCCGGGATCGCCCAAGTCATTGAACGGGAAACCCTGTCAGGATGATGGGAGGAGCCCGAGCACGGGCAGGGCGCTGTTCGTGCCGTTCCATATCACGGATAATCCGTTTTATTGAATGGCTTGCCCACGAAATGAAACGGATATGGACGATCAGGACCCGATACTGCTCGCACTGTGGCGCGCGCTCTGTTGTCGCCCGGCGCTCTGCGAGGGCGCGCCCGCGCTCTCGGCGCTACTCGCCGGGCACCTCGCCCACGACTGGCTGCTGCTGCTCGAACTCGACCCCGCGCAGGGTCGGCTGCAACCGTTGGGGTGGGGCGGCGCGCCGCCCCCGGCGCTGATCCGCGCGCGCACGCCGAGCGCCGATCAGCGCGCGCGGCTGCGGCGCTGGTGCCTGTGCGGCGAGGCACGGGTCGCGCCGCTCGCCGCGCTCGCCGACGACCTCCCCGGGCTGCTGCCGACGGGGCTGGCGGGGCGGGGCGGGGCGCTCGGACTCGCCCTCGACGACGAGGCGCTGGGCGTGCTGCTGCTCGGTGGCCCGCTCGACGCCGGGGCCGAGCGGCTGCTGCACGCCATCGCCCACCCCTGCGCGGTGGCGCTGCGCAACGACCGCCATCTGCGCGAACTGGCGCGGCTGCGTGAGAGTGCCGAGGCCGATCGTCACTCGCTGCTCACCCGGCTCGGTCGACAGGGACTCGGCGACACCCTGATCGGCGCCGAGGGCGGACTGCGCGGGGTGATGCAGGGCGTCGAGCAGGTCGCCCCCACCGACACCCCGGTGCTGCTGCTCGGCGAGACCGGCTCGGGCAAGGAGGTGATCGCGCGCGCCATCCACGCCCGTTCGCGTCGCGCCGAGGCGCCCTTCGTGCGCGTCAACTGCGGCGCCATCCCGCCGGAGCTGGCCGACTCCGAGCTGTTCGGCCACGAGCGCGGCAGCTTCACCGGCGCCACCAGTCGGCGTCAGGGCTGGTTCGAGCGCGCCGACGGCGGCACCCTGCTGCTCGACGAGATCGGTGAGTTGCCGCTCGCCGTCCAGGTGCGGCTGCTGCGCATCCTCCAGGACGGCAGCTTCGAGCGTGTCGGCGGTCAGCAGCCGTTGCGCGCCGACGTGCGGCTGATCGCCGCCACCCATCGCGACCTCCACGCGATGGTCGCCGACGGGCGCTTCCGTGAGGACCTGTGGTATCGCATCAACGTCTTCCCGCTGCGCCTGCCGGCGCTGCGCGAGCGCCGCGACGACATCCCCGCGCTGGCCGCGCACCTCGCGCGCAAGTCGGCGCTGCGCCTCGGGCTGGCGCCGCAGCAGCCGAGCACCGATGAATTGGCGCTGCTGCTCGACTACCCCTGGCCGGGCAACGTGCGCGAACTCGGCGCGGTGATCGAGCGCGCCGCCATCTTGGGCGAAGGGCGCGGGCTGGCCATCGCCCAGGCGCTCGGCGCCGGTGGGCCGGGCGCGCCACGCCCGCACGCCGCGACCGCGCCCGCCGTCGAGTCAGACAGCATCGCGCCGCTCGATCAGGTGGTGCGCGCACACATCGCCGCCGCTCTGCGCCATACCCGGGGCCGGATCGAGGGTCCACACGGCGCTGCGCGCCTGCTCGCGCTCAACCCCAACACTCTGCGCTCGCGGATGCGTCGGCTGGGGTTGACCGCGCGCGATTTCCGCGACTGAGCCACGCCGCGCGACGATCGCGCTTGTGCGCGCTCGCCGAATCGGCGAGACTCGGGGCATGTCACAAGTCCTCGTCCTCGTTCATCGCCCCCGATACGTCGCTCGCCTCATGCGCTGGCTGACGCGTCGCCGCGTGCCCGGGTGAACCGAAGACGACTGTCCCTGCGTGACTTCGATTCCCTTCCCAGGCCGCGGCATCCCCCGCGGCCTTTTTCGTTCTCGTATCCGTGCAATGGAGGTTTCAGGTGTCGGTTCCAGCGGCATTCATCGGTGTGGTCCTGATCTGGTCGACCACGCCACTGGCGATCAAGTGGAGCAGCGAGGCCGGCGCCCAGTTCGGCGCCACCGCGCGCATGGTCCTCGGCGTCTTCCTCTGTCTGGTGCTGGTGGCGGTGATGAGCCGCCGCATGCGCTGGAACCGCGCGGCGCTGCTGACCTATGTCGCCGCCGGGCTCGGCATCTGGGGCTCGATGAGCTGCGTCTACTGGGCGGCGCAGTTCATCTCCTCGGGGCTGATCTCGGTGCTGTTCGGGCTGACCCCGGTGGTCACCGCGCTGATGGCCGCCGTCTGGCTCGGCGAGCGCGCGCTCACCCCGGCGCGCCTGCTCGGCATCGCCGTCGGCATCGGCGGGCTGTGGCTGATCTTCGCCCAGGGGCTGGCGCTCGGCGCTCAGGCGCTGCTGGGCATGGCCGGGGTGCTGGTGACGGTGGTGATCCACTCGGCCAGCGCGGTCTGGATCAAGCGCATCGGCGCGCGCCTGCACCCGGTCGAGACCACCACCGGCGCGCTGCTGATCGCGGTGCCGCTGTTCCTGCTGAGCTGGGGGCTGAGCGAGGGCTTCGCGCTGCCGGCGACGCTACCGCCGCGCGCGCTCTGGTCGATCCTCTACCTGGCGGTGTTCGGCTCGACCCTGGGCTTCATCCTCTACTACTTCGTGCTCCACCACATGCAGGCGAGCCGGGTGGCGCTGATCCCGCTCATCACCCCGGTGCTCGCCCTGCTCCTCGGCCACCTCGTCAACGACGAACTGCTGACCCCGAGGATCTGGCTCGGCAGCCTCACCATCCTCGCCGGCCTCGCCCTGTTCGAGTGGGGCGACCAGTGGTGGCGGCGTTGGCGGGTGGTGCGGTGAGCTGGAGACATCCCCGCGTGTGCGGGGAACACAGGCCCCGTCCGGCGTACTGCCCATCGAGAACCGGTTCATCCCCGCATGCGCGGGGAACACCAACGGTTGCCGCATCTCCCAGGCCGAGATCAGCGGTTCATCCCCGCATGCGCGGGGAACACGATCACGCCACCATAGCGCTCTGACTTATCGGCGGTTCATCCCCGCATGCGCGGGGAACACCCGCCAACGCCCGCGTCGTCACCGTCGCCGCACGGTTCATCCCCGCATGCGCGGGGAACACCGTGACCTGATGAACGACGCCGACCCGGTAAGCCGGTTCATCCCCGCATGCGCGGGGAACACTCTGAGTGATCCCGTTTCCCTCGGCCAGCCTCCGGTTCATCCCCGCATGCGCGGGGAACACGTCCCGAGGCCGGAGACGATGAGAGCGCCCTTCGGTTCATCCCCGCATGCGCGGGGAACACAGGGAGATCTCGACCAAGCCAGGCTCAGGACTCGGTTCATCCCCGCATGCGCGGGGAACACACCTTCAACACGCCTGCTATCTCCCTTAATTGCGGTTCATCCCCGCATGCGCGGGGAACACGAAGCACTCGAACGCGTCTTGGAAGGCGCTATCGGTTCATCCCCGCATGCGCGGGGAACACTTCTCGATCTTCTCCCGGGCGCGCTTGTCGGCCGGTTCATCCCCGCATGCGCGGGGAACACGATGCCGCCGAGCAAGGTGCTGCGGGCCGTGTCGGTTCATCCCCGCATGCGCGGGGAACACGTGGTCAGGGAACAATAGCGGGTGCTGTAGAGCGGTTCATCCCCGCATGCGCGGGGAACACCCGCGCGCGGTTCGTCATCTACTACGCTAACGCCGGTTCATCCCCGCATGCGCGGGGAACACGAGCCCCCTCGTTGCGTTCTGTTATGGTTCGGCGGTTCATCCCCGCATGCGCGGGGAACACGTGCCCGTTCGATTCGATCCCGTTTATGGGGTCGGTTCATCCCCGCATGCGCGGGGAACACGACTACAAAGAAGCGGACCAAGTGATCGAAAACGGTTCATCCCCGCATGCGCGGGGAACACGCAGATAGATGCTCCGCCGGCCAGCCGCGAGCCGGTTCATCCCCGCATGCGCGGGGAACACGAGCCGATAGCGCCGTCTCCTCGGCCCCTTCCCGGTTCATCCCCGCATGCGCGGGGAACACTCCTCGTCCACCCCGATCGCCACCAGCCACGCCGGTTCATCCCCGCATGCGCGGGGAACACTTCAGCGCCGTGCGGAACGCGTCGACGGTGATCGGTTCATCCCCGCATGCGCGGGGAACACAGGCCTCGGCGGCTGATGAGCGTGACCGCGAGCGGTTCATCCCCGCATGCGCGGGGAACACCTCGTGCGTCGCTCGTATTTTGGGCGCGACTACGGTTCATCCCCGCATGCGCGGGGAACACTCGTGGGGTAATGACTCATGGCTATCCTGTTGCGGTTCATCCCCGCATGCGCGGGGAACACGCAGCGCAGGCGGAGCCAAGCGGGATGCCACCCGGTTCATCCCCGCATGCGCGGGGAACACTCGTTGTCGATAGTGATGGTTGAGTCGGTGACCGGTTCATCCCCGCATGCGCGGGGAACACGCGCTCGATCACGCCCTTGTCCATGTAGTAGTCGGTTCATCCCCGCATGCGCGGGGAACACGTACAAAGCGCTCAAGCGGGCGGGGATTGCAGACGGTTCATCCCCGCATGCGCGGGGAACACACAGAACGCAACGAGGGGGCTCATTGCAGTCTCGGTTCATCCCCGCATGCGCGGGGAACACCTTCTCGTCGCCAAACGCGGCGCTGCAATTCTGCGGTTCATCCCCGCATGCGCGGGGAACACTCTTCGCGTATTTGCATGATTCAGCGAAGAAAAATACGCGCCTCTGAATCTACCAGATTTGCGGGTTCTATCGAAGGGGGTGGTTTTTCGATCATCGTGAGGGGTCCGATGGGGGTGGGGGGAGGAAGCTGACGAGTCTGAGTCCGTCGAAATCGACGGGGATGCGCCGGTTCTCGCCGATGGTGCGGAAGTCGTAGCCGGACTCGGTGTTGGTGCTCCAGGCCATGACCGCGTTGCCGTCCTCGACGCCGGCGAGGAGTTGCTCCCAGATGAACTCGCGCAGCCGCTTGGAGGGGGTGCCGATATAGACGCCGGCGCGGATCTCCAGCAGCCACACCGCCAGCCGGCCGCGTAGCCGGGGTGGGACGTTCTCAGTGACGATGACCAGCATCGCCGAGTCCTTCCGGGGTGGGGATGGCGGGAGGGATGTTTTCCGGTGCCGGTGGTGGTGGCGCGAGTTCGCCGGCGGCCAGGACGTCCTCGATCATCGGGATCAGCTTGCCGAGCAGCTTGGTCTGGCGGAAGACGTCGCGGCAGGCCAGCCTGACCTCGCGTTCGGGGTTTTGCGGAGCCTTGGCGGCGATCCGGAACGCGACCGGCACGACGGTCTCGAACTTGACGATGTCGGCGATATCGTAGACGAACGACAGCGGTTTGCCGGTGTGGATGAAGCCGACCGCCGGGGCATAGCCGGCGGCCAGCACCGCGGCCTCGGTGATGCCGTAGAGACAGGCGGTGGCCGAGGAGAGACAGGTGTTGGGCAGATCGCTGGTGTCCCAGTCCTTGGGGTCGTAGCGGCGCCCCTTCCAGCGCACGCCGTAGCTCTTGGCCTGCTCGGCATAGATCTTCTTGACCCGGATGCCCTCGATCCCGCGCAACTGGTCGACGCTGCGCCGCTGCGGCGGCTCTTCGCCGAAGCGCAGCGCGTACATGCGTCGCACGACGCGCAATCGCGCCTGGTCGTCGAGCGCGAGCCGGGCCTGGTGGAGCAGGCGATCGGCGCGGGCGCCGCCCGGCTGGCCGGAGGCGTAGAGCCGGACCCCGGCCTCGCCGACCCACACCAGCAGTGTCCCACCCGGGCGGCGAGCGCCGCCGCCCGGTGCGAGACGCGGGTGCCGGGTTCGAGCATGATGCAGGCGATGCTGCCGACCGGGATGTGGGTCCGCACGCCCTTGGTGTCGATGACGACGAAGGCGCCGTCGAGCACGTCGATCTCGCCGTATTCGATGAAGATCAGCGAGATGCGCTCTTTCATCGCGATGGGTTCGAGTGGTGGCAGCATGTGGTGCTCCGTGCGCGGTGTTGGCCTGTTCCCTGGGTCTGCCGGTGCGCTCAGTCGATGCCGCTGGGCGCGCGCCGGACCAGTAGCAGTCCGCAGCCGAGCCCCTTGGCCGGCCCGATGCCGTTCTCCAGCAGTCCGACCAGCGCCGCTGGATCGGTCACCCTGAGGATGCCTTCGTAGCCGACGGTGGCGATCTTGCCGCTGCGCTGCTTGCGCCTGAAATGGCTCGGCGGGTGTGGCTGGACGACGGCGTGCTCGATCTCGGCGGCGCCGGCGAGCTTGCGGATCAGCCACTGTTGCTGATCGGTCTCACGGGTGAGCGGGACGCGGCAGGTGTCGTGCCGCTTGCCCGGTTTGTCGGCATGGTGGGCGTCGCGGATGGTCTTGACCGGGTTGGCGGTGAGCACGAAGGCGAGTCGCTGGCCGACGCTCGGTCGGGGGTCAAACGCACGACTGGCGATCAGGCGCAGGTCCGTGTGGGGCTGCGGTGGTTGGCGCGACTGCACCAGTACCCGGGTCGGCTGCCCCGGTTGTTGCTGCTCGATCCGGAACAGAAAGCCCTGCCGGGGTTGCTCGGGGCTGCTCCGGGGTTCGCGCGGTTGCTCGGGGAACAGCCGCCACAGCGCGCGGTGGATGGCGTAGCGATCGGGGGCCGCGCGCGGCGGGATCTCGGCTCGACTGAGGATCATGCCTCTCCCTCCTGCCGGTGCAGATAGACCAGCCGATTGGCGAACTGACGCCGGCGCGGATCGTGTGGGACGTCGCGTATCGGGATGGTGCGCCCGTGCGCCAGCCGCTGCTCGGTGTAGATCGGGCCGCCCGTGGGTGGAGACCCGTCGAGCGCGGCGAGCGCATCCGCGGCCTCGATCACGCCGTCGGTGACCAGCGGGTGGGCGAGTGGGCAGGAGCGTCTGCCGAGCACCGGAGTGAACAGCGGTCGGCGCAGCGCGGCGGCGATGCGATCGAGGTCGAACGCGGTATCGGGTCGAGCGCCGATGGCGACGGTGAAGCTGGCGTCGAACAGGTACTCGCGGTGCGACTGGATGGGATGGCGGTTGGTCGAGCCGTCGACCTTCCGGGCATCGAGCACGGTGTGGTAGTCGCGCTCGCGGATTGCCGACTTGTCGCTCGACTCGCTCTCCTCGGGGCGTTGGGCCTTGCGGTCGGCGCGCACGCTGATCTCGATGCTCGCCGCGAGCGCGCTGATGCGCTCGGCGTCACCACGCGCGATCCCGAGACAGGCGCCGAGCAGCCCGACCAGGGCGCTGCGGGTGGGGAAGGCGTTGCTCGGGCGATAGTCCTCGAAGGTGTGGGTGCCCCAGGACTGCATCGGACCGTCGAGACGCAGGATGAGATATCTGGCCATCTGCAGTGTCCTCAGCTGTGGCCGTCCTCGCGCAGCCAGGTCTGGAGCGCGGGCAGGGTGTCGAGGTGCGGCGGGGTCTCGGCGGTGGCGTCGTCGAGGGTGAAGACGCGCGCCGTCTCATTGAGTCCATAGGCGCGGTTGAGTCGCCGCCAGTAGTCGAGCATGGTCTCTATCGACGGGCGCAGATAGCCGCCCTCGCGGTCCTTGGGGACGGGGCTCTCGAAGGCGTTGGCCAGCGAGATCGGCTGGTCGGCGAGGCTGACCAGGGCGCAGTCGGCGATGTTGTGGGCGGCGAAGGACTGCTGCTTGGCCTCCGGCACCACGGTGGTCATCAGTTGCAGCACATGGGCTGCGATGGCGAGCGCGCGGGCGCGGCCCGCGGCGGTCTCGGGGGCGTCGATGGTGTCGAGCAGGCCGAGGTTGTACTGCAGTTGGCGCAGGTTGAGGCTGGCGTAGCGGTAGAAGACGCCCGCCGAGAACTGTTGCACGTTGAGGTGCCCGGCGCCGCTCTCGCCGGCGTCCTGGGTGAGGTCGTCGACGGCGGTGAACCAGTCGATGTCCTGCGGCTCGACGGTGTGGGTGGTGAGGGCGTGGGCGACGGCCAGGGCGCCGTCGACACCGTGGATCAGCTCGGAGTTGGCCATCCGCCCGGAGAGCGCGACATCGAGGTCGAGCTGGTGGCGCAGGCGCTGCTCGAGTTCCTTGACCGCCTGCTTGAGATGGGTGATGCGCGCCTTCTCCGTCGCCAGCGCGGCGGCCTCGCGCAGCAGGCCGCCGATGGCTTCGATCTCGTGGCTGGAGAAGGGGATGATCTGGGTCTCGATGTGACCGCTCTTGGCGCGCACGTACCTCTGGATCTCGGCCTCCTTGGTCTTGCCCTCGAAGATCGCGGCGACATAGAGGGCGCACTGCTCGAAGGCCGCGGCGTCGATGCCGGAATCCGGGTCGAGGTCGGCGACCAACTGGTCGAGCAGACGGCGGGTGCGGGTCGAGCGGCTGAACGCCTGGCGGTAGGTGTCGCTGAAGCGGAAGGCGCGCTTGAGCGACTGGCTGGAGATGCGCACCCGGGTCTTGCCGCCGAAGATGGCCGTCTTCTGCTGCCCCATGTCGTCGCGGTTGAGACACGAGGGGCTGTGCGAGATGAGGACGTGGAGGTTGACGAAGTTCGGGCGGCTCATGCGGCATCTCCTTGATCGAGCGAATAGAGGTTGAGATAGAAGTCTTCGACGAAGCGGCGCTTGCACCGGTCGCTCCAGAACTGGGCGAGTCTGGCGACCTCCAACCAGCCGACCGGGGCCTGACTGTGCAGGTGGATCAGCAGTCGGCGGAAGGCGATCAGGTCCTGTGGCGCGGTGTCGCGGGCCATCTGGATGATGCGCCGCTCGTGGATGTGCTCGGCGCAGCGTTGGGCGAGTGGTTGCGCGCTCTCGACCTCCTTGCACCAGGGCAGCAGGAAGGCCTGCCGCAGTTGTTGATCCGTGGGCCGCACGCCCGGGAACAGCCGGTAGAGCCCGGCGCAGTCACGCAGGGTGTCGGGGTGGTCGACCCGGCGCAGTTCGGCCTGCAGTCCGTTGGGCAGGGCGGCGTGGCGCGCGTGGAGGTCGCGGAATTCCTGCATTTGATCGTCGTCTTGCGATTGGGTGTCCTTGGCCATCATTCCTCCCGAAGGTGCTTGAGGTCGCGTTCGAGGATGCGTCTGGACCAGGCGATGATCGGGATCAGCGCCGGGTTGTGGGCATAGGGATCGGTGAGTTGCGCGAACAGGGGGTGGCAGTCCTGCGCCAGCCGATCGATGTAGCGCAGCCGCGCGTTGCGCCAGTCGGTGAAGGTGGCCGGGTCGGCGAGGATGTCGAGGATCATCGGCTCGGTGCGGCTGTAGAAGCGCTGCTCGGCGATCGAGGGCAGGGCGGGGTTGCCGAGTCCGGGCAGCTCCCTGTGGTGGCTGCCCTTCTTCTGCTTGCCCTGCGCGGCGAAGCGGAGCGCATTCTGTAGTGCGCCCTTCGCCCGCAGCCCGAGCTCGACCAACTGGTGCAGCCGGGTGTCGACCGCGTTCCACCCGGCGCCCAGGGTGATCAGTTCGTGTCGCCGCTCCAGCACCGACGCCTGCTTGTTGCGATAGCCGCCGACGAGTAGGCGCAAGGGTGCATCCTCCTCCAGCGCGCCGAACTGGGTGACGGTGAGCGGCGGGCGCGCGCCCTCGCCCTTGGCCGATTGCCGCGCGATCGCCAGCTCGCTCAGTCGGGTCCAGGCTGGTGCGGTGGTAGTGAAGGAGGTGAACCGCTGCTCCAGCTTGCCCGCCTTCGCGCGGGTCTCGACGGCGCCGTGCGGGTGCGGCCACAGCCCGTCGACGGTGAACTTGAACTTCTCCTTGCGGAAGCCGAGATAACGCGGCCCAGCGTCGATGCCGAGTAGGTCGCAGGGACCGGGTTCGGTCGCGACCAGCTCGACGTGTGCCGGTTGCCAGAGCAGCCCGCGCACCACCCCGATCTGGTTCCACTGGATGGTCGACTGCGCGGTGATCGGCTCGACCCAGGTCGGGCGATCGCGGGCGTGGTCCGGTTGCCAGCTGGGCAGCAGCCGCTGCAGCCGCGGCCGGGTGAGCACGTTGGACCAGACCTGGAGGCGCAGATCGGCGGCATCGACCAGCACGGTGATCGGCGCCCCGCCGCGCAGGCTGCCCTGGAAGCCGCCGCCGAAGCTGGGGCAGTTTGACGCTTGGTGGAACAGGGCGATGGCTGCGATCGGTGCGCTGAGCGCCCGAACCTCGCCGGGGGCGTTGAAGAAGGCGTGGTTGTTGCCCTCGGGCAGCCCGATCAACAGCTTCTGGATCGGCGTGACCTCCTTGGCGCTGACCCCACGGGTCTGCATGAAGGGCTGGGTCGGGTGGTCGAGCTGGAACCAGTCGAGGACCTCGGCAATGGCGTGCTCGAACGCGGCGGGGTCGAGCGGTTGGTCGAGCTGTTCGAACAGGGCCTCGTCGTCCTCGGGCGTGAACAGCGCCTGGGTCAGGCACACCAGCAGTTGCAGCGCGGCCAGCTCCAGGTCGTCGCGCGGCAGGCTCAGCCGCCACGCGCCCGGTTCGCAGAGGAGTTCGCGGTAGGTGAGGAGACGGAAGTCGCCGGTGCCGTGGTGGTCGCGTACCGGGATCCAGGGGGATTGGAGCAGGTCCATGCGTCAACTCTCCGTGACAGTGTCCGGGGCGATCGCGGACGCTGGGTGTCGACGCCGCCATCTCCTGGCATGCTCGGGCCATCGTCCTTGATCTCGCTTCTGACGCGAAGGTAATCGCCCCGTGCTAAAAGGTCAACGAAGCGTTTTACTGTTTTATCTTGCAGGCTCAAGGCGGAGACTTTGGGATCTGTCTCGCTCGCTACGTTTGTCGTGTCGTCGACGAAGCGTTTATGGTGGGCCGGTTCCCTCGTCTGTGAGGGATGATCCGCGTTTCACTGTGTGAGCCGCGAAGTGCGCGGATGGGTTCCCCGCATCAGCGGGGATGGCGGGGTAACGGGCGCTCCCCGCGCCCGTTCTTGGCGGTGGGCTTCAGTCCAGGGGCTGGCGCGAGAGTCCGAGCCGGGTGTCGTAGATCAGCCCGCTTTGTGGGCAGCGCCAGCGGCCAGGGCCGATCGTCTCCATGTGGAGCGGGACCAGGCCGTGCTCGTCGCACGGGCAGTCGGCCAGCGTCGTTTTCTTCCAGCTGCTCGGCGCCGGGCAGGTGTTCAGCAGTCGCGCTTCCTCCCACGCCGGATCGGTGGCGGCGGGCAGGGGCTCGCCTTCGAGCGTGTGCCCGGTGTGATCGAGCAATAGCACGTCGACACCCAGTTCGCCGTCGCGGGTGAGGGCGCGGGCCGGCTCGTCGTTGTCGCGGAATTGGGTCTGGTTGAGCCGTGTCAGTTGGATCGCCTTGTCGTTCGCGGCACGCTGCGCGTCGCGCCAGCCACAGTGGCAGCCATAGATGGCGTCCGGTTCGTCGTCCTGGGCCTGGTCGTCATAGACCGTCTCGATCCAGTCGCGATAGGCCGCGGGAAAGCGCGCCTCGCTCCGCTCGCGGATCAGCCGCTCGGTGCGCCACAGCAGCCGGGCATCGCCGTAGATCAGTTGATGCAGCCCATAGTCTTCGGTGCCCTCGGGCGGCGCGAGCACGTTGCATCGAGGGGTCTCGAAACCTTTCGGTCTGGCGCGCGGGTGTCGATGCAGGCGACCGATGCGCTGGAACAGCAGGTCGACCGGGCAGAGTTGGGTGATCAGCCAATCGAGGTCGAGGTCGAGGCTCTGCTCGATCACCTGAGTGGCGACGAGGATGCGCCCGCCGTCCTCGGCGGCGTCGCGACCATAGCGCTCGAGTACCCGCTGCTCGATGTCCTGGCGATCGCGCCGACGCAACCGGGCGTGGAACAGATCGACCGGCACCGCGTCCCGATCGCGCAGTTGCTGCGCGAGCCACTGGGCATCGTCGACCAGGTTCATCACCACTCCGACCCGTGCGCCTTGGCGCGCGGCCTCGATCAGCGCCTCGATCCCCGCTGTGTCGGGGCGCAGCCTGGGGTCGCGCCAGAGTTCGAGGGCGACGGTGCGGCCTGGGGGCTGTTCGGTCTCCGGCAGGCAGTCGGGTGTCGTTCGGTCGTCGCGCCACAGCGCGGGATAGACGGCGGGCGTCGTCGTGGCCGTCGCCGGCGTGTCGCGCCAGGTGTCGAGCAGGCGCTCGCGGATTCGGCTCGGCAGTGTCGCCGAGAGCAGGATGGCGCTGCCGCCGGTGGCGCGCTGGCGGCGCAACACCTCGTCGAGCAGTCCCTGCATGTAGGCGTCGTAGGCGTGGATCTCGTCGACGATCAGCACCGCGCGGTGCAGACCGAAGGCGCGGATGAAGTTGTGCCGCACCGGTAGCACCGAGAGCAGTACTTGGTCGATGGTGCAGACCCCGAGCTGACCGAGGAAGACCCGCTTGCGGCTGCTGGCGAGCCAGTGCGCGCACTGTACGCTGGCCGGGGGCTGGGTGTCGGCGGCGCTGTGCGTGCCGCGCTCGACGAGTGTGCGGAACCGGGCGTTGAGGTCTCTGTGGCCATGGGCGAGCACCAGGTTGGCGTCATCGAAGGCGTGGCGGGCGAAGTCCGCGCAGCGCCCGAGCATGGCGTTGGCGGTGGCCTGGGTGGGCAGGGCGAAGACGATGGTCTCGGCCTCGCCCGCGGCAAGGAGCTGCCAGGCCAGCGCCAGGGCCGCCTCGGTCTTGCCGCTGCCGGTCGGGGCCTCGATCAGCGTCAGGCCGGGGCGCGCCGCATGTGATGCGTCGATCAGGGTCTGTACGCCGCGCGGGCGCTCGCCGTTGCGCAGCAGGGCGGTGAGCCCCGGATAGGGCCGCGACGCGCCGAGCAGGCCGAGCCGGTGCAGGAGCCCGGTGTCGCGGATGTGCTGGCGGCGGCATCGCCAATAGTCCGCGGCGGGCTCGCCCGGCGTGCGATAGGGGAAGTGGGCGCTGTCCGAGCCGATCCAGTCACACAGGCTGCAGAAGCCGGCGAGCAGGGCGCGGGCGCTGTCATCACAGGGTGGCGGCGAGTCGTCCGCGGTGATGCCCTGTTGTTCAAGGAAGAGGCTGGCCGCACGTGCCAGCCAATCGCGGCGGGCGGCGTGATCCTGGGCCTCGATGTCGGGGTCGGCGTAGCCGTCGAGGAGGGTCTTGGTGTCGTTGAGTCTGGGGTGCTCGTCGTCGAAGACCTCGCCGTGATGACCGGTGACGGCGCCGAGCCAGTCGCGCCAGTGAGGACAGCCCCGGCGGCGGCCCGGCACGGTCCGGGCGAGTTTGCGCCCGAGCGCATAGCCGACGAGTCCGTGGTCGAACCTGCCGCAGCCGCTGGCCGGGCGCGCGGCGAGCGTCGGCCAGCTCAGGGGGAGGACGTCGGGTGCCTTGCACTGGAAGCAGGCGTGGAGCTTGCCGAGATCGTGCAGGGCGATGAAGTAGAGCACCCAGGCGTGGCGGCGCGCCGGGTCGGGCTCATCGGCAAAGGCCGTCGCGAAGGCCGCCTGGGTGCGCGGTGAGGCCGCCCACAGCTCGGCGGCGACCGCACAGACGTCGAGCGCGTGATGGACGAAGGGGTGCCAGGGCGGGTCGTGCTCGGCGGTGGTGTCGGCCTTGGCCCAGTAGTGGTTGAGTGTCGTCGTCTCCATGATGCTGCCTCCTCGCGTGGCCATGTGGGCGTGGCGTCGTTGCCGGTGCGTGCGATCATGGCGCAGGCGCGCGGCGCGGGCCAGGTGGGGTGTCGAGAGGCTGTGGAGGGGCAGAGCGAGATGGCGTGGTTGTCGATCCTGGTGCTGGTGACCTGGGCCAATGGCGCGCCGGTGGTGGCGCGGCTGGTGTTCGGGCGGCGGGGTTGTCGGGCGCTCGATGGTGGCGCGCGCTGGCGCGACGGGCGGGCGCTGCTCGGGCCGTCGAAGACCTGGCGCGGGGTGGGGACGGCGCTGGCGAGTACGCCCGTGGTGGCCTGGGCGCTGGGGGTCTCCCCCTTGCTCGGGCTGGGGGTGGCCGCAGCGGCGATGACCGGGGATCTGGCGACGAGCTTTCTCAAGCGTCGGCTGGGAGATCGGTCGAGCGCGGCGCGACCGGGGCTCGATCAGTTCGCCGAGGCGTTGTTGCCGACGCTGCTCGCGGTGGCGGTGCTCGGCGGTGGCTGGACGACGGTGGCGGCGGTGCTCGTCGGTTTCACCCTGATCGATCTGGCGCTGACCCCGCTGATCGCGCGGTTGTGGCGGCGCTGGCGACGCTGAGCCGGTGGCTCAGTCGGGCTGGAGGGTGTGGATGGTGATCTCGGGCGGGCAGTTGAGCCGGGCGTTGACCACCGAGGTGCCGGCACCGGTCGAGGTGTAGCCGACGAGCGCGCCGTAGCGCCAGGGGCCGGCGGCGAGCCGGCGCGGGCAGTGCGCGTCCCAGATCAGCGGGATGCCGCCGGGCAGACAGATCTGGCCGCCGTGGGTGTGACCGCTGAGCATCGCGGCGAAGCCGGCGTGGGCGGCCTGGCGGTAGATCTCCGGGGTGTGGGAGAGGAGGATCGCAGTCTCGTCCTCGGGGATCGCGCCGGCGACCTTGTCGAGGTTGTGGAGCTGGTAGTAGTGGGCGTCGTCGACCCCGGCGAGGTGCAGCCGCGCGCCGTCGCGCTCGAGGGTGACGGTCTCGTTGAGCAGGAAGCGGATGCCCAGGCACTCGAGTTCGGGCACCAGGCGCAGGCTGTCGTGGTTGCCGAGCACGGCGTAGACCGGTCCGTGCAGGGCGTCGCGGATCTCGCTCATGCCCTCGATCACCGCCGCGATCGGGCCGAAGGTGCGGGCGCGGTAGTCGCCGGTGAGGACGCAGAGATCGTAGTCGAGCCGACGCACGGCGGCGGCGATGGCGCGGGTGTTCTCTGCGGCCATGTCGACGTGCAGGTCGGTGAGGTGGAGGATGCGCATCCCGTGGAAAACGGGGGGCAGTCGGCGCAGCGCCAGCGGGTGCTCGACGAGGCGGTGACGATGGGCGTTGCGCCGGGCGCGACCGTAGAGCCCGCTCAGACGCAGGCAGTGACGGATGGCGCCGTGCACCGAGTACCAGTTCTCGGGATAGAAGAAGTGGGCGCCGGGGCGGTTGAGCACGAACACCTCATGATCGCGCTCGAGCCCCAGGCGCTGGCGCAGATGGGTGCGCCCGAGCCGCGCGCGCAGCCCGTCGAGCGGCGTCTCGGCGGTGCTCGCCGGGGGTGGGGCTTGGACGGTGCTGGGGGCGGCGCTTGGCATCGCGGTCTCAGAACGGGTTGAGATGGGCCTTGCGGGTGAAGTCCATGTAACCGGCGCTCACCCCCTGGCGCCAGCCGGCGCCGAAGCGGATCGGCGCGAGCACGGTGTCGCCCGACTGCAGATAGTTCACCCCGACCCCGCCGACGAAGTAGAGGCTGCCCTCGGCGCCGGGATAGCGCTGGAACAGCGCGTCGGGGGTCGCCAGCCGGTAGACCAGCACGAACACCTTGGCGGCGTTGGCACCGATGTCGAAGCCGATCGAGGGCCCCTGCCAGTAGACCGGACGGGTGTAGCCGTCTTTCATGTACAGCCGTCCCTTGCCGTAGCGCACCCCGACCCCGAGCGCGGCGCCGACCTCCTCGCCGGTGATATAGCCGTTGGGCTCACCCTGTTCGCGAAAGACCTTGCGCACCACGGTGCCGAGGTTCTCGGCGCCGTCGCCGAAGAAGGTCTCGAGGCTGTCGAGGATCTCCTGCTGGCGATAGGTTTGCTCGACGGCTGGCGCGAGTGCCGGGGCGAGGGCGAGGAGCAGGCAGAGGACGAGTCGAGGGGACAGGGCGGACATGATGATCAACGGGCTCCCGTGATGACGATGTGGTCGCTGCCCCTCCATTCTGGGTCAATTCCCGCCGGATTGGTATGGCGCGGGCTGATCCCGCGGAGTAAATCGGGTTTTGCTTGCCTTTTCTGGATGTGCACTAATACTTGAGTGCGAAGGTAGGAAATTGGCCGTATCGTCCCGGCACGGAAGCCGACGGCTTGTGCCTGACCATCATGTTTCATTCAGTTATGCCCAGAGGATTCGCGCCATGAGCAATGCAAGCACCTCTTCGATCAGCCCCGTGACCGGAATCCTGATGCTGTCGATTGCGTTGGGCCCCCTGGCCGCGCTCTCGCTCGGCAGCCGCTATGCCGACGAGGAGACGTTCGAGCGGGCCCGGGCAGGGTTGCAGAACGCGACGCCGACCGATCGTTTCGCCCACTACGACAGCCTGCGCGATCCCTCCTATGGCGCCGCCAAGTCGATCACCGACATCACCCAGGGCTCGGGCCTGTTCAGTGAGTTGCAGGCGGCGATCGAGGCTGCCGGCGCCGAGGCGATGCTCTCCGAGGGGGGGCCCTACACGGTGTTCGCGCCGAGCAACGAGGCCTTCTCGCGCATCCCCGCCGAGCAGCTCCAGGCGCTGCTCTCGGACAAGGAACGGCTCAATCAGGTGATCGCCGCGCATGTGGTGCCGGGGCGCCTGAGCCCGACCGAGCTGATGCAGCTCGAGAGCGCGCCGACGCTTTCGGGTGATCGCGTCGCGATCAGCGTGCCGGGGATGATCAAGGTCGGGGATGCGACCATCTCGCAGTCGATCGCCGCGCGTAACGGTGTGGTGCACGTGATCGACCGCGTGCTGCTCTGATCCGTCCCGTCGCCGCCCACCGAGCTGGGCGATCCTTCCAGCAATCCCGACGGCGGGGTCGCGGCCATCTGGTCGCGGCCCCGTCGTCGTTTCAGACCTCCAGGATCGTTTGTTCCGGCAGATCGATGTAACCGGCTTGAAGTAGCGGCTCGATGCTGGCGCCCGGCAGCGGGCGGCTGTAGAGATAGCCCTGGGCGATGTGACAGCCGTGCTGGAGCAGAAAATTGCGTTGCAGCCGGGTCTCCACGCCCTCGGCGATGCCCTCGAGGCCGAGGCTGTTGCCGAGTCCGATGATCGCCTTGACGATCGCCGCGGCCTGATCGTGACGGGCGCTCTCGGCGCCGATGTCGGCGAGGAAGGAGCGATCGATCTTCAGCGCGTTGACCGGCAGGCGGTTGAGATAGTTGAGCGAGGCATAGCCGGTGCCGAAGTCGTCGATCGCAATCGAGAAACCACGCTCGCGCAACCCGGCGAGGATGTCGACGGCGCGGTCGATCGAGCGCATGGTGGCGCTCTCGGTGATCTCGAACTCGAGCAGCTCGGGTGGGATGTCGAACTCGTTGGCGATGCCGTCGATACGCTCGGTGAGCGCGTCTTGATAAAGCTCGTTGGCCGAGAGGTTCACCGCCACCGGTACCGGCGCGATCCCGGCCTCGCGCCAGCGCGCGAGCTGGCCGCAGGCCTGGCGCAATACCAGCGGGCCGATCTGCAGGATCAGCCCGGTGGCCTCGGCCACCGGGATGAAGCGCCCCGGCGCGATCCAGCCGTGGCGTGGGTGGTTCCAGCGCACCAGTGCCTCGAGGCTGAGGATGCGTCCATCGCGCATGTCGACCCTGGGCTGGAAGTGAAGCGAGAGCTGCTTGCGCTCGAGCCCGTGACGCAGATCCTGCTCGAGCTGGAACTGCTGGTGCATCTGTTCGTTGAGCGCCGGGGTGAAGAAACGATAGGCGCCGCGTCCCTCGGCCTTGGCGGTGTGCAGCGCGGCGTCGGCGTGGCTGATCAGCGCATCGGTGCTGCGGGCGTCATCGGGGTGCAGGGCGATGCCGATCGAGGCGCTGATCAGCAGCGAGTGGCCGTCGATGACGAAGGGCGTGGTCAGTGCCTGCTGGATGCGCTCGGCGAGTTCTCCCGAGGCCTGCACCGAGCGATTGCGGGTGGCCAGCCAGATGAAGTTGTCACCGCCGAAGCGCGCGAGGGTGTCGTCGCTGCCGAGCACTCCGAGCAGCCGCTGGGCGACCTCGCGCAGCACCTGGTCGCCGAGGCGATGGCCGAGCGAGTCGTTGACCTGCTTGAGGTTGTCGAGATCGATCGAGAGCAGCGCGACCCCCAGCCGTCGCTTGGTGGCGATGTGCAGCGCCTGCTCGATACGCTGGCGCATCAGTGCGCGGTTGGGCAGACCGGTGAGGGGGTCGTAGTGGGAGACGAAGGCCAGCTGTTTCTCGTCGCTGATGTTGACCAGTCCGCCGTAGTGACGGCGCGCGCCGGGGCGCGTCGGGTCGGCGCGGCACTCGGTGGTGGCGCGCACCCAGCGCAGCGTGCCGTCGCGATGGCGTAGCCGCAGCTCGCAGGTGGAACTGGTGCCGACGGCCAGCTCGAGGATGCGCGAGACGAACAACTCCTGATCGTCCTCGATCACCATGAAACGCCAGGTGCCGTGGGCGCGGACCTCCTCGACGCTGTAACCGCTGAGCGTGGTGATCGACTCGGTCATCCATTCGAGCCTGGGGCTGTTGTCCGCCGCGCGCAGCACCGAGTAGGCGACGTCCGTCACCACCGAGGCGACCTGACGATAGCGGGTCTCGCTGGCGCACAGCTCGCGCTGGGCGTGCTGGCGCACGCGCAGGTTGGAGAGGGTCTCGGCGATCAGCTGCAGCGTCTGCGCCTCGTCGCTGTTCCAGACCCGTGGCGCGAGACACTCCAGCTCGAGCAGCGCCGGGCGCTGGTCGGCGTCGAGCAGTGGCGCGACCAGCAGCGCGCCAATGCCGCGGTGTTCGAGCAGCTGACGCTCGAGTTCCATCCCGAGTGCCTGGTGTTCGCGCGAGGGCAGGCTGACCGGGCGTCGCGCCTGGTGCTCGGCGACGAAGTCGAGGGGCAGCGGCGTGGGGTGGAGCCGTGGCGCGGCGGCGATGCCGGTGTCGCGCCACTGCTGGGCGCACCGCGCGCGGGAGCCGTCCTCGGCAGCGTCCTCGAGATGCGAGAGCAGACAGCGATCGACCTCGAAGAAGTGGCCGATACGTTCGAGCGCCTGGGCGAGGGCACATTCGGGGTGTTCCTGGCGGGGGTCGCTGAACAGCGTCGAGAGTTCGGTGAGCAGTCCCTGCAGGTTGAGCTGGCGACGCAGTGCGTGCTGGGCCTGTTCGCGCTCGGTGACATCGGTCACCAGGCCCTGGAAGTAGAGCACCTGACCATCGGCGGTACGCGCCACGCTGGTGTCCTCCTCGACCCAGTGCAGCGAGCCGTCGGCCCAGATCACCCGATAGATCAGGCTGAAGACCGCGTCGGTGGCGTGGAGATGATCGGTGAAGCCCTCATCGACCCGGGCGCGGTCCTCGGGGTGGATCAGCTCCATGAACTGCAGCTCGCCGCTCTGGATGCGTTCGAGCGGATAGCCCCAGCGGCGTATGTTGTGCGAGGCATAGCTGATCGGCCAGCCGGGCTCGGGACGCCAGCGGAAGGCCACCGTATTGCTGGCGTCGACGACCTCGGCGGCGACCGCCAGGCGGGTGTTGGCGTTGATCAGCGCCTCGCGCTGGGCGATCTGTTCGGTCTGGTCGATGACGCAGCAGATGCACTCGAAGCGGTCGCTCTCGGGGATCGGCAGCCGGATCAGCACCAGCTCGGCGAGCAGCGGACAGGTCTCGCGGCCGCGCAGCGCGATCTCGCCGCAGCTGGCCTTGCCCTCGCGCAGCGCGCGCTGCAGTGCGCTCAGCAGAAAGGGCTGATGCCTGGGGTGGGCGAGCAGTGTGAACAGCTGGCAATCGAGTTTGAGCAGGCGCGAGGCGGCGCTGTTGTGATCGCCGATGTGTCCGTTCTCGGTGATCTGCAGCACCGCGACGGGCAGCTCGTAGTAGAGCCGGGTGAAGCGGGTGCGGGCGATCTCGCTGAGGTGCTGGCTCTCGCGCAGCGCCTGTTGCTGGAGTTCGAGTTCGGCGTGGTAGATATGCAACTCTTCGAGGAGCTGCTCGAGCCCGACGCCGCCGTGATGGAGTTCGCTCAGCGCCGGGGTGATGCGGCCATCGCGCAGGATCTGACGGGCGCGTTCGCGCAACTGCACGTTGCTGGTGGTGGCGTCCTTGGGCGTCATCCGGGTCTCCGCGCGGTTGGGACCTGTCGCGTGCGGGCACGGTGGCAGTGCCGCCATGTCCGTGAGGCACCGTGGTGCCTGGGGTCGCGTTCTTCGGTGGCCTCGGGGCGGCCTCGCTCCAGGAGCAATAGCGCCATCTCTGTTGCTTCCTCCGCTGCCCACTCGGGCATGGCGACGATGGTGTCGCGATCCATCCCTGTTGCCGCTGCCACAGTCCCGGTGATCCGATCCGTTCAGCCGCGATCGTGCCAAGGGTCGAGCACCATCACCGGTGCGTCCTTCCAGGCCAGTGCCCGCAGCCACGGCAGCCGGCTGCAGGCCGCCAGCAGCGGCGGCAGTGGATGCAGCTCACCGGCCTGTACCCGGTACAGCGATATCGGCTCGTCGACACGGACCCGGAGCGCTCCCTCGGGGTGGGCGAGGAGCAGCTGGCGCTGGTGTTGCGCTGGGGGTTCGTCCAGCGCCGAGGACAGTCGCAGCAGCTCGGTGATATGGGGTGCGCGGGCGCTGTCGGCCAGCTCCAGGGCGAGGATCCGACGGCGTTCCAGGGCAAAGCCCAGCCGATTGGCGTGAAACCATAACAGATCGATCCCCTGGGGCGTAGTCATCCTCTGTGTTTTTTGGTTTTCCATGCGCTTAGGCCGACTCCTTCATGAAGTCGATGAATAAGCGTTCGAGATCGAGCAGCGCGACCGTGTGCGCCTTGGCGGTGAACACCCCGGTGGTCACCCGGGCGAGCATCGAGGGCAGTGTCGGCGGGGGCTCGAGGATGTCGTGCCCGGCGATGTCGACGACATCGACCACACGCTCGACCCGCAGTCCACTGGTGATCTCACGCGCGCTGGCGAGCAGGATCGCCCCGCGTGTGACCGGTGTCGGGGCGGGGCGCCCGAGCAAGGTCGCCAGACAGAGCACCGAGGTGATCTCGCCGCGCACCGAGATCACCCCCTCGAGCGCCGGCGGGCAGCCGGGCACCGGATGGATCGGCACCAGTGGCAGGATCTCGCCGATGCGCGCGCCGGGCAGGGCGAAGCGCTGCTCGCCGAGCGCGAACACCACCAGTTTGACCAGATCCTGCGACTCGCTGTCGGATGTCGGGCCGCTGTCCTCGGGGCGGGCGGCGAGCAGTGCGCCGAGTGGGTCGTCGTGCTGGGTCAAGGTTTCGGCTCCGTGGCGACGGTGGCGCACTCGATGCGGTTGCGACCGCGACGCTTGGCCTGATAGAGGGCGCGGTCGGCTGCATCCTGCAGGGTGTCGGTGTCGGTGAAATCGGGGAAGGCGGCGAGTCCGGCGCTGAAGGTGCTGTGGAACTGCTGGCCGCCCTCGCCGACGAAGGTCACCGCGGCGAAGCTCTGGCGCAGCGCGTCGAGCACCTGCATCGCGCGCTCGGCGCTGGCGCCGATCATCACCACGGCGAACTCCTCACCACCGTAGCGTCCGACCACGTCGGAGTCGCGCATGCGCAGTCGCAGGGTGCGCCCGAGGGCCATCAGCACCTGGTCGCCGACATTGTGACCGTGGCTGTCGTTGACCTGCTTGAAGTGGTCGATGTCGATCATCGTGAAGCTCAGCGGGGTGTTGCCGCGCAGCGCCGCGGCCACCGCGATCTCGAGGAGCTGGAGGATGGTGTTGTGGTTGAACAGCCCGGTGAGGCTGTCGCGCACCATCAGCGAGCGCAGGGTACGCATGCGCTCGGCGCGCAGCCGGATCTCGGCGACCAGCCGCTTGGGCGCGATCGGCTTGGTGAGGAAGCCGTCGGCGCCGGCGGCGAGCGCGCGGAACTGGCGTTCGGCGTCGGTCTCGGAGGAGATGTAGATGATCGGCAGGCCGACGTGCGCCGGCACCTGACGCAGCACCTGGGCAAGCTCCGGGCCCGAGCACTGCGGCATGTAGAGATCGATCAACATCAGATCGGCCTGGAAGGTCTCGAGCTGCCGCAGCACCAGCGCCGGGTCGCTGAGCACCCGGGTGACCATGCCCGCGGCCTCGAGGATCAGCGCATGGTACTGCGCCAGGTCGGGATCATCGTCGACGATGAGGATGTGGAAGGGTTCGACCGGGTTGGTGTCGGTGATCAGGTCGAGGATCTCGACCATCTCCACGGTCTTCACCGGCTTGGTGCAGTAGGCGCTGCCGCCGGCCTGCACGGCATGCAGCCGGGCGCCGAAGTCCTCGCGGTTGGAGATGAAGATGGTCGGCACGCGCTGGCCGGTGAGGCGATTGATCTCGGCGAGCGCCTCGGGTCCGGCGTTGATCCCCTCGGGGAAGACCACGTCGAGGATCACCGCCGCCGGCGGCGCCTCGGCGACCGCGCGGTGGAGCCTGGCCAGCGAGGTGAAGGCGGTCACCCGGTAGCCGAAGCAACCGAGCTGCATCGCCAGCTCGGCGACCACCTCGGGGTCGTCGTCGCAGATATAGATGGAGTGCTCGGCGCGACTGGTGGTGATATCGCGACCGCTGCGGCGCGCCGGCAGCGCGACCTGGGCCGGCGGCTCCTGGGGCAGGCAGGGGGCGCGGTCGATCTCGAGGTGTTCGAGCGCGTCGAGCTGGTGGCTGAGGGTGTCGAGCAGTTCCTCGCCGAGCGCCTCGTAGCCGTCGAGCACCCGACTGAGGTGCTGCTCGGCGTCGCGCGCGGCGGCCATCACCTCGGGGAAGCCGAAGGTCGCCCCCGAGCCCTTGAGGGTGTGGAAGAGCCGGTGGATCTCCTGCAGGTTGAGCCTGTCCGGGGGCTGTGCGGGGTCGAGCCGCGAGACGCGCTCGCGCAGCTCACCGAGGCGGCTCGGCAGCTGGGTGATGAAGGAGGCGCGCAGCCGCGCCTTGCGCGCCTGGAGGTTTGCTGATTGCTGCTGTGTCATGCGCATGGTTGCGGGTGACGACATTGCAGTGATGCTGCTCACAGCCGGGCGACTGTCTGCAGCAGGGCCTCTTCCAGGGTCTCGTCCTTGCAGAGATGAGCGCTGATGCCGGGGTGTTGGTCCGAGGTCGCGCGCAGGTCATCGCCGCTGAGCAGGATGAAGGGGATCGATAGCCCCAGTTGACGGATCTCGCCCTCGAGTTCCAAGCCATCGAGCAGCGGCATGTGCAGATCCGAGATCACGCAGTCGAAGGGGCTGGTGGCGGCCTCGAGCCGCTCGAGTGCAGCGAGGCCGTGCGCGACGATCTCGCAATGGTGTCCGGCCTGCTCGAGGATGGCGGCGGTGAGTTCGCCGGTGAGGGTGTCGTCGTCGACGATCAGGATGTGCATGCGGTGGCGTCCTAGGTGGTTCTTGTGACCGATGGTGCCGGCGAGGGTCATCCGATCAATCCCCGCAGGGTATCGACCAGGCTCGACTGGGCGAAGTCGCCCTTGACGATATAGGCGTTGGCGCCGACCTCGATGCCCCGGCGTCGATCGGCCTCGTCGGCGCGCGAGCTGACGATGACGATGGGGGTGGCGCGATAGTCGCTATTCTCGCGCAGCCGGGCGGTCAGGGAAAAGCCGTCGAGCCCCGGCATCTCGACGTCGCTGACGACGGCGTCGAAGCGCTGTCGCTGCGCCTTGTCCAGTGCCTCGAGTCCGTCCTCTGCGAGGGTGACGCGATAGCCGCTGGACTCGAGCAGGTCGCGCTCGATCTCGCGGGTGTTGAGCGAGTCGTCGACCACCAGCACATGGTGTGCCGCCGCTGGCGCGGCGATCACGCCGCGCACCGGATCATCAGCCTCGAGCCGCGCGGCGGCAAGCAGCAGTGCCGGGGCCTGGAGCACGCTCACCAGGGTCTCGTCGCCGGTGGTGACGATGCCGCCGACCAGCTCACCGACCGGGGCGAGCGCACGCATGTGTGCCGGCAGCGGCTTGATCACCATGTCGCGCTCGTCGACCAGACGATCGACGATCAGCCCGAGCTTGGCGCGCGCGGTGCCGATGACGATGATCAGCGGCGCCGCAGGCGGCGGCGTGCCGGCCCGCCGCTCCAGCCCCAGCAGCGCGCCCAGGGTGACCAGTGGCAGGCAGGTGCCGTCGAGTGTCAGCGTCGGGTGTCCGGCAACCTGCAGGGTGGTGTCGAGTGCGACCCGGATCAGTCGCTCGACATGCTGCGCGGTGAGCGCGAAGACCCGATCGCCGGACTCGAACAGCAGCACCCGCATCAGCGCCAGCGACAGCGGCACCTTGAGCGTCAGCCGGGTGCCCTGGTCGGGCTCGTCGGCGACGGTGATGGTGCCGTGCAGCTCATCGACCACGGTGCGCCGGACCACGTCCATGCCCACCCCGCGCCCCGAGACCTCGGTGATCAGTTCGCTGGTGCTGAAGCCGGGACGGAAGATCAGTTCGGCGACCTGCGCCGGCTCCAGCGTCGTCGCCTGCTCCGGCTCGATCAGCCCCTGGCGCACCGCACGCTCGAGGATGCGCGCGCGATCGAGTCCGCGCCCGTCGTCACGGATGCTGATCGCCACCCCGGCGCCGTCCTTGCGCGCGCTGATCTCGATGCGTCCGAGCGCGGGCTTGCCGGCGGCGCGCCGCGCCTCGGGCGACTCGATGCCGTGGTCGACGGCGTTGCTGAGCAGATGCACCAGGGCATCGCCGAGACGCTCGACGATATGACGATCGAGTTCGATCTCGCCGCCACTGGCGTGACAGTCGACCTGCTTGTCGAGCGCCCGACCCTGCTCGCGGGCGATCCGCGCGATCGGCTCGAACAGGGTCGACAGCGGCAGCATGCGCAGACCCAGGGCGCGATCGCCGAGTTCGCTGGTGAGGCGCTCCTGCTCCTGCGCCAGATCGCGCAGCGCGCGGGTGAAACGCTGCCGACCGGCGGCGTGCTCGGCCAGCGCCGGGTTGTCCTCGAGCAGGCGCGCGAGTTCGACGTCGAGCGCGCGGGCCTCGAGCAGGCGCTGACGATAGCGTCCCTGGGTGGCGATCAGCTCCCCCATCAGTCGGATCAGGCCGTCGAGCTTGTCGAGTCCGACGCGCACCGTCTCGGTCGGGCGCAGGTCGAGCCGCGGCGGCGCGTGTTCGGCGCCAGGCGCGGCGCTCCTCACCATGGCGGCGGGCGCCGCTGGCCCGGGAGCGGCTGTCGGGGCGTGGTCAGCGCTGGGCGCGGCGTGCTCGAGCAGCCGCGCGAGCAGCGCCGGGTCGGGGTGCTCGGGCAGCTGCTCGGGGGTGGTGGCGGCGGCCACCAGGTCGCCGATGGCGTCATGACACTCGAGCAGGGTCGTGGCCAGCTCCGGCGAGGGGGCCAGGTGCCCCTCGCGCAGCGCCCCGAGCACGTCCTCGAGGGCGTGCGCGGTCTCGGCGATCACCCCCAGCTTGAGCATCCGCGCCGAGCCCTTGATGGTGTGGGCGGCGCGGAAGGCGGCGTCGAGTTCATCGCGCCCGAGCGGCTCGTCGCGTGCCATCGCCGAGAGTTGAGCCTCGAGTTCGCCGAGGTGGCCGTGCGACTCGGTGACGAAGCGTTGCAGGAAGCGTTGCAGGTCGATGGCCATGCCCGTGGCGTCCGTCTCAGTCCGCGCCCTGGGCGGCGAGCCGCGCCAGGTGGCGCTCGCAGATCAGCCGCAGGTCGCGCCGCGACAGCGCGCTCGGCAGCAGTGGGCGCGGCGCGCCGGGCGGCAGCTCGGCGGTGAGCAGGTTGCGGGCGATACGGTACTCGCGCGCGGCGGGCGCGGCAGCGCCCTCGGCGCGATGCAGCTCGGCGAGCTGATAGTGCGCCCGCCAGCACTCGGGTTGGACATAGATGACGCGGGCCAGTTGCGTGCTCGCCGCCTGCGTGCGGCCCTGGCGCCGGGCGCAGCGCGCGCTGACGAGCAGCGCCTCGAGCGACCAGGGATCGCTGGCCAGGGCCTGTTCGCAGCTCGCCTGCGCCGCGGCGATCGCCCCGGTCTCGAACTCGAGCAGCGCGCGCAGCTCCAGTGCCGCCACCGAGCGGCGTTCGAGCGGGATCATGGCCAGCCGGGTCAGCGCCTCGGTGTAGCGCTCGGCGCGTGCCAGCTCCAGCGCCTCGGTATAGCAGCGCGCCGGGTCGAGCGGTGGCGGCGTGCGGCGCACCGGGCGGGGCGGGGTGAGGGCGGGCTGCGCGAGCGGGGCGTTGCTGAAATAGAAGATGCCGCGATGGACGTGCTGGCGTAGCAGTCCGATGTCGTTGGCGAGGGTCTCGGCGACGCCGACGATGAGGAAGCCGCCGGGGTTGAGCAGCCGCGCCAGCTGCGCGAGCACCTGGGCGCGGGTCGGCGGATCGAAATAGATCGAGACGTTGCGGTAGAAGATCACGTCCTGTCCCTGCAGCCCCGGCGGGTAGTCGCGGGCGAGCAGGTTGAGCGCGAGGAAGTCGACGCGCGCGCGGATGGCGGCGGCGAGCTGGTGCTGGCCGTTGTCGAGCCGGGTGAAGTGACGCGCGCGCAGTGCCGGGTCGAGGGCGCGGAAGGTAAAGGCGCCGTAGCGCCCGGCGCGAGCGCGCTCGAGCACCTCGGGGTCGAGGTCGCCGGCGCTGATGCGCACCGCGGCGGCGGCCTCGGCGCCGAGACGTTGCTCGAGGGCGATGGCGATCGAGTAGGGTTCCTCGCCGCTCGAACAGCCGGCCGAGAGGATGCGGATCGGCGTCTCCGGGGGCGCGTGGTCGCGCGCGCGCAGCGTCGGGATGAGGTGATCGGTGAGCAGCTCGAGGTGCTGGGCCTCGCGATAGAAGTAGGTCTCGTTGATCGTCAGCAGGCTGCCGAGCGCCATGAGTTCGGCCTCGTCGGCGCGCAGCCGGGCCAGATAGGCCGCGGGGCCGTCGCTCGCGGTGTGGGCGATGCGACGCGCCAGCGCCTCGCGCAGCGTCGTCTCGGAGGCGGCGTCGAAGTGCAGCCCGATCCGCTCCCTGATGAGCGTGCGCAGCGGGGCGAGATCGTTCACGACGGGGCGGGCGCGACGGCGCCGGTCAGGGTGCACAGACGCGGCGGGATCTCGGCCAGGGCGAGGACCTCGGCGGCGGCGCCGGCGACGATCGCCTCGCGGTTCATGCCGAAGATCACCGAACTGGCCTCGTCCTGGGCGATGGTCGGGGCCCCGGCGCGGCGCATCGCCAGCAGCCCGCGTGCGCCGTCGCGCCCCATCCCGGTGAGGATCACGCCGACGGCGCGTGCGCCGTAGTGCGCCGCCACCGACTCGAGCAGGTGATCGCAGCTCGGGCGGTAGATGTCGCCGGCGGCGCGCGGCGAGAGCTGGATGCGCTGCTCGTGGTCGACGCCGAGGTGCTGGCCGGGGTCGGCGATGTGGACCCGGCCGGGGCGCAGCGCCTCGCCGGGCTCGGCGACGGCCACCGGCAGCGGACAGAGCCCGTCGAGCCAGGCGGCCATCGCCTGGGCGAAGCCGTCGGCGATGTGCTGGGCGATGAGCAGCGGCGCGGGGAAGTCGGGCGGCAGCGCGGCGAGGATCTGGGCGAGCGCGTGGGGACCGCCGGTCGAGGCGGCGATGGCCACCACCTGGGCGCGGTGACGGCGCGGCTCGGGGGCCGCCGGGGCGAGGGCGGCGGGGGCCTGGGGGCGACGGATGTGGCGGATCACCGGCACCCCGGCGAGGGTGCGCAGCCGCTGCGCCAGGCGCGACGCGTCGCCGAGCGCCTCCTTGGGCAGGGCGTCGAGCGCGCCGTGCGCCACCGCGGCCATGGCGTTGCGCGCATCGGCCAGGTCCGAGACCACCAGGATCGGGGTGGCGCGCGTCGACATGATCTCGGCGATGGCCTCGAGCCCGCCCATCCCCGGCATCTGCAGGTCCATGGTGATGATGTCGGGGGCGAGCTCCTGGGTCAGCCGCAGCGCCTCGCGGCCATTGCCGGTCTCGGCGCAGACCTCGAGACCGGCGGCGGCCTCGATCTGGGTGCGGATCAGCGCGCGTGCCAGCGGGCTGTCGTCGACCACCAGCACGCGGATCGGGCGGCCCGCGCTCATGCCGGATCCCGGGTGTCGGCGGCGGGCGCGGCGCCGAGCTCGAAGCGGTCGACGCGCTGGCCGAGGTTGGTCGAGAGCTGGGTCATCTGTTGGGCGACCTGGGCGATGCGCTGCACCGACTGGGCGGTGTCGGCGCTGGCGGTGACGATCTCGCGCAGCGCCACTACCACCTGGTTGCTGGCGGTCTTCTGCTGCTGGGTCGAGAGGCTGATCTGTTGCGCCGAGCTGGTGGTCTCGCCGGCGGCCTCGACCAGCGAACGGAGGAGCCCGGAGCTGCGCGAGGAGGCCTCGAGACCCTCGGCGATGCTCTGCGAGCCCTTCTCAGAGTTGATCACCAGACGGTTGATGGCGTCCTGGATCTCGATGACCTTGTTGCTGATCTCGCTGGTCGAGTCGGTGACCGAGTCGGCCAGGCGGCGGATCTCGGCGGCGACCACGCCGAAGCGCTTGCCCGCCTCGCCGGCCGAGGAGGCCTCGAGCGCGGCGTTGAAGGCGATCAGCTTGGTCTGATCGGCGACGGTGTCGATGATCTCCATGACCTTGGAGATCTCCTTGGACTTGTGGCCGAGGGCGACGATCTCGGCGAGCGCGTGCTGGTTGTCGCGACGGATCTCCTCCATCTGCGCGGCCAGCTGCTGCATCGACTCGGCCCCCTGCAGGCTGTCGTCGTAGGTGCGCTTGGCGATCTCGGCCACCGAGCCGGAGTACTCGGCGATCTGGGTCGAGGAGGCCGACAGCTCCTCCATGGTCGAGGTGATCTCAGCGATCGAGGCCGACATCTCGCTGGAGGTCGCCGCCTGGCCCTCGACGGCGCCGGCGATCTCGCGCGCGGCCTCGTCGACGGCGCGTGCATCCTGCTCGACCTCGCCGACGAGACCGTGGAGATGGCGGCGCATGCGCTCGCCGTCGTGACCGAGCGCGGCGAGTTCGTCGCGCCCGTCGATGGCGATCTCGTGGCTGAGGTCGCCGGCGGCGATCTGCTTGATGCCGCCGGCGAGCCGGCGGATGCGCCGCTCGAGCGCGCGCGCCGTGAGCAGCGTCAGCACCAGGCTGAGGCCAGCGACCAGGGCCGCGACCAGCCAGGCCTCGCGGGTGCTGGCAGCGATCGCGGCGAGCGCCGCGCTGCGGTCGCGCACCAGCTCGATGACCCCGATCGGGGTGCCGGAGTAGTCGGTCACGGCGCTGGCGTAGACCGCCACCGGGGTGGTGCCGAGCCGGGTGTGGACGAGCTGCGGGGTGCCGGCGAGCGCCGCGCGCAGCCGCGAGTCGTCGAGCAGCGGCTGGGCGCCGAAGGTACCGGCGAAGGTGCGCAGACCGTCGGCGCGGGCCAGGTGCAGCGCGGCGTCGACGCCGTGATGCTGCTTGAAGTTGGCGAAGAAGTCGGCGCCGAAGGCCATGCCGAACTCCACCGAGCCGACATGACGCCCCTGCCACGCCACCGGGACGATGCCGCGCGCGCCGAGGTTGGCCACCCCGACCTCGAGCCCGCGCTGGGGCTCGCGCTCGCGGTTGGTGTCGACCACCGAGTGACGGAAGCCGGAGAGGTCGTCGCCGTAGCGCTCGGGCATGTGCAGGCGCAGCATCGAGGTCGCCGGCGGGGTGTGGAACTGGAACTGCACCACGCCATAGTCAGCGTGGAGCTTGCGATAGGCCGGTTCGAGCGCCGCGCGCAGCCAGGCGCGGTCGCCTGCGGCGAAGTGCGACTGGATATCGGGGAGGTTCGCCACCAGGGTGCTCATCGCCGCGGCCAGCCGGGTCTCGGCGGCGATCTCGGCCTGCAGACTGTCGGCATAGAGCGCGAGTTGCTCGTGCTCGGCCTCGGCGGTGAGGCGATCGATGTCGTGGAGGTTGTTGTAGGTGAGTGCCGCCACGGCCAGGGCGATGGCCAGCCCCATGCCCAGCAGGATATTGGCCCACAGCGGGAGATACTTGAACATCGCAGGCTTCCGTAGTGATCCGCGGGGCCGGCTGCCACTCTGGGGCCGGCGTGATGGCGCCGCCACCGCAGGCGATGGGCGGCGCGTCAGCTGCGGATGCTAGCGCAGCCGCGCCCAGGGCGCGACCACGCGCTGCGCTCAGGCACTCAGTTGCAGTGTCGGCGCCTCGAGCGCCTCGACCAGATGGGGGATCTGCGAGAGGGCGGGGGCGCCGTCCATCAGCAGCGCGATGGGCATCACCTCGAAGATCTCCTCGGGTGGCGCGCCGAACTCCAGCGCCGAGCGCGCGTGTAGACGGATGTGCTCGCGGCGCTGCTCGACCAGGGCGATGCCGAGCGCGATCAGCTCGCGCACATGGTGCTCGATCGGACCGCGCCCAAGCACGTACTCGCGCCAGGAGTCCTCCCAGGATTCCCACATCTCGCCGCCGCCGCTGGGGCTGGCCTTGAGAAACAGCGCGATCTTGCGCACCTGACTGAGTTCGCCATCGCCGGCGCCGAGACGCTGTGCCGCATCGCTGTGGATGTCGATGCAGCGCCGGCACTGCTTGGCCAGGGCGATACCGAGGGTGATCAGCTCCTTGCTGGCGCGGTCGATGCGGCCCTTCTTGGTGCTCTCCTGGGAGAGTTCGCCGATGATCTCGAGGAATTCCTCGAGTCCGTACTCGCGGGCGCGGCTGAGTGAGTGCTTGAAGGTGTCGGGACTGCTCATGGTCGATGGGTTCCTACTGCTGTCGGGGCCGGGGTGGAGAGATCCGTCCGGCGTCGGACACCCGGTGCGGGCGAATGGGGTGAAGCCAAGTGCAGGTGTCGAAACCGTGCGCCCGGTCACGGTTGCGGACGACGGCTCGAGGCCGGTGCGTCGACGTTGCGTCGTCGGCGCGCCGGTGTCTCCACGCTAGCCCAAGGCGCGCTCGCGGATCAATCGTCGCGCGCCGCCGCGCGACGGCGTCGCCCTGCTTTCAATGGCTTGCCCGCGTCCCCATGATCGGAGGCTCGGCCTGTCACCGATCGCCCGACCCGTGCCCGGTGCGAGCCGTGCGGTGCGCCCGGAGTGATGCGAACGTGTCCGTCCATGCGGATCGTGGTCGCTGTCGCGGGGCGATCGGCGTTAGGATGCGACCAGCGGACAGCAGCTGACCGGGAGGCCCCTCCATGCACCGCACCAGCGGTATCCTGCTCCACCCGACCTCGTTGCCCAGTCCCTTCGGGATCGGCGACCTGGGGCCGGGTGCCTACCGATTCGTCGACTTCCTCGCCGCCGCCGGCCAGGGGCTGTGGCAGATGTTGCCGCTCGGTCCCACCGGCTATCACGACTCACCCTATCAGTGCACCTCGGCGTTCGCCGGCAACCCGTTGTTGATCAGTCCGCAGCGGCTGCTCGAGGCCGGTTGGCTCGATCCCGAGGATCTGGAGCAGGCGCCGGCCTTCGCCGCCGACCGGGTCGAGTACGAGGCCGTCGGCGCTTGGAAGCGCGCGCTGCTCGAACGCGCCCGGCGCGGCTTCGAGGCGCGCGCCACGGCGGTGCAGCGCGAGGCCTATGCCGCCTTCTGCGAGACCCATGGCGACTGGCTCGAGGACTTCGCCCTCTACAGCGGTCTCAAGGCCTTCCACGCGCAGCGCCCCTGGACCCAGTGGGCGCGCGACTACGCCCTGCGCGATCCCGGCGCGCTGGCGCGCTGGGCCGCGGCCAACGGCGAGGCGCTGGCGCTGCAGCGCTTCGTCCAGTTCTGCTTCTTCGAGCAGTGGCAGGCGCTGCGTGACTATGCCCATGCCCGTGGCGTGCGCCTGATCGGCGATATCCCGATCTTCGTCGCCCACGACTCGAGCGAGGTGTGGACCCACCCGCACTGGTTCGAACTCGACGCCGAGGGCGAACCGACGGTGGTCGCCGGGGTGCCGCCGGACTATTTCAGCGCCACCGGACAGCGCTGGGGCAACCCGCTGTATCGCTGGTCGGCGCTGGCCGCCGACGACTACGCCTTCTGGGTGGCGCGGCTGCGCCAGGTGCTCGGGCTGGTCGATCTGGTGCGCGTCGATCACTTCCGGGGCTTTGCCGGTTACTGGGAGATCCCCGCCGACGAGCCGACCGCGGTCAACGGGCGCTGGGTCGCCGGGCCGGGGATGCGGCTCTTCAGCGTGCTCCAGGCGGCGCTCGGCGAGGATCCGCCGCTGATCGCCGAGGACCTCGGGGTGATCACCGAGGACGTCGAGGCGCTGCGCGACGGGCTGGGACTGCCGGGGATGGCGATCCTCCAGTTCGGCTTCGAGGACATCCCCGAGGGTTTCGGGCGGTCTTACTTCCTGCCCCATCACCACCGCCCCCGTCAGGCCGTCTACACTGGCACCCACGACAACAACACCCTGCGCGGCTGGTGGGACAGCCGCGACGAGTCGGTACGCCGCCACGCCCGGGTCTATCTCAACACCGACGGTCATGAGATCCACTGGGACTTCATCCGCAGCGCCCTCGGCTCGGTGGCGGAGATGGCGCTGTTTCCGCTGCAGGACGTGCTCGGGCTCGGCGCCGAGGCGTGCATGAACCGCCCCGGCACCGCCGAGGGCAACTGGGAGTGGCGCTTTCGCGAGGAGATGCTCGAGGCCGGCAGCGCCGAGCGGTTGCGCGCGCTCAGTCGACTCTTCGGGCGGCTGCCGCACCCTGAGGGTTGAGCGCGGCGCTCAGCGCGCCGGGGTGGCGCCGAGATAGGCGATCCAGCCGGCGTCGGGCTCGCCGCGCTCGACCGCGACGAAGTCGCCGTCGGGCTCACCCTCGGCGTCCCAGCCCTGCCAGTAGACGCCGACCTCGCCGAAGCCGGCCTCGGCGAGCAGCTCGCGCAGCTCGGGCAGGGTCCACAGCCGCCACTGATAGCTGAAGGCGCGCTCGAGCCGCGAGCCGTCGTCGAAGGCGAAGTGGATGTGACACTCCAGATCGCTGCTGATCGGGTCGAAGCGCGCCTGCTCCCAGATGTAGTCGAAGTCGCCCTGCTCGGGGTCGGCGACACGGCGCGCCTCGCGGATCACCCGCGGGGCGTCGTAGCCGCCGTAGACATCGAGCAGGAAGACCCCGTCGGGGGCGAGCGCGCGGCGCACCGCGCGGAAGTAGTCGCCGAGCGTCTCGCGGCTGCGCAGCAGCCAGTAGCTGAAGTTCATCGCCACCACCAGGTCGACGGGCGCGGTGGCGGCCTCACGGACATCGGCTTGGCGCAGCGCCAGCCGTGCGCGCGCCTCGGGCGCGAGCGCGGCGAGGGTGTGGGTGCGCGCCCAGTCGAGCACCGCGGCGTCGAGATCGATGCCGAGGGCCTGATTGTCGGGGCGGCGGCGCACCCAGGCCGCGGCGATTGCGGCGCTGCCGCAGAAGTCCTCGCGCAGCCGTCGCGCCGGACGGCCGCGCAGGTCGGTGACGAGCTGATCGAGCAGGTCGATCTCGGCCTCCGGGGCCTGGACGGCGAGTTCGTAGAGACGGTGACGGTCGGCGGTGCTGGCGCGGGTATCGGACATGGGGCGATGATCTGGCCGGGACGGGTCGGGCGATGATGCCTGCTCGGCGGGCGAGAAGAAACGGGTTGAAAGCCGTCGGGGTTTCGGTTAAAGTTCACGGCTCAAACGCGCTGCAGGTCTTCCTGTCGGCGTGTTTTCCGGAGAGGTGTCCGAGTGGTTTAAGGAGCACGCCTGGAAAGTGTGTATAGGTTAATAGCCTATCGTGGGTTCGAATCCCACCCTCTCCGCCACACAGCAAAAAATACCGCCCTCGAGGCGGTATTTTTTTGTCCGCATCTCCTCGCCCCGATCGCCGGGGCACCCGGGCTGATCCTCAGCCGCCCCGACGGGGTGGATAGCGTCCGGCCTCGGGTCGCGCATGTCTCGCGCATCATCTCCGCCGGAGTCGTCCGTACCCGCTGTCAACTTCCCCAATCCTGTGCGCTGCGCGCGCGGATTCGCCTGCTGCTGCGGATCGTCCGGGCCGATCGGGCCGGTGGCCGCTGGCTGACGGGGCGAGCCGGGCGGTCTCGATGAAGGCGCCGCGCCGGATGCTTGCCATCCCTGTCCCGGAGCTGTGGCCGCCTCTGTTCGCGGTCTCTGGGCGGATTGAACCCTCAGCCGCGCCAGGGCCGCAGCGCGAGCCGTCGCCCGTCGGTGAACGCGCCGCGCAGGGTGCGCCACTGCGGGTTGAGCGAGAGCGCACGCAGATGGCTGGCGCAGGCCCGCGCCGGGCGGCCCTCGGCGCGGTGCCATTCGGCCTCGCCGACCAGCAACCGGGCGCGGGCGCGGCGCAGTGCGAGCGGGTGCGCAGTGCCGAGTTCGGGGCGGTAGCGCCGGATGATCTGCGCCAGCGCCGCGAGCCGCGCCTCGGTGCGAGCGGCCTCGGCCTCGGCGCGTCTCTCGTAGTCGCAGTAGACGCGCGGGCTGAAGCCGACCGCCCCGGCGCTGGCCAGGCGCAGCCACAGGTCCCAGTCCTCTGCAGAATGCAGTTGGCGGTCGAATCCCTTCGCATTGTGCAACGCATCGCGTCTGGCCACGACCGTCGAGGTGCCGACCACGTTCTCGGCGAACAGCAGCGCGGCGGGGTGGGAGAGCCGGCGGAACGCGTCGTCGCCCTCGAGCAGTCGCCGGAATCCGGGCCAGAGGCTGAAGCAGTCGCCATGGTCCTCGCCGTCGGCGCCGACATGGCGGTAGTTGGTGAAGCTCATCACCAGCTCGGGGTCGCGGCGGTGGAGGGCGAGCTGCGCGGCGAGCTTGCCCGGGTACCAGCAATCATCGGCGTCGAGAAAGGCGACCAGCTCGCCGCGCGCCGCGGCGATGGCCTGGTTGCGCGCGTGCGCTGCGCCATGACCGCCGAGCCGGATCGGGCGCAGCCAGCGCGCGTGCCGGGCGCGCGCACACAGCCAGTCCCAGGTGCCGTCCTCGGAGCCGTCGTCGACGACCAGCACCTCGAAGGTCTCGAGCTGCTGGGCGAGAACGCTGTCGATCGCGCGCGGCAGCTGCTCGAGACAGTCGCGGGTGGGGATGATGATCGAGACCTGGATGGGCTGGGGCGACATGGCGAGTCCTCTGGCATTGATGTTGCTCGAGGCGCAGCAGTTCGCATGCCAAACGGAAACATCATGACCATGAAGAAGACGATCGCCTACCTCGTCCCCGCCTTTCCGGTTCTCTCCGAGACCTTCATCGGTACCGAGATCCGCGCCATGGAGTCGCTCGGTCACCGAGTCGTGCCGATCGCCTTCCGCCGTCATCCGGGACCGGCCCAGGCCAGCGATCAGCGTCTGGCGGTGCGCACCTGGTATCTCTCCGATCTCGGTCCGGCCGATGCCGCCGAGGCGCTCGGCGGTCTCCGCCCGAGCCTGATGCGCGGGCTCGGCTTCGCGCTGCGCCAGCGCGATCTGCCGCGCGCCGCGCTGCTCTACAGCGCCGCGCGGGTGGCGGCGGTGATGCGCTACGAGGGCTGTACCCATCTCCATGCCCATTTCGCCCAGGCCTCCACCGCCACGGCGATCGTCGCCGCTCGCTGGCTCGGTATCGGGGTGTCCTTCGCCGGTCATGGCCGTGACGTCTACGCCGCCCCTGCCACCCCCGCCGATCTCGCGCTCAAGCTCGACCGGGTGGACTTCGCGGTGGCCGTCTGCGAGGACATGCGGCGCGACTTCACCGCGCTGGCGCCGCGCGCGCGCGTCGGGGTGCTCTACTGCGGGGTCGACCCTCGCACCTTCGCGCCGGTGGTGAGCGGTGCCGCGGACGCCGATCGGTTGCTGTTCATCGGTCGGCTGCGCGAGACCAAGGGGGTGGAGGATCTGCTCGAGGCGCTGGCGCTGGTCCCGGCGGCGCACCGCCCGCGGCTCGATCTGGTCGGCGACGGCCCACTGCGCGAGGCGCTGCAGGCGCGTTGCACGCGCCTCGGGCTGGATGACTGGGTGGAGTTCCTCGGGGTCCGTCCGGCCGAGTGGCTGGCGCGTCACGGTCCCGGTTACCGGGCACTGGTCGCGCCCTTTCGCATCGCCGCCGACGGTGACCGCGACACCGACCCGGTGGTGGTCAAGGAGGCGATGGCGATGGCGCTGCCGGTGGTCACCACCATGCTGATGGGCTGCAAGGAGATGGTGACCGACGAGACCGGCTGGCGGGTGGCGCCGGGCGATCGCGCTGCGCTCGCCCGCGCCCTCGAGACGGTGGCGACCATGGCGCCGCTGCGCCTGGCGGCGATGGGGCAGGCGGGGCGCAGACGGTTGCTGGAGCTGTTCACCGCCGAGCGCCAGGCCCGGGCGCTCTCGGCGCTGGTCGAGGAGGTGTGAGATGGCCCCCGCGCACGCCCCGGACATCGGGCGCCGGTTACGGGTTCGCGCTGGCCGCGACGCCGTCCCGAAGAGCGTTGCAGGATGCAAGGGCCCGCTGCCGGTCGCGTTGCACGCTGCAACGCGAGGGCGGGGGGCGACACGGGAGCGCGCCGGCGCGCGCGGATGAGACGTGGCACGCGATCTGCTGACGATCCGTCACCCCCTGCTCCTCGGTCCCGACCATGCCCATCGCTCTGCTCTACCGCATCGACGATCTGCCCGCCGGCGCCGGGCCTCAGCGCGACCTGACCGTGCCGCCGGTGCTCAGCCGCACCCCACTCAGGCCGTACGACGGGGTCGAGGATCTCTCGACGGACCGTGCCGACGATCATCTGCTCGTGGAGGATCCCCGATGACCACCATCGTTCATGTCGTGCCGCACCTGCGTCCCGGGGGACTGCAGACCATGGTGCTGGAGCTGGCGCGTCACGGCGCCGCCTCCGAGCGCCACCTGGTGGTGAGTCTGGAGGGTGAGGGCGCAGCGGCGGTTGCCGCCTGGCCACGGCTGCAGACTCATGTCGCTCGGCTGCGTTTTCTCGCCAAGCCCGCGGGCTGGACGCCGACGCTGATCCCACGTCTGGCGCGGCTGCTGCGCGCCGAGGGGGCGGTGGCGGTGCACACCCATCACATCGGCCCGTTGGTCTATGCCGGTCTGGCCGCGCGCCTGGCCGGGGTGCGCCATCTGGTGCACACCGAGCACGACACCTGGCATCTGCAGGGTGTGCGTCGGCGCTGGCTGCACTGGAGCACGCTGGCGCTGACCCGGCCACGGCTGGTCGCCGATGCCGAGCATGTCGCCGCGCGCATCCGCGCGCGCCTGCCGGGATGGCGGCCACGGCTGATTCTCAAGGGGGTCGACACCGATCACTTCGTGCCCGGTGATCGCACCCTGGCGCGCGAACAGCTCGATCTCCCGCGCGAGGCGCGGCTGATCGGCTGCGCCGCGCGACTCCACCCGCTCAAGGGCCAGCAGTTGCTCATCGAGGCGCTGCTTGGGCTCGACGCGAACACCCACCTGGCACTCGCCGGCAGCGGCCCGGAGGAGGGCGCGCTGCGCCGGTTGGTCGCCCGGCTGGGGTTGTCGCAGCGTGTGCACTTCATGGGGCGGGTCGATGCCATGCCGACCTTCTACCAGGCGCTTGATCTGTGCTGTTGGCCCGCGCTGGCCGAGGGGCTGGCGCTGGCGCCGCTGGAGGCCCAGGCCTGTGGCATCCCGGTGGTGGTCGCCGCCACCGGCGCCGCCGTCGAGACCGCCTGTCCTGCCACCGCCCGGGTGGTGCCGCCGGGCGATGTCGCGGTGTTGAGCACGGCGCTGGCGGTGCAGCTCGCGGGCATCGCGCGCGCCCTGCCGTCCGACCCGCGCCCCTATGTCCTCGTCCGCGCCGAGCTGCGGGCGATGGCCGCGGCCTACGCCGCCCTCCGTCAACCCGCTGCGAGCTGACTCGCGGTGTGGAGCCGTCGGCTCGTCGTGCTCACCCTGGCCGCCGTGCCCCCATGAAAGCCCCCGGCTATCGGCTGTCGGCCGGGGACGGTAGTCTGGTACCGATGGCCGGGTCGGCGCTGTTTTTGGTACGGTTGCCCGCGCCGTGCATGTCCTGTAGTCGCCGTCGGTGTGCGCCTTCCCCTGATGCGGGGGCTGGATCGGCGCGGTCGTGCGCGCGCCGATGACACGGGGTGAAGGCGGGCCAGTGAGCGTGGCCGCGCGGCGGGCCTGGCTTGTGCTCTGACGCGGGCGCCTACAGGTGTCCTGGCGGGGTCTGGGGCTCTCCCGCCCCGAGCGGCATGGACGAGGAGGAGGAGGGAGCGCGGATGGGCGATGGTGTCGACGACGAAGCGGAGGGGGTCATCGGGGGCGCTTTCGACGGCCTCGGGGCCGCTCGGGCGCGGCCATTGCAGATCGAGTCGCATCCTGCGCCGCCGCTCGCGCCGGTGCACTTCGCCGCCTGCCCGGAGGCGTGGCCGACGTGCTGCGATAGCCTGATCCTCGCCGCCTCGCCGCCTCGCCGCGCACCGATCGCAACAGCGTCGGGGGCTCGGCCGAGCGGGTCTGCGCCCGCTGCACCGCCGTGCGCCCGCGCGGGGCCGAGGCGCGGTTGTCCGACGACCGTCTCAATCCACCGCCGGCCGAGGAGCTGGCGCGCGAGTCCGATTGCCTGGCACGGTGGTTGCTGGGGTTGAGCAGACGTCTGCGCAAGGCGATCTGGACGTCCAATCCGCTCATCCCTGGAAACCCGACCCCGGAGCCAGAACACCATGCTGCTCTCCCACAGCCGCCGCTTCGTCTATTTCCACATCCCCAAGACCGGCGGGAGTTCACTGACCTCGGTGTTGCGCGACGACCTCGACACCCGGGCCTCGCTCGCCGGGCTCGACGTGCGCGCCCCGGGCTGGCAGGACCGCTGTCACTTCGACGGTCGCCAGCACAGCACCTATCGCGACAACGCCCGGCTGCTGGCCAGGTATCCCGACTACTTCCGCTTCGCCTTCGTGCGCAACCCCTGGGATCTGGCGCTGTCGTGGTACATCGCGCTGGCGCGCGCCAGCTCCGACGAGGCGCTGGGCACGAGGCATCTCTCCGGCCCCGGCTTCAAGCAGTTCCTGCGTCGCGCGCTGCGCCCGCGCGCGCCCGGCGACTGGCTTGCCTGGGCCAGCCAGGCGCCCGTTCATCGCTTCATGGTCGGTCGTTCCCAGAGCGACTATCTGAGCGATCGAGGGGGGCGGCTGCAGATCGACTTCCTCGCCCGCTTCGAGTACTACCAGGAGGATCTGACCGCACTGTGCGACCATCTCGGTCTGGCGCCCCCGGCGCCCGAGCACTTCAACCGATCCCGGCATGGCCGGCTCGACTATCGGGAGTTCTATGACTCACAAAGCCGCGACTGGATTGCGCGCCGCTTCCGGCGCGACATCGAACTCTTCGGCTACCGCTTCTGAGCACGCCCGGCGCCGTCGCTGGCCGCCGCTGCTGTTGCTGGCCCTGCTCGTGGCACCGCTGGCCGCACCGGCCACGGAGCTGAGCTTCGGCATCGTGCCGCAGCAATCGGCCAGCACCCTGGCGCGTCTCTGGGTGCCGCTGCTCGAGGCGCTCGGCGCGCGCGCCGGGGTGGCGCTGCGCTTCGAGACCGCCGCCGACATCCCCACCTTCGAGCGTCGTCTGGCGCAGGGCGAGTACGATCTCGCCTACATGAACCCCTATCACTACACGGTGTTCGCCCGCGACCCCGGCTATCGCGCCCTTGCCCGCGCCGAGGGGCGGCTGCGCGGGGTGCTGGTGGTGCGCGCCGACAGCCCGTTGCGCGAGGTCGAGTCGCTGCAAGGCGCGACCCTGGCCTTCCCGGCGCCGGCGGCCTTCGCCGCCAGCGTGCTGATCCGCGCCGAGCTGGCCCAGCGCGGCATCACCTTCACCTCGCGCTATGTCGCCTCGCACGATTCGGTCTACCGCACCGTGAGCGTCGGACTCTATCCCGCCGGCGGCGGGGTGGTGCGCACCCTCGAAGCGCTCGCCCCGCAGCGGCGCGCCGAGCTACGCGTGCTGATGACCACCGAGGGCTATACCCGCCACGCCTTCGCCAGCCATCCGCGGGTCGCCCCCGAGGTGCTCGCGCGGGTGCGCGAGGCGATGCTCGGACTGGCTGCCGACGCCGAGGGACAGGCGCTGATCGAGACGTTGGGGATGCCCCGGCTGGTGGCCGCCGAGGATGGTGATTGGGACGACGTGCGCGCCCTCGGTATCGACCTGCTCGACGATCTGCGCGCCGAGGCCCCGTGAGCTTCCGTCTCAAGACCATCCTCGGCATCGCACTGATCGAGGCGGTGCTGCTGGCGCTGCTGGTGTTCAGCGCGCTGAGCTGGCTGCGCGAGTCGAACGAGGCGCAGCTGCTCCAGCGCGCAGCCACCGCCGCCAACCTGGTGGCGACCAATGCCACCGACGCGGTGCTGGCCACCGATCTGGCCCGGCTCGAGAGCCTGCTCGACGAGGTGCTGACCAACGCCGACATCGTCTATGCGCGGGTGCGCGATCGCGACGGTCTGATCCTCGCCGAGGCCGGCGCGGCGAGCGCGCTGGCGCGACGCTTCGTGCCCGATCAGGACGCCTCGCGCGCCACCGACGGGGTGTTCGACACCCGTGCCGAGATCCATGCCGGTGGGGCCTATTTCGGTCGTGTCGAGCTGGGCGTCTCGGTCGAGCCCTTCCACGCGTTGCTCAGCTCGGCGCGCTCCAGGGCGATCGGGATTGCGCTGCTCGAGATGGCGCTGGTGGCGCTGTTCTCGTTGCTGCTCGGTACCTATCTCAGCCGTCAGCTGCTGCGTCTGCGCGATGCCTCCAACCGCATCGCCCGCGAGGGTCCGGGGGTGCGCATCCCCCAGCACGGCCACGACGAGATCGGCGAGGCGATCCACGCCTTCAACCTGATGTCCACGCGCCTGGCCGGCAGCTATGCCGATCTCAACGAGGCGCTCACCGCCGCCCGTCAGCTCGCCGAGCGCATCCGCAGCAGCGAGGCGCAGAAGAGCGCGCTGCTCGATGCCGCGCTCGATGCCATCGTCACCATCGATCTCGATGGCCGGGTGGTCGACTTCAACGCCTCGGCCGAGCAGATCTTCGGCCATCTGCGCGAGGACGCCATCGGCCAGCCGCTGGAACGGCTGATCGTCCCCGAGCGCTATCGCGCCGCCCACCGTCGCGGCATGGTGCGGTTTCGCGCCGAGGGCAAGGGGCGGGTGATCGGCCAGCGTCTGGAGATGGAGGCGCTGCACCGCGACGGCCACGAGTTCCCGATCGAGATCGCCATCACTGAGGTCGAGGCCGAGGAGACGGTCTATTTCACCGCCTTCATCCGCGACATCAGCGCCCGGCGCCGCGCCGAGGAGGAGCTGCGTCTGGCCGCCCAGGCCTTCGAGGCCCAGGAGGCGATCTTCATCACCGACGCCGAGAGCCGCATCCTGCGCGTCAACCGCGCCTTCACCGCGATCACCGGCTATGCCCCGCACGAGGCCATCGGCGAGACGCCGCGACTGCTCAAGTCCGGGCGTCAGTCGCAGCGCTTCTACCAGGAGATGTGGGAGCGGCTGGAGCGCGACGGCCACTGGGAGGGCGAGATCGAGAACCGTCGCCGCGACGGTGAGATCTTCTCCGAGTGGCTGAGCATCACCACGGTGCGCGACCCCGCGGGGCGGGTGACCAACTATATCGCCAACTTCATCGACATTAGCGAGCGCAAGCGCACCGAGGCGGCGCTGATCGAGGCGCGCGCCCGCGCCGAGCAGGCCAGCGAGGCCAAGTCGCGCTTCCTCGCCACCATGAGCCACGAGATCCGCACCCCGCTCAACGCCATCCTCAACATGAACGAGCTGCTGCTCGAGAGCGGTCTCGACCCCGAGCAGGCGGCCCGTGCGCGGGTGGCCGGCGAGGCTGGGCACAGCCTGCTGTCGGTGGTCGACAGCATCCTCGACTTCTCCAAGATCGAGGCCGGACGGATGGAGACCCGGCCCGAACCCTGCGCCCTCGAACCCCTGCTCGAAGGGGTGCTCGGGCTGTTCGCTGCGCGCGCCTTCGCCAAGGGCGTGCAGCTGGTGCTGACCCTCGACCCGCAACTGCCGGTGCGGGTCGAACTCGACCCCGGTCAGCTGCGCCAGATCCTGCTCAACCTACTCGGCAACGCGCTCAAGTTCACCGAGCACGGCGCCATCGAACTGCGCGCCGGGGTGATGGGCGAGGGCGCCGGGCAGCGACTCTCGATCGAGGTGCGCGACACCGGCATCGGTATCGCCCGCGAGCGTCTGCCCGAGCTGTTCAGCGAGTTCGTCCAGGTCGACGACTCGCGTCGCCGACGCTTTGGCGGCACCGGACTGGGGCTGGCGATCTGTCGCGGGCTGGCGCGGATCATGGGCGGCGAGATCGGCTGCGCGAGCGAGCCCGGCGCTGGTTCCTGCTTCTGGGTGCGCCTGCCGCTGCGCGCGCGCGCCCCGGCCGACGAGCGGCGTGCGCGTCTGGCGCGTCTGGCCGCGGGCTGGCGGGTGCAGGTGTGGGCCGCCAGCGCGCCGCTCGCCGAGGGGCTGGCGCGCCAGCTCCGGCTGCTCGGTCTGGAGGTGGTGATCGTCGGCGAGGAACGCTGGTTCGCCGAGGCCGCCGCCGTGCCCGCGCGGCTGTGGCTGGTGGCCCCGCCGGGCGCGGGGACGGCGGCGCGCGAGATCCCGATCCATCGCGACCGGACGAGCGCGCCGACGCCCGAGACCGCCACCCTGCCGCTGATGCCGCGCGCACTGTGTCGGCAGCTCGGCGTGGCGCTCGGCGCCCCCGAACTCTTCCCCGTGCCCGACTCGCCCCGGCCCGAGCCGGCGGCGCCGACGCCGGCGGCAACGGCCGCCACCGGCCCGATCCTGCTGGTCGAGGACAGCGAGGCCAACCGTCTGGTGGCGCTGGCGATCCTCGAGCGCGCCGGCTACCGGGTCGAGACCGCCGCCGACGGTCATCAGGCGCTCGCCGCGCTGCGCGCGCGCCCCTATGCACTGGTGCTGATGGACGTCTCGATGCCGGGGATGGACGGGCTGGAGGCTACCCGGGCGATCCGCGCGCTGCCCGGCGAGCGCGCCCGTGTGCCGATCGTGGCGATGACCGCCAACGCCTTCAGCGAGGATCGCGAGCGCTGCCTGGCCGCCGGCATGGACGACTATCTGAGCAAGCCGGTGGTGCGCGCCGAGCTGTTTGCCGCCCTCGCGCGCTGGCTCGGTGGCGAGCGCGCCGAGGATGCCTCGGCCGACTCAGCGGCCAGGGAGCGCGCGGCGCCGGCGCCGGCGGTCGGGGTGCTCGATCTCGGGGTGCTCGACGAACTCGCCGAGGAGATGGGCGAAGACTTCCTCGTCGGCATGCTGCAGACCTTCGAGATCGAGACCCGGCGCCGGGTGGCGTGCATCGAGCAGGCCTGGGAGGGCGGCGAGATCGTCCAGCTCGAACACGAGGCCCACACCCTCAAGGGCGCCTCCGGCACCCTCGGCGCGCGCGCGCTGCAGGCGCTCGCCTTCGACTGCGAGCAGGCCGCCCGCGCCGCCGACCGCGACCGTCTGGAGGCGTTGATCGCGCGGCTGCGCGGGTGCGCCGAGCAGGCGCTGGAGGCGCTCGGGCAACGCTGCGCGGGAGGCGAGGACGGTCCGCGCGAGCCTGCTCGGGACTGAGTGCGCCGTCGACCTCGACGGCGCGTACCGCCAGCGCTGGCGTCACGCGAACCGTCGGACGGCGCGGTGGATGAAGCCGCCGCGCACGATCCCTATATCTGAGGCTCGACCATCGGAGAGGCGACCGCCCCCGCGCGGGGGCGGTCGTCGGCGCGCCAACGGACCAGGACGCCCGCCATGGAGCAGACACCCCCCAGCATCCTGATCGTCGAGGACAGTCAGGTCCTGCGCGAGGTCTACAGCGGCTACCTCGCCACCGAACCCTACCGCGTCGAGCCCGTCGAGACCGGCGCCGAGGCGCTCGCCGCGCTGGCCCAGCACCCGCCGCACGCGATGCTGCTCGACCTGCGCCTGCCCGACATGGACGGCATGGAGATTCTCCGTCACGTCGGCGCGCAGCGGCTGCCGACGGCGGTGGTGATCATCACCGGGCACGGCTCGGTCGACCTTGCCGTCGACGCCATGCGCGAGGGCGCCTTCGACTTCATCGAGAAGCCCTTCAACGCCCGGCGCCTGCGCGTCACCCTGCGCAACGCGCTCGAGCGCCAGCGTCTCTCCAGCCTGCTCGACTCCATCCAGGAGACCTTCGACCGCGACCGCTACCACGGCTTCATCGGTGCCTCGCTGGCGATGCAGGCCGTCTACCGGGTGATCGACAGCGCCGCGGCGAGCAAGGCCACCATCTTCATCACCGGCGAGAGCGGCACCGGCAAGGAGGTCTGCGCCGAGGCCATCCACCGCCAGGGACCGCGCCGCGAGGCGCCCTTCATCGCCCTCAACTGCGGCGCCATCCCGCACGACCTGATGGAGTCGGAGATCTTCGGTCACCTGCGCGGCGCCTTCACCGGCGCGGCGCGCGACCGCGTCGGCGCCGCCGGACAGGCCGACGGCGGCACCCTGTTTCTCGACGAGATCGGCGAGATGGACCTCGATCTGCAGACCAAGCTGCTGCGCTTCGTCCAGACCGGCAGCTTCCAGCGCGTCGGCTCCACCCGTCAGGAGGCGGTCGACGTGCGCTTCGTCTGCGCCACCAACCGCGACCCGCTCAAGGAGGTCGCCGCCGGGCGCTTCCGCGAGGACCTCTACTACCGTCTCCACGTCATCCCCATCGAACTGCCGCCGCTGCGCGCCCGCCAGGACGACATCCTGCTGCTCGCCGAGCACTTCCTCCAGGGCTTCGCCGCCGAGGAGGGCAAGGCGTTCCAGCGCTTCGCCCCGGCCACCGCGGCGCGACTGCGCGACTACCACTGGCCGGGCAACGTCCGCCAGCTGCAGAACGTCATCCGCAACGTCGTCGTGCTCCACCAGGGCGAGACCGTCGACCCCGAGATGCTGCCGCCGCCGCTCTCCGAACACCTCATCACCCCGTCGCGCACCCCCCTCACCGAACCCACCCAACCGGCGCCCGCCGCAGCCACCACCACCACGACACCCGACCCCGGCATCCAACCCCTGTGGCGCGTCGAACGCGAGGCCATCGAACGCGCCATCGCCCACTGCGACGGCAACATCCCCCGCGCCGCCGCCCTCCTCGAAGTCAGCCCCTCGACGTTGTATCGGAAGCGGCAGGCTTGGCAGAGTGGGGAGGGGTAGTCGTCCGAGCCCTTTGGATCCGCCGATCGCTCAGAGAACGCTTCCGTACGGGAACGGGCTTTTCAGATAGAAACAGTCGGTTTCTGTCTCGCGTCGATGCATCATTAGAACTTGATTTTACACGAAACGTGTTTAATCTTGAGTTGATGTAATTTTTCGGTGGTTCCTTGGCCGGTAGGGCGAATCGTTCGGTGAGGATATTGGAGTTGACAGTCGTTCCAGCGTGGGACGCCGTTTCGTGGCGGGCGGAAAAACAGATCGTAATGGCTGGGAAATATGAGGTGAGGTATGAAATTGACAAGGTTTTTTGGGGTTTCGATCTCAGTGTTTTTTATTGTTTCCTGCGTGAGTGGCATGGATCGCCGTGATTTTGATCGTTTGGAAGTCAAAGAGGCAGATAAGCGTCTAGGAAACTTTCTCGTTCTCAAGCCTTGTAGTTGTGAGCGTCTTCTTCAAGATGAATCATCATGCGATTCTCCTTCTCAAGAAACAAAGGCCTACGGGACTATTGCTTCAGCGGTCTTTTCTGCTGCGGCGTATTATGGTGCCAAGGTTGCTGTGAATTTGATTGATGAAAACATTGAAGCTTATAAGAATGGGTTGTCAGGTTCCTTTTCGGCGATCACGTATTTTGATGGTGATTTTGTAGATAATGAAAAAGGGTGTTTGATTGTTGCTCGTGGGCTTATTGGCAGCATGGGTGATGATAGCGTGACAGGTTCGCCTGAGGGTTGCAAAGATGTTTCTGATGTAGTTGCCGCTTTCAGTGGCGGGAGGTCTCGATTTGTGGGATGTCCTGCTTTTTATCTTGAGGAAGATGTTGTTGTAAAGAAAGATGCTTTTATTTTTAAGCCAAGGCGTTTGATCTACGGAGCTTCAGTAGGAAGGAATCCTGGCTCAGGAATGAAAAATGTTTCTTTGATGCTGACTATGGGCTATCAGGCTGTCGGAAGTAATTCTGGTAGTGGAGGTTCGGAAGGAAGTGCCTTGATGCTCTATCAAGATTTCGGTCGTCTTGATATAGGTCGATCGTATGATGCGAGTCTTCTGGCTGGTACTGACATGATGGTGTTGAAGTCGGTTTTTTCTGGACCCAAGGTAGTTACGGCCGTGGTGACCGATTCAGAGGAGCCTGGTGTTGGTCTAAAGGCAATCGAGGCGGCCCTCGACGAGGATAGTCAAAATGCGTTTGTCGGCGCCTTTGAGGTATGGCTGCGTAATGTATTGGGCGTCAAGGATCCAGAGGAACCTGAATCTGAATGAGGTTCACCTGTTTTTTCGTCCCCCAGGGGGTTGATCTCATGCGACCGTCTGATCGCTGTTCTGTCCCGCCTGCCACTGTTGCATGAATTCGACGGGGGCGATCGCCAAGTGTCGAGCGCAGCCGCTTGCGGTTGTCGAAGACCTCGATGTACTCGAAGGCTGTCGCGCGCATGGCCTCGCGGATCGCGAAGCGCTCGCCGAACTTGCGATTGAACAGGTCGAAGACGACGGCCAGATAGAGCCAGCCCTGGTGGGCCCAAATGTCGGTGATATCGGGGCTCCATACCCTGCCTTGCCCGCGCTTTCCTCCAGCTTGACCGCCTCACTGCGCCGCACCCAGTTGCGCACCGTTTGCTCTATCAGGCTTATCTCGCGCGCGATCGAGGCGATGCTGCGCCCCGACGGCACCCACCTGAGCGCCGCTCCAGCGTGTATACCCGCTGCGGGGTCTTCTGCGTCGTGCGCTCCAAGCGTTGATCGTCAGTCTACGTCAATCCCTGGGGGACGAAATTCGGCGGGAACCTCAATCCGAGCGGAGGCGGTTGGTGCGGCCCGCAGTCGTGTAGCGGCGAGGGCAGGGCCCCTTGACACGACGGCGTGCGCCCGACACTTTTATGCGCCGGGGTCAAACCATCGGCCTACCACGGCTGTCTCCCCGGCGAGCGGATGAAGCGGGGTTGATTCGCCCGCTATTTGTAGCGAACGGCAATCATCCAGCGCTCGAATCGCACCCATCGCGATCGGCCCTGGATTCGAGCGGTGAAGCCCAGAGACCGGCCTCGACTCACGACGAAGACCAAAAAACGCGTTCAAACGTCGATAATCAGGGTGGTTGGCGTTCGCGCAGTGTGTGTAGAGCGGCTTCAGGGTAAGCCCGCAACCGAGGATTCCAGGATGACGGATCCGCGTGACGTACAACCCGAAGACCTTGAACCGGCCTCGCCGCCTGCGGAGGCCGCCACTCCTACCGGCAGCGATGACGGCCCGCCGCCCGAGCCCGAGGCTCTTGCCGAGCCTTCGCCGGGGGCTGCGCCACCGTCTGCCGACGCCACGTCGATAGACCCCGAGGCCGAATCGCTGGCCTCCAGACACGCTTGGCGCACTTGGCTGCGCTCGGGTTGGGGCTTACTGCTCTCCTTCATCGCCGTCGCCTCCAGCGTCGTCACCCTCGTCGCTTATGTCGAATCCAAGCTCGACGAGCACCTTGTCACCACCCCCCGGCTCCGCACCCAGCTCGAGGCCTCGGTCGAGGCGACCTATCAGCGGGATAAAGACGCCGCCGAGGCGATTGTCGGCGACTGGCAGGCGCGCCAGCGTCAGCTTGAGGCCGCCGAGGCGCAGCGCGATGCACAGCTTGCACGTATTGATGCGTTGGCCGAGGAGTTCCAGCGCATCGCCAGCGGCGCCGATGCCGACAGCGTCGCCAAGGAACTCACGCGTATTCTGGACGAAGAAGGTCCCTCCGCTGCACTCGATTACATCGAAACACAGCGTGGCGACATCATCGCGCACTTCCTCAAGGACCGTGCCGCCAACCGTGCCAAGTTGAAACCGCTGCTCGCCAGTGCCGGCCTCTATGCCACCGAGGGCGAGGTGGAGCACGCCCGTGGGCTCTATGCGCAGGTCGTTGGGCTCGCCCCGGACTGGCCCGAGGCCCTCGATACCCACCGCGGATTCCTCATCGATCAGGCCGACCTCGCCGTGATTCGCGGTGATCTCGATGCGGCCGAGCGCGACTTCACCCTGGCCCGCCAGCGCGTCGATGCGCTGATCGCGCTCCAGCCCGAAGAGCCGCGTTGGCAGCATTTTCTCGCGCTCGGTCTCGACCGCACCGGCAACCTCAAGGTTGCGCGCGGGGACCTCGACGGGGCACAGCAGGACTACGATGGCGCGCTGGCCATCTCCGAGCGCCTGGCCAAGTCCGACCCGAGCCACGCCGGCTGGCAGCGCGACCGCTCCGTGAGCCTCAACAGGGTCGGCGACATCAAGGCCGCGCAGGGGGATCTGGCCGGGGCGCTGGCCGCCCACGAGGAGAGCCTGGACATTGCCGAGCGCCTGGCCGAGTCCGACCCGAGCCACGCCGGCTGGCAGCGCGACCTGGCCGTGTCGTATTACAAACTTGGCACGGTCGCCGATGCTCGCGGTGACCAACACGCGCTGGCTCGGCATTGGGGCACCATGCTGGCGATCTTCGACACCCTTGATCGAGCGGGGCGGCACATCAGCCCGTCGGACCGGAAGGGGTTGGACACCATCCGCGCGCGTGTTGATGAGGCGGTTGCGGGTGCGGCCACCGATCACGCTGGAGCCGTATCGTCATTGGGGGGCGATTGAGTGAGGCGCGTGAGCTGAGCAGGTGCCTCTCGACGATGTGGACGGAGAGGGCGGGGAGAATGCTGGAGATGCCGGACCGTCGTCGCGTCAGCGGATGCTGTCGAGCGGCCCGCGCGTCTTCTGATGGGCCGCGCGTGAGGCCAGCAACGCCTCTGCTGCGCGATGACCTCGGCGGGGTCGGTGCGGCTGGTGAGGAGGACGCTGGCGATCGGCGGCGGGATGCGTGCGGCGATCTCCGCGATCTCCGCCTCGGAGATGACGCCGGGCCCACTGGGCATCTCCGCGACCAGCCCGAACGCCGAGGCGCCGCAGCGGATGGCCAGGGCGGCCTCTTCACTGGAGCCGATGCAGCAGATCTTGACGCGTTGCAGGCGTGCCTCCCGTTGTCACCCATCGAGGTCGCCGACAAGGCGGCGACAACAGTGTGATGACCCGAGCGGCGGGGCTCAATCCATCACCGCCACCGCCTTGACCTGCGCATGCACCTGTTGACCGGGGTGGTGGCGGAGGCGTTCCCAGGAGTGGCGGGTGATGCGCGCGAGCAGGCGGCCCTCGGGGGGGGGGTGCCGACGGCGAGGCCGAGGGTAGACATGCTTGCGCCGCGAGCCGACCTGATCGAGCTGGGCCTCCAGAATGGTGTCGAGGATGCTGGCCGGTCAGTAGTGTTCGGATTGTTCTCGGCCTCGCGTGCGGCGAGCCGGGCGTAGAATTCCTGGGCGACTGGTGTCTTTCCCTAGCCGGAGGGCGTTTCCAGTGAGACCAGCCGGGTCTCGCGGTGCGTCTTGACCTCATCCAGCGCCGAGAGCAAACCGTCAACGAGCCGCATGCGCGAGGCGCCAACGAAGGGAGGTTGGGTGATAGGCTGCTCCATGACGGCGACGGCTCCCGAGATCTGTTCATCCATTGGCCTCCAGGATTCTGACCGAACAATGGGGCGTGTCACAAGACGTGTGAGGGGCCGGCCCCGACACGAAAATCCTTCGCGCTCTTCGCGACTTCGTGGTTCAAATCCGTCTCCAGCACCGACGACGCTGGATGGGGCCGGCATGACAGAGGCTTGTCTGGCCACGCTGGAGCCCAACCGCGCTTGGCCGCATAATTGCTTCCCCTGAACGCCGGACGTGCCGGTCGGGGTCTCGTGCCCCGGCGTGGTGCGCCACGACGTCCGTTGTTCCACCTCCAGCCAAGCCGGCGCGCCGGCTCAAGCCATATCATGAAACGAATCTCCGCCACCGAGCGCATCCACGGCGACCGCCGTGACTGGCACAATCTGCGGGCGATGTTGCCCTTCCTCTGGGAGTTCCGGGGGCGCGCGGCGCTGGCCATCGGCTGTCTGGTGCTGGCGAAGGTGGCCAACGTCGGGGTGCCAATGCTGCTCAAGGAGATCGTCGACGCCTTCGAGCACCCCGAGACCCAGGCGCTGGTGCTGCCGCTGACGTTGCTGCTCGGCTACGGCGCGCTCAAGCTCTCGTCCTCGCTGTTCAACGAGTTGCGCGACGTGGTCTTCGCGCGGGTGCGCTATCGCGCCATGCGTCGGCTCTCGACGCGGGTGCTGACGCATCTGCACCGGCTCTCGCTGCGCTACCACCTGGGGCGCCAGAGCGGGGCGATCAGCCGCGATCTGGAGCGCGGCACCCGCTCGGTCTCGACCATCCTCAACTATGTGGTGTTCAGCGTGCTGCCGGTGGTGGTCGAGTTCCTGCTGATCGCGGTGGTGCTGCTCGGGCAGTACGCGCTGAGCTTCACCCTGGTGACCTTCGCCACGGTGGCGGTCTATTTCGTCTTCACCTTCGCCATCACCGAGTGGCGGATGGACTACCGCCGCCAGATGAACCGGTTCGACTCGCAGGGCAACAGTCAGGCCTTCGACAGCCTGATGAACTACGAGACGGTGAAGTACTTCGGCAACGAGCGCCTGGAGCTGGAGCGCTACGACGCTACCCTCGACGCCTGGGAGGGGTTGGCGGTACGCAGCCAGAACTCGATGTCGGTGCTCAACTTCGGCCAGGGGGCGATCATCTCCGTCGGCGTCACCCTGATCATGATCCTCGCCGCCCGCGGGGTGGTCGACGGCAGCATGAGCATCGGCGATCTGGTGCTGGTCAACGCCTTGTTGCTGCAGCTGTTCATCCCGCTCGGCATGCTCGGCATCGTTTATCGCCAGATCAAGTACGCGCTGGCCGACATGGATCTGGTGTTCAAGCTGCTCGAACGCGAGCCCGAGATCGAGGACGCCCCGGGCGCCCCGGCGCTGGCGCTGCGCACCGGCGAGGTGCGCTTCGAGCACGTCGATTTCCACTACCAGCCCGAGCGCGCCATCCTCCGCGATGTCGACTTCACCATCCCCGCCGGGCAGACGGTGGCGGTGGTCGGGCACAGCGGCGCGGGCAAGTCGACGCTGTCGCGGCTGCTGTTTCGCTTCTACGACCCGATCGGCGGACGGGTGCTGATCGATGGTCAGGACATCCGCGCCGTCTCCCAGGACAGCCTGCGCGCGGCCATCGGCATCGTCCCGCAGGACACCGTGCTGTTCAACGAGAGCATCTACTACAATCTCGCCTACGGTCGCCCCGGGGCGAGCCGCGCCGAGATCGAGCAGGCCGCCGAGATGGCACACATCCGCGACTTCATCGAGTCGCTGCCCGATGGCTGGGAGACGGTGGTCGGCGAGCGCGGGCTCAAGCTCTCCGGCGGCGAGAAGCAGCGCGTGGCGATCGCCCGCACCATCCTCAAGCGTCCGCGTATCCTGGTCTTCGACGAGGCCACCTCGTCGCTCGACAGCCGCACCGAGCAGGCCATCCAGCAGACCCTGGCCGAGGTCGCCGAGAACCACACCACCCTGGTGATCGCGCATCGTCTCTCGACGGTGGTCGAGGCCGACCGCATCCTGGTGATGGAGGCCGGGCGTATCCGCGAGCAGGGCACCCACCAGCAGTTGCTCGCCGCCGGCGGCCAGTACGCGGCGATGTGGGAGTTGCAGCAGCGCGAGGGCGCGCAGTCGAGCTAGGGAGGATGGGCGATGCGGATCGGTGGCGCGCGGCGACGCCTGAGCGCGGAGGGATTCGACGAGGGGCGGCGGGTACGCGCGCTGCTCGTGGCGCTGGGGTTGCGCGCGCCGCTGCTGGTGCTGCTCGGCGCGGTGGTGCTGGCGGCGCTCGCGGTGCTGGCGCCGACGGGCTGGACGCGGGCGCTCGCGCTCGGCGCCGCGCTGCTCGGCGCGGCGGCGCTGGCGCTGGTGTGGCGGCGGCTGTGCCGCGGTCTGCTGGCGCCGCTGGCGCGGCTCGAGCAGTCGCTCTCGCGGGTCTGTCAGGGCGAGCCGGGGGCGAGCGAGCAGCTGCGTGATCTTGGCGTGCTGGCGCCGATCGCCGAGGACATCCGCGACCTCAACGCCGAGCTGACCGATCTCTACGAGGACATGGACAACCGCGTCGCGCGCCAGACCCGGCGTCTGGCGCAGAAGACCGCTTCGCTGAAGATCCTCTACGATGTTGCCGCCGGCATCCATCAGGCCGAGAGCCTGGAGGCGCTGCTGCTGCGCTTCCTGCGGGTGCTCAAGGAGATGGTCAACGGCCGCGCGGCGACGGTGCGACTGGTGCAGCCCGACGGCAGCCGCCGGTTGGTCGGTGCGATCGGGCTCGACGACGATCTGGTGCGCGAGCAGGACATGGCCCCGGTCGATCTCTGTCTGTGCGGCAACGTGCTCGCCCCCGGCGAGATCCTCTGCGATCAGGACGCGCGCTATTGCGCCCGCATCTACGGGCGGCGGATGTTCGCCAGCTCCGAGATCGAGGTGGTGACGGTGCCGCTGGAGTATCGCGACGAGCTGCTCGGGGTCTACAGCATCTTCGTCGATCGCCCCGGGGTGAGCATGCGCGAGGACATCATGGACCTGCTGTTCACCGTCGGCCATCATCTCGGCATGGCGATCGCCAAGCAACGCTCGGACGCCGAGGCGCGGCGCTTGTCGATCGTCGAGGAGCGCAGCGCACTCGCTCACGAGTTGCACGACTCGCTCGCCCAGACCCTGGCGAGCCTGCGCTTCCAGTGCCGGATGCTCGCCGACGCATTGGTCGAGGCGCCGATCCCGGCGCCCGCGCGTACCGATCTGGCGCGCATCCGCAACGGACTCGACGAGGCCCATACCGAGCTGCGCGAGCTGCTGGCGAGCTTCCGCGCGCCGCTCGATCGTCGCGGGCTGGTACCGGCGCTGGCCAAGCTCACCGAGCGCTTCGGCGGCGAGAGCGGCATCCATGTGCTGTTCCAGAACGACACCCGACCCTTCGAGCTGGTCGCCGCCGCCGAGCTGCAGCTGCTGCGCATCGCTCAGGAGTCGCTGGCCAACATCCGCAAGCACGCCCGCGCCCACACGGTGCGGGTGCTGCTCACCCGCGAGGGGGCGCGGCACGTGTTGCTCATCGAGGACGACGGGGTGGGCTTCAGCGCGCCGGTCGACGGGGCCCATCCCGGTGAGCACATCGGTCTGTCGATCATGGAGGAGCGGGCACGGCGCATCGACGCCGAGCTACGCATCGAGAGTGAGCCGGGTGAGGGTACCCGGGTCGAGGTGCTATTCGACGCCGGGCGCCGCCCGGCCTGGGAGACGGACTGATGCGGGTGTTGCTGATCGATGATCATGCGTTGTTCCGGTTCGGGCTGCAGGCGCTGCTCGAACGGCGCGGCATCGAGGTGGTGGCCGTCGGCAACGCCGCCGAGGGGGTGGCGCGGGCGCGTGAGCACGCCCCCGACGTGGTGCTGCTCGACATGCGCATGCCCCGGCTCACCGGGCTGGAGCTGTTGCGTGCGCTGCGCGCCGCGGAGCTGCGCATGCCAGTGGCGATGCTCACCACCAGCGCCGAGGAGCGCGACGTCATCACCTCGCTGCAGCAGGGCGCGCAGGGCTATCTGCTCAAGGACATGGAGCCCGACGCGCTGATCGCCGCGCTCGGCGACATCGTCGCCGGGCGCACCGTGGTCGCCCCGGAGCTGGCGGTGGTGCTGGCGCGCGCGGTGCAGGCCGAGGGTGGGCATGCCGGTGTGGTCCCGGTGGGTGGGGCGCCCGAGCTGACCCCGCGCGAGCAGGAGATCCTCTGTCATCTCGCCGAGGGACAGAGCAACAAGGCGATCGCGCGGCGCCTCGGGATCTCCGACGGCACCGTCAAGCTCCACGTCAAGGCGATCCTGCGCAAGCTCGAGGTGCACTCGCGGGTGGAGGCGGCGGTGATCGCCGTCGAGCGCGGGCTGTGCGCACGTGGCGGCGCGGGAGAATCCTGAGCGCTTTCGGTTTATCAATGACAAAATCCACGCAATGATGATTCAATGAATCGTTTTGCCTGGTGCCGAGTCGAGGTGTCGGGCGTCGTGTCCAGCACGATTCATCCGCTTCGTGTCCGTCCGGGACGGCCTGTGGTGGATCTCATGCGACGCGCGGGGAGTTTCTGCATGAAGCGTTTTCTGCAACTGATCCAGCACTGTCTGACCGAGGTCCGCGAGGTCATGCCCTGGGATCTGGCCGAGCGGCTCGAGTGCGCGCCGGCGCCGCTGATCGTCGACGTGCGCGAGCCCGACGAGTACGCAGCCATGCATCTACCGGGTTCGATCAACGTGCCGCGCGGCATCCTCGAATCGGCCTGCGAGTGGGACTACGAGGAAACCCTGCCCGAGTTGGTCGAGGCGCGCGAGCGCGAGGTGGTGGTCTGTCGCTCGGGCAATCGCAGCGTGCTCGCCGCGCACGCGCTGCAGGTGCTCGGCTATCGGCGGGTGGTGTCGTTGCGTCTCGGGCTGCGCGGTTGGAAGGACGACGACCAGCCACTGGTCGACGCCGCCGGGGTCGAGGTCGCTCCCGAGGTCGCCGACGATTATTTCACCCCCAGGCTGCGGCCCGATCAGGTGAACCCCGAGCGGCGTTGAGGGCAGTGGGATGATCGGCCGGCCATTATCGCCGCGTGGGGTGCGTTGATGCCGATGCGGTTACGCACGCTGCTGGTCCGGCTGGCGATCCTCGCGGCGTTGATCGGAGGAGTCGTTCTCCACGGCCTGGTGGCCATCCGCGGGGAGGTGGCGCGCTTTGAGCATCGCAGCGAGCGTCTGGTGCTGTTGCTCGGTGCGGTGACCCATCGTGCGCTGGAGACCGCCGATGCGCTGCGCACCGCCGCCGAGGCGGGGCTGGCCGATCCCGGTTCGCGCGCGCTCGAGCGATTGCGGTTGCTCGGGCCGGTCCCCGGTCAGGACGGCTATGGGCTGGTCGGGCTGGCGCCACCGACGCGCCCCGATGAGCGTCTCAATCTCACCGGCGAGGGGCCGCTCGAGGACGACCCGGCGCTGCGCCGTGAGCTGGCGATGGCGATGGCGCTCGAGCCGACCTTTCGCTGGGTACGCCGCGCCTATCCCGAGACACCCTGGGTCTATTACATCTCGGCGCGCGGCTTCATGTCGCTCTATCCTTACCTGCCGTTCGAGCAGCTGTTCATGTCGAAGGCGATCCACGACTTCGAGCTTTACGCCAAGGGATTGCCGGCGCGCAATCCGCATCGCCGGCCCTATGTCTCCGAGGTCTATCTCGATGCCGCCGGGCGTGGCCCGATGGTCACCTTCGGTGCGCCCGTCTATGCCGGGGGCTGCTTCCACGGCATCGTCGGCTTCGATCTCACGCTTGATGGGATCGGCGCCTATCTCGGTCTCGAGCAAGGCTCGGGCGATCGAGTCTATGTCGTCGACATGACCGGTCGGGTGATCGCCGCCGCCGGGCCGGAGGCGGGCGGCTATCCCGCCTCGCTCGCCGACTCGCGCCCGGCGCTGCTCGCCCTGGCGCGTGCCTATCAGGGTGTCACCAGGATGTTCGACAGCGCACGGGTGCACAGTGTCCGACTCGACGGCGTACCCTGGCTGGTGGTTCGCGAGCGCGCCAACTGGCGGATCTATCGCCATGCGCTGCTCGCCACCCTGCCGCTGGTGCTCTTTCTCTGCGTGCTGCTGGGGGCGATCACGATCTTCGTGCGCGAGCGTCAGCGCCAGCGCAACCGCGAGTCGGAGCGCTCGCTGCGGCGTTTCCGTCATCTGCTCGACTGCTCGACCGACATGATCGCGGTGGTCGATCCGCACACCGCCCGCTATCTCGACGCCAACCAGACCTTTTGCGACTTCGTCGGTCGCTCGGCGCCGGAGATTCTCGAGCGGCGCGTCACCGATCTCGGCGGGGCGCTGGACTCGACGGCGCGCTGGACGCGCGTGCTCGAACGGGTGCGACGCGACGGTCGGCTGACCTTCGAACTCGATGGCCAGCTGGCCGACGGGCGTTCTTTCGAGGTCGAGGTCAATGCCCATCACGCCAGCACCGAGGGCGAGGAGTACATCGTCACGGTGATCCGCGACATCTCCGAGCGCAAGCACGCCGAGACCGAGCGTGCGCGTTTGCAGCGTGCCCTGCAGCAGGCGCAGAAGCTCGAGACGATCGGCCAGCTCACCAGCGGTATCGCTCACGATTTCAACAACACTCTGGCCAGCATCCAGTGGGTGGCGGAGCTGGCGCGGCGTCAGTTCGGCACCCACGAGCCGCGGCTCGATGCCCAGCTCGAACAGGTCATGGCTGCGGTCAACGGTGCCCGTGCGTTGGTGCGTCAGTTGCTGGTGTGCTCGCGTGGTGAGCGCTCGGAGTCGGCGCGCCCGCTGCCGCTGGTGCCAAGGTTGCGCGAGATCCTGTCGATGCTGCGCTCGGTGCTGCCGGCGACGCTGGAGATCGTCACCGAGTGGCCGGCGCGCTCACCGACGGTGACCGTCGACCCGATCCATCTCCAGCAGCTGTTGATGAATCTCTGTATCAACGCCCGCGATGCCATGCAGGGGGTAGGGCGGATCTCGGTGGGGGTGAGGCTGCGCCAGCTCGAACAGGCCGAGTGCGCGATCTGTCACGAGCAGGTCCGGGGCGGCTGGGCCTGTATCCGGGTCAGCGACTCGGGGCCGGGTATCGCCCCCGGTGTTCGCGATCAGATCTTCGAGCCCTTCTTCACCACCAAGCGGCTCGGTGAGGGCGCCGGCATGGGGCTGGCGGTAGTCTCCGGGATCATGCGCACCTATGGCGGACACGTACTGATCGGTACCGCGCCCGGTGGTGGTGCGTGCTTCGATATCCTGCTGCCGCCGAGCGCCGAGGCCGATCCCCAGCCCTCGCCCGAGCCGACGAGCGTGGAGTGCGCCGAGCCGGTCGACATCGAGGGGCTGCGGGTGTTGCTGGTCGAGGACGAGCCGGTGATCCTGCACCACCTCAAGGAGACCCTGGTCGGCGCCGGCGCGCGGGTCGAGGCCTGTGCCGATGCCGCCACCGCGTTGACTCGCTTCGAGCAGGGCGAGGGTGAGTTTGAGCTGCTGATCAGCGATCAGATGATGCCGGGAATGAGCGGCCTGGAGCTGGTGCGCCGGATCCGTCGCAACGACACCGGGGTTGCGGTGCTGATGCTCACCGGCGATGGTTGCGCCATCAAGCAGGCCGATCTGGTGCGGCTGCGCATCGCCGAGGTGCTGCTCAAGCCGGTGACCTGGGACGAGCTGGCTGCGGCGATCGCGCGGGCGCTGTCGCGCTAGCCGGCAGGGCGCAGCGGCTCGCGATGGAAGCCGCCGCCGGGGCGGTGGACCAGCAGCTCGCCGCCGTGCTCGTTCCAGTCGGCGAGCACCATGCGCAGGGCGGGGCGACCGGCGAGCGTCAGTCGGTGGTCGGCGGGACGGTGGGTGTGACCGTGGATCAGTCGGGTGGCGCGATGACGGCGCAGATAGCGCGCCACCGTCGTCTCGGTGACATCCATGATCGTGGCGCTCTTGTCGGCGTTGGCCGCCGTGCTGCGCCGACGATAGTCGGCCGCCAGCGCCTTGCGCCAGGCCAGCGAGCGCCACAGAAACAGCCGCCGTACCAGCGGGTTGCGCACGCGCCGACGAAAGCGCTGATAGGCGAGATCGTCGGTACAGAGTAGATCGCCGTGCATCAGGAGGACGCGTTCGCCGTCGAGGGTGATCGGGTGAGGATCGGGGATCAGCCGACAGCCGCCGGTGCGGGCAAAGCGTCGACCGATGAGGAAGTCGCGGTTGCCGTGCTGGATGAAGCAGCGGGTGCCGGCGGTGGTGAGTGCGGCGAGCGCGGCGGCGATCTCCCGGTGGAGCGGTTCGTCGTCATCGTCGCCGATCCAGGCGTCGAACAGGTCGCCGAGGATGTAAAGACGTTCGGCGCGGCGCGCCCGCCCGGCCAGCAGACCGAGAAACAATCGGGTCAGCTCGGGGCGTCGTGGTGAGAGATGAACGTCGGAGACGAAAAGGGTTTCGCCCATGGGGTCGGGTCGCATCGAAAGGGATGGGGCCGCCCGCGCCGGGGACGGGGCGGGCGGCCGGGAAGCTCGATGGCGCGCTAGTCGACGATCTCGGCGCGCTCGATGACGACGTCCTCGACGGGGACGTCCTGGTGGCCGTTACGGCTGCCGGTGCTCACGCCCTTGATCGCGTTGACGGTCTCCATACCCTCGACCACGCGGCCGAACACGCAATAACCCCAGCCGTCCTGACCGGGATAGTCGAGGAAGCCGTTGTCGGCGACATTGATGAAGAACTGCGCGGTGGCCGAGTGCGGCTCCATGGTGCGGGCCATGGCGAGGGTGCCGGCGAGGTTCTTCAGCCCGTTGTTGGCCTCGTTCTCGATCGGGCGGCGGGTCGGTTTGGCGGTGAAGTCGGTGTTCATGCCGCCGCCCTGGATCATGAAGCCGTCGATCACGCGGTGGAAGAGGGTGCCGTCGTAGTGACCGTCGCGCACGTACTGCTCGAAGTTGGCGCAGGTCTTGGGCGCCTGCTCGGTGTCGAGTTCGATCAGGATGTCGCCGTGATTGGTGGTGAGTTTGATCATGGATGTCTCCGCGAGAGACCCGTCCTCACGGACGGGATGGACAGCGGGTCGCCCGCGAGGGCGACGGCGTTTATAGACTTCGGCACTGGGGCGTACCACCGGGGCGGACTGCCCTTCGGCGTGTATGGTCTGCCCCCTTCGACCGGACCTCGACCACAGTCGGCACAAGGGCCGTCCGATGGTCACACGGGTCGCAGATGTTACATGGTAAGGGCTTTGCTTGATACGCGAAAGGTAAGCCCGCCGCCAGGAGGATCGAACGGCAAGGCCATAACGAACGCGAAGCGGTTCAAGTTGTCAGCGACCAACCGCCAGTGGCGGCCTGCTCACGAACACGGGTGCCAAGGAGAGGGGAGCTGGCTGATGGCGAGCCGTGCTGCTGTCGAGGGTGCGTGCGCCGGTGGCGACAGGAGGCTGACCGCTGGAGGCTCTTGTCTCCGTCGCGCACTTTGCGGCCTTGCGGTTCAATCAGCGGATCGCTGATCACGGCTGGCCCTTGCCGTGGGGGCGTCGATCTGGTTCCATCTGCGCGATGGTTTCCCCGATCCGTACCCTCCCGCCCCATCTCGTCAATCAGATCGCCGCCGGCGAGGTCGTCGAGCGCCCGGCCTCGATCGCCAAGGAGCTGATCGAGAACAGCCTCGACGCTGGTGCCGAGCGTATCGAGATCGAGGTCGAGCAGGGCGGGGTGAAGCGGTTGCGGGTGCGTGACGACGGTTGCGGTATCCCGCGCGATGAGTTGGGCCTGGCGCTCTCGGCGCATGCCACCAGCAAGATCGCCGCACTCGAGGATCTCGACGGCATCATTACGCTCGGTTTCCGTGGCGAGGCGCTGCCGAGTATTGCCTCGGTCAGCCGGCTGACGCTGACCTCGCGTCCCCGTGAGGCGCCCGAAGACACCCCGGCCTGGAGTATCGGGGTCGGTCCCGATGGCACGCTCGAGTCGCCGCAACCGGCCGCGCACCCGCCCGGCACCTCGGTCGAGGTGCGCGAGCTGTTCTTCAACACCCCGGCGCGGCGCAAGTTCCTGCGCACCGAGCGCACCGAGTTCGGCCATCTCGAGCAGGTGGTGCGGCGCATCGCCCTGGCCTGTCCCGAGGTCGGCCTGGTGCTGCGCCACAATGGCCGTCAGGTGTTCGATCTGGCCCCGGCCGGTGGCGAGACGGCACGTGAGCGCGCCCGTCTCGCTCAGCTGCTCGGCCAGTCCTTTGCCGAGCAGGCGCTGACGGTGGCGGCCGAGGCCGTCGGGTTACGCCTGCACGGTTGGGTGTTGCCACCGGCCTTCTCGCGCAGCCAGGCCGATCAGCAGTACTTCTACGTCAACGGCCGCATGGTGCGCGACAAGCTGGTGGCACACGCGGTGCGCCAGGCCTTCAGCGATGTGCTCCACCATGCCCGTCATCCGGCCTTCGTGCTGTTTCTCGAACTGCCGGCGCGTCAGGTCGACGTCAATGTCCATCCCGCCAAGCATGAGGTGCGCTTCCGCGAGAGTCGTCAGGTTCACGACTTCCTCTTCAGCAGTCTGCAGCGCCGGCTCGCCGACGGCGTGCTCGGAGAGCGGACGCCCGAGACCGGGACGATTGCACCCGCGACGATTGCCGCCGCCTCCGCGTGCGCATCATCGGCCGTGCCGCTGACGCCGGCGCTTGCCACCTCGGGCGGGCAGGCCAGACGCGTCGGCACCGGCGCGCGAGCCGCTGTCGCTGGTGAGCGGAGTCCCGTCGCCCCAGCGGGCCGGGTCGCCGAGCGTCCGGCCCGCTATCAGGCCGATCTGGCCTTCCAGCACCCGACGCCAGCGGCACGGGATGGTGGGGGAGAGCTGTCGTCCTCGCCAGCGACCGCCGCCCCGGCCAAGCCGTTGCCCGAGGTTGGCGGGGCGCGGCCCGCGCAGCGCCAGGAAGAGGCCGAGGCGACCGATGCGCCGCCGCTCGGCTTCGCCCTGGGACAGGTCAACGGCGTCTTCCTGCTCGCCCAGGCGCGCGACGGGCTGATCGTGGTCGATATCCATGCCGCCCACGAGCGCATCGGCTATGAGCGGCTCAAGCAGGCCTGGGCGCGCGGGCGTATCGTCTCCCAACCGCTGTTGTTGCCGGTCACCCTCCAGGTCAGTCGCGCCGAGGTCGAGTTGCTGGAGACGCAGCGCGAGACCCTCGCTCGGCTGGGGCTGGTGATCGAGCCGCTCGGCGCCGAGACCCTGGTGATCCGCGAGGTCCCGGCGCTGCTGCGTCAGGCCGAGATCGCGCCGCTGGTGCGCGACCTGCTCGCCGATCTCACCGAGCACGGGCGCAGTCGGCGGCTCGATGCGGCGATCGACGCGGTGCTCGCGACCATGGCCTGTCACGGCGCGGTGCGCGCCAACCGGCGGCTCACCATCGAAGAGATGAATGCATTGCTGCGCGAGATGGAGCAGGTCGAGCGTATCGATCAGTGCAACCACGGCCGTCCTACCTGGGTGAAGATGACCCACGATCAGCTCGACCGACTGTTCGAGCGCGGCCGCTGAGCCGCACCCCGAGAGGATCTCCCCGTCATGATCGATTCCGCCGACCCACGGCCGTGGGCCATCCTGTTGCTCGGCCCGACTGCTGCCGGCAAGACCGATCTCGCCGTCGAGCTGGTGCGTCGGCTGCCGTGCGAGATCATCAGCGTCGACTCGGCGATGGTCTATCGCGGCATGGACATCGGTACCGCCAAGCCCGGCCCCGAGGTGCTGGCCGAGGCTCCGCACCGGCTCATCGACATCCTCGACCCGAGCGAGTCCTATTCGACCGCACAGTTCCGCGCCGATGCCCTGGCGGCGATGGCCGAGATCAGCGCGCGGGGGCGGATCCCCTTGCTGGTCGGTGGAACCATGCTCTATGTGCGCGGTCTGTTGCGCGGTCTGGCCGAGCTGCCGGGGGCCGATGCGGCGGTGCGCGCCGCGCTCGATGCGGAGGCGGCGCGTCTCGGCTGGCAGGCGATGCACGAGCGGCTCGTCGAGGTCGATCCGGTGAGCGCGGCGCAGATCCACCCCAATGACCCGCAGCGCATCCAGCGCGCGCTCGAGGTCCACACCCTGGCCGGGCGCCCGATGAGTACGCTGATCGCCGAGGCCCGCGCTCGCGCCGAGCCACCCTATCGCTGGGTGAAGCTGGTGCGCGCGCCGGGCGATCGCGCGCTACTGCATCGGCGCATCGAACAGCGCTTTTGCGACATGCTCGATCAGGGGCTGGTGGCCGAGGTCGAGCGGCTGTGGGCGCGCGGCGACCTGCACCCGGAGCTGCCCTCGATGCGCTGCGTGGGCTATCGCCAGGTGTTGAAATATCTTCACGGCGAGTACGACCGTGATGAGCTGGTGCAGCGCGGTATCTATGCCTCCAGACAGCTCGCCAAGCGTCAGCTCACCTGGCTGCGCGCCGAGCCCGACTGTCATTGGATCGATGATCACCCGGATCCCTGTGGTCAGGCGCTGGCGGCGCTCGCGGCGGCTGGTATCGGTGGCGCGGGCGGTGGCCGATGAGTCGTGGCCGGTGTTGCTGGTCCTTGCCGCGGTGTCGCCAGCGAGGCATGCTCAGTCAAGTCCCCGCGCTGGGGGCCTGCTCCAAATCAGGCCGGTGTCCGTCACCAGTCCGCAACCCGTTGATGGGTGCTGCGGTCATGGCGAGCGTGGCGAGAGGAGGTGATCCGGGATGGGGGGAAGCACTGCCCCGGAGCGCCTGTCCGGCCACGGTCACATCCGGATGCCGACCGAACAAACGACAACAAGGAGACTCAACACATGGCAAAGGGCCATAGCCTGCAAGACCCCTTCCTGAACACCCTGCGCAAGGAGCGCGTGCCGGTCTCGGTGTTCCTGGTCAACGGTATCAAGCTGCAGGGGCAGATCGAGTCCTTCGATCAGTTCGTCGTGCTGCTCAAGAACAACGTCAGTCAGATGATCTACAAGCATGCGATCTCGACGGTGGTGCCGGCGCGCAACGTCAAGCTGCCGCCGAGCGATGAGTCGCCGAAGGGTGAGGACAAGTCCGACGATGCCTGAGTCGTGCGCGCAACGATTGGTGGGGGCGCGACGTGTTTGAGCGTCCCGATGTCGGTGAGCGGGCGGTGCTGGTACAGATCGATCTCGGCGGCGAGCGGGTCGATGCCGAGCAGCGCGAAGAATTCGCGCTGCTCGCCGAGGCCGCCGGCGCCGAGGTGCTGGCGACCCTGGGGGGGAGTCGCGCCGCGCCCGATCCGCGCTACTTCCTCGGCAGCGGCAAGGCCGAGGAACTCAAGGACCTGGTCGCCGCCTGCACCGCCGACCTGGTGATCGTCGATCATCCGCTCTCGCCGGCTCAGGAGCGCAACCTCGAGCGCCTGGTGCAGTGCCGGGTGCTCGATCGCTCCGGGCTGATCCTCGATATCTTCGCCCAGCGCGCGCGTTCCTTCGAGGGCAAGCTGCAGGTGGAGCTGGCGCAGCTGCGCCACCTCTCGACCCGACTGGTGCGCGGCTGGACCCATCTCGAACGCCAGAAGGGTGGCATCGGGCTGCGCGGTCCGGGCGAGACCCAGCTCGAGACCGATCGCCGGTTGCTCGGCAAGCGCGTGGCGATGCTCGAGCGCCGGCTCGGCAAGATCGAGGGGCAGCGCGCCCAGGGGCGCAAGGCGCGGGCCAAGGCCGAACTCTCGGTGGTCTCGCTGGTCGGTTACACCAATGCCGGTAAGTCGACGCTGTTCAATCGCTTGACCGAGGCCGGGGTGTTCCAGGCCGATCAGCTGTTCGCCACCCTCGATCCGACGCTGCGTCGATTGGAGTTGCCGACCGGCGAGCGGGCACTGCTGGCCGATACCGTGGGGTTCGTCAGCGATCTGCCGCACGAGCTGGTGGCGGCCTTTCGCTCGACGCTGGAAGAGGCGCGCAACGCCGCGTTGCTGCTGCACGTGATCGATGCCGCAGCCACGCAGCGCTCGCGACTGATCACCGATGTCGAGCAGGTGCTCGAGGAGATCGGTTGCAGCGAGATCCCGCGCTTGGAGGTGTTCAACAAGATCGATCGGCTCGAGGAGGGCGCGCCGCGTCTCGAGCGCGATGCCGAGGGCGTGCCGGTGCGGGTGTGGATCTCAGCGCGCGAGGGCGAGGGGATCGAGCTGTTGCTGCAGGCGATCGCCGAGCGTGTCGGTGGTCAGCGCGTCGAGTGTCGGGTCCGTCTCGAACCGGCCGATGGGCGGGTGCGGGCGCTGCTCTTCGCCCATGCGCAGATACTCGCCGACACGCCGCTCGAGAGCGGCGGTTGGGAGATGGCCTTCAGCATCGCGCGGGCCGATCTGGAGCGGTTGCGAGCGCGCGACGCGCGACTGGCCGCCTGTGTCGAGCCCTGAGTTTCATTGGGGTGGGGCGTTTGCCCCACTCCGCCGCGCCATCTTAGAATGACACCTTCGATCTGGGGCATCAGGGATGCGTGTCCGCGTGACCTCATCATGCGATATCGCTTGATATCGGCCTCGTACGTCGGCATTGTTCTACGCAATATTCACCTGCCATCGGACTTGTCGTGACGCCCTGTTTGCAGTGGCCGGATCGTCAACCCCCGACAGGGCAATCCGGGACGACTCCCCAACCAACCAGTACAGACGGAGAAGCTATGGCCTGGAACGAGCCAGGTGGCGGTAACAAAGACCCTTGGAGTGGTGGCGGCGACCAGGGGCCGCCCGATCTCGACGAGGTGGTACGCAAGCTCCAGGAGCGCCTGGGTGGGCTCTTCGGTGGCAAGGGCGGCGGGCAGGGCGGTCCGAGCGGCGGTCCCGGGCGCGACCTCAGTCTGCGCCTGATCGGCGTGGCGGTGGCCGTGCTGGTGGTGATCTGGCTGGCCACCGGCATCTATATCGTCGGGCCGGCCGAACGCGGTGTCGAGACCCGCTTCGGCAAGCTCACCGAGACCACCGGTCCGGGGCCGCACTGGCACATCCCTGCACCGATCGAGTCGGTGACCAAGGTTAATGTCGATGAGATCGCCACCTTCAGTCACAAGGCCTCGATGCTCACCCAGGACGAGAATATCGTCGATGTCGAGCTGACGGTGCAGTCGCGCATCCAGGATGCGGCGAACTATCTGTTCCAGGACCAGAATCCCGAGAAGACTCTGCGTGACGCCACGGTGACCGTGGTACGCGTGACCATCGGTGGCAGCAAGCTCGACTACGTGATGACCGAGGGTCGTAGCGCGGTGGCGGTGACCATCAAGGAGCGCATCCAGGCACTGATGGATCAGTACAAGACCGGCCTCGAGGTGACCACGGTCAACATGCAGCCGGCCAAGCCGCCGGAGCAGGTCAAGGCCGCCTTCGACGACGCCATCAAGGCGCGCGAGGACAAGGAGCGCATCGAGAACCAGGCTGAGGCCTATGCCAACGAGGTGCTGCCGCGTGCCCGTGGTGAGGCCGCGCGCATCATCGCCGATGCCCGCGCCTATCGCGACAAGGTGATCGCCGAGTCCGAGGGTGAGGCGGCCCGCTTCGATGCCATCCTCACCGAGTATCAGAAGGCCCCCGAGGTGACGCGTGAGCGTCTCTATCTCGAGACCATGGAGCAGGTGCTCGGCGGGAACGCCAAGGTGCTGCTCGATGTCGAGGACGGCGGCAACAGCCTGATGTACCTGCCCATCGATCAGATGCTCAAGCAATCAGCAACGCCGGTCCAGAGTGGCCCGGCAGCGTCGGCGCCGGTCGCGGCGACGCCGGCGAGCGCCAGCGGGGCGAGCGATGCCATGCCCCAGCGCATCGTGGACCGTGAGCGGAGGACGCGTTGATGAATCAGTACAGGACCCTGCTGCCGATCGGCGTCGCGGTGCTCGCGCTCCTCGTCTACAGCTGTACCTTCGTGGTCAAGCAGTACGAGGTGGCGATCAAGCTGCGACTCGGTGAGATCGTCTCCGACCAGTACGGCCCCGGGCTGCACTTCAAGCTGCCCTTGATCAACTCCATCGAGATCTTCGACCGTCGCATCCAGACCCTCGACTCGCGCCCCGAGCGTTTTCTCACCATCGAGAAGAAGGACGTGATCGTCGACTCCTACGCCAAGTGGCGGATCTCCAACGCGGCGCAGTTCTTCCGCTCCACCGGTGGCAGCAGCGCGCGGACCAGCCGGCTGCTCTCGGAGCGGATCAACACCAGCCTGCGCGACGAGTTCGGTAAGCGCACCATCCAGGAGGTGGTCTCTGACGACCGTCTGGAGCTGATGCAGATCCTCACCAAGGAGGTCAACGCCAACACCGAGGACCTCGGTGTCGAAATCGTCGACGTGCGGGTGAAGAAGATCGACCTGCCGCCCGAGGTCAGTGAGTCGGTCTATCAGCGCATGCGTGCCGAACGTGAGCGGGTGGCGCGTGACCTGCGGGCCAAGGGCTCTGAGGCCGCCGAGCGGATTCGCGCCGATGCCGATCGTCAGCGTACCGTGATCACCGCCGATGCCTATCGTCAGTCGGAGGAGATCCGTGGTGAGGGCGATGCGCGTGCCGCCGAGGTCTATGCCAGCGCCTATAGCCAGGACCCCGAGTTCTACGCCTTCTACCGGAGTCTCGGCTCCTATCGCCAGGCCTTCGGCAACGGCGGTGACGTGATGGTGCTCGAGCCCGACTCCGAGTTCTTCCGCTTCTTCCGTCAGCAACAGGCCCCGGTCGAGGCCATCGGCCGCTGATTCCCACGCTCCGTTGCAGGATGCGGCCCCGCTTCGGGGCCGTATTCCCCCGCCCGAGACCTCTGTCGGACGTTTCGTCCACGTTTCAGTGACTCTTTTGCTCCTCGGTCAAAGGCATGCATTTTGTTGACAAAATGCTGCTTTTGCGCTGAATTTGCGTTTTTTTGTCTGTTCGTGGGGTGTTTTTCGATGTCCCGACGATGGACAAATGCCCTTGCGTCTGGAAAGATGGGCGCCTTTTGAAAGGGTACCGGCCCGGTTGCGTTCGCGTGATCGAGCCCCGGTCGAGGACGTCTGGTCGTGAACGAGCTGCTGATCGCGCTGGCGCTGATGCTGGTGGTCGAGGGGATCTGGCCGTTTCTCTCGCCGCGAAGCTTCAGGCGCGCCTTGTTGCTGATAGCGGCCGAACAGGATCGGGCGCTGCGTTTGACCGGGTTGACGAGCATGATCGTCGGGCTCGGGCTGCTCTATCTGGTGAACTGAGTTTTAGTGCGCAATGAATGAGGAACGGTGGCTGTTGCCAGCCGGAATCGAAGAAGTGCTCCCGCCCCAGGCCCAGGTCATCGAGGGGCTGCGTCGCGAGTTGCTGGATCTCTATGCCGGCTGGGGATACGACTTGGTCATCCCGCCGTTCATCGATTATCTCGACTCGCTGCTGACCGGCACCGGTCAGGACCTCGACCTGCAGACCTTCAAGCTCACCGACCAGGTCTCCGGGCGGTTGCTCGGGGTGCGGTCCGACATGACTCCGCAGGTCGCACGCATGGATGCCCATCATCTGCGTCGTGATGTGCCGCAGCGCCTGTGCTATCTCGGCACCGTGCTGCGCACCCGCGACGACGGCTTCGGTGGAACGCGCAGTCCGCTCCAGCTCGGGGCCGAGATCTACGGGCACGGCGGGGTCGAGAGCGACATCGAGATCCTGCGTCTGATCATGCTCACGCTGCGTGCGGCGGGGATCGAGGAGAGCTATCTCGATCTCGGTCATGTCGGCATCTTCCGCGGGCTGGCCCGTCAGGCCGGGCTGGATGCGGTACAGGAGCATGCGCTGTTCGATGCGCTCCAGCGCAAGGCGGTGCCCGAGGTCGAGCAGCTGATCGGCGGCTTCGGTGTCCACGGTGCGGCGGCTGACATGCTGGTCGCACTCGCCGAACTCAATGGCGCCGACGCGCTGGTACGCGCCGAGCAGGTGCTGAGTCGCGCCGACCGTCCGGTGCAGGTGGCGCTCGATGATCTGCGGCGCATCGCCGAGGGGCTGCAGCGCTGGCTGCCCGAGGTCGGGGTCCATTATGACCTCGCCGAGTTGCGCGGTTATCGCTACAAGACCGGTGCGGTGTTCGCGGCCTTCGTCCCCGGCTGGGGGCTCGAGGTCGCGCGTGGCGGACGCTATGACGACATCGGTCGGGTGTTCGGCCGGGCCCGCCCGGCAGTCGGTTTCAGCGCCGATCTCAAGGAGCTGCTGCGCCATGGGCGCGGGCTCGAGCAACGCTATCGCGTTGACGCGCCGGTGCTCGCGCCGGCCGATCCCGATCCGGCGCTGCGCGCCGAGATCGAGCGGCTGCGCGCCGCGGGGCGACGGGTGGTCGAGGCACTGCCCGGGGTCGAACAGGATCCACGCCAACTCGGCTGCAGTCAGATCCTGGCGCGGCGCGAAGGGCAGTGGGAATTACAAGCTATCGATGCGGAGTAGGAAAGAGTCTAGATGGGCAACAACGTCGTTGTAATAGGCACCCAGTGGGGCGACGAGGGTAAGGGCAAGGTCGTCGACCTGCTGACCGATCGCGCTGGCGCCGTGGTGCGTTTCCAGGGTGGACACAACGCCGGTCACACGCTGGTGATCGACGGGGCCAAGACCGTCCTGCATCTGATCCCCTCGGGCGTGTTGCGCGAAGGTGTGCGCTGCCTGATCGGCAACGGCGTGGTGCTCTCGCCGCAGGCGCTGCTCGAGGAGATGGCGATGCTCGAGCAGGCCGGCGTGCCGGTGCGCGAGCGTCTCGGCATCAGTGCCGCCTGTCCGCTGATCCTGCCCTACCACGTCGCGCTCGATCAGGCGCGCGAGCGGGCGCGGGGCAACAACGCCATCGGCACCACCGGACGCGGAATCGGGCCGGCCTACGAGGACAAGACCGCGCGGCGCGGCATCCGTCTCGGTGAGCTGCTCGATGCGAGCCACTTCGAGGCGCGTCTCGGCGAGGTGCTCGACTATCACAACTTCGTCCTCGAGCACTACTACAAGCTCTCTCCGCTCGAACTCGCGCCGATCCGTGACGAGGCCCTGGCCCATGCCGAGGAGCTGCGTCCGCTGATCGTCGACGTTCCCGGGCTGCTGCATCAGATGCGGGCGCGGAACGAGGATGTGCTGTTCGAGGGCGCGCAGGGCGCGCTGCTCGACATCGATCACGGCACCTATCCCTTCGTCACCTCCTCGACCACCACCGCCGGCGGTGCCGCCAGTGGCAGTGGGGTAGGGCCGCGCGATCTCGACTATGTGCTCGGTATCGTCAAGGCCTATACCACCCGGGTCGGCGCCGGCCCCTTCCCCTCGGAGCTGTTCGACGACGACGGCAACCACCTCGGGGTGAAGGGCGCGGAGTTCGGCGCCACCACCGGGCGCAAGCGTCGCTGTGGCTGGCTCGACATGGTCGCGCTCAAGCGCTCCTTCGCGATCAACAGCGTCACCGGTATCTGCATCACCAAGCTCGACGTGCTCGATGGCATGGAGCGGGTGCGGATCTGCACCGGCTACGAACTCGACGGCGAGCTGCTCGAGACGCCGCCGGTGGGCAGCGAGGCGATGGCTCGTTGCACCCCGCGCTATCTCGATCTACCCGGTTGGAGTGACTCGACCGTGGGTGCCGAGAGCTACGAGGCGTTGCCCGAGAACGCGCGACGCTATATCGAAACCATTGAACAGCTCAGCGGTCTGCCGGTCGACCTGGTCTCGACGGGTCCTGATCGCGTGCAGACCCTGATCCGACGTCATCCGTTTGACGTCTGAGGGCTATCGTCATGACCGAAATCTCCTTTTCCGAACTCTTCCTCGAAGGCCTTCAGCTGATGGGCGTCGGGATGACCATCGTGGTCGCCTTTCTGATCCTGCTCATCGGCGTGCTCCGCCTGGTGGCCGCCGCCGTGCGCCGCTGGGCGCCCGAGGAGACCGCGCCCGAGGCGCGGCCCGCCTTCCCTCAAGGTGCTGGCGCCGTCACCGACCGTCGCCTGACTGCGGCGATCACCGCTGCCGTCGTCCAGTACCGGAAGCGACGTCGGACCTGACACCCAGGGGTCCGTCTGTAACCGAGGCGTCGTCGGGGGGTGTACCCGCCTGACCGGCGGCGCCCCTGATCGCGAACTTCGAAATCGAACCTTCACCATGAACGATCCCAAGCCGCTCGGTATCACCGAGGTCGTCCTGCGCGACGCCCATCAGTCCCTGCTCGCTACTCGGCTGCGTCTTGAAGACATGCTGCCGATCGCGCCCAAGCTCGATCAGGTGGGCTACTGGTCCATGGAAAGCTGGGGCGGGGCGACCTTCGACGCCTGCATCCGTTACCTGGGCGAGGACCCGTGGGACCGTCTGCGTCAGCTCAAGGCGGCGATGCCGAATACTCCGCAGCAGATGCTGCTGCGCGGCCAGAACCTGCTCGGTTATCGGCATTACGCCGATGATGTGGTCGAGTCCTTCGTCGAGCGTGCCGCGACCAACGGTATCGATGTCTTCCGCGTGTTCGACGCGATGAACGACCTGCGCAACCTCGAGGCTGCAATCAAGGCCGTTCTCGCCACCGACAAGCACGCTCAGGGCACCATGTCCTACACCGTGAGCCCGGTACACGACCTCGACTACTGGGTCGACATGGGGCGCCGTCTCGAGGATATGGGGTGCCACTCGATCTGCATCAAGGACATGGCCGGCCTGCTCAAGCCCTATGTCGCCGAGCAGCTGGTCACTCGCCTCAAGGAGAGCTGCTCGATTCCGATCGCGATGCAGAGCCATGCCACCACCGGCATGAGTACCAGCACCATCGTCAAGGCGGTCGAGGCCGGCATCGACATGGTCGATTCCGCCGTCTCCTCGATGAGCATGACCTACGGCCACTCGCCGACCGAGTCGGTGGTCGCCATCTTCGAGGACGGCGATCGCGCCACCGGGCTGGACCTCAACCTGCTCGAGGAGATCGCCGCCTACTTCCGTGACGTGCGCAAGAAGTACGCTAAGTTCGAGGGCGCGCTCAAGGGCGTCGACTCGCGCATCCTGGTCGCCCAGGTGCCCGGTGGCATGCTCACCAACATGGAAAACCAGCTGCGCGAGCAGGGTGCGAGCGATCGCCTCGACGAGGTGCTGGTCGAGATCCCCAAGGTGCGCGAGGACCTCGGTTTTATCCCGCTGGTCACTCCAACTTCGCAGATCGTCGGCAGCCAGGCCGTGCTCAACGTGCTGATGGGTGAGCGCTACAAGAGCATCACCGCCGAGACCGCCGGTGTGCTGCGTGGTGAATACGGCGCGACGCCGGCTCCGGTCGACAGCGAGCTGCAGCAGCGCGTGCTGGAAGAGGGCCAGAGCCCGATCACCTGCCGCCCGGCTGACAACCTCGCCCCGGAGATGGAGTCGCTGACCGCGCAGCTCCAGGAGATCGCCGAGGAGCGTTCGCTGAACCTCGCCGAGGCGGTGGTCGACGATGTGCTCACCTACGCGCTCTTCCCTCAGGTCGGGCTCAAGTTCATCGAGAACCGCGACAACCCCTCGGCCTTCGAGCCGGCACCCTGGACCGAGGCACCGGCCGCCGCCGACAAGGCCGCGCCTGCCGCAGCCGCTACCGCGATGGCCGAGGCCTATCGCGTCGAGGTCGATGGTCACGCTTACAACGTCCGGGTCTCGCCCGAGGGCGCGGTCGAGATGATTGCCCCGGCGGCAGGTGCCGCCCCGGCTGCTGCGCCGGCGCCCGCTGCGGGTGCTGCGAGCGAGGTTCCCGCGCCGCTGGCTGGTACTGTGTTTAAGGTGTTGGTCAAGCCGGGCGACCAGATCACCTCTGGCGACGTGGTAATGATTCTCGAGGCGATGAAGATGGAGACCGAGGTCCGCTCGCCCGAGGGTGGTACCGTGGCTGCGGTCTGCGCCTCCGAGGGTGATGCGGTGCAGGTCGGTCAGGCCCTGCTGACCCTGAGCTGAGCGCGGATCCATGGAAAAGTTGTTGCTACTGTGGCAGTCCACCGGACTGGCCAATTTCACCTGGGGCCAAGCGCTGATGATCGGCGTCGGCGGTCTGCTGATCTATCTGGCGATCGCCAAGAAGTTCGAGCCGCTGCTGCTGCTGCCGATCGGCTTCGGTGCCATCCTCTGTAACACGCCGGTGGCCGGGATCGGTGGTCCCGACGGCATGGTCGGCATGATCTACCATGTCGGCATCGAGACCGGGATCTTCCCGCTGCTGATCTTCATGGGGGTTGGCGCGCTGACCGATTTCGGCGCGCTGATCGCGCGGCCTTCGACCCTGCTGTTGGGTGCTGCGGCGCAGTTCGGCATCTTCGCCACCCTGCTCGGGGCGCTGACGCTGAACCTGATCCCCGGGTTCGACTTCAGCATGGCCGATGCCGCCTCGATCGCGATCATCGGTGGCGCCGACGGTCCGACGGCGATCTTCCTCGCCTCGCGCCTCTCGCCCGATCTGCTCGGCGCCATCGCCGTGGCGGCTTACTCCTACATGGCCCTGGTGCCGCTGATCCAGCCGCCGATCATGCGCGCGCTGACCAGCGAGTCCGAGCGTCAGATCAAGATGGAGCAGCTGCGTCACGTCTCCAAGCTCGAGCGCATCCTCTTCCCGTTCGCGGTGCTGGTGCTGTGCGTGACCCTGCTGCCCTCGGCCGCGCCGCTGATGGGCATGCTGATGTTCGGTAACCTGCTGCGTGAATCGGGTGTGGTCGATCGCCTCAGTCGCGCCGCGCAGAACGAGATCATCAACGTGGTCACCATCATGTTGGGCCTGGCCGTCGGCTCCAAGCTCTCGGCTGAGATGTTCCTCAACGTGCAGACGCTCGGCATCCTGTTGCTCGGCGCGCTGGCCTTCTGCATCGGTACCGCCACCGGCGTGATCATGGGCAAGGTCATGTGCAAGGTCACCGGTGGCAAGGTCAATCCGCTGATCGGCGCCGCCGGCGTCTCGGCGGTGCCGATGGCCGCCCGCGTGGTCAACAAGGTCGGTCTCGAGTCGGATCATCACAACTTCCTGCTGATGCATGCGATGGGACCGAACGTGGCCGGTGTTATCGGCTCGGCGGTGGCCGCCGGTATCCTGCTCGCGTTGGTGGGCGGTGGTTGATTCGTTGAAGTTGACGAAATCGGCAAAACTGGGTTAATTTGATTAGCTTATGTCAGCGTCGTTACCTGAGCGACTGGACCCATGGCGTGCCGCGCAGGCCGCGCGTGTCTTCACCGGCACGATCGAGCTTGCGCGGCTGCCGAGGCTTGCCGAAGCCGTCCTCGGTCTCGCCCCGCTTGCGCAGGGCCAGGCCGAGGTCTGTTACCGTCTCGCCTTCGAGCGTGATCCCCGGGGGCGCGTGCGTGTCTTCGGGGACGTCGATGCGGTGTTGCGGCTGCCCTGTCAGCGCTGTCTCGGCGAGGTCGCCGTTGCGGTGAGCGCGCCCTTGAGGTTGGCGCTGGTGCGCAGCGAGCAGCAGGCCGAGCAGCTCGACGAGACACTCGACCCGGTGCTGGTCGAAGACGACGAGCCGGTGCAGCCGCTTGACTGGATCGAGGACGAGCTGCTGCTCGCGATCCCGGCGGTGCCGCGTCATGCGCCCGGTGAGTGTGAGGCGCCGGTTTCTACCGATGCCTCGCTGGCCGAGTCCGAGCCGTTGTTGGAGACGCCGCCGGAGCGGGACAACCCGTTCGCGATTCTGGCGAGTCTGAAGTCGCGCGGGCGCGACGACGAGGGCTGATGGTTTCGCAATTTCGATCAACGCGACGTCTCGTGCCAACGAGGCGTCAGATCCGTACCTGGAGATAACAATGGCAGTTCAGCAGAATCGCAAGACCCCTTCCAAGCGCGGCATGCGTCGCTCCCACGACGCCCTGAGCAAGCCGACGCTCTCGGTCGAGCCCTCGAGCGGCGAGACCCATCGTCGTCATCACGTCTCGGCCGACGGTTTCTATCGCGGCCGCAAGGTTGTGGACAAGTCTGAGTGATCCGTCGAGTTCGTTTCGGATCATCGGGGTCGCGACGCATGAGTCGAGCAATGAAGGCACAGCCTTGTACCATTGCCCTGGACGCCATGGGTGGCGATCACGGGCCGAGCGTGGTGATCCCGGCGGCGCTCAAGTACCTCGCGGACAACCCCCACGCCAACCTGATCCTGGTCGGTGACGAGCAGCGGCTCGACGCCTGTATCGGCAAGGCCAGTCGTGAGCGTCTGCGTATCCATCACACCTCCCAGGAGGTGGCGATGGACGAACTGCCGTCGCGGGCGCTGCGCAACAAAAAAGACTCGTCGATGCGCGTGGCCATCGACCTGGTTCGCGACGGCGAGGCCGACGCCTGTGTCAGTGCCGGCAACACCGGGGCACTGATGGCGACCGCGCGCTTCGTCCTCAAGACCCTGCCGAGTATCGATCGGCCGGCGATCAGCACCACGGTGCCCTCGCTGCACGGCCATACCCACATGCTCGATCTCGGGGCCAATGTCGATTGCTCCGGCGCTCACCTGTTCCAGTTCGCCGTCATGGGCAGCGAGCTGGCGAGCGTGGTCGATGGCATCGACCGCCCCAAGGTGGCGCTGCTCAACATCGGCCAGGAAGAGATCAAGGGCAACGAGCAGGTCAAGCAGGCTCACGAGCTGTTGCTCAACAGTAGCCTCAACTACGTTGGCTATGTCGAGGGTGACGGCATCTATCTCGATGACGTCGACGTGGTCGTCTGCGATGGTTTCATCGGCAACGTTGCGCTCAAGTCGAGCGAGGGCGTGGCCAAGTTCGTGCGTCATTCGCTGCGTAAGCAGTTCAAGCGCAACTGGTTCACCCAGCTCGCCGGACTGGCGGCGATGCCGATCCTCAAGCGCTTCAGCGGTGACATCGATCCACGTCGCTACAACGGTGCCAGCCTGCTCGGTCTGCGCGGCATCGTGGTCAAGAGCCATGGTGGCGCCGACGCATTCGCCTTCGAGAACGCGATCTACATCGCCGAGAAGGAGATCCGCGAGGATATCCCCAAGCGGATCGGCGAACAGGTCGGGCGTCAGCTCGAGGGCAGTGGACAGTACAGGGAAACCGCCTGATGAAGTATTCCCGCATTCTCGGGACCGGGAGCTATCTGCCGGCCCGCGTCATGACCAACGCAGATCTCGAGGCTGTCGTCGATACCTCGGACTCCTGGATCCGGGAACGCACGGGAATCGAAAAACGTCACCTGGTCAGCGAGGGTGAGTGCTGTTGCGATCTGGCTGAGCAGGCCGCGCGCAGGGCGCTGGAGGCGGCCGGCATCACCGCCTCCGACCTCGACCTGATCCTGGTGGCGACCACGACCCCCGATCAGTTCTTCCCGAGCACCGCGACCCTGCTGCAGCGGCGGCTCGATGTGCACGGCTGTCCGGCCTTCGATCTGCAGGCCGTGTGCGCCGGCTTCGTCTATGCAATGGACGTGGCCGACAAATTCATTCGCACCGGCGCGGCCAAGCGCGCGCTGGTGGTCGGCGCCGAGACCTTCTCGCGCATCCTCGACTGGAACGACCGCACCACCTGTGTGCTGTTCGGTGACGGTGCGGGTGCGGTGGTGCTCGAGGCCGCCGACGAGCCTGGCATCCTTTCCACCCATCTTCACGCCGATGGCGCCTACAAGGACCTGCTGCAGGTCCCCGGTGGGATCGGTAACGGCCACCCCGACGCCCGCTTCGTCCAGATGAAGGGCAACGAGGTGTTCCGCATCGCCGTCACCACCCTCGGGCGCATCGTCGAGGAGACCCTCGAGGCCGCAGGCCTCACCAAGTCGGACATCGACTGGCTGATTCCCCATCAGGCCAATATCCGCATCATCCAGGCGACCGCACGCAAGCTCGATCTGCCGATGGAGCGAGTGGTGGTGACCGTTGCCGAACACGGCAACACCTCCTCGGCTTCCATTCCGCTGGCACTCGATCAGGCGGTACGCGATGGGCGTATCCGTCGTGGCGAGACGCTGCTGATGGAGGCCTTCGGAGGCGGTTTCACCTGGGGTTCGGTCCTGGTCCGTTACTGATTTCCCTCTTGATCTTCCTGTATTGCGATGCCACAACAACTCGCCGTTTTCTTTCCCGGTCAGGGGTCGCAGGCGCTCGGCATGCTCGATGCCCTCGCCGCGACCTATCCCAGCGTTCGCCAGACCTTCGAGGAGGCCTCTGACGCCCTCGGTCAGGACCTCTGGCAACTGGTGAACAGCGGTCCAGAGGACGCGCTCAACCGCACCGAGAACACCCAGCCCGCCATGCTCGCCGCCGGTATCGCCGTGTGGCGGGTGTGGCGTCAGGCCGGTGGCGCTCCCGCCACGGTGATGGCCGGGCACTCGCTGGGCGAATACAGCGCCCTGGTCGCTGCCGAGGCGCTGGGCTTTGCCGACGGCGTCCGCCTGGCCGCCGAGCGTGGGCGGCTGATGCAGGCGGCGGTGCCGCCGGGCGAAGGCTCGATGGCCGCGCTGCTCGGGCTCGACGACGACACCGTGATTGCGCTCTGTGCCGAGCAGGCCAGCGGCGAGGTGCTCGAGGCGGTCAACTTCAACTCCCCCGGACAAGTGGTCATCGCTGGCGCCAGCGCTGCGGTCGCGCGCGCGGTCGAGGCGGCCAAGACCGCCGGCGCCAAGCGTGCGGTCCAGCTGCCGGTGAGCGTGCCCTCGCACTGTGCGCTGATGCGTCCGGCCGCCGAGCAGCTCGCCGAGCGTCTCGCCGAACTCGATCTCTCGCTGCCCCAGGTGCCGGTGCTGCACAACGTCAACGTTGCCGCTGCAGGCGATGTCGCCGAGTTGCGCGATCTCCTGGTGCGGCAGCTCTATCGCCCGGTACGCTGGGTCGAGACGGTACGCAAGATCGCCGGCGACGGGGTGCCGGCGGCCATCGAGTCGGGCCCGGGCAAGGTGCTGGCCGGACTCTGCAAGCGTATCGACAGGAACATGACGACGCTGCCGGTCTTCGACCCGAAGACCCTCGATGCGGCACTGGAGGCGACTGCCAATGCTTAAGGGTGAAATCGCGCTCGTTACGGGCGCCTCGCGTGGAATCGGTCGTGCCATCGCCATGGCGCTGGCCGAGCAGGGTGCAGCAGTGGCCGGCACCGCGACCAGCGAAGCCGGCGCTGCGGCGATCGAGCAGGCGTTCAAGGACGCCGGCCATCAAGGCATCGGTCTGGTACTCAACGTCTCCGATGCGGAGTCGATCAGCAGCGCCCTGGCGACGCTCACCGAACGTCTCGGTGCGCCCAGCATCCTGGTCAACAATGCCGGGATCACCCGCGACAACCTGCTGATGCGGATGAAGGATGACGAATGGGATTCGGTCATCGAGACCAACCTCACCTCGATCTATCGTCTGGTCAAGGCCTGCCTCCGTCCGATGACCAAGGCGCGCAAGGGCCGCATCATCAACATCGCCTCGGTGGTGGGTGCCAGCGGTAACGCCGGTCAGACCAACTATGCCGCGGCCAAGGCTGGGATGATGGGCTTTACCAAGTCGCTCGCCCGCGAGGTCGGCGCGCGTGGCATCACCGTCAACTGTGTCGCCCCGGGTTTCATCGACACCGACATGACCCGGGTGTTGCCCGATGCCCAGCGCGAGGCGCTGCTCGGCTCCATCCCGCTCGGTCGACTCGGTGCCCCCGAGGAGATCGCCGCTGCCGTGACCTTCCTCGCCTCTCCCGGCGGGGCCTATGTCACTGGCGAGACGCTGCATGTCAACGGTGGCATGCACATGGCGTGAAAACCTTTTCATTGATTGATATAAATGACTTATATCAATCAGTTAGGGTTTTTACCTAAGGCTATTTATTGGCTTTCATCGACCCTCGTTTGTCACTAGAATACGGGCTGGCTCAGCGAGGGCCACTTTATTCATTCCGGAGGAATCTTTCATTATGAGCAGCGTTGAAGATCGAGTTCGCAAAATCGTCGTCGAGCAACTGGGTGTCAAAGAGGAAGAAGTGACCGCCGAGGCGTCCTTCGTCGACGATCTGGGCGCGGACTCCCTCGACACCGTGGAACTGGTCATGGCTCTCGAGGAAGAGTTCGAGACCGAGATTCCTGACGAAGACGCTGAGAAGATCACCACGGTCCAGCAGGCCATCAACTACATCAACGAGCACCAGGCCTGAGGCAGGGTTGCTGTCCGCGCGCAGTCGTCCGTCGGAGACGGACGCCGCACGCGGCTCGATCCGCCGAATCGTGGTGTACTGAACGAGAAGAGGTAAGCAATGGCAGGCAGAAGGGTAGTTGTCACTGGGTTGGGTCTGGTGGCGCCAGTTGGTCTGAACGTCAAGTCCGCTTGGGACAGCATCCTTGCCGGCAGGAGTGGGATCCAACCGATCACCCACTTCGACATCGAACCGTTCAGCAGCCGCTTCGGTGGGCCGATCTACGGCTTTGATCCGAGCGAATACGTCCCTGAGAAAGACGCCAAGAAGATGGACAAGTTCATCCATTATGGCGTCGCGGCGGGCTCTCAGGCCATCGCCGACGCAGGACTGGAGGTCGATGAGTCGAACTGCCGTCGCATCGGCGTCGCCGTCGGCTCCGGCATCGGTGGCATCACCGGTATCGAGAACAACTACGAGGCCTATCGCTCCAAGGGGCCGCGTCGGATTTCTCCCTTCTTCGTGCCGGCCAACATCGTCAACATGGTGGCCGGTAACCTCTCGATCAAATTCGGCCTCAAGGGTCCGAACTACTCGATCGTCTCGGCCTGCGCGACCGGTACCCACAATATCGGTGAGGCCGCGCTGATGATCCGTCACGGCTATGTCGACGTGATGCTCGCCGGTGGCGCCGAGATGGCGACCTCGCCGGTCGGGCTCGGCGGCTTCGCCGCAGCGCGCGCGCTGTCCACCCGCAATGACGATCCGGTCGGCGCCAGCCGTCCGTTCGACAAGGAGCGCGACGGCTTCGTGCTCAGCGACGGTGCCGGTGTGGTGGTGCTCGAGGACTACGAGCGGGCCAAGGCGCGTGGCGCGCACATCTACGCCGAGCTGGTCGGCGTCGGCATGAACTCCGACGCTTACCACATGACGGCCCCTTCGACCGATGGCTCGGGCGCCGCCGACTGCATGCTGATGGCGCTCAACGATGCCGGCATCAGCCCGGAAGAGGTCGATTACATCAACGCCCACGGCACCTCGACCGTGGCCGGCGACATCGCCGAGACCACTGCGGTCAAGCGCGCGTTCGGCGACCATGCCTACAAGACCATGGTCAGCTCCACCAAGTCGATGACCGGTCACATGCTGGGCGCCGCCGGTGGCGCCGAGGCGGTGTTCTCGGTGCTCGCGCTGCGCGATCAGGTCGCGCCGCCAACCATCAACTACACCACCCCGGACCCCGACTGCGATCTCGACTACGTGCCCAACACCGCGCGTGACTCGAAGCTCGACATAGTGATGTCGAACTCCTTCGGCTTCGGCGGCACCAACGGTTCTCTGGTGTTCCGTCGGGTCTGATCCCGCGTACCCACCGGGACCGGCGTTTCTCGCGCCGCGCTCCCGGTGGCGTCCTCCCGCCCCTCCAGGAGTCGTGTGTTGAGCGATTCCAGCGCTTCCCCAGCATCGCTTCGTACCGCCCCGGGTGCTCCGCTGCGGGTGCTGCTCGACGGCTGTCCGCTGTCCGATCTGACGATCACCGATCGCGCGCTGCATTATGGTGACGGTCTGTTCGAGACCTTGCTGGTGCGTGCCGGCCGGCCCTGTCAGTGGTTGCGTCATCTCGCCCGACTCGCGCATGGTTGCGCGCGCCTGGGGATCCCGTGTCCATCTACCGTTCAGCTCGAATCCGAACTCGCGACGTTGCTCGATGGCGTCGAGGAGGGAGTGCTCAAGCTGGTGCTCACGCGCGGCAGCGGTGGACGTGGCTATCGACCGCCGGCGCGGCCCGAACCCCGGCGCATCCTGCTGCTCTATCCACGTCCGGCAGCGCCGGAGTGGCGACGGGGCGTGGCGGTGCGCTACTGTCGCACGCCGGTCTCGGTGAATCCGGCGCTGGCCGGGCTCAAGCACCTCAACCGGCTCGATGCGGTGCTGGCACGGCGCGAGTGGGACGATGGCGCCATCGCCGAGGGCTTGATGCAGACCCCGGACGGCGCCATCTGCGGGGGCACCATGAGCAACCTGTTCCTGTGGGACGGCGTGCGGCTCTACACCCCGGCGCTCGATCAGGCCGGTATCATCGGCACGGTGCGCGAACTGGCGCGCGAGCTGGCTGCCGAGGCCGGCATCGGCTGCGCGGTGCGACGCCTGTGTGTCGATGACCTCGAGCGCGCCCGCGCGCTCTTTCTCACCAACGCGGTGATCGGTGTCTGGCCGGTGGCCAGGCTCGAGGCACGGTGCCTCGACCTCGACGATCAGCCCTGGGATCTCTTGCACGCGGTGCGGGCCGCCGCGCACACGCCTGGATGACGACTCATCGAATGACCCTGCTGCGAATCCTCCTGATCCTGCTCATCGCCCTGGGCGCGCTCGGCGCCGGGGTCTGGGTCGACTACCAGCGTTTCGAGAAGACGCCGATCGCACTCGATCGCGAATCCATCGTCTTCGACATCCCGGTCGGCAGCTCGCTCGGCCAGATCGCCGAGCGACTGACCGAGCGCGGCGCCATCCCGCATCCTTACTACTTCATCGCGTTGGCCTACCGGCGTGGCGACCAGGCACGCATCAAGGCCGGCGAGTACACCCTCACCGCAGCGATGACACCGGTCGAGGTGCTCGATCACCTGGTGCGCGGCAAGGTGGTCCAGTATCCGATCACCCTGGTCAATGGCTGGACCTTCCGTCGTGCGGTCGAGGCGATCGACGCCCATCCGCACTTCGGCGGCGAGGGGCTGGCCGCGCTCAGCGACGCCGAGCTGATGGCCCGGCTCGGCCATCCCGGCGAGCACCCGGAGGGGCGCTTCTTCCCCGACACCTATGCCTTCCCCCGCGGCACCACCGGGATCGACGTCCTGCGTCGTGCGATGCAGCGGATGAAGCTGGTGCTCGCCGAGGAGTGGGCCGGTCGCGCCGAGAACCTGCCCGTCGAGACCCCCTACGAGGCGCTGATCCTCGCCTCCATCGTCGAGAAGGAGACCGCCGCGACCCATGAGCGGGCCAAGATCGCCGGGGTCTTCGTGCGACGGCTGCGCATGGGGATGCGGCTGCAGACCGATCCGACCGTCATCTACGGCATGGGTGAGCGCTATGAGGGCGACATCCGCCGCTCCGACCTGCGCGAGGCGACCGCCTACAACACCTATGTGATCGACGGCCTGCCGCCGACGCCGATCTCGTTGCCCGGTCGCGGCACCATCCATGCGGTGTTGCACCCGGCCGACGGCGACGCCCTGTTCTTCGTCTCCAAGGGCGACGGCACCCACAAGTTCTCGGCCACCTATGCCGAGCACAAGCGCGCGGTGCGTCGCTATATCCTGGGAAAATAGATGTCTGCACCAACCGAAGCTGGCCGTTTCATCACCCTCGAGGGCATCGAGGGCGCGGGCAAGAGCACCCAGGTCGAGCGTCTCGCCGGGGCGCTGCGTGCCCAGGGGCGGCGCGTCATCACCACCCGTGAGCCGGGTGGGGCGCCGATCGCCGAGCACATCCGCGAACTGTTGCTCGACCCCGAGCACGGCGCCATGTGCGAGAGCGCCGAGCTGCTGCTGATGTTCGCCGCCCGCGCTGAACATCTCGACAAGACCATTCGCCCGGCCCTCGAGGCCGGGGTGTGGGTGATCTGCGATCGCTTCACCGACGCCACCTACGCCTATCAGGGCGGTGGTCGCGGGCTCGACGTCGCCCCCATCGCCACCCTCGAGCGGCTGGTGCAGGGTGCGCTGCGCCCCGATCTGACCCTGGTGTTCGATCTGCCGCCGGCGCAGGGACTGGCGCGTGCCCGCGCCCGTGCCGGTGCGGCCGATCGCTTCGAGCGCGAGACTCTGCGTTTCTTCGAGGCCGTGCGCTCGGTCTATCTGACACGAGCGGCGACCATGCCGGAGCGTTATCGGGTGATCGATGCCGCCGCGCCGCTGGCGTCGGTCAGCGCCGAGATCGAGCGTCTCGCCGTGGAGCTGCACGAGACGCTCGGGGCCGGACGATGAGCCAGGTGCGCGATCGACTGCCGCCCTGGCTCGCCGTGCCCTGGGCGCGGCTGCTGCAGGCGCGCGCCGCCGATCGGCTGCCGCACGCGCTGCTGCTGAGCGGACCGGCCGGGGTCGGCAAGCGTGCTCTGCTCGAACGCTTTGCCCGCGCGCTGCTCTGCGCCGCGCCCGACGCCGAAGGACAGGCCTGCGGGCGCTGTGCGGAGTGTGTGCTGCTCGCCGCCGGCAATCATCCGGATCTGGTGCGTGTCGGTCCCGACCCCGAGAGCAAGTCCGGTGACATCCCGATCGCCGCGATCCGTACTCTCTGCGCCGGCGAGGCGCTGACCCCGAGCCGCGTCGAACGGCGGGTAGTGCTGATCGATCCTGCCGATCATCTCAACGCCGCGGCGGCCAACGCGCTCCTCAAGACCCTGGAGGAGCCGGTCGGGCGCACCCTGCTGTGTTTGGTCGCCGAGCACCCGGAGCGGCTGCCGGCGCCCATCCGCAGCCGCTGTCAGCAACTGCGTATCGCGTTGCCTGCGGAGGCCGAGGCGCTCGCCTGGCTGCGTGGTCGTCTGCCCGATGAGCAGGCCGCGCTGGCGTTGCGTCTGGCCCACGGCGCGCCGCTGGCCGCGCTCGACCGGCTCGACCCCGAGCGCCTGGAGGCGCGCGCGCAGCGGCTCCAGGGGTTCATCGCCCTGGCCCGGGGGGAGCGCGCGCCGCTCGCAGAGGCGGCGGCTTGGAACAAGCTCGGCGCCGCGTTACTCTTGGAGTGGATGGCCGGCTGGCTCTGCGATCTGCTGCGGCTGGGTGCGAGCGCGACGCCGCCCCGGCTCGACAACCCCGATCAGCGCGAGGCGCTCGCTGCGCTCGCCTCACGGCTCGATCCGGTGGCCGCGCATCGCTTCTTCAGGCGAGTGCTCGAGGCCCGCACCCAGTGCGAGGGCAGCGTCAACGTCCAGCTGCTGCTGGAGTCGCTGGCCATCGAATGGCGTGAGCTGGCCGTATCCGGTCGAGCCGCGTCGGCGTGATCTCGCGTGGCGTCCGCACGCATCCACACCCGAGGATCCCGATCGATGAGTTCACCGACCAACTCGCTGGGCGCGCTGGGTGGCCAGCAGCGTATCCTCAACTTCGCCATCCGCGACAAGAGCGCGCTCTACGCCTCCTACATGCCCTACATCAAGAACGGCGGGTTGTTCATCCCCACCACCAAGCGTTATCAGCTCGACGACGAGATCTTTCTGTTGCTGCAGCTGATGGAGGAGACCGACCGCATCCCGGTGGCCGGTCGGGTGGTGTGGATCACCCCGCCCGGCGCCGAGGGCAACCGCTCGGTCGGCGTCGGGGTGCAGTTCAGCGATCAGGACAAGGGCGCGGCGCGGCGCAAGATCGAAGACTATCTGGCGGGCATGCTCAACTCCGAGCGTCCCACCCACACCATGTAGGCTGTTTTTGATGCTGGTTGATTCACACTGCCACCTCGATCGGGTGGACCTCACCCCTCATGGCGGCGATTTCGCCGCGCTGATCGCGGCGACCCGCGCCGCGGGCGTCACCCACCTGATGAGCATCGGCATCGACCTGGAGCACTATTCGGCGATGCGCGCGCTGATCGAGCCCTATCCCGAGGTTTTCTGCTCGGTCGGCGTCCACCCCAACGAGAACGAGGGCGAGGACCCCGACGTGGCGCGCCTGCTCGCGCTCGCCGACGATCCGCGGGTGCGCGCCATCGGCGAGACCGGGCTCGATTACTATCGTGGCGCCGAAGACGCCGAGCGCCAGCAGCGCCGTTTCCGCACCCACATCGCCGCCGCGCGCGCCTGCGCCAAGCCGCTGGTGATCCACACCCGTCAGGCCCGCGCCGATACCCTGCAAATCCTGGAGCAGGCGGGCGCGGGCGAGGTCGGCGGCGTGGTGCACTGCTTCACCGAGGACTGGGAGACGGCACGCCGCGCCCTCGAACTCGGCTTCCACATCGGCTTTTCCGGGATCGTCACCTTCAAGAACGCCGCCGAGCTGCGCGAGGTCGCCCGCCAGGTCCCGGACGAGCGCCTGCTGATCGAGACCGACGCCCCCTATCTCGCTCCGGTGCCGCATCGCGGCAAGTCCAACCAGCCGGCCTGGGTCGCCCACGTGGCCGAGTGCCTGGCCGAGGTGCGCGGCTCGACCCCGGAGGCGATCGCCGCACTGACCCGCGACAACGCACTGCGTCTGTTCGACCTGCCCGGCTGAGTCCTCACTTGCCCTTCTTGCCCGCGGTTGCGCCCTCGGCTGGCTGCGGGCGACGCTCGCCGCAGGGCAGATAACCCGCCGGCGGTGGCTGCTCGCCCTCGAGCGCCTCGGTCAGGGCCGCGCAGATGGTGCGCAGCACCTTGACCCGGGCATAGGGTTTGTCGTTGCCCTCGACCAGGGTCCAGGCGGCGTGGCGAGTGCTGGTGCGCACCACCATCTCGTTGATCGCCTCCTTGTACTGCGGCCACTTCTCACGGTTGCGCCAGTCCTCGTCGGTGATCTTGTAGCGCTTGTAGGGGACGTTCTCGCGGTCCTTGAAGCGCTTGAGCTGCTCGTCCTGGCTGATGTGCAGCCAGAACTTCAGCAGGATCACCCCGCTGTCGACCAGCTGCTCCTCGAAGCGGTTGATCTCGGAGTAGGCGCGGCGCCACTCGGCGTCGGTGGCAAAGCCCTCGACGCGCTCGACCAGCACCCGCCCGTACCAGGAGCGGTCGTAGAGGGTGATATGGCCGGCGCGCGGGATCTGGCGCCAGAAGCGCCACAGATAGTGGTGCGCCTTCTCCTCGTCGCTCGGTGCCGCCACCGGGATGGCGCGATAGAGCCGGGCGTCGATGGCGTTGGTGATGCGACGGATGGCACCGCCCTTGCCGCCGGCGTCCACCCCCTCGAACACCAGCACCGTCGAGCGCTTCTGACTGTAGGCGCGCCAGGCCAGCTCGTTGATCTCGTTCTGCAGCCGCTTGAGTTCGGCCTTGTAGGGATCGCGCTCGAGCGCGAGCGAGAGATCGAGTTGATCGAGCAGGGTGATCCGTGCCTGCTCGCCGACCGGCAGCTCCGGGCTGCCGATGCCCGAGACCTGCTCGTCGGCGGGCCCGGCGGCGGCCAGGCGCGAGCGCATCGCATGGAGCAGGGTCTTGCCGACGGTGAGATCGCGATAGCGGCGGTTGCCGGCCTCGATCAGGTACCAGGGCGAGACGCCGCGATCGGTGTGCATGATCACCCGCTCGGCGACCTCCTCGAAGGCGGCGTACTGCTCGGAGAACTTGCTCTTGTCCGGGAGCATCTTCCAGCGGCTCTTGTCGTCGCGCGAAAGCTCCTTGAGCCGCGCCTTCTGGTCGGACTCCGACATGTGGAACCAGAACTTCACGATCAGCGTGCCGTCCTGGATCAGCATCCGCTCGAAGTCGACGATGCGGTTGAGTTCGGCGTCGAGTTCGGCATCGCCGCAGTGATCGCGGAAGCGGTGCTCGATCGGCGTCTGATACCAGCCGCCGAACAGAATCGCCATCTCGCCGCGTCCCGGAAGCGCTCGCCAGAAACGCCAGTAGCGCGGACGTTCGCGCTCCTCGTCGGACTCGTCCCAGAAGGCGAAGGTCTGCACCCCGCGGGTGTCGAGCCACTCGTTGAGCCGATTGACCACCTCGCCCTTGCCCGCCGCCTCGATCCCCGAGATCAGCACCACCACCGGCACCTGCGCTGCCTTCAGCTCGCGCTGCGCGGCCAGCAGATCGGTGCGCAGCTGCGCCTGCTGCTCCTTGAAGTCCTGCTTGCTCACCGAGCGGCCGACCTTGGTTGCTTCGAACATGGTGCGAATCCTCGTGTTGCGGGGTGGGGCGACAAGGTGTGGTGGCCGGGCGTGCGCCCGGGGCGGCGCTAGTCGCTCAGCGCCGGCGGTGGCGTGATCCGGCGCGGTCGGCCATCGTCGTCCACCGCGACATAGGTGATCGCCGCGGCAGCGACCTGATGGCGACTGGCCGGGTCGGGCTCGCGCTGTGCCCAGATCTGTACCTCGACCGTCACCGAGCTGTTGCCGAGACGCTGCATCCGCGCGAACAGATCGACCAGATCACCGACCAGCACCGGGGCGAGGAAGCGGAACTCCTTGACCGCCACCGTCGCCACCCGACCCTGCGCCACCTGGATCGCCACCGTGCTCCCGGCCAGATCCGCCTGCGCCATCAGCCAGCCGCCGAAGATGTCGCCATAGGCGTTGGTGTCGCTCGGCATCGCCACCACGCGGGTGCCGAGGTGCCAGAGACGCGGGTCGCTCACCGGCGCCGCCGTCGGGTCGCTCGGCACCACGCAGGCGTCGGAAGAGGTGGGGGTGGGTTGGCTGGATTCGAGGGTCGAAGACATGGATTGCTTGAATGGTTGGTCAAAAAGGTTGTCGCCGATCTTCGCATAATCGGGCGGGGTCTGATACTGCGGGGTCGGAGGGCGGGGCCTCGATCGAGTCGTGATCTGCCGTTGACCGAGCCGCGAGCCTGGACGTCGGGTTTATTGTACGCCGTTCGCTTCGTGTGCCCGATGGCGTCGCCAATGTCGCTGTGGTTTAGGGGCCGCGTGATGTTGCGCCGGTTTGGGTGGCCGATCTCGGAGACATCAGATTGGATGCAGCTGTCGCGGTGATGACGATCGAGATATGCCAGACGACCCATCGATCTCGATGCGCCTTTCGGTTAGATGGGCTGTCGCCTCAACCCTCGCCGTTGGCCGAACGGCTTGGAGTGGGTGGGGTGGTGTCGACGTGGGGGGCGGGGGCGTCGCGGCGCAGGGTGCGGGTGGCGGGGAAGTGGCAGGCGAAGGTGGTGCCCTGGCCGAGTTCGCTGGAGATGTTGAGGCTGGCGTCGTGGCGGTTGAGCACGTGTTTGACGATCGCCAGTCCCAGCCCGGTGCCGCCGGACTGGCGCGAGCGCGCGGCGTCGATGCGGTAGAAGCGCTCGGTGAGCCGGGGCAGGTGCTCGGGGGCGATGCCGGGGCCGTCGTCATCGACGACGAAGGTCGCGCCGTCCTTGTCCTGGCACCAGCGGATGCGGACGCGGGTGCCGGCGGGGGTGTGCTTGATGGCGTTGAAGACGAGGTTGGAGAAGGCGCTGCGCAGCTCGGGTTGGTTGCCGAGCAGCAGCAGTCCGGTGTCGATCAGGGGGTCGAGTCGGTGACCGGCATCGCCGATGGCCTGTGCCTCCTGGAGGATCAGTCGCAGCTCCTCGGGGACGTCGACGCTGTGCTGGTCGGCGGGGCTGTCGTGCATCTCCAGACGCGAGAGGGTGAGCAGATCCTCGATGATCGAGCGCATCCGCTCGGCCTGGTTGTGCATCAGGGTCAGCGGGCGGCGGTGGGGCTCGGGGGTGTTGGGGGCGTCGAGCAGGTTCTCGACGAAGCCGCCGATCACCGTCAGCGGGGTGCGCAGCTCGTGCGAGGCATTGGCGACGAAGTCGCGTCGGATCATGTTGAGGTGATAGACCTTGGTGATGTCGCGCCCCACCACCAGACGCTGGCGCTTGCGTTCGCCGAAGGGGGCGATGCGCAGCGAGATCATCAGCGCGCGGTTGTGGGTGGGGGCGATGTCGAGCGGGCGCAGGTATTCGCCGTCGTGGAGAAAGTCGCCGAGTTCGGGGTGGCAGAAGACATCGAGGAAGTGCTGCCCGTCCTGCTCCGGCCAGTGGATGTCGAGCAGCTGCGCGGCGGCGGGGTTGGCCCAGTCGATGCGGTGGTGCTTGTCGAGGATCACCAGGGCGTCGGGGACGGCGTTGGCCGCCTCGCGGAAACGACGGGTGAAGCGGATCTGGCGCTTGCGCCCCTTGCGCCCGCGCTGCTGGTAGCGGGCGATGTTGCGATAGACCTCGCCCCAGAGTCCGCGCGGGAAGGGCGGGGCGAGCCGGTGCTGGCGGCGGATCAGGGTGCTGAGGTCGACCAGACGGAAGATGTGGCGCCCGAGTGCAGGGGCGCTCGCCAGCGGGACGCTCCAGGCCGGCGCCAGGCCGCCGAGCCACAGCATCAGGGCACCGCCCGAGGGGACGGCGAAGAGCGCAAGCTCGAAGAGCAGGGCACGGCGCATCGGGGCTCGGGCCTGTCGACTCAGGTCTTGTCCGAGAAGCGGTAGCCGACGCCGCGCACGGTCTGCAACAGGCCGTCGTGACGGGTCGGCTCCAGCGCCTTGCGCAGTCGTCGGACATGGACGTCGACGGTGCGCTCCTCGACGTAGACCTGATCGCCCCAGACTTGATCGAGCAGCTGCGAGCGGCTGAAGGCGCGGTCGGCGTGGGTCATGAAGAAGTGCAGCAGACGATACTCGGTGGGGGCGACCTCCACCGGGCGGCCATTGGCGCTGACGCGATGGCCGATGTTGTCGATGCGCAGTCCGCCGATCTCGATCTCGTCGGCCGGTTCGCTCGGCTTGGCGCGGCGCAGCACCGCCTTGGTGCGGGCGATCATCTCGCGCGGCGAGAAAGGCTTGGCGATGTAGTCGTCGGCGCCGGTGTCGAGCCCCTTGACGCGATCCTCCTCCTCGCCCCGGGCGCTGATCATGATGATCGGCAGACCGCGGGTCTTGGGGTTCTGCTTGAGTTGCTGGGCCAGCTCCAGACCGGAGCGACCGGGCAGCATCCAGTCGAGCAGGATGAGGTCGGGTTGATCGCTGGCGAGCAGCTTGCGGGCCTCGTCGGCATGACCGGCCTCGAGCACGCGGAACTCCGCGCTCTCGAGCGCAAAGCGCATCACTTCGCGGATATCCGGTTCGTCGTCGATGACAAGAATGGTGGGCATCTTCGGGGGTCCTGGGTGCAATGGGCGCGGCGTCGGCGCGGCGTCGCGAAAGAGCTCGGATCGGAGCGACTGGCGCGGCCCTCGTGCCGCTGGGGCACGGGCGCCTGGGGTCGGGGTCTGTTGGGTTTCATTCTATGTACGATCGGTTACGGGGAGATGAACACCCCGGTGAGCGTGCGCCCTGCTGGCGGTGCCGATCGTCGATGCTGGGCAGCCGCCCCGGTGGGTTCGGGGCGGCGCCGACGAGACGCCTTGCACGTCTCGTGGGGCGGGAATCAGCCGCGCATCTCGACACGCAACTGCTCGCGCACCTCGTCGAAGCGCTCGCCGAGGTGTGCCTGACCCTGACGATCGAACAGACTGACGATCACCACCGCGAGGGCCGAGAACAGCATGCCGGGGACGATCTCGTAGAGCGCGAACAGGCCGCCGTCGAGCTGCTTCCACACCACCACGGTGAGACCGCCGACGATGATGCCGGCGAGCGCGCCCAGGCGCGTCATCCGTCGCCAGTAGAGCGAGAGCACCAGCGGCGCGCCGAAGGCGGCGCCGAACCCGGCCCAGGCATAGGCGACCAGATCGAGCACCATGGCATCCGGGTCCATCGCCAGGGCGAAGGCGAACAGCGCGATGCTGACCACCGCCGCGCGCCCGACCATCACCAGCTCACGCTCGCTGGCCTCGCGGCGCATCAGCGTGCGGTAGACGTCCTCGGTGAAGGCCGAGGAGCTGACCAGCAGCTGCGAGTCGGCGGTGCTCATGATCGCGGCGAGGATGGCTGCGAGCAGGATGCCGGCGATCACCGGGTGGAACAACAGGTTGACCAGCTCGATGAACACCGTCTCGCGGGCGTCGTCGAGCAGCGGCGCATCGAGCGTGATGATGCCGGCCAGCCCGGTGAGGGTGGCCCCGATCAGGGTGAGCGCCACCCAGGTGACGGCGATGCGGCGTGCGGTGGCGACCTTGCGCGGCGAGGCGATCGCCTGGAAGCGCGCGAGCACGTGCGGCTGGCCGAAGTAGCCGAGGCCCCAGGCGGCGAGCGAGACGATGCCGATCCAGCCGATGGCGGTGCCGTCGATCTTGGTCATGGGGTCGAGCAGCTCGGGATTGAGGGTGTTGAGCTGATCGATCGCGCTGTCGCTGCCGCCGGCCAGCGAGCCGGCGAGCAGGGGGACTGCGATCAGCGCCACGGCCATCAGCAGGCCCTGCATCACGTCGGTCCAGGAGACGGCGAGGAAGCCGCCGATGGCGGTGTAGACGATGATCGAGAGCACCGCGATGCCGACGGCCCAGACATAGGGCAGGCCGAAGACCGACTCGAACAGCTTGCCGCCGGCGACCAGGCCAGAGGCGGTGTAGATCAGGAAGAACAGCAGGATGAACACCGCCGCGATGCCGCGCAGCAGACCGCTGGCGTCGGCGAAGCGATTGGCGAAGTATTCGGGCAGCGTCAGTGCGTTGCCGTAGGCGAAGCTGAACACGCGCAGTCGGGCGGCGACCACGAGCCAGTTGAGCCAGGTGCCGAACAGCAGGCCGCCGGCGAGCCAGATCGACTCGAGCCCGGAGGCATAGGCGAAGCCGGGCAGGCCGAGCAGCAGCCAGCCGCTCATGTCCGAGGCGCTGGCGCTGAGCGCCGCGACCCCGCTGCCGAGTCGGCGGCCACCGAGGATGAAGTCGGAGAGATCGCGGGTGCGCTGATAGGCGTACCAGCCGATCAGCAGCACGATGACGAAATAGATGCTGAAGGTGATGGAGATGATGATTGGGTCTTGGGTCAAGCCGTCGCTCCTCGCAGGTATTGCTCCGATCCGGCTTGTCGAATCGGGTGGACAGGGTGCGGTAGTTTAGAACCTGGCGCGAGTGCCCACCAAATCGACGCGCCGGGGCGACAGTGCCGCCGGGTTACGGTTATGCTCCGTGCGTCAGCGGGGAAGGTCCGGAGCGGACGGCCCGGAGGCGCGCTTGGCCCTTGCGTGCGATGCCCCGCAACGCATTGATAGCGAAACGAGGTTGCCATGTCCGAAGCCCGAATCATCAACTGCGAGACCCTGTACGCCGGCAAGGTGATCGACGTCAACCGCGAGCAGGTAGAGCTGCCGGACGGTGCCGAGGTGGCGCTCGAGATCGTCCGCCACCCCGGTGGTGCGGCCACGGTCGCGCTCGACGACCAGGACCGGGTCTGTCTGCTGCGCCAGTTCCGTCACGCCGCCGGAGGCTGGCTGTGGGAGCTGCCCGCCGGGCGCATCGATCCCGACGAGACGCCACAGCGCACCGCCGTGCGCGAGCTGGCCGAGGAGGCCGGGCTGGTGGCCGAGGAGTGGAACGATCTCGGGCCGATGCACGCCTCGCCCGGGGTGTTCACCGAGGTCATCCATCTGTGGCTGGCGCGCGGGCTCACCAGCCAGCCGGTCGCGCACGAACCCGGCGAGCTGATCGAGGTCCACTGGCTGCCCTTCAGTCAGGCGCTCGACTGGTGTCATGACGCCACCATCACCGATGCCAAGACGCTGATCGGGCTCTATCGCGCCAAGGCGATGATCCAGAACGATCTCGACCTGCTCTCCGAGGGTTCGGGTTGTTGAGGTCGTGATGATGAATGCACCGATGCGCGTCTGTGTCCTGCAACATGTCCCCTTCGAAGGGCCGGGGGCGATCGGCGACTGGGTGCGTGCGCGCGGCCATGCCCTTCAGGTGGTACGGCTCGATCTCGGCGAGCCGCTGCCCGCGCTCGCCGAGATCGACTGGCTGGTGGTGATGGGCGGCCCCATGGGGGTCGATCAGGAGCAGCGCCACCCCTGGCTCGCCACCGAGCGCGCGTTCATCTCGCGCGCCATCGGCGCCGACAAGACCCTGATCGGCATCTGTCTCGGCGCCCAGCAGATCGCCGCCGCGCTGGGCGCGCGGGTGTGTCGCAACCCCGAGCGCGAGATCGGCTGGTTCCCGCTCGAACCCAGCGCCGAGGGTCGCGCTTCGGGGCTGTTCGCGGCGCTGCCCGAGGGATTCGAGGTCTTCCACTGGCACGGCGACACTTTCGCCCTGCCCGAGGGTGCGCAACCGCTCGCCGCGAGCGCCGCCTGCGCCAACCAGGGCTTTCTCTTCGAGAGCCGGGTGCTGGGGCTGCAGTGCCATCTGGAGGCGACCACCGAGGGCGTCGAGCGGCTGCTCGTCCACTGCGCCGACGAACTCACCGAGACCGGCCCCTTCGTGCAATCGCCCGAGCATATCCGCGCCCAGCCCCCCGAGCACTACGCCCGACTCCACCAGGCCCTGTTCGCGCTGCTCGACCGGATGGTGGAACTGGGTCGGGAGCTTTGAGCGGCGAACAGGAGCGTCCAGGCACCAGCCTTCAGCCGCCAGCCTTCAGCCTCCAGCGGGGAGGGCTGGCGCGCCTTGCCCGACCGGTCATCGATCGTTCGGGATGGGGGGCGTGACCGGATGGCCTCGGCGCTGATCCTCAACGTCTTCTTCGCACGGTCACGCATCCCACCCTACGGGCCGACGAATGCGCCACCAACGAGAAACCTTCAGTCTCCAGTGTGAGACCCATGACTGGTGACTGGTGACTGGTGACTGGTGACTGGTGACTGGTGACTGGTGACTGGTGACTGGTGACTGGTGACTGGTGACTGGTGACTGATGACTGGTGACTGGCGGCTGGCGGCTGGGAGCCAATCCGCAAGGCACGCTGCGCTTTGCCCGGCCTACACGTCTGAACGCCTTCCTCTTCTATCGTCTTCGCGCCCTTCGGGTCTTTGCGGTTCAATTCTCCCGGCCGCTGGCCGCTACGTCTGTCTCTCGCGCAGCAGCTTCACCTGGAACAGGGCGTTGCGTTCTTCCTCTTCCAGCGCCGAGCGGATGAAGCGGATGGTGCGCTGGTAGCGGGGGATGATGTTGTACTTGAGCGCGTTGACGCGTTTCTGCGCCTTGCGTTGCTCTTCCATCAGTCGGTGCAGCGCGGTCTCGACCTCGCCGAGACGGGCGAGCAGCACCGCGGCCTCGGCGAGATTGGCGCGGGTGGCGTCGAAGCTCGCATCGGTGCCGAGCAGGCCGACGGGCTTGAGCGGCAGGCGCTCGCTGGCCACCGCCGGGTACTCGACACCGAGCGCGCGGTGCGGCAGGACGTTGACGCGCAGCGCCGGCTCGGCGCCGAGCGCGGCCTGACGGATACCGCGACTGCCCATGCGCAGGTGGGTGAGGCTGAGGCAGTGATAGGCCGCGCCGAGCGCGGTCTCGGCCTCGCGCCGCAGCGCGCGGTACTCGTCGATGCGCTCGTAGACCAGTCGGGTGAGCAGCTCGCGCTTGCGTTCGAGCAGATCGTGTCCGGCGATCAGGAACTGCGCCTGCTGCTGTAGCCGCAGCAGGCTGCTCTTGGTCGGCGGTATCTTGATCAGCGATTCGGTCATGGTGCCTGATTCCGGTGCTCAGCCCGAGGGGGCAGGGTTGGCGTCCTGGCGCGCGTCGATACAGTCGGGGCCGCCCATCTCGAACAGGCGACAGACCAGCGGGCGCTGTTCGTAGATGCGACAGCGCAGGGTGTCGCGATCGAGCGCGGCGCACCAGCCGTCGTCGAGCCGGAGCATGCAGATCCGGCCCCAGGCGTCCTCGGTGAGGAAACGCGCCGGCACCCCGGTGTCGGTCAGGCATACCGCCTCGAGCCGACAGCAGCAGGCACGGCAGTCGGCGCAGTCGATGGTGTCGTCAGTCGTCATGGGGCAGGTGTCGCGCGAGGTCGGTTTCGTGGAGTCGGGTGAGCTGCTCGCGCGGGAAACGCGCCATCAGCCGCCAGGCCAGATCCAGGGTGTCGATGATCGAGCGTTCTTCGTGCTCGCCCTGGGTGACGAACTGGGCATCGAAGGCATCGGCGAATTCGAGGAAACGCTGGTCGCGCTCGGACAGCTCGTCGGCGCCGATGATCGAGGCGAGATTGCGGGTCTCCTGAGCGCGGGCGTAGAGGCTGTAGAGCTGGGCGGCGACCCGGGGGTGGTCCTCGCGGGTGTCGTCCTTGCCGATGCCGTCCTTCATCAGCCGCGACAGGCTCGGCGAGATGTGCACCGGGGGGTAGATACCACGATTGTGCAGCTCGCGTGAGAGCACGATCTGCCCCTCGGTGATGTAGCCGGTGAGGTCGGGGATGGGGTGGGTGATGTCGTCCGAGGGCATGGAGACGACCGGCATCATGGTGATCGACCCGCGTCGGTCGTGGATACGGCCGCAGCGCTCGTAGAGTTCGGCCAGATCGGAGTAGAGATAGCCCGGATAGCCCTTGCGTGCGGGCACGTCGCCCTTGGCGGTGGCGACCTCGCGCAGTGCCTCGGCGTAGTTGGTCATGTCGGTGAGCACCACCAGCACGTGGTGGTCGAGATCATAGGCCAGATACTCGGCGGCGGTGAGCGCGGCGCGGGGGAGGGTGAGCCGCTCCACCGGCGGGTCGTCGGCGAGGTTGACGAACATCACCACGTTGCGCAGCACGCCCGAGTTGGCGAACTCGTCGCGGAAGAACTTGGCGTCGGCGTAGGAGACGCCCATGGCCGCGAACACGATCGAGAAGCTGGAGTTCTCGTCGACCAGCCTGGCCTGACGCACGATCTGGGCCGCGAGCCGGTTGTGCGGCAGGCCCGAGCCCGAGAAGATCGGCAGCTTCTGCCCCCGCACCAGGCTGTTGAGCCCGTCGATGGTCGAGACGCCGGTCTGGATGAACTCGCGCGGATAGGTGCGGGCGGCCGGATTGATGGCCGAGCCGCCCACCGGCCGCCGCAGCCCCGAGAGCACCGGCGGGCGCCCATCGCGCGGCTCGCCGAGGCCGTTGAGTTCGCGCCCCAGGATCTCGGGCGAGAGCGCGATCTCCACCGGCTCGTCGAGGAAGCGGACCCAGGTGTTCTCCAGGTCCAGATCATCCGTGCCCTCGAAGACCAGAATCAGCACCTCCTCGTCCGCTGCGCGGATGACCTGACCGTTGCGGATCTGGCCCGCATGGTTCTCGATCCGCACCCGGTCGCCGAAGGCCACGCCCGGCGTGTCCCTGACCACCAGGAGGCCGCCCCTGGCTTCAATGGCAGTGCGGTATTCCTTGATGCTCATGATGCAATGATCCTCGTTCGGCTCGATCGAGCCGCAAATACTTGAACTCTTGGCCCGCCTGGGAATTCAAGTCTGGTTTTCGGCTTTGGTCTCTGGTTGACGAAGTGCATTTACCCTTCCGTAGCATTTTCATGAAGGGGTAGTCGCAATCGTTACAGTAATTGCAGATATAACCAATAGTCAATCCATTGCGAGATTGAATGGCTAAAGGTGATTGGTTTTTAAGGCTTTCTTAATCTAGAGCAACTGTTTCCGCGCTAAATCCTCAGTTTAGCAATCATCATGCCGCTGTTTTCTGATTTGCAGTGGGTGTGTTTTCTGGAAAGGGAAATATTCTATACAGATTTCTGGAGCGCCTATGCGCAGATCATCCCTATACGCCGACATTTCCCTCAGTGCGAAAACACAAGAGAAAACCAACCGCGTCGAACGGTTCGGCAGTACACTCCGGCGGCGTATTTCACGTTTGGTGAGAATTTGCTCGCGTTCTCGAAAAACCAGGAAAGCCATCTGGGTGCAATCTGGAGCTTCATTAGTGACTGCGACGCCATAATGTGCGTGTGACTAATTGCGGGCGAGCCAAACACGTCGAGCGATTCAGAATCCTGATTGTCAGGTCGCTACCAATTTTTTTATCATTATTCCAGAGAATGATCCGGGATTGTGGTAGTGGTAATTTTCAGCTATAGGTTCCACGCTGCTGGCTTGAGCAGGATGAATCAATGAGGCTACTGGAGAAGTTGAAGGGATAAATATTCGTAAATTATTTCGAGGAGCAGATATAGAAAATTTATTCGACAGAATATATCTGCTTACATCGAAGCTAAGAGGGCCAAGCTTTGATTTGATGTGCTTTTCAATAGAATTGATGTTCTCATTAACCCAGTCGCGCAAATCGTCAGCAGCCCTCAAAACCATATTAGATTTATGGGTTTCATTTAACCCTGTTCCGGCGGTGGTAATTCCTCCTCCGGGGCCTAGATAGATATCATTTCCTATTTTAATGAGGCTATTGATATAAGCTTCGCGCAAAGACCTTATGTCTGCATCTGCGGGTTCGCGTGAGAGTTCCAAATCACGTTTTAGTCTCCATGGTTCTAATAGGTGAGGCCAGTTATTATAGACTATTTTAAGTACTGATTTTTTTGCCCATGAGGTGTGGTCGAATACTCCTATTATATGGGCTTTTTCATCAGTTATAAAAGCAAATAATATTTCCTTGTGCCCTTGGATTAGGCCTTTGTTTTTTCCTGTGAGAATTTCTTTTGTTCCAAGGTGTATATGATGTATGCCCCAGTCAAGAAGCATTGGGTCTATGTAGTTTGTTTTTTTTGCTTGTCGTCTACTGCATCGAGGTGTTAGGTCATCACCCCTCTCAATTTCTGAAACAACTTGTTTGTATCCATTGATACGGCTCTGTGGGCAGTTGAAACCTTTTGCGACTTCGACGGCTCTAGGTGTTGGTGGAATTCGATTCCTTAGAATGTTAAAAACTTGAGAAAGTCGATAAGAAGCCTCGCATTTGCCAGATGGCTTGTATCCAAGTCGAGATATAGCTCTATTGCTCCAAATCAGGATGTCTTTCTCAAAATCAAAGCTCATGCGCATAATCTCTAGTTACAATCTTGGTGTCTTATAGGGTATTGGAGTGAAATAATAAGTGTGATACTGGATTGATATTAGAGATGTCAGAGCTAGGTGGAAATTTAATGCCGAATTTCTGCTCCTCAATCCTGCTTCGCATACTCACCCCGAACCCCCTCCATCGCCTCCTCCACTTCATCCCGAAACCCCTGTATCCGATCCAGTTCCTCGCTCGAATACAGCGACTTGATCCTGCGCATCTTGGCCAATAGCGGTAGGTTCTGCAGTTCCGAGACCGGCACGCCGAGTCGAATCAGCGATTCGCCGCTGCGGTAGATCTCGATGGCCAGATCCAGCAGGGCGAATTGCTTGGCCGGGGAGCAGAAGGTGTCGATGTCGTCGAGCGCGCTCTGCTGCAGCACGCCTTCCTTGATGAGCGCGGCGCCTTCCAGCTCCCAGCGCTGGGGGTCGGAGAGGGCCTCGGGGCCGACCAGGTTGACGATGCGCGAGAGTTCGGCGTCGCGGGCGAGGAGGGCGAGGGCGGCGGTGCGGCGTTGCTCCCAGTTCGGGTCGATCTCCTGGTGCCACCACTCGGCTGCGGTGTGGACATGCCCGGAGAAGCTGCCGACCCAGTCGATCGAGGGGTAGTGACGGGCGTCGGCCAGCTCCTTGGAGAGCGCCCAGAAGGTCTCGACGATGTCCTTGGTGTGGCTGGTCACGGGCTCGGAGAAGTCGCCGCCCGGCGGCGAGACCGCGCCGATCAGGGTGACCGAGCCGGAGGCCCCGGCGAAGGTCTCGACCCGCCCGGCACGCTCGTAGAGCGCGGCCAGACGCGAGGCGAGATAGGCGGGGTAGCCTTCCTCGACCGGCATCTGTCCGAGCCGCCCGGAGACCTCGCGCAACGCCTCGGCCCAGCGGCTGGTGGAGTCGGCCAGCATCACCACGTCGTAGCCCATGTCGCGGTAGTACTCGGCCATGGTCAGGCCGACATAGACCGAGGCCTCGCGCGCCACCACCGGCATGTTGGAGGTGTTGGCCACCAGCAGGGTGCGCTCCATCAGCTTGCGCCCGGTGTAGGGGTCGTCGAGCTGGGGGAAGGTCTCGAGCACGTCGACCAGTTCGTTGCCGCGCTCGCCGCAGCCGACATAGATGACGATGTCGGCGTTCGACCAGCGCGCGATCTGCTGCTGCACCACGGTCTTGCCCGCGCCGAAGGGGCCGGGGACCGCGCCCTTGCCGCCCTTGAGCTGGGGGAAGAAGGTGTCGATCACCCGCTGTCCGGTGATCAACGGCGCGACGCCATCGTCGCGGCGCCGGTAGGGGCGCGGCTGGCGCACCGGCCAGCGGTGATAGAGCCCGAGCCTGCGGCTGGCGCCGTGGGCGTCGCGCACCCGGGCGATGGTCGCCTCGAGGTCGTAGTCGCCGGCCGGGGCGATCTCCTCCAGCTCGCCCTCGATACCGGGTGGCACCAGTACGCGATGCTCGATGGTGGCCGTCTCCGGGACGGTGCCGAGCAGGGTGCCGCCGCCGATCCGGGCGCCGGGTTCGAGCGCCGGATTGGGGGTGAAGCGCCACTCGCGGGCACGGTCGAGGGCGTTGAGGTCGATGCCGCGGCGGATGTGATCGCCCGAGGCCAGGGCGATCGCCTCGAGCGGTCGCTGCACGCCGTCGAAGATGCCGCCGAGCAGCCCGGGGCCGAGTTCGACCGAGAGCGGTCGGCCGAGTCCGCGCACCGGCTCGCCGGGACGCAGCCCGTCGGTCGATTCGTAGGTCTGGACGATGGCATCGCCGCCACGCAGCGAGATCACCTCGCCGAGCAGCCCGAGTTCGCCGAGCTTGACCTGCTCCCCGCTGCGCGCGCCGGGCAGTTCGATGGTGACGATGGGGCCGTTGATGTCACGCATCCGGCCGGTTCTGTTGGCGTCTTTCACGGCATCATCCATTGAACAGGTTGGCGGTATCGAGCCCGTTGGGGAGCAGGCGTTCGAGGATCACGCGCTGGATCTCGGGGCGCAGCCGTTCGAGCCGACCGGCATGGGTGTCGTCGATCCGCACCCGCCCCTCGGCGTCGCTGACCCGCACCCCGCCGAGGGCGGTGATCGGCTCCTCGACCAGCTCGGCCTCGCGCCCCTCGGGTAGCGCCTCGAGGATCGCCGCCCAGCGCTCGCGCAGCAGCACCAGGTCGTGGGCGTTGGCCTCGACGCGCAGCCGCGGCTGCTCGATCAGCCCGGCATCGCGCACGATCAGCGTCGCGAGCCAGTCGCCATAGGTGTCGCGCTCGGCGATGAAGGCGCGCATCCGCTCCTCGAGGCCGCGCTCGACGGCCTGCATCAGGTTCCAGCGCACCCGGTCGAGATGGGTCTGGAGCTTCAGCTCGCTGGCCTGGACCTGTTGGCGGAAGCTGCGTTCGGCCAGGGCGCGGGCGACCTGCTCCTCGTGTTGCTCGCGCGCGCGCAGCCGCTCGGCGGCCTCGCGCAGGATGGTGTCGCGACGGCTGGCGGCGCGCGCCCGGTACTCGGCGGCGAGGCGCTCGGCGCGCGCGAGGATCGCCTGTTCGAGTTCATCGACCTGGGTCATGTCGTTGCTCCGTCTCGTCGTCCGGCGCTGCGCCGAACAGCGCATCGAGCCGATCGGCCACCGCGCTGGACAGACGCGGTGGCTCGGCGCCGAGCGCGGGCACCGCGACCACCACGATGCGTCCGCCCTCGCGGCGGATGCGCTGCAGGCTGGGGATGTCCGCGGCCATCAGCGCGTCGTCGACCACCACCAGCGCCTTGGCCCGCGCGCGCAGCAGCCCGCGCAGCAGGCGCTCGACGGTCTCCGGGGCGGGGTTCTCGTGGGCCTCGAAGCCGATCAACCGGAAGCCGTCGGCGAGCCGCTCGTCACCGATGAACACGAGCCGCGCCGGGGTGGCGGTCTCGGTGCTGGGGGTGTCCATGCCGCGCTCAGATCTTGTTGATGAGCAGGATCGAGACCACCAGCCCGTAGATGGCGATGCCCTCGGCCAGACCGAGATAGATCAGGGTGCGCCCGAGGTTCTCCGGCTTCTCGGTGATCGCCGCCAGCGAGGCCGCGCCGATCGGGCCGACGGCGATGCCGGCGCCGATGGTCGAGATCGCGGTGGGGATACCGGCACCGATGATCGCCAGCCCCATGCCGAGGCTGATCTCGGGCGCGGCGGTCTCGGCGAGGGTCTCGGTGGCGGCCAGGGCGTCGTTGAGCCCGAGCACGAGCAGCCCGAGCTGGGCGCCGACGAAGACCACCAGCTGGGTGCCGAGCGCCGGGCGGAACCAGTCACGGAGCCGGGCGCTGGCGCGGGGGCGCAGCTCCAGCACCAGTCCGGTGAGGATCAGGCCGAGGATGGCCAGGGTCATGAGGGCGACGAGCCAATACATGTGACGCTCCTGATATGGTGGATGGTGCCGGGGTCAGTCACGCGGCAGGCGCAGTGGCGCGAAGGCGTGTCCGTCCCCGGAGAAATAACGCGAGAACCCCTCGTAGTACTGCAGTCGCATCACCTGGATCATCACGATCCCGCCCTCGAGCACGATGATGAAGAGGTTGCCGAGGACCAGGGTGATGAGGTGACCGACCTCGCCGAGCATCCCGGCGAGGGTGTAGACGGCGATGGCGAGCGCGACATGGTTGAGCCCGAAGGCGGCGACGCGGAGGAAGGAGAGGGTGTTGGAGACATAGCCGATCACCGTCTCCAGGGTGGCGATGAAGACCACCAGCGCGCGCTCGATCAGCGGGCCCTGTTGCTCGCGCCAGCTCGCCCAGGCCAGGGTGGCGAGGGCGAGCCCGGCGATGGTCGCCGGCCAGGGGGCGAGGGCGCCGTCCTCGGCGAGTCCGACCCCGGCGCCGACCAGCGCGAGATAGAACACCAGATTGACCGCACCGTGATGCCCGAGCACGGCGTCGCGCCAGCGCCCGACGGCCACCCGGTTGTAGATCGCCAGCGCACAGGCGAGGGTGATGAACCCCACCCCCCAGAGGAGCGCCAGGGTGAGCATCCGCAGCGGATCGGTGAGCGGGCTCATCCACAGCGCCGGGATCAGGTGCTCGTTGCCGAAGACGCTGCCGAAGACCAGTCCGAAGACCATCGACGACAACCCGGCGAGCAGTCCGAAGGGCCAGAAGCGCCCGAGCCGTCGGCGCAGCAGCCAGGCGGCGAGCGCGATCACCGCGCCCTGACCGAGGTCGCCGAACATGCTGCCGAACATCAGCAGGAAGGTGACGGCGAACAGCGGCGTAGGGTCGACCTCGCCGTACTCGGGGATGCCGTACTGACCGACCAGGGTGGCGAAGGGGCTGAGTAGCCGGTTGCGGGTGAGCGCCGTGGGCACCAGTCGATGTTCGTCGGTGCGTGGGGCGCGCGTACTCAGATCGAAAGGGTGTGAGAGCCTTTGGTGTAGTTGTCGCGCGAGATCCTCGACCGCGCGCGCCGGTACCCAGCCGGCGAGATGGGCGAGCGGTCCGCTGGCGCGCAGCGCCGGGTCGAGCGCGATCAGCGGGGCGGCGAGCAGCAGGGTCTGCTGCGCGGCGAGCAGCTGCTCGCGATGGTCGGCGCCCCACTCGGCAAGCTCGCGTTCGAGCGCGGCGCGGCGTCGGGCGATGTCGGCGCTGCGCGTCTCGAGCTGCTGGCGTACCCGCGCCGGTTCGCGATCGAGTTCGACCGGGATCGGCAGCGCCTGGAAGCCGGCGGCGGCGAGCACCTGAGGCAAAGATTCTGGAGCGGCATCGCTGGGACCGACGATCACCACATGGGTCTGGTCGCCACGCTGCATGTAGACGTGGACCAGATAGTGGGCGAGTCCGAGCGCACCGCCGAGCTGGGCGAGGTTCTCGCGCGGCAACATGCCGACATGGATGTCGAGGAAGCGGGTGTTGTTGCGCAGCACCGCCAGATCGATGTCGAGCGCGGCGAAGTTGGCGAGCGCGGCCTGGTGCTCGGCGACCAGTCGCGCCTCGTCGTCGAGCTGGCGCAGGCGCTCGGCGTGGGCCGAGGCGGTCTGCCACAGCTCGCCGAGCCACTGATCGAGCACGGCCAGGGACTCGGGCTCGATCACCCGAGGCCGGTCGATGTGCTGCGGCAGCGCGAGGTCGAGCAGCTTGGCGAGCTTGTCGAGCCGCTGTCGGGCACGTTCGTGATGGCGGCGATAGTCGCGTGCCGGGGCGGTGCCGAGGCGCGCCTCGTCCGGGTCGCGCGCGTCGGGGTGGAAGTGACCGGTCTCGGCGAGCGCGAGCGAGGCGGCGGGCAGGTCCTCGGCGAGGACCAGCAGGCGGACGTGTTTCATCGCCGTGGGCGAGAGCATCAGGCCTCCTCCCGCCGGGCACAGGCCGCGGCGCGCCAGGTACAGCCCGAGGGCGCACGCTCGAGCGCTGCGTCGATGGTGTGCTGGGCGAGACCGAGCAGACGCCCCTGGATGATGGCGAACAGCCTCAGCAGGTCGGTCTCGCGCAGCATCAGATAGGCCAGCGCGCGTGCTGGCGCCGAGTCGCCGTGGGCGAGCAGGGCGCGGGCGATGGTGGCGCTGTGGATGTTGACGCGTCGCTGCACCTCGGCGATGTCGTCGCTGCCGGCGAGCTGACCGGCGAGCGGCGCGGGCAGGGCCTCGATGACCGGCTCGAGCCCGTCGAGCGCGACCAGGCGCAGCAGTCGCTCGCGTCCGAGCAGTCCGGTCGAGGGCACCAGCCAGTAGAAGGTCTCGGAGGGTGAGAGTCCGTAGCAGAGCCGGAAGCGCAGCAGCCACAGCAGGTCGACGCGGTCGAGCGCGGCGCCGATCAGGCGTCTGAGCGCGGTGCCGTGCGGTGCGCCGAAGGTGCGGACGTGGCGCGCCAGCCCGAGGTAGTAGTGCTGGTCGATTGCCGCCTCGAGGGCGAAGGATTCGCGGCGCCGGGCATAGACCTCGCGTGCCTGGCGGGCGATCTGGCGGTAGGGACCGGTCTCGAGCTGGCGCAGCAGCTCCTCGACGCTCTCGGCGCGGAACAGGGTATGGATCGGCAGTCGGATCGGGGCGGGCAGGTCGAACAGTTGCTCGGCGATGGTCTCGGCCTCGAGCGCATGGAGCTTGCCGCGCAGCAGGGTCTTGAGGTTGTAGAGCGCGTACTTGCGCCCCCAGGCGAGCATCAGCTCGCGCTCGTCGCCCTGCAGTGGTCGGATCAGCACCTGCAGCTCGGCGAGCAGCTGGTGGACCAGCGCCTGCTCGATGGCGCGGCTGCGCGCGCGCGGCGACGGTGCGGCGTCGAGCAGGGCGTCGAGCCCGAGCTGGTCGACCAGGGCGCTCAGCGGCAGGGTGGCGAGTCGATCAATGGTGTCGGGGTCATGCAGCCCTGTGGCCATCATCGAGACCCGGGCGTCGAGATAGGCGTGATCGGCATCGGCCATGACGCGGGGTCAGCGGCTGGTGTCGATCAGGACCTGGAAAGCGGCTTCGAGTGCCTCTGTCTCGCGCTGCTCGGCCTGATCGCGCAGGTGGACGTGACGCTCGTCATAACGGCGTCGCAGCTGGGCGATGCTCTGTTCGGCGCGCTCGCCGGCCTTGGCGATGAAGCCCTGGCGCAGTTCCGGGATCCGGGCGGTGAAGCGCGCCTGCTCGGCGTGGACCTCGGCCATCGCCTGGTCGACGATCCGTCCCTGTTCGGTCTCGGCCTGCTGGGCGAGCCGCTCGGCCCGCATCTCGACATCGAGCAGTCGCTTGAGGGTGTCATCCATCGGTCGCGCTCTCGGTTGGTCTGGGCATTCGCGACCCTAGCTTACGCGAAAGACGCCGGCGATGGCGCGGACCATCGTCGGCGTCTTGCGCCAGGTCAGCCGCGCTGCCCGCCCGCCGAGCCGTTCAGACGGACCTCGTCGGTCATGCAGATCCGATGACTCCAGAACTGCTCGGCGAGCACCCGCAGCTCCTCGGCGAGGGTGGCCAGCATCTCGGCGGTATGCTCGATCTCGCCGGTGGTCGTGGCGTTACCGTCGGCCGACTGGCGGATATTGGTGACGCTGCGGTTGATTTCCTCGCTGACCGCACTCTGTTCCTCGACGGCGGTGGCGATCTGGGTGGTCATGTCGGTGATCTGCTGCACGCTGGCGGCGATCGACTCGAGCGCGCCACCGGCCTCGCGCGCCTGGGTGACGCTCTGCTCGGCCTGGGCGCGGCTGCCGTGCATCACCTCGACCGAGGCGCGCGCGCCGGCCTGCAACTTCTCGATCATCGTCTGGATCTCGGTGGTCGATTGCTGGGTGCGGTTGGCGAGGTTGCGCACCTCGTCGGCGACCACCGCGAAGCCGCGCCCGGCTTCGCCGGCGCGGGCCGCTTCGATCGCGGCGTTGAGCGCGAGCAGGTTGGTCTGCTCGGCGATGCCGCGGATGACGTCGAGCACGGCGCTGATCTCATCGCTGTGCTGCTCGAGGGTGTGGATCACCGCAGCGGCGTTTTCGACCTCGTCGGAGAGGCGTGCGATGGCCTCGCGGGTGTCGATGGTGACACGCTTGCCGTCGCGCGCAGCGCTGTCAGCGGTGTCGGCGCTGTCGGCGGTGTGCTGAGCGTTGCGCGCGACCTCGCGCACGGTGGCGCTCATCTCCTCGATGGCGGTGGCCACCAGATCGGTCTGCGACTGCTGATTGAGGATGGCCGCGCGCAGCTCGGTGATGGTCTCGACTGCGGCCTCGGCCTGACGCGAGAGCTTGGCCGCGTTATCGGAGATCCGCACCGCCGCCGAGCGGCTCTCGGTGCGCAGCATGCGCATCGCCAGGGTGATGGCACCGTACTCGGTGTTGTTGCCGGTATAGAGGTACTGTGCGGTGGGGTCGTCGATGACCTGGCGTGCCCGCGCGTCGAGGCGCGCCAGCGGGCGGGTCTGGAGCCATGCGATCAGGGTACCGGCGACCAGCAGCAGTGCGATCAGGCCGAGTCCCGGGGCCAGCGGCAGGTTGCTCAACGGCAGGGTGGCGAAAGCCAGGAGCGCGGCGAGCACCAGCCACGCGGTCAATCGCCAGAACGCCGAGAACCGTGGCAGACGCAGCGCCAGCGGCAGGCGTCCGGCGCGGATCCCGGCATAGAGTCGCTCGGCCTTGTCGACCAGGTCGCGCGCCGGGCGGATACGCACCGACTGGTACTCGAACACCTTGCCATCGCGCATGATCGGGTTGACGAAGGCGTCGACCCAGTAGTGATCGCCGTTCTTGCAGCGGTTCTTGACCAGGCCCATCCAGGGGCGCCCTGACTTGATGGTCTGCCACAGCTGGGCGAAGGCCGCCGGTGGCATGTCGGGGTGACGCACCACGTTGTGATTGAAGCCGACCAGCTCGTCGCGATCGAAGCCGCTGATCTCGACGAAGGTCTCGTTGACATCGGTGACGATGCCCTTGAGGTCGGTGGTCGACATGATGTTGTCGGTCTCGGCGAAGGAGCGTTCCTTGCCGGTGACGGGGAGGTTGGTTTTCATCTTGGAGTCCTCAACGCCGATGTTCCCAGAATTGCCGTGCCAGGGTGCGTAGCTCGCTGGAGAGTTCGACGACCCGGCTGGAGGCCTGCCCGATGGCATGGCTGCCGGCGGCGGTCTGGTCCGCGCCTTGACGGATATCGGTGATGCTGCGGCTGATCTCCTCGCTGACCGCGCTCTGCTCCTCGACGGCGGTGGCGATCTGGGTGCTCATGTCGGTGATCGACTGGATGCCGCTGGTGATACGCTCGAGTGCCTCGCCGGCCTCGCGCGCCTGGACGACGCTCTGCTCGGCCTGAGCGCGACTGTTGCCCATGACCTCGACCGACGAGCGGGTACCGGCCTGCAGCTTCTCGATCATCGCCTGGATCTCGGTGGTCGACTGCTGGGTGCGGTTGGCGAGGTTGCGCACCTCGTCGGCGACCACCGCGAAACCACGCCCGGCCTCGCCGGCGCGCGCTGCCTCGATCGCGGCGTTGAGCGCGAGCAGGTTGGTCTGCTCGGCGATGCCGCGGATGACGTCGAGCACGGCGCTGATCTCGCCGCTGTGCTGCTCGAGGGTGTGGATCACCGCAGCGGCCTGCTCGATCTCCTCGGCGAGCCGCCCGATCGAACCGCCGGTGGCGCCCACTACCTCGCCGCCGTTGGAGGCGTTGGCATCGGCTTCGTGGGCGGTGTCGGCGGTTTGCTGGGCGCTTTGCGCGACCTCGCGCACGCTGGCAGTCATCTCCTCGATGGCGGTGGCCACCTGATCGGTCTCCGACTGCTGCTGGAGGATCGCGCCGCGCGCCGACTCCACGGCCTCGACCATGTGTTCGGCCTCGCGCAGCAGTCGCGCCGCCGAGTCATCGACGCGTCCCACCGCCGCGCCGCTCTCGGCTTCGAGCATGCGCAGGGCGAACTCGGCCGCGCCGTACTCGTCGCGACGCTGGGTATAGGCGTACTGACTGATGGGATTGTCGGCCACCATGCGCGCCTGGGCAGCGATGGTGGCGAGCGGACGCGTCTCGATCCAGGCCAGGACCATCGCCGTCAAGGTGAACACCAGCACCGGCGGTGCGGCCTGGAGCGTGCCGAGTCCGAGCAACGGGGCGGCGGCGAGTACAACGGCACCGAGCAGTGCGATGGTACCGAGCAACCGCCAGCGCGACCGGGTCATGCCCAGACGCCAGCGCCAGGGACGCCGATCACGCATCAACTCGGCGTAGAAACGCTCGGCTTGCTCGACCCTGGCGCGGCTCGGCTTGGTGCGCACCGACTGGTACTCGGTGATGGCGCCGTCGTGGGTGATCGGGGTGACATAAGCACTCACCCAGTAGTGGTCGCCGTTCTTGCAGCGGTTCTTGATCAAGCCCATCCAGGGGCGCCCGGACTTCAGCGTCCGCCACAGGTCGGCAAAGGCCGCCGGCGGCATGTCGGGATGGCGTACCAAGTTGTGGTTACGCCCGATCAGTTCGTCCTCGGTGAAACCGGAGATGTCGACGAAGTGGTCGTTGACATAGGTGATGGCGCCCTTCAGATCGGTGGTCGACAGGATATTGGTGTCGTCCGGGAAGGACACCTCCTGTTGCGTCACTGGATAGTTCTTTTTCATGCGGGGAATTTCCTGGAGTACACAGCCCTCGGTTAGCGTGGGGTCGGGACCGCTGGTGCTTTGGCCAGTCGCAGTGCCGAGCATATCTCGGTAAACATTGTGCTCCCGGTCTGCGATCTCGACCTGGCAGGCGGGGAGAGTTACCCCTTGCCTGCTGGTTTGCGATCACGTTCACATCGATCCCGTGCTGTGGCGCCGTCCTGGCCCCCGGGCATGAGGGACACGCGTGCCCGAATCGGCAGCGCAATAATGACACGACTCGTCGAGCGATGCGCGATCGGCGCTGTCCGTGCACGGTGAGGGTGGGGCGGCTCAATAGAGGGGGGCGAGCGTGCCGGAGCGCAGCAGGATGACGGTGATCAGGACGGCGAGCAGCAGCGCCCAGAGCGCCAGATAGAGTCGCATCGACTGACGTGCGCGGTTGCGCTCGGTCCAGGTGCGCGGGCGCACACCCTTGAACAGGAAGACCAGCTTGGCGGCGAGCAGGACGCAGACGATGTTGACGGCGAGCAGCAGCAGGGCGCCGAGCGCGAGGTCCCAGCGGGCGTTGCCGAGGGCGAGTCCGATGGTTGCCGTCGGCGGCAGCAGGGCGACGGCGACCATCACCCCGACCAGGGTCGAGGACAGCCCGGAGGTGAGCGAGAGCACCGCCGCGGCGCCCGAGGCGAGCGCCAGCACGACCCCGGCGAGACCGACGTCGGTACGGGTGGCCAGTTCGTTGAGCGAGAAGTCGACCTGCCAGATCAGGCCGATGGCGACGGCGAGCAGCAACGACAGCCCCAATCCGGCGACATTGGTACGCAGCGCCTGCCACACCAGGGCGCGATCGCCGAGCGAGGTGGCAAAGGCCAGGGCGATGTTGGGACCGAGCAGCGGGGCGATGACCATCGCGCCGATCACCACCGCGACATTGTTCTCGAGAAGACCGATGGCCGCGACCAGGGTCGAGAGCGCGGTGAGCACCAGGTGATTGGTGTCGAGCCGTGCGCCCTTGACGATCTCGCTGTAGAGTTCCTCGCGCGTGGCGGCGATCGCCCGCGCCCGGCGCAACGCCTCGTCCTGGCGTCGCGGGGTGTCGCGGGTGAGCACGGTGTCGACCGGTTGGATGACGATGCGCGCGGCAGCATCGGCCTTGAAGAGGTCCTGCAGCGAGTCGGTCAGCGCTTGGCGTGACTGGTCGTCGACGAGCATGCGCACGGCGCGTCGACCATCTTCGCCGGCCTCGCCGCACCAGGCGTCCTCGGCGCCATAGAAGCCGGCCATGCCGAGCAGCGTCTTGGTGTGCCTGGCGTCGGCGATGACCTCGACGATGCGCATCGCGCTGCTCTCTCCTCAGGGTCCGCTCAGGATGCCGAGCGCCAGCAACAGCAGCAGGGCGAAGGCGCCGATGGTGTTGAACACCAGGTCGACCCGGCGGTTGTGGGCGCGGTAGCGGGCGATCAGTGTCGCCAGTTCGGGGTCAGACTCCACGGCGGGGTCGATCATGACCCGGCGATGGGGCAGGGCGATGGCCGCGATCGCAGCGCAGGCGGTGATCGGATCGACACGGTAGAGTCCGGCGTCGACGTCGACCAGACGGCGCCGCAACCGCTGGTGTGCGTGCATGCGAGCGGTGTCGACGTCCTCGAAGCGGATCGCGCAGCGCAGCTGCGAGGTGACCGGCGGCGGTTGATCACAGGCCTGCAGGCGCACCAGTCCGGGGTGGTCCGGGTGGGTCTCGACGATCAGGTGTCCGCTGTGCATCACGAAGCGGTCAGGCTGGAGCGCTGACCCTTTCGATCTCCCAGTTGCACTGTTCGATCAGGGTCTCGAGCGAGCGCGGGATGTGCAGCGCCTCATCGGGCTCGTAGCGCCGCCCCTCGCTCCAGTGGCGCGCAGCCGATTCGGCGATGTCCGGCAGCCCCTGGCGCTGCAGCTCCCACAATGCCTGTGTCTGTTTGGTGTGCATGGTCTCCCCTGGGTGGATCGCAATATCCGTGCTTGAGTGTGGCTTTTTGGCGACGTGGTATCCATTGACCGGATCTTGATCCCTTTATCTTCGAGTCTAGTTGAAGATTCTGGGCTGGGTGCTTGTCAATCAAGACGTAAATAGCATTGTCGTGGATTTTTAACAATGCAGTCAAAAAGATACTTTTGTGGCGCACGACCAACTCTGCTAGTGACAGTCCGTTGTCTTGCGAACGTGTTTCAGGCGGCAGTCCCGAGGCTGTGGACGCTGCTGGGGAGCTGGTCGCGCACGACCTCGGCGAAGCGCTCGAGGACCTGACGGCGCGGGAAGCTGCGCCGGTAGACCAGCGAGATGCGCCGATAGGCATCAGGCAGGTGCAGCTGTCGCGAGACGATGCCGTGGTCGCGCATCCAGGTCTCGCGCACCGCCAGGGCCGGCACCAGGGTGCAACCGAAACCGGCGCTGACCAGTTGCAGCAGGGTCTCGAGGCTGGATGCGCGCAGATCGGCCATCTCGCCCTGGCTGGGTCGCTGCGACAGTCGGCAGACCTCCATCACCTGATGGGCCAGGCAGTGACCGTCGGCGAGTAGCAGCAGCTCGCTCGACTCCAGGTCCGCAGCGCTGATCTCGGCGCGCTGCTGCAGCGGGTGGTCGGTGGGATGGGCGAGCCAGAAGGGCTCGTCGAACAACTCGATCGTGGCGAGGTCCGAGTCCTCGACCGGGGTGGCGAGCAGTGCGGCGTCGATCTCGTGGTGGCCGAGGCGCGCGAGCAGGGTATCGGTGATCTCCTCGGAGAGCACCAACTGCAGCTTGGGACAGCGCGCGCGCAGCGGACGCAGCAGCAGGGGAACCAGATAGGGGCTGATGGTGGGGATGGCGCCGATGCGCAGCGGTCCGGCCAGCGGATCCTGATGGGCGTGCGCGACCTGCTCGATGGCGGCGGTCTGCTCCAGCGCCAGTCTTGCGTGATGGAGGATCTCCTCGCCGACCGGGGTGATCTCGACCGAGCGGTTGGTGCGCTCGAAGATGACCACGTCGAGTTCGTCCTCGAGCTTCTTGATCTGGCCGCTGAGCGTCGGCTGACTGACGAAGCAACGCTCGGCGGCGCGCCCGAAGTGGCGCGTCTCGGCGACGGCGAGGATATATTTCAGGTCACGTAGATTCACCCGCCCATGATAGCGGAAATCGCACTCGATTCGGACCCATGATGTGCGCCGTGAGGCGATTCCGGGGGCGGTGGGGACGGCTTGATTCGATTCGGCGCCTACCCAATCTTCGACAATAACTTACAAAAAACCGGAGAATTCACCGTGAGAATGGACAAGTTGACGGCAAAGTTCCAACTCGCGCTGGCCGATGCCCAGAGCCTGGCGGTCGGTCGCGATCATCAGTTCATCGAGCCGGTCCACCTGCTGATCGCGTTGCTCGATCAGGAAGGGGGCACGGTACGCCACCTGCTCACCCGCGCCGATGTCAACGTCAATCAACTGCGCTCGGCGCTCGGCGAGCTGCTCGACCGGTTGCCGGTGGTCGAGGGCGCCGGTGGCGAGGTCCATGTCGGCAACGACCTGGGGCGACTGCTCAACCAGACCGACAAGCTCGCCCAGCAGCGCCAGGACCAGTATGTCTCCTCCGAGCTGTTCGTGCTCGCCGCGCTCGACGACCGCGGCGAGCTGGGCCGGGTGTTGCGCGAGGCCGGCGCTTCGAAAGGGGCGCTGGAGCGTGCGATCGAATCGGTTCGAGGGGGCCAGAAGGTCGATGACCCCAATGCCGAGGAGCAGCGTCAGGCGCTCGAGAAGTACACCATCGATCTGACCGAGCGTGCCGAGCAGGGCAAGCTCGATCCGGTGATCGGGCGCGACGACGAGATCCGCCGCACCGTGCAGGTGCTGCAGCGGCGCACCAAGAACAACCCGGTGCTGATCGGCGAGCCCGGCGTCGGCAAGACTGCGATCGTCGAGGGGTTGGCGCAGCGCATCGTCAACGGTGAGGTGCCCGAGGGGCTGAAGTCCAGGCGGCTGCTCTCGCTCGACATGGCCGCGCTGATCGCCGGGGCCAAGTTCCGCGGCGAGTTCGAGGAGCGGCTCAAGGCGGTGCTCAACGACATCGCCCGTCAGGAGGGCAACGTCATCCTCTTCATCGACGAGCTGCACACCATGGTCGGCGCGGGCAAGGCCGAGGGCTCGATGGACGCGGGCAACATGCTCAAGCCGGCGCTGGCGCGCGGCGAGCTGCACTGTGTCGGCGCCACCACCCTCGACGAGTACCGCAAGTACGTCGAGAAGGATGCGGCGCTCGAACGGCGCTTCCAGAAGGTGCTGGTCGACGAGCCCAATGTCGAGGACACCATCGCCATCCTGCGCGGGCTCAAGGAGCGCTACGAGGTCCATCACGCCGTCGAGATCACCGATCCGGCGATCGTCGCTGCGGCGACCCTGTCGCATCGCTACATCTCCGATCGTCAGCTCCCCGACAAGGCGATCGACCTGGTCGACGAGGCCGCCTCGCACATCCGCATGGAGATCGACTCCATGCCCGAGGAGATGGACCGCCTCGATCGTCGGCTGATCCAGCTCAAGATCGAGCGCGAGGCGCTGAAGAAGGAGTCCGACGAGGCCTCGCGCAAGCGTCTCGCCGATCTCGAGGACGAGGTCGGTCGGCTCGAGCGCGAGTTCGCCGATCTCGACGAGGTCTGGAAATCGGAGAAGGCGGCAGTTGCCGGCACCGCGCACATCAAGGAGGCGCTCGATCGCGCCCGGGTGGAGATGGAGACGGCGCGCCGTGCCGGTGACCTGGGGCGGATGTCGGAGCTGCAGTACGGGCGCATCCCCGAGCTCGAGAAGCAGCTCGCTTCGGCCGCCGCCGGGACCGAGCAGGGCGACAACCGGCTGCTGCGCAACAAGGTCGGCGACGAGGAGATCGCCGAGATCGTCTCGCGCTGGACCGGTATCCCGGTGTCGCGGATGCTCGAGGGCGAGCGCGACAAGCTGCTGCGTATGGAGCAGGAGATCGGCCGGCGGGTGGTCGGTCAGGACGAGGCGGTGGGCGCGGTCAGCGACGCCATCCGCCGTTCGCGCGCCGGGCTCTCCGACCCGGCCCGCCCGATCGGCTCCTTCCTCTTCCTCGGTCCCACCGGCGTCGGCAAGACCGAGCTGTGCAAGACGCTGGCGAGCTTCCTCTTCGATACCGAAGAGGCGATGGTGCGCATCGACATGTCCGAGTTCATGGAGAAGCACTCGGTGGCGCGGCTGATCGGGGCACCGCCCGGCTATGTCGGCTATGACGAGGGCGGCTATCTCACCGAGGCGGTGCGCCGCCGCCCCTACAGCCTGATCCTGCTCGACGAGGTGGAGAAGGCCCACCCGGACGTCTTCAACGTGCTGTTGCAGGTACTCGACGACGGGCGACTCACCGATGGTCAGGGGCGGACGGTGGACTTCCGTAACACGGTGATCGTGATGACCTCCAACCTCGGCTCCGAGGTCATCCAGCAGCACGCCGGCGAGGCGGCCTATGCCGAGATGAAGACGGCGGTGATGGCGGTGGTGCGTCAGGCCTTCCGTCCCGAGTTCATCAACCGGCTCGACGAGATCGTCGTCTTCCATCCGCTGCAGCAGACGCAGATCCGCGCCATCGCGCGCATCCAGCTCGACTATCTGCAGCGGCGCCTGGCCGATCGCGAGATGCGCCTCGAAGTCGGCGACGCGGCGCTCGATCTGCTCGGCGAGGCCGGGTTCGACCCGGTCTACGGCGCCCGTCCGCTCAAACGCGCGATCCGCGCCCAGCTCGAGAACCCGCTGGCCCAAGAGATCCTCGCCGGCAAGTTCGCGCCCGGAGACCTGATCGAGGTCGGGGTGGCAGACGGCGCCCTGCGCTTCGAGCGGGTGCTCGCCGGCGAGCTGCTCGACTAGTCCCTCCGTCCCCGTGCTCGCCCCGTTGTGCGGGGTGAGCGCGCCATCCATTCCCCTTGTCCTTTTGTGACAATAGCCGGGCGACCTCGGTATGCTGTATGGTCGCGCATCATCACGCCGCATCCGGCGGCGCGGGCTGTGCACAGGAGGCGAGGCGCTGTGTCTCGGTCTCACTCACATCCTGTAAGACTTGCCCGGTGGCGATCGCCGCGCGCAATGGAACGGAACAGATGGTCAGGATATGCGACCGGGCCTAACCTTGGACATCCACCTTGACAGCTCCCGCATCCCGCCGCGTTCCGCGATCGCGTCTCGGCGCCAAGCCTCTGATCTGTTCGCTGCTGTTGATCTGGATGGCCTCGGTCGATGCCCAGGTGTTGATCGCGCATGCCGCGGTGGAGGTCGATCACCTGACCCAGAACGAGGCGCGGCGTTATCTGATGATGCATGTGCCGCGCTGGCCGGATGGTCGCGCAGTCCATGTGTTCGTGCTACCCGACGAGCATGTCCTGCACCGACGCTTCGTCACCGAGGTCCTCGGGCTCTATCCCTATCAGTTGCGGCGAGTCTGGGATCGCTTGCTGTTCTCGGGCACCGGCCAGCTGCCGATCACCGTGACCTCGCCACATGAGCTGGTCCGCCGCGTTACCTCCACTCCCGGGGCACTCGGCTATGCCGACGCCCCACCGGTCGGGTTCGATGTACGTCTTATCGAGGTGCGCTAGGGTGCGGGCGGCATCGGTGGGCGGCGTGATGGTGGCGCTGTGCTGGTTGTCGAGCGCCGCCTGGGCGAGCGAACCGGCGTTGCAGTTGCACGGGTTTGCCAGCCAGGCTTTGATCTGGACCTCTGACAACCGCTTCTATGGTGACAGCCCCGACGTTTCGCTCGACTTCACCGAGCTTGGCCTCAATGGATCCTGGCGCGCCGATCCGAGGCTGTTGCTCGCCGCCCAGGTGTTGGTCCGGCGCGCCGGGGAGATGAGCGATGCCACGCCCTGGCTCGACTATGCCCTGGCCGATGCCACCCTGGTGAGTACCCCTGCGTACCGGCTCGGCGTGCGCATGGGGCGGATCAAGAACCCGGTCGGACTCTACAACGAGACCCGTGACGTCCCCTTCACCCGTCCCGGGATCTTCCTGCCCCAGGTGGTCTATTTCGATCGGGTGCGCAACATGATGCTCGCCTCCGACGGGCTGATGGTCTATGGCGAGCGCTATACCGATCTCGGCACCTTCTCGGCCACTCTGGGGGCTGGATTGCCGCTGCTCGACGCCAACGTTGAGTGGAACTATCTGCTCGACGACCATGATGGCGAGCTTGAACCCGAGCATCCGGTGCCACTGCTCAGCCTGTGGTATGCCGATCCCGCCGAGCGGTTGCGTCTGGGGCTCAGTGGTGCGGCCATGCACAGTCGCTTCGATTCCGGCTCCGAGGCCGCGATCGACGCCGGCAACCTGGACATCCGCTACTGGCTGGCATCGGCACAGTACAATGCGGCGAACTGGACCTTGGCGGGCGAATACGCCCATATCCTGATCGATTGGCGTCATTTTCGGCCCGAGGCCGATCGTCATCACGCCATCCAGACCGGATGGTACCTGCAGGCGGCCTATCGGCTCTCGCCGGCGATCGAGCTGATGCTGCGCTATGAGGAGGGGGATGCAGATCGTCGTCTGGGGGACCTGCACCTTCACTGTCCCGCCTCGGATCACTCCCGGATCTGGGTCGTCGGGACGCGCTGGGATCTGGGTAGACGGTTGATGCTGCGTCTGGAGTATCAGCGTCATCACGGCGGTTTCACTCTCTCGTACCGTGAGAACCCCCCAGGCGACGGGGTGGTCGAGGACTGGGACCTGTTTGCCGCCCAGATCTCACTGAGGTTCTGAGGTGTCCATGAACACCGCCCCCGTTACGCCCACCTCGCCGCCGATCCTCAGCCTGCGCTGGAAGGCACTGGTCGCGCTCAGTCTGTTGTTGCTGGTGGTCAATCTCTCGCTGGTGTTGCTCGCCAATGCGCGGGCCCAGGCGCAGTTCGCCTTGCACCAGTCGCAGGTGCGCGAGCAGCAGGTGCGCCAGTTGTACGCGATCCTCAAGGCGCGTGAGCACGAGCTTTCCAAACTCGCCACCCTGGTGCCAGGATTCGGCGTCGATGTCAGCGGCGCGGGGCGCGCGGCGCAGCTCGCCGCCGCGCTCGCCAGCAACGGGGTGCTGCTGGAAATCGAGTGGGGTGTCGGCGCGGCATACTGGGTCGATGTCGAGGGCCAGGTGACGCTGAGTTGGCCGGAGGGCGTCGAGCCGCCGCCGCAGGAGCTGCTTGCCGACCTGGCCATCGACCCCGAGCGCTCACTCTGCAAGCTCGTCTGTCGTGGGCGCGCGGGTTGTTCGCACTATCTCGCCACCCCCTTGCTCTGGCATGGGCGCTATGCCGGCAGCCTGGTGCTGGGGCGCTCGCTCGCCGACGTGCTGCTCGATTTCAACGCTCTGACCGGGGCCGATATCGCCGTTGCCGACAGTCGTGATGAGACGAGCGTGTCGATGCTCTCGCACCCGGAGTCCTCACGCCCCTTGCTGCGAGCGGCCGGCCCCGCGCTGTTCGCTCTCGCCCCGGACGAGACCCTGGAGCTGAGTCACGGCGGGCGTGAATTTGTGCTCTATCGGGTGGCGTCGCTGGCGCCCGGGGTCGATGCCTATGTCATCAACGAGGTCACCGAGCAGCGTGCCAGTATCCACGCCAGCACCCGCGACGGCTTGCTGCTCGGGCTGCTCGGGTTGTTGCTCTCCGAGGCCTTGTTGCTGCTGATCATGAAGACGCCGCTGCGCCGCTTGCGAGCGCTTGCGCTGGCCTTGCCGCTGCTGGCCGAACACCGTTACGCGGCGTTGCGCGAGCGGCTCTCGCGTCCGCCCCGGGTCTGGCTGCAGCGTGACGAGATCAGCCTGATGTTCGAGACCGTGTGGCAGCTCAGTGAGCGCATGGAGCGTCTGCAGCATGCCCGTGACCAGGCCGAGGCGCAGCTGATCTGGCTGGCCGAGCACGACCCGCTGACCCAGCTCGCCAATCGTCGGCGGTTCAATGAGTCCTTCGCCCAGGTGGTCGATCAGGCTTGTCGCTTCGGTCACTGTGGCGCGCTACTGTTTTTGGATCTCGACGAGTTCAAGGAGGTCAACGACCTCAGTGGTCACCAGGTCGGCGATCAGTTGCTGCAGGGGGTGGCCGATCGGTTGCGCGGGCAGGCCGAGCGCGGTGATCTGCTGGCGCGTCTCGGTGGCGACGAGTTCGCCCTGGTGCTGCCCGAGTCCGATCCCGAGCAGGCGTGTCATTGCGCCGAGCGTCTGCAGCAGGCGATCGCCCAGGTCTGTGTCGAGTCGCGTGGCCGGTTGCACCGGGTCTCGGCGAGTATCGGCATCGTCCTCTTTCCCGCTCAGGGCGAGTCGACCGAAGAACTGCTCGCAAGCGCCGACCTCGCCATGTACCGGGCCAAGCGGCAGGGTCCGGGACGCTGTCATCTGTTCTCGCTCGAGGATGCCGAGCGCGAGCAGCTCGATGCCCGGATCCGGTGGCGCGAGCGCATCGCCGACGCGCTGCGCGAGGAACGCTTCGAGTTACATGTCCAGCCGGTCGTCGAGGTCGTCAGCGGCGAGGTCTGTCACGTCGAGGGGCTGCTGCGGATGCGTGATCACGACGGCTCGCTGATCTATCCCGATCGCTTCATCCCGATTGCCGAGCACAATGGACAGATCCAGTTGATCGACCACTGGGTCGTCGAGCATGCGCTGTGTTTGCTGGTCGCCCATCCGGGGTTGCGTCTGGCGGTCAACCTATCGGCCCATGCGATGATCGACATCGGGTTGCTGGATCTACTCGAGCGCCGACTCGCGACGCTCGAACTCGACCCCGGGCGGTTGATCTTCGAGGTCACCGAGACGGCGGCGATCGAGTGCTTGTCGAGCGCGACTAGGCTGATGCACCGTATCCAGGCGCTCGGCTGTCGCTTCGCGCTCGACGATTTCGGTACCGGCTATGCGTCCTACGCCTATCTGCGCCAGCTTCCGGTCGACGAGGTCAAGATCGACGGTGCCTTCGTGCGTGAACTGAAGAGCAGTCGCGAGGACCGGATCTTCGTCGCCGCCATCACCGATATGGCGCACGCCATGGGTAAGCGGGTGGTGGCCGAGTTCGTCGAAGACGCCGAGACGCTCGCGCTGCTGCGCGAGATCGGCGTCGACCGCGCCCAGGGTTACCACTTCGCGCGTCCCGCGCCGCTGCGGCTCGATGGGGAGTGAGCGACCAGCGACCAGCGACCAGCGGGATTGAACCGCGAAGCCGCGAAGGGCGCAAAGGGGCTTGAGTTGCAAGCGACCAGCCTCCAGCCGCCAGTGGGTGTGTGCCCTCGACGACAGCACGGCCTGCCCGCATCCGTGGCGCACGTTCTTGGCGCCAGTGTTTGTGGGTGGCCAGCCACTGGCGGCTGGAGGCTGATCGCTGGAGGCTCTTCTTTCCCGCGCGCCTTCGCGCCTCAATCCCGCGGGTCGCTAGCCCTCCGCGATCCGCAACGGCGCGGGACGCGCGAAAAGGACGCAAAGGGGCTTGAGTTGCAAGCGACCAGCCTCCAGCCGCCAGTGGGTGTGTGTCCTCGACGACAGCACGGCTTGGCCGCATCCGTGGCGCACGTTCTTGGCGCCAGTGTTTGTGGGTGGCCAGCCACTGGCGGCTGGAGGCTCTTCTTTCCCGCGCGCCTTCGCGCCTCAATCCCGCGGGTCGCTAGCCCTCCGCGATCCGCAGCGGCGCGGGACGCGCGAAAAGGACGCAAAGGGGCTTGAGTTGCAAGCGACCAGCCTCCAGCCGCCAGTGGGTGTGTGCCCTCGACGACAGCACAGCCTGCCCGCATCCGTGGCGCACGTTCTTGGCGCCAGTGTTTGTGGGTGGCCAGCCACTGGCGGCTGGAGGCTGATCGCTGGAGGCTCTTCTTTCCCGCGCGCCTTCGCGCCTCAATCCCGCGGGTCGCTAGCCCTCCGCGATCCGCAACGGCGCGGGACGCGCGAAAAGGGCGCAAAGGGGCTTGAGTTGCAAGCGACCAGCCTCCAGCCGCCAGTGGGTGTGTGTCCTCGACGACAGCACGGCTTGGCCGCATCCGTGGCGCACGTTCTTGGCGCCAGTGTTTGTGGGTAGCCCGCCACTGGCGGCTGGAGGCTGATCGCTGGAGGCTCTTCTTCCCTTTGCGGCTTCGCGGTTCAATCCCCCGGCTGGCGGCTGGCGGCTGGCGGCTGGCGGCTGGCGGCTGGCGGCTGGCGGCTGGCGGCTGGCGGTTCAGATCACCAATGCCACCACCGCCCCGGTCATCAGCGTGGCCAGGGTGCCGGAGACGATGGTGCGCGGGCCGAGGGCGACGATCTCGGCGCGTCGTTCCGGGGCCAGGGTGCCGAGCGCGCCGATCATGATGCCGAGGCTGCCGAGGTTGGCAAAGCCGCACAGCGCATAGGTCATGATCAGCCGGCTGCGCGGGCTGAGCGCCTCGGACGGCAGTGCCGCCAGGTCGAGATAGGCCACCAGCTCGTTGAGGACCGTCTTGACCCCGAGCAGGGCGCCGGCGGTGGGGGCCTCGGACCAGGGGATGCCGATCAGCCAGGCCGCCGGGGCCATCAGCCAGCCGAGCATGCGTTGGGCGCTCAACGGCGCGTCGGCGACCTCGGGCAACAGCCCGAGGGCCTGGTTGACCAGGCTCACCAGGGCGACCATCACCACCAGCATGGCGATGATGTTGAGCCACAGCGGGATTGCCTGCAGGGTGCCGCGGGTGATGGCGTCCATCGCCCCGTGTGCCTCGCTGACCATCGGTGCGCGGGTCTCGGCGGCCTCGCGCGCCGTCTCCGGGATCATCACCCCGGCGATCACCAGCGCCGCCGGGGCGCTGATCAGCGAGGCGGTGAGGATGTGACCCATGGCCTCGGGGATCGCCGTGGCGAGGAAGCTCGCGTAGAGCACCATCACCGTGCCGGCGATGGTGGCCATGCCGCAGGTCATCAGCGCGAACAGCGCCGATCGCGACATCTCGCGCAGATAGGGACGGATCAGCAGCGGCGCTTCGGTCATGCCGACGAAGACGTTGGCCGCCGCGCCGAGCCCCAGCGCGCCGCCGCTGCCGAGGGTGCGTTCGAGCACCCAGGCGAAACCGCGTACCAGCAGCGGCAGTACCCGCCAGTGGAACAGCAGCGCCGAGAGCGCGCTGATCACCAGGATCAGCGGCAGGGCGCGGAAGGCGAGGACGAAGCCGTTCTCCGGGTACTGGGTGGCGAAGGGCGCGGCGCCACCGCCGAGATAGCCGAACACCAGCGCGGTGCCGGCCTCGGTGGCGCGCTCGAGCGCGAGCACCAGATCGTTGAGGGCGAGAAAGCCCTGCTGGACCGGGGCGAGCTTGAGGAGCGCCAGGGCGAGCAGCAGCTGCAGGCCCAGCCCCACGAGCACCAGGCGCGGGCGGACTGCGCGACGCGATTCGCTGACCGACCAGGCCAGCGCGAGGATGACGACGAGCCCGAGCAGCGGCTGGAGACTGGTCAGCATGGCAGCTCCCGGCTCAGTGCTGGGTCGGCGGCGAGCTGTGGTGGCTGTCCGCGGCGAGCAGCTGGCGGGCGTCGACCGGATCGAAGCGATAGGTGCGGTTGCAGAACTCGCAGGTCACCTCGAGCCCGTCGCGCTCGGCGAGGATCGACTCGATCTCCTCGGCGCCGAGCAGCTTGACGGTCTGCTCGATGCGTGCGCGTGAGCAGCCGCAGCGGAAGGCAATCGGGTCGGGGTCGAAGAGTCGCACCGGCTCCTCGTTGAACAGTCGGTAGAGGAGTTGCTCGGCGGGCAGTGCGAGCAGCTCCTCGCGGGTCAGGGTGTCGGCGAGCATGCCCACCCGCGACCAGTCCTCGGCAGCGTGGTCTTCGCCGGGCAGGCGCTGCAGCAGCATGCCCGCGGCGCGCTCGCCGTCGGCATCGAGCCAGAGTCGGGTGGGCAGTTGCTCGGAGCCGCTGAAGAAGTGCTCCATGGCATCGGCCAAGCGCTCGCCCTGGAGCGCGACGATGCCTTGATAGGGCTCGCCGGTGCGCGGTTCGATGGTGAGTACCAGGCGGGCGGTACCGAACAGCTCGGCGAGCGGGGCCTCGGGGTTGAGCTCGCCATCCCAGCGCGCCAGCCCGCGCACCGTGCGTGCGCTGGTGGCCTGGGCGACCAGGGTGCGCAGCGGGCCGTCGCCTTGGGCCTGGAGGATCAGCGCGCCGTCGAACTTGAGGGTGGCGGCGAGCAGCGAGACCGCCGCCAGCGCCTCGCCGAGCAGGCCGCGTACCGGCTCGGGGTAGTCGTGGGCATCGAGTACCGCGCGCCAGCTGGCGTCGAGATGCACCAGATTGCCGCGGATGTCGGTCTGTTCGAAGAGAAAACGGTGGAGGCTGTCGGTATCACTCATCGATAGGTCCTGGTCGCCGGGGGGGATTCGCCCGGCGCTGGTCGTGGGGTGGGTCCCGGCTGGCACCGGGCACCCGGGATTCAATCCGGTGGTGTGTCGAGCTCGGCGAGGAAACTGTCCACGGCGGTCTCGAGCGCGAGTGTCCCGGCGAGCACCTGGGCCTCGAAACGCTCGCGCCATTGCGGCATCAACAGCTGGGCGCGGTGCCACTCCTCGTAGAGGATGTGCGCGAGCGGTCCGCCCTGTTCGATGAAGCCGGAGTCGAGAAAGGTCCGGCGGGCGCGCTCGCGATCGTAGTCGAAGCGCACGATCTCCCACTGCCAGCGCCCCTGATGGAATTCGAGCAGGGCGTAGCTGCCGCGCGGGTCGCCGTCGAAGGGCGAGCCGACCGAGCCGACGTTGAGGATCGGCAACCCGTCGAGCACCCGGGTGAGCGGGCGGTGGGTGTGGGCGGTGACGAACAGCGCCACGTCCTCGGGCAGGGCGCCGTCGCGCAGCGACTCGTCAGGGAGACCGGCGGTGACACCGTGGCGGTTGCCGCGCATGGTGCCGTGGGTGACGTGCACCCAGCTCGTCTCGCTGCCGGCATGGAAGCACAGGTGGTCCGGCCACTGGTTGAGTGTCTCCAGCGCCGGGGCGATCTGGTGCAGCGTCCAGTCGGCGAACGCCCGCATGCGGGCGTCGAGCGCGTCGCGCGGGGCCTCGCGCTGGCAGCGCAGCATCCAGGTCTCGTGGTTGCCGCGCACCGGCAGCCAGCCGTGCTCACGGTGCAGGCGCTCGAACAGTTGCAGGCATTCGAGGCTGCTGGGGCCGCGATTGACCAGGTCGCCATCCATGATCACCAGGTCCGGCGACCAGTCGAGGATGCGGGCGACGGCGACTTCCATGGCCGGGAGGTTGGCCTGGACGTCGGAAAAGATCGCGACCTTCATCGGGCTGTCGAGTACGGCTGTCGTGCGGTGCGCCAACCATACCGGTAAGCGCCGCGCGCGGCCAGTGCCAAGCCGCTCACTCGGGGGCGCCGAGCCGATGCTCGACCGAGGCGATCTTGCCCTCGAGCCGCCCCTCGGCGCGCTTGCGCATATCGAACTTGGCCACCGCATAGACGCGCTCGCAGCCCATCGCGTCGAGGATCGCCTGGGCGCGCTCGATCAGCGCCAGCGCCTCGGGCAGGGTCTCGGTCTCGACCACGGTCCCCATGGGGCCGAGTTGGTGGGGGTAGCCGCTGTCGCGGACCATCGCGACCACGGGGGCGACGAAGCGGCTGACTCCGCTGCCCCCCTGATCGAGTGGGAAGATGGTCAGTTCGAGAAGCACGGACATCGGGATCTCCAGTGTGATCTTGGGTCATGATGGATATGCGCGCGATTTGCCGCCCACGCGCGCGGCGACTTAGACTAGACGCATCCGCCACTGGTCGGGTCGCGACGCGCAGTCGGCATCAGCCTTGCCACCGCTTGCGCGTCGATCTCGATCCGGCGCTCCGGGGCCATCCTGGCGTGCCTCGTCACGACCATCGGGCCCCGGAGTCCGCAGTGCGCTCCGAACACCCTGTGGGGTCGCCATCGCTGGCATGGTGGCCCGTTGCTCCGAGAAACGCATGCCCTTAGAAGATACCGTCGGGGATCCCGATCTGGATACCCCCTTGTCGCTCACCCTCTCGCCCGCCATGCTCTTCCATGCCCTGATGGGCTCGGCCAGCGCCGTCCATACCGGCTGGCAGAGTTGTATCGACAACGCCCTGGTGGTCTCCGAACTGATCGCCACCGATGACCGCGTCGGCAACTATTGCCGCCTGGTCGAGCAGGAGTTCGTCGAGGACGACCAGCCCGATACCGTCTGGCACGACTGGACGCTCGAGATCCGTATCGATCCGGTGCTGATCACCGGTCACTGGCAGTTCCCGGTCTCCGCCCATCCCTCCGAGTGGGAATGGAACGCTCGCGAGGCCCGTCGCGCCTTCGAGCGTGCCTGTGTGTTGTTCGGGCGACGTACCCGGCCGGGGGTGGTGATCGACGAGCCGGCGCCGGCGGTACCCTCGGTGCCGCGTGCAAGCCGTCACTGACGCCGATCGCGACGCACGGCGTCGCGATCCAAGCCACCGCCACGAGGAGGTCCGTCGAGATGAAGATCAAGGTCGATGTCGAGATCACCCCGGAGGAGATGCGCAAGCTGTTCGGTCTGCCCGATGTGGAGGCCTTCCAGCGTCAGCTGCTCGACGAGATCGGCGCGCGTATCAGCGAGGGTGCCGAGGGCTACGAGCCGCTCAAGCTGTTCCAGCCCTACATGAACAGTACACTCGCCTCTTGGGAGATGTTCCAGCGCATGATGGGCGGGATGGTGAGCGCCGAGCGGCGCTCGTCCGAGGCCGATGACTAGGGCAGGCCGATGTCGCAAGAGGGCGTTGCTCCTATAATGGCTGACATGCCGATCGCCCAATCTCCCTCCTGTCACGACCAGGATCCGCAACGCCCTTGATCGCTCGATGCATCATTGCCGTCGTTCCGCCCGCTGTCGGGCGCGCCCCGTCGGGGGAGTCTGAGGCATGAGCCGTCGTCCTGACCCTCGAGAACCCGCCGCCCTGGAGCAGACATTCGCCATCGCGCTGGTCAACCAGTTGGTGGTGCCGGCCTTCGTGCTCGACGCCGGTTGCCGGGTGGTGGTCTGGAACGCGGCCTGCGAGCGACTCACCGGGATGCGTGCTGCCGAGGTGATCGGCACGGGTGAGCACTGGCGTGCCTTCTACCGTGCTCCCAAGCCCTGTCTCGCCGAGCTGTTGATGCAGGGCGGGCTTGATGAGATCCGGGGGCGCTATGACCTGAGCGTCGACGAGGTGCTCGACGAGTCCGGGGCGGTCCATGTCGAGGCCTGGTGCGACATGCCGCTGCTGCACACCGAGCGTTATCTCGGGCTCGACGCTGGCCCCATCCGCGATGGCAAGGGGCGCCTGGTCGCAGTGGTCGAGACGCTGCGCGATCTCACCGAGCGTCAGCGTGCTCAGACCGCGTTGCAGCTCAATGCCAGTGTGTTCGAGAACTCCCAGGAAGGGATCGTCATCACCGACACCAGCTCGCGCATCCTCGATGTCAACGCCGCCTTCACCCGCGTCACCGGTTATCCCCGCGAGGAAGTGCTCGGTCGCACCCCGGCGCTGCTCAAGTCCGGGTTGCAGGACGATCAGTTCTATCAAGAGATGTGGCATCGGCTGCGCGAATTCGGGCAGTGGAGCGGCGAGATCTGGAATCGGCGCAGATCGGGCGAGGTCTATCCCGAGATGCTGCGGATCAACGCGGTGAAGGACGCCGATGGTACCCTGACCCACTATGTCGGCATGTTCTCCGACATCACCGATCTCAAGGATGCCCAGCGCAGGCTCGAGAGCCTGGCCAACTACGACGCTCTCACCAGTCTGCCCAACCGGGTGCTGCTCAGCGACCGCTTGCATCAGGCCCTGGCCAACGCCAAGCGGCGCGACCGGCTGGTGGCCATCTGTTTCCTCGATCTCGACGACTTCAAGCTGGTCAACGACCACCATGGCCACGACGCCGGGGATCGCTTCCTCGTCGAGATCGCCAAACGATTGGTGCGCACGGTGCGCGGTGGCGATACCGTCGCTCGGCTCGGGGGGGACGAGTTCGTGCTCCTGATTACCGAGCTGCGCAACACCGATGAGCTGGATCTGGTGCTCGAGCGCACCCTCGAGACCATCGATGCGCCCGTCGAGATTGACGGTATCGCGCTCGACGTCTCGGCGAGTATCGGGGTCACTCTCTATCCCTTCGACGACGCCGACCCCGACACCCTGCTGCGCCATGCCGACCAGGCGATGTACCAGGCCAAGCAGCTCGGTCGCAACCGCTACCAGCTCTTCGACATGGAGGCGGCGGCCAATGTTCAGCATCATCATCAGGAACTCGAGCGGATGCGTCGCGCCTTGCAGCACGGCGAGCTGCGGCTGTTCTACCAACCCAAGGTCAACATGCGCACCGGTGAGGTGATCGGGGTCGAGGCGCTGATCCGCTGGCAGCACCCGGAGCAGGGCATCCTCGCCCCGGCCGAGTTCCTGCCGTTGGTCGAGCAGAGTTCGCTGATCGTCGACATCGGCGAGTGGGTGCTCCACGAGGCCCTGGCACAACTCGCCGAGTGGTCGCAGCAGGGACATGAACTCAGTGTCAGCGTCAACATCGCCACCCGCCACTTCCAGCACATCGACTTCGTGGCGCGGCTGCAGGCGATTCTCGCCGAATACCCCGGGGTGGCGCCCGGGCGTCTCGAACTCGAGATCCTCGAGAGCGTCGCGCTCGAGGACGTCGAGGCGATGCGCGCGGTGATCGCCGCCTGTCAGGCAATGGGGGTGCGTTTTGCGCTCGATGATTTCGGGACGGGTTATTCCTCGCTCAACTATCTCAAGCAGCTGCCGGCCGAGACCCTCAAGGTCGACCGCTCGTTCGTGCGCGACATGCTCGATGATCAGGAGGATCTGGCGATCATCGAGGGGGTGATCGGGCTGGCCAGCGTGTTCGGCAAGGAGGTCATCGCCGAGGGTGTCGAGACCCCGGAGCATGGGGTGATGCTGATGCGCATCGGCTGTGATCATGCTCAAGGGTACGCCATCGCCCGACCGATGCCGGCCGACTCGATGCACGACTGGCTCAAGGGGTTCGAGCCGGATCCGCGCTGGCTGCTGGGGCGTGGCGGGCAGGGCGAGCGCTTCGACCTGCCGCTGTTGCTGGCGCAGTACGATCACGTCAAGTGGGTGCGCCAGGTCATCGGCGCGCTCGATGCCGATGTCTCGGCGCTGCCGCTCGAGGATCAGGCCGAGCAGTGTCGTCGTCGCTTCGGCGCCTGGCTGGCCGGCGCCGGGCGTGACTGCTATGGCGAGCTGCCCGAGTATGGCGAGATCGAGCGTGTCCATGCGCGCATGCACGAGGTCTCCACCGAGATCCTGCGGCTGCGTGGCAATGGTCAGTGGGAGGCGGCGCGGTTGCAGTGCATGGAGTTGATCGGGATGAAGCGCCAGATCCTTGCCAAGCTCGATTGCTTCCAGCGCGCCCTGGTCGAAGACAAACCCTCTTGAGTGATACCACGGCTCACCCGACCGGGTGAGCCGTGGCTTGAGTCCTAATCCGCAGCGTCGATGACGCGCGGTCCGGACAGTGGCACGTCGTCGAGCCGGGCCTGGTCCTGGTCGTCGAGCCTGAGCCGCCCCTGCGCGAACCAGCGCACCACCGTCGGATAGATGATGTGCTCCTGCGTCAGCACTCGTGCCGCGAGGCGTTCGGCATCGTCATCGGCCTCGACGGCGACGCGTGCCTGCAGCACCACCGGACCGCCATCGAGTTCGGCGGTGACGAAGTGGACGCTGGCGCCGTGCTCGCGATCACCGGCGTCGAGCGCGCGCTGGTGGGTGTGCAGCCCACGGTACTTCGGCAGCAGCGAGGGATGGATGTTGAGCAACCGTCCGCGGTGCGCGGCGACGAACGCCGGGGTGAGGATGCGCATGAAGCCGGCGAGCACCACCAGTCCGGGGTCGTAATCCGCGATCAACCCGGTGAGCGCCGCATCGTAGTCGGCCCGCTCGGCATAGTCGCGATGATCGAGCACCGCAGTGGCGATGCCGTGACGCCGGGCGCGTTCGAGCCCGCCCGCGCTAGGGCGGTTGCTGATCACCGCGACGATGCTGATCGGCAACTCGCCGCGTGCCTGGCCGTCGATCAGCGCCTGCAGATTGCTCCCGCCACCGGAGATCAGCACTACCACCGGGAGTGCTTGCTGCGCCTCACCCATCGGCCCGCGTGCCCTCGTAGTGCACCTCGGGCGCGCCTTCGGCCTGCTCGATGCGACCAATGGTCCAGACCTGCTCCCCGGCATTGCTGAGCAGTGCCATGGTCTCGTCGTGGTCCTCGGCGGCGACGCAGACGATCATGCCGATGCCGCAGTTGAAGGTGCGCAGCATCTCCTGCTCGCTGATTCCGCCGGCCTGCTGCAGCCAGTCGAACACCGCCGGACGCTGCCAGGCGTCGAGGTCGATCACCGCGCGGGTGTCCTCGGGCAGCACCCGCGGCAGGTTCTCGGTGAGGCCGCCGCCGGTGATGTGCGAGAGCGCATGTACCCGCAGGGTGCGGATCAGCGGCAGGATCGCGGGGATGTAGATGCGCGTCGGGGCCATCAGTCGCTCGGCGAGCGTCGCCTCGTCGAACGGCGCCTGGAGATCGACGCCGCTGACCTCAATGACCTTGCGGATCAGCGAGTAGCCGTTGGAGTGCGGCCCGGAGGAGGCGAGGCCGATGAGCACGTCGCCGGGACGTACCCGCTCGGGGAGGATCAGCTCGGACTTCTCGGCGATGCCGACACAGAAGCCGGCGAGATCGTAGTCGCCGGCGCTGTACATGCCGGGCATCTCCGCCGTCTCGCCGCCGGTGAGGGCGCAGCCGGCCAGCTCGCAGCCGCGGGCGATGCCGCTGACCACGGTGCTGGCGACCTCGACGTCGAGCTTGGCGGTGGCGTAGTAGTCGAGGAAGAACAGCGGCTCGGCGCCACTGACCAGGATGTCGTTGGCGCACATCGCCACCAGGTCGATGCCGATGCCGTCGTGACGATCGAGTTCGATGGCCAGGCGCAGCTTGGTGCCGACACCATCGGTGCCCGAGACCAGGACCGGCTCGCGGTACTGACCGAGCGGCAGCTCGAAGAGCGCGCCGAAACCGCCGAGACCGGTGACCACGCCGGGACGGCTGGTGCGCGCGGCGAGCGGCTTGATGCGCTCGACGAGTTCGGCCCCGGCGTCGATGTCGACACCGGCGTCGCGATAATTGAGCGAAGGGGAGGGAGTTTGAGTGGGATCCTGCGTCACGCTGGGGCTCCGTTGAGTGTGCCAGGGCGCGATTGTATACCGTCAGCGCCCGGTATAACTTGGAGAGTCTGCAGGGCTCGGGTAGGATGCGAGCCGCCCGGGCCGAGCGGTGTCTTCTGCGCTGTCCCGGAGCGTAGTGTGGCGCGCGTCGCGCTGTTCGAGAAAGTCTCGTCATATCAGTGATCTGGCGTGACTTTTTGCGTTTCATTTGGTTGCGTTCAGGGTCAGGACAGACAGGTGAGGCTCAGAGATCTTCCCAATATCATCAGTGTGATGCGACTGGTGGCGGTGGCGCCGGTCGTCTATCTGCTGCTCATCGGCGAATTCGGCTGGGCGCTGGCGCTGTTCGCCTTCGCCGGGATCTCCGACGGACTCGATGGCTTCCTGGCCAAGCACTACGGCTGGCAGACCCGGCTCGGCGGCATCCTCGACCCGCTCGCCGACAAGGCGCTGCTGGTGTGCTGCTTCTTGGTGCTGGGATCGCTCGGCGCCATTCCGGTGTGGCTGGTGGTTGCGGTGGTGTTCCGCGATCTGGTGATCGTGGTCGGCGCGGTGCTCTACAACTATCACGTCGAGGCGGTGGAGGCAGCGCCCTTGCCGGCGAGCAAGCTCAACACCCTGCTGCAGATCCTGCTGGTGGTGCTGGTGATCATGGATGCCGGCCCCTTCCCGCTGCCCGACCTGTTGATCCAATCGTTGGTCTGGGGCTGCCTGGCCACGGTGCTGATCAGTGGCGCACAGTACGTCTGGGTGTGGGGGCGCAAGGCCGCGGTGCGTGGCAAGCATCACGACTGAGCCGGCTCAGGGTTCCTCGCGCAGCAGTCGTCGCACCATCGGGATGGTCGGCTGGCGTTGTTCGCGCAGACTGGCCGCGTCGATGCGTTCGATCAGGGTGAGCAGTGACTCGGGATCGCGCGCGTGATAGTGCATGATGTAGCGCACCAGCGCCGGCCCGAGCCGCAGGCCGCGCTGCGCGGCCGAGGTGCTGAGCAGTTGCTCGCAGTCGCGATCGGTCAGTGCGAGCAGCCGATAGCAGGGTCCCCATTGCAGACGTGAGCGCAGATCGGCGCGGTCGAGTGTCAGCCGCTCCGGTGGCTGGCGTGCGGCGACGAGCAGTTGTCTGCCATGCTCGCGCAGGCGGTTGTACAGGTCGAACAGCGCCTGCTCCCAGTCGCCATCCCTGGTGACGGCATCGATGTCGTCGATGGCGATCAGGTCGAGCTGCTCGAGGTCGTCGAGCAGCGATGGCGCCAGCCCCGGGGTCTTGAGCGGGAGATAGTGCGCCTGGAGGCGATGCGCGCTCGCCTCGAGACAGGCCGCCTGGAGCAGGTGCGTCTTGCCGGTGCCGCTGGCGCCGTGAAGAAACACCAGAGGCTCGCCCGCCGTGCTGCTCAGCGCGGCGATAGCGGCCACCGCCTCGGCGTTGGGGCCGGGCAGGTATTCGGTCAGTGTCGGCTCGCGTGCCAGCGCGACCGGCAGGTGCAGTTGCGGACTCGGCTGGGTCAAGACGAGATCGGTCCCTGGTTGCTGCTCGGCTCGAGGCTGCGCGCGGTCTGCGCCAGCCGCTGTCCGAGTGCCTGACAGAGCCGCTGCTCTTCCTCGCTCACCGGCAGATCGCTGGCCGGGCCGGCGAGATGCGATGGGCCGTAGGGGGTCCCGCCGCTGCGGGTGTGGAGCAGGTCCTCGGCGCTGTAGGGGAGCCCGAGCAGCAGCATGCCGTGGTGCAGCAGTGGCAGCATCATGCTCAGCAGGGTGCTCTCCTGGCCGCCATGCAGGCTGGAGGTGGAGGTGAAGACCCCGGCGGGCTTGCCGGCGAGCGCCCCCGAGAGCCACAGCCCGCTGGTGCCGTCGAGAAAATACTTGAGTGCTGAGGCCATGTTGCCGAAACGTGTGGGTGAACCGAGCGCGAGTCCGGCGCATTCGCGCAGGTCGTCGTGGGTGACATAGGGCGGTCCCGAGTCGGGGATCGGCGGCGCGCTCGCCTCGCAGTCGCTGGAGACTGCAGGGACGGTCCGCAATCGCGCCTCCAGGCCGGCCTGCTCGACCCCGCGCGCGATCTGTCGCGCCATCTCTGCGGTGGCCCCGTGACGGCTGTAGTACAGCACCAGGATGAAGGTCATCTGTTCGCACTCCTTGTCGTTGTCGGCGATACGGGCGCGCCGCCCGGCGCGCTGCACCTGGTGGAGAATGGTCCCGTGCGGCTGTGTTCACAACCCGCGCGGAGTATCCTCGTGTTGGCCGAACGGGAGTGATGATCGAGATGAGCGAAATGCGCGATGCCGACGAGGCACGGCGGTGCTGCCGCTGTCTGGTCGCGGGGCGAGTGCAAGGGGTGTGGTTTCGGGGGGCGACCCGCGAGCAGGCCGATCGCCTGGGGGTGAGCGGCTATGCGCGCAATCTGCCCGATGGCCGGGTCGAGGTGGTGTGCTGTGGCGAGACGGGTGCGGTGGAGCGGTTGCGCGACTGGCTGCGCCAGGGGCCGCCTGCGGCACGTGTCGACACGGTCGTTTGCGAGCCGCTCGAAGAGCGCGGCTATCACGGTTTCGTGATCGGCTGAAATCAGTATCCGCCGGCCTCGAGATCGGGATGTTCGGGGTAGTCGGTGAGTCTGACCACCCGGGTCTCGATGCGGCCGTCGGCATGCAGCAGGAGTTCACGATAGCCCGGTGGTCGGGTGTCGACGGCGAAACTGTGGCTCTGGTTGAGGAACTGGACGCTGGTGGCCGGAGCGGCGAGTAGTTCCAGCTGCCCGATGCGTTGGGCAAAGGCTTGGTGGACGTGGCCGAAGAGGATCGCTCGTACCTGGGGGTGGTCGGCGCAGAGTGCGATCAGGGCCTCGCCGTTGTCGACTCCGAGGTTGTCGATCCAGGCGCTGCCGACGGCGATCGGATGATGGTGGAGGCAGACCAGGGTCGGCGCCCGGTTGGTCTTCAGCCAGCTGCCGAGTGCGTCTAGTCGGTGCGGTGCGAGGTGTCCCCGGACCTTGCCGGGCAGGCTCGAGTCGAGCAGCGCCAGGCGCCAGGCGCCGAGCGGGGCGATGCTGCCCGAGGGGGGTGCGAAATGGCCGAGGATCTCGCGCGCCAGTGGCCAGTGATCGTGGTTGCCGGCGACGCAGTAACAGGGCAGTCCGGTCTGCTCGAGCCGGTCTCGCAGCAGGCGATAACCGCCAGCGGCTTCGTCGTGTGCCAGATCGCCGGTGATCAGTAGGGCGTCGGCCGGCGATCTGGCCAGTGCGCTCTCGAGCACTGCCTCGAAGCTGTGGCGGGTGCGCATGCCGAGCAGTCTGCCCTCTGCCTGGTCATAGAGGTGAGTATCGGAGAAGTGCAGGAGCCGGAGCGGCTGCGCGGAAACCTGAGGCGATGGCTGCATGAGCTGGTGTCCGGTACGGCGTGGGTGCCGAGATGGGGAGTGGCTGGAGGGCGGCGCGCCAGCGGGTCGGGAGCGGGTGGGGTGCGAGGCTCGCCGGCTGGTGGTGTGTCGCTGGATGTCTCGGGGACGCTGATCCTGGCGCATCCGAGTATGCCAGTCTTAGCAGCGACTCGACCGGCCCGCAAGCATGATGCCGAAGAGCTGCGAGCTGGCGCTCAGCATGACGGGATTCATCATTTTCGTCGATCTTTTTATCGAAATAATCGATTTTAACTTTCGTGCGTCCGTCCCCCAGCTTGAGTCGTACCGCAGCAGATCCGCTACAGCCTCGTGGAGAGTCGATGCAACTCAAGGGCAGCAAGACCGAACAGAGCCTGATCCAGGCCTTCATCGCCGAGTCCCAGGCCAACCGTCGCTATCTGTATTTTGCCGCCAAGGCCGATGTCGAGGGTTATGGCGAGATCGCCATGCTGTTTCGTTCGGCCGCAGAGGGCGAGACCGGCCATGCCGTGGGCCATCTCGAGTATCTCGAGCCCGTCGGCGATCCGGTCACCGGTTTGCCGATCGGGACGACCGCAGACAACCTGCGCGCCTCCATCGCCGGGGAGCAGGTCGAGTCGACCGAGATGTATCCACGGATGGCGCGCCTGGCGCGTGACGAGGGCTTTGACGAGATCGCCGACTGGTTCGAGATCCTGGCCCAGGCCGAGCGCTCCCAGATCAACCGCTTCTATCAGGTGCTCGCCCATCTCGAACCCTGAGTGGTCTCCGGGTTCGGCAGTTGCTTGCCTCTGTGGTTACAATCCTTCCGGCATCGCAGGCAATCGAGCGGTGCGTGAAGGAGTCTCAACGATGCACCCACACCATTCTCCGGGGCACTGTCGATCTGTGCTGCCGTTGCTGCTGATGGCGGCGCTGCTTGCCGGTTGCGCCACTCAGCCGAGCCTCGACACCAACAAGGAACTCCCCGTTGGCTGTCTCGCCAAGCCCGATCCCGGTCCCTGTCGCGCGGCTCAGACGCGCTTCTTCTACGACTATCGCGACAACCGCTGCAAGCCCTTCCGCTATGGTGGCTGCGAGGGGCGGGTCCCGTTCGAGACCCTGGCCGAGTGTCGCTCCTTCTGTGAGCCCTGACGCTGTCAGCGCTCGCGCGCCATCTCCGCGGCTAGATCCCGCCGATGCGCAGTCGTTGGCCAGGATGGATCTCGTTGTCGTCGGGCGCGAGCTTGTTGAGCGCGCGGAGTTGGGCGACGGTCAGGCCGTTTTCCAACGCCACGCGATAAAGGGTCTCGTTCGGCTGAACGACGTGATAGCGCGTCTGCGGTTTCGACGCGGCACGCTGCGGCTGCGCGCGGGCCACCCGAGGGGGCGCCGACGGAGTACGCGAAACCACCACCGGGATCGCCGGCGGGTGGCTGGCGATGCGCTTCAGGCTACCTTCGGGCAGCCATACGGTGGTGCCGGCCGGAATCGGGCGGCGGCCGGAGACCAGTCGCTTGCGCCAGTGCAGGTTGAGTGAGGCGAGCTGGCTCGGCGAGACCGTGTAATGGCTGGCCAGGCGGGTCAGCGGCAGGCTGTGACGCAGCACCAGACGGTCGTGACGCCAGGGCTGTTCGTAGGCCAGGCCCTCGGGGAAGTAGCGCCTGGCATGCATGGCGACCTCGCGCGCGGCGACGAACTCGGCGTAGAAGTTGCGCGAGGCGAAACCGAAGTAGCGTCCGTCGTAGTCCTCGACGATCCGACCGATGTCATCGCCATACCTGGCCCTGGCCTTGGCCATGCCGCCCTGGCCGTGGTTGTAGGAGGTGATCGCCAATGGCCAGCTCTTGAGCTTGCGCTGGGCCTGGGCGAGATAGCGCGCGGCGCCGTCGGCGGCGAGGATGGGGTCGAAGCGTTCGTCGACATGACGGTCGACGGTCATGAACAACCGCCCGGTGGCGGGCATGAACTGCCACACTCCGCCGGCGCCGACGCTCGAGCGGGCATGGGTCTGGAAGGAGGACTCGACGTGCGGTAGATAGGCCAGATCCTCGGGCACGCCGTGGGCCTGCATGATCTCGCGGAAGATCTGGTCATAGCGCCCGCTGATCTCGACCCCGCGCTTGAAGCGCTCGCGCAGTCCGCGCTGCGAGCGTACCCGCTCATCGGCCCCGAACACCGCCTCGCGACCACCGGCCTCCTCGAACTGTGCGAGCAGCTGGCGCTCGGTGCGTGCCAGCGAACGCTGCTCGCGCAACGCCGCCTCGAGCGCGCGTACGCGACCGGCGTGGTGACGCTTGCGCGCAGCGATCCAGTCGCGCTGGGCCTGGGTGTAGGACTCGGCGCTGGCGCCGGGCAGGGTGGCGACCTCGTAGATCACCCCGAGGTGACGGTCGTCGTGGAACACCACTTGGTCGCGTCGCCAGATGCCATAGACATGACGCCAGAAGTCGACGTTGTCGGCGATCTCTTCGGGGACCGGAAAGGTCTCTGAGCCATAGTGACCGTGCTGCCCGGTGGTGGCGCAGCCGGAGAGCGCGAGCAGGGCGAGGATGAGTGCGCCCAGCGTCCAGCGCGGGCGGCAACGGCGAGCGGCATCGGGTCGCATGGTCGGCGGCTCCTGTGGTTCATTGAGGCCCGCGGACGGGTCCGTCGTCGGGGAGTGGGAGGCGGCATCCAGTACCCTGGAGCGCATGGTGCGAACCAAGAGTCTCGCCCGGGAGTCGCATCAGGTGCAATCGGCAAAACCCCCTAATTTCGAAGGTGCCGGACCGGCCCATGGTCTTCGCACCTTGCCAAGCCTGCGATGAGCGCGGTCGACCGTTCAGTCGAGCGGTCGTGCGCCCTGGGTCAGTGGATCGATGCCATGGCCCTGCAGCAGGGTTACCAGACGGATCAGCGGCAGCCCGATCAGCGTGTTGGGGTCCTCGCCCTCGAGACGCTCGAACAAGGCGATGCCGAGCCCCTCGGACTTGAAGCTGCCGGCGCTGGAGAAGGGACGCTCGCGGTCGACATAGCCAGCGATCTGCGCGGGGCTGAGTGCGCGCATCTGCACCCGGAAGGGTTCGACCAGGGTCTGGGCGCGCCCGCTGGCGGCATCGAGCAGACAGAGCCCGGTCTGGAAGGTGACGGCGCGTCCGGCACAGAGACCGAGTTGCGCGACCGCCGCCTCGTGGCCGCCAGGCTTGCCGAGAATCTGCCCGTCGATGCTTGCGACCTGGTCCGAGCCGATGATCAGTGCATCGGGATGGCTGGCGGCAACGGCGCGAGCCTTGGCCTCGGCCAGACGCATCACCAGGGCCTGTGCGGGTTCATCGGGGAGGGGCTGTTCGTCGACCTCGGGGGCGGCGGTGGTGAAGGCGAGCCCCAGACGCTCGAGCAGGGCACGGCGGAAGGGCGAGGTCGAGGCGAGTACCAATTCGGGTTGAGACATGGATGCTTGCTCCGGCAGAGAGTGGGTGCGGGAGCGCGATGCTATCACCCGGTCACCGGGCGCCGCGATCCTCTCGCGGCGCCCGGCTCGGGTCGGCACACCCGAGGGCGTGCCGGGTCGGATCAGATCTCGCCGACCGGGCCACCGACGATCGACGGCGGAGTACTGCCCTTGGTGGCCGTGTCGTGACCGCCGCCACCTGCGGTCGGGGTGCCGTCGACATCGTCGTCGGGCTCGCGCATGGTGCGCCCCGACATGATGTCGTCGATCTGATCCTTGTCGATGGTCTCGAACTTCAACAGTGCCTCGGCCATGGCGTGGAGCTTGTCGAGGTTGTCGTCGAGGATCTGGCGCGAGCGCTGATAGTTGCGGTCGATGATCTGGCGCACCGCCTGGTCGATCGCCTGCGCCGTCTCTGGGGAGACGTGGCGCTGCTGGGTGACCGAACGTCCGAGGAAGACCTCGCTCTCGTCCTCGGCGTAGGCCAGCGGCCCCATGGCATCCGACAGGCCGAAGCGGGTGACCATGTTGCGAGCGATGTCGGTGGCGCGCTCGATGTCGTTGGAGGCGCCGGTGGTGACATGCTCGGGTCCGAAGATCATCTCCTCGGCGATCCGTCCGCCGAACAGGCTCGAGATCTGGCTCTCGAGCTGACGCTTGCTCATGCTGTAGCGGTCGCGATCGGGCAGGAACAGGGTGACGCCGAGGGCGCGTCCACGCGGGATGATGCTGACCTTGTGCACAGAGTCGTGCTCGGGCACCAGCCGGCCGATGATGGCGTGCCCGGCCTCATGATAGGCGGTGAGCTTTTTCTCCGACTCGGACATCACCATCGAGCGCCGCTCGGCACCCATCATGATCTTGTCCTTGGCCTGTTCCATGTCCTCCATGTCGACGCAGGACTTGTTACGGCGGGCGGCGAACAGTGCCGCCTCATTGACCAGGTTGGCGAGGTCGGCGCCGGAGAAGCCGGGGGTGCCGCGGGCGATGGTGCGCGCGTCGATATCGTCGGCCACCGGTACCTTGCGCAGGTGCACCTCGAGGATGGCGGCGCGACCGGAGAGGTCGGGCAGGCCGACCACGACCTGGCGATCGAAGCGCCCCGGGCGCAGCAGTGCCGGATCGAGGACGTCGGCGCGGTTGGTCGCGGCGATGACGATGATCCCCTCGGTACCTGCGAAGCCGTCCATCTCGACGAGCAACTGGTTGAGGGTCTGCTCGCGCTCGTCGTGCCCGCCGCCGAGCCCGGCGCCACGCTTGCGCCCGACGGCATCGATCTCGTCAATGAAGATGATACAGGGCGCGCTCTTCTTGGCCTGCTCGAAGAGGTCACGCACGCGTGAGGCGCCGACGCCGACGAACATCTCGACGAAGTCCGAGCCGGAGATGCTGAAGAAGGGCACCCGTGCCTCGCCGGCGATGGCGCGCGCCAGCAGCGTCTTGCCGGTGCCGGGAGGGCCGACCATGAGCACGCCACGCGGAATGCGTCCGCCGAGGTTGGAGAATTTCTGTGGGCTCTTGAGGAAGTCGACCAGTTCGCCGACCTCCTCCTTGGCTTCCTCGACCCCGGCGACATCGCGTAGCGTCACCTTCACCTCGCCCTCGGCGTGCTGGCGCGCCCGGCTCTTGCCGAAGTTGAAGATGCCACCGCCACCGACGCCACCGCCGCTGTTGCGGCGCATGAACCAGAACCAGATGCCGATCAACAGCATGAAGGGCAGCCAGGCGGCGATCACCTGCATCAGCACGCTCGGTTGTTCGGGCGGTTCGGCGCGGATGGCCACGCCCTGGTTGAGCAGATCGCCGATCAGGCCAGGGTCGTTGGGGTCATAGGTCTCGAAGCGCGAGCCGTCGGTCCGCGTACCTCGGATGGTCTGCTCCTCGATGGTCACCTCGCGCACCGCACCCTCGTGCAGTTCGCTGAGGAACTCGCTGTAGCTCAGATTGCGGGTCTCGATGCCTTCCGGCGAGGTCATGCCGTTGAGCATCATCACCAGCCACAGGGTGACCGCGATCCAGAGCAGGATGTGGAAATTTTTTGGGTTCATGCGAGCCTTTGTCCTCGTTGACCAATACAGCGTGCGCGATGCCCGGTACCGGGCCGTTGTCCGGTTAGATCGGGGCATGGAGCCGAAATCCAACGCGCCCCGGGCGCTCGGCCCGTACCGTGCTCAGAGCCTACCATAGGCGTCGAGGTTCCCGGGTGGGGATGGCCGATACGGAGGATACGAGGGTGCGTCTTGCGGTCGTGGTCTTGCTGATCTGGTGTGGTGTGGCGCTGCTCGCGCCCTGGCTGGTCGAGGCACCGAATCGGGTCGAACTCGCGGCGATGCTCGCCGGGCCGATGTCGGGGGCACCGCTCGGGACCGATGACCTGGGACGTCCGGTCCACGAGCGATTGCTGGTCGGTGCGCGGGTCTCGCTGCTGGTCGGGGTGGGGGTGGTGGCCTTCGCCGCGAGTCTCGGTACCCTGATCGGGCTCGGCGCCGGGTTGCTCGGGGGCTGGGTGGATCGCTTGGTGGTCAGGTTGATCGATCTGTTCCTCGCCTTCCCGGTAATCCTGCTGGCGATCGCCCTGGCCGGGCTGCTTGGTCCCGGACTCGACAACCTGGTGATCGCGCTGGCCGCAGTCGGCTGGGTCGGCTATGCGCGGCTGGCGCGTGCCCAGGCACTGACTCTGGTCGGGCGCGAGCACGTCCTCGCCGCGCGAGCCCTCGGCTGCGGCTCCTGGCGCATCCTCTGGCGCCATCTGCTGCCGCTGGCGCTCGCACCGCTGCTGGTCGAGGCCACCTTCGGCATCGCCGCAGCGATCGTCGCCGAGGCCGGGCTCTCCTTCCTCGGGCTCGGCATCCAGCCGCCCGATGCCTCCTGGGGTAGCATGCTGCGCGATGGTGTGTCCTATCTACTGGTCGCTCCGCATCTGGTGATCGCCCCCGGCGTGGCGCTGTTCGCCGTGACCCTCGCCGTCAACCTCGTCGGTGACTGGCTGCGCGATCGACTCGATGTGCGAACGCGCGCTCGGGATGTCACGTGAAGGATTGAACCGCACGTGACGGACTGAATCGCAAAGATACCGTCTTTCCCGTCAACCCCGACCGTGCACACCAGCCTCCCCGACTGGAGGCTGGAGGCTGGAGGCTGATGTGAACCGCAAAGCCGCGAAGAACGCGAAGGAGGAAGGGGGCTTGGCCTCCAGTGGCCAGCCATCAGTCTCTAGTGGGGCGCGCGTCGGCGTCGAGGTTTGAGGTCTAAATCATTGAACCCTTGGCGCCCTTCGCGACTTGGCGGTTCAATCTTCTGGTAGCTGGTAGCTGGTAGCTGGTAGCTGGTAGCTGGTAGCTGGTAGCTGGTAGCTGGTAGCTGGTAGCTGGTAGCTGGTAACTGGCGGCTGGTAACTGGTGGCTCCCCCACCGGTGCTGTGTTAAAAAGACGGCCATTCAGACTGGTCCGGTCAGCGCCGGATCCCGACCGCAGCCGCAGCAGGATGACCGCCCCATGTCGCTAGGCCCGATCATGCTCGACATCGCGGGCACCACGCTCACCGCCGAGGACCGCGAGCTGTTGCGCCACCCGGCCGTCGGCGGCGTGATCCTGTTCGCTCGCAACTATGCCGAGCCCGCGCAGCTCGCCGCGCTTACCGCCGAGATCCATGCCCTGCGCGAGCCGCGCCTGCTGATCGGCGTCGATCAGGAGGGCGGTCGCGTACAGCGCTTTCGCGATGGCTTCACTCGGCTGCCGGCGATGGGGCGCTTTGCCGCGCTCCATGCCCGCGATCCCGCCCGCGCCCGTGAACACTGTGACCGACTCGGCTGGCTGATGGCCGCGGAGCTGCGCGCCGTCGGCGTCGACTTCAGCTTCGCCCCGGTGCTCGATCTCGACCGTGGACTCTGCGCGGTGGTGGGGGATCGCGCCTTCGGCGCCGCGCCCGAGCAGGTCGCCGAGCTGGCGCTCGCCTGGGCCGAGGGGATGCGACGCGCGGGCATGGCTGCCGTCGGCAAGCACTTCCCCGGTCACGGTGGGGTGGCGGTCGACTCCCATCATGCGCTGCCGAGCGACCCGCGCCCCTTTGGCGAGTTGGCGATGGAGGATCTGGTGCCCTTCGAGCGGCTGATTGCGCACGGCATTGAGGCGCTGATGCCGGCACACGTCGTCTATCCGCAGGTGGCGCCCGAGCCGGCCGGTTTCTCGTCGCGCTGGCTGCGCGAGATCCTGCGTCAACGACTCGGCTTCCAGGGGCTGATCTTCAGTGATGACCTCAACATGGGTGCCGCCGCTGCCGGTGGCGATCATCTCGATCGCGCCCGTGCCGCGCACGCCGCAGGTTGTGACGTGCTGTTGATCTGCAACAATCGCCCCGCCGCGGCAGCACTCGTGGAGTGCTTCGCCGATGCCACGGATCCCGCCCTGGCGCTGCGCCTGGTGCGCATGCACGGACGTGGCGGCCATGACCGGTCGCATCTGCGCGAGTGCCCCGACTGGCAGCGCGCGGTCGACCACGCCGCCCGACTCGAGACCTACGACAGTCTCGATCTCGGGCTCGATGACCCGACAGATTCGGAGACCAATGTAGGATGAAGCTCGATCGTAGTCAGTATGAAGGGGTCGCCGCGCGCGCCGAGTGCCTGGTGTCGCACGAGGAGATGGAGACGGCGCTCGATCGCATGGCGGAGACCATCACCGAGCGTCTCGGTGACAAGGATCCGCTGATCCTCTGCGTGATGACCGGCGCGGTGATCACCGCCGGGTTGCTGCTGCCCCGGCTCGACTTCCCGCTGCGGGTGAACTACATCCACGCCAGTCGCTACCAGGGGGCGACCAGCGGTGGCGAGCTGGCCTGGCGTCATCGTCCCTCGGACGCGATCCGTGACGAGCACGTGCTGGTGGTCGACGACATCCTCGACGAGGGCATCACCCTCGATCAGGTGGTACGGGCCTGTCACGAGGACGGCGCGGCGAGCGTGCAGAGCGCGGTGCTGGTGGCCAAGCAGCGTCCGCACCAGTGTGAGGCCGATATCGTCGGCGTCGAGGTGGTCGATCGCTATCTCTACGGTTACGGGCTCGATTACAAGAACTATTTCCGCAATGCCCGTGGCATCTACGCGGTCGCCGACGAGGACATCTGAGCATGCTCCGAGCGGTCAGCGGGAATGGTCGAAAAACACAATATAATTAAGCGCTTTTTGACTATTTCCGCGATCTCGTATACATCCTCGTGGGTGGCGTGGCGGCAGCCCTTGTTCGTCGCGCCCCACCGACCGATTACTCATCGAGGATGACATGCACACGCTCGACACCTACCGCGACTCGCACGCGGAACTGCGCCAGATGATCGACGATCTGCGCGCGCTGCTCGCCCCCGAACTGCTGCGGATCCGTCCCAATGCCCGGACCGCCCATCAGCTGTTGTGCGATTTCGGCCGACGGGTGCGTGAACATCTCGCCGAGGAGGATCGCAGCCTCTACCCCGGCTTGCTGATCCACGAGGACCCGCGGGCGAAGTCGATCGCCTGGGGGTTTATCAGTGGCGAGAAGCCGCTGCGTCAGGCCTTCAGCGCCTACCACAAGCGCTGGCTGAAGGACTGCGACTTCGAGTTCTGCGAGACTTTCCTCGCGCAAACTCATGAAATCTTGGAGATGGTTTCGTCCCGGATCGATCGTGAGGAGCAGGTGTTGCTACCCAAGCTGGTCGAGGCGGGTATCCTTCAAGAAGCCACCGCCGGGCGCTGATTCCGCGCTCCGGGCAAGGTCTCGCGCACGTGGTGTCGACTGCCGATCTCCGCCCTTTGGCTTCCTGCGCGCACTTCGGTAAACTGCCGCCATTTTGAGAAGTGGCGGTGGCTGCATGACTGTTCTGGCTATCATCGGCGGTTCCGGGTTCTCCGAGCTGCCGGCGCTGCAGGCGCGTGAGGCGCGGCGCGTCGAGACCCCTTATGGCGAAACCTCGGCCCCGGTGGCCCGGGGACGGCTCGGCGAGACCGAGGTGCTGTTCCTGCCGCGCCATGGCGCCGGGCATCGACTGCCGCCGCATCGCGTCAACTATCGCGCCAATGTCTGGGCGCTGCGTGAGTGCGGCGCCGAGCGGGTGGTCGCCCTGGCCGCCGTCGGTGGTATCACCGAGCGCTATGGCCCGGCGGTGCTGGGGGTGCCGGATCAGGTCATCGACTACACCCACGGTCGCGAGCACACCTTCTTCACCGGTGACGATCACGGCGTCGATCACGTCGACATGACCGAGCCCTATTGCCCGTCGCTGCGTGGTGAGCTGCTGGGCGCCTGTGCGCGGCTCGGTCACGCGGTGGTCGACGGCGGCACCTATGCCGCCACCCAGGGGCCGCGTCTCGAGACCACCGCCGAGGTGGCGCGACTCGAGCGTGACGGTTGCGATCTGGTCGGCATGACCGGCATGCCCGAGGCGGCGCTCGCGCGCGAACTGGGGCTGTGCTACGCCACGCTCGCCTTCGTGGTCAACTGGGCCGCGGGCAAGGGTGAGGGCGAGATCACCATGGCCGAGATCGAGCGCAACCTCGAGGTCTGCTCGGGGCGCATCGTCGAGATCCTCACCGAGTTGGCCGGTCACGGCTGATTCGATCTCCGGCCCAGACCGTCGCTCGGCGGTCGCGGCGCGGTGACGTGTTTTTGTCGGAGCCCTCCCGGTGCCGTCGCGCGCCGAGGCGGTGGCGCATGTCGCGCCCCGGGGCGAGCCGCTGGCTCGTCCCGACCATCTCACCATGGAGTATTCAGATGGCCGCTGAAGAAAAGCAAGAGCAAAAGCCTAAGTCCCGTTCCGTGATTCGTTGGTTCCCGAAGTTCCTCCTGTGGGGGAGCGTGCTCGCCTTCGGCTATCTCTACTGGGATTCGCTGGAGCAGGAGGGGCGTGAACTCGCCACCGTCGATGAGGCCGCCGTGCCCGCGCCACAGCAGGCCGATTCGACCATGCCCACGACGCAATCGGAGGCGGTGCCGAGCCCGTCCTCGCCTGAGGTCGCCGCCGCCGAGCCAGTGGCAGCGGTGCCGGCCGCGTCCGAGGCCGAGCCCGCAGTCGCGCCGGTTGTCGCCGAGCCCGCAGTCGCTGCCGAGGTGGTCGAGGCCGCGTCTAGCGCCTCCGCGCCCGAGACCGCCGAGGCTGCGGCGCAGCCGGCGCCCTCGCCGGTCGCAGCCCTGGCCCCGGTCGTGCCGCACGATCCGTTCGCGGCGCATCAGGCACGCCTGGCCGCGCATCATGCTGCCATGCAGCGTCTGGCGCAGGAGCGCATGGAGCAGCACTGGGCGCAGCGTCCGGTGGCCTGGCCGCATCCGCCGATGCCCTATGCGCCGCCGCTGATGCCGCCCTTCGGTTATGCAGCGCCGGTGGCCGTGGGCGAGGCGCGCTAGCCGTCTCCGAGGCGCCGTCGACGAGCCTCTCTCGCGGCGGCGCCAGTGCTTCGTCGTGCCGGCTGTCGGGCGCGCCGAGGCCGGATGCGCTCCTTGCTTAACTCAATAAGTTACTATAAACTTTCAGCGCTTAAGGAAGTGGCGGATCTGGTAACCATTGCACTGGCCACCCATCAAACCCCGTCTACGGGGTTTTTTTATCGCTCGCGAATTGGTGGCCAGCCCGTGCGATGGGCGCTTTGGTCACCGCTAAGAGGTTGGGCCACTGGCCCAATTTTTGTTTCTGAAGGGCGGATTATGCAGCCGGCAGACAGCACATTGACGCGCCTTGCGCGTCGCGTCGTCGAACCCATGGGTTACGAACTCGTCGGGGTCGAGTTCTTCCAGCACGGAACGAACGCGACTCTGCGGGTCTACATCGATCACCCCAACGGGATCACGCTCGACGATTGCACCAGCGTGAGCCATCAGCTCAGCGGCGTGCTGGATGTCGAGGATCCCTTGCCCGGTCACTACGACCTCGAGATCTCCTCCCCAGGTGTCGAGCGGCCGCTGGTGTTCCCCGAGCACTATGCGCGCTTCGTCGGCGAGCGGGTGAAGATGCGTCTGGCCGAGAAGGTCCAGGGACGGCGCAGGCTGCAGGGCGTGCTGGTCGGTAGCGACGATGCGCAGGTCTCGGTCGAGGTCGATGGCGAGGTCTGGCAGATTCCCTATGGTGTGATCGAATCGTCGCGCCTGGTGGTCGATTGGTGAGCATGGCGCCGTCGTGGCCGTCGGGCGTACTCTCAACGCGCCGCGGCCCGACGGGTATGGGGTGCAAGTTCTGAGTTCGGATTAGGTTGAATGAGCAAAGAGATCCTACTGGTCGTTGAGGCCGTTTCCAACGAAAAGGACGTCCCCGCAGGTGTCATCTTCGAGGCCATCGAGGCTGCGCTGGCGTCTGCAACGCGCAAGAAGCACGGCGGCGAGATCGATGTGCGTGTCGCCATCGATCGCAAGACCGGCGACTACTGCACCTTCCGCCGCTGGGAGATCGTCCCCGATCCCGAGGATGGCATGCTCGAGGCCCCGGCGCGCCAGATCACCGCGTCGGCCGCGGCCGTGCTCGAGCCTGAACTCGATCTCGGCGACTTCATCGAGGAGGAGATCGAGTCCGAGCTGTTCGGACGGATCGCCGCCCAGACCGCCAAGCAGGTCATCGTGCAGAAGGTGCGCGAGGCCGAGCGGGCGAAGATCGTCGACGCCTTCATCGATCGCAAGGGACAGCTCGTCACCGGCATCGTCAAGAAGGCCGATCGTGGCACCATCCTGCTCGATCTCGGCAACAACGCCGAGGCGCTGGTGCCGCGCGATCAGGTGATCCCGCGCGAGTCGGTGCGCCCCGGTGATCGGCTGCGGGGCTATCTCTATGACGTGCGCTCCGAGCCCAAGGGGCCGCAGCTGTTCGTCAGCCGTACCGCGCCCGAGCTGTTGATCGAGCTGTTCAAGCTCGAAGTCCCCGAGGTCGGCGAGGGTTTGATCCAGATCATGGGGGCGGCGCGCGATCCCGGCTCGCGCGCCAAGATTGCCGTGCGTACCGCCGATCCACGGATCGATCCGGTCGGTGCCTGCGTCGGGATGCGCGGATCGCGTGTCCAGGCCGTGTCCGATGAACTCAACGGGGAGCGCGTCGATATCATCCTCTGGGACGAGAACCCCGCGCAGTTCGTCATCAATGCCATGTCTCCGGCCGATGTCGTCTCGATCGTCATCGACGAGGACGCTCGCAGCATGGATGTCGCAGTCAAGGAGGAGAACCTGGCCCAGGCGATCGGCCGTTTCGGACAGAACGTCCGACTGGCCACGCAGCTCAGCGGCTGGGAACTCAACGTCATGAACGAAGCGGATGCCGCAGCCAAGAGCGAACAAGAGGCCAACCGCTCGGTGCAGTCCTTCATGGATCAATTGGGCATCGATGAGCAGTTGGCCGCGGTGCTGGTGGAGGAAGGTTTCACCAGTGTCGAAGAGGTCGCTTACGTGCCTCTCGCCGAGATGCAGGCCATCGAGGACTTCGACGACGAGACGGTCGAGCTGCTGCGCGAGCGCGCCAACGATCTGTTGCTGACACGCGCCATCGCCTCCGAAGAGGAAGAGGCCCCGGCGGACGATCTGCTCGAGATGGAGGGTGTGGACGAGGCCTTGGCCGACGCACTCGCCGCGCGGGGGGTTTCCTCGCGTGAGGATCTCGCCGAGCAGTCGATCGACGAACTCATGGAAATCGAGGGCATGGACGAAGAGCGGGCTGCGCGCTTGATCATGAAGGCACGCGAACCCTGGTTTGTGCAAGCCGCAGAGGAATAGAGGTTTATAGGTCAGTCCATGAGTGAAGTTACCGTCAAACAACTCGCCTCCACGGTCGGAATCCCGGTCGAGCGTCTTCTCACCCAGCTGAACGAGGCGGGGATCAGTGCCGATGGCGCCGATTCCACCTTGACCGAGCAGGAAAAGAAGCAGCTGCTCGGCTATCTGCGGCGCAGTCACGGCAAGGAGGAGGGCGATAGCGCCGACTCCAGCGAGGTCTCGGTCAAGCGCAAGTCGGTCAGCGAGCTGCGTCAGCCCGCCGCTGCCGCCGGCGCCCGCGCCGGCGCGCGTCCCGCGCCCACGGTGCGCGGCAAGACCGTCAACGTCGAGGTGCGGCGCAAGCGCACCTACAAGCGCACCGAGCCCGGTGCCGGCGGCACCGGGCGTCGTTCCGGCCCGGATCGTCGTGGTCGCGGCAACGATCGCAAGTCGACCTCCACGCTGCTTGACGACAGCCGTCGTCGCGCCGAACTCGAGGCGATGCGCGCCGAACAGGAAGCGCGTCGTCTCGCCGAGCAAGAAGAGCAGGAGCGTCGTCAGCGCGAGGAAGACGCCAAGCGTCGCGAGGAAGAGGCCAAGCGTCGCGCCGAAGCCGAGGCCGAGGCCGAGCGTCTTCGCGCCGAGGAGGCCAAGCGCGCCGCCGAGGCGCCGCCCGTCGTCGAAAAGCCCGTTGCTGCCGAGAAGGCCGCCGAGCCGGATGCCAGCGCCGACAAGAAGCGCGCCCCCGGTGCGGGTCGTCGTGTCGCCGCCGAGCCCGTCAAGGGCAAGAAGACCGTCAAGAAGGGCGCCGAGAGCCGCGATGATCGCGATGACCGTGGCGCCAAGAAGGGCGCGCGCAAGGACACGCGTGGTGGTGGTCGTCGGGGTGTCGATGACGACAGCGCCGGCCGTCTGCGTCGGCGTCGCAAGGCCGGCAAGATCCAGGTCAGCGACAAGCACGCCTTCCAGAAGCCGACCGCACCGGTGGTACGCGAGGTCGAGATCCCGGAGACCATCCCGGTCGGCGAGTTGGCCAATCGCATGTCGGTGAAGTCCTCGCAGGTGATCAAGGAGCTGTTCAAGCAGGGCATGATGGTCACCATCAACCAGAGCCTCGATCGCGACACCGCCGCGATCCTGGTCGAGGAAATGGGCCACAAGCCGGTGTTCGCCGACGAGCGCGATGCCGAGGACGTGCTGCTCGACGAGTTCGAGGAGCGGGTCGAGCAGGTCGAGCAGGTCACCCGTCCGCCGGTGGTGACCATCATGGGTCACGTCGACCACGGCAAGACCTCGCTGCTCGACTACATCCGCCGCACCCGGGTCGCCTCCGGTGAAGCCGGTGGCATCACCCAGCACATCGGCGCCTATCACGTCGATACCCCGAAGGGTACGATCTCCTTCCTCGACACCCCCGGCCATGCCGCCTTCTCGGCGATGCGCGCCCGTGGTGCCCAGGTCACCGATATCGTCATCCTGGTGGTCGCGGCCGACGACGGCGTGATGCCGCAGACGATCGAGGCGATCCAGCACGCCCGTGCCGCCGAGGTGCCGCTGATCGTCGCGGTCAACAAGATCGACAAGCCCGAGGCCAACCCGGACCGGGTGATGCAGGAACTCACCCAGCACGAGGTGGTGGCCGAGGAGTGGGGTGGCGACACCATGTTGGTGCGCGTCTCGGCCAAGGCCGGTGACGGTATCGACGAGCTGCTCGACGCCATCCTGCTGCAGGCCGAGGTGCTCGAACTCAAGGCCCCGGCCGAGGGTCCGGCGCGTGGCGCCATTGTCGAGTCGAGTCTCGACAAGGGACGTGGTCCGGTGGCGACCGTGCTGGTCCAGGCCGGCACCCTGAGCCGTGGCGACATCATCGTCAGTGGTGGTGAGTACGGTCGTGTTCGTGCGATGTTCGACGAGACCGGCAAGCCGGTCGACTCGGCCGGCCCCTCGATCCCGGTGCAGGTGCTGGGTCTCTCCGGTACGCCCAACGCCGGTGACGACGTGATCACCGTCAGCGATGAGCGACGTGCCCGCGAGGTCGCCGAGTTCCGCTCCGAGCGGCAGCGTCAGAACCGCTTCGAGGAGCAGCGTGGGGCGAGCCTCGATCAGCTCTTCAACCAGCTCAAGGACGGCGAGCAGAAGAGCGTCAACCTGATCGTCAAGGCCGACGTGCAGGGCAGTCTCGAGGCGCTCAAGGAGAGCCTGGTCAAGCTGACCAACGACGAGGTGAAGGTCGCAGTGGTTGCCTCCGGCGTCGGCGGTATCACCGAGTCGGACGCCAACCTCGCCTTCACCTCCAACGCCATCCTGCTCGGCTTCAATGTTCGTGCCGATGCCGCCGCGCGTCGCGTGGTGGAGGAGAAGGGGCTCGACCTGCGCTATTACAGCATCATCTACGAGCTGATCGACGACGTGAAACAGGCCATCTCCGGTCTGCTCAGCCCGATCGTCACCGAGGAGATCATCGGTCTCGCCCAGGTGCGTGATGTCTTCCGCTCGTCGAAGTTCGGCGCGGTTGCCGGCTGCATGGTCACCGAGGGTACGATCAAGCGCAACAACCCGATCCGCGTGCTGCGCGACAACGTGGTGGTCTATGAGGGTGCGCTGGAGTCGCTGCGTCGCTTCAAGGACGACGTCCCCGAGGTCAAGGCCGGCACCGAGTGCGGTATCGGCGTGAAGAACTACAACGACGTCCAGGAAGGTGACCAGATCGAGGTGTTCGAACGCACCGAACGGGCGCGTCAACTTTGATCAGCCACGGTTACAACCCAGCATGAAGGAATTCGACCGCACCGAGCGGGTCGGCGCCGAGCTGCAGCGTACGCTGTCGGTGCTGCTCCGCGACGAGGTGAAGGATCCGCGTCTGACCAGCATCACCATTCAGGAGGTGCGGGTCACGCGCGACCTGGCGCATGCCAAGGTCTACTTCACCTGCTTCCCGGACGACGTCGACCACGCCGTCCAGGAGCGACTGCTCAACGGTCGGCTCGCCGGGTACCTGCGCCGCGCACTGGCGCAGCGTGTCCGCCTGCGGGCCATCCCTCAACTGCATTTTGTGTTCGATGCCTCGATCGAGCGCGGGGCCCGGCTCTCCGCGCTGATCGATCAAGCCGTCGGTGCGACCGACCGGAACGACTCACAAGACACCGACGTGGAGCGTGACTAACGATGGCAGCGCGCCGTAGACCGGGACGCAAGATCACCGGCATCCTGCTGCTCGACAAGCCCTGTGGGCTGAGCTCGAACGACGCGCTGCAGCGCGTCAAGCGGTTCTATCAGGCGAAGAAGGCCGGTCACACCGGCAGCCTGGATCCCCTGGCCACCGGGCTGTTGCCCTGCTGCCTGGGCGACTCGACCAAGTTCTCCACCTATCTGCTCGATGCCGATAAGCGCTATCGGGTGCGGGTGCGCCTAGGGGTGACCACCACCACGGCGGATGCCGAGGGCGAGGTGCTCGAGACCCGTCCGGTCGAGGGTGTCGACGAGGCGCGGGTGCGCGAGGTGATCGCCGGTTTCATCGGCACCATCTCGCAGCTGCCGCCGATGTACTCGGCGGTCAAGCACCAGGGACAGCGTCTCTACAAGCTCGCCCGTCAGGGAGTCGAGGTCGAACGCACCCCGCGCGAGATCGAGATCTTCGCGCTCGACCTGATCAGCTGTGAGCTACCCGAGATCGAACTCGACGTGCACTGCTCCAAGGGGACCTATGTCCGCACCCTGGCCGAAGACATCGGTCGTGAGCTTGGTTGTGGTGCCCATGTCAGTGCGTTGCGTCGCACCGGGGTCGGTCCCTATCGCGAGGGCGAGACCGACTTCATCACCCTCGATCAGGTCGAGGCGATGGCCGGGGCCGAGGAGGGCGCGCTGGCTCAGCTCGACGCCCAGCTGCTCGGGCTCGACACCGCGCTCGGTCACTGGCCGGCGGTGCGACTGTCGGCTGACGCGGCCTTCTATCTGCGTCAGGGCCAGGCGGTGTTGGTACCGCAGGCGCCGACCGAGGGTCTGGTGCGACTCTATGATCCCTCCGAGCAGTTCCTCGGCGTCGGCTGCATCCTCGACGACGGCAAGGTCCAGCCGAAGCGATTGATTTGACGTTTCCAGTCCTTCGCGCCGTTGCGGGGCGGAGGACATCATCGCGGGCCCGTCCCGCGCATACCACGACAGGTCGGATTCCCTGAGGTCATTGTCGGAGGATCCATCCGGCGGCGCCGGATCTGTGCCTGTTCTATCGTCACCCTCATCCAGGAGACACCCAATGACCATGACCGCGGAAGACAAGAAGAAGATCGTTGAAGAGTACCGTCGTGGCGAGAGCGACACCGGTTCCCCCGAGGTGCAGGTCGCGCTGCTCACCGCACGCATCCTGCAGCTCACCGATCACTTCAAGGAACACAAGCATGACCATCACTCGCGCCGCGGCCTGGTGCGCATGGTCAACTCCCGGCGTAAACTGCTCGACTATCTCAAGCGCAAGGATCTCGATCGCTACCGCGACCTGATCGCGCGCCTGGGGCTGCGTCGCTGACGCGTACTCGAAGGCTCGAGGACCGGACCGCGATCGCGGTTCCGGTCTGGCCGTCGGCGCTGTGTCTCATATCTCCGGCGTCAGCGTCGACAACCACCCTGCCAACCCGGCGAGCATCGGCGCCACGCGGTCAGCAGGGGTCCACGGCCCGAAGCTTCGACGGACCATACACCCCGAGGATTTACCTGTGATTCCCACCCCTATCGTTAAACAGTTCCAATTCGGAAATCAGACCGTCAGGCTCGAGACCGGCGAGATCGCGCGCCAGGCCGATGGCGCAGTCCTGGTGAACATGGAAGACACCGTGGTCCTGGTGACCGTGGTCGTGGACAAGCGCGCCGGTGTCGAGCGCGACTTCTTCCCGCTCACCGTCGACTACCAGGAGAAGACCTACGCCGCTGGCCGCATCCCCGGTGGCTTCTTCCGTCGCGAGGGTCGCCCGAGCGAGGCCGAGATCCTCACCGCCCGTCTGATCGACCGCCCGCTGCGGCCGCTGTTTGCCGATGGATTCAAGCGTGAGGTGCAGATCATCGCGACGGTCAAGTCGCTCAACCCCGCGGTCAATCCCGAGGTGCCGGCGCTGATCGGTGCTTCTGCGGCGGTGGCCCTGGCCGGTCTGCCCTTCAACGGCCCGATCGGTGCTGCCCGGGTCGGCTACAAGGACGGTGAATACATCCTCAACCCCCCGGTGGTCGGTCTCGGACCGGACTCCGACCTCGACCTGGTGGTCGCCGGCACCGAGCAGGCGGTGCTGATGGTCGAGTCCGAGGCCCGTGGTCTCTCCGAAGAGGTGATGCTCGGTGCCGTGCTGTTCGGTCACGAGCAGCTGCAGGTGGTCATCGAAGCGATCCGTGAGCTTGTCGCCGAGGCCGGCAAGCCGCCCTTCGAGTGGAGCGCCCCGGAGCGCGACACCGCGCTCGCCGCCGCCGTCGCCGAGGCCTGTGGCGCGCGCATCGCCGAGGCCTATCGCATCCACGACAAGAAGGCGCGTTACACCGCGCTCGACACCATCCGTGCCGAGACCCTGGCCACGCTTTGCGAGGGCGAGGACGCGGCCTGGAGCGAGCAGCAGGTGATGGGTGAGATCGAGGGCCTGGAGAAGCGTACCGTGCGTTCGGCGGTGATCGCCGGCGAGCCGCGTATCGACGGTCGCGACAATGCCACCGTGCGCCCGATCACCATCCGTACCGGCGTGCTGCCGCGCACCCACGGCTCGGCCCTGTTCACTCGTGGCGAGACCCAGGCGATGGTGGTCACCACCCTGGGCACCGAGCGTGACTCGCAGATCATCGACGCACTCGATGGCGAGCGGCGCGAGCACTTCATGCTCCACTACAACTTCCCGCCCTTCTGCGTCGGTGAGTCGGGTCGCGTCGGCAGCCCCAAGCGCCGCGAGATCGGTCACGGCCGTCTGGCCAAGCGCGGCGTGCTGGCGGTGATGCCGAGCATTGAGGAGTTCCCCTACTCGGTGCGCGTGGTCTCCGAGATCACCGAGTCGAACGGTTCGAGTTCGATGGCCAGCGTTTGCGGCACCAGCCTCGCGCTGATGGATGCCGGCGTGCCGATCAAGTCCCCGGTAGCCGGTGTCGCCATGGGCCTGATCAAGGAAGATGATCAGTTCGCGGTACTCACCGACATCATGGGCGACGAGGACCACCTCGGCGACATGGACTTCAAGGTGGCCGGTACCATCGAGGGCGTCAATGCCCTGCAGATGGACATCAAGATCGAGGGCATCACCAAGGAGATCATGGAGATCGCCCTGGAGCAGGCCAAGGCCGGGCGTCTGCACATCCTCGAGGAGATGAACAAGGTGCTGTCGACGCCGCGCGAGGAGATGTCCGAGCACGCGCCGCGCATCATCGAGTTCAAGATCCACCCCGAGAAGATCCGCGACGTCATCGGCAAGGGCGGTTCGGTGATCCGCTCGATCACCGAGGAGACCGGCGCCACCATCGACATCAACGACGAAGGCGTGGTGAAGATCTTCTCGGTGGCCAAGTCCGCCGGTGAGGAGGCGAAGAAGCGCATCCGTCTGATTACCGCCGATGTCGAGGTCGGCAAGGTCTACGAGGGCAAGGTCGCACGGCTGATGGACTTCGGTGCCTTCGTCACCATCCTGCCCGGTCGCGACGGTCTGGTGCACATCTCGCAGATCTGCGAGGAGCGGGTGCAGAGCGTCAGCGACAAGCTCTCCGAGGGCGACGTGGTGCGCGTCAAGGTGCTCGAGGTCGACAAGCAGGGTCGGATCCGTCTGAGCATGAAGGCGGTCGAGCTCGGCGAGTGATGATCGCGCCCCTCGGGGCCTGATCGATCGACCCTGAAAAGGGGGCCGCGAGGCCCCCTTTTTCGTGTTGTGCAACCCCTGTCGACAGGAGCAAGTGACCAAGATGACAACTAAGACCGAGACCCAGCGCTTCGGACTGATCGTGATCGGTGACGAAGTGCTCAACGGCGCGCGTCGCGACCGGCACCTGGAGCAGTTCAAGGAGATGATCGGCGAGCGTGGCCATGCCCTGGCCTGGCATTGGACGCTGCCCGACGATCCCGAGGTGATCACCGCTCATCTGCGTTTCTCGATGGCACGCGCCGAGCCGGTGTTCGTCTGTGGCGGTATCGGCGCCACCCCGGACGACCACACCCGTGGTTGCGCCGCCGCCGCCGCTGGGGTCGCGCTGACACGCCACCCAGGCGCGGTGGCCCTGCTGGAGGAGAAGTTCGGCGACGAGGCCTACCCGCACCGCATCCTGATGGCCGAGCTGCCCGAAGGGTGCGCGCTGATCGACAACCCGGTCAACCGCATCCCCGGCTTTGCAGTGTGTAACCACTGGTTCTTGCCGGGCTTCCCGAAGATGGCCTGGCCGATGGCCGAGGCGGTGCTCGAGCAGGGCTTCGGCAGCGCCGTGCGTCAGCGCGAGGTCGCGCTCAAGGTGCGCGGTATTCCCGAGAGCCAGCTGATCCCGGTGATGGAGTGTTTCGGCGAGCGCTTCCCGGCGCTCAAGATGTTCAGTCTGCCGCACATGGGCGAGGACCCGCACATCCTGCTCGGCTTCCGTGGCCACGACGGCTTGGAGGAAGCGCTCGCGGCCTTGCGCGAGGCCCTGGGAGATGCCTCGATCGAGGCGGTCGAGCCGCGCTGAGACCGATCGTCCCTTTGCCAAGCGGCGACCATTGCTCTAAGATCCGCGCGGTCTTTTCGTGTGCGATCGATCATCGTGTGGGAAGGCGGGTGCTGGGTCGTCTTCCTGACTCGAGTATGCGCCGATCCGCGAACACTTAGCGAGGTGTGTACATGGGCGTGCGAGGATGGAGAGCGGCGGTCGCCGCTGCGGGACTGGTCTGGGGGCAGGGCGCGCTCGCCTATGATCTACCGGCAGTCAATCTCGGGTTCACCAGCTTTCTCGATGGCGGTCCGCCATCCGGGCCGGGCTTGTATGTCAGTCAGTATCTGCAGTTCTATCGCAACGGTGCGCTCAAGGACGCCGCCGGTGACGACCTGCGGGTCCCGACTCCGCGTGGACGGGAGCGCGCCGAACTCGACCTCAACCTCAGTCTCACACAGTTCCTTTACCAGTCGGATCAGCCGCTGCTGTTCGGTGGCAAGTGGGGCGTAGACCTGATCCTGCCGCTGGTCGATTTCGATCTCGATCCCGGCGACAACTTCGCGCTCTCGACCAATGGGGGTAATCTCGGTGATATCCTGGTCGGTCCCTTCCTGCAGTGGGATCCGATCATGGGGCCGAACGGGCCGCGCTTCATGCATCGCATCGAGCTGCAGATGCTGCTCCCGACCGGTAACTACGACGCCGACGATCCGATCAACGCCGGCAGCAACGTCTTCTCGTTCAATCCCTACTGGGCCGCGACCCTGTTCGTCAATCCGCGCTGGACCGTCTCCTGGCGTCTGCACTATCTGTGGAACGCCGAGAACAACGATCCCTTCAAGGGGTTCATCGCCGAGGACACTCAGGCCGGGCAGGCGATTCACATCAACTTCTCCACCGCCTACGAGGTGCTGCCCAACCGGCTGCGCCTGGGCATCAATGGCTACTATCTCGAACAGATCACCCGCTCCAAGGTCGACGGCGAGTCGGTCGCCGACAGCGAGGAGCGGGTGTTCGCCATCGGTCCCGGGGCGCTCTACCACCTCAGCCCCCACGATCATCTGTTCTTCAACGCCTACTGGGAGACCGGTGCCGAGAACCGCTCCGAGGGTGCGCGCATGAATCTGCGCTACGTCCATCACTTCCATTGATCATCATCGTCGGCGGTAGCGATGCCGGTCATCGGTGTCGCCGTCGCTCAACCGGGAAAGTCGGCGGCATAGCGCTGGATCCATTCCACCGCCGCTTGTTCGCTACTGAGTTCGCGTCCCTGGGTTGCGCATACCCGGCGGCGGTAGTGTTCGATCCGACAGACCTGTTCGACCATCCTGAGTCGATAGCCGGTCTCGTCGGTGGCGAAGTGGACCCCCACCTCGAACAGACCGCGACGCGGTCTGCACCAGGCCACCACGCCCTCGGCGCGGAAAGGTGGTTGGGCGACCGGGATCTCGACCTGGATGGATTCGCCGATCGGTAGCCGTCTGCAGGAGAGAAAACACAGACCACCCTGGCCGATGTTGCACAGCCGATTGCGCCGGCGGCGGTTGCGGTTGGGCAGTCGGTAGTGGATGGGGATGTCCGAGGGGTGGCGGAGGAAGCGGCGCATCTTGGCTCTGCGGCTATATGTCGGAACGGGCCTTTATCGCCAAGGATGGGGGAGGGCGTGGGCCGGCTCAAGCGTTGCGCGGGTTGCGTTGTGATCCGTCGCCCGTTTCAGAGTCGGCGGTGTGTGGCGCGTTGCCGTAATCGCGCGGCGAGGATCTCGGGGAGCAGTGGATGTTCGCCGACCAGCGCGGAGACATGGACGCGTAGCCCTGCGTGAGCCTGTTCGGCCTGGGCGCAGATCTCGGCGATATCGCCACCTGGGCCGGCGTGACGACCGGGCGCGAGAAAGAGCATCGAGAGAAAGACCGGGGTGTCGGGCTCGCTGCTTGCGAGCCGTTCGAGCTGCTGTTCGAGCAGTGCCCCGTTGAAGTCGTAGGCCGCTCCGGGGCGTCGTTCCATCACCGCCTGATCAAGCTCGACCACCTGACCAAGTCGTTCGGCGAGGCGCGCGGCCAACCAGGCGCGTACCGCGCTGACGCCGGGATTGGGGGAGCCGTGATCGACCAGGATCACCCGTCGTGGCCGATCGCCGGCGATCTCGGCAAGACAGGCGAGTTGCTCGGCGAGGATCCGGGTGAGCAGGGGTTCGCCCGTCGGCAGCGGGCAGAGTTCGGGGGCGAGTCGCAGGGCGAAGTCACCGTAGCGTGTGCGCAGTCGCGCGACAAGTGCGGGGACGGCCTCGGTGAGCGCGGCGCTGGGGCCGAAGAACAGCGGCAGGATCAGGAAGTCGCGCGCGCCGGCGCTGAGGCGTGCCTCGAGCAGGGGTTCGAGCAAGGTCGCGGGTCGGCCATCGAGTTGATCGGCGGGGATGGCATCGGCATGGGCGAGCGAGACTGGTTCGATTGGCAGGCCGCACCGGGCACCGAGCGTTTCGGCCAGGCGGCGCAGGGAGTCGACCGCGGCTGCGCGGCGCGAGCCATTGTCGAGCAGCAGGACCGACTCCATAGAGAGACGAGCGGGCTCAGCGCGAGGGGCTGCGGGTCTCGGCGACCGGTTCGGCCGAAGAGACCAGCTCGTCGAGACCGACCCGAACCTGCGCCTGCTGCTGACGGGTTCGGCGGCGATGGCGATTGTCTGGACGAGTGGCGATCCAGGTGGCGACCAGGGTGAGGATGGTGGCCACGGTGATCGCCGGCCACGGCCCGGGGCCGATCAGCGAGAACCAGATCAGATAGCTGCCGGCCATGCTGAGAATGGCGGCCTTCTTGCCGGTGGGGCAGATCTCGCCGTGTTCGAGGAAGTCGCGGATCGACTCGCCGAAACGCGGGTGATCGATCAGGAAGCGTACCCGCTCGGGACGACTACGCAGCCACAGCCAGGCGGCGCAGATCCAGAACACCGTGGTCGGCATCAACGGCACCAGCATGCCGACGAAGCCGAGGCCGAAACAGCACCAGGCCAGGAGGTTGAAGATCTGACGGCGATGCGATTCGAGGATCGCCTTCAGCTTGGCGGGGATGCGAGCGCTGACCTGCATTGGGAAACCCTGTCTGAACGAACGGTCGATGGCATGGGGACAGCGCAGGTCGAGGGGCCTGGGCGATCCGTGACTCGAGGGACATAACTATAGTCGTTTACCACGACCCTGTCCCGATGATGGGGTCGCTGACACCAGCAACCACGAGGGCGTCGATGTCCGCATTGCAGGATCCACGGGTACTCTTCGCCGCCGAGCGTACGCTGCTGGCCTGGACCCGGACCAGTCTGTCGCTACAGGCCTTCGGATTCGCCATCGATCGTCTCGGGATGGCGTTCGATCAGTTCGCGCCACTTGCCCGGCCACCGCTGGCGCGTCCCCTCGCTCTGTTGCTCGGGGAGTGTTTCATCCTGCTCGGGGTCGGCTGTGCGCTGTACTCGGTGCGTCAGCATCGGCGGGTGTTGCGCACCCTGACGCCGGAGGAGATCCCGCAGGGATATCTGCTCAATGGCGGGGTCCTGCTCAACCTGTTGCTGGTGCCGCTCGGCGGACTGGTCGGCGGTTACCTGCTGCACGAATACGCCTGGGGCGGGTTGGCCCCGCCCCAGCCTGGCGGCGGTTGATCAACGCGTGCCGACCTGGACCCCGTGATCGGCCAACCACTGGGTGTCGAGCTGCCAGTCGACACGCTCGACCTGGGGCTGGGCGAGAATCAGTCCCTGGGCGCGTTTCTGATGGTTGATCAATTCCTGTTGGGCAGCAATCATCTTGGGATCATCCTGCGCCTTGTTGGCGAGGTTGGGATGGATGATCTCCAGGAAGCGAATCGCCGGGATGTCGAACGAGCGCGGCGTGGAGACGGTGGCGACACCATCGCTGAAGGCGCGGACACGGAACTGGTAGGGGTAGGAGGAGAGCATCGAGTCCTCAACCAGGATCTCGTCGAGTTCCCAGACCGCCGGCTGCCAGGCCGACTTGAGCCACAGTCCCATCAGGCCGATGGCGATGAGGCCGAGCACGATGCTGTAGATCCGTGTAAAACGATCCATGAATGCTTGTCTCCGGTTCGGATGGGGGAGGGGCGATGCTGAGACACTGCCTGAATTCTGAGGATAAATCAGCTTCGCCGATCGAGGGATCAAACCCCATGAAGATTGTCAATTTCTGACGTGGCGGAGTTCGTCCGGTCTCATGCAACATCAAGATAAACAACTGCTGTTCGCGCGAATTCTCGCCGCGATCGAGGGCGTCGGCACCCCGCCCTCGGTGGCCGTCGAAATCGACGCGCTGCGAGCACGGTTGAGCGATCAGCTCGATGACTTCCTGCTCGAGTCCCAGCCGATCGTCGCCACCGAAGCGACCGTGGTGATCGCCGATATCCGTGGCTTCACCGCACTGGTCGAGTCACAGCCGGTCGAGGTGATGGTGCGGTTGCTCAACCGCTTCTTCACCCGCATGGTCGAGCTGGTCACCCGTTATGGCGGGGTGGTCGACAAGTTCATGGGGGACTCGGTGATGGCCGTCTTCGGTGTCCCCGAGCGACGTGACGACGATCTGCTGCGCGCGCTCGCCTGCGCCGTGGAGATGCAGCGGGCGATGGTCGCGCTCAATCGTGATCATCGCGCCTGGAACGAGCCGAGCCTCTATGCCGGGGTTGCGGTCAGCTGTGGTCGGTTGATGGCCGGGAGCTTCGGTTCGCCACTCCACAACGAATATACCGTCATCGGTGATCCGGTGAATCTGGCCGCGCGGATCGAGAACTACAGTCTGCGCGGCCAAGTGCTGCTCAGCGAATCGGCCCAGGCCGGTGCCAGTGATCATATCGAGATCGGTACGATCAATCAGGTCACCGTCAAGGGCAAGGCGAGACCGGTCACGCTCTACGAACTCAGGGCGGTCGACTGGCCGCAGCGCCTTGAGGTCCCCGAGGTCGAGCCACGCAAGGCGCCACGGATCTCGGTCGACTTCCCGGTGGAGTTCCGTCAGGTGGTGGCCAAGCGCATCCTCTCCGAGTCCTTCGTCGGCAAGGTGCACGACCTCAGCTATTATGGAATGAGTGCCGATCTGCCGGTGGTGTTACCGCCCTGCACCGAGATCCTGCTCTCGCTCGCCCCCGAGATCGGCTCCGGTAAGGCGATGGAGGTCTATGCGCGGGTGCTGCGCTCCAAGCGTGACAAGAGCAGTTATCGTACCAGTCTGGAGTTCACCGCCATCGACACCCCCAGCCACCGTCGGGTCAAGCGTTATGTCGATCACATGCTCTGGGGGCACTGAAAGGGGCAGGTCGTTGATTTTCAGCCTGTATCGGCAATAATGCCGACACCAGTCCGACCTGGCGGGCAAGGATTGCGATATTGGGGTGCGTCCGCGTCCTGATGTCCCGCCGCAGTGGACGCCCGAACCGACAGCGCTCATGCAAATCTCCAACGCCTCGCTGCATCCGCTCTATCCGCTGCCGCTCGATCAGCAGCGCGAGCGCGAGCCCCAGGCCACCCCAGAGCAGTTGCAGCCGCGCGCCGATCAGGCCGAGCGCATCGCCCGGCCGGTGGCCGAGGTCGAGCGCGCCGAGCGCCTCCAGGCGCGCAAGGAGTCGCGCGACCTGCTCGTTGCCAACAACGGTACCGATCCACGTACCCGACGTGCCCTCGACGCCTATGAATCCGTCCAGCAGCATCAGGAGCGGGCCTATGTCGAAGAGGTATTGGGCGTGGACGTCTACGCCTGATCCTGCTCCTTCCGCGATCCCAGCCCTTCCGAAACCCCTGCCGCTGGGTCAGACTGCCGAGCAGTCGAGCAGCGCCGAGGAGGCATCATGAGCCATGCAGCAGACTGTGAATCCGTAGCGATCACGCCGGGAGCGGGCGACGACCGGCTCTGGCCAGGCGTGGGGTATCAGCGTCAGGTCGAGCGGTTGCGGGGGGCCATCGGTGAGACCGTCTATTTGGTCGAGTTGATCGAGGGCGTCGGCCAGCTCGGCGCCCATCTCAGCGATCGTCCCTACGAGTTGCTCGCGGTGCTCGACTTCCCGCGTCCCGATCCGGCGCGCGGGCTGACTCCGCATCTGGTGTTGCTCGACGATGGGCGTGGGCTGAACCTGGGGCGCGTTGCGCGAATCAGCCGCCGTCCCTTCGCGCCGAGTACGACAGACCTGCTCTATCTGGACACGGCTGCCGAGCGCCGGGTGTTGTTCGCCGAGCGTCGACTGTCGGTCGAGTTCATCGCCGAGCGTAGCCACCAGGTGCTCGGGCAGGCACTCGGTTGCGTGCCCGCCACCGGAGGCGATGCCCTCGACGCTTCGATCGAGACCGCTCTCGAACCCGAACCGCTGGCACGGCTGCAGACGAGCGACTAGCTGCAGGCGTGTCGTACGCAGGCCGTTTCGTCGGCAATCGACGGGGCTGGGGGTTTAAAGGCGCTGCCGCGCGCCGATTATACCCATGCGGTGATACTTTCCACGGAGGCAGGGCGCATGAGCTGGAAGGCATTGCAGACCTCTCAGCTGGTCTGGCTGATGGCTGCGGCCCTGGCTTCCCTGGTCGGTGTCGGCTTCGCCGCCTGGGCGGCCACCCAGCAGGTGACGGTGCGGCTCTTCATCGAGAGTAAGCAGGCGGCGCTGCTCAACACGGCCACCCTGCAACGGATGTTGGGTGAGGTCGGTCGCGACCTGCGCTATCTGACACAGGGGCAGGCGCTGGACACCTGTGCCGATGCGTTGGGGGTGAGCCAGTCGACGCTGCAGCGCGACTGGGGGGCCTTCATGACGGCCAAGCCGCAGTATGACCAGGTGCGCTGGATCGACGAGAGCGGCATGGAGCGCGTGCGTATCGATCAGTCTTCAAAGGGGCCGCGAGGGGCCGCTCCGATCGCGCTGCAGGACAAGTCGGCACGCTATTACTTCACTGCGACCATGGCATTGGCGGTTGGCGACATCTATGTCTCGCCGCTCGATCTCAATGTCGAGTACGGCGGTGTCCAGCAACCCTTCAAGCCGGTGCTGCGCCTGGCCGCGCGAGTGGCCGATCGCACGGGGAGCGATTGCGGCATCATCGTCATCAACTATCTGGGCGCGCGCCTGCTCGATGCGATGGGAGGTGGACGTCAAGTCGACACCTGGCTGCTCAACCGCGAGGGCTACTGGCTGCGCGCGACGCGCCCCGAGGATGCCTGGGGGTTCATGCGCGGACGTCCCGAGCTGAGCCTCGCGGCGCGCCATCCCACGGCCTGGTCACGGATCTCCGGCGCGATGCGTGGTCAGTTCGAGGACGAGGACGGTCTGTGGAGCTTCGACACCCTGGTGCCGGCGCAGGTCGTGGCGCGCGATCCGGCGCGGTTCGAGGGTGTCGACGTTAGACATTGGAAGGTGGTCGATCATGTGCCGCGCTGGGTCTATCGCGCCGAGATCACCGCCGTCTGGCTGCGTTATGCCGCCATCCTCGCTGGGTTGTTCGTCGTCATCCTCGGCGCCGGCTGGGCACTGCAGCGCAGTCAGCGTCGGGTCGAGCAGATGCGCGAGGCGGCGATGCGTCTCGAGGCCCAGCGCGGTCTGCTCAGCTTCATCGATCAGGGGCTCGCCGGGATGATCGTCATGTCTCCGCAGGGCGCGCTGCGGCAGGTCAATGCACGCTTCTGCGAGATCGTCGGCCGCGACCGTGAAGACCTGATCGGCCGCCGTTGGGCGGATCTCGCCACCTCCGATGATCCGCAAGCCGATGCACGGATGTTCGAGACCGTACTGCAGCAGGGGCGCTCGTGCATGCTCGACAAGTGTTGTCGTCGTCCCGATGGCGAGAGCATCTGGGTGACGGTGGCCATCGCGCCGGTGCGTGACGGTGCCGGTGTGGTGACCGATATCGTCGCTCTGGTGCTCGACATCACCGAACAGAAGCAGGCCAAGGAGCTGCTGCGCGACAGCGAGGAGCGGTTGCGCCTGGCCGTCGATGCCGCGGAGGCCGGGGTCTGGAACTGGGACATCGGCGGCGACGTGGTCTTCTTCAGTGACCGGTGCAAGGCCCAGTTCGGATTCCCGGCCGACATCGAGGTCAGCTATCGGCGTTTCCTCGAGGCGCTGCACCCGGCCGACCGTGAGCGGGTCGATGCCCTGGTGCAGCGTTCGGTGCGCACCGGGGAGGACTATGCCACCGAGTACCGGACGCTGTGGCCGGATGGCAGCGAACACTGGATCAGTGCCCGTGGTCGTCTCTATCCCGTTGCTGGTCGCGCGCACGGCCAGCTCGGCGGCATCACCCTGGACGTCACCCGGCGGCGGCGTATCGAGGCGCGCCTGCAGGCGATGACGGCGCGTCTCGAGGCGCTGCTCGAGGCGCTGCCGGTGGGCGTCGGTTTCACCAGTACGCTCGACTGTCGTCGTGTCAGTGGCAATGCCGCGCTGCGACGTCTGTTCGGGCTCGGCGATGATGACAACCTCTCGGCCTCTTCGAAAGATCCTGACGCCTTCGGTAGCCTGGTTCACTACTGTCGCGAAGGTCGGCGACTGGCGGCCGATGAGCTGCCGCTACAGCGCGCGGTGCGTGAGGCGCAGCCGATCCCCGCCGAGGAGTTGGAGGTGTGCCTCCCCGATGGGCGTCGGTGGACGGCGGAGATCGCCGCTGCTCCGCTGTTCGACGAAGGCGGGCAACTGGTCGGTGGCCTGATCGTGGTCAGTGATATCAGCGCGCGAAAGCAGGCCGAGCGCGACCTGCAGGCACTCAATCTCGACCTGGAACGTCGAGTGGAAGAGCGTACGGCCGAGGCGCGCGCGGCCAGTGCCGCCAAGAGCGACTTCGTGGCGAATATGAGCCACGAGGTGCGCACGCCGATGAACGCCGTGCTCGGTTTCCTCGAGATCCTGCTCGACACCCCGCTGCAGCCCGATCAGCGTGACCTGGTGGGCAAGGTCCGGCGCTCGGCCCGGGCGCTGCTGGGGTTGCTCAACGACATCCTCGACTTCTCCAAGCTCGACGCCGACAAGGTCGAGTTGGAAATGACTCCCTTCGTGCTCGATCAACTGCTGCGTGAGAGCGCCGAGCTGTTCGCCGTCACCGCCGCGGAGAAAGGGGTGGAGTTGCTGATCGACGCGCCCCGGTCGCTGACTGGCCGCTATCGTGGCGATGCGTTGCGTCTGGGGCAGGTGCTCAACAACCTGCTCGGCAACGCGATCAAGTTCACCGATCAGGGACATGTCATCCTCGCGGTGCGGGGGGAAGGGGTGGAGGATGCCCAGCGATGGCTGCGCTTCGAGGTGCGCGATACCGGCATCGGGATCAGCACCGAGCAGGCCACACGGTTGTTCCAGCCCTTCAGCCAAGCCGATATCTCGACCACGCGTCGCTTCGGCGGTACTGGATTGGGGCTGACCATCTGCGATCGACTGATCCGGCTGATGGGGGGGGACATCGGTGTCGACAGCCGCGAGGGTGAGGGCAGCAGCTTCTGGTTCTCGCTGCCGCTCGAGATCGCTGATGGCGTGGCTGTTGCGGGCCATGTCGAGGCGCTCACACCCGGACGGGTACTGGTGGTCGACAGCCATGCCGAGGCGCGCGAGATTCTCGCGCGTTATCTCGGTGGCTGGCGCCTGGTGGTCGACTGTGTCGCCGACGCCGACCATGCGCTCGATCGCATCCTGCAGGCCGATCAGCGAGCCGAGCCGTTCTCGCTGGTGCTGGCCGACTGGCGGATGCTGTGTCATGACGGGTTGCGGTTACTCGATCAGGTGCACGGTGCCGACGCACTCGGTCATCGACCGGCCACCGTGGTGATGGTGTCCGCCTATGAGCATCAGGCGCTGCTGCGGGCGGTTGCCGAGGCGTCGGTGAAACCCGACATGGTATTGAGGAAACCCTTCACTCAGTCATCCCTGTTCGATGCCATCGTCGAGCTGCAGCAACATGGACAAGTGCACCTGCCCGAACCGCGCCCGACGGCGGTCAGCCCCTATGCTCGTGCCGAGCGGATCCGTGGTGCGAAGGTGTTGCTGGTGGAGGACAACCAGACCAACCAGGAGGTCGCGTTGGCGATGCTCGGCAAGATGGGGCTTGAGGTCGCCGTGGCCAACAATGGTCGCGAGGCGCTGGCGCGCTTTGCCGAACACCCTCTCGACCTGGTGTTGATGGATCTGCAGATGCCGGAGATGGATGGCTTCGAGGCCACCGCTGCGCTGCGCGCCACCGCGCGAGGACGTGAGGTGCCGATCGTGGCGATGACGGCCGCGGCATTCGAGAGCGATCGCGAGCGGGTGAGTGCGGTGGGCATGAACGACTTCATCGCCAAGCCGGTCGACCCACGTCAGCTCGTTTCGGTGTTGCTGCGCTGGTTGCCCGGTGGCGCAGAGTCCGGGGGCGAGGCGGGGATGGCGGAGGCTGTGGATGTTGTCTCCGACACCGCTCCGCAGCCTGCCGCCGCATTCGAAGAACTCGATCTGGCCTCGGCGCGCGAGCGACTCGACGGCGACGAGGCGGTGCTGCGAGCCGTCCTCGATGGCTTCCTGCGCGATGTGGCCGACTGGCCGGCACAGCTCGCCGCCGCCGATGAGCAGAGCGCGCAACGCCTGGCGCACACCCTCAAGGGCGCGGCGGGCAATGTCGGTGCGGTACGGGTGCAGCATGCCGCGCAGGCATTGGAGCGCGCGTTGGCCTCGGCGGTCGATGACGAGACCATCGACGGGCTGCAGGCCGAATGTCTCGCCGCGCTCGAGTCGGGCATGGTCGCGCTACGTGCCGCGCTGGCCAAGGATCTTGCCGCGAATGGCGATGCGCCAGTGAGCGAGGTCGATGACAGTGGGCAGGATCTGGATGCCGCGCAGATGCTGATCGCGGAGCTGGAGTCGCTGTTACAGGGGCACCGCATGGTGCCGGATGAGCTGTTGCGGCAACTGCGCTCGCGCCTGGGCGGGCATGATGCCGCCGAACGGGTCGATACCCTGCTGGCGCAGGTCGATGGGTTCGCCTACCCACAGGCCTTGGAGACACTGCAGATCATCAGAGAGAGACTGACATCATGAGTGCGCCGATCGTCGATGTCCGCGATCCCTATGAGCGTCTGACCGAACCGGAGCGACCGCGTCTGCTGGTGGTCGAGGACGACCCCACCAGTCTGCGCCTGATCGCCAAGATCCTCGGCGATGCCTACACCCTGATCATTGCCACCAACGGCAAGGACGCACTGCGTCTGGCCACCGATGTCCCCGAGCTGATCCTGCTCGACTACCACCTGCCCGACATCGATGGACTGGACATGTGTCGACAGCTGCGCGCCAATCCGCTCACCGCGGAGATCCCGGTGATCTACGTCACCGCCGACCAGGATCCTCATCTCGAGGCCGAGGGGTTGCAGGCCGGAGCGGTGGACTTCGTCACCAAGCCTTATTCGGCGGCGGTGCTGCGGGCGCGGATCAACACGCATGTGCAGCTCAAGCGCAAGACCGACCTGCTCGCGCTGCTCGCCGAGCGCGATGGCCTGACCGGGGTGGCCAATCGGCGTGTCTTCGATCAGCAGCTCGAACGCGAATGGCGGCGCGGGCGGCGGCGCCAGGCCGCGCTTTCGGTGATCATGGTCGATGCCGACCGCTTCAAGTCCGTCAACGATACCTGGGGGCATCTGGTCGGCGATGAGTGTCTGCGGGGCATCGCCCGCTGTGCCGCGGCCCATCTGAAGCGCCCGGCCGATCTGCTCGCGCGTTATGGTGGCGAAGAGTTCGTGCTACTGCTGCCCGAGACCGACGCCGGGAGCGCCAGGGCACTTGCCGAGAGGATCCGCGAGGAGATCCAGATCCGTTTCGCCAACACCGCTGTGGAGCGGGGCGAGGGACCTTGCCTGACCGCGAGCTTCGGCTGTGCCACCATCATTCCCGATGAGCAGAGTTCGCCCGAGGCGCTGCTGCGTGTTGCCGATCGCAATCTCTATCTGGCCAAGACCGGCGGGCGCAATCGTGTCGAGCCTGCGGTGTGAGTGGTAGGTGTCAAGCGCCGAGATTGATCGGTATCAGGTCGTCGGGTGAGTTGATCGACGGTTGGGGAGAGGCGTGGGCGCAGGTGCACCCGGGGACCGATGGGTACGGTCGGTGTGATCGGCGGACGTAAAAAAGCCGGCTTGAAGCCGGCTTTTTTGCGGAATTTGGTGGGCGCAGGTGGGATCGAACCACCGACCCCTGCCGTGTGAAGGCAGTGCTCTCCCGCTGAGCTATGCGCCCTGAAGAGGCTGCAAATATTAATGCCGCCCCCGGGGTTCGTCAACCCCTGGCCACGATTTTTTTCTTCTTTCAGGTCTGGCCCTGTTGGTCGAGGTCGCCGAGGGGCTGTGTGCGTCGTCGTCGCGCTGTGCTGGCGCGGATGCTCGTGTCAGTCATGGACTGTGATCAGCCCCTTGAGGATGCGGTGACCGTGACGGACCGGTAGCGAATAATGGCCCTCGCCATGGACGATGCGCGCCCGGCAGCCGGAGAGGTGGCGCGCGTACCAATGGGCGTGGGCGACCGGGACGGTGTTGTCGGTATCACCGTGCCAGAGGCTGATCGGTTGGTCGATGTGGCTTGGCTCAAAGCCCCAGGGGCGTGGGTAGAGACTGAGGTCGCGGCGAGCGCCGTGAGCGCCTTCGCGCATCGCATCGACGATGGTGCGATCGAGCGCTGCGGTGACCTCGGGGCGATCGAGTACGGCGCGATCGGGGGCGGCGGCGTTGCGATAGCGCAACCGCGCGACCACCTCGGGACGGGCGGCGAGCAGTGCCGGGACGGGGCCGGTGTAGAAGCGATCGGTCAATCCCGGGAGACGGCGTGCGAGCGACAGGCTGGCGCGCACGCCAGGGGCCATGGCGCGGCGGACCGGCGCGAGATAGATCGGGCCGAGCGGGCAGATCAGGGCGCAGTGTCCGATGCGCGCAGGCAGGGCGGCGAGACAGGCCAGTGCATAGGGACCGCCGCCGGAGACGCCGATGAGATCGAAGCGGTCGATGCCGAGGCGTTCGGTCAGCTCGGCGAGATCGGCCGGCCAGTCGTGGATCTCGCGTCCCGGCCGATCGCTGGAGCGTCCGTAGCCGGGGCGGTCGGGAGCGATCAGACGAATGCCCTCAATGCGCGCGGCCTGGTGTAGCAGGCCCGCCTCCTGGCGCGAGCTGGGAAATCCATGGCAGTAGCAGACCGGGCGACCGTCCGGCGCACCGTATTCGGTATAACCGAGCTGGCGTCCGTCGCCCAGCCTCAGGCGGTGGTCATGCGGTGTGGCGATGGTCATGCCGGTAGCGTGTCCCTGTCGGTGTGATCTCTGGCGCGCCAGAGGCGAATGGCCTCGGCGTCGGTGGCGCGGTCGGCGGCATAAAGCCGATCGAGTTCGGCAAGTCGTGGATCCGGTGCGCGGGTCAGTCCGGAGACGGTCAGCACCGGCGCCGTGCCGTCGTATCCGGCGGCATGCGCGGCGAGCAGGTAGACACTGCGGTCGCCGATCTCCATGCGCTGTTCGACCTCGGTGTCGAGCCAGGCGAGGGCGGCGGTATAGCGCGGCATTCCGCTGGGGGTGCGCGCGACATCGAGTCCGGCGAACTTGTCGCGATGACGTCCGCTCTCCAGACCGAAGCGCCACACCGCGGCGAGATCGTCGGCGTGCAGCAGGTGCAGCACGGCCTGGCCGCTGTGCTCGATCAGCTCCCAGGTGTGATGATGACGCGCGACGGTGAGCAGCAGGCGTGGCGCCTCGTGGACGATCGAGGCGCGAGTCACCGAGCTGGCGATGAAGCCGCCTCGGTGCGTGCCATCGCTGGCGGTGACCAGCCATAGCGGTGGGTCGTAGAGACCGAACACCTCGGCGATGGTCGCGGCGGACTGGGGCGAGGGCGCTCGCATGCGGATCTCCAGGGTCAGTCGCGCGGCGCCGGATCGATGTCCTGATAGATCTCGGGGCGGAAGCGCGGGGTGCAGATGGCGAGAAAGATCAGATCGTCCATGCCGGTGTTGGCAATGCGTTGGGGTGTCCCGGCGGGGATGCGGACCAGGTCGCCGGGTCCGACATCCTGGTCGGTGCCGTCGTCGAGCGCGATGCGTCCGCTGCCGTGGAGGATCAGATAGCGCTCGGTGGTCGCCGCGAGTCGGTGCAGTCGGGTCGCGGTGCCGGGCGCGACTCGGGCACGCGCGATCGAGACCTCGGGATCGTCGGCCCGGTTCCAGGTCTCGAGGATGAAGCAACCTTCCTCAAAAAAATACTCCGCCCCGGGGTCGGGGCGGTGGATCTCGGTGCCGCTCATTGCATCGCGGCGGCGGCCGCGCGCCGTCGATAGGCCGCCGAGCGTCGATCGCCACCTCGGGGGCGAGGTTGCGGGCGACGGTTGAGGGCGCTGGCGATGCGTGTGCAGAAGGCGTCGTCGCCGAGTACCCAGGCCTTGTTGGTGGAGTCGCGGATGCGTCCGAGCAGTGGCTCGCTGACGGGGGTCTCGGCTAGTCGCGCATAGTGTTCGCGTCTGGCCTTCATGCTGCGCCCGAGCCGGTTGTATTCGGCGTGCGGGGTGGTCAGCGGATCGTCCTCGCCGAGTGCGTTGGCGCCGTGGCTCGACCAGCCGTAATCGGCCGGGTGATCGACCAGCCCGGCGCGCACCGCGTTCGACTCGATATAGAGCGAGACCGGCAGCAGATAATCCTTGGGGTCGAGGAGGGTGGCGCGATAGCGACCCTCCCAGAGGGTGCCGGTACGCTCGTAACGGGCGTTGAAGTATTGGACGTAATAGCGCCCGACATACTGCATGAGCTTGCCGATGCCGTTGTCCTGGTGCGGGGTCAGCAACAGATGAAAGTGGTTCGGCATCAGCACATAGGCGTGGATCGAGCATTGGAACTTCTCGGTCGCCGCCTTGAGCTTCTCCCAGATGAACCAGTAGTCATCCTCCTCGAAGAGGATGCGTTGGCGGTTGTTGCCGCGCTGGATGACGTGCTGCGGATAACCGGGCAGGACGAATCTAGGTAGACGTGCCATGGCTAGGGTCGGATCCGGTTGATTGCCTTACCTTGCAGTATAGTCAGCTGACGCTGGATTGCAGACTGATGACAGGACCGATCTCGGGGCCTGAGTGGCGCGAAGACTGCATGCTCGGTGTTGAGTCTAGATGACCCCGGAGATCGGTGCGGCGAATGCCGCTCGGCCGGCGATCCAAGGGGTGAGCGAGGCGGTTGCTATGTACCGCCGCCGTTGTCGGCATCACCCCGGGGAGGGCAGTCGAGCGTGGCGCGTGATGTCGGCTGCTTGCTGAGCACCCCGGTTCCGGGGTGGCATTGGCTGGTGCCGAGGAATTATCATTGGACGTTTTACCCGCTGGAGCCCCGTATGCTCGACATCAATCCGATCGCCTCGCAGATCAATGACCTGAAGGGACGCTTGCAGTCCCTTAGGGGGTATCTTTGACTACGATGGCCGTCAAGAGCGTCTGACCGAGGTCCTGCGCGAACTCGAGGACCCCGACGTCTGGAACGAGCCAGACCGCGCCCAGGCGCTCGGTCGCGAGCGCGCCACCTTGGAAGCGGTGGTGGTGACCATCGATGAACTCACCTCGGGGCTGGCCGACGCCGACGACCTGCTGGCGATGGCTGTCGAGGAGGAGGACGCCGACACCGTCGCCGCGCTCGAGACCGATCTCGCCGGTTACGAGGCCCGGGTCGCCGAACTCGAGTTCCGGCGCATGTTCTCGGGCGAGATGGATGCCAACAACGCCTTCGTCGACATCCAAGCCGGCTCCGGCGGCACCGAGGCCCAGGACTGGTCAGAGATGCTGCTGCGGATGTATCTGCGCTGGGGCGAGCGCCGCGGTTTCAAGACCGAGCTGATGGAAGCTTCGGCCGGCGAGGTCGCGGGCATCAAGTCGGCCACCATCAAGTTCGAGGGCGAGTACGCCTTCGGCTGGTTGCGCACCGAGACCGGCGTACACCGTCTGGTGCGCAAGTCGCCGTTCGACTCGGGCAACCGCCGTCACACCTCGTTCGCCTCGGTGTTCGTCTCCCCCGAGATCGACGACACCGTCGACATCGAGATCAACCCGGCCGATCTGCGCATCGACGTCTACCGCGCCAGCGGCGCCGGTGGTCAGCACGTCAACCGGACCGAGTCGGCGGTGCGTATCACCCATAACCCGACCGGCATCGTCACCCAGTGCCAGAACGACCGTTCGCAGCACAAGAACAAGGATCAGGCGATGAAGCAACTGCGCGCCAAGCTCTACGAGCTGGAGATGCAGAAGCGTCAGGCCGACCAGCAGGCGTTGGAGGAGAGCAAGTCCGACATCGGCTGGGGCAGCCAGATCCGCTCCTACGTGCTCGACCAGTCGCGGATCAAGGATCTGCGCACCGGCGTCGAGATCGGCAACACCCAGTCGGTGCTCGACGGTAACCTCGACCCCTTCATCGAGGCCAGCCTCAAGAGCGGCCTGTGACGACACCGGAGACCCAGATGACCGAACAGGCACAACAGCCCGCCGTCGACACCGACGAGAACAAGCTGATCGCGCAGCGGCGCGAGAAGCTCGCCGCGCTGCGTGAGGCGGGTGCGGCCTTCCCCAACGACTTCCGTCGCGATGCCCTCGCCGCCGACCTGCTGGCGCGTTATGCCGAGGTCGACGGCGAGACGCTCGAGGCACAGCCGGTGCGCGTGCGTCTCGGTGGCCGTCTGATGAGCCGCCGGGTGATGGGCAAGGCGAGCTTTGCCCACATCCAGGACTCGAGCGGCCGCATCCAGCTGTTCGTGCAGCGCGACCAGCTCGGCACCGACGCCTATCAGGCGTTCAAGCGCGACCTCGACCTCGGCGACATCCTCGGCGTTGAGGGGGTGCTCTTCCGCACCCGTACCGGCGAGCTGTCGGTCAAGTGCGAGAGCGTACGCCTGCTGACCAAATCGCTGCGCCCGCTGCCGGAGAAGTTCCACGGCCTCACCGATATGGAGAGCCGTTACCGCCAGCGCTATCTCGATCTGATCATGAACGCCACCACCCGCGAGACCTTCCGGGTGCGCACCGCGATCGTGCAGTTCATGCGCGAGTACCTCAACGCACGCGGCTATCTCGAGGTCGAGACCCCGATGATGCAGGTGATCCCGGGCGGCGCCGTGGCGCGCCCCTTCGTCACCCATCACAATGCGCTCGACATGGATCTGTTCCTGCGTATCGCTCCCGAGCTGTTCCTCAAGCGGCTGGTGGTCGGTGGTTTCGAGCAGGTCTACGAGATCAACCGCAACTTCCGCAACGAAGGACTATCGACTCGGCACAACCCCGAGTTCACCATGCTCGAGTTCTATCAGGCCTACGCCGACTATCGCGACCTGATGGATCTCACCGAGGACATGCTGCGGGCGATGGCCGAGCGCGTGCTCGGGCGTACCACCCTCGACTACCAGGGTGCGAGCTACGACTTCGGCAAGCCCTTCGCGCGGATGACGGTGCGCGAGGCGATCCTCCACTTCAACCCTGCGCTCACCGCCGCCGACATCGATGAACTCGATGCCGCGCGTTGCGTCGCCGAGGGGATGGGCATCGCGGTCAAGCCGAGCTGGGGGCTGGGCAAGGTGCAGATCGAGCTGTTCGAGCACACCGCCGAGCACCGGCTGATGGACCCGACCTTCATCACCGAGTACCCGACCGAGGTCTCGCCGCTGGCGCGGCGCAACGACGCCAACCCCTTCGTCACCGATCGCTTCGAGTTCTTCGTCGGCGGGCGCGAGCTGGCCAACGGCTTCTCCGAGCTCAACGACGCCGAGGACCAGGCCGAGCGTTTCCGCAAGCAGGTCGAGGAGAAGGAAGCCGGGGATCTGGAGGCGATGTACTACGACGCCGACTATGTGCGTGCGCTTGAGCACGGCATGCCGCCGACCGCGGGCGAGGGCATCGGCATCGATCGCTTGGTGATGCTGTTCACCGACGCCCCATCGATCCGCGACGTGCTGTTGTTCCCGCACATGCGACCCGAGGGGCGCGGTTCGGCGGCCTGAGCCACCCAACCGCCTCAGGCCGCGGGTTCGAGGGCATAGGGCAGGGGCTGGACCTTCAGCACCGGCCCGTGCTCGCCGAGCCGCGCCTCGCCATGCTCGGCGATCGCGATCTCGAGGACCACCAGCAGCTCGTAGCATCCGGCGCCGTGTGGCGCGGCGTCGACTACCCGACCACTGGCCTGGCCCGAGCTGCTCGCCGCTGCGAACAGGACATCGCCCGGTTGTGGCGCCGGTGCCTCGGCGGGTTCGAGGCTGAGAGTGGCGCGGTACATGCGGCGCTTGAGTTTGCCCAGATGCTGCATCCGCGCCACCACCTCCTGTCCGGTATAGCACCCCTTGTTGAAGCTCACCCCGTCGATCAGTTGCAGGTTGAGCATCTGCGGGATGAAGGCCTCGGCGGTTCCGGCATGGACGCTGGGCAGCCCGGCGCGGATGTCGAGCAGTCGCCAGATCGCCCCGTCGCTCGGTGTCGCGCGCGTGGCCAGCGTGTCCCACAGTGCGCGTGCGCGCTCGAACTCGGCGAGCAGCAGATAGCGTGGTGTGGCGTCGGGCAGGGCAATCACCGCAACCCCGTCGTGCCGCGCGAGTTCGTTGGCGTGCGCCGGGACCGCCAGCTCGAGCTGCTCGAGCAACGCTGGTGCCTCGGCACCAGCCAGACCGAGCGCGAGCAGCTGGTCGCCGGCACCCTCGAGTCGTACGCGGCTACGCAGTACATAGCGCTGCAGGTGAGCAAGCGCCGCCTCGATGCGCTCGGCGGGCAGCAGCAACGCCCGGGTCTCGTCGAGCGCAACCAGCCGTCCGCAGGCCAGCACGCGTCCTTTCTGGGTGCAGAGCGCGGTGAGTTGGGTGTGCTCGGTGGAAAGTTCGCGTACATCGTTGGTGAGTTGTCCCTGGAGGAAGTCCGGGGCATTCTCGCCCCGGGCGAGCAGGGCGTCGAACTGGGTGAGCGCGAACAGTCGGCATGCCTCGCCGGCCGGGTGTTCGGGAAAGCGGGCCTGACCGAGATCGTCGAATCGGGCACCGCGTGCATCGAGAAAGTTTCGCCATTGCGTCATCATCAACCCCTGCCTTGGGAACCTTCGGTTGCTGATTGGGAACTTGCCAATCCTTATGCGACCGAAGCGTGCCCGAGACAACCCCGGCGGTTTGTACGCCGTCCGGGAGACGGTCGCGCCGGGTGGCCGTCTGCGCCACCGTCGGCATCCACAACCCGAAGCCAGTAGGGTGTCCGCGCATCCGTTCGCGCGCCCTCATCCATATGGAGAGATCAGCCCCTTGTCGAGATATCAAGCGACCCCGCCCGTAGACAGTCTGGTGCTCTACAAGACCCATCCGGCCCGTGTCCTCGGCGTCGGCGACAAGATCGAGATCCAGCTCGGCGGCGGCAGTACCAAGCGCGTGCGTCCCAAGGATATCGCGCTGCTGCATCCGGGGCCGCTGCGTTCGCTCGGTGAGCTGGAAAGGCTTCCCGAGGGCGCGGTGGACGATGCCTGGGAGCTGCTCGAGGGCGAGCAGACCACGCTCGAGGATCTCGCCGAGCTGGCCTTCGCCGAGTTCACCCCGGTGACGGCCTGGGCGAGCTGGCTGCTGGTTGCCGAGGGGCTGCGTTTCTGCGGCGCCCCCGAGTCGATCACGGTGCGCGCGCGTGCCGAGGTCGAGCGCGATCGGGCCGAGCGCGAGGCCAAGGCCGCCGCCGAGCGTGACTGGAAGGCCTTTCTCGAGCGCATGCGCGCGGCCACCCCGACAGCGGAGGACCGGAGTCGACTCGCCGAGGTCGAGCGGCTGGCGCTGGGACAGACCGATCGCAGCCGCATCCTCGAGGCGCTCGGCTATCCGCAGACCCCGGAGCATGCCCATCGTGCGCTGGTCGAGGTCGCCTATTGGCCGGTCAATCACAATCCTTATCCGGCGCGTCGCGGCGTGCCCGGGGAGGACGCCGCGCTCGCGGTGCCGACGCTTGACGAGGACGAGCCGCGGCTCGATCTCACCCATCTCGAGGCCTTCGCCATCGACGACGAGGGCAACGAGGACCCGGACGACGCCCTGAGTCTCGAGGGCGAGCGGATCTGGGTCCACGTGGCCGATGTCGGCGCGCTGGTCGCGCCGGACGGTCCGCTCGATCTCGAGGCGCGCAGCCGGGGTGCCAACCTCTATCTGCCCGAGGGCATGGTCAAGATGCTCCCGTCTGAGACCACCACCCGGCTCGGACTCGGGCTGCAGCCGGTCTCGCCGGCCCTCTCCTTCGCCATGCGTTGTGATGAGCGGGGCGAGCTGCGCGACCTCGAGGTCCATCGCAGCTGGGTCAGGGTGCAGCGCCTGACCTATGGCGAGGTCGAGCAGCGCCTCGACGAGGTGCCCTTCGCCGCGCTACGCGCCACGATCGCGCGTTTTCACGACCGTCGCCAGGCCAATGGCGCCACCCGTCTGGCGTTGCCCGAGGTCAGCGTGCGTGTCGAGGACGGCGAGGTGCGGATCCGGCCGCTGCTACGGCTCGAGAGCCGCGAGCTGGTCACCGACGCCATGCTGATGGCCGGCGAGGCCGCCGCGCGGCTCTGTCTCGAGCAGGGGTTGGCGATCCCCTTCGCCACCCAGGCCACGCCTGACCCGGCCGAGGAGGCCAGCGATCTGGCGAGCATGTATGCGCGCCGGCGCTGCTTCAAGCCGACCCGCTTGTTGTGCGAGCCCGACCTTCACGCAGGACTCGGGCTGCCGCTCTATACCCGCGCCACCAGCCCGTTGCGTCGTTATTCCGATCTGCTGGTCCATCAGCAACTGCGGGCCTGGCTCGCTGGCGCGACGCCGCTCGATCGCGAGCAGGTGATGGAGCGGGTCGCGCAGGCGGAGCTGGCCGCCTCCGCGGTGCGACGTGGCGAGCGACTTTCCAACCAGCACTGGAAGCTGGTCTATCTGCGCGATAACCCCGGATGGCGGGGCGAAGGCGTGGTGGTCGGTTTGGAGGAGCGCAGGGCGGTGGTGCTGGTGCCCGAGCTGGCGCTGGAGGCGCGGATACGGACCCGTGAGCGGCTGGCGCTCAACGACACCCTCAAGCTGGCGCTCGCCGATGTCGATCTGCCCGAGTTGAGCGTGAGTTTCCGCGTACTCGGTTGAGCTGTCGCGGATTCGGGTATACCCTTACAAACTTTGTGTCTTCCTGCCGAAGCCTGAAGCGCTCCGGCAGGCGCTCTGCGGATGGCGCCTGTCTCCCTCGGCAGCAGGCGCCATCCGGGTCGCGCGGCCTCAGGCGCCCCAGCGGCGCACCGTGCCGGTGTCGAGATGGACGAAGTTCGAGCGCGGATAGTAGCCGACACCGCCACGACTGAGCGCGACGGCGGTATCGCGCAGGTGGCGGGTGGAGAGGTCGGGGAAGCGGACATCGACGGCCTGGCCGGTCATGTGCAGGCTCTTCTTCGCGACGCCCCGCGAGGTGCGGCGCAGCATCGCGTTGGTGCGGGGCGAGCGGTAGGCGCTGAGGATCTGGTAGGTGGCGTCGGGATCGCCGAGACGCAGCTTGACGTCGTAGAGGATGTCGAAGAGTTGCGGGTCGATGGCGACGACGTCGTCGGTGCGGAAGTCGCGGAAGAAGTGATTGAGCTTGCCCAGCGCTGCGCGTTGGTAGCGATCTCCGATGCGGTAGGTGACGGCGATCTTCTCGTCCGTGTGCATGTGATGCAGGGACAGCACCCGTGGGCGCTCGCTTGGCGACTTGGCCAATACGGGCGCGGCTGCGGTCGATAGAGCGAGCCCCAGGAAATGGCGTCTGTTCATGTTCCCCCCCGGTACATGATGTTCAACGGATTGTATGGCGAAGGTTTTTTGCCCAAGGCATCCGGCATGAACGCATGGCGTGTAAATAACGGCATTGCGTTCGACAGCGGAGCAGCTGAGAGCGGGCGGCCGGCCCGAGATAACGTCGACATCCTGTGCATGTGCCCGCTCCATGGGATTTTCATTATATCCATACGGCCGATTGAGTCAAATGGATGTTGCCAAATATTGATTATTTGAAAACCTGAGAAAAAACATGAAGTGTTATTGGTAACGCTTTGTTAACGTTTTTCTATATTTCTTATTTTAATAAATGAAGTGATTTGTTAATTCTGACTTTTGAGTTCACTTTAAGTTTGGTGTCTTGTCTTCCTTGATGCGGGATTGAATGTCCTGTTTTTGATTCAAGTTGCTGTTTTTGTTGGTTTTGATGAAGTGATTATTCAATGATTTGAGTTAAAGTATTTTCTTTTTTTTGGCCAGTATTCTGCTTTTGTGTTTTTCAGGTTTTTTCGATTATATTTTTCGCGTCTTGCCGATTTTTTATTCGCTTTGACAATCGTGGTTGAATGATGGGTGGGGTTGTTGTTTCATGATTGGAACGCACAGAGATTCCTGCCGTTCGTCTCGGGTAATGAACGTCAACCCAGGTGTGGCGACGATGGTCGTCGGGCTCACTTCAGGGAGGCGCATGATGTCGGCGCAACGCACTGATAAATCAGCGGGCGTGGGAGCGAGGCGAATCTTGTTTCGTGCCTTCGGTGGGGGGGTCTGGCTGTTGTGCTGGGTGGGTGTACCGACGGCGCTGGCCGACGTCTACAAATATGCCGATGCGCACGGCAACGTCTACTTCAGCGATGTACCGCTCAAGGGTGGACAGTACCGCCTGCAATGGCACCGTGAATCCGACCAGCTCGCCGACGAGAATCGCTCCAGATTCTCGCAACTGCAGATCCAGCGCTCGCCCAGGGGCGAGGCCAAGCCGCTCAGCCGCTCCCTGCGAGCCCGGCGCGCGCGCTACGAGGCGCTGGTCTCGGCCAACGCGCGACGTCACGGGCTCTCGCCGGCATTGCTGCACGCAGTGATCCGCGCCGAATCGGCCTATGATCCGCGCGCTGTCTCATCGGCCGGCGCCCAGGGGCTGATGCAGCTGATGCCGGCCACGGCAGCACGCTACGGCGTCGCCGATAGTTTCGATCCGGCTGACAATATCGGCGGTGGCGCGGCCTATCTGCGCGATCTGCTGGATCTCTTCGACAACGACCTGCGCCTTGCCCTGGCCGGCTATAACGCCGGCGAGGGCGCGGTGCTCAAGCATGGTCGCAAGATTCCGCCCTATGCCGAGACCCAGGCCTATGTGCGCAAGGTGTTGCAGTATCTGTGGGCCGAGCGTCCGGTGCACATGACCATTTCGAGTGTGCCGGGTGACGACTGAGCCGAAGGGGCGCGGTCGCGCGTGCGCCGCACGTGCTCAGTCCTCGCCGATGACGCGCTCGTCGCGTGGGGTCGAGAGCAGACGCTCGGCCTCGCCCTGCTGGGCGGCGAAGATCAGTCGATAGTCGACGCCTGGAGGAGCCTCTGCGGCCTGGCGGCGGCTGCGCACCAGGGCGCGAGCGTCCTGGTAGTGCTCGAAGGTGTCGAGGTGTTCGAGCTTGAGCGGCTGCTGGGTGATGCTGTAGACGAAATACGGCATGCGGGCACTCCTGATACCGCCCTCGGGCGGCTCGATCCCTGTGAGGTGGCGTTCGAGTGTATCGCAAAGTCGGGCGCCGGTGGGGCACTGCCGGCGCCCGTATCTGTCAGCGCAGGTTCTTCTTGTAGGAGGGCACCTGGGCGTTGCGCGCCTTGGAGACGTTGGCGAACTCCAGGGTCACGCTGGCCAGTTCCACCCGGGTGAAGTCAGCGCCGGTGAGATCGGCGCGATGGAGGATGGCGCCGCCGAGCACCGCATCGGTGAGATCGGCGTCGGTGAGATCGGCGTAGCGGAAGTTGGCGTCCTGCGCCGAGGCATGGCAGAGCCGCGCGCCGCGCAGATCGGCGCCTTCGAGATTGGCGAGATTGAGCACGGTGAAGCCATCGCTGAAGGCGCTGCCGAGGTCGGCTTCACAGAGCCGGGCGCGGGTGAGGTTGGCATCGTTGAGATGACTGTCGCGCAGGTCGGCGCCGCTGAGATCGGCCTCGGCGAGATTGGCCTTGATCAGGAGCGCGCGATGGGCCCGCGTCCGGACCAGGTTGGCGCCCTGGAAGTCGGCACCGCGCAGGTCGGCATGGGCGAGGGTGGCCCCGGCGAGATCGGCCTGGCGCAGCTCGACGTTGCGCAGGTCGGCGCCGCTGAGATCGGCGCCGGCCAGTCGTGCGGCGTTGAGCATTGCCGCGCGTGCCGGGCGCTCGGCACCGAGGCGGGCGCGCGTCAGGTTGGCCTCGGCGAGATCGGCCGCGCGCAGCTGCGCGCCGACCAGGATCGCCTCGCGCAGACAGCTCCCGTGCAGTCGAGCGCCGACCAGATCGCTGGCGCTGAGATCAGCGCTGCTGAGATCGAGCCCCGAGAGGTCGGCGCCGTCGAGACGCATGTCGCGCAGATCGGCGCCGACGAGAGTGTCACGCTCGATTTCCGCCAGCACCTCGCCACTGTCGCGGTGTCTGATTTCGATCATGCCGGGATCTCCTCCTGGTCCTTGTCGTTGTTGGGTGGGCCTGGGCCGTTGACGCTTCCCGCGTCGACCCGGCCGATCGACAGCCTGTCGATCACGCGGATAAGATTCTCGGTTCGGCGACCGATGGCGGTCGTCGCTGCTCGTGGGCGATTCACGAGACCATTCAACAGGAAGCGCCATGAAACTCGAAACTCTTGCCATCCATGCCGGGTTCGAACCCGATCCCACCACCAAGTCGGTGGTGACCCCGATCTACCAGACCACCAGCTACGCCTTCGACGATACCCAGCACGGCGCCGATCTGTTCGACCTCAAGGTTCCGGGAAATATCTACACCCGGATCATGAATCCCACCACCGACGTGCTCGAGCGCCGGGTCACGGCGATGGAGGGCGGGGTCGGTGGTCTGGCCTTCGCCTCCGGCATGTCGGCGGTCACCAACGCTATCTTCACCCTGGCGCAGGCCGGCGACAACATCATCGCCGTCTCGCGGCTCTACGGCGGTAGCTACAACCTGTTCGCCCACACCCTGCCGCGGCTCGGTATCGAGGTGCGCTTCGCCGAGCCCAACGACATCGCCGCGATGGACGCCCTGGTCGACGCCAAGACCAAGGCGGTCTTCTGCGAGTCGATCGGCAATCCCGCCGGCAACGTCGCCGATGTCCAGGCGATGGCCGACATGGCCCACGCCCACGGCGTGCCGCTGATCGTCGACAACACCGTACCCTCGCCCTATCTGCACCGTCCCTTCGAGCACGGCGCCGATATCGTGGTCCACGCCCTGACCAAGTACATGGCTGGTCACGGTACCACCATCGCCGGAATGCTGGTCGATTCGGGCAAGTTCCCCTGGGCCGAGCACGCTGAGCGTTTCCCGATGCTCAACGAGCCCGATCCGTCCTATCATGGCGTGGTCTATACCCAGGACATGGGCGAGGCGGCCTTCATCACCCGTGCCCGGGTGGTGCCGCTGCGTAACATGGGGGCGGCGCTCGCGCCCTTTAACAGCTTCCTGGTGCTGCAGGGCATCGAGACGCTACCGGTGCGCATGGATCGTCACTGCGAGAACGCACTCGCCGTCGCCCAGTACCTGCAGGACCACCCGCGTGTGGCCTGGGTGCGCTATGCCGGTCTGCCCGACAGCCCCGACCACGCGCTGATCCAGCGCTACATGGACGGCGGCAAGGCCAGCGCCATCCTCTCGTTCGGCATCAAGGGCGGTCGCGAGGCCGGCGCGCGCTTCATCGACGCGCTCCAGCTCACCTTGCGACTGGTCAACATCGGCGATTCCAAGACGCTCGCCTGCCACCCGGCGACCACCACCCACCGCCAGCTCTCGCCCGAGGAGATGGCGCGCGCCGGGGTCAGCGAAGACCTGATCCGGCTCTCGGTCGGTCTCGAACACGTCGACGACATCATCGCCGACCTCGACCAGGCGCTCACCGCCTCGTCCTGATCGCACAAGCCCCCGCATCCGGCGCGGGGGCGCGTTCGTCATGGATCGAATCACCTCGCTGTTTCCGCTCTGGGCATTGCTCGCGAGCCTGCTGGCACTGACTTTTCCCGCGCCGCTGAGTACGCTCGCGCCGGGTATCGTGCCGCTGCTCGGCGTGGTGATGTTCGGCATGGGCGCGACCCTGAGCCCGGGTCAGTTCGCTGCGGTGTTGCGTCGTCCCGGCGTCATCGGCCTGGGCGTGATCCTGCAATATCTGCTGATGCCCTTCGCCGCCTGGGCGATCGGACTCGCACTCGGCCTGCCGCCGCAACTCCTCGCCGGGCTGGTGCTGGTCGGCGCCGCCCCCGGTGGCACGGCCTCCAACGTCATCTGCTATCTGGCACGCGGCGATCTCGCGCTCTCGATCACCCTGACCACGGTCTCGACCCTGCTCGCGGTGCTGCTCACCCCCGTGCTCACCCTGCTCTATGTCGGCGAGCGGGTCGCGGTCCCCGCCCTCGACATGTTCTGGTCGATCCTGCGTATCGTGCTGGTGCCGGTCACCCTCGGGGTGCTGGTCAACCGGTTGCTGGGGTCACGGCTGGCGGTGTTCGAGCGGATCTTCCCGCTGGTCTCGGTGGCGGCCATCGTGTTCATCATCGCGGTGATCGTGGCGCTCAATCACGACCAGCTCGTCACCCTGGGGCCGCTGGTCGCACTCGCCGTGGTGCTGCACAACCTCACCGGATTGAGTCTGGGCTATACGTTGGCGCGCCTGCTGGGGCAGGGCGAGGCGCGGGCGCGGACCCTGGCGATCGAGGTCGGGATGCAGAACTCGGGGCTCGCCGTGGCGCTCGCGATCAAGTCCTTCTCCGCCGCCGCGGCACTGCCCGGCGCATTGTTCTCGATCTGGCACAACCTCTCCGGCGCGCTGCTCGCCGCCTGGTGGTCGCGGCGGCCACCGCCGTCTGGGGCTTGAACCGCATCTTGAACCGCGAAGGCACAAAGCGCGCAAAGGGGGGAAGAGCTTCCAGCGATCAGCCGCCAGCCGCCAGTGGTGGTCTGTCCTCAATCACTGGCGCGAAGCGCAGTCGCTGGAGCTAAAGGCGGCTGTCAGCGTCGTAGGATGGGCAAAGCGCAGCGTGCCCATCAAGGGTCGCGCTGCCGTCGAGTACGGCGCCCACTGGAGGCTGACGACTGGAGGCTTAACCCCCTTCGCGTCCTTTGCGTCTTTGTGGTTTATTGATTATCAAATGCTTGCAAGTTTTTAATGATCCTCGATCGAGGATGAGGGCTTGCGCGGAGGTGGTGCCTGCCCCACCTCGTGGAAATCCTTCCATCGGTTGCCGGATCGCTCGAAACCACTGCTCTATTGGTGCCTAACCCCTTGGCGGGGTGGGCGTGGTGGGGGCGTCGGCGGCGGTGGGTGACGACCCGAGGAGCCTCCGTCATGCTGATCCGCAAGCCTGCCGATATCCCGTCCTCCGAGATCACGCCGCCGCAGGTGTGGCGCGCGCGTCGTACCTTCATCCAGGGCGCCGCGCTGGGGGTGGGCGCGGCGGCGCTGGCGCCGCTCGGCGCCGTCGCTGCGACCTATCCGCGTCCCGGCGAGGACGAACCCCTGACCCCGCGCGAGTTCGTCACCGGCTACAACAATTTCTACGAGTTCGGGACCGACAAGGGGGACCCGGCGGCACACGCCCATCGGCTGCGCACCCGGCCCTGGTCGGTGGTGGTCGATGGCGAGTGCGCGCGTCCCGGCGAGATCGGCATCGAGGACATCCTCTCCGGGTTCGATCAGCAGGAGCGCATCTATCGGCTGCGTTGTGTCGAGGCCTGGGCGATGGTGATCCCCTGGCTCGGTTTCCCGCTCGGTGAGCTGCTGGCGCGTTTCGAGCCGACCTCGCGGGCGCGCTATGTCGCCTTCGAGACCCTGTTCGACCCCGAGCAGATGCCCGGTCAGCGTCGCCGGGTGCTCGACTGGCCCTATCGCGAGGGGCTGCGCATCGACGAGGCGATGCACCCGCTGACGCTGCTCGCCACCGGGCTCTACGGCGAGACCCTGCCGAACCAGAACGGCGCACCGCTACGGCTGGTGGTGCCGTGGAAATACGGCTTCAAGAGCATCAAGTCGATCGTGCGCATCCGCTTCACTGCCGAGCAGCCGCCGGCGACCTGGAACAGGATGCAGCCCGACGAGTACGGCTTCTACGCCAACGTCAATCCCGCCGTCGACCATCCGCGCTGGAGCCAGAAGAGCCATCGCATGATCGGTGGCGGCTGGCTGGCCAAGCGGCGCGAGACCCTGCCGTTCAACGGCTATGCCGAGGAGGTCGCCGGGCTCTATGCCGGCATGGACCTGAGGCGCTTCTACTGATGGCCGGGCGCGACTGGATGGCCTGGGCCAAGCCCGGGGTCTTTCTGCTCTGTCTGCTGCCGCTGGCGCTGACCCTGGCGCAGGGGCTCGGTGGCGGGCTGGCGCTGGGGGCCAATCCGGTCGAGATGCTGCTCCATCGCAGCGGGCTGTGGACCCTGCGGATGCTGCTGCTTACCCTCGCGCTGACCCCGCTCAGCCGAGCCCTCGGTCGGCCCTGGCCGATCCGGCTGCGGCGCATGCTGGGGCTGTTCGCCTTCTTCTACGGCATGCTCCATCTGCTGGTCTATCTGTGGCTCGACCGCGCGCTCGACTGGCCGGTGATCGTCGAGGACCTGACCGCGCGGCCCTACATCGTCGTCGGCATGGTGGCGCTGGTGCTGATGAGCGTGCTGGCGCTGACCTCGACCCGTGGCTGGCAGCGTCGGCTGCGGCGCAACTGGAAGCGGTTGCACCGCGCCGTCTACCTGATCGCGGTGCTCGGGGTGTTGCACTTTCTCTGGCTGGTCAAGGCCGATCTGCGCGAGCCGCTGATCTATGCCGTCATCCTCGGCGTGCTGCTGGCGCTGCGGCTGCCCTGGGGGCGCTGGCGGCGCGCCTCGGCTCAGTCGGTTCAGTCGGCCTCGGCGGTGGCGCGGCGCTCGGCGAGTTCGTCGCGATAATCGAGGAAGTCGAGCAGGTGTGCGCCCAGCCGGGCGTCGATCTCGCCGGCTTCCGGCTCGTGCTCGGGCTGGTCGCGATGCCGATAGGCGAGATCCGGGGCCACCATCTCCAGGGTGATGTAGGCGAACAGACTCTCGGCGACCAGGGTCGCGGCCTGGCAGCGCCATTCCGGCTGATCGCGATCGAGTCGGGCGAGCCGCTCGGGCTCGATGGTGCCGGTCTGCAACCGGGTCCAGTCCTCGATCAGTTGGCGGGTGGGGGCGTCGGTGGTGTCGTGCATGGCGTCTGGCTCCGGGAACTCAATCGGCCAGTCTAGGGATGCCTCCGGGGAGGGTAAACCCCGGAACCCGTCCGGGGTGGAGGCTGATGTCCGAGGCGAGGTGTTCCCGTGTGGCTGTGAATGGTCTTCTGATCCAGCATCTCAGGGGCCGAGGCGCTCTTGTGTTCGCGCTCTTTACGTGTTCTTCGCTGATCTTTCCCATGCGCTTGGCTCTCTTCGGTCTCGAATCTTTTTGATTGTTTTTTATCAGTGTCTTATGAGTTTTTTGAGGGGCTGATTGAGAAGTCTGGACTTGTGTCGCTTCGTTTTATCGGTATCATAAAAAACACAAATCAGCTTCACGGCGTCATGCTCTCACCAAGTCGGTGGAGGTTGCAGGAATGCCTGTTTCGCCCCGTGTGAGGACGTGACAGGACAGGGTGATCGCGGCCATTCCCCGCGCACCATCTACGCCAGAATCGGACATGCGCCGGTTGATCGGATCGCCCAGGTCACTGGCGTGAAGCTGTACCGTCTTTTCGTTCAACCGAGGACGCACGCGGGAGCGCCATCGCGCTTCCGCTGATGATCCGGCGGCTCGGTCATCGCCGATGACCGCCGGGACGTCCCGTCTCCATTCGCGCAGCAGTGCGCGTATCCGCCGCGTGGCGTGTCTGCCCGACTCAGGTCTCGGGTCCATGCCTCGCGATCCGCCGACAGGTCGCCGCGCCGCCCAGTGGCGTGGCCCTCGGCCCCCGACGCCGCAGCATGCGGCGTCTCGCGCGAATCTCGCGCCTCGTGCCCACCCGTGAATCGGGTGGCCAGCCAATGTCAATCGTCGCTCGGCGTCAGCGCCTGGTCTTCGGTCCACGCCATAAAAGCGCGCGTGTCCAACGGACCGCGCGATGCGGCTGCGCGCGCCGTCGCGATGTATCGACCGTTGCAATGTGTTGGGGAGAGACCCCTGACGAAATGAAGTGAGGCCCGTCATCCGCGATGCTCAGGACGTGGGTACGCATTGCTCCTCACCGGTGCGAGGCAATCACCACGGCGAGTGCGCTTCTCGTGCTTGCCACAACACCACGGAGAGACCATGACCGACTCCAAGTCCATGAATCAGGCCGATCGTGATGTCAGCAAGCTGATCGGTGTGACCGCCGCCAAGCTCGACGAGCTCGAGCAGTACTACGACAGCTGGTCCGAGACCTACGAGGACGACCTGACGTCGATGGGCTACGAGGCCCCGCGCATCGCCGCCGAGGCGATCAAGTCGCACCAGATCGACCCCGCGCAGCCGATCCTCGACGCCGGTTGCGGCGTGGGCCTGACCGGGCTGCACCTGGGCAAGCTCGGCTACACCGCGATCACCGGTGTCGACTACTCCCCCAAGTCGCTGGAGAAGGCCGAGGCGCGCAACTGTTACGCCGAGCTGGCGCGCGTGGATCTCAACAAGCCGCTGGACTTCGCCGAGAACCACTTCGCCGCCGCCCAGTGCATCGGCACCCTGACCTATATCGACAACATGGCCGGGCTGATGCGCGAGTTCCATCGCGTGGTCAAGCCCGGCGGCATCGTCCAGCTCAGCCACCGTGTCGACCTCTATGACGACGCCTACAGACAGGCCCTCGGCGCGCTCACCGACCAAGGCCACTGGACCCACGTCCATCACTCCGAGCCCCAGCCCTACATCCCCGGCCACCAGGACTTTGGTGACGACCAGGCGATCATCTTCGACATCTTCCGGGTGAAGTAATCGTCCCAGGCGATTGATTCGCCAAGGCCTGTGGCCGATGTCCAGCATCGGTCACAGGCCTCCCCACCGAGTGTCCGATCGGCCTTGATCGGCGGTTGTCTGTCTCAACGCTGGTCCTCGACCGCTGGAGCCTACAAGGTGGTCACGTTGTACTGAGTGACCGTCTTCTCGCGGACGTCGTCGAGTCGTCCGTAGGCGGGGAGTCCTTCAGTTGCGTTATCATGGGACTCGCCCCGTTCGTGTCCTGCTCTGCTGTCGTCCGCTCCCCGTCCGCCGTGTCTTCCTTGTCCTCCGATCCCTTGGCGCTGGTGTTCCAGGCGCTGGTCCTGCCGTTGTTGTGGTGTCTGCCGCCGTTGTTGGTGTTGCTCGGCGCGCGATTGCTGTTGCCGCGCTGGCGGGGTTGGCAGGGCGAGCGCATGGTCGGGCGGCGGCTCGAGGCGCTGTTCCCCGAGGTGTTGCATGGGGTGGTGTTGCCAGACGGGTGCGGTGGGCTGACCCAGATCGATCATCTGGCGCTGACCCCGCGCGGGTTGCTGGTGGTCGAGACCAAGCACTATCGCGGCGCCATCCAGGGCGCGGCCGAGGCGACGCACTGGGTGCAGCTGATCGGTCGGCGACGCTATCCCTTCGTCAATCCGCTGCACCAGAACCGTCGTCATGTCCGCGCGGTGGAGGCGCTGGGGCTGGGCCAGCCGGTCCATGCGCGGGTGGTGTTCACCGATGAGGCGCGATTCGTCGATGCGGTGCCGGTCGGGGTGTCGCGCTGCGCGACCCTGGCGCGCGATCTGGGCTCCTTGCGTGGTGGCCGGGTGGGACGGGCGCGGTGGGTGGCCTGGAAGCGTCTGCGGAGTCAGGTCCGACGCGGTTGGATCGCGCGTTGGCGACACCGGCGTCAGGTGGAGCGCCGCCACGGTCGCGACGACCGCACCCGGCTGGGCAAGGCGTTGCTTGGGGCGGCGGGCGCGTTGGCGGGGCTGTTGTGGTGGCGGGTGTGGGGGGCGGTCGGGCTGTGAGCCGGGCGGGGCGCCCGTGGACGGGTCCACGGGCGCCGGGGCTCAACCGGCCTGGGGCGCGGTGTTCCCTTCGTCTTCGTCGGTCACCGGACCGGTGTGCTCCTTGGGCGAGAGCAACAGGTAGAAGGCCGGGACCACGAACAGGGTGAACAGGGTCCCGATCCCCAGCCCGGTGACGATCACCAGTCCGATGTCGAAGCGACTGACCGCGCCCGGACCGCTGGCGGTGAGCAGCGGGATCATCGCCACCAGCATCGAGACGGTGGTCATCAGGATCGGGCGCAGTCGGATCGCCGAGGCCTCCTCGACCGCCGCGCGCTTGTCGAGTCCATCGCGTTGGCGCAGCTGGTTGGCGAACTCGACGATGAGGATGCCGTTCTTGGCGATCAGCCCGATCAGGGTGATCAGTCCCACCTGGGTGTAGATGTTGATACTGGCGAAGCCGAGGAAGAGGAACACCATCGCCCCGGCGAGCGACAACGGCACCGACATCAGGATGACGAAGGGATCGCGCCAGCTCTCGAACTGTGCCGCGAGTACCAGATAGACCACCACCAGCGAGAGGAAGAAGGTGACTTCCAGCGCGCCGCCCTCGGACTTGTACTGGCGTGACTCGCCCTTGTAGTCCCAGCTCACGCCGCGCGGGAACTGTTCGCCGGCGATCACCTCCAGCGTACCGAGCGCCTCGCCGAGGGTGACTCCGGGCATCGCCACGCCGGAGACGGTGATGGCGTTGAGCTGCTGGAACTGGATGCGCTTGGACGGTTCGACCTGGTTGCGGATGTTGACCAGGGCGTCGAGCGGGATCAATTCGCCGTCGCCGTTGCGTACGTAGTAGTCGCCGAATTCCTCGACGCTGTCGCGGAAGCGGCGTTCGACCTGGGGGATGACCTGATAGCTGCGTCCCTCCAGACTGAACCAGTTGACGTAGTCCTCGTTGAGCATCACCCCGAGGCTGGTGCCGAGATCGGCCATGCTGATGCCGAGATCGCCGGCGAGATCGCGATCGACCTCGAGCACGGTGCGCGGTCGCTCGTACTTCACGTCCTTGGTGAGGAACATGAATTTGCCGCTGCCCATCGCCTGCCCGAGCAGGGCGTCGGCGATGTCGGTGAGTTCCTTGTGCGAGCGATCCGAGAGGATGACGAACTCGACCGGTAGACCGTCGCCCGGGGTGGGCAGGCTGGGGCGCGGGAAGACCACCGTCTGCATCCCGGTGATCTGCGAGACGGCACCCTGGAGCTGCGGCTCGATCTCCATCTGCGAGCGCTCGCGCTGATCGGTCGGCGGCATCTTGAAGCCGCCGAAGGTGGTGCTCTGGTCACCGCCCATGCCGATGATGATGAAACTCTCCTTGTACTCGGGGAAGGATTCGAAGATCGGCAGCAGCTGGGTGTCGACGTAGTGTTTGTCGTAGTCGATGGTCGCCGACTGTGGTGCGGTGGCCATGAAGAAGAGAATGCTCTGGTCCTCGGTGGGGGCCAAATCCTTCTCGGTCATGGCGTACATCAGATAGATGCCGCCGAGCACCGCGACTGCTACCAACAGGGTCACCGAGGGGTAGCGCAGCCAGCGCGCGAGCAGTCCGCGATAGCTTTTCGACAGCCACTCGAAAAAGTGCTCGACAACACGTTCGAAGCGGCTCTGTTCGGTGCTGGCGTGCAGCACCCGACCGGCGAGCATGGGCGAGAGGGTGAGTGCCACCACGCCCGAGACCAGCACCGCGCCGGCGAGGGTGAAGGCGAACTCGGTGAACAGCGAACCGACCAGTCCACCCATGAAACCGATCGGGGCGTAGACCGCCACCAGTGTGGTGGTCATGGCGATGACCGGCATCGCCAACTCGCGCGCGCCGTCGAGCGCTGCGCGCAGTCCGCTCTTGCCCATCTCGAGATGGCGGTGGACGTTCTCGACGACGATGATGGCGTCATCGACCACCAGCCCGATGGCCAGCACCATCGCCAGCAGGGTGAGCAGGTTGATCGAGAAGCCGAGCAGCAGCATCAGGAAGCCGGCGCCGATGATCGACAGCGGGACGGCCACCGAGGGCACCAGCGCGGCGCGGATCGAGCCGAGCGAGAGGAAGATCACCAGCAGCACGATTAGCACCGCCTCGCCGAGGGTGGTGAAGACCTCGTCGATCGAGGACTGGATGAATTCGCTGCCGTCGTAGGCCTCGATGCCGTTGAGTCCCTCGGGGAACTGAGCGCGCAGGGCGGGCATCAGCGCCTTGACGCGCGAGGCGACCTGCAGCGGGTTGGCCCCTGGGGTCGGTTCGATACCGATGAAGATCGACGGCTTGCCGTCGTGCAGGCTACTCGAGTCGTAGCTCTTGGCGCCGAGTTCGACCCGGGCGATGTCGTCGAGCCTGATCAGGGTGTCGTCCTGGTCGCGGATCACCAGGCGGCGGAAGTCCTCGACTTGGCTGACATCGGTGGTCGCCGAGAGGTCGACCTGCACCATGTTGCCCTTGACCTTGCCGATGCCGGCGAGGTGGTTGTTGTTGGCGAGCACCTGGGCGACCTCGTCGCCGCTGATCCCGAGCGAGGCCATCCGCGTGGGATCAAGCCAGACGCGCATGGCATAGGTCTGGTCGCCGAAGATCTCGGCCTTGGCCACGCCGTCGATCGCCTGGAGCTGGGGCTGGACCACGCGCAGCAGATAGTCGGTGATCTGCGGCAGGGTCATCTGCTCGCTGGTGAAGGCGAGATACATCAGCGCGGTGGAGTCGCCGGTGGAGGAGTCGATCACCGGGTTCTGTGCCGCTTCGGGGAGCACGTTGGTGCGGCTGGCGACCTTGGCCTGGATCTCGGCGACCGCGGCGTTGGGGTCGTAGTTGAGCTTCATGTGCGCCTCGATCATCGAGGTGCCGGCGCTGCTGGTGCCGAGGATGAAGTCGATGCCGTTGGCCTCGGCGATGGCCTGTTGCAGCGGGGTGGTGATGAAGCCCTGCACCAGGTCGCTGCTGGCGCCCGGGTAGGCGGTGGTGACGGTGACCACCGTGTTGTTGGTCTCCGGGTACTGACGGATCTCGAGGTCGAGATAGGAGCGCAGACCGAGGATCAGGATCAGCAGGCTGACGACGCTCGCCAGCACCGGACGACGGATGAAGATATCGGTGAATCTCATTCGGTCTCACCCTCGACATCGGTCGGCTGCTGCGCTGGCTTGTCGACCACGCGCACCGGTTGGCCGTTGGTGAGCTTGACCTGGCCGCCGCGCACCACCCGGTCGCCGGCGACGAGTCCGTCGAGGATGACGACCTCCTCGCCGCGCACCGCGCCGGTGGTGATCTGGCGGCGCTCGACCAGGGTCTGACCGTCACGCTCGACGACGCGATAGACCGAGTCGCCATAGGTGTTGAAGGTGATCGCCTCGCGCGGCAGCGTCAGCACCGACTCCTGGGTCGGCAGCAGGGTCTCGACCCGCGTGAACATGCCCGGACGCAGCGTCAGCTCGGGGTTGTCGAAGCGGGCGCGGATCCTGACGTTGCGCGTGCCCTGATCGATGCCCGGGTCAATGGCCTGGATCTCCCCCTCGAAGACGCGCTCGGGATAGGCCGCCACCCGGACCCGAACCGGCTGCCCGGGGTGGAGCTGGGCGAGATGGCGTTCGGGCAGGGCGTAGTCGACATAGACCGGGTCGAGCGCCTGGAGCGAGACGATGGCGGTGCCGGCGGCGAGGAACTGGCCGAGATCGACCTGACGGATGCCGAGCTGCCCGGCGAAGGGCGCGCGGATGGTCTTCTTGCGGATGTTGGCTTCGGTGGCCTTGACCTCGGCGCGGGCCTGGTCGAGCTGGGCGGCGCGTTCGTCGACATCGCCCTGGGCGACGGCGCGATCGCGCAGCAGGGTGCGGTTGCGCCGCAGTTGGATCTCGGCGAGCTGTTCGGCGGCCTGCAGGCCCTCGAGCGTGGCGCGGTCCACATCGTCCTCGAGGCGCAGTAGAATCTGCCCCGCCTCGACCATGGCGCCGGACTCGAACAGGATCTCGCGAACCTGGCCGTCGACCTCGCTGTTGACCTCCACGCCCTGGACCGCCTGGACCGTGCCGACCCCGGAGAGGGTGGGACTCCAGCTGGTGGTGTCGACGCTGACGGCGGCGACGGCGGTCGCCGGACGGGGCTGGGAGAAGGCGGCCATCTCCTGGGTGATCTGGCTGTATTTGAAGAAGGCGAGTGCGCCGATCAGCGCGGCGAGCGCCACCAGCACGGTGAGGATTCGGGCGATCATGCGTGCTACGAGCCTCTTGCGGTCGATGTCGTTGATGGTGGTGTCGTTGGGGTAGCGGGTGGAGGGCGCGCTCGTGCCGAACGCCGGATGCTCCGGTCCGTCGAGTTACCTGGCGACGTGGTCGCCAATTATAGGGGCGTGAGGATGCGGGCGTCTCGTCGAGACGCCGCCGTTCGTGTCCAAGCGACCCCGATCGATATGGAGAGTTCCCCTTTGGTTCAACAGATGCGTCTCAACGACCCCACTGCCTATCGCCTCGATCGCGAGCCCGAGGTGCTCGCCGGGCTGCTCGACCCGGCAGGTCAGGAGGTGCTCGAACTCGGTTGCGGCGCGGCCTGGATGACGCGGCTGCTGGTCGAGCGCTTCGGCGCCGCGCGGGTGGTCGCCACCGAGGTCGATCGCGCGCAGCTGGCGCGCAACCGCGCGCTCGACCTGCCCCCCACGATCGAGTTGCGCGAGGGCGGTGCCGAGGCCATCGCCGATCCCGACGGACGCTATGCGCAGGTGTTCATGTTCAAGTCGCTGCACCATGTGCCGCCGGCGCTGATGACGCGCGCGCTGCACGAGATCCACCGGGTGCTGGCGCCGGGCGGCGCGCTCTATGTCTCCGAGCCGGTCTATTGGGGCCCCTTCGCCGAGCTGACCGGGCTGATCCACGACGAGCGCGCGGAGCGTGCGGCGGCCTTCGCCGCGCTTGAGGGCGCGGTCGAGGCCGGGCTCTTCGACTGCGAGCACGAGGTCTTCTACCAGGCCGAGGGCAGCTATCCGGACTGGGCGCACTTCGCCGCGCGCTTCATCGATGTCAGCCATCGTGCCGAGCCTTTGCCCGAGGCGCGCCGTGCCGAGATCCGCGCGGCCTTCGAGCGCCACCTGACCCCGAGCGGCGCGCACTTTCTCAAGCCGCACCGCGTCGACCTGCTGCGCAAGCCGGGCTAGCCGACCGGCTCAGGCCGCCTCGCCGACGCGTGTGAGCACGCGCTTGGCCTCGTTGATCTTGGCCGCGAGATAGGCCGAGCCGCCGCGATCCGGGTGCATGCGCTGGATCAGTCGGCGATGGGCGGCGCGGATCGCGTCGTTGTCGGCGTTGGTGGTCACCCCGAGGATGGCACGCGCCTCGTCGTCGCCCATCCGCGTGTCGCTCGGTCGCGGCGGTGCGCTGCGCGGCTCCTGTTCCTGACGGGTGCGGGCGCGCTCGGCGAAGCGCTGTCCGCGCTCGCGCGAGAGATAGACCTCGAGGGCCTCGGCCGAGTCGGCGTCGCTGGCACAGCCGCCGGCGAGCAGTTCGAGCAGGGCCTCGGTGGCGATCGACTCGAGCCGCTGTCCCTGCAGTGGACCGAGCAGGATCTCGCCGCCGATACGTCCGGAGAGATGGTCGATCTCGAGTCGCACCCAGCGGGTGGTCATGCGCGATTCGTAGGGACCCTGATAACGCGCCCGAGCGTTCTCGCGATTGAACTCGCGCACCCACATCACGGTGGCGCCGGCCACCGCGCTCGGCATCAGGATGAAGTTGACCACCGGGACCATCCCGAGCCCGGCGGCCGCCGCGCCGAAGCCAAGGCTGAGTCCGCGCTCACCGCGCAGCCGCGCGCGCATCTCGCGGAACTTCAGGCCGTGGTTGCCCATCGGGTAGTCGCTGTATTGCACCGCGAGGATCCAGGCGGTGTAGAGGAACCACAACAGCGGGCCGACCACCGGCACGAACAGCAGTACCAGGAAGGGGATGGCCAGGGCCAGGGCATAGACCACCTTCACCAGCTCGTCGAGCAGGGTCGGCAGCAGGTCCTTGAGGAGCTTGCCGACGCCGCCGCTCTCCTGCAGCGGCCGACCGGTGAGCAGCAGCTCGACCTTTTCGGCGAGCAGATTGTTGAACGGCGAGGCGATCAGGTTGGCGACCAGGTTGAAGGTGTAGAACACCACCACCAGCAGCAGGAGCGCGAACACCGGCCAGAGGATCCATTCGAGCCAGCCGAGCCAACTCGGGATCTGGGCCTCGACGAGGTCGAGGAAGGCGGCGAACTCGCGGGCGCCGAGATAGATCGCCAGCGAGAAGACGAGGATATTGACCGCCAGCGGGATCAGCACGAAGCGTCTGAGTCCGGGGCGGGTGATGAGCCGGACGCCTTGCAACAGGTATCCGGCACCGAGCATGGGTTTGGCGACCATAAGCGGCATCTGACGTCGTTTGTCGAGGGTCTGGACACGCCGGTCCTGACCCTGGGGTTAAGGGCGATCCTGAGGATCGGGGAGAGCCGTGAGATACGGGGGCGTTGCGGTCGGGACGCGGCGGCCCGCATCGGCAGCAGTATACTCAGCACGAGACCTCGATGCAGTGCACAAAACGCACGGGAGGTGGACGATGTCGATCGCGCGTCGCGCGCGTCACTGGCGAGCGCTTGCCGATGGCCGGGTGCGCTGCACGCTCTGCCCGCGTCGCTGTCGGCTGGCCGAGGGGCAGCGCGGCGCCTGCTTCGTGCGCGCCTGCCGCGATGGCGCACTGGTGCTCAGCGAGGAGGCGGCCCGGCCGCTCGGCTGTCGTCCCGATCCGATCGAGAAGAAGCCGCTCTACCACTTCCTGCCGGGGTCGCTGACCTATTCCTTCGGTACTGCCGGCTGCAACCTCGCCTGCCGCTACTGCCAGAACTGGGAGATGAGCCGGGCGCGCGCCGCGGTCACGGGGAGCGGCGCGACGACCGATCCGGCGCGGATCGTCGCCGCCGCCGGGGCGAGCGGGTGTCGCTCGCTGGCCTTCACCTACAACGACCCGGTGGTGTTCCACGAGTACGCGCTCGATTGTGCCGCGGCGGCGCACGCGGCGGGGCTGTACACGGTGGCGGTGAGCGCCGGTTACGTGCTGCCCGCGCCGCGCGCCGAGTTCTATGCCGTGATCGATGCCGCCAACATCGACCTCAAGGCTTTCGACGACCGCTTCTATCGTCGGCTCTGTGGTGCCCGGTTGGCGCCGGTGCTCGAGACCCTGGAGTCTCTGGTGCACGAGACCGCCGTCTGGGTCGAGATCACCACCATGCTGATCCCCGGCGAGAACGACGACCCGCGTCGGTTGCACGCGCTGAGTGCCTGGATCGCCCGGCATCTCGGCTGCGAGGTCCCGCTGCACCTCAGCGCCTTCCATCCCGCCCACCGCATGCGCGACCACGCCGCCACCTCGGTCGAAACCCTGGTGCGCGCCCGCGAGATCGCACACGCCAACGGGCTGCGTCATGTCTATCTCGGCAACCTGGGAGCCGAGATCGGGCGTGATACCCGATGCGCGACCTGTGGGGCACGGTTGATCATGCGCGCCGGTTATCTGATGGTGGGCTGGGCGCTGGATGACATGGGGCATTGTCTGGTTTGTGGTGCGCGCTGTCAGGGGGTCTTCACGACATCCACCCGGGACATCGTCTTGAATCATCCCGCTCGCGCGCCGACCTAGTCGTTTGTGTCGACGTTGTCCCCATGGTTGGGGTGTCGATATCCTTGATCGTCACCTCTTGCGAAACGCGGGCCCCGAGCCCCACGGTGGACAAATCCATGGAGCAGCCCCGTTTGCATATCCTCCTGCTGGAGGATGCCTCCAGCGCGTCACTGGCGCTCGATGCCGTGTGCGAGGGCGGGGCGCATGTGCTCGAGCGCCATCGTCTCGACCAGCCCGGTCTGGCGGAGCTGATTGCCGATCGTGTCGATGACTGGGATCTCGTCCTCTGCGATGGTCGTGCCGTGAGCACCGACCTGGAGCGTGTGCTGACAGGGGTCGGCGCGTTGCCGGTGCTGCTGCTCTCGCCGCTCGACGACGGTGGCGCGGGTGGGTATCGCGCCTGGGAGGCGTTGCCCGGTCCCTTCGTCGATCATCTTGCCAAGGTGGCCGTCTCGTGCCCGGCGTCGGCCGGTGACGGCGACTCGATCCGGCTGGAACGGATCGTCGCCAGTGTGCCTGGCATAATCTACGCCTATCGGCTCGACGCCGCGGGTGTGCCGCTGCTCCAGTTCATCACCTCGATGGTCGAGCCGATCCTCGGGATCCGTGCGAAGGAGCTGTTCAACGACAGTCATCGCTTCATCGCCAACATCCACCCCCAGGACCTACCGCGCGTGCTAGCGCACCATCGTCATTGCGAACGCGAACTCTGCCATCGTCACGATCAGTATCGCTATCTCCATCCCGTGCTGGGTGAGCGCTGGCTGGAGGCCTGGTCGGTGCCGGGGCGTGAGCGCGACGGCACCGTCCTCTGGTACGGCTATCTGCACGACATCACCGAACGCAAGTACGCCGAGATCGCGCTCGAGGACGAGCGTCGGCGATTGAGCACACTGATCGAGACCATCCCCGATCAGGTCTGGTTGAAGGATCTCCAGGGGCAATACCTCGCCTGTAACCTGTCGTTGGCCCGCTGTATCGGGCGCGATAAGCGACGCATCCTCGGGCGTACTGATCGCGAGATCTTCTCCGAGCCGCTTGCCGAGCGAATGGGGCGGTGTGATCGCGAGGCGATCGAACACGGTGGCGCGATCCGCTACGAGCTGTGGTTCGACTGCGCCGATGGCAAACGGGTTCGGATGCAAACGATCAATACCCCGGTGTTCGATGCCGGTGGGGCGCTGGTCGGCGTGCTCGGTGTGGGGCGTGACGTCACCGTCGCGCACGAGGCCCAGCGGGCGCGGTTGGAGAGCGAGAAGCGCTATCGCGACCTGATCGAGCACGCCAACAGCGCCATCATCCGGCTCGGGCGCACCGCGCGGATCGAATTCGTCAACCCCTATGCCGAGCGCTTCTTCGGCTATCGCGCCGCCGAGTTGATCGGCATGCCCTTCACGGTGCTGCTGGCGCCTGCCGATTCCGTCGCGCCGCGCCGCTCGCAGCGGCTGTTCGGAGGGGACGAGGGGCACGCCAGCTGGATCGAGCGCAACCAGTGTCGCGATGGGCGAGAGGTGTGGATGAACTGGACCAACAAGCCGGTGCTCGATGCCTCCGGTGAATTGGTCGAGGTGCTCGCCATCGGCAACGACATCACCGAACTCAAGCGTACCGAGTCGGCGCTGCGCGAGAGTGAGGAGCGCTTCCGTGCGCTGTTCGAGAACATGCACGTCGGTTTCGCGCTGCACGAGGTGATCACCGATGCCGAGGGCCATGCGGTCGACTATCGCTTCCTTGCCGTCAATCCGGCCTATACCCGAATGACCGGTCTCGTGCAGGAACAGGTCATCGGGCGTTGTGTCAAGGAGGTGATCCCCGGCATCGAGCATGACCCGGTCGACTGGATCGGGCGTTACGGACACGTGGCGCTCACCGGCGAGCCGACCCGTTTCGAGGCCTACGCGGTCTATTTCGATCGTTGGTTCAACCTGATCGCCTATTCACCCGCGCCCGGACAGTTCGCGGTGCTGGTTGAGGACATCAGCGAGCGCAAGCGGATCGAGACCGAACTCGAGAGCCGCCGGCGCGATCTCGAGGCGCAGGTGCGCACGCGCACCGTCGAGCTGGAGACGGCCAAACGTGCTGCCGAATCGGCCAGCGAGGCCAAGAGCCTGTTCCTGGCCAACATGAGCCACGAGATCCGCACCCCGATGAACGCCATTATCGGACTGACCGAGCTGCTGCGCCGCGAGCACGCCGGGCCTGAGCTGCGCGAACGGGTCGAGCGGATCAACGAGGCGGCCCATCACCTGATGGGGTTGATCGACGACATCCTCGATCTGTCGCGGATCGAGGCCGGCAAGCTGGTGATCAATCGCGAACCCTTTGCCATGATCGATCTGTTCGATCAGTCGATCGCCCTGCTGGAGAACCGCGCCGAGGAGAAGGGGTTGAGGGTCCGGCGCGAGATCGCAGCGGACATTCCGGCGGTGCTGATCGGCGACGTGTTGCGCCTGCGCCAGATCCTGCTCAACTTCCTCGGTAACGCCGTGAAGTTCACCGAGCGGGGCGAGGTGGTAGTCTCGGCCGGGCTGATCGCGCGTGACGCCGGACGGGTGCGGTTGCGCATCGCGGTGCGCGACACCGGTATCGGGCTCGATGCCACCCAGCAGGTGCGTATCTTCGAGCTGTTCGAGCAGGTCGACGGCTCGTCCACCCGACGCTACGGCGGTGTCGGGCTAGGGTTGGCGATCAGTCGTCGACTGAGTCTGCTGCTCGGTGGCGAGATCGGTGTCGAGAGTCGTCTCAAGGTGGGGAGTACCTTCTGGGTGGAGCTGCCCTTCGAGATCGCCGAGCAGGACCTGGAGGCGGCGTCCGTCGATCACGCCTCGCAACCGTCATCGCCGGCGTGTCTGCGCGGTGCGCGGGTGCTGCTAGTGGAGGACAATCGGGTCAACCAAGACGTGGCGCGCGAGATCCTCGAGTGGGTCGGGGTACGGGTCGAGGTCGCTGGGGATGGCGCCGAGGCGTTGGCACTGGCCCGTGAGTCGGTGTTCGACCTGGTACTGATGGACATCCAGATGCCGGTGCTCGATGGTCTCGAGGCGACCCGACGCCTGCGTCGGCTACCCGGTTATGCCGACACCCCGATCCTGGCGATGACCGCCAACGTCTTCGAGGAGGACGAGCGCCGCTGTCTGGCGGCGGGGATGAACGGGCATCTCGCCAAGCCGATCGACCCGGATCGACTCTACACGGTCATTGCCGACTGGCTGCAACGGCCATCGGTGGCGATGACACGCGATGACGGCGGCTTCGAGGAGCGACTGCGTGCGCTCGCCGGGGTGGATCTCGACCAGGCGATGAGCAGGGCCGGCGGGTGCGTCGAGAGCCTGGCGCTGCGGTTTACCCACTTCGTCGAGGCCCATGGCGTCGATACCGCGCGGTTGCGCGCGCTGCTCGCCACCGGGCGTGGCGATGATCTCGAGCTGGTGGTGCGCCATGCCCACGAGCTTGGAGAGGCCGCCGGTGCGCTGGGGCTGACACGCGTGATGGCGTGCGCCGCCGGATTCGAGCTGGCGGTGCGTGACGGAGTCGATCACCGAGCGGCCTTCGCGCAGCTCGAGCTGGCGCTGACCGAGACCTGTGACGGGGTACGCCGGGCGCTGGCCACGCTCACCCGCCCTGATGCCGAGCCCCGGGAGAGACCGGACGAGGATGAGGCGTTGATCGACTGGCAGGCGTTGCGCGACAAGTTCGGTGGTCGGGATGCGTTTATCCAGCGTCTGCTCGCCTCCATGTGTGATTCTCATACAGAGACTCCGGCGCTGCTGCGTGCAGCCGCCGAGAGTGAGGATCATCAACGGATCGCTGCCATGGCGCACACCTTGGCCGGCAGCGCGGGCAATCTCGAGATCCCCTCGGTGGCGCGCCTGGCGCGCGAGGTCGAGCGGGCGGCGCATGAGTGCGATGCGCAGGCTGGCGCCTTGGCCGGTCGGCTGGCCGACAGGCTCACCCGCCTGCTCGAAGAGATCGCCCGTGCACGCTGATGCTGGAGGATTTCTCGTGGAGAAGAACAGATGACCGAGTTGCTGGTGGTCGACGACGAACCCTTGAATCTGGAGATCATCGCCGATTTCCTCCAGGCGCCCGAGCGGATCTTCACCTTCGCGCAGGATGGTCAGGAGGCCTGGGACAGGCTGCGGGCCGAGCCCTCGCGCTTCGACCTGCTGATCCTCGATCGACGGATGCCGCGGATGGACGGTATCGAACTGCTCGAACTGGTGGTCAGGGATCCGCGTTTCGAGGATCTGCCGGTGATCATGCAGACGGTGGCCAGCTCGCCCGAGGAGGTCGCCCAAGGGCTATCGGCCGGGGCCTGGTACTATCTGGCCAAGCCCTATCAGGCCGAGGCGCTGCAGCGTATCGTCAATGCCGCGTTGCTCGATCGGCGCAACCGTCATGCGCTGCGCCAACTCCAGCGCGAGATCTCCAGTACTTGGGGACTTCTGCGAGAGGGTCGCTTCCGTTTCCGCGAGCCGCGCCATGCCTCACTGCTGGCGGTACAGCTCGCCGATCTCTGTCCACGCGCCTCGCTGGTGGCCATGGGACTCTCCGAGCTGATGATCAACGCCATCGAGCACGGTCTGCTCGGGATCGGCTATGAGGAGAAGGGACGGTTGCTGGCGCAGGATGCCCTGAACGACGAGATCGAGCGCCGCCTGGCCCGGCCCGAACAGGCCTCGCGGTGGGCTGAGCTGTGGCTGCGACGCGAGGCCGAGCGGATCTGTTTCACCGTCTGCGATCATGGTCCCGGTTTCGATTGGGCGCCCTATCTGGAGCTGGCGCCGGAGCGCGCCTTCCATCATCACGGTCGTGGGATCGCCATGGCCCGCCAACTCGCCTTCAGTGCGCTCGACTATCAAGGACGGGGGAACGTCGTGCAGGCGTGGGTGAGCCTGAACGAGTCGACGCCGGAGTCCAATGATGACTGAGTCGAGGCCTGCATGCGTCGGGCATTGATCGTCGAGGATGACCAGTCCATCGGTCCCTTGCTGGTCCAGCTGATACGCCGCCTTTGGCCCCAGGCCGTGGTCGAGCACTGTGTCGACGGGCGCTCGGCGCTCGATGCCTGGCGGCGTCACGGCGGGGCCGATCTGGTGTTGCTCGACTGGGGCCTGCCGGATACCACCGGGACGGCGTTGCTGAAGACGATTCGCGCCACTGGCCGCAAGGCGGTGTGCGTGATGGTCTCGGGACATGCCGATCGTGATCGCATCATCGAGGCGCGGCGCCTTCAGGCCGATGCCTATATCGTCAAGCCGTTCCGTGCCGCCGAGATGATGGCGCGGTTGCGCGAGGTCGTCGACGCCTCAGGTGCGGTGACTGCGGTAACCGCGGCGAACGACGACCTCGAAGCCTTGCCCGCATTCGTGTCGCGGATGCTCGAGCACGAGTTGCTGGGGGTGCCGCTCGATCCGGCGTTGGCCGAGGCGTTGGAGGGGATGGCCGATCTCGACGCCGAGGCCCGCCTCAAGCTGATGCGTCGCTGCCAGTTCGAGCCGGCGTTGGTCGGCCCGCTGCTGGGGCTGGCCAACAGCAGCCCCTACAATGACGGCTCGGTGCTGATCGAGACCCCGGCGAGCGCACTCGAACGGGTCGGTTCGACGGTGCTGGTCAATATCGCGGTGACCGCCGCGCTCCATGCCGGCAGCGCACTCGACGCCGAGGTGTTGGTGGCGCACGAGCGCCGTCTGCGCCAGGAGTCGCTGGCGCTGGTGCGACTGCTCAATGTCCTCGGGCGCGCGCTGCGCGTGGATGTCGCCGGGTGCCGTGCCGCGGCCATGCTCACGCGTCTCGGTGAGCTGGCGCTGCTGGTGCTCCAGCAACGCTGGGTCGATCTGGGCGGGCGACTCGATCCGAGCGCGTGCGAGCGACTGCTCGCCGGGTGTGCCGCCGAGACCGGTCATCAGCTCAAGGTGCAGTGGGGGATACCGACCGCGCTTCAGATGCGGATCGGCGCGGTCTATCAGCTACCGAGTGGAACCGTCCATCGCGATACCATCCTGATGCGAATCGTCGGTCTGGTGCACGGCGAGCGCGACGGTGATGAACTCAACCGGCTGCTCTCGCGGCTCGGCATCGAACAGACCCCGCAACGGTTGCGCGCGCAGGCGGCTGAACTCGGCGACTGAGGCCTCGATCTCAGTCCCGTCGGGCGGCTGCGATCGCCCGAGCATGCTCGATCAATGTCTGCTCGACACGCTGGTTGACGCTGCCCTCGGGGTAGTGGCCCTCGCCGTCGCGTTCCCCGGCGGGGGTGCCGGTGAGCAGGGCGATGGCCGCGTCGATGTCCGCGACGGCGTGGACGTGGAACTCGCCGGCGGCGACCGCCGCGACCAGCTCGCTCGAGAGCATCAGCGTCCTGACGTTGGCCGTCGGGATCAACACCCCCTGCTCGCCGTCGAGCCCTCGCGCCCGACACAGCGCGAAGAAGCCCTCGATCTTCTCGTTCACCCCGCCGATGGCCTGGATGGCGCCGTGCTGATCGATCGCGCCGGTGATCGCCAGCGATTGGCGCAGCGCCAGCCCGGAGAGCGCCGAGAGCAGGGCGCAGAGTTCGGCGGCCGAGGCGCTGTCGCCGTCGACCGGCCCGTGGGACTGCTCGAACACCAGGCTGGCGGCGAGCGAGAGCGGCTGGTGTCGGGCATAGCGCCCGGCGAGGAAGCCCGAGAGGATCAGCACGCCCTTGGAGTGGAGCGGCCCGCCGAGCGCGACCTCGCGCTCGATGTCGATCAGCTCGCCCTCGCCGGCGCGCGCGCTGGCGCTGATCCGCACCGGGTGGCCGAAGCCGCTGGCGCCGAGTTCGACCACCGCCAGGCCGTTGACCTGGCCCGGCAGGCGCCCGGTGGTGGCGATGCGCAGGGTGTCCTCGAGGATCGCCTCCTGGATGCGGCGGCTGATGCGATCGCAGCGGCGCCGACGCGCGGCGAGCGCCCGCTCGACGTCCTCGGCCTCGACCCGCTCGGTGCCGCGGACCCCGGCATGATGATCGGCCTCGTGGACCAGGTCGGCGAGCACGCGCATCTGGCCGCTGAGGTGTTCGCGATCGCCGGCGAGCCGGGCGCTGTGCTCGATCACCCGGGCGACCGCGGCACTGCTGAAGTGGCGCAGCCGCGAGTCCCGGACCCAGGTGGCGACCAGTCGCGCCAGGGCGTGTTCGTGTTCGGGGTCGCGCGGCAACCGCTCCTCGAACTCGGCGCTGACCTTGAACAACTCCTCGAACTCCGGGTCGGCCTCGGCGAGCAGGGCATAGAGCATGTGCTCGCCGAGCAACACCACCTTGACCCGGAGCGGGATCGGTTCGGGTTCCAACGAGACGGTGGTCAGCGGGCCGTTGCCGTCCTCGGGCGAGTCGAAGCGGATCTCGTCATTGTGCAGCGCGCGCTTGAGCGTCTCCCAGGCGAGGGGCTGGGCGAGCAGCTTGCGCGCCTCGATCACCAGATAGCCGCCGTTGGCGCGATGCAGCGCGCCGGGGCGGATCATGGTGAAGTCGGTCTCGAGCGCGCCGAGTACGGCGCGGTGCTCGATGCGCCCGACCAGCTCGCGGGGGCTGGGCAGGTCGCACTGCACCACCGGCGCGCCGCCATCGTCTTGGTGCGAGAGCAGCGGATTGACCCGGTAGCGATGCATCCAGGGCGTGCCGTCCTGGGGGCTTTGCGGCTCCTCGTCGGTGACGAGGAACTGGTCGAAGTGCGCGATCACGTCGTCCTCGACCGCATGCAGATAGGCCAGGGTGTCGGGTTGGCCGTGGTGACGGCGCTCGATCTCCTCGAAGAGATGACGCACTGCGCCGCGCGCCTGATCGCTGTTGAGTCGGTCGATCTCCTCCTCGGAATGGCGCTTCCAGCGCGCCACTTGATCCATCACCGCGTGCAACGCCTCGCGCAGCTGCTCGATCTCGGTCTCGATGCTTGCGCGCTGCTCGGGTTCGAGCGCGGCGAAGGCCTCGGGCGCCATCGCCTTGCCTTCTTGCAGTGGCGCCAGACTCAGGCCCTCCTGGGTGCGCAGCAGCGCCACGCCACGCGCTCGGGCGCGCTGCCCGATCTTCTCGAAGGCCCGCTCCCGACGTTGTTCGAGACCGTGTTCGATGGCGCGGGCGCGGTTGCGGTAGTCGTCGCTCTCGAAGGCGCGTCGCAGCGCCCGTTGCAGGTCCCTCACCAGCCGCTCCATGTCGCGGGCCAGTCCGGGGCCCTGACCCGGTGGCAGGCGCAGCGCCCTGGGGTGGTGTGGATGGCTGAAGTCGTGCACATAACACCAGTCGTCCGGGAGCGGGTCGCGTCGAGCGCGCCGTCGCAGCGCATCGAGCACCAGCGCCGACTTGCCGCTGCCGGCCGGACCGATGGCAAAGAGGTTGTAGCCGCGATGACGGATATCGATGGCCAGGCCGATCGCCTCGAGCGCACGATCCTGACCGATGAAACCTGTCAGCGGTTGCAGTTCGGCGGTGGTGGTGAACGCCAGTCGCTCGGGATCGCAGCAGAGCCGCAGCGCGGTGGCAGGCAGGGCGGTCATGATCTCTGCTCCTCGTCGTTGGTACCCAGCCGCAGTCCGCTGACGCGCCTGACGCGGCGACGCAGCGCGGCCTCGAGCACCCGGGGGTGCTGATGGATCAGGGTGAAGCGCTCGCGGGCACGGGTGATGCCGGTATAGATCAGCTCGCGGGTGAGCACCGGGGTGGGGTGATCGGGCAGGGCGAGTGCGGTATGGGTGAACTCCGAGCCCTGGGACTTGTGCACCGTCATTGCAAACACCGTCTCCACCGCCTGCAACCGGCTCGGCAACACCCAGCGGATGGCGTCGTCGCCGTCGGGGTGCGGGAAGGCGACGCGCAGCACCCGACGGTGTCCGCCATCGGCGTCACGCAGCGGCGTCTCCAGAGCGATGCCGATGTCGCCGTTCATCAGTCGCAGCCCGTAGTCGTTGCGAGTGATCAGCACCGGTCGCCCGGCGAACCAGGCGTGATCGGTGCCGTCGAGCAGCCCGGCGCGGGTGAGCCAGTCGCCGATCCTGGCGTTGAGTCCGGCCACGCCCCAGGGACCGTGGCGCAGCGCGGCGAGGAGCTGGAACTCGCCGTGGGCGGCGAGCACGGCGCGTGCCCAGTCGTCGATCTCGGTGTTGTCGGCAGCCGCGGTCGGGGCCTGCTCACGCATCCGGCGGAGATAGCCGCGGTAGCCGGAGACCACCAGGTTGATCAGCGCGGGATCGTCGGGGGTCCGGACCGCCAGCTCGGCGATCACCCCGAGCGCTTCTTGCTGGGGTGCGCCGAAGAGCGCCTGGACCTCGGCGCGGGTGGGCGCGGGCTCGGTGTTGATGCGTTGGGCCAGCGCGCCGATCCCGCCCTCGGCGCGGAAGCGATAGCTGTGTCTGAGCATGGCGATGGCCTGGTCGAGCGGCGTGCCGGCATCGTCGAGGGTCTCGGGCGGGAGTGACTGACCACAGGCGGCGCCGACCCAGGTGGCGGTCGCCTCGGTGTAGTGTCCGGCGCTGGCGCGGCGGCAGAGATCGCCGAGCACCGCCCCGGCCTCGACCGAGGCGAGCTGGTCCTTGTCGCCGAGCAGCACCAGCGCGGTCTCGGGGCGCAGCGCCTCGATCAGCGCGGCCATCAGCTCGACATCGACCATCGATGCCTCGTCGACCACCACCAGGTCGGCATCGAGCGGGTTGCGGGCGTGGTGGCGGAAGGCGCGACTGTCGGGGATCGGGCCGAGCAGCCGGTGCAGGGTCGAGACCGCGGTGGGGATGGTCGCACGCAGCGATTCGGCCACCGGCAGATCGGCCACCCGAGGGGCGATCGAGGCATTGAGTCGGGCGGCGGCCTTGCCGGTGGGCGCGGCCAGACGGATGCGCAGCGGCGCCCGGTCGGCGGCGAGCGCGAGCCCCTGGAGCAGTGCGAGCAGACGCACCACGGTGGTGGTCTTGCCGGTGCCGGGACCGCCGGTGATCACCGCGAAGGGACTGCGCGCGGCGAGCACGCAGGCGATCTGCTGCCAGGGATCGCCATGCTCGGCGGGGAAGAGATCGGCGAGCAGCGGGCGCAGCCGTGCCGGGTCGAGAGGCTGGGGGCGCGCCAGACGCTGCGCGATGCCCTGTTCGATGATCCGCTCGTAGCGCCAGTAGCGGCGCAGATAGAGCAGTGGGCGGCGGGGCGTGCCGGCGAGCACCAGTGGCGCGCAGCCGTCGTCGCCGCTGTTGGCGAGATCGCAGACTGCGCTGCTGGCGCCGAGTCGTGCCGCCCAGGCGGCGGGGTCGAGTCCGGCGAGTCGGGCGGTGAGCGCGTCGTGGACGCCGGGTTCGGGCGGGCGCTCGGTGTCGCTGGCGAGCAGGGTCTCGGGGTGGGCGAGCGCATCGCCGAGGTCGAGACAGACATGGCCGTGACCATTGCGCTCGCTGACCAGGGCGACGGCGAGCAGCACCGCCGGGTCCTGCTCGGCGGCCTCGCGTTGGACGAAGCGGGCGAGTGCGAGATCGAGCGCGCGCAGTACACCCTGCTCGACCCACAGGGCCAGCTCGTCGAAGAGCGTCCGGGCCGTCTCGTTCATGTCATTCATGCCGCCACCTCCCGCTCGCCGGCGAAGAGCCGGTCGAGCGCCTCGACGAAGGCCAGCGGCGGACGGTCGAGATGGAGCCCCTGGGAGCCGGCACCGGCGCCGCGCAGGAAGGCGTAGATGGCGCCGCCGAGGTGATGCTCGGGGGTGTAGTCGGGCAGGCGTGCGCGCAGCAGACGATGGAGTGCAAGCAGATAGAGCGCGTACTGCAAATCGTAGCGGGCGGCGAGCACCGCCTCGCGCATCGCCGTCTGAGCGTAGGCGGCATCGTCCGGGCCGAGCCAGTTGGACTTCCAGTCGAGCAGGTAGAAGCGTCCCTGGTGCTCGAAGACCAAGTCGATGAAGCCCTTGAGCATGCCCTCGAGGCGCTGGCGCTCGAGTGCCGGGCGCGGCGCGCCGGGGGCGATGTAGCGGCGCACCAGGGCATCGAGCGCGGCGGTGTCGACCGCACGGGTCTGGATCCAGAACTCGAGTTCGACCTGGATGTGCTCGGGGTCGAGTGCGGCGAGCCGGAGATCGGCGCCGTCGATCGCGGCGAGTGACCAGGTGCGTGTGAGATAGCCGGCGAGCCACTGATCGAGTGTGTCGATCCAGGCGCTCAGCCCGCGTCTGTTGCAGCGGCGCGCGATGGTCTCGCGGCGCAGCGCGGTGGCGGCGAGCGCGGCGCGGTAGCCACGCAGGGTCGCGCCCTCGGGGTCGCGCCACTCCAGGGCCGCGGCCCATTCGAGCAGGCCGTGGAGGAAGGTGCCGTAGCGACTGCCGTGCGGGAAGGCGTGCAGCCCGGTGAGGCGCATCGGCTCGACCGCTGCCGCCGTCGGGGCCTTGGCCAGCGCCTCCTCGAAGGCGGTCTCCTGGGCGGCGGTCTCGCGCTCGCCCGGCGTGTCGTCAGGCTCCTCGCTGGCGCTGTGGCGGGCGAGCGCCGAGTAACTGGTGATCCACCAGGGGCGTGGTGGCCGGTGTGGTGGTGGCCGGGCGCTGTCGAGCGGCGCCTCTGCCGCGGTCTGCGCGAGTGGCGTGGTCGCTCTCGGCTCGTCGAGCGTGGTGAGTGCCGGCCAGTGCGCGAGTCTCTCTCGGAGCGCGGACGGTTCGTCGATCCCGAGCAGATGACCGAGCGCGGTGACCGGCAGTTCCTTGGTGGCGCCGAGTCCGAGCCAGAGCGCATCGCGTGCCCGGGTGAGGGCGACATAGAGCTTGCGCAGGTCCTCGCCGAGGCGCTCGCCATCGGCCTGCTCGACCAGCGTCGGCGCGGTGTGGAGATGGAGCCGCAGTCGGCCCTCGGCATCATGGGTCTTGAGCGGGAGGTCGTCGCTACGTACCTGACGGGTGGTGGCGGCGAAGGGGACGAACACCAACGGATACTCCAGCCCCTTGGATTTGTGGATGGTGATCACCTGCACCAGGTCGGCGTCGCTCTCCAGGCGCAGCTGCTGGGTCTCGGCGTCTTCGCCGCTCTCGCCCTGGATACGCGCCTCGAGCACGCGCACCAGGGCCTGCTCGCCGTCGAGTTGCTGGCTGGCGCGGGCGAGCAGCTCGCCGAGATGGAGCAGGTCGGTGAGCGCACGCTCACCATCGGCGCGGGCGAGCAGCCGGGGTGCGATGGCGAAGTCGGCGATGACGCGATAGAGCAGCGGCAGCACCCCCTGGGTGCGCCACAGCTGGTGATAGCGTCTGAGCCGTTCGCCGCAGTCGTCCCAGTAGAGTTCGTCGTGGTTGAGCCGGTCGAGCTGGTCGAGCGGCAGGCCGATGAGGTCGCAGGCCAGCGCCTGGCGCATCAGCCGTTCGTCGAAGGGATCGGCGACGGCGCGCAGCAGCAGGAGCAGGTCGTGGGCCTGGCGGCTCTGGTAGACGCTGTTGCGCTCGGAGAGATAGACGCTCGCCACACCGAGCTGGTGCAGTTCGGCGCGGACCTGTGCGGCCTCCTGATGGCGATTGACCAGGACCGCGATGTCGCCGGCGCGCAACGGGCGGTGTCCGCCCCGTCCATCGGGGAGGGTGGCACGTCCGCTGGCACCCTGTTCGAGCAGCGAGACGATGGTACGCGCGGTGCAGGCGGCCATCCGCCGGGCATAGTCCCCCTTGCCGAGCGGTTTGCCCTCATCGCCCTCGAGCACCCAGGCCTGGAGCACCGGGGCGGGTTCGCCGTCGATGCTGAGACGGTCGTCCTCGGCGCGGCACGGATTGGGCGAGACGGCGAGGAAGGGGACCGGGTCGGCGGTCTCGTCGCGGAACAGGAAGGCGCCGCCGGGGCGTTGCTCGGCCTGGGTGAAGAGCGCGTTGATGCCCTCGATCAGCGCCGGGCAGGAGCGATAGTTGGTGTCGAGGCTGTAGTGCCGGGGTGCGGTGGCGGCGCGGGCGTGCAGATAGGTGTGGATGTCGGCGCCGCGGAAGGCATAGATCGACTGCTTGGGGTCGCCGATCATGAACAGCCCGGTCTCGGGGGCGTTCTCCTCGGGGCGGTAGACGGTGGCGAAGATGCGGTACTGCAGCGGGTCGGTGTCCTGGAACTCGTCGACCAGGGCGAAGGGAAACTGACGGCGGATGGTGGCGGCCAGGCGCGCGCCCTGCGGGCCCTGCAGCGCTCGGTCGAGTCGTTCAAGCAGATCGTGCTGGGTGAGCAGGGCGCGCGCGCGCTTCTCCTCCTCGATGCGTTCGGCAACCTGGTGCAGGGCGTGGGCGAGCAGCGGCGGTTGGAGTTCCGGGAGGTCGGCGAGCTGCTCGAAGAGCGTCTCGAGTGCACGGCAGGCGGGATGATTGACGGGTGGAGCGCCATCCTTCCAGATCTCGGCGACGGCCCGCGAGGACATGCGCTGCCAGGAGCGGCTGTCGGCCTTCAGTGCAGGGTGTTCGGCCTCGGGGTCGAGGATCCAGTCGCGCAGTCGCGCGATGACCTCGCTGCGGTGCTTGCTGTTGAGCTGGCGCTGGTTGAACGCCTTGCGCGCGGCGGCTTCCTCGAAGAGGGTCTCGAGCTGGGCGCACCAATCCTGCTCCGACCACGCCTGTTTGAGCGTCTCGATCCGTCGGCGACGCGTCTCGAGCACGTCGGCGATGATCGTCTCGGGCGGTTGTTCGGGCGCCCTCGGGGCGTGCTCGCGCAGCCCGAGCAGTCGGGCGAATCGCTGTTCGAGCGCGAGCGGGGACGACCAGTGCACGTGGACCCGGGCGAGGGTGGCGCGATCGAGTCCGCCGTAGCAGCTGCGCCAATAGTCCTCGACGGCCTGACGCAGCAGCGGCGCGGCATCGTTCTCCAGTTCCAGCTCGAACATGTTGCCGCTGTCGAAGGCGTGCTCGCGCAGCATTCGGTGACACCAGGCATGGATGGTCGAGATCGCCGCCTCGTCCATCCACTCGGCGGCCTGTTCGAGATGACGGGCGCAGAGGTTGGGGTCGGTGTGCGCGCTCATCTCCGTACGCAGCCGGGCGAGCAGCGGATCGTCGATGTCCGTCTCCGGACAGCGAAAGGCGGCGGCGGCCTCGACCAGTCGGGCGCGGATGCGCCCGCGCAACTCGTCGGTGGCGGCATTGGTGAAGGTCACCACCAGGATCTCGGGTGGCTGCAGTCGGGTGCGCGCGCCGAGTGCGACACCGTGACCGAGCACCAGACGGAGATAGAGCATCGCCAGGGTGAAGGTCTTGCCGGTGCCGGCGCTGGCCTCGATCAGACGGGCGCCGCAGAGCGGGATGGCGAGGGGGTCGAGACGATTGGGTTCAGCTGTCATCCCAGGTGGCCTGGTCGGGGTTCTTGATGTCGGTGTGCAGGTCGGTATAGAGCCGCTCGGCCCAGTCGGTGAACTCGGGGTGTTGCTGGAGGCTTGAGGCGTCGGGGTAGCAGCGAGCGAGATAACCGCTGTGCTCCAGGGCCGCGGTGAAGGACGGTTCGAGGTCCGGGGCGTCGTCGCGGCGTCCGAGCCAGGCGATGCCGGTCTCCAGGGTCGCTGGCAGCGGCGCGCGCATCCCCGCCCACCAGGCCGCGAGCAGTCGTTGGAGACGGGTACGCGAGAGTTCGGGATCGAGCGGGCGCAGGTGCAGCCGACCCGCCGGGGTGAGCACCCAGGTGGCGACCGGCTCACCGGTGAGCTGGGCGGCGAGATGGTGCAACCAATGCTCGACGATCTGGTGCCAGCGGTAGTGCTTGTCCTTGACGATGCTGCTGGCGCTGAGCCGGAGCTGGATGCGTGTGTCCTGGTGCTCGGCGCCGAGCCGGGGGGCGAGCTGGTCCTCGAGCCGCAGCGCCACATCGCCGTCGGTGCGGTGTTCGAGGCTGAGCGGTGAGGGGTGCCCGAGATCGCGCGGATACTCGCGACGCAGTGTCTGCCAGCGCTGGTGCAGCGGCAGCAGTCGCTCGCCGATGCTGGCGGCGAGCAGCTCACCCTGGGCGCCCGCGGGCAGTTCGCCACGGGCCTGCAGCCGTTCGAGCGCGGCCTCCAGCCGGGGGGCGAGTGCGAGTTCGACGTCGGCGGGATCGAACAGCTCGGTGATCAGCTGCTCGCTGAGCTGCCAGTTGAGCAGGCCGTCGAGGGCGAAGGTCTCGACATCGGCCGGGCGCTCGCTGGCGCGCGGGCGGTCGACCTGGAGACGCTGACGGAACAGCGCATCGACCGGGGCGCGGAGGAACTGGGCGAGTCGACGCAGGTCGAGCGGTCCTTCCGGGCTCCAGGGGGGGAGATCGCTGTCGTCGTCGGTGCCGGGTGTGTCGTGGATTGCGCGCCATTCGCTGGCATAGGTGAACAGCCGGGGGTCGCGCCCGGGGCGGAAGTAGGCGCGACTGAAGGGCTGCAGCGGGTGCTCGGTGGTCAGCGCGGCGAGTAGCGTCTGACCGTCGCCGTCGGGGTTGGCGCAGCGCCAACCGGCGGCGAGATGGTCGCGCAGCTGACCGACCAGCACCGAGGGCGTCTTGGGGGTGTTGTCGCGGATGTCGCGCCCGATCCAGCTGATCGACAGCCGTTCTCGCGCCGAGAGCAACGCCTCGAGGAAGAGATAGCGGTCGTCCTCGCGGCGCGAGCGATCGCCCGGGCGGTAGTCGTCGGCCATCAGGTCGAAGTCGGGGGGGCGATGGTTGCGCGGATAGTCGCCGTCGTTCATCCCCAGCAGCCAGATCTGGCGGAAGGGGATGGCGCGCATCGGCATCAGCGTGGCGAAGTTGATCGCGCCGCCGAGAAAGCGCTGGGTGAGGCTGGGTGCGTCGAGCCCGCGCAGCAGGGTGTCGCGCAGCACCTCCAGCGGCAGGGGCTCGGCGCCGGCGTCGGCCTGACGACAGTCCTCGTCCCATTGCTCGAGGGTCTCGCGTACGCGCGCCAGGGCCAGCTCGTCGCTCTCGCCGCAGGGGCTGAAACAATCCTCGAGCAGTTGCTCGATGGTCGTGACCCAGTCGCCCGGGGTGCGCGGCTGGTCGAGTCGTTCCCAGTAACGCTCCAGGGTCTCCAGGAGATCGATCAGCGGGCCGAGCAGTGTCGCCTCCAGGCCGCCGACCTCGGCGTGCGGCTCGATCCCGCGCCAGGCACCGGTCGCGCCGGCGGCGAAGCCGAGCAGCATCCGCCGCAGCCCGAAGCGCCAGGTGTTGCGCTCGGCCGCGGCGGGCAGTCCGAGGTGTTCGCGCTGGCGCCCGTCGAGTCCCCAGCGCACGTTGGCGCCGATGATCCAGCTGCGCAGCCGGGGCAGCTCGCCCTCGGTGAGACCGAAGCGCGCGCGCAGCGCGGCGATGTCGAGCAGATCGAGCAACTCGGTGACGGTGAAGCGCGCTCGCGGCAGGTCGAGCAGCGTGGTGAGCCCGATCAGCAGCGGATTGCGGTGGCGCTCGCCCTGGTCGGCGATGTGGAAGGGCAGATGGCGCGGATCCCGGCGCGGGATGCGGCCGAACACCGCAGCGATGTGCGGCGCATAGAGATCGATGTCGGGGACCATCACCAGGATCTCGCGCGGGGCGAGTGGGCGGCCCTCGGCCTCGGCGGTGACGAAGGCGGCGAGCAGCTGGTCGTGGAGGATCTCGACCTCACGCTGGGCGCTGTGGGCGATGGTGAAGCCCAGGCTGTGGTCGTCGGTGGGATCGATCGCCGTGTTCTGCTGCTGGCGCTCGCCGAGCGGTCGCAGCTCGAGGATATCGTCCTGGAGCTGGGCGAGCAGATGGTGCTCGGTGGCGGACTCGAACAGGTCGATGTCGAGCGACTGCTGGCGGAACACGCCTTCATAGTGCTCGCGCCGGTCGTGCTCGTCGAGCAGACGGATGTAGTCGCGCCCCTGTCGACCCCAGGCGGCAAGCAGTGGGTGACCGTGGAGATGGAGGGCGGTCTCGTCGACGTCCTCGGGGACCTTGCGCGCGTGGTTGCGTCCATAGGCGCGGGCGAAGAGTGCGCGACCCTCGATGATGTCGCCCCAGTAGTGTCGGCTGGGATTGTGGACGAAGAGCATCACCTGACTGTGGGCGGCGATGCCCTCGAGTACCTCGAGGGTCTGGCGCGGTAGCGAGGAGATGCCGAAGACGATCACCCGCCGCGGCAGCCGGGCCATGGCGGCGTCCTCGACCGTGGCGAGGAAGCGACGGTGGATCTCGGCGCGGCTGGCCTGGTCGAGCGGGTCGTCGGTGGTCGTCCCGGCGAGGTCCTGGTGGAGCAGTCGCCACAGCAGCGGTTGCCAGCGCTGGTCCTCGGGCACGGGCTGTTGTGCGCCGTCGGCGCGGATCAGGACGTCCTTGCCGCGTCCCCAGGCCTCGAGCCAGTCGGCGCGATAGACCTGGTACTGGTCGAAGAGGTCGGCGAGTCGTTCTGCGAGTTGATGGCGTCGGCGTGCGCGCTCCTCGCCGTGCATGAAGGCGTGTAGGGGCGCGAGCACCGGATCGGCGGGGCGTTGCAGCAGCTCGCCGAGCAGACGATGGATGCGCCAGGTGAGTGGCGCCTTGTCATAGGGGGAGCTTGGCGGCAATGCGCCGAGCACACCGCGGTAGGCTTCCCAGACGAAGCGTCCCGGCAGCATCACCCGCAGCGCGGCGGAGATGCCGCAGCCGCCACCGAGTTCGCCCCCCGACGGTTCGGCGAGGGCGAGTTTGATCCACTGGGCGATGCCGTTGCTCTGCACCAGTACCACCTCGTCCTCGAGCGGGTGGAGTGGGTAGCGTGCCACCCAGGTGGTCAGCAGGTCGCGCAGTGACTCCAGCCGGTTGCCCTGGATCAGCATGAACCCGGTGGGCCAGTCCCCAGATCTCGTCACCCCGTGCGACTCCTCTCGTGTATCCACTCGCCCTCGTCGGGCTTCGATGTTCCCGTCCCATCGTGCATCAGGAGCCGGGGGCGATCAATCCGCCGCTGCCGAGTCGCCGTGATCGCGATGGGACGATGACCGACCGGGATGTCGTGGCAATCACGAAAAACTTTTCACACGATCGTTTGACAAGCTAGTTTTTGGGGTGATAGCGTCATTGCTGAATCGCAATCAGGCAGGCGCAGGCTTCCGGCTGAACATCAGGGAAGCGGTTCTCAACACCATCGGAGTTACAGGAACGTATGTCCGAGCCAGTCGTTGATCTCTACGAGCAGGACCTCGAGCCGAGAGCGGCCAACCACGAGTCGCTCAGTCCGCTGAACTTCATCGAGCGCACCGCGGCGATCTATCCTCGCAAACTGGCCATGGTGCATGGCACGATCAGGCGTGACTGGGCCGAGACCTATCGTCGCTGTCGCCAGCTCGCCAGTGCGCTCGAACGACGCGGGATCGGCCGCGGTGACACCGTCTCCATCGTCGCCCCCAATATTCCGGCACACTTCGAGGCGCATTTCGGCGTGCCCATGACCGGAGCGGTGCTCAACTCCATCAACACCCGACTCGATGCCCCGGCGATCGCCTTCATCCTCGAGCACGCCGAGGCGAGTGCGGTGCTGGTCGACTGCGAGTGCGCCGAGGTCGTCGGTCGGGCGCTGGCGCGCATTGAGCGCGAGATCCTGGTGATCGACATCGCCGACCCGGACTTCACCGATGCCCAGGCGCCGATCGGCGAGATCGACTACGAGTCCTTCCTCGCCGAGGGCGATTCCGACCATCAGTGGTCGGTGCCCGATGACGAGTGGCGGGCGATCACCCTCAACTACACCTCGGGCACCACGGGTGATCCCAAGGGCGTGGTCTATCACCATCGCGGGGCCTATCTCGGTGCGATCAACAACGTGCTGAGCTGGGGACTGCCCAACCATGCGGTCTATCTCTGGACCCTGCCGATGTTTCACTGCAACGGCTGGTGCTTCCCCTGGACCATGGCGGCGATGGCCGGGGTCAATGTCTGTCTGCGTCATGTACGGGCACACACCATCGTCGAAACCATTGCCCGCGAGGGCGTGACCCATCTGTGCGGTGCGCCGATCGTGCTGAAGATGATCAACGAGGTGCCGACCGAGGCGAAGGCCGCGATCACCCAGTCGGTGCGGGTGATGACCGCCGGTGCGCCGCCACCCTCGTCGGTGATCGCCGGGATGGAGGCGATGGGCTTCGAGGTCACCCATGTCTACGGATTGACCGAGACCTATGGTCCCTGTGTGGCCTGCGCCTGGAACGATGAGTGGGACGAGCTGGCGCTGGATGAGCGGGCACGGCTCAAGGCGCGTCAGGGGGTACGGATGCCGATGCAGGCGGCGATCATGGTCGCCGACCCCGCCACCCTGCAGCCGATCCGTCAGGACGGCGTGACCCTGGGCGAGATCATGATCCGTGGCAACCTGGTGATGAAGGGGTATCTGAAGAACCCGGAGACCACCCGACGCGCCTTCGATCGCGGCTGGTTCCACAGTGGCGATCTCGCCGTCTGGCACCCGGACGGTTATGTCGAGATCAAGGACCGCTCCAAGGACATCATCATCTCGGGTGGCGAGAACATCTCCTCGATCGAGGTCGAGGAGGTGCTCTTCGGCCATCCGCTGGTGCAGGACGTCGCCGTGGTCGCCAAGCGCGACGAGAAGTGGGGTGAGGTGCCCTGCGCCTTCATCACCCTGGTCGCCGACGTCGAGCTCAGCGAGCAGGCGGTGATCGACTATTGCCGCGCCCGCATGGCCCATTTCAAGGCGCCCAAGCATGTGGTCTTCGCCACCCTGCCACGCACCCCCACCGGCAAGCTGCAGAAGTATCTCCTGCGCCAGTGGGCGAACGATGCCCAGAGCGAGGTCGCGACGGCCTGAGCGCCGTGTCGACCGAGATCGCGCTACGGAGAGAGACGAGACGACGACCGTCGTCGTACCGGCCCCTGTCGATGACTGGGGCCCGAGGAGGAGCGTCATGAAGATACTGGTCCCGATCAAGCGGGTCATCGACTACAACGTCAGGGTCAGGGTCAAGTCCGATCACTCGGACGTCGACCTGGCCAACGTCAAGATGGCCATCAATCCCTTCTGCGAGATTGCCGTCGAGGCGGCCGTCCGGTTGCGCGAGGACGGCAAGGCCGATGAGGTGGTGGCCGTCTCGGTCGGTCCCAAGGCGGTGCAGGAACAGCTGCGGACCGCGTTGGCGATGGGGGCCGATCGCGCCATCTGGATCGAGACGGCCGAGGACGCCGATCTCGGCCCGCTGGGGATCGCCCAGTTGCTCGCGGCGCTGGTGCGCGAGGAGCAGCCGGGACTGGTGCTGCTCGGCAAGCAGTCGATCGACGGTGACAACAACCAGGTCGGGCAGATGCTCGCCGGTCTGCTCGGTTATCCCCAGGGCACCTTCGTCTCCGGACTCGAGGTGGTGGACGAGGGCATCGAGGTCGTCCGCGAGGTCGACGGTGGTCTGCAGACCCTGGCGTTGCGACTGCCGGCGGTGATCACCACCGACCTGCGACTCAACACCCCGCGTTTCATCCGTGCCCCCGACATCATGAAGTCCCGGCGCAAACCGATCGCGCACACCGGGGCCGAACAGCTCGGGGTCTCTCCGGCAGCGGGGCCACGCCTGCTGGCGGTACATCCGCCCGAGCCGCGCGCCGGCGGGATCCGGGTCGAGTCGGTCGGCGAGCTGCTCGAGCGGCTGCGACAGGCACAGGTGATCTGAATGGAGGACGGGATGATGCGCACTCTGGTGATCGCGGAACTGGACAGGGGCCGGCTGGCGCCGGCGACACTCAACGTCCTGGGCGCCGCCGACGAACTCGATGGACCCTGCGACCTGCTGGTGGTCGGGCATGACTGTGCGGCGGCGATCGAGTCCGCCCGCGTGCTTCCTGGCGTCGAGCATGTACTGGTGGCCGATGCCCCGGTCTATGCCGATCGGCTTGCCGAGAATCTCGCCGAGCTGGTGGTGGCGGTCGCGCCCGGCTACAGCCATCTGCTGGCCGCGGCCAGCACCTCGGGCAAGGATCTGATGCCCCGGGTGGCTGCGCTGCTCGGGGTCAATCAGGTCTCCGAGGTGATCGCGGTCGAGTCCCCGGCGCGGTTCCGTCGGCCGATCTATGCCGGTAACGCCGTGGCCACGGTGGAGAGCGACGACCCGGTGAAGGTGCTGACGGTGCGTCAGACCGCCTTCGCCGCGGTCGCGCCCACCGGCGGCACGGCCGAGGTGGTCGAGCTCGGGCAGAGGATCGAGGCGGTCGCGACCCGGCTGGTCGGCGAACAGCTGGCCGAGTCCGAGCGCCCGGAGCTGACCAGCGCGCGGGTGGTGGTCAGCGGTGGTCGCGGACTCGGCAGTCGCGAGGGCTTCGAGCTGGTCTATCGGCTCGCCGATCGGCTCGACGCCGCCGTCGGCGCCTCGCGTGCGGCGGTGGACGCCGGCTTCGTCGCCAACGACCTGCAGGTCGGCCAGACCGGCAAGGTGGTCGCGCCCGAACTCTATATCGCGCTCGGCGTCTCGGGGGCGATCCAGCACCTGGCGGGGATGAAGGACTCGAAAGTGGTGGTAGCGATCAACAAGGACCCGGACGCACCGATCTTCGAGGTTGCCGACTACGGACTGGTCGCCGATCTGTTCGAGGCCGTGCCCGAGCTTACCGAAGCACTCTGACTCCCTTGGTGTAACCATGAGCAGCTATCAGCATTGCTATCGCGAGAGTGATTTCGTCCTGCGCCATCTGATCGATTTCGATGGACTCTGTGTCGAGAACGACTTCGAGGGCGTGGATCTGGACCTCGCCAACAGCCTGATCGACGAGGCCGCGCGCTTCGGCGCCGAGGTGCTGGCGCCACTCAACGCCGTCGGCGACCGTGAGGGTGCTCGGATGGGTGAGGGGAGCGTGGTGGAGACGCCCGGTTTCGCCACCGCCTATCGGCAGTTTGCCGAGGGCGGCTGGCAGTCGCTCAAGGTCGACGAACGCCATGGCGGACAGGGATTGCCCGATGTGCTCAATGCCGCGGTCAGCGAGATCTGGCACGCGGCCAACCTGTCGCTGGCGCTCTGCCCGATGCTCACCGAAGGCGCGATCGAGGCCCTTGCCGAACACGGTGACGAGTCCCTGTGTGCGCGTTATCTGCCGCGTCTGAGCAGTGGCGAGTGGACCGGTACGATGAACCTCACCGAGCCCGATGCTGGTTCTGACCTGGCCGCGATCAAGACCCGTGCGGTGCCCGAGGGCGACGCCTACCGCATCAGCGGACAGAAGATCTTCATCACCTGGGGCGATCACCGGATGACCGACAACATCGTCCACCTGGTGCTCGCGCGATTGCCCGATGCGCCGCCCGGGGTGAAGGGGATCTCGCTGTTCGTGGTCCCCAAGTACCGGCTGGACGCGCATGGCGAGCCGGCCGAGGCCAATGGGGTGCGCTGTCTCTCACTCGAACACAAGCTCGGAATCCATGGCAGCCCGACCTGTGTGATGGCGTTCGACGACGCTTGGGGCGAATTGGTCGGCGAGCCGCATCGCGGGCTCGCCTATATGTTCACCATGATGAACCGTGAGCGCCAGGTCGTCGGCCTGCAGGGCCTGGCGATCGCCGAGCGCGCCTATCAGCAGGCGCGTCTGTATGCGATGGAGCGGTTGCAGGGCACGCGTCGTGATGGCACGCGGGTGGCGATCATCACGCACCCGGACGTGAGGCGGATGCTGATGACGATGAAGAGTGGCATCGAGGCGATGCGCGCCCTGGTGCTGGAGACCGCAGCCGAAGCCGACCGGGCGCGGGGCGCGAATGAGGATGCGCGTCGGGCGCATCATCAGGCCAGGCTCGAACTCTTCACCCCGATCGTCAAGGGCTGGATCACCGAGTTCGCTCAGGAGCTGACCTCGCTGGCGATCCAGGTCCACGGCGGCATGGGCTTCGTCGAGGAGACCGGGGTGGCGCAGCACTATCGCGACGCGCGCATCCTCACCATCTACGAGGGGACGACCGGGATCCAGGCGCTCGACCTGATCTCGCGCAAGCTGCTCGCCGATAAAGGCCGCGCGCTCGGGGTGTTGTTCGACGAGATGGAGGAGACGCTCGGCGTGCTCCGGCAGGCCGATGAGGCGTCTCTGGTCGTACTCGTCGACCCCTTCGCCGATGGGCTCGCCGCGGCACGACGCGCGTGCGACTGGGTGTTGCGCGGGGCGCCAGACGATCGCCAGTTGGTCGGTGCCGTCAGCGTCGAGTTACTGATGCTGCTGGGCTATCTCTGTGGTGGCTGGATGCAGGTGCGCAGCGCTCTGGCCGCACAGCGCGCGATCGAGGACGGAGAGGGCGATGCGCTCTTCCTCGATGCCAAGCTCAAGACGGCCCGTTTCTATTGCGAGCACGTACTGGCACGGACCCAGGCGGCGCTGACCTCGGTGCTGGCCGGATCGACGAGTCTGATGGCACTCGATGCAGAGCAATTCTGAGGAGTCGTCGATGAGCGAACGCGATCTGATGGAGTTCGACGTGGTGATCGTCGGCGCCGGTCCGGCCGGGCTGGCGACCGCGATCCGGCTGGCGCAGGCCGACCCGGCGCCGAGCGTGTGCGTGGTGGAGAAGGGGGCCGAGGTCGGTGCTCATATCCTCTCGGGCGCGGTGATCGAGACCCGGGGTCTTGATGAGCTGATCCCGGACTGGCGTGAACGCGGCGCGCCGCTGGAGACCCCGGTCGAGCGCGAGGAGCTGTATCTGCTGCGCGATGCGCAACGCAGCTGGCGAATCCCCGAGGCGATCTCGCCACCGAGTTTACATAATGCGGGTCATTATCTGGTCAGTCTCGGCAACCTGTGTCGCTGGTTGGCCGCTGAGGCCGAGGGTCTGGGCGTCGAGATCTTTCCAGGGTTCGCCGCCACCGAGGTGCTGTTCGGCGAGCACGGCGAGGTGATCGGTGTCGCCACCGGCGACATGGGGATCGGTGCCGATGGCCGTCCCAAGGACAGTCACGCCCCTGGGGTCGAGTTGAGGGCGCGCCAGACCGTCTTCGCCGAGGGCTGTCGGGGACACCTCGGCAAACAGCTCTACCAGCGCTTCGACCTGGATGCCGAGTCGGCCCCTCAGCATCATGCCTTGGGCATCAAGGAATTGTGGGAGATCGAGGCGGATCGGCATGAGCTCGGGCTGGTGCAGCACGGTACCGGCTGGCCCTTGCCCGAGAGAACCCATGGTGGCTTCTTCCTCTATCACCTGAGCAGGTGTCAGGTCGCCGTCGGGCTGATCGTCGATCTCGACTATCCCAATCCCTGGCTCAGTCCCTTCGACGAGTTCCAGCGGATGAAGCACCACCCGCTGTTTGCCGCCACCCTTGAGGGGGGAAGACGGATCGCCTATGGCGCGCGCGCGCTGGCCAAGGGTGGTTTCGATGCCTTGCCCAGACAGCACTTCCCGGGGGGCTGTCTGGCCGGATGCGAGGGTGGCACGCTCGACAACGCCAAGCTCAAGGGGGTTCATACCGCGCTCAAGAGCGGGATGCTGGTCGCCGAGGAGATCCTTGCGGCCTTTGCCGTCGGCGATCCTGGAGGTCGCGACCTGACGGGTCTCGAGGCGCGGCTGCGTGCATCCTGGCTGTACGAGGATCTGCGTGCCGGGCGCAACTTCGGCCGATCACTGCACCGGTTCGGGACCCTGCTCGGTGGGGCCGTCAACAGCCTGGATCAGCGCCTGCTCGGCGGCAGACGACCGATCCGACGTCCGGGTGATGCGCCGGACCATACCTGGCTGGAACCTGCCGCACTGAGCGATCCGATCAGCTATCCCAAGCCCGATGGGGTGCTCAGCTTCGATCGGCTCTCCTCGGTCTATCTCGCCAATACCGCACACGATGAGGATCAACCCTGTCACCTGCACCTGGCCGATCCGTCGATCCCGACCAGCTCGAACCTGGCCGAGTATGCCGAACCCGCGCAACGCTACTGTCCGGCCGGGGTCTACGAGCTGGTGGGCGAGGGCAGTGATGACCCGCGCCTGCAGATCAATGCAGCCAACTGTGTGCACTGCAAGACCTGCGACATCAAGGATCCGGCGGCCAATATCACCTGGGTCGCCCCTGAGGGCGGTAGTGGCCCGAACTATCCGAACATGTGAATGAGGAACCAAGGATGCCGACCCTCGAAATCGGTCAGCGCGCGACCCTGACCCGGGCCTTCAGCGAGGCCGATGTGCGTTTCTTTGCCGAACTCTCGGGCGACTGTAATCCCGTGCATCTCGACCCCGTCTATGCAGCCGAGACGCGATTCGGTGAGCGGATCGTCCACGGGATCCTGGTCTCGAGTCTGTTGTCGGCCTTGCTCGGCCATCATCTGCCGGGCGACGGTGCGATCTATCTCGGCCAGGAGCTCAATTTCAAGGCGCCGGTCTATCTCGACATTCCGGTCACCGCTTCGGTCGAGATCACCGCGATCCGTACCGACAAGCCGATCGTCACTCTGGAGACGCGCTGTGTGGACGCCGAGACGGATCGGCTCCTGATCTCCGGTGAGGCGCGAATGTACGTACCCTGGTTGCACGTCTGATACTGCGTTGGGAATGATATCGAGCACGGGAGATGCCGGTCAGGTGTCTCCCGTGTTCGTTTGTGTCAGATGATGCGTCGACTGCACGCCCTGGCGTACCATATCGAGCATGATATCGGCGATCTCCTCGGGTGAGCGGATGCCGCGGCGGTACCACAGGCATGCCCAGTTCATCCCGCCGAGCAGGAACAGGCGCAACAGCGAACGATCGGTATCTGGGGCGACCGGAAGATCCTCGATCAACTCCCTGAACAGATTCTCGTAGGTCTTGCGAAAGGGCGTGATGCGCTTGAGCAGGTTGTGCTTGCCTACCAGCGCCAGGTTGCGTCCGGTGATCCTGTCTACCGGTGATCCCTCGACGATTCCGGCGACATGGACCTCGCAGGCGACGCGCAATCGCTCCCAGGGGTCGTCTAGATCCGCGATGGCGGCCTTGATCCTGGCCTCAACTCGGGTGATGCCTGTGCGATGTACGGCGAGATAGAGTTCTTCCTTTGAGGGGAAATAGTGATAGACGGAGCCTGGCAACAGTCCCACCTTTCCAGCGATATCGCGGATGGAGGTGCCGTCGTAGCCGAGGTCGAAGAAGAGCTCGGCGGCCGCATCGAGAATACGGGTCTTGCGATCTCGTGGCGGTGCGTCCTCGGCGGCTTCGTCTTCGGACAGCGCGCCACGAGCGAGCAGGGCGCGTTGACGTTGGTCGAGTGATTCCACTCCTTTCGGTGAACTGCGTACCAGCGCCCTGAGACGCTTTACCTGGGTCTCGAGTCCGTAGCGTTGGAGGACATAGCGGACGCCGGATGGCGAGATTCTGAGCCCTGAGGCGCAGAGCAGACGTGAGATCGACGCCTGTCCGAGTTCAGGACGCTCGCGAGCCAACCTGAGGATTGCTTCTTCTCGAGCTGGGTCTGTTGGTGGGTTTGGTCTCATTCTGGATCGCTGCCGTTATGGAATGTTGATTGAGAGTATCATGTTGCTTTTTACTTATAAACTATCTAAACGAATATTTGACAAGTCCATTTTACATAGCTGTATTCCTTTAACTAGGCCCTTAAGAAAAAGCCCAAAAAAAGAAGCCAAATAAACATCTTGTTTAGGAATTAACATAATATACATTATGCGTAATTAAGGATGAGGGCCGTTCAGGCCCCGCTCCGCGTGGCAACTGGGCCGAACACGAACTCCTCGCCGAAGGGTTCGCGGTCAATCTCCTCGCCGGACCAACGCCAAGCTCCAAACCCGCATCGACGCCCTTGAGGCCGCCTTGGCAGACGCCCGGCGCGAGAGTCCGTCCCGTGGATGAGGCGCTCCTGGCCTATCTGGATGGCGACATGCCGGGCGCGGCGAAGCCGCCCCGGCCTGGGCTTGTCCCTTTATCACAAGTGCAACGCCCCCTGAGCCAGCCCCTCAGCGCGCGGCACAACCGGCCCCCGACGGGACCACGCAGTTCGTCATCGACCCCGCACAGGGCCGCATCCACCGCATGCGCTCATCGATCCTCACCGGGGCCCGGCTGATCCAGGAACGCATGGCGAACAGCAGCCAGCGTTGGAAGCCTGCCTTCCTCCACCTCACCTATGCCGACCAGGACGCCTTCGACGCCTGCCAGATCAGCGCACTGGTAGATCGCAGTTGTCATCACCGTCCTTTGTCCTGACGTTTGACAATCCTCTCCGCCATGAAGAAGCTATCCGACGAAGGTTATCCAGATCCACCGGCACCGAGCTCCGAACCTCGCCGGCTTCAATCACTCATTCAGTCCATTATCGACTGCACTCATGGACGTATCCTCAATATGCCGATCATCGAAGTCGAGCATCTGACCAAGGAGTTCAAGCTCGGTCAGCTGCATAGTCTGAAGAGCTCACTCGTCAATCAGGCTCGCCGCGTTCTTGGCCGAGCACCGACCGAGACCCCACCCTTCAAGGCGCTCGACGATGTCGGTTTCAGCATCGAGGAAGGTGAAGTCGTCGGCATCATCGGCCACAACGGCGCTGGCAAGAGTACCTTGCTGAAACTGCTTGCGAACATCACCAGCCCGACCTCTGGAACGATCAGAGTGGATGGCCGGATTGCGCCGCTGATCGAGGTCGGCGCGGGGTTCGTGCCAGACCTGACCGGACGCGAGAACGTCTATCTCAACGGTGCCATTCTCGGCATGTCGCGTCAGCGGATCGAGGAAAAATTCGACGAAATCGTCGACTTCGCCGAGATGTCGGCCTTCATCGACACCCCGGTCAAGCGTTACAGCTCGGGGATGAAGGTCAAGCTCGCCTTCGCCGTCGCCACCAGCATCGACTCGGAGATCCTCATCGTCGACGAGGTCCTCGCCGTCGGTGATCTCGCCTTCCAGCGCAAGTGTTTCGATCGTATGGAAGACCTGATCCGGCGGCGCGGCAAGACCGTCCTGCTGGTCAGTCACAACATTCGTCAGGTCTCGCGTATCTGCTCGCGGGTGATGCTGTTCGAACGCGGGCGCGTACTGATGGATGATGCCCCGCAACCAGTGGTTGACCTTTACTACCAGAAGAGCAACGAGAAGGTCCTGGCCGATCACTCGGAAGCGATCCTCAAGCACGCCCGTATCGACACCTCCGGCGAGGCGGAGGTCCTCAGCGTGACCCTGCTCGACGACCAGGACGGCCCGACTGATGCTGTCGAGTCCGGCGGGCCGCTCAAGGTCCGGGTGCGCTTCAAGCTCCATGTCGCGCTCGAACAGCCCGAGATCGTGATCGGCACCCACACCACGGACTTCGTCTATCTCGATTCAGGCTCGACCGCCGGGATCGCCGAACGGCCCGACCTCGCTGCCGGCGAACACGAGGTCGAATACCGGATCGATACCTATCCCCTCGCCCCCGGGACCTACAACATCCGTTTCGCCCTGCTCGATCGCAACCGCCGGATGGTCTACATCGGCGAGGCGCTGAAGGTGTTCATGGTGAAGTCACAGGGTAACGAGGCCAATGAGGCATCGGCGCGCATGCTCTCGTTGCCCGCCTCCTGGGTACTCGACGGTCGAGCCTATGCCGGCGCATAAGATGAGACGCATTATCAATTTCCATCGTGATGATCCGAATATCGGCGATCAGATGAGCGCGCCGACGCGCTATTTCGACTTCCCCGATCACGAGGTGGTGCGCGCGGATCTGATCGACGAGACATCACTCGACCTCGACGAGGCCATCGTCATCCTCGGTGGCGGTGGTCTGCTCGACACCTTCTTCCTGCCCGCCATCGAGCGGATCAGGACCGCCACCAGGACGGGGCGGCTCATCGCCTGGGGGGTCGGTCAGCAACTCGACACCGGCCCCTGGTGGCAACGTTATCCCGAGTTCCCCTACGCTCGCTTCCTCGAGGGGTTCGACCTCGTCGGAATCCGCGACGACGGCTTTGCCCACCCCTGGGTGCCCTGCGCCAGCTGCATGCACCCGATCTTCGACGCCCCGCCGGCACCGCATCACGAATTCGTGGTCTTCTCTCACCGTTCACGCCCACTGCCGATCCTGGAGTGGCCCAACCTGCGCAACGATCAGGCCGATTTCGAGGAGACCATCGCCTTTCTCGCCTCGGGCGAGACCATCATCACCAGCTCCTATCACGGCCTGTACTGGGGCATGCTGCTCGGGCGGCGGGTGCTTGCCTTCCCGTTCAACTCCAAGTTTCTCACCCTGCGTCACCCCCCGACCCTGTACCCGGCGATCTGGGAGCGCCCGGGGCGACTGCAGCGACTGCTCGGGCGGCTGCGCGCACGCACCCCCTCCCCCTATGTCTGTCGCGATGTCCAGGGCTGGCGGCTACTCGCCGGCGCCAGCCGCGCCCAACCAGAGATGCTGGAGGCCTGTCGGGCGAGCAATCGCGCCTTCCATCAACGGGTTCTGGAACTGATCGATCAGAGTGACTGACCCCCTGTTCATGCGCCCGGGTCCAGGGCATGGATGAAGATCCGCCGTCCCTCCGGATCGACCTCTCGCGCCAGCTCGAGCAGGTGTCGGTGATGGGTGAAGAGGATCACCTGGGTCTGTGCGGAGAAGACGGCCAGGGTCTCGAGGGTGGCGCGGGCACGGGCGTCATCGAACTGCACCAGGATGTCGTCGACCACGAAGGGCAAGGGCTCGGCCTGGCGCAGGTGGTGCTCCAGCCCCGCCAGACGCAGCGCGAGATAGAGCTGATCGCGCGTCCCGGTGCTCATCGCCTCGACCCGCACGCGCTCACCATTGGCGCGAACCCCCACCAGCACCGCCTGGTCGTCCTCGCCGAAATCGCTCTCCACCCCGCTGAAGGCGCCACAGGTCAGCCGCGCGAAGGCCTCGGCGGTGCGCGCCAGGATCGGGTCGCGATGGTTGCGCCGAAAGCCCTCGATGGTCTCGCGCAGCACCATCGCCGCCAGTCGGTAGCGTAGATAGCGACCGCACTGATCGCGCAGCTGCGCATCGATGCGCTCGATCTCCTCGGCTTCGGTGGCGGCGGCATCGGCACCATCCATGGTCGCCAGACGATGCTCGGCCTCGACCCGTACGGCAAGCAGACGTTCGCGCTCGGGGTCGAGCGTCTCGTCGAGACGGCGCTCGAGTCGGGCGAGCGCCTCGAGCAGCGCCTCCCCGGCGATCTCGGCGGCACCGGCCTCGGTCTCGAGCTGCTCGAGCGCGAGACCGTCGCCCGTCTCCATCAATCGCCCCTCGACGGCGATCAGCTGCTGCTCGAGCTCGCGTTGCAGTCGCGCACGTTCCTCGATCCCGGCCAGGGCATCGAAGCCCTCACAGCCGGCCAGGCGACAGAGATCGGCGATCCTGGTCTCGGCGCTACTCGAGGCGCTACCAGCCTTCTCGAGTTGACGCCGCGCCTCGTCACGCTGGCGCAACAGCTCGTCGCGCCGCTCCTGCCGGGCGCGCATCCCCTCGAGCCGAGCATCCAGAGTGTGGAGCGCCAGCTCCGCTGGCTCCGTGGCGAGATCCGGGGCGATCCGCACGATCCGCTCGCGCAACTGCGCGAGAAAGCCCCGGGCATCGGCATCGATATCATCGATGCGGGTCTGAAAACCGGCCGCCTCGCGAGCATCCTGCAAAGCCTCGGCCAGTTCGGCGAGATGCTCCTGGGCCTCGCTCGGCAGGCTGTGGACGGCGAGTCCGACCCGCGCCATCGCCTCACCCCAGTCGCGCTCCCAGGCCGACCAGTCACGTTCGGCTTGCTCACAGGCGCTCCCTGCCCGCTCACGGCGCTGCCGTGCCCGCTCCAGCTCGGCGAGCAGGGTCTCATGCGTCCGGGCGTGTCGTTGCAAGGTATCGAGCACGGACGCCGCCTCACTCATCCAGGCATCCATGCCCTCCTCATCCGGCCCCTGTCGATCGAGCGCCAGCAACGCCCTGCGCAAGGCGTCGACACTGTGCATCTGACGCTGCTCGAGCAGCTGACGTTGCTCGCGCACCGCGGTGAGCCGCTCGCCCTGCTCGCGCAGCCGCCGCGCCTGTCCCAGCCAGCCGCGCATCTGTCGTGGCGAGCGCGGCTCCTGCACCGAGCAGGCCTGCCAGAGCGCGCGCCAGGCGGCGTCGAACTCGCCCTCGGCGATCTCCTGCTCACGCCAGGCGAGATCGCAGGCTGCACGCTCGCGCTCGCACGCCTCGCGCCGTATGCACAACGACTGATAACGCTGTACCCGGTCGCTCTCGCGCCTGAGCCGGTCGGCCAGGACATCGGCCTCGTACAACGCTGTCTCGAATTGTCGCGCCAGCGCCGCCCCGGCCTCCAGTCGCAGTGATGCATCGTGCGCCTTGAGCGCTTGCCAGTGACGCTCACGCCTCTCACGCGCGGCGGTCAATGCCGCTTCGCTGGGAACCTCTCCAGCGATCCCGAGGGTGCGCGCCTCGGTGTCGATCTCGACCATCTCCCGTTCGCAGCCTTGCCGCCGCTCGCGCAGCCGTTGGCGCTCCAGCGCCAGGGCATCGGCGCGCAGCATCCAGTGCTCCAGGGCGTCGAACTCCGGCAGCGGCGCGCACACCAAGGACTCCAGTCCCTGGCTCCAGCCACTCAAGCGAGAGAGCTCGTCCGTGCACTGTTGCCCGAGGGCATGCTCCTGCACCTTGAGCTCGGCCAGATCGACGTCCAGTCCGCCGGCGCCACGCGCCTGCTCGAGCGCCAGCTCCAGGGCCGCGAGCGAAGGCGGCGGGGTATGCGCGGCAAGTTGACGCTCGCAATCCTCCACCGTCCGTGCGGCCTCGTCGCGCGCCAGCCGGGCGCGTTGCAACTCGCTCCACAGCGCCTCGCGCCGCTCCCCCAGGGCGTTGATTCGACGACGCGCATCGAGCCAGTCACGCAAGGCCTCGGTCGGCGCCCGAGCGGCCCCGGCATCGACCCGAGCGACCCGTTCGACGACCCGGGCGTGCAGGGCATCGCGTCTGGCGACCAGCATGGGGCGATCCGCCGCAGCCTTGCGATGGCTGCCGAGTCGTTCACGCAGCTCGACCAGCTCGGCACCAGCGGCAAGCAACCGGGGTTCGATGACGATATCCGCCAGCTCCTGTTCGAGCGCCGTGAGCCGCGTCGAGACCAGTTCGCCCAACTCGATGGCGCGGATACGCTGGGCCTCGGCCTGCTGGCGACGCGCACCGAAGTCCTCCGGCAAATGCAACCGCTCACCCAACCCGTCCAATCGCGCCAGCAACCCCCGGCGCAACTCCAAGTCGGCGCGGGTGCGACGGATGCGCTCGAGCCGGGCCCGCTCGCGCATCACCCGGTCACGTTCTGCATCGAGTTCGGCGAGCGCCCGGCAAGCCGTCTCATGAGCGGCACGCGCCTGTTCCCAGTCCACTGCGCCGAGTTCGAGGTCGCGCTGACGACGCTGTCGCTCGGCCCGTTCGACGAGCGCCATGTTGATCTGCTGCTTGCGCCCGCGGGGACGAAACAGCGCATCGGCCGAGGCATCCAACCCCTCGAGCACGCGATGGACCGCGACTCGACCGAGCCCGGAGCCGAACAACGCCTCGGCCTCGCGCCCCCGTTCCTCGAGCAGGGTACGCCCCCCGCTGACCAGGGTCTCGTGATCGATCCCGAACAGCCGCTCGAACAACGCCGCATCGACCCCACCGAGCAGACGTTGCAAGCGCTGCTCGTCGAGCGCTTCGCCAGCGGCATCGAGCAGGGTGTGCTTGCGTCCTTTGCGGCGGACACAGTGGAGTTGCTCACCCGTGGCACCGCGCAACAGCGCGCCGACTCGCAGCTCCCGTGCAGGGTGGAGAAAATCGTCACTGGTGCGTTCGGGGATACCGTAGAAGAGTCCGTGCAACGCACGCAGCGCCGAACTCTTGCCCGCCTCGTTGGGACCATGGATCAGGTGCACACCGGCATCACCCGCGCTGAGATCGAGCACCCGATCGGTGAAGGGACCGAAGGCGCGCAACTCCAGTCTCAGCACCCTCATCGTGGATCGCTCTCGAGCAGGCGTGCGCGCAGCAGTGCGCGCACATCATCGAGACAGGCACGCAGCACCGCGGGGTCGGTAGGATCGTCCTCGCCTCGCCGGAGACCGGCCGGGAGACGTGCGGCGAGCGGTTCGAAGCCCTCGGCCAGACGCGCCAGCGCCTCGGGGTCGAGTTCGAGCGTCTCGATCGCCGCGAGCAGACCACCGAGGGTCTCGTCGGCCTCGACCGCCCTCGTCTGCGGACGGGTCTGCAGACGGACCTGCTCGAGCCAGAGCCGGTCGCCGTGGACGCTGGCGAGTCCGCGACAGTCGTTGACCAGCTGCTCGTGCTCGGCACGCAGCCAGGCATCGAGCGCAGTTGCACCACTCAGCGCCAGCCGCACGGCAAGCAGCCGCCCCTCGGACTGGTCGACAAGACGCTCCAGTGCACGTCCGATGCGGGCATGGACGGCATCGAGGTCGCTGCAACCCTCGATCTCGACGGAGAGCAGGTGCCAACGCACCACGTCCAGCGCATGAGGTGTCAGACAGACCCGTCCAGAGGCATCGACCTCCACCAGGGTCGCACCCTTGGCACCGCACTCGCGGATATGGCGCCCTTGCAGATTGCCGGGAAAGACGATCCAGGGGGATTCGGCGAGGACCTCGCGGGCATGGACGTGTCCCAGGGCCCAGTAGTCATAGCCGTGACTGCGCAGCGCCTCGAGCCTGCAGGGCGCATAGGGGGCATGACCGGGACGCCCGTCGAGCGAGGTGTGCAGCAGACCGATGTTGAACAGACCGGGGAGCGGTGGCGGATAGGCCCGGCTGAGATCCGTGGTGACCGCCCGGGTGGCGAAGCCCTGACCGTGCACGGCCACGCCGAGCGTCTCGAAGCGCCGGGTCTCGGGGCGCTCGGTGGCGAAGACATGGACGTTGTCGGGCAGACGCAGGGTGCGGGTGATCTGGCTGGCGGCATCGTGATTGCCAGCGATCAGACAGACCGGGATGCCGGCGGCATGCAGGCGCTGTATCTGAGCGATGAAGAACAGCCCGGTGTTGTAGTCCTTCCAGTCACCGTCGTAGAGATCGCCGGCGAGCAGCAACAGGTCCACCGACTCGGCAAGCGCCAGCTCCACCAGGTTGACGAAGGCGCGTCGGGTGGCGCCGCGCAGCGCCTCGAGCGGTGCGCCGGGATAACGCTCGAGCCCCTGTAACGGGCTGTCGAGATGAATGTCGGCGGCGTGCAGGAATCTCACGCGTCCATCCCCTCCATGCGGGTACGAGTCCATCGATCCACCGCATTCTCGCCCTGCTCCGCGCACAGTGTCCAACACCGTCTTCATGTTCGACGCGATCGCGCCGTTATTCGGGGTCGACGGATGCCCTCGAAACTTCGGCACGTTATCCTAACCATATTGAGGAAGCGCAACCGCACCGACACAATCACCCGGGGAATCCCATGATGAGCTATCCCACGCCCACCCTTCGCACCCTGGCACGCCCCCGGACCCTCTGGTTATGCGCCCTGGCCCTGACCACCCTGAGCGGTTGCACCGAATGGCCACGGCTCGCGGCCAAGCCCGAACCACAGCCAGCACCGCCGCCGGTGGAGCAACAGCCGCCACAGCCACAGTCGACACCGGTGATTCCCAAGAAGCCCTCGCTCTACGAATGGAGCGGCGAGGGGCAGCGGGTCTCGCACATCGTCGTCGACACCGATACCCAGAAAGCCAGGTTCTATGACGGCGATGTGGAGGTCGGCTGGACGACCGTGGCCACCGGCGTCTCACGCCATCCCACCCCGATCGGCAGCTTCACGGTGATGGAGAAGGTCGAGAACAAGCGCTCCAACCTCTACGGTCGCTACTACAGCTCCGCGGGCAAGCTGCTCCAGTCGAACGTCAAGGTCGGGCGCGACCCACTGCCCGACGGCGCCCGCTTCGTCGGTGCCAAGATGCCCTACTTCATGCGCTTGACCACTGACGGCATCGGTCTGCACGCAGGGCCCATCCCGCGTCCGGGCAGACCGGCCTCTCACGGCTGCATTCGCATGCCCGCCAAGGTTGCCCCCTTGCTGTTCGCCAAGGTCGATCGGGACACGACGGTGACCATCGTCGGGCGTGGTCCCAGCTACGGCAACTACGCCAAACGTCAGCGTCAACGCGCCGCCGCGCGCGCGGCCAGTGCACGGCGCGAGCAAACCGCCAAGCCACAGAGCGCACCCGAGCCATCGCAACCGCAATCGGAGCCGGCATCGACCACCGCCGCCACGACGACCACGACGACGACGCCCAAGGTCACCACGCCCCGCCCGGCGCCGACACCACTCGCTCCCGTACAGCAACCGCCGGCCCAGCCGACCACCGCCCCCGTCACCTCGGCCGGGGCGACGGATACGCCACAGACCCTGGTCAGTGACGAGCCGCCCCCCGCAGCCGCAGCCGCAGCCGCGCAGGATGCCCGCCAACCGCTCGGCAGTTCGGCGTTGCGTCTGCCCGAATCGGGCATGGTCCAACGCCTTTCGCCCGAACCGACGACACCGACAGCGGAGGCCAACGAGGGATGAACCTGCGCCAGCACTCACTCGCCGAGGAGTTTCCGCTCGTCCCCGGGCTGAGTCATCTCAACCACGCCGCCGTCGGCCCCTGGCCACGTCGCAGCGCCGAGGTGGTACGGCGCTTCGCCGAGGACAATGCCGCACGCGGCTCGCTGGCCTATCTCGACTGGCTGGAGGTGGAGGCGCGTCTGCGCGAACGGCTCGCTCGGCTCGTCGGCAGCCCCGACACGAGCACCATCGCCTTGCTCAAGAACACCTCCGAGGCGCTCTCGGTGATCGCCCACGGCCTGCCTTGGCGTGCCGGTGACAATGTTGTCGGGATCGCTCAGGAGTTCCCCTCCAACCGGATCGTCTGGGAGTCGCTGGCCCCGCGTGGGGTGGATTGGCGAGCGCTCGATCTGGAGCAGAGCAGCGATCCCGAGGGCGATCTCTGCGCTCTGTGCGACGAGCACACCCGTCTGATCGCGGTGAGCTGGGTACAGTACGCCCGCGGTCTGCGGCTCGACCTGGCGCGGCTCGGCGCCTTCTGTCGCGAGCGTGACATCCTCTTCTGTGTTGATGCCATCCAGGGACTCGGCGCGCTGCCCTTCTCGCTCGCTGACAGTGGCGCCGATTTCGTCGTCGCCGATGGCCACAAGTGGATGCTGGGCCCCGAGGGCCTGGCGCTGCTCCATGTCGCAGCGACTCAGCGTGAACGCCTCGAGCTACACCAGTTCGGCTGGCACATGGTTGCAGACCCAGGGGACTTCGAGCAGCGCGACTGGAGTCCGGCGCCCGAGGCCAGACGCTTCGAATGCGGCAGCCCCAATCTGCTCGCCGCGCACGCGCTGGAGTCGAGCCTGTCGCTGCTCGAGGAGGTCGGCACGACAACGATCGAGACCCTGATCAGACAGCGGGTCGATTGGCTGATCGCGGCGATCGATCGTCACGGTTTCGAACTCCTGACCCCGCGCCCGCCCGAGCGGCGCGCCGGGATCGTCACCTTCCGCGTGCCCGACGTAGCGAGCGAGCACCTCTACCCGGCACTGATGCGCCAGCAGGTGCTCTGCGCACAGCGCGGCGGCGGAATCCGTTTCTCGCCACACTTCCACACCACAGAGGAGACGCTCGAGCGCGCCATGAGCGAGGTCACGCGGCTCTCGAGCACCCTGTAATCACCCTTGCCCGCTCCGTCGGGCTCGGCGCACAATGTCGTGCATTCGGTCCAACCCCGCTCAACCCCTGGAGTCGCAACGGCGTGAAGTGGTACGGAATCCTGCTGGGCGCCCTGCTCGGAACCCTCTTCGGAACCATCATCGGCTATCTGCTGGTGCCCGCCATGCTGCCCTGATCCCCCGCCGTGAGCCCTGCTGATCTCCAAGGGCGACAACAAAGCGTGATCGACTTGCGCTTGCTCAAGGCGCAAGCGGTGTCTTTGGTGTTTATTTACCAGCCCTAAGCGGGCACTCCTCATCGGCTCGATTAGGTCCGCGAAAGCCTTCCCCATCCAATCCGAGGTGCGAGATGTCCATCACCACCACACGACTGGTCGCCGTGGGTCTGATGCTGGTCGCCTGCTCGTCGTCGGCGTCGCTCCACACGACGCCACAGGAGACGACAGCGCAGGACACGCCGAATCAGCAGCGTCCCCAACGGTCCGGTCCACTCACCGGCGGCACCGCCGATCATGCCAAGTTCGAGATCCTGCAACAGGCCTTTGAATCCGGGCCAGAAGTCACCGAAGCGTGTCTGAGCTGTCATACCGAGACCGGTGAGCACTTCATGCGCAACGTCCACTGGACCTGGGACTATGTCGACCCCGACACCGGCCAGCAGCTCGGCAAGCGCCACCTGATCAACAACTTCTGCACCAACGCCCGTGGCAACGAGGGGATGTGCGCCCAGTGTCACGCCGGCTACGGCTGGAAGGACGAGGACTTCGACTTCACCGACCAGACCAAGATCGACTGTCTGGTCTGTCACGACGGCACCGGCACCTATTACAAGACTCCGAACAACGAGGGTCACTCGGCCTGTTCGGTGATGTTCGAGGACCTGGAACCACTCGATCTCGGCGAGATCGCGCGCAATGTCGCGCTACCGAGCCGGGAGAACTGTGGCACCTGTCACTTCAACGGCGGCGGCGGCGACAACGTCAAGCATGGCGACCTCTCCACCGCGCTGATCGATCCACCGCACGAACTCGACGTGCACATGGATGCCGCGGGGCTCAACTTCTCCTGCACCGCCTGCCATATCACCAAGCAGCACGTCTGGGCGGGTAGTCGCTACAAGATCGTCTCCCGCGATACCGAGGGCACCGGACAGCCCGGCGAGCGCCGCGATGTCGCCACCTGCGAGTCCTGCCACGGACTCTCGCCCCACCCGATCGACTCGCTCCGTGCCCTCAAGCTCAACGATCACGTCGCCAGCGTGGCCTGTCAGACCTGCCACATCCCCGAGTTCGCCCGCGGTGGCGTGGCCACCATCACCGACTGGGATTGGCGCACCGCCGGCAGGACCCGCGACGGCGAGGGTTATCACGAGCACGGCTACACCCAGGGCAACGGCGAGCACCGCTACACCTACAAGTCGATCAAGGGTGACTTCGTCTATGACGAGGACATCGTGCCCGAATACGCCTGGTTCGATGGTCAGATGCACTACACCACCATCGATACCAAATTCGACGACAGCCAGCAGCCGATCGAGATCAACGGCTTCGAGGGCAACCGCGAGGATGGAAACTCACGCATCTGGCCGTTCAAGCGGATGGTCACCTGGCTGCCCTACGATGCCGGTAACGGCACCCTGGTCTACACCCATCTCTGGGGCATCGATGACACCGCTTACTGGGGCAATTACGACATGGGACGAGCCATCGCCCGCGGCATGGCCGATTTCGGGCTCGACTACTCGGGCGAGTTCGGCTTCGTCGAGACCCTCTCCTGGTGGCCGATCACCCACATGGTCGCCCCCAAGGAGGACGCACTCGCCTGTCGCGACTGCCATGCCGCCGAGGGCCGACTGGCCGGACTCGAGGGGGTCTACCTACCAGGACGCGATCACAGCCGCTGGCTCGACATCATCGGTATCATCGCCGTTGGCGCGACCCTGCTCGGCATCCTCGTCCACGCCCTGATCCGACTCTTCTCGAAGGGAGAACAACACTGATGGCCATGCGCAAGGTTCTGATCTTCGGACGCTTCGAGCGCTTCTGGCACTGGAGCCAGATGGCGCTGATCGTAATCCTGATGCTCACCGGCTTCGGCCTGCACGGTTTCCACGACCTGTTCGACTTCGAGGTCGCGGTGACCATTCACATGTATGCCGCGAGCGCCCTGCTGATCCTCTGGATGTTCAGCGTGTTCTGGCTCTTCACCACCGAGACCTGGCGTCACTTCCTGCCGACCGGACACGGGCTCTGGCAGGTGCTGCGCTTCTACAGCTTCGGTATCTTCAAGGGTGAGCGCCATCCCTACCGCAAGGCCTTCTGGCGCAAACACAACCCCTTGCAGGCGCTGGCCTATCTGATGCTCAAGGTGGTGCTCTTCCCGCTGATCTGGGTCACCGGGCTGCTCTATATCTTCTACTTCCTGTGGCGCGACATCCCCCACGCCACCGGCTGGCTGGAAGCCGTGGCGATGATTCACACCGGCGCGGCCTTCGCGATCCTCGCCTTCGCCTTCATCCATGTCTACATGCTCACCACCGGACACTCCTTCCGCGAGCACGTCACCCCGATGATCACCGGCTTCGACCTGGTCGATCTCAACCCCGAGGAAGAGGCCTATCTGGAGAAGGATCAGCCGGCGATGATCCGCTGACCCGACGACGGCCAGGGATGGCCACCAATAACGCACTGACGAGAATCAACGCGACACCGCCCCACTGCATCGCCGAGAACCGTTCACCGAGCCAGAGCACGGCACCGAGCATCGCCACCACCGGCTCGACGGTGGTCAGCAGTGCCGCGCGCGAGGCGGCGATCCGTCTCAGTCCACGGGTGAACAGTGCGTAGGCGAGCAGGGTCCCGAACAGACCCATCGCCAGCACGGCACCCCAGATCGACCACTCCCCCCGGTGAATCGCCAGTCCTTCGAGCGCCTGCCAAGTCATGGGCAACAGCAACAGGACCAGGGCGCTGAGGATGAACCCACTGGCCATCACCGGATCCGGACCGAGCCGAGCGATCAGCCAGCGTCCGAGCACCGGATAGAGTGCATAGCACAGGCCTGCGGCGAGTCCGAAGAGTACCCCGGCAGGCGCTCCCGTCCCGGTCGACAGGGTCTGGCCGAGCAGCAGCACGACCCCGCACAGGGCACCGAGCGCAGCAACGAGGCCACGCCCGGTCACCGACTCACCATCGAACCACACTGCAAAGACCAGCGCCCAGAGCGGCGCGGTATAGAGCAGCGCCACGGCCATACCGACCCCGACGGCGTCGATCGCCTGGAAGTAGCAGAGGTTGTAGCCGAGCACCCCGATCAGGCCATGGAGCATCAATCTCGGGGACTGTGCCGCCAACACCCGCAGATCGACGCCACGCAGCAGCCAGCGCGCGCCGACGACGACGAGCAGCAGCGCGGCACAGAGGATCCGCAGGATGGCGACCTGCTGACCGTCGAACCCGGCGGCATTGAGGGTCACGGCGAACAGGCCCAGGAGGCCCCAGAGCGCCGCGGCGGCAAGGATCATCGACATCGCGAATCCTGATCGTTGACGATAAAGCGCGACAGCCTAGTGCAGCAGCGCCCGCGGTGTCGTTCGGCAAACCGCGCAAAGAATTCGGAAATCGCTCACCCTGCTCCAGCCGCTGTGCGTCGGTAATCGCTCGGGGTCATCCCGAGATGCTCTTTGAACAGGCTGCAGAAGGACGACGGATTGCGATAGCCGAGCAGGTGGGCGATGGTCGCGACCGAGTGATCGGTCTCGCGCAGCAGCCGAGTGGCGCGCGCGAGTCGCTCGGCGATCTGGGCCTGCTTGGGTGAACGTCCATGACGGGCCCGATACAGCCGATTGAGTTGACTGACCGAGAGCCCGACGCTGGCTGCAATCTCGGCCACATTCGGCCCATCGGCCCCCTCTTCGGCGAGCAGGCGTTCAGCGCGCAGCAAGCGCGAGGGCGGCCCGATCTCGTCGTCGCTGGCCTCGGCAGCAGGCTCGGCGAGCAATTCGCACGCCGTGGTGATCGCCGCACGCGAGCAGAGGCGCCGTCCGCCCTGTTCCAGCTCACCGGCGAGCAGGGCGAGATAACGCGAAGCGGTGTTGCCCAGGGTTCGCACCGGCGCTGCCTCCTCGCCCAGACAGCACTCGATCAGCAGCGGATCGGCGAGATCGAACACCAGGAATCGATTGCGCGCGCTGCCGCTGAAATCATGCCGGGCACCGGGCGCGATCACCGCGACCATACCGGCGGCAAGCCGGGTCTCGCGACTGGCAATGACGAGATCCATGGTGCCCTGCAACGGGATCACCACCTGGGCATGGGGATGGTGGTGGCGTGTCTGCCGGGGGGCGTAGTGACGCAGCTCGATCAGGTAGGCTCGATCATTGCGCATGGTGTCGGGAAACACCGGAGGGGGTCAGTGAGAAACGGGCACCGTGAGGATCACGATGCCCGTCGAACGGCCTCAGCTGGAGACTGCGACCTGCAGGGAGGGCGCGCTGGCATCGTCGTCATCGACGACGTCGGCCTGCGCGGCCCGATCCCGCTGGAATGCCTGGTTGACGCGATCCCGGAGTTCCTTGCCTGGCTTGAAGTGCGGGACGTGCTTGCCGGCCAGGGCCACCGATTCCCCGGTCTTCGGGTTGCGACCGATACGGGGCGGACGGTAATGGAGCGAAAAGCTTCCGAAGCCACGAATCTCGATTCGTTCACCGGAGGCGAGCGCACTGCTCATGCGCTCGAGGATCTTTCGAACCGCCTCTTCGACATCTTTGTAGGGAAGATGATCCTGCTCGGCGGCCAGAACGTCGATCAGCTCGGATTTCGTCATGGTATCGACTCCTGGAAAAGCATGCGGGGCCCGCCAGACGGCAGGCCCCGGAGGGTCATGGAAGCGTCAAGCCGGCATTAGTTGCCGCGCTGGGCCTCTTCCATCTGCTCCTTGAGGATGTCGCCGAGGGTGGCGGTGCCACTGGAGGACTCGCGGGCATAACCCTTGATTGCCGCCTGCTCTTCTTCGACGTCCTTGGCCTTCATCGACAGCGACAGGGTGCGGTTCTTGCGATCGACACCAAGGAACTTGGCCTCGATCTCCTCACCGGCCTTGAGCACGGTGCGTGCGTCCTCGACGCGGTCACGCGAGATCTCGGAGGCACGCAGGTAGCCCTCGACGCCGTCGGCCAGTGCGATGGTCGCGCCCTTGGGGTCGACCTCGGTGATCACGCCGGTGACGATGCTGCCCTTGTCATGCAGTGCCACGAAGCTGGAGAAGGGATCCTTGTCGAGCTGCTTGACGCCGAGCGAGATACGCTCGCGCTCGGGGTCGACCGAGAGCACCACGGTCTCGAGTTCGTCGCCCTTCTTGTAGCGACGCAGGGCCTGCTCGCCGGACTCGTCCCAGGAGATGTCGGAGAGGTGCACCAGACCGTCGATGCCGCCCTCGAGACCGATGAAGATACCGAAGTCGGTGATCGACTTGATCTTGCCGGTGACGTGGTCGCCCTTCTTGTGGGTCGCGGCGAACTCATCCCAGGGGTTGAGTGCGCACTGCTTGATGCCGAGCGAGATGCGACGACGCTCCTCGTCGATGTCGAGCACCATGACCTCGACCTCGTCGCCAAGCGAGACGACCTTGGTCGGGTGGATGTTCTTGTTGGTCCAGTCCATCTCGGAGACGTGCACCAGACCCTCGACGCCCTCTTCGATCTCGACGAAGCAGCCGTAGTCGGCGATGTTGGTCACCTTACCGAAGACACGGGTGCTCTCGGGGTAGCGACGCGAGATGTTGACCCACGGATCCTCGCCCATCTGCTTGAGGCCGAGGGAGACGCGCTGACGCTCACGGTCGAACTTGAGCACCTTGACGCTGATTTCGTCACCGATCTCGACCACCTCGGAGGGGTGCTTGACACGACGCCAGGCCATGTCGGTGATGTGCAGCAGGCCGTCGATACCGCCGAGATCCAGGAACGCACCGTAGTCGGTGAGGTTCTTGACGATACCCTTGATCTCCATGCCCTCTTCGAGGTTCTTGAGCAGCGCCTCGCGCTCGGCGCTGTACTCTTCCTCGACCACCGCACGGCGCGACACCACGACGTTGTTGCGCTTGCGGTCGAGCTTGATGACCTTGAATTCCTGTTCCTTGCCTTCGAGGTAGGTGGTATCGCGCACCGGACGCACGTCGACCAGGGAGCCGGGCAGGAAGGCACGCACGGTGCCGAGGTCGACGGTGAAGCCGCCCTTGACCTTGCCGTTGATCATGCCCTTGACGGTCTCGGCGGCCTCGAAGGCCTTCTCCAGGTGATCCCAGGCCGCGAAACGCTTGGCCTTCTCGCGCGACAGACGAGTGACGCCGAAACCGTCCTCGACCGCGTCCAGGGCGACCTCGACCTCGTCGCCGACGGCGACCTCGAGCTCACCTTCGGCGCTGATGAACTGGCTGCGCGGGATCACGCCCTCGGACTTCAGCCCGGCGTTCACCATCACGTTGTCGGACGTGATTTCGATCACGGTACCAATGACGATGGTGCCCGGCTGGAGCTGGGTGGTGTTCAGACTCTGTTCAAAAAGTTCGGCAAAGCTTTCGGTCATGAGATCCAATTATCCTGAAGAACGGCGCGCGTTCCACTCCGTCCGGAGCGGTGGGTGATGAATTAAACGACAAGGCCGATGCAGCGCGCACCGACCCGACCAAGTGTCGACCCATCTCCAGAGAGACGGGGGTCGACGTCAAGAGACCAGCTCCGGGAAGACGCGCCTTACCTCTTCCAAGACCCGATCGAGCACTTCCTGAATGGACATCGCTGTCGAATCCAGCGTCACGGCGTCCGTTGCCGGACGCAGCGGCGCGACTGCACGGTTGCGGTCGCGCTGATCGCGCTCGCGGATGTCCACTATGAGGTCGGGGAGACTAGCATCCAACCCCTTTTCTTTCAACTGTTTATAACGTCGCTCGGCGCGCACCTCGGGGCTGGCGTCGAGAAAGACTTTCAATGGGGCCTGAGGAAAGACGACGGTACCCATGTCGCGACCGTCGGCGACCAACCCGGGTTCGCGCGCCATGCGCCGCTGCCACTCGAGCAGCGCGGTGCGCACCGGACCGTGCGCGGCGGCCCGCGAGGCGGCCATACCGGCCTGTTCGGTCCGAATCAGATCGCTGACGTCCTCGCCGGCGAGCAGCACCCGGCGCTCGACGAAGCGTAGCTCGAGCCCGGCGGCGAGTGCCGCCAGTCCCTCGGCATCCTCGAGGTCCACCCCAGCGCGATCGGCGGCGAGTCCCAGCACCCGGTAGAGCGCCCCGCTGTCGAGACAATGCCAACCGAGCCGCTCGCCGAGCAGCGCGGTCAGGGTTCCCTTGCCGGTCCCCGAGGGACCATCGACGGTAATTACCGGAATCATGCGAGTTGTTGCTCCTCGATCTGCAACCCGGCGCTCGCGGCCAGCCGTGGGAAGCCGGGGAAGGAGGTCTCGACATTGGCGCAGTCGTGGATCTCCACTGGCCCTGCGGCACGCAGCGCGGCGATGGCGAAGGACATGGCGATGCGATGGTCGCCGTGGGCCTGGATCGGCGCGCGCCCGAGGTTCGAGCCGAGCGCGCCGCCACGGATGCGGATACCGTCGGGCAACGGCTCGGCCTCGATGCCGAGCGTGGCCAGACCATCGGCCATCACCTGGATGCGATCGCTCTCCTTGACCCGCAGCTCCTCGGCGCCGCCGAGCCGGGTCTCGCCCTCGGCACAGGCGGCGGCGATGAACAGCGCCGGGAACTCGTCGATGGCCAGGGGGACCTGGTCGCGCGGGATCTCGATACCGTGGAGCGGCGCATGACGCACGCGGATATCGGCCACCGGCTCGCCGCCGGCCATGCGCTCGTCGCGCAGCTCGATGTCACCGCCCATGGCGCGCAGGATGTTGATCACGCCGATCCGGGTGGGGTTGATACCGACCCCCTCGAGGACCAGGTCCGAGCCCGGCGCGATGCTCGCGCCGACGAGGAAGAAGGCCGCCGAGGAGATATCGGCCGGCACCACCAGCTCACAGCCCTGCAGCCGTCCGCCACCGCTCAGACAGACCCGGGCGCCGTCACGACGCAGCCGATAGCCGAAGGCGCTGAGCATGCGCTCGGTGTGATCGCGCGTTGGCGCGGGCTCGGTGACACAGGTCTCGCCCTCGGCGAAGAGCCCGGCGAGCAGCAGGCTCGACTTGATCTGGGCGCTGGCCACCGGCAGTGCGTAATCGATCCCGGTGAGCGTCTCGACCGGGGTGATGCGCAACGGCGCGGTGCCAGTCTCCGAGGTCTCGATCCGCGCGCCCATCCGCGCCAGCGGTTCGGTCACTCGGCGCATCGGACGCCGCGTCAGCGAGGCGTCTCCGACCAGGGTGGTGGCGAAACGCTGACCGGCGAGCAAACCGGCGAGCAGCCGCATCGAGGTGCCGGAGTTGCCCATGTCGAGCACCGCGTCCGGGGCCTCGAGCCCATGCAGACCGACCCCGCGCACCCGCACCCTGCCCGCCTCCGGGCCTTCGATCTCGACGCCCATGCGGCGAAAGGCCGCGAGTGTGGCAAGGGCATCGGCGCCCTCGAGAAAACCGCTGATCCGGGTCTCGCCCTCGGCCAGCGCCGCGAGCATGATCGAGCGATGCGAGATCGACTTGTCGCCCGGTACGCGCAACCGCCCGGTGAGCGCCCCGCCGGGGCCGACCAGATAACGGATATCCTCAAGCTCTGCCAAGTGTCCCTCCGCGTCGTGTCGACCGGGTTTTTATGGATAAACGGTTAATTTTACGCGCCCGAGCACAACCGGGTAAACCGCCATATCGGGGCGAACGCGCCCCGAATCACCGCATCTCAGTCCAGCAGACGGTCGATCTCTTCGATCAGGCGACGCATCTCGGCGTCGGTACCGATCGAGATGCGCAGGTGCTCATGCAGACGTGGCCGATCGAAATAACGCACCAGCACCCCGACCTCGCGCAGCTGCTCGAAGAGTGCGCGGGCCCGCCCATTCGGCACCCGCGCCAGCACGAAGTTGGTCTGCGAGGGCAGCACCGCAAAGCCGCGCCGGGTGAGTTCGGCGACCGTCCACTCGCGCGTGGCCATCACCCGCGCGATGCAGTCGCGGAAGTAGTCCTCGTCCTCCAGCGCGGCGAGTGCGCCGGCCTGCGCCAGCCGGTCGAGCGGATAGGAGTTGAAGGAGTCCTTGACCCGCTCCAGCCCCGCGATCAGCTCGGCCGAGCCATAGGCGAAGCCAACCCGCAGCCCGGCCAGCGAGCGCGACTTGGAGAAGGTCTGCACCACCAAGAGCTGCGGGTGCTCGGCGAGCAGCGCCACCGCACTCTCGGCACCGAAGTCGACATAGGCCTCGTCGATCAGCACCACCCGCTCGCGGTTGGCCGCGAGCAGGCGCTCGAGCTGCTCGAGCGGCAGCGCCCGACCGGTCGGGGCATTGGGGTTGGGGAGCACGATCGGGCCGCTTTCGGCGGCATAGTCGGCCGGGTCGACCTCGAAGGCGGCATTGAGCGGGACGATCCGCGAGGCGATCCCAAAGAGCTTGCAATAGACCGGATAGAAGCCGTAGGTCAGATCCGGGAAGCGTAGCGGCTCGGGCTGTTTGAAGAAGGCCATGAAGGCGAGCGCCAACACGTCATCCGAACCGTTGCCGATGAAGACGTTCTCCGGCGCCAGCCCCGCACGCGCGGCGAGGGCGGCCTTGAGCGCGCCGCTGTCGGGGTCGGGATAGAGTCGGAGCGCGTCGACTGCCGCATCATCGAGCACCGCACGCACCCGCGGCGAGGGCGGATAGGGGTTCTCGTTGGTGTTGAGCTTGGTCAGCTCGACATGCCTGGGCTGCTCACCGGGGACATAGGGCTGCAGGGTGTGGACCAGGTCGCTCCAGTATTGACTCATGTTCGGCGGATCGCGGGATTGGATGGACAATCGCTCAGTTTATCCGCTGAGCCGGTTCACTGTCAGGCATCCCCTGTCAATCACCGACCAACGCCCATAGCCTGGGGATCAGGAACGTCACGAGGAGAGGACCATGCCGAGATCGAACACCCGGCGCGCGACGCTCGCCGCCCTGGCGCTCGCGCTGATCCTGGGCAGCATCGGAGGAGCGCTGATGGCCACCGAACAACCCGCCTATACCCTGATCGAACAACACCGCGGCTTCGAGCTGCGCCGCTATCCGCCATTGCTGGTCGCCGAGGTCGAGATCGAGGGCACCTTCGATGCCGTCGGCGGTCGCGCCTTTCGCCTGCTCGCCGACTACATCTTCGGTAACAACCAGGGGGCGCGGAAGATCGCCATGACCGCACCGGTCAACCAGCAACCGCTGGGGCGCGGCGAGCGCATCGCCATGACCGCGCCGGTGACCCAGCAGCCGAGCGGCGAAGCACGCTATCGCATCAGCTTCGTCATGCCCGCACACTTCACCCGCGAGACCCTGCCCCGCCCCAACGACGGGCGCGTCCACATCCGCGAGATCCCGGCGCGACTGCTCGCCGCGCACCGTTACTCCGGCGGCTGGGGCGAGGGACGTTATCGCGAGCACGAGTCACAGCTACTCGCCGCCGTGCAGGGCGTCGGCCTGAGCCCGGTCGGCACGCCGATCTATGCCCGTTACAACTCGCCCTTCTCGCTGCCGTTCCTGCGTCGCAACGAGGTGCTGGTCGAGGTCGAGCGCGCACCGACAGCGCTCGGGGACTGAGCCGATCCGAGGCGGCAGAGCGCCGCCGGGACTGCTATCATCGCCCCCCATCGGGGCCGGTCCTGCACCGGCCCCGACCCGTTTCGCACAACACAGCCAAGGCCTTCATGAGCATCACCGAAAAACAGAAACGCTGGCTCAAGCAGCAGGCGCATCATCTCAAGCCCGTCGTCATCGTCGGTCAGCACGGCATCACCGATGCGGTGATCGCCGAGCTGGAGATCGCGCTCGATCATCACGAACTGCTCAAGACCAAGATCAGCGCCGGCGATCGTGAGCTGCGCGACGCGGCCATCGCCGAACTCATCGAGCGCACCGGAGCGATGCTGGTCAACCGCATCGGCAACATCGCCATCCTCTATCGCGCCAACCCGCGCAAGCGCGATCCGCTCGCCCTGCCCCGGATCTGATCAGCCGCGCCGGCGCTCGAGCAGCGCCAGCGCCGCGCGACCGAGCGCGCGATCGGCCGCGCGCAGGATCGCCACCCGATCCGGGGTGTGCCGATCCTCGTCCACGCTAACCCCGAGCGCGGCCAGCGCCTCGCTCTCCTCCCCGCTCAAGGGTCGCCGACCGAACACCGAGATCACCATGCCACCGGGGACCGGCGGTGGCGGCGCGAAGGGTGCGCCGTCGACCAGCGCCACCCAGGCGGGAACGAACCCCGGACCATAGAGATCGAAGAAGCCGTTGGAGCCGCGCAGATGGATCTCCACCGCCCGCCCCCCGATCAGCTCGATGTTGCACAGCCCGGTGTAGTCGGCGAGATGGCGCTCGACCAACTGCGCCAGCACCGGCTCGATCGCCGGGATCGCGACCCCGACCTCCCAGACACAGGGGCGCCCCTGGTCACGCCACTGGCCGGCACGGGTGTGCGCCTGCCAGCGGATGCGTCCGGCCTCGAGTAGCAGGTCGCTGCTGGTCTGCTCGCCCTCCAGACACTCGCACCAGAAGCTCCCGGGCCGCACCGGCACGGCGTCGGCGCGAGACACCCCGGCCTCGAGGGCCATCCCGGCGAGATTGACGATTGGCTTGACGAACACCGGCGCCTCCGGCGCAACCCCGAGCGCCATCGGCGACACCCCACAGGGCGCGGCCAACAGGCCTTCGGCCAGCGCCAGGTCGAGCTTGTCGTAAACCCCGCGATGCGCCGGGTTGAGCCGCCAGGCGGCGGCGTCGCTCACCGCCACCGCCCGGCGCGGCCGGGGCCGGAACAGCTGCTCGCGCTCGGGGAGGACACCGATAAAGGGCATGGCCTGACCTCAATCGATCGGTCGGATCTCGCACAGCCCCGACTTGAACGGCGGGAAGCCACTGATCGGGTCGAGGTGCACATCATCGGTGAGCAGATTGACGTTGGCCTCGTTCCAGCCGTGCACACAGTGCACCACGCCCGGCTTGATGCGCTCGGTTACCTGGGCATAGAAGCGCACCTCGCCACGGGGCGAGCCGACCATCACCGCATCGCCATCGTCGATGCCGCGCACCATGGCATCCTCGGGGTGGATCTCGACCAGGGGACGGGGAATGGCCCGGCGCATCCGCGCGCTGTGCTGGTGTTGCGAGTGGGTGTCGAACTTGGTGCGCGCGCCGCTGGTCAGCACCAGCGGGAAACGCCGGGCCAGCGCCGGGGTGGAGACCGGCCCCTCGGCCGGTTCGCGATAGACCGGCAGACCGTCGTGACCGGCGGCGCGCAGCGCGTCCGAATCGAACTCCACCTTGCCGCTGTCGGTGGGGAAGCCACGTAGCCGATAGAGTCGATCGGCGTCCATGAAGCCATGATCGACCAGGTCGTCGATCGCATCGGCATAGACGGTCACCCCGTCGGGGCTGGCATAGATCGCCTCGCGTACCGCCTCGGGCAGCCCCTCGGCGGCCTCCGCCCAGGAGGCCTCGAGGTCCCCGCCCCAGAACAGCGTCCCCATCCCCAGCCGCACCCCGAGCTGGAGGAAGATCTCGCCGTCCGCACGGGCCTCGCCCCGCGGGGTGAGCAACGCGCGCCGATAGCGCACCTCGCCCTGATAGGCACAGCCGGGATAGGCGATCAGCGCCGGGCGTTCCAGGTTGGTCGCCGCCGGCAACACGATATCGGCCTGACGGGTCGCGGGGTTGTGGAAGAAGTCGCTGGCGGCGAAGAAATCGAGCGCGCCAAGCGCCCGCTCCATCCGCGCCGAGTTCGGCCACATCGCAGTATTGATCCCCATCGCCAGCAGCGCGCGGATCGGCTGCGGATCGCCCTCGAGGATGCAGTCGGGCAACAGCATGCTCTGCGCCGCCGGCCAGTAGCGGGTCCAGATCGGGAAGCGCTCGCTGCCGACACGTGGTGGCAAGGCCGCCAGACAGTGATCGAAGCGCTCGATCGGCCGGGGCAGCGCCTTGTCGTTGAAGAAGCGGTTGCCGCCCTCGCGATCGAGGTTGCCGGTTACCGCACAGAGCAGGATCAGCGCGCGATGGTTCTGGAAGCCGTTGCTGTGCTGCACGGTGGCGGTCGGCGACAGGGTGATCTGCGCCGGGGCGGTGGTGGCATAGCACTCGGCGGCGCGCTCGATGTCGGCGGCCGCCACCCCACAAATGGCCGCCACCCGACGCGGGTCGAAGTCGCGCACATAGTCGCGGAAGGCCTCCACCCCCTGCCCCCACTGGTCGAGAAAGACCTGATCCTGCCAGCCGTTGGCGAAGATCAGATGATGGAAGCCGAGCGCGAGCGCCCCATCGGTGCCGGGACGAATCTGCAGATGGACGTCGGCGCGCTCGGCCAGCGGCGTACGTCTGGGGTCGACCACGATCAACGCCCGCTCGGGGCGGGGACTGGCCAGCGGGTGCTGATCGAAGGGCGGGATCGAGCCGCGCGGGTTGGTCGACCAGATGAGATGACAGCGCGTCTTCGGCGAGACCACGGTCGAGGTGGTCTTGATCTTGTAGCCGAGGGTAAGCTTCTCGGCGACCATGGTGGCCGAGAAACAGCAGCCGCTCTCGGTCATGTAGTTGGGCGAGCCGAAGCTGTGGGCGAGTCGTTGCAGCTGCGGGCGCGCCTCCTTGGTATAGCCGGCGAAGAAGCCCACCGCCGGCGCGCCGTGACGTTCACGGGCACGCGTCAGCTCGGCGGCGATGGTGTCGAGCGCCTCGTCCCAGCCGATCCGCTCAAAGCGTCCACTGCCTCGTGGACCGACCCGGCGCAGTGGATAGAGCAGTCGCTCGGGGTGATCGCGCCGTTCGAGCTGGACATAACAGCGCGGGCAGTCGGGCCCGCGGACCTTTACCGGCTCGCCGGCGGTATCGAACTCGACCTCGATCGGACAGTTGGCGTCACACTCGTAACAGGTCGTCTGCGCGCTCGGCATCTCCCTCGTCCCCGCTCGGGCTGGCATGACCCGGGGATGTGCGCCGGGCGCGGCGAATTCAACCCGAGGCGTCCTCCGGCGCGGCCAGCGCGCGCTCGATACGCCCGCCCAGCCGGGGCGCGGCGCGCTCGATATAGCGCAGCGCCGAGCGCGCGTCACGCCAGCCGACATAGTCCATCAGCTCGCGCAGCTGCCACTGACTGGCGCTCGCCCAGGAGGCGAAGCCCCGCCTGAGCGAGTGGGCGCTGTAGCTTGCCGCATCCGCCACCCCGGCCTCCTCAAGCAGACGGCGCAACAGCGGGATCAGGCTGTTGGGGTGCAGCCCCTGCTCGCGCACCCGCCCCCAGCGGTCGATGCCACGGAACACCGCGCCACGCTCGATCCCGGCGCAGCCGACCCAATCGGCATAGGCCGTGACCGGACAGAGCCTGGAGAGCCGGGGCAGCGGATAGTCGCGGCTCTCGCCGTGCGAGGTCTTGGTCCGCGCGAGCCGGATCAGCAACCCGCCGTCGTGTTCCTGACGCACGTCCTCGACCGCGAGCCTCAGCAGCTCATCGCCACGGAAGGCGCGCCAGAAGCCGACCAGCAGCAGCGCCCGATCACGCCGCGCGCGCAGCGCCTCGGCGAGCCCCCCGGTACGGATGCGCGTCTCCAGCATGGCATCGACCCGCACCAGGTCCTCCAGCCGCAACGCCCGCGCCTGGTGCTCGCGCGCCGGGTGCAGCTCAGTGATGCCGCGCATCACCTGACGCACCACCGGCGCCTTGGTCGGATCGGGGAAGCCCTGGTCACGATGCCAGCGCGCCAGTGCCGCCAGGTGCAACCGCAGGGTATTGAGCGCGAGCTGCTCGGCATGATCGGCCAGATAGCGGGCGACGGACTCGGCGGTCGCCGGCAACAACCCGCCCCAGGTCTCCTCGTAGTGACGGATCGCCGCGCGATAGCCGCGTCTGGTGTTGTCGCGGGTGGCCGCCTCGATATAGCGCTCGATCCGCTGCATGCCCGGTGTGCTCCTTCTCTCGATCGTCTCTGACGGCCCGTCTTCGATACCGGGTCCGTACCGCTTGTACCCAGCCGGCTCGAAGAGGGCCTGATTGCGGCCCTCATCTCTGCCTGACATGGGATAAGTCATATTATCCCGCCCTTGATTTTTAATGAACACAAAAATTGACGCTCAAAAATAATACGTATATACATACTACGTAATACAGTACGAAATAAACTGGAGATCCCATGGCACGTGGCGGCATCACCAAGGCGCTGGTCAAACAGGCGCGCGACACCCTGCTCGCACAGGACCGACATCCCTCGATCGACGCCGTCCGCGTTGCTCTTGGCAACACCGGCTCGAAGAGCACGATCCATCGCTATCTCAAGGAGTTGGAAGAAGAAGAGGCTTGCCGGCTCGGCGACGCCAAGGGCCTGAGCGAGCCGATCCAGCAGCTCATCGCCGAACTCGCCCGCACCCTCGAGACCGAGGCCGAGGAGATCGTCGCCGCCGCCGAGCGCCGTCATCAGGAACAGGTACAGACACAGCGTCAGCAGCTCGAAGCGAGCGAGACAGTCCGCGATGAACTCGTGGCAGAGGTCGAGGGGTTGCGCCAGGGGATCGCCGCGCGCGAGACGACCCTCGCCGAGCAGGCCGCGCGCATCATTGAACTGGAGCAACAGCGTCAGGGGCAGGCGATCGCCTTGGCGAGCCTGGAGCAGGAAAAGCAGGGGTTACAGGAACGGATCGAGGTCCAGGCGCAGCATCTCGCCTCGATCGAGGAGAAGCATCGTCATACCCGCGAGGCGCTCGAACACTATCGCGAGGCCAGCCGCCTCCAGCGCGAGCAGGATCAACGCCGCCACGACCAGCAGCTCCAGCAGTTGCAGGCGGAACTGCGCCAGCAGGCACAGACCCTGATCGTCAAGCAGGACGAGATCACCCGGCTCAATCGCGACAACGCCGCCCTCGCCGGCGAGCTGCGCGAGCGCGAACGGGACAATCAACAACAAGCGCAGGCTTTGGCGAAGCTGCGCGAGGCACAGCAGACAGGCGAACGGATACGCGATCAACTGGAGGCACGACTCGGGCGCAGCGAGGAGGCGTGTGCAGCACTCGATGCGCAGCACCGCCAGCTCACCGACGTGCACGCCCAGCTCGAGACACGGCTAGGGCGCAGCGAGCGTGGACGCGAACGACTCCAGACCCGATTGCTCGCCGAGCACGCGCGACGTCGCACCCTCGAACAGCAGCTCGAACGCTTGCTTGCGCGCACGAGCCCGGATCAAGAAACAGAAGCCTCCGATCAACCCGTGTCGGACGCCGACTCCTCGAGCAGACAGAGCACGGATGAATGATGAAGGATGCGCCTGGATCAGCAGGCTGCGGGAGAGAAGGGATGGGTGCCTTGGTGGACGAGACGACACCAGCAAGAGGGACGATCGATGGCGTCTCGTCGCAAACGGATCGGGCGCCAGGGCCGAGCCGACCCTGGCGCGCTCATGCTCAGCCCGAGAGCATTTCCACACGAATGCGGATGATCTCGCCCTGTACCGAGTCGAGCGCCTCGATCTGAGCGAGCGCGGCGTTCATCTGACGCTCGCGCACCCGGTGGGTGAGCATCACCAGCGGCACATGGGTCTCGCCCTCGCCCGGTTCCTGCTGCTTGATCGCCTCGATGCTGATGCCGTGCTCGCCGAGGATGCTGGCAATGCGCGCCATCACCCCAGGCTGATCGAGCGCCGAGAGCCGCAGGTAGTAGGCGGTCTCGACCGCCTCCATCTCGAGTACCGGGGTATCGGCCAGCTCGTCGGGCTGGAAGGCGAGATGCGGCACCCGGTTGCTCGGGTCGGTGGTCAGCGTGCGCACCACATCGACCAGATCGGCGACCACCGCCGAGGCCGTCGGCAGGGCGCCGGCGCCGGCGCCGTAGTAGAGCGTCGGGCCGACCGCATCACCCTTGACCAGCACCGCGTTCATCACCCCGTCGACATTGGCCAGCAGGCGACGCTCGGGGATCAGCGTCGGGTGGACACGCAGCTCGATGCCCTGCTCGCCGCGACGCGCGATCCCCAGGTGCTTGATGCGATAGCCAAGCTCGGCGGCATAGGCGACGTCGAGCGCGCCGATTTTCGAGATCCCCTCGGTGAAGCAGCGCTCGAACTGCAGCGGGATGCCGAAGGCGAGCGAGCCGAGGATGGTGAGCTTGTGCGCCGCGTCGATCCCCTCGACATCGAAAGTCGGATCGGCCTCGGCATAGCCGAGCGCCTGCGCCTCGGCGAGCACGTCGGCGAAGTCGCGACCCTTGTCGCGCATCTCGGAGAGGATGAAGTTGCCGGTGCCGTTGATGATGCCGGCCACCCACTCGATGTGGTTAGCGGCCAGACCCTCGCGCACCGCCTTGATGATCGGGATGCCGCCGGCTACCGCCGCCTCGAAACCGACCGTCACCCCGTGCTCGCGAGCGACGGCGAAAATCTCGTTGCCGTGCAGCGCGATCAGCGCCTTGTTGGCGGTGACCACGTGCTTGCCGTTCTCGATCGCGCGCAGCACCAGCTCGCGGGCCGGCGAATAGCCGCCGATCAGCTCGATGACCACCTCAACCTCGGGGTCCTCGACCACCGCGAAGGCATCGTCGCCGATGCGCCCGATCCGCTCCAGTCCATCGATGGCACCGGCGTCATAGGCACGCGCTGCGGCATGCGCGATCTGGATCTCGCGTCCGGCGCGGCGCGCAATCTCCGCGGCATTGTTGGCCAGCACGCTGACCGTGCCGCCACCGACGGTTCCCAAGCCCAAGAGTCCGATTTTCACCGGTTTCATCATGTTACCTCTTCGTCGCCCGCCCGCCAGGACGGGACGCTGTATCCTGGATGGAATCGGTCCGGACGCGCCCATGATGGACGCGTCACCGTGAACGGCTCAGGCGCCGGCCTGGGCGTCGCGGCGGAACATCTCCTTGATGCCACGAATGGCCTGACGGGTGCGATGCTCGTTCTCGATCAGGCCGAAGCGGACATGGGTGTCGCCGTACTCGCCGAAACCGATCCCGGGCGCGACCGCCACCTTGGCCTCGCGCAGGAGCTTTTTCGAGAACTCCAGCGACCCCATCTCGCGATAGGGTTCGGGGATCGGCGCCCACACGAACATCGTCGCCTTGGGCGGCTCGACCGCCCAGCCGGCAGCGTTGAGACCGCTGCAGAGCACGTCGCGCCGACTCTGATACATGTCGCTGATCTCGCGCACGCACTCCTGCGGCCCCTCGAGCGCGGCGATCGCCGCGACCTGGATCGGGGTGAAGGTCCCGTAGTCGAGATAGGACTTGATCCGCGCCAGCGCGGAGACCAGAGTCGGGTTGCCGCACATGAAGCCGACGCGCCAACCGGGCATGTTGTAGCTCTTGGACATCGAGAAGAACTCGACGGCGATGTCCTTGGCACCGGGCACCTGGAGGATCGAGGGGGCCTTGTAGCCGTCGAAGGCGATGTCGGCATAGGCGATGTCGTGCACCACCCAGATGCCGTGCTCGCGGGCGATCTCGATGACCTTCTCGAAGAACTCGAGATCGACACACTGCCCGGTGGGGTTGCCGGGGAAGTTGAGCACCAGCATCTTGGGCTTGGGCCAGGACTCCTGGATACCGCGCCGCAGCTCCTCGAAGAAGTCCACGTCCGGGGTCAGGCGCACATGGCGCACGTCGGCACCGGCGATGATGAAGCCGTAGGGATGGATCGGATAGGCCGGGTTGGGCACCAGTACCGTATCACCGGCGTCCATGGTCGCCAGCGCGAGGTGGGCGAGGCCCTCCTTGGAGCCGATGGTGACGATGGCCTCGGTCTCGGGATCGAGATGGACGTCGAAGCGATCGCGATACCAGTGACAGATGGCGCGACGCAGCCGCGGGATGCCGCGCGAGACCGAATAACGGTGGGTGTTGCCGCGCGCCGAGACCTCGATCAGCTTGTCGACGATGTGCTGCGGCGTCGGCTGATCGGGGTTGCCCATGCCGAAATCGATGATGTCCTCGCCCCGCGCTCGCGCCGCGGCCTTCAACTCGTTGACGATGTTGAAGACATAGGGCGGCAAGCGCTTGATGCGATGGAAATCTGACTCGGGGGCGACCACGGGGGGACCTCGTTGAAGATGAAGTTGGAAAAAGGTTCAGAGTGTACAGCCAGTGGGGAAAGAAGCAAGCCGAACGGTGCAGCCCCCCTCCGGACACTCGACACATCGACACCACCCGTCCCCTCGGCCGACGGGGACGATGCTGCGCTCGACAGCGCCAGCGCAATCTTCAAGGCCGTGGGGCTCGCCGCCGAGTACTTCGGCTGCGCGAACTGGGGAGAATACGTGCCGCGGATGCTCGAGCACCTGGCGCGGGCGACCCATGCCAGCCGCGCCTATGTCTTCGAGAACCATCTTGGTATCGACGGGATACTCTACACCAGTCAGCGTCACGAGTTCTCGGCTCCCGGCATCGAGAGCCAGATCGGTAACAACCAGCTGCAGAGTTTCCCGATCGAGACCGGCTTCGCCCGCTGGTGTCAGACCCTGCGTGGCGGGGGCGTGGTGCAGGGCTGCGTCGAGACCCTGCCCGAGGGCGAGCGCGAGATCCTCCTGGCCCAGGGGATCAGCTCGCTGGTCGTGGTGCCGGTCTTCGTCGCCAAGCACTGGTGGGGGTTCATCGGTTTCGACGACTGCACCCGCAGGCGTCACTGGAGTGAGGTCGAGATCCAGGCGCTGCGCGCGGCGGCCAATGTCCTCGGCGCCTCGGTCCAGAGCGAGCGGCTGAGCCGGCTCGAGCAGCGGATGTTCCAGATGGCCACCCATGACGAACTCACCGGCCTGCCCAACCGGCGCGCGCTCAACGGTTATCTGCGACTCGAGCAGGCGCGCAGCGATCGCTCGGGCAGCCCCTACTGTCTCGCCCTGTTCGACATCGACCGCTTCAAGCTGATCAACGACATCCATGGTCACTGCGCCGGCGACCACATCCTCAAGCAGGTCGCCCTCGCGCTCAGACGCAGCATCCGTCAGGGCGACTGGGTGGGCCGCTGGGGCGGCGAGGAATTCCTGGTGGTGTTGCCCGCCACCCGGATCGAGCAGGCCTACCAAGGCATCGAACGGATGCGCCAGGCCGTCGAGCGTGCCCGCCCGGAGTTTGCCGAACGCCGCTTCGAGGTGACGGTGAGTGCAGGAGTGGCCGAATGCACCGCTGGCCACGACAGTGTCGACGATGTCCTCGCCCGCGCCGACGCGGGTCTCTACGAGGCCAAGCTACGCGGGCGCAACCGCACCTGTGTCACCAACGCCGAGCAGGCCCACAATCTCTCCACCGCAGCCCTGGTGCAACGGGCCATTCGCGACGGCCAGCTCCACCCGGCCTATCAGAGCATCGTCGATCTCGCCAGTCGCACCCAGGTCGCCGAAGAAGCGCTCGCCCGCATCGTCGTCGGCACCGAGCAGGTGCTCTGCGCCCAGGAGTTCGTCGAGATCGCCGACCGGCTCAACCTGCTCCACCGTATCGACGACATCCTCGGACGCCGCGCCATCGCCCGCTGCGCCGTCGAGGGCGATCAGCGTCCCGCCATCAAGCGCTTCATCAACCTCTCCGGCGACCTGTTGCGCCGCCCCGAGCGGGTCGCCGCACTCGCCCAGCACGCCGCGGCACTGTGCCCGCGGCTCGGCCCCGGGCGACGCACCCGCGCGCTGGTCCTGCAGATCACCGAGCGCGAGCCGCTCGGCCATGCCCATCAGCTCAGGACCACCCTCGCGCCCTTTCTCGACCAGGGCTTCCGGCTCGCCATCGACGACTTCGGCGGCGGCTATTCCTCGCTCGGCTATCTCGCCGAGCTGCCGATCTCCTTCATCAAGATCGACCGTGAACTGATCGCGCAGGTCCGCACCAGACCCAAGTCGCGCGCCCTGGTGGCCAGCATCCAGTACACCGCCGACTCGCTCGGCATCACCACCATCGCCGAATGCGTCGAGGACGAACCCACCGCCCAGGTCCTCGGCGAACTCGGCGTGCACTGGGCACAGGGATATCTGTTCGCGGCGCCGACGCTCGAACTGGAGCAGGCCGGATGAGTCGTCACCTCGGGGTCGTGGTGCTGGTCGCACTCGGTCTGCTCGGCGGCGGCTGCAGCCGGGTCTCGCTGGTCTACGACAATGCCCCCTTCCTCACCGCCGTCTATGTCGATCACCGCATCGACCTCGCGCCGCAACAGCTGCGCCGCTGGACGGACAGACTCGAACAGGTCCAGACGCGTCACCGCCGCGAGGCGCTGCCCCGGCTCACCGCCCTGCTCGACGGATTGATCCTGACGAGCGAGCGCGGTTTCGCCCGTGAGGATCTCGCCTGCCTGATGGCCGCCGCTGAACCGATCTACCGCCAGCACGCCGAACTCTTCGTCGACGCCACCGCACCGCTGCTCGCCACCCTCACCCCGGCGCAGCGCCAGCGGCTCGAACGACTGTGGCGCGAGCGCGACGCCGAGCGCGCCGCACCCGCCGACCCCGAACGCGAACGGCGCAAGCGCGCCCGGCGCTATATCCGCAATCTCAGCGACTGGACCGGACCGCTCAGCGCGAGCCAGCAGCAGCTGGTGCGCGAGCTGACCGCGGCGATGCCGCGCAGCCAGCCCGCGCTCGACGCCTATCGCGCCGACCAGCGTACCCGGCTGATGACGCTGCTCGACGAGGGCGCCGGGGAGGCACGGATCGCCGCCTTCCTCCATGGCTGGCTGGTCGAGTTCGACGCCATGCCGGCGGCGCTGCGCCGCGACGGCGAGCGCCTGACCGAACAGCTCGTCACCCTCGCCGCCCGGTTCGGCGCCAGCCTCGATGCCACCCAGCGCACGCGGCTGCTTGAGCGTCTCGGCGAGCTGCGCGAGACCCTGCAACGACTGCAACGCGAACAGCGCGCGATCGTCCCCCTGCCCTGCGCCGGCTGAGCCGACGCCTCAGAACAGCTCGTCGAGCACCCGCGGCGAGCTGTCCTCGACCACGGGCGCGGGCGCCGCGCGGATCGGATCCGGGCCGAGCAGCATCAGGCGATACTCCTCGCGCACCAGCTCGGCGATGCTGCCCGGCCCCCGTGACTCGACCCCGCGCGCCGGATCGATCCGCACCCGCACCATCCCCGACGGCGGCTTCAGCGTCGCCACCGGACGCTCGGCGAGCGCCTGGCGCATGAATTCGACCCACATCCCCAGGGCCGCCACGCCGCCGTACTCGCCGCGACCGAGCTCGGAGAAGTCGTCGAAGCCCATCCAGGCGATGGTGACGAAGTCGGCCTGATAGCCGGCGAACCAGGAGTCGCGCAGGTCGTTGGTGGTGCCGGTCTTGCCGACCACGTCGGCACGCCCGAGGGCGCGGGCGCGCCGCCCGGTGCCGACCTCAATGACGTCGCGCAACATCGAGGTCATCTGATAGGCGATGCGCGGGTCGATCACCCGCTCGGCCGCGCCGCCGGTGGCGGCGAGCGCCCGGGTGCGGGTCTCGCCGCCACCACGCCGGTACCAGCAGTCGTCGCAGGCGCGCGGCGGCGCGGCGACGAAGACCTCCCGACCCTCGCCGTCCTCGATCCGAGTGATGAAGTGCGGGCGCACGTGGTAGCCGCCATTGGCGAATACCGCATAGCCCTCGGCCAGACTCACCGGAGAGAGCTCCACGGTGCCGAGCGCCAGCGACAATCCGACGGGGTTGTCGATCAGGGCGAAGCCGAAGCGTTCGAGATAGCGCTTGGCGTCCTCCAACCCGACGCTCTGCAGCAGATTGATGGTGGCGAGGTTGCGCGAGCGCGCCAGCGCCGGACGCAACCGGATCGGACCGAGCGCGCGACGATCGGCGTTCTGCGGGTTCCAGCGCGAGCCGCGCGGCAGCTCCACCGGACCGTCACGCACCAGGCTCGCCGGGGTCCAGCCCTCGGCGAGCGCGGCGGCATAGATGAAGGGCTTGAAGCTCGAACCGGGCTGACGACGCATGTCGAGCGCGCGGTTGAACTTGCTCGCGGCGAAGTCGTAGCCCCCGACCAGCGCCAGCACCGCGCCGTCGCGCGGATCGATCGAGACCAGCGCACCGGCGACCGCCGGCAGCTGATCGAGCCGCCAGTCGCCGTCCTCACCACGCGAGAGTCGCACCAGATCGCCGACGGCGAGCACGTCGCCGACACGTCGAGGACGGCGCCCGCGCCGGTTCTCGTCGATCAGGGGCCGCGCCCAGGCGACCGCCCCGAGATCGAGCCGCGCGCGCTCCCCCCGCCCGAGATAGAGCTCGGCCGCGCGCGCCGAGACCGCGGTGACCAGCGCCGCGCGCAACCCACCGAACGGCGGGTGAGCGGCGAGCAGCGCATCGAGCGCCGACTCGGAGCGCCCGGCAAGCTCGATGCGCACCTCGGCGCCGCGATAGCCGTGACGCCGGTCGTAGTCGTGCAGCGCCTCGCGCACCGCACCCTGCGCGGCGCGCTGCAACCGGGTGTCGATGGTGGTGAAGACCCGATAACCGTGCCCGAGCGCGGTCTCGCCGTAGTGCTCGATGATCTCCTGGCGCGCCATCTCGGCGACGTGTCCGGCCTCCAGGTCGGGCAGGCGGCGATGCAACCGCGCCCGGTCGGGCGTGCGGATCGCCTGCTCGTAGCGCGGCGTGTCGATATAGCCGAGTGCGTGCATCCGCCCGAGCACATGGTTGCGCCGCTCGAGCGCCCGCGCCGGGTCGGTCACCGGGTTGTTGCTCGAGGGCGCCTGGGGGATGCCGGCGAGCATCGCCACCTCGGGCAGGGTCAGCGCGTCGAGCGGCTTGTCGTAGTAGAGCGCCGCGGCCGCCGAGATGCCGTAGGCGCGATGGCCGAAGAAGATCTTGTTGAGATAGAGCTCGAGGATCTGCTGCTTGGTCAGGGTGCGCTCGACGCGCAGGGTCAGCAACACCTCGGCGAGCTTGCGCGCGAAGGTCTTCTCCGGCGAGAGGAAGAAGTTGCGGGTGAGCTGCATGCTGATGGTGCTACCGCCCTGCGACTTCTCGCCGGTCAGGGCATAGCTCAGCGAGGCGCGCGCCAGCCCCACCAGGTCGACGCCACGGTGCTGGAAGAAACGGCTGTCCTCGGTGGCGAGCACCGCCTGCACCACCAGCGCCGGGACATCGCGATAGCGCACCGGGCGGCGGCGCTGCACGCCGAACTCGCCGATCAGCGCGCCATCGGCACTGTAGACCCGCAACGGCTCCTGGAGCTGGACGTCGCGCAGCTGCTCGACGTCGGGCAGCTCGGGCAGGGTGAAGTGGACGAAGGCCGCAGCACCGAGCAGCCCCAGCAGCATGAGCTGCAACCCGGTGCCGAGCAGCGCGCTCGACAGGCGCAGCAGCCAGCGCCCCGGCGCGAGACGCCGCGGCGCGGACGAAGGTGGCTGTTCCGGGGCGGGCTGCTGATCGGCTGCGTGTTCCAAGGGCGACTCCAGGGCGCGCGCACCGGGCACGCCTCATCCCGATACCCCATCAGCGCGGCACCGGCGGCGACATCCTGCGCGATCGCGTCCCGCCCCGCAAGGCCGCGCTCAGCGCAGCCGCTCGAGATAGGCGATACCGCCGAGCTGGCGCATCTGGGCGAGGATCCAGCCCACACGCCGCTCCCGTCGCTCACTGGGGCGATCGAGCCGATAGCCGCGTGGATCGGGCAGCACCGCCGCGAGCCGGGCGGCGCGTGACCGCCCGAGGTTGGCCGCGGAACGGTCGAAGTAGCGACGGCTGGCGGCCTCGGCGCCATAGACCTCGGGACCGAACTGGGCGATGTTGAGATAGACCTCGAGGATGCGTCGCTTCGGCCACAGCGTCTCGATCAGCACCGTGAACCAGGCCTCGACGCCCTTGCGCAGATAGTCCCGGCCCGACCACAGGAACAGGTTCTTGGCCGTCTGCTGGGTGAGGGTGCTCGCGCCCCGGCTGGGGCCGCCCTCGCCGAGGTCGGCCAGCACCTGACGCAGCTCGACCAGGTCGAAGCCGTAGTGCTCGGGAAAGCGCTGGTCCTCGGCGGCGATCACCGCCAGCGCCAGCTCCGGGTCGATATCGTCGAGATCGACCCAGCGATACGCCAGTCGCGGCGCGCGGCCCTCGGTCCACAGTCCGGAGAGCCGCTGTCCGAGCATGAACGCCGAACTCGGCGGATCGAGCCAGCGCAGCGTGCCGACCATCACCACCGAGAGCGCCGCCAGCACCAGCGCCGTCAGCACCAGCAGCCGCAACGGCCCCGACTTGCCACGCCGCGTCTTCCCGTGAGTCCCCCCCTTGCTCGTACGCCTGCGCGTCTTCCGTACGCTCATGACCGGGCCAAGACCTCCATCATCGCGAAAACCGCCGTTCGTCACCGGCGCATCCCCCACGGAACCCGCCACCGCTCCGGCCATCCATTCTGACACAGCCCAAGGCTCCCGCGTGTCACGCCAGCAAGCCTCTCGCGCCCGCTCCGCCTGGACATCGACCACGAGCGCCCCGACCATGGGGACATAAGGGACAATCGGGAGCCAACGAGGAGAACAAGATGCCGACCCGAATCTATCTGGTGCGCCACGGCGCCACCGAACTCACCGCCGAGGACCGCTTTGCCGGCTCCACCGACGTGCCGCTCTCCGAGCAGGGACGCACCCAGGTCCGTGCGCTCGCCGCGCGACTGCGTTGCGACAGCCTCGATGCGGTCTTCGCCAGCCCGATGGGGCGCACCATGGAGACGGCGCGGATCATCGCCGAGTCACACGGTCTCGAACCCACCCCCGAGCCCGGGCTGCGCGAGATCGACTACGGTCACTGGGAGGGCCTGACCCGCGAGCAGGTCGCCGCCGACTTCGCCGAGGAGTACAGCGCCTGGCAGGAGGATCCGCTGACCAGCGCGCCCAAGGGTGGCGAGTCGGGGATCGACGTGCTCGCCCGCGCCCTGCCGGTGATGCGCCGCATCGTCCACGACCACCACGACCGCTCGGTGCTGGTGGTCGCCCACAAGGGCACCAACCGGCTACTGGTCAGCAGTCTGCTCGGCTTCGACGCGCGCGGCTATCGCGACCGGCTCGACCAGAGCCCGGCGGGGCTGACCATCCTCGACTTCGCCAGCGAGGTGCGCGCCCGGCTGCGGCTGTTCAACGACATCTCCCACTACGAGGGGCTGCCGGCGCGGGAACTCGAACAACGGCTCTCGCACTGGTGGAGCGATCCCTGCCACTGAGTCCGTTCAGCGCCAGCCCGTCAGCAATCGCCACCCCGCCTGGAGCGCGCTCGCGCCCCAGGCCAGCAACACCAGCACCGCCACCAGCACCGGGCCGAAGGGCTGATCGAGCGCCAGCGCCAGCACGAAGGCGCCGAGATAACCGGCGACGGCGAAAATCCCCGCTACCACCCAGGTCGCACGCCAGCCGTGCGCCACCCGGAAGGCCACCCAGGCCGGCACGAACACCAGCGCGAAGGCCCCCATCAATCCCAGCGTGGCGGTGCCCACCGCCATGCCGAGCGCGGCGACGAGATCCATCCCCAGGTGGGTGCGCCAGGCCGCGCGGCCATTGGCGCGGTCGAGCCGGGGCAGCAGACGCGCGCGCAACAGCGGCCAGGCCAGCCGGGGCAACGCCCACAGTAGCGCGAGCGCCAGCGCCAGTGCCGCGATCAGCTCGGGCCAGCGGGCGAAGTAGAGCTGACCGTCGATCAGCGCCTGCCCCAGCCCCTCGCCCACCGCGCTATTGGCCGCGATCAGCAGCAGCAACGCCCAGCCGATCAGGATCATGAAGCCATAGACACCGTTGCCACGGCGCCCCAGCGCTCCCTTGACCAGTCCACCGCCGAGCGCGCCGAGCCCGGCACCGGCGAGCCCCGGCGCGCCGAGCGCGAGCCCGCCGAGGGCGCCGGCGGCCGCCAGATGCGCCAGCCCCAGCGCCGCCAGCCACTCGTCGCGGAGCATTAACAACACCCCGATCGGCGCGAGCGCGAGGCTCGCCGCCAGCCCGGTGAGCAGCGGCACCCGGAACAGCGGGTCGACGAGCAGTGCGAGTCCCTCGTTCATGACCGCTCTCCGGCCTCGAGCGTCAGCACCCGGGTGCTCACCGCGTCGAGAAAGGCGCGCTCGTGACTGACCAGCAACACCGCTCGGTCCGCGCGCGCCGTCTCCAGCAGCACGCGCAGCGAACGCTCGGCGCCGGGATCGAGGTTGTTGGTCGGCTCGTCGAGCAGCACCAGATCGACCTCGGCGCCAAGCGCGCACCACACGCAGAGCAGCTGGTACTGACCGCCGCTGAGCCGATCGAGTCGCTGGCCGAGCAGCGCGACCAAGGGCGCCGGTGCACGGCGCGGGTCGAGCCCGGCGGCACGCAGCAGGTCGGCGCCGGTCATTGGCATGGGGTCAAGACGCACCGGGCGCTGCTCCTGATAGCTCAGGCGCAACCCGGGCGCGCGCCGGATCGTCCCGGCGAACACCCGCGCGGCGCGGGCGATGGCGTTGAGCAGGGTCGACTTGCCGCTGCCGTTGCCGCCCCACAGCCCCAGCACCTCGCCACGCCCCAGGGCGAACGAGAGCGGACCGACCACGGGCGCGCGATGGCCCGCGACCAGTCCGTCGAGCCGCAACAGCGACTCGCTCATCGCCGCGCCGCCCCGGCGAGCACCTCGACCCAGCGGTCGATGTGCGCCAGATAGGCCGCGCCGTCGGCCTCTCGCGCCGGCTCCAGCGCCAGCACCGCCACCGGCCAGTCGAGCGCGGCGGCGAGCCGTTCGGCCGGGCGTGCCGGCTGATACGGCGCGTGGATCACCACCCCGGCCTGGCCCCGCAGCCGCTCGGTAAGCGCGTTCAGCTGACGACCGCTCGGCGGCACCCCGGGCACCGGCTCGATGGTGCCGAGCAGCGGCACGCCAAAGCGATCGAGCAGATAGACGCCGTCGCGGTGGTGGAGCACCGCGCCCGGCGCGCCGTCGAGCCGCGCCGACCACGCCGGCAGGCGCCGCTCGACGGCGGCGGCAAAGCGCGCGGCGCCGGCGCGATAGTCGGGGCCACCGGCCGGGTCGAGGGCGGCCATGCGCTCGGCCAGCGCCCGCGCCACCGTCGCCATGCGCAGCGGATCGAGGTTGAGGTGCGGATTGCCGAGCGGGTGGACGTCACCGAGCGCGCGATCGGCCGGAGTGCCGACATCGAGCAGCGCGACTTGGGCGGCGGCCTCGAAATAGCCCGGGGTCTCGGGGCGGATCGCCGGGTTGGCGGCGCTGGCGATCGCCAGCGGCAACCAGCCGATCTCCAGCTCAGCACCGACCGCCACCACCAGATCGGCACGGCGCAGCGCGCCGATCATGCTCGGGCGCGCCTGCAACCGGTGCAGGTCGCGCTCGGGCCCGGAGAGCACCGTCAGTGCGGTGTCCGTGCCGCCGACCGCGCGCACCAGCGCGCCCATGCTCGGGCTGGTGGCCACCACCTCGAGCGCCTGCGCCGGTAGCGCGACCAGGGCCGCGAGCAGCACGCCCGCGCGGATCATCAGGGATCTGTTCATGGCGTTCCTCCGGGGCACTAGAAGGCGTGGGCGCCGTGGCTGCCCATGCTCATCAGGAACTGCAGATAGAAGGCGTCGAAGCGCTCGCGCGTATCCTCGGCTACCAGGATGTCGTTGCGGGCGTACTGCGCGCGCAACTGGGAGAACTCCGTCAGCCCCCAGGTCAGCCCCAGGGTCCAGCGCTCGGAGCTGCCGTAGTCGGCATCGGCGTCGCCACCGACGCTGTTGGTCAGGCCGAGCACGTCATAGCGCAGCCCCAGGGTCCAGCGCGGCGCGATCCCATAGGTGAGCTGGGCGTAGAGCCCGTCGGTGGTGAAGGTGCGCCGCTCGCCGAGCTGCTCGGGATGGGCGCTGGCGATGATGTCGAGGTCCTTGATCGAGCGCAGATACTCGCTCTGCAGCCGCAGGTCGCCCTTGCCGCCGTAGCCAGGCGCGTCATAGGCGTAGACCAGATCGACACCCCAGAGATCGGCGTCGCCGTCGAGCGCGGTCTGGTGCACCTCGGCGTCGTGGTCATGACCATGGGTATGGGCGTGCAGCTCCTGCTGACGGTCGCCATGGGCGAAGGAGACACCGAACTGCAGCGCGTGCTGGTCGCCGAGGTCGGGGGCGATCTTGGCGAAGGCGGTCCACAGCCGCGGGCCGTCGCCGGCCTCGTCGAGCCCGAGCGATTCCAGGGTCTCGTCGCCGAAGGTGGCGCCGAAGCGCTCCTGATCGCCCTGCAGCGCCTCGACCCCGACCAGGGTGTAGACCGGCAGCGCCGGCAGCCAGGTCAGCTGCACCCCGGTGTCCTGCAGACCGTGCACCCCGAGCAGGTTGAGATAGGGCAGGTTCTGGTCGACGAAGGCCCACTGGTGCGGGTGCTGGGCGTTGGCGTAGCCGAAGCCGCTGAGGAAGCGTCCGGCCTTGACCCGCAGCCCGTGCGGCAGCGCGCGGGTCTGCAGATAGGCCTCCTCGAGTTCGACGTTGCCGTCGCTGTCGACGGCCATGTGCATGGCGGCGTCGAAATAGGGGTCGATGGTCGCGGTGAAGCTCAGCTCCGCCTCGCGCATATTGAAGCCGTTGTCGAAGGTGCCGTGGCTGTGACCGGCGTGGTCGTGATCGTGATGGTCGCCGCCGGAGGGCTGGAAGGCCTGGCCGACCAGGCCCGAGCCCTCGCCATCGAGGTCGTCGTGATAGTAGTTGCCGTCGAGGATCACCGAGATCTGCGGATTGAAGGCATTGGCCGCGCTCAGCGCGCCACGCGTCGGCGCGGGTGTCGGCGCCTGGTGCACCACGGGCGCGCGCATCGGACGCGACTCGGTGCCACTGGGGGCGGCGGTCGCCCGTGGCGGCGTCCGCGACTCGGCCTCGGCGAGACGGCGTTCGAGCGACTGGATACGGGTCTCGTACTGACCTTTCATCGCCTCGATCATCGCGCGCAGCTCGGCGATCTCGGCATCATCGGTCGTGGCTGTGGCACACAGCGGCAGCAGCAGCGCGAGCGCGCCCGCTCCGCCACGCACCAGGTTCGGTGTGGACATGGCTTCGGTTCCTGATCATTGGGTGGAGCACAAGGACGCCAACGGTCACCAGCGGGTGATCGAAAACGTCACAGCGATCAACAGCGAACCGAACCGGGGGGCGCGCGAGCGCGCTGAGGCAGGAAGGAGCGCGCATCCGGCCAAACAAGCGGCGCCGAGCACAGCCGTCCGGCCTCGCACAGGCGGACCTGATACAGCGACAGCGGCGAGGCCCCGAGCGGCGAGCCGATCCCGACGCCCCCCAGACAGATCAGACAGGGGCCATCGTGATCGTGGACCAGGTGCTCGAGCTGATGCGCCGCCAGCGCCGTCTGCGCCCACAACAACACGACACCGAGCAGCAACGCAGCCAATGGGCCACGCGCACGACGGGGGTGTGGATGGATCGGAGACGGCATGGAAGAGGCGTTGAGAAATCGCAAGACAGAGCGCGGGACGTTATAGCATTACACTCGCCGCGTGCAAGTCAGTGCGGAGACTCAAACCGACAAGAGATTGAACCGCAAAGGACGCGACCAGCCTCCAGCAAGCAGCCTCCAGTGTCGATTTGCGGTCGACCGCGACGCGACGAGACAACCCTGCCCCCTCACTGGTGGCTGGCAGCTGGAAGCCTTTCTTCATCTTCGCGCACTTTGCGGCTTTGCGGTTCAATCCTGCTGGTCGCTGGTCGCTGGTCGCTGGTCGCTGGTCGCTGGTCGCTGGTCGCCAGCAAATACACGTTTCGCAGCGATTGACAACCTCCAGGCAAAGAGAAGATAATTAACTGTTTTTCAAGACGGTTTTCATGTCTTCCCAGCGCACCACCGCCCGACGTGTCCGCGTCGAGTTCCTCGCCTTGATCGCCCTGGCCTGGCCGATCCTCATCACCCAGCTCTCGCACACCGCGATGGGCTTCGTCGACACCCTGATGGCCGGTCGGGTCGGGGCGCGCGATCTCGCCGCGGTGGCGCTCGGCAACTCGGTGTGGATCCCGGTCTTCCTGCTGATGAACGGGGTGCTGATGGCCACCACCCCCAAGGTCGCCCACCTCGTCGGCGCCGGACGACTGGGCGCGACCGGGCCGCTGGTGCGTCAGGCGCTGTGGCTGGCGTTCGCGCTCGGAGCACTCGCCGCCGCGGTGCTGGCCTCGGCGCAACCTCTGCTGGAGGTGATGCGGATCGACCCCGAGCTGATCGCCCCGACCATGGGCTATCTGCAGGCGGTCGCGTTCGGCTTCCCGGCGGCGGCGCTGTTTCAGGTGCTGCGCAGCTTCTGCGACGGGCTGGGACAGCCGCGTCCCTACATGGTCCTCGGACTGCTCGGGCTGCTGCTCAACATCCCGGCCAACCATGTCTTCATCCACGGTGGCTGGTTCGGGCTACCAGCGCTCGGTGGTGTCGGCTGCGGCTGGGCCACGGCGCTGGTGATGTGGTTCATGCTCGCCGGTTTGGCGCTCTGGATCGCGCTCGCGCCGCGCTATCATCGCTACGCCCCCTTCGCCCGGATCGAGCGCCCCGACCTCGCCACCCTCGGCGCACTGCTCGCGCTCGGTGTACCGATCGGCATCGCGGTATTCGCCGAGGCCAGCATCTTCGCCGTCATCGCCCTGCTCATCGGCGGTCTCGGACCGGTGGTGGTGGCCGGACACCAGGTCGCGCTCAACTTTTCCACCCTGATCTTCATGGTGCCCCTGTCGCTGTCGATGGCGACCACGGTACGAGTCGGTCAGGCGCTCGGACGCGGCTCGATCCGGGAGGCGCGCTTCAGCACCCGGGTCGCACTGGGCACGGCGTTGACCCTGGCCTGCTGCTCAGCCGTGCTGATCCTGCTCGGACGTGACTGGGTCGCGCGGCTCTACACCCCGGACCCGGCGGTGATCGCCGTGGCCACCCAGCTGATCGTCTATGCCGCGCTCTACCAGCTCTCCGACGCCGTCCAGGTGACCGCCGCCGGCGCCCTGCGCGGCTACCAGAACACCCGCACGCCGATGATCATCACCCTGATCGCCTACTGGGCCATCGGCCTGCCGATCGGCTACAGCCTCGCGCTCACCGATCTGTTCGGCCCGGCACGCGGACCGGCCGGTCTGTGGCTGGGACTGCTCGCCGGCCTGACCGCCGCGGCGGTGATGCTCGGCATCACCCTGGTCGCCACCGCACGACGACGACAGCAGTTAGTCCCGGCCCTGCAGTAGCCGACAGCCGCCGGGAGATTGAACCGCAAAGACCCAAAGGACGCGAAGAAAGCGACCAGCCTCCAGTGTCGGTGTGTGGTCAACCGCGACGAGACAACACTGCCCCTCACTGGAGGCTGGCGGCTGGAAGCCTTTCTTCACCTTCGCGCTCTTGGCGGCTTAGCGGTTCAATCCCGCTGGTCGCTGGCCCCCCTTCTCGCCCATGCTTGTCCTGGATCACTGGTGAGTGTGATCTTTCTGGACTACGCTTAGAGATTAGCCTCTGGTGGACAGGATTCGACCAGTCCGTCTCGGCCGCTTTTATCTCAACGACCTAGCGCAACTCGTCACAACTTATCCACAGAACGAACCACAGGTTCTGGGGACAAGCCGCATGGCACCCCGCCCGCGCATCCAAGGAGGTCCCGCGCATGACCTGGAAGACGCGACACCGCTCCTTCTACTACGCCAAGGCGCCCGCACCGGAACTCCCGCCGCTCTCCCCCGAGGAGACCGCGCTGCTCTGCATCGACGTGCAGAACTACGGCATGGTGCTCGCCGACGACCCCGAAGAACGCGCCCGCTGGGCCCCCTTCCAGCAACGTATGCGCGAGACCTTGATCCCCAACCTCCGCGCCCTCCAGCAACGCTTCCGCGCCGCCGGAATCGACGTCATCCACGCCCGCATCGCCTGTCTACTCGAAGACGGTCGCGACCGCTCGCTGAGCCAGAAGCTGCCGGGCTGGAACAATCTGCTGATGCCGCTCGACACCGCGGCCTCGCAGATCGTCCCGGAGCTGGCTCCGGAGCCGGGCGAGATCGTCGTCACCAAGACCACCGACAGCGCCCTCACCGGGACCAACCTGCGTCTGGTGCTCAACAACATGGGCATCCGCAACGTCATCGTCACCGGCATCTACACCGACCAGTGCGTCTCCTCGACGGTGCGCAGCCTCGCCGACGAGAGCTTCCACGTCATCCTTCTCGAGGACTGTTGCGCCGCCGGCAGCGACAGCCTGCACCAGCACGAGCTGGAGATCCTCAACATGATCTATTGCCAGGTGATGCGCAGCGATGAGCTGCTCGAGGAGATGGGGCTCGGCTGAACCGCCAGCCGGTAGGATGGGCAAAGCGCAGCGTGCCCATCGGCCGAACCGCCAGCCGCCAGCCGCCAGCCGCCAGCCGCCAGCCGCCAGTGAAGAGGCTGACTTGTTTCGTTTCGTCTCGTCGCGTTGCGGTCGACCGCACACCGATACTGGAGGCTGGATGCTGATCGCTGGAAGCTGACTCGAACCGCAAAGGACGCGAAGGGATAAAGCGGTAAGCATCCAGTCGTCAGCTACCAGCGGGACGTCTTCTCTCGCCATCGCGGCAGTATGCACGCCACTGTCGCCAAATCATGACGTTGGCCCTCCCCACTGGAGGCTGTCAGCTGGCCGCTGGAGGCTGAAAAATGAGCGATCAGCTTCCAGCGGTCAGCCACGCTTCTCCACCGGAGGCTGTCGGCTGGCCGCTGGAGGCTGATCCAGATCAGTTACACACCATCGCCTTCTGTTCGACCATGTCGCCGTCGTTGAAGCTGTACTTGAAGGTGCCGGGCGAGCCCCAGTTGGTCGCCACCAGCATGCCGTCCAGCCCCTCGCCGGAGAAGTCGAAGCGGATCGAGCAGGCGCTCATGGTGCACATGTAGTACCAGGGGCCGCTGATCTCGGTCTCCATCGGCTCGAAGCCCTGCACCGAACCCCAGGTCACCTTGCCCATCCCCATCGCCTTGTGCTCGGGCTGGGAGTCGACCACCACCTGAATGGTCAGCTCCGGCGCGCCGGTCATCCCCGATGGAATGTCGCTGGCGTAGCAGGCGCGAAAGGCGTTCACCCCCTTCTCCATGTCCTCGGCGAGCGCCGCCCCCGAGGTGGCACAGACCAGGGCCATCACTGCCACTGCGCTGAAGGTCTTCATCCCGGTTTCTCCATTGTGGTTGTCGTGAGCGCCGGGACGATCCCGGACGCCGGCTGCACGTTGACAGGCCGGCCAGCGTCGTTCAACCCACGGGAACCGTCCCTGTCTGACCGGTTCTGACCAAGGCCTCAGGTCCGCATCAGCGGGGTGGCGAAGGCATAGCCGACACCGTGCTGGGTGAGGATGGGGCTCGGCCCCGGATGATGGCCGGCGATCTTGCGTCGGGTACGGCGAACCAGAGTCTCGAGCGCGCGCTCAGCACTCTCGTCGCGCCGCGCATAGAGCCGATCGAGCAGCTCGCAACGCCGCACTGCGGCACCCGACCCGGGCGAGAGCAGGTCGAGCAGCTGACACTCGCGTGGACTGAGTTCCAGGGTGCCGGCGCCGGGGATGTCCAACGCCCGTCGATGCACCTGCAAGCGCCAGCCGACGAGACGCTGCGCGGCATCGCGGAGCTGGACATGGCGTCGCGCCAGGTTGGAGACGGCGGCGGCCAACTCCTGTGGGTCGACCGGCGTCTGCAGGAACAGATCGGCTCCGGCCTGATAGCAGCCGACCCGGATCTCGACCTCACCACGCGCGCCGATGGCAACGATGGCACTCGCGGTCTGCCGTCTGGCGTAATCGATCAGCACCTGTCCCGGCTGATCCGGCAGCGTGAGATCGACGACCACCACGGCGAAGTTCTGCTCGCTGAGTTGACGATAGAAGGACAGTCCGTCGGGCGCGGTTGCGACCGTACAGCCGGCGTCCCCGAGGGCCTTGGCGAGGGAGGTCCGCAGCTCGGCGTCCCCCTCGACCAGGATCACGCAAGTCGGCTCAGTCATCTCGCTCCTCCCTGTGTTCGATCCGTCCCGGGTACTGATACAGCTCACGGAGACTGATTGGTGATGAGGTGATCATTCATGGGGCCAGTCCTTTGATCCTCAAGCACTATCTGACCAATGACCAGACCCCGGCGCCAGCCCCGTCGAGTGGACGCAGACGCTGTCGCGCCGCCGGCGCGCTGTCGTGGCGCATCAGCTCGAAGAGATCGTGCAGCAACGCCTCGGCCTGGGCGAAATAACCGTGGCCGAGCAGGTCGAGGTCGAAGTCGGGCACGGCCACCGTATCCACCCCGGGCACCACCGTATAGGGCTCGAAATAGCCCGCACGCGGCGCGCCGTGGAGTCTGGAGGAGAGGTGCACCGCGCGATCGGCGGCGGAGGCATAGAGCGTGGTGCGCTCGCTGTGACGCGGATAGAGTCTGGCGAGATCGAGGAAGAGGTCACGATCGACGTCGGGCGCGGCGAGAAACACCTGTGCGAAGCGCACCCCCGCCTCCCCGGCCCCTGCCGCGATCCGCTGCAACGCCCGCAACAGACCACGATTGCCCATGCTGTGCGCGACTAGGTGCACCCGGTCGGTACCGCAGTCGCGGGCGAACGCGACGAGGAAGTCGGCGATCAGTCGCTCGCTCGCCTCGATCGCCGCCTCGTCGGCGGGATAGGCCGCGAGAGTCCCCTGCGAGGGCCAGCTGAAGAAGGCGGTGGCCGGCACCTTGAGGTCATAGCCGATCTGCGCGGCGCGGATCGCCGCCTCCTCGAAGCTGGTGTTGTAGCCGTGCAGATAGACCATTGCCTGGGCCTGCTCGCCGGCCTCGCGCGCCGCCGCCACGGTCGCCGCGACCTCGGCGAGGCAGGCCGCGGGCGTGCGCGACTCGACGGCGCGCAGCCGCAGCCGGTCGTCGCGCAGGTCGAGACGCAGCAAACGGGTCCAGAAACCACTGCCGGTCTCGCCGAAGCGATGCGCCTCGGGGACCTGGACCAGCGCCCGACCATAGTGGACCTGGGTGTCGCGCTCGCCGCCATAGCCCCCCGCCCCGTCCGGGCGGCGGTTGGTGCCGAACCACACCGGATAGACCTCGCCGGTAGCCGGGGCGGCTGTGGTCATGGACCACGCCGGGATGCCAGCGCGCTGGGGTGCCTGCCCCCTGTCGACGACGAAGTGTCTGTCGTCGGTCGCAAGCGGCCACGACGACGCGCCGAGATCACCCGCCAGACGCACGATGATGGGCGACTGGCGATCGAGACCGGCCAGCAGCGCGCCGACCTGGCGTTCGGCCTCGTCGAGCCACGCCGACTCGGCCACCAGCCGCTGACGGATCTCGAGCGCCAGGGCCTGCGCCCGCGCACGATCGCCCCGACCGACGGCATCGGTCAGGGCCGCGAGCAATTCGCTGAGCGAGGGTTCGAGGGACGAGGGTTCCTGGTTCATGACGACCTCCTGATGCTGCCGATCCGCTGCGACACACCCCTGCACCAAGAAGCATAGTCGGGCAGCGCGCGGCGACAGTCGTCAAGGCGCCGCGTCGCCACCCCGTGCTAGGGTCGCTGCTCCCTGCCAGCAACCGACGAAACCGCCATGCACACCCATCTCGACTGTTATCCCTGCTTCCTGCGCCAGGCGCTGAGCGCGGCGCGGCGCGCCGGCGCCGATCAGGCGCTGCAGCACGCGATCCTGGTCGAGAGCATGGCCGAGTTGCAGAAGCTGCCGCTCAACACCACGCCGCCACGGATGGCCGAGACCATCCACCGTCTGGTGCGCACCCGCACCGGCGCCGTCGATCCCTATCTCGCGGCCAAGCAGGAGGCGACGCGCCGCGCCCTCGACCTCTACCCACGGCTGGTCGCCGCCATCGCCGCCTCGGCCGATCCGCTGGAGACGGCGGTGCGCGGCGCGATCGCGGGCAACATCATCGACTTCGGGGTGTTCGAGCACTACGACCTCGAGGCCACCCTCGATCGGGTGCTGCGCCAGCCCTTCGCCATCGACGACCTGGCGGTGCTGCGCGCAGCGCTCGCACGCGTCGACCGGGTGCTCTATCTCGGCGACAACGCCGGCGAGACGGTGTTCGACCGCGCCCTGATCGAGCAGCTCGACCAGCCGGTGACCTATGTCTGCAAGGGCGGCCCGGCGATCAACGACGCCACCCTGGAGGACGCACGCGACGCCGGGCTCGACGGCTGCGCCAGCCTCGTCGACAACGGCTCGGACGCCGTCGGCACCCTGCTCGATCGCTGCTCGGCCGCGTTCGGCGCGCGCTTCGCCGCCGCGCCGCTGATCATCGCCAAGGGGCAGGCCAACTACGAGAGCCTGAGCGAGGTCGAGGCGCCCATCGTCTTCCTGCTCCAGGCCAAGTGCGGGGTGATCGCCGACGACATCGGGGTGCCGACCGGCGGATTGATCGTCAAGGCCGCGCCCGGGCTCGCGCGCTAGGCGCCCCGGACGCGGCCCCGCTCAGCGCAGCCCGCGCCGGTACCAGAGGGCGTAGGCCGTCGGCAGCAACAGCAGGCTGAGCAGCGGCGCGGTGATCATGCCGCCGACCATGGGCGCGGCGATGCGGCGCATCACCTCCGAGCCGACCCCGGCGCCGAGCATGATCGGCAGCAACCCGGCGAAGATGGTCGCCACCGTCATCGCCTTGGGACGGATGCGCAGCACTGCGCCCTCGATCAGCCCGGCGTGGAGCGCCGCGCGGTCATCGAGCCGTCCCTCGGCGCGGCGGCGCGCGAGCGCCGCGTCGAGATAGACCAGCATCACCACGCCGAACTCCGCCGCCACCCCGGCCAGGGCGATGAAGCCCACCGCGACTGCCACCGAGAGGTTGTAGTCGAGCAGATAGATCAGCCACAGCCCGCCGACCAGCGCCAGCGGCAGCGAGCCGAGCACCAGCAGTGCTCGCCCGAGCGAGCCGAAGGCGAGATAGAGCAGCACCAGGATGATCGCCAGGGTCAGCGGCAGCACCTGCGCCAGCCGCGCCTGGGCGCGCTCCATCGACTCGTACTGGCCCGACCAGTCGAGCGCGTAGCCCGGCGGCAGCGCCAGCGCCTCCTGCACCCGCGCCCGCGCCTCGGCGACATAGCCGCCGAGATCACGACCGCGGATGTCGACGAAGGTCCAGCCGGTGAGCCGCGCGTTCTCGCTCTTGAGCAGCGGCGGTCCGTCGACGATCACCACCTCGGCGACCTGCCCGAGCGCGACCTGCGCCCCGCTCGGGGTGACGATCGGAAGCTCCCGCAGCGCCTCGAGATCGGCGCGCCGATCGCGCGGGAAACGCAGATTGACCGGATAGCGCTCCAGCCCCTCGACGGTGCGGGTGACCTCGATGCCGCCGATCCCGGCGGCCACCACCTGGTTGATGTCGTCGATGTTCAGCCCGACGCGCGCGGCGGCCAGACGGTCGGGGCGGATCTCGACATAGCGCCCCCCGGCGACACGCTCGGAATAGGCCGAGACCGTGCCCTCGATCCCCATCAGGATCGGCTCCAGCGCCTGGCCCAGCCGCTCGATCTCGGCCAGATCCGGCCCCGAGATCTTCACCCCGATCGGGGTCTTGATGCCGGTGGCGAGCATGTCGATGCGGGTCTTGATCGGCATCACCCAGGCGTTGGTCACGCCGGGCACCTGGACGCGTTCGTCAAGTTCGTCGATCAGCCGCGCGAGCGTCATCCCCTCGCGCCACGCCTCGCGCGGCTTGAGATGGATGAAGGTCTCGATCATGGTCAGCGGCGCCGGGTCGGTGGCGGTCTCGGCGCGCCCGACCTTGCCGAACACCCGCTCGACCTCGGGCACCGAGGCGATCAGCCGGTCGGTGAGCTGCAACAGCTCGCGCGCCTTGCCAATCGAGATCCCGGGCAGCGTGGTCGGCATGTACATCAGATCGCCCTCGTCGAGCTCGGGCATGAACTCCGAGCCCAGCCCGCGATCCCAACCGCCGATCACCGGCAGCGCGCCGAGGTGCGCGCGCCAACCCTCGGCGAGCGCCTGCTGCCACTGCCCCACCCGGGCCTCGGCGCGTTCGGCGAGCGGGGTCTCGACTACCGCCGAGACGAGCTGGAAGGGCCACTTGAGCGGCGCAAGCAGCACGCCCACCCCGCCGAGCGGGATCAGGCTGCTGTAGAGCAGCATCCCGGCGGCCACCAGCGTCGAGCGCGGGCGGCGCAGCACCGCGCCGAGCACGGGCCGGTAGCCGGCGATCAGCACGCGGTTGAGCGGATTGGCCTGCTCGCGCGGGATGCGGCCACGCACCAGATAGCCCATCAGCACCGGCACCAGGGTGACGGCGAGCCCCGCCGCGGCGGCCATCGCATAGGTCTTGGTATAGGCCAGGGGCGCGAACAGCCGTCCCTCCTGCGCCTCGAGCGCGAACACCGGCAGGAAGCTCAGGGTGATGATCAACAGCGAGAAGAACAGCGCCGGTCCGACCTCGGTGGCCGCCTCGCCGATCACCCGCCAGTGAGCGGCGCGATCGATGCCGGGGCCGGCGCGTTCGAGGTGCTTGTGGGCGTTCTCCACCATCACGATGGCGGCATCGACCATGGCACCGATGGCGATGGCGATACCGCCGAGCGACATGATGTTGGCGTTGATCCCCTGTGCGTTCATCACCAGGAAGGCGGCCAGCACCCCCAGCGGCAGGCTGACGATGGCCACCAGCGCCGAGCGCAGGTGGACGAGAAAGAGCACGCAGACCAGGGCGACGACGACGAACTCCTCGACGAGCTTGTCGCCGAGGTTGTCGACGGCGGCGCGGATCAGCCGCGAGCGGTCGTAGGTCTCGACGATCTCCACGCCCTCGGGGAGCCCGGCGGCGAGCGCATCGAGTCGCGCCTCGACGGCGGCGATGGTGGCCAGCGCGTTCTCGCCCGAGCGCATCACCACGATCCCCCCGGTAACCTCGCCCTCGCCGTCGAGATCGGCCACCGCGCGGCGCATCTGCGGCCCGATCCGCACCCGCGCCAGGTCACGCAGCAGGATCGGGGTGCCGCCCTCGGTGGCGCCCAGCGGGATGGTCTCGATGTCCTCGACCCCGCGCAAATAGCCGCGGGTGCGGAGCATGTACTCGGCCTCGGCCAGCTCCAGCACCGAGCCGCCAACCTCGGCATTGGCCGCGCGCAGCGCCTCGGCCACCCGCGCCAGCGGGATGCCGTAGGCACGCAACCGATCGGGATCGACCACTACCTGGTACTGGCGCACCATGCCGCCGACCGTGGCCACCTCGGCCACCCCCGGCACCGCCTGCAGCTCGAACTTGAGGAACCAGTCCTGGAGGCTGCGCAGCTCGGCGATGTCGTGCCGACCGCTGCGATCGACCAGGGCATAGCTGTAGATCCAGCCGACCCCGGAGGCATCCGGCCCGAGCCGGGGCTGGACGCCCTCGGGGAGGCTCGCGGCGGCCTGGTTGAGATACTCGAGCACCCGCGAGCGCGCCCAGTAGAGATCGGTGCCGTCCTCGAACAGCACATAGACATAGCTGTCGCCGAAGAAGCTGTAACCGCGCACCACCTTGGCGCCGGGGACGGCCAGCATGGTGGTGGTGAGCGGATAGGTGACTTGTTCCTCGACCACCCGCGGCGACTGGCCGGGGAAGCTGGTGCGCACGATCACCTGCACGTCGGAGAGATCGGGGATGGCATCGAGCGGCGTGGTGCGCAGCGCCTGCGCGCCCCAGACGGCGAGCGCCAGCGCGCCGAGCAGTACCAGCATCCGCTGACGGATCGACCAGAGGATCACGGCCTTCATCGCGACACCTCCGGGCGGTGACGGGGATCAGTGACCGGCATGATCGTGCCCTCCCGGCGTCTGGCCCGAGAGCCGGTCGAGTCCGGCGCGCAGGCTCGATTCGGAGTCGAGCAGGAACTGCCCCGAGGTCACCACGCGATCGCCCGCGTCGAGCCCGGAGAGGATCTCGACCTCGCCCTCGCGCCGCATCCCCACGACCACCTCGACCGGGGCGAAGCGCCCGTCGTCGAGTGCGCGCACCACCCGGGTGGCGGTGCCGGTCTCGATCAGCGCCTCGGCGGGGATCTTCAGCACATCGCGCCTGGGACCGCCGTAGATCACCACCTCGGCGAACATGTTGGGGCGCAGCAGACCCTCGGGGTTGTCGAACACCAGTCGCACCCGCAGGGTGCGCGTCTGCGGATCGAGCGCCGGGTAGAGATAGTCGACCTCGCCCTCCCAACTGCGTCCGGGATAGGCCGGGACCCGGATCTCGGCGCCCTGGCCGGGGGCAATCCAGTCGATCTGGTGCTCGAAGACATCGGCCAGCACCCACACCCGACTGAGGTCGGCGATGGTGTACATGGCATCGGCGGCGGTGACGTACATCCCCTCGCGCGCCTTCATCTCGGTGACCACGCCGTCGATCGGCGCCAGCACCGGCACCGTCTGGCGGGTCTCGCCGCTGCGCTCGATGGCGCGGATGTCGGCCTCGGGGACGTCGAGCAGACGGAGGATGTTGCGTGCCTGATCGACCCGCACCCGGGCCACGCCCTCGGGCTGGGGCGCGAGTGCGAGCAGGAAATCGACCTGGGCCGAAAGGATCTCCGGGGCATAGAGTTCGGCGAGTTCCTGCCCGGCGCCGACCGGCTCGCCGAGGGCGCGCACGCTCAACCCCTCGATCCAGCCCGGCGCACGCGGGTGGAGATGCGCCAGTCGGGTCTCGTCATAAGTGATCCGCCCCGGAGTGCGCACGTACTTCCACAGGGTGCCGCGCTCGACCTCGGCGGTGCGCACCCCGAGCGTCTGCGCCAGCCCCGGAGCAAGCCGCACCTCGGGGCCGCGCCCGGCCAGGGGGTCGAGCGCCTTCTCCACCAGATCCATACCGCAGATCGGGCAGGTGCCGGGGGCCTCGCGCACGATCTGCGGGTGCATCGGGCAGACATAGCGGGTTTCGAGCGACCGCACCGCGTGCGCCGCCTCGGCGCCGTGTTCATGTTCGTGCTCGGGCTCCGTCGCGGGCGGCGTGGCGGAGGGGGCGTCGCCGCAACCGGCGAGCGCCAGCACTAGCAGCGACGGTAGGAGGTGGCGCGCCAGCGCGCCGCCTCCGGGGGATGGGTGACGTTGAGACATGGGTCATACCTCGGGGGACACGCACCAGGCGTGCCCCGCAGACACTGAACTGAATCGGCACGGGATCGATCGAGACCCCGCGATGGATCGGGTCGGTGTCAGTCGGTCCGCGGTGGACGCAGCAGATGCTCGGGGTCGTGCAGGTAGAAGTGCACGGGGGGACGCGGCCGATGTACCGCGCCACGGTCGGCGAGCTGCAGCGGCAGGGTCGTCGGTGGCGCCTGCAGCACGCCGAGGGTGAGCGCCAGCGCGCACTTGGCACAGTCGAGGGGGGTTCCCCCGCCCCCGTGCGCAGTGGGTTGTTGGTCGATCCCGCCTGCGGGCTGGGGGTGGCCGGGACAACCGATCTCGGCGGCGGGCGCACCGAAGTGAAGACAGTCGAGCGCGCGTGCGGCCACCGTCTGCGCCTGGAGGGCGAGCAGACAGAGCACCAGCAGCGGAAGGAGCGCGTGCCTGGATCGGTTCATGTCTTTTTAATTATCGCCCGGGCGCATCTTTTTCAATCTGACCCCTTCGTATCGAGCGAACTTCCTCATCAGGGTCTAGACTTCAAGACGCCGGACCGATCAATCGGGACGGATTGCAAAGAGCGGCGGGACACTGCTCCGCAGCGCTGGGATGCGACCGCCCTCGAGCGGAACCGAGAGCAGCCCCGAAGGAAGCAGACAGGCAGCCAGGACCATTGCGCCGGTGACGACCGGGAGGGGCCGAGCAGCAGTGATCAAACGCAGGAGCCGTACCATGACGCGACACAAATCTTCCGTGCAACCCGGTGTCTGGGACAACACCGGCGCAACCCCCATGGAGGGCGGCGTCAATTTCTGCGTCTTCTCGCGCTACGCCGAGTCCATCGAGCTGCTGCTGTTCGATCAAGCCGACGGCACCGAACCCGACGAGGTGATCGCGCTCGATCCCAGGGTCAACCGCACTTTCTTCTTCTGGCACGTCTTCGTCGAAGACCTGCCCGACGGAACCTATTACAACTGGCGGGTACGAGGCAGTTGCGACACCCGCGATACCGGCTGTCGGCTCGACGGCGACAAGGCGCTGCTCGACCCCTGGGCGACTACGGTCAGCGACCTGCTGTGGGACCGCGCCACCGCCTGCCGGCCGGGCGACAACACCGCCACCGCGATGCGCGCCCAGGTGGTGCGCGACCGCTACGACTGGGAGGGAGACCATCCGCTGCACATCCCGCTCAACGCCTCGGTGATCTACGAGATGCACGTCGGTGGCTTCACCCGCCACCCCTCCTCCGGGGTGGTGCACCCGGGGAGCTTCCTCGGCGTAATCGAGAAGATCCCCTATCTGCAGTCGCTCGGCATCACCCATGTCGAGTTGATGCCGGTGATGGCCTTCGACACCCAGGACGTGCCCCCGGCGACCGCCGCACGCGGGCTGGAGAACTTCTGGGGTTACAGCACCCACAGCTATTTCGCCCCCCATCCGGGCTTTGCCGTCGATGTCAGTCAGGCCCGCGACGAGTTCCGCAACCTGGTCAAGGCGCTGCATCGCGCCGGCATCGGGGTGATCATGGACGTGGTCTTCAACCACACCGCCGAGGGCGGCCAGGACGGTCCGACCATCAGCTTCAAGGCGCTCGGCAACGAGATGTACTATCACCTCGACTTCATCGACCGGCGCCGCTATCGCGACTACACCGGCTGCGGCAACACCCTCAACTGCAACCACCCGATCGTCACCCGCTTCCTCATCGACTCGCTGCTCTACTGGACCCGCGAGATGCATGTCGACGGCTTCCGTTTCGATCTCGCCAGCGCACTGGCCCGGGGCGAGGACGGCAACCCGCAGTACCACGCCCCGGTGCTCTGGGCCATCGAGCTGTCGCCCTCGCTCAACCGCGTCCACATCATCGCCGAGGCCTGGGACGCCGTCGGGCTCTATCAGGTCGGCGACTTCCCCGGCTACCGCTGGGCGGAATGGAACGGACGCTATCGCGACGTGATCCGCGGCTTCGTGCGCGGCGACCCCGGGCTGGTGGCCGAGGTCGCCACCCGCATCGCCGGCTCCAGCGATCTCTACGAGAGCCGCGCCCGGCTGCCGACCAACAGCATCAACTTCGTCTCCTGTCACGACGGTTTCAGCCTCTACGACCTGGTCAGCTACGATCACAAGCACAACGAGGCCAACGGTGAGGACAACCGCGACGGCCATGACCACAACCTGAGCTGGAACTGCGGCGTCGAGGGCCCCACCGACGACCCCGCCATCCTCGCCCTGCGCCGGCGTCAGGCGCGCAACTTCATCGCCATCCTGATGCTCAGCCAGGGGGTGCCGATGCTCCACGCCGGTGACGAGCTGCTGCGCACCAAGCAGGGCAACAACAACACCTACTGCCAGAACAACCCGCTCGGCTGGATCGACTGGCGCATGCACGACGACAGCGCCGCCATGCTCGACTTCGTACGCGCCATGATCGCGCTACGCCGCCGTCACCCGGCGCTGTGTCGCAACCGCTTCCTCACCGGCGAGCGCGCACCCGGACACGCCCTGCCCGACATCCGCTGGCACGGGGTCGGACTCGAACAGCCGAACTGGGACGCGCCCGGCAACCACGCCCTCGCCTTCACCCTCGACGGACTTGAAGAGGGCGAGTCGCCCCTGCATGTGATGCTCAACATGGGCAATGAGCCGCTCGAGTTCGCGCTGCCGCCGATCGCCGGCATGACCTGGTACCTGGCGCTGGACACCGCCCGCGAACCCTGGGTGTTCGACCCCGGCGCGCAACCGCCGATCGAACGACCCCGACTCGAGGTTGAGGCGCACGGCGTGGTGGTGCTCGAGGGCTTCTTCCACTGATCACGACTGCCAACGGAGGCGCAACGATGCAACTCGGAATGATCGGACTCGGCCGCATGGGCGCGAACATGGTGCAGCGACTGCTCGCCGCCGGCCACCAGTGCGTGGTCTACGATCGCGACCCGGCGGCGGTCGCCGCCCTGGTCGAGCACGGCGCGAGCGGCGCGGCGGACATCGCCGAGCTGTGCGCCCAACTCGCCCCCCCCCGCCATGTCTGGATCATGGTCCCGGCGAGCGTGGTCGACTCGGTGATCGACGTGCTCGAACCCCAGCTCGCGGCGGGGGATGCGATCATCGACGGCGGCAACTCCAACTACCGCGACGACATCGCCCATGCCGCGCGGCTCGCGCCTGCGGGCATCCACTTCATCGACTGCGGCACCAGCGGCGGGGTGTGGGGGCGCGAGCGCGGCTACTGCCTGATGGTCGGCGGCGCGGCCGAGGCCGTCGCCCGACTCGAACCCATCCTCGCCGATCTTGCCCCCGGCGCCGGCGACATCCCCCGCACCGCCGGACGCGAGGGCCCGCCGCGCGGCGCCGAACTGGGCTATCTCCACTGCGGGCCGAGCGGCGCCGGACACTTCGTCAAGATGGTCCACAACGGTATCGAATACGCCCTCATGGCCGCCTATGCCGAGGGCTTCAACCTGCTGCGCCACGCCGGCGCCGGGCGCGCCGAGCGCGCCACCGACGCCGAGACCGCACCCCTGGCCAACCCCGAGCACTACCAGTACGACATCGACCTGGCCGAGGTCGCCGAGCTGTGGCGACGCGGCAGCGTGGTCTCCTCCTGGCTGCTCGATCTCACCGCCAACGCGCTCGCCGAGGACGCCGAACTCGGCAACTTCAGCGGACGGGTGTCGGACTCCGGCGAGGGACGCTGGACCAGCATCGCCGCGATCGAGACCGGCACCCCGACCCCGCTGCTCACCACCGCGCTCTACGAGCGCTTCAACTCCCAGGGCGAGGCGGAATTCGCCAATCGCATCCTCTCAGCGATGCGCTACCAGTTCGGCGGTCACCACGAGAAGTCCGCCTGAGCGCCCCGCCCATCAAGGAGCGATTCCCATGCAACAACGACTGACCTCCGACAACGCCCCGCCGGCGCCGCCGAACGTGATGATCATCTTCGGCGCCGGTGGCGACCTCACCCGGCGCAAGCTGGTCCCGGCGCTCTACCACCTCTCGCGCGGCGGGCTGCTGCCCGAGACCTTCGCGGTGCTCGGGGTCGACCGCCTCGAACTCGACGACGTGGCCTTCCGCGACCGCATGGCCGAGGCGGTACGCAACCACGTCGGCGCGGCCTGGGATCAGGACGTCTGGGAGCGGCTGTGCGAGCGCATCCACTACATGCGCTGCAACATCACCGAGCGCGAAAGCTATGTCGCGCTCTGCGAGCGCCTCACCCGCATCGACGCCGAGCGCGGCACCGACGGCAACTATCTGTTCTATCTCGCGGTGCCACCGGCGTTGTTCGGCGACATCACCCGGCTGCTCGGCGCCGTCGGCCTCACCACCGAGACCCCGGACGACTGGCGCCGGGTGATCATCGAGAAGCCCTTCGGCGACGACCTGGAGTCGGCCCAGGCGCTCAACCGCATGCTCCACCAGAACCTCGACGAGGAGCAGATCTATCGCATCGATCATTACCTCGGCAAGGAGACGGTGCAGAACATCATGGTGTTCCGCTTCGCCAACGCCTTCATCGAACCGCTGTGGAACCGCCAGCACATCGATCACGTGCAGATCACCGTGGCCGAGTCCGTCGGGGTCGAACACCGCGGCGAGTACTACGACAAGGCCGGCGCGCTGCGCGACATGATCCCCAACCACCTGCTGGTGCTGCTCGGCTTCCTGGCGATGGAACCGCCCAACTCGTTCGACTCCGAGGCGGTACGCGACGAGATCAACAAGGTGCTCGACGCGCTCCAGCCGCTCACCCCGGAACAGGTCCTCACCCACGCCGTGCGCGGTCAATACGGCGAGGGGCTGATGCCGAGCGGCGAGCGGGTGCCGGCCTACCGCTCCTCGCCCGGGGTGGCGCCCAACTCGCGCACCGAGACCTTCGCCGCGCTCAAGCTCACCATGGACAACTGGCGCTGGGCCGGGGTGCCCTTCTATCTGCGCACCGGCAAGCGACTCAACGCCCAGTACACCGAGGTCGTCATCCAGTTCAAGCGCGCCCCCAAGATCATGTTCAAGGACACCGATGTCGACCAGCTCGACCCCGACATGCTGGTGCTGCGCATCCAGCCCAACGAGGGCATCCAGATGAGCTTCGGCGCCAAGGTCCCGGGACCCAAGATGCGCGTCGGCACCGTCAACATGGACTTTTGCTACGCCGACTACTTCGGCAACGCCCCGGCCACCGGCTACGAGACCCTGATCTACGATTGCATGCACGGTGACGCCACCCTGTTCAAGCACGCCGACACCGTCGAGAAGGGCTGGGAGATCGTCGAGTCGGTACAGGACGTGTGGTCCGCGCTACCGGCGCGCGACTTCCCCAACTACGCCGCCGGCACCTGGGGCCCCGCCGCCGCCGGCGACCTGCTGCGCAACGACGGCCGACGCTGGCGCCGCATCCTCACGCCTGGAGCCGATCAAACGAGTTGAGCACCAGCGCCGTAGGTTGGGTTGCCCACCGATGCGCCGTCCCTGCGATGGCGCGATAGCCATTGAGCGATGGGCAACCCAACAGCCGCGAGGGCCTTTCTCCGGCATCAACGTCATGAGATTGAAGATGCGATCGCTCATGCCGCTGCTCAGCGCATTGCTTATGAAGTCGGCCGACCATTGCAGATTGGGACGGATCGGTTGCACCAGCGGTTGCGGCGGGCGGAGCGCCCAGAGCCGCTTGCGCCGACGCTGCAGATTGAGCTTGAGCGCGCAATACACCCGCCAGACCCGCTTGTGGTTCCAGGGATGTCCGGCGCGGCGTAGCCGCACATAGCGCTTGCGGAACCCGGCGTATGGATGGCGCTCGGCCAGCGCGTTCAGCGCCTTGATCAGCGGCCCATCGTCACGCGGGCGCCCCCTTCCCTGAATACTTTGATGCGATAGCCCTGGTCGTGACGCGACCCATTTGGGGCATGCGAATCATCGGACGCACGATTATCATTCCGAGGAAACGACAGCCAGGGATCGCCTATGCGCGGCAGTGATTCGTTATCCCACCCACCACGGATCTTCATTAGCTACGCCCAGTACGACGCCGACCATACGGCGCGGGTGCTTGAACTCGCCTATGCGCTCGCGACGGACGGCCTGGCCGTTGAGCTGGACCAGTTTCATCGTCATGAGCTCATCGACTGGCCCCGCTGGTGCGCGGAACGCCTCGATCCGGCCAACACCGACTTCGTGCTGATGGTCTGCAGCCTAGAGTACCGTCGGCGCATCGAGGGGCAGATTGCGCACGACGTGGGTCGCGGCGTGTTCTGGGAAGGCGATCTGATCTACGGTAGTTTGTATCGAGCAAAAGCCAACGAGCGCTTCGTTCTGGTCCTGCTCGACGATACACCGGAGAACGCCTTGCCGCCGGTGGTTGCCAGCTGGAACCGATTCCGCCTGCACCGTTTCGGGATTGAGACCGGCGATCAAGGGTACGAGGCGCTCTACCGGCTTCTCACCGGCCAGCCTACCACCGCCAAGCCGAGCCTCGGGCCTCTCAAGCGACTGCCACCACGCCCGGCTCCCGCCGCACATCGGCCAGGACCTGACGTAGCCGAGATGGCGCCAACACGAGGCGCCGCAGTGCTCGTGGACTCCGCCGCATTATCCCGCGGAGTCTGGATCTTCGGCAGCTTGCTGCTGCTCTTCCTCGTCGCCGTCTTCACCTTCGCACCCGCGAGCTTGCCCGAGTACAAGCAGCGCATCCTGGCGCTCTGTGCGGCGTTGCTCGCCGGCTTGCTCGGCTGGTTTCTGAGCGGGGAGATTGGACTGCGCCTCGACGCACTGGCCTCCCGGTTCGGCGATCTCGCCGTACGCGCAAGCGGCGGGCTGGCCTTGTTCGTTCTGGTGCTGGGCTGGTGGCTCAGCCCCTTGGCACCGGTAGCCTCGAGCCAGTCATCTATAGAGAACGGCTACCCGCCCCCCCTGATGCAGCCACAAGCCTTGGCCGGAACCATCCGCAATGCCCACTCGGGGGCGCCTCTATCAGGGGTGCAGGTCTCACTCGCAGCTTACGGACTCACTGTCGAGAGCGATGCGCTCGGCCGCTTCCGCTTGCAGGTCGAAAAACCCGATCAGACCAGCGTCGAGCTCATGGCCCGCAAGCCCGGCTATCAAGTCCACGAGCAATACGCGACTCTCGGTAACACCAGTTTGGATATAGACCTCAAGGAGACACCATGACCCACTCGCACCGTCTTTCACTCCTGCTTCTATCCCTGCTGAGCCCAGCGTTGTGCGTGGCCGGAATCACCTTGAAGGGTCGTGTCGTGCTGGTTGGCTCCCAGGATGAACTCACGCCCGCCGAGGGTGTCATGGTCACCCTAGAGGAAACCGGCGACAGCGAGCGCACCAAGGCCGGAGGACTCTTCAATCTCCCCTTGCCGGAGGCCTTCCGGCCGGGAGAGCGGATCACCCTCCAGATCACCAAGGACGACTGGCGAATCCAATACCCGCTCGATGGCGAGCTCCGGGTACCGAACAGCCGCGAGCGTCAACGAATCGATGTGCGACTGCTCCCGGTCGGGTCCAAGAAATGGTGGTCAGACGATCGGATCGAAAAGTTGATCGCCGACATGGCTGCACAAGCCAGGGAGCAGATCACTCCAGACGCGGCGCAACCGAAGCCTGACTTCGGGCGTTACATCCAAGAATGGGCGACGCAGTACGGCTTCAGCCTCGAGCAGGCCCAAGCCGAGATCGCCCGCTGGGCCACCGAGGTCGAGCAGCACCAGGACGATCTCTACAAACTCGGCCTGGCCGCCTTTGCCGAGAAGCACTTTGGCCGCGCGCAGCAGCTCTTTCGCGACTCGGCGGCCACCAATGTCGAGCGGATGCGCCAAAGCGAGGAGCGGATTGCCGCCGAGCAGGAACAACGCGAGCACTTCCGCGAGATGGCGATCCGCGATTATCGTCTGGAAGGAGACGCGGCCTACAACAACTATGCCTTCGCCCCGGCGTTCGAGGCGTACGAGAACGCGCTCGCCCTCACGAATCTTGACCAACGGCCACAACAATGGGCCGAGGTGATCATGGATGTCGCCAAGGCGCACTATGCGATCGGCATCCGTACCCGCGGAGCGGAGGTGCAGGAACATTTAAGCGAGGCCGTCGCCGCCTACCGCGCAGCCCTAGAGGTCTACACCCGCGCGCAGCTGCCGCAGCAGTGGGCGACCACCCAGAACAACCTCGGCACCGCGCTCCAAGAGCAAGGCACGCGCACCGGCCGGGAGGCCGGGCAGCGACTGCTCGCCGAGGCCGTCGGCCGCCTACCGCGCAGCCCTAGAGGTCTACACCCGCGCGCAGCTGCCGCAGCAGTGGGCGACCACCCAGAACAACCTCGGCACCGCGCTCCAAGAGCAAGGCACGCGCACCGGCGGGGAGGCCGGGCAGCGACTGCTCGCCGAGGCCGTCGCCGCCTACCGCGCAGCCCTAGAGGTCTACACCCGCGCGCAGCTGCCGCAGGACTGGGCCATGACCCAGAACAACCTCGGCAACGCGCTCCAAGAGCAAGGCACGCGCACCGGCGGGGAGGCCGGGCAGCGACTGCTCGCCGAGGCCGTCGCCGCCTACCGCGCAGCCCTACTACTACAGCCGCATATTTTTTTGTGTTGTGATATGTGGACTCAACGGCTTGGTTTTCAAACAACATGAAGTACAGCGAGGTCGTCTGGCTGGGAGACGGAACTGGACAGGATCCATCAGCGCCTGGCGGCGTGTTTTCGTCGTCCTGAGCCGCGCGCCCGAGCGCGGGGTTATCTGCAAGGGCTGCTGACGACAGTGCCACGCAAGAACGGTTGGCAGCTGGCCGAAACCTTGGGCGAACGGCGCCCGGACGGGGTGCAGCGCCTGCTCAACACGGCACGCTGGGACGCCCGAGGCGGCGCGCGAGGTGCTGCGTGCCTATGTCGTCGAGGCGCTGGGCGACGCCGAGGCGGTGCTGATCGTCGATGAGACCGGTTTCTTGAAGAAGGGCACGCACTCGGTGGGGGTGCAGCGCCAGTACAGCGGCACGGCGGGCCGGGTCGAGAACAGTCAGATCGGGGTGTTTCTGTGTTACGCCAGCCGGCACGGCGCGGCCTTCATCGATCGGGCGCTGTACCTGCCCAAATGTTGGGCGAATGACCCCGCACGCTGCGCCGAGGCCGGCGTCCCGGAGCAGGCACGCCGCTTCCAGACCAAACCAGCCCTGGCGCGTACGATGCTCGAGCGCGCACTCGATGCCGGGGTACCTTGTGGCTGGGTGACGGGCGATGCCGTCTACGGTAAGGATCGCAAGCTGCGCCTGTGGCTCGAGGCGCGCCAACAGCCCTTCGTGCTCGCCGTGGCGGGCAATGAACCGGTGTGGTTCGATGGCCCGCAGACCCATCGTGTCGCGGCACTGGCCAAGGCGCTGCCAGAGACGGCCTGGCAGCGCCACGCCGTCGGCGCCGGGAGCAAGGGCGCGCGCACCTTCGAGTGGGCCTGGGTGCCGCTGTGGCGCCTGCAGCTCAGCGCCGAGGAGCGCGCCTGGGGGCATTGGCTGGTGGTGCGGCGCAACTGCAACCGCCCCGAGGAGCGGGCCTACTACATCGCCTTCGCGCCCCGCGCCGAGGCCACACTCGAGCGCCTGGCCAAGGTCGCCGGGCAGCGCTGGGCGATCGAGGTCGGCTTCGAGCTGGCCAAGCAGCAGTGTGGGCTCGACGAGTATGAGGTGCGCCGCTGGCCGGCTTGGCATCGCCATATCACCCTTGCGCTGCTGGCCCATGCCTGCCTCGTCGTGCTGCAACGACGGGCGAAAAAGGGGGCGCTGTCGCCGGGCGGATCGCACTGACCGCCCCCTGAGATCCGGCACCTGCTCGAGGCGCTGTTGTGGCGCGAACGCGCCCCGCCTGATGCTGTCATCGCCTGGTCGGATTGGCGACGACGACATCAGGCGCGGGCCAGGGTCTGTCATTATCGAGCGCGAGGGGCTGGGCCGCCATAATGATGTGCGGCTGTAGTACTACGTTTTGTACGAAAAGTAATGCCTGAGGCATCTACGGATGCAAGCAAGCGTGAACATTGCCGAGAAACTGGCCGCCAACTTGTCGTAACGGGTGGCGATTCGTCGGCAGGACTTGAGCCAGCCGAACAACCGCTCGATGACGTTGCGTTTGCGATAGCTGGGCTTATTGAGTATCCGAGGACGGCCAGGCCTGGGCTTGCGCACGCCCTGGCGCTGCGGGATCACCGGACGGATGCCGCGCCGATCGCAATAGCGGCGTAAGTCGTCGGCATCGTAGCCCTTGTCGGCGAGCAGTTGGCGGCAACGGGTGCGCGGACGACCTCGATGAGCGCTGGGCAAGCGGACCTGATCGAGCAGCGGTTGGGCATGGCGAATGTCGCTGTGCTGGCCTGGGGAGAGCAGAAAGCTCAAGGGAACGCCCTTGGCATCGCAGAGCAGGTGGATCTTGGTCGTCAGGCCGCCGCGACTGCGCCCGAGCGCATGGCTCAGCGGCTCCTGCGGCCCCCCTTTTTTCCGCCGCCAGCGGCGGCGCGCGTGGCACGGATCGAGGTCGAGTCGATCATCCAGGTCTCCAGATCGATCAGCCCATCCTCGCGCAACCGGATGTGCAACCGCTCCAGGACCTTGGTGAAGGTGCCGTCGTCACGCCAGTCGCGAAACCGCTGGTAGACCGTCGACCAGGGACCGAAGCGCTCAGGCAGGTCGCGCCACGCCGCACCCGAGCACAGCACCCAGAAGATGCCGTTGAGCATCAGGCGGTCATCGCGGCGTGGGCGACCGGTACGCTGCGGACGGGAAAACAGATCGGCGATCAGCTCCCAGGCCTCTTCTGGGAGTTCGTAACGTCTCGACATCTGGCCTCTGCTCCTGCAAGAACGAGGTCAGTGTATCAAGCAGGGTTTTCGTACAAAACGTAGAGGTCTACACCCGCGCGCAGCTGCCGCAGGACTGGGCCATGACCCAGAACAACCTCGGCAACGCGCTCCAAGAGCAAGGCACGCGCACCGGCGGGGAGGCCGGGCAGCGACTGCTCGCCGAGGCCGTCGCCGCCTACCGCGCAGCCCTAGAGGTCTACACCCGCGCGCAGCTGCCGCAGCAGTGGGCGACCACCCAGAACAACCTCGGCACCGCGCTCCAAGAGCAAGGCACGCGCACCGGCGGGGAGGCCGGGCAGCGACTGCTCGCCGAGGCCGTCGCCGCCTACCGCGCAGCCCTAGAGGTCTTCAGCTTGGAGCACACGGCTCCTTACTGGGTGCAAACGACGCGCAATCTGACCGCTACACTTCTGCACCTGGGTGATCTACCGGGCCTGGCGGCCGCGATCGAGGATCTCCTTCGCGCCGAGCCCGACAATGTCAAGCTGTACATTGTGGCTCTGTCCATCTACCACGAGATCTTGTTCGACTTTCCGGCTGCGGAACGCGTAAGCAAGGTTTGGGTGGAGCGGCATGCCTATGATCTCAGCGCGCGAAGCAAACTCGCAGAGGCGCTTCTCACGGTGGGCCGTTTGGAGGAGGCGGTCGCCGCTTTGGAAGGCCTGTTGTCGCAACAATCCAACGGAGAAACTCCCGTTGAAGGTGTGCTCGATCCCGACACGGAGCTGGCCTTGCGCCTGCTGGAGATCATTGCGAATAGTGGGCTTGGAGCCAAAGCGGCTTTGGCTGGTGCCCGAAACGAAGCCCATACCTTGCTGCTTGGCCAACCGGACAGCTTCGCAGTCGGTTGGAGCTTTCAGGGCACCCGGCACTTTGTCGCAACGGATCCGGCGTTCGAGGCCGAGCGAGATCAACTCCTGGCGCTCTTGGACGCGGCCGGAAAGGATCGGGACACCTTGTTGTCAGCATTGCATGGAATTGCCGTCGAGCCTATTGCTGACGAGTAATTTTCTCGGTGTGGGCACCCTGCGTGCCTAGCCTATGCGGCAGCCCAACCTACGGGCCTGGGAGTTGGTCGCTAAAGGCTGGCGGCTCGCGGACGCCGCGTGGACAATCGCACGATCGTCCAGTCCAGCCAAGGAGTTCCGCCGATGTCCGATCCCACCCGCCCCCGTCACGCCCAGCGGCGTGTTCCCGCCGTGTGGATGCGCGGCGGTACCAGCAAGGGGGTGTTCTTCCACGCCGCCGACCTGCCCACCGATCCTGCCGAGCGCGATGCTTTGCTGCTGCGCGCGCTCGGTAGCCCCGATCCCTACGGCCAGCAGATCGACGGGCTCGGCGGTGCCACCTCGAGCACCAGCAAGGTCGTGCTGATCGCCCCTTCCGAGCGCCCGGACTGCGATGTCGACTATCGCTTCGGCCATGTCTCGATCACCGACCCGGTGATCGACTACAGCGGCAACTGCGGCAACCTCACCGCCGCCGTCGGTCCCTTTGCGATCGAGGAGGGGCTGGTCCGCGCCCAGGAGGGGGTGACCGAGGTGCGTATCTGGCAGGCGAATATCGGCAAGCGGATCATCGCCCGGGTGCCGGTACGCGACGGCGAGCCCGTGGTCGACGGCGACTTCCGGCTCGACGGCGTGCCCTGGCCGGGCGCGGCGGTGGAGCTGAGCTTTCTCGACCCCGGTGGCTCGGCCGAGGCGCCGCTGCTACCCACCGGTCGGGCGTGCGAGCAGATCGAGGTCCCCGGGGTCGGCGTCCTCGCGGTCAGTCTGATCAACGCCGGAAACCCCACGATATTCGTGCGCGCGGCCGATCTCGGGCTCGACGGGCGCGAGCAGCGCGCGACGATCGACGGCGACCCCGCGCTGCTCGACCGGCTCGAACGCATCCGCGCCCACTGCGCGGTGCGCATGGGGTTGGGCGAGACGCCCGAGGCGGTGAGCCGCGCGCGACCGGCCACCCCCAAGCTCGCCTGGGTCGCGCCCGCCGCCGATTATCGCGACTCGACCGGCGCCAGCGTTCCGGCCACGCGTTGCGACCTGCTCGCCCGTATCCTCTCGATGGGGCGGCTGCACCACGCCTTCACCGGCACCGGCGCGGTGGCGCTGGCGGTCGCCGCCGCCCTCCCCGGCACCCTGGTCAACGCCCTCACCCCCTGGGCCGGCGAGCACGGCGTGCGCCATGTGCGTATCGGTCACCCCGCCGGGGTGCTGGAGGTCGGTGCCGAGGTGGTGCCCGCGGACGCGGGTTGGACGGCGCGCCGCGCGATCATGCGACGCAGCGCGCGGCGGTTGATGGAGGGCCGGGTGTTGGTGCCCTGGTGAGGGGCCAGGGCCAGTCGGGGGCTGCAGCGGCTCGGTTCGCCGTCGACGGCGGGGCCGGATTCGATCGATCCGCCAGGCATCGCCCACCGGCGCCAGCGACGGACCGAACTGCTTTCGATGGTTTCGCGCCCGATTGGTTCCGTTGCGTCCACGATCATGCGAGAACCCTTGCGGATACCGGGTCGATTGCGGTGAAATTCACGCCTTGCCGCCAGCGCGCGGCACCCATCTTCGCAACTCCATCACCGAGGTTTGACCATGATCGAGGTTCGCGAGCTCAGTCGCAATTACGGCGAGCTGCAAGCGGTCAGGGAGGTGTCGTTCTCCATCGACCGTGGCGAGATCGTCGGGCTGCTCGGCCACAACGGCGCGGGCAAGACCACCATCATGAAGATGCTGACCGGCTTCCTCGAACCGAGCGCGGGACAGATCCGCGTCGACGGGCTCGACATCGCCGCGCAGCGTCGCGCGATCCAGCGGCGCATCGGCTATCTCCCCGAGAACTGCCCGCTGCCGCCCGAGCTGACGGTGATCGAGGCGCTCGACTACCAGGCCGCGCTGCGCGGCATCGCCACCGCCGAGCGCCCGCGGATGATCCGCCGCGCGATCGAGCGCACCGCGCTCGGCGCCAAGGCCGGAGCGACCATCGCCACCCTCTCGCGCGGTTATCGCCAGCGCCTCGGCGTCGCCCAGGCGATCCTCCACGAGCCGGGCATCCTCATCCTCGACGAGCCCACCAACGGGCTCGACCCGGCGCAGATCCAGCACATGCGCGATCTGGTGCGCGAACTCGCCCGCGAGGCGACGGTGATCCTCTCGACCCACATCCTCCAGGAGGTCGAGGCGGTCTGTCATCGGGTGCTGATCATGCACGGCGGCCGCCTCGCGCTCGATCGGCCGCTGGCCGGCATCGGCGGCGCGCCGCGTCTGATGGTCAGCCTCGACCGGGGCCCCGACGAGGCGCGCCCGGCGCTCGTCGAGCTGGCCGGGGTCGAGGCGGTCGAGCACCTCGGCGGCGAGGGCGGACGCCATCGCTACGCCCTCACCACCGCCGATCCCGACGCCACCGCGCCGAGCGTCGCCGCCGCCATCACCGCGCGCGACTGGCCGCTCCACGCGCTCGCCCCCGAGCGTCACGACCTCGAGGCGCTGTTCGGCGCCGTCACCCAGCGGCCCGTGGAGGTGCATCATGGCTGAGACCCTGCGCGTGGCCCGCCGCGAGCTGGCGGCCTTCTTCGGCTCGCCGGTGGCCTATCTCTTCATCGGCGGCTTCCTCGCCGTCTGTCTGTTCGTCTTCTTCTGGGTCGATGCCTTCTTCGCCCGCAACATCGCCGACGTGCGACCGCTGTTCGAGTGGATGCCGATCCTGCTGATCTTCCTCAGCGCCGCGCTGACCATGCGGCTGTGGAGCGAGGAGCGCCGCGCCGGCACGCTCGAAACCCTGCTCACCCTGCCGGTGCCGCTCTACCGGCTGGTGCTCGGCAAGTTCCTCGCCGCGCTCGCGCTGGTCGCCGTGGCCCTGGCGCTGACCCTGCCGCTGCCGCTCACCGTCGCGCTGCTCGGCCCGCTCGACTGGGGCCCGGTGTTCGGCGCCTATCTCGCCACCCTGCTGCTGGCGGCGGCTTATCTCGCGATCGGGCTGTTCGTCTCGGCGCGCACCGACAACCCGATCGTCGCGCTGATCGGCGCGACCCTGATCTGCGCCCTCTTCTACCTGATCGGCGCCGAGACCCTGACCGGGCTGTTCGGCCACGGCGGCGGCGAGCTGCTGCGCCTGCTCGGCACCGGGGCGCGCTTCGACTCCATCACCCGCGGGGTGATCGACCTGCGCGATCTCGCCTACTACCTGAGCATCGTCGGCGTCTTCCTCGCCCTCACCGTCCACAGCCTGGAGCGGCTGCGCTGGGCCGAGGACGAGGCCAACCCGCGTCATCACCGGCGCTGGCGGCTGGTCACTATGCTGGTGGTGGCCAACCTGGTGGCCGCCAACCTGTGGCTCAACGCCATCGGCAACGCCCGCGTCGACCTCACCGAGGGGCGGATCTACTCGATCTCCGAGCCCACCCGCAACTATCTCGCCCAGCTCCAGGAGCCGTTGCTGATCCGCGGCTACTTCAGCGCCGAGACCCATCCGCTGCTCGCCCCGCTGGTGCCGCAACTGCGCGACCTGCTGCGCGAGATCGAGATCGCCGGCGGCGATCGGGTGCGGGTCGAGTTCGTCGACCCCAAGGACCACCCCGAACTCGAACGCGAGGCCGGCGAGCGCTACGGCATCCACCCGGTCGCCTTCCAGAGCGCCGATCGCTACCAGACCTCGGTGGTCAACTCCTACTTCGACCTGCTGGTGCAGTACGGCGATCAGTACCAGACGCTCGGCTTCCAGGACCTGATCGAGGTGAAGGTGCGCGGCGAGTCCGACCTGGAGGTGCGGCTGCGCAACCCCGAGTACGACATCGCCCGCACCATCAAGAAGGTGCTCTACGGCTATCGCGGCGGCGCCGACGTGTTCGCCGGGCTGACCACGCCGGTGACGCTCGAGGCCTTCGTCTCCGCCCCCGAGCGCCTGCCCGAGCCGTTGCCGGCGCTGCGCGAGGATCTGGAATCGGTGCTCGCCGAGTTCGCCGCGCGCGCCGACGGGCGCTTCGACTACCGCATCAGCGACCCGGACGCCGGCGACGGCGCCCTGGCCGAGCGCATCGCCAGCGAGTACGGCTTCGAGCCGCTGGTGGTCAGCCTGCTCGACCCGACGCCCTTCTACTTCTACATGATCGTGCGCGCCGGCGAGCAGGTGATCCCGGTGCCGCTGCCCGAGTCGCTCGACCGCGCCGGGCTCGACCGCACCATCACCGCCGCGGTCAAGCGCTTCGCCCCGGGGATGCTGCGCACCCTGGCGCTCTACACCCCGCAGCAAGGCCCCAACCGCTTCGGCATGCCCGGTGCCGGCGGTCCCGGCTACAGCCTGCTGCGCGAGCGGTTGCGCGAGGGCTTCAACCTCGTCGACACCGATCTCGGCAGCGGCCAGGTCCCCGAGACCACCGACCTGCTGCTGGTGATCGCCCCCGAGTCGCTCGATGAGCGCCAGCGTTTCGCCATCGACCAGTTCCTGATGCAGGGCGGCACCGTGATCCTCGCCGCCTCGCGCTTCGACGTCGATCTCGGCGGCGGCTCGATCGGCGCCCGGCGCATCGACACCGGGCTGGAGGACTGGCTCGCCCATCACGGCATCACCCTGGAGCCGAGCCTGGTGCTCGACCCGCGCAACACCCCCTTCCCGATCCCGGTGCAGCGCGACATCGGCGGCTTCCTGGTCGAGGAGATCCAGACCCTCGACTATCCCTACTTCCCCGACGTGCGCGACGACGGGCTCGATGCCGACTCCGGCATCACCGCCAATCTCGGCTGGATCACCATGAACTGGACCTCGCCGATCACCCTCGATGCCGAGGCCGCGACCGGGCGGCGGGTGACGCGCCTGCTGGAGAGTTCGGATCGGGCCTGGAGCAGCGACTCAGAGGAGATGCAGCCGGACTTCGACGCCCACGGCGCGCTCGGCTTCGCCCGCGGCGAGGACCGCGGCCGCAAGCTCCTCGCCGTCGCCCTCGAGGGTCGCTTCGACTCGCCCTTCGCCGGTCGGCCCTCGCCGCTGCTCGAAGGCAGCGACGACGACACGGCGACCGACGAGGCCGAGACCGAGGACGCCGCGCCGGTGATCTCGGGCGTGGTCGACAGCTCGCCGGCCTCGGCGCGGCTGATCCTGATCGGCTCGTCGAGCTTCCTCACCGACACCGCCATCGGGCTCGCCACCGACGCCACCCAGACCCACTATCTCAAGCCGGTCGAACTGATCCAGAACGCCGTCGAGTGGTCGCTGGAGGACCGGGGGCTACTCGCGCTGCGCGGTCGCGGCCAGTTCAGCCGCACCCTGGCGCCGCTCGACCAGCAGGCACGGGTGTTCTGGGAGGCCATCAACTATCTCGCCGCCCTCGCCGGGCTGGCACTGGTCTATTGGCTGCATCGGATGGCCCGGCGGCGGCGCGCCCGCGCCGCGGCGGCCATCCTCGCCAGCGGAGGTGAAGCACGATGACAACGGCCATCGACATGCGTTGGCGCGCCGATCTGCGCGCGCCCGTGGTGATCGCGCTGGGCGCGTTCCTGGCGCTGCAACTGCTCCTCGCCCTGATCCTCGGGCTCGGCGGCGCCGGGGTCGGCGCCCCCGCCCCGAGCGGCGCGGCGCTCTTCGACCTCGACCCCGAGGCCGTCGCGCGGGTGAGCATCGCGGGCCCCGACGACAGCGAGCCGCTGGTGCTCGAACGCGGCGAGGACGGCTGGACCCTCGCCAGCCTCGGCGACGTGCCGGTGCGCGAGGGTCAGGTCGCGCGCCTGCTCGACACCCTGGGCGAACTGCGCCGCACCCCGCCGATCGCCACCAGCGACGCGGCCCTGGCACGCTTCCGCGTCGCCGACGACACCTTCGAGCGACGGCTGGTACTCGCCGACCAGGGCGGCGAGCCGCTCGTCACCCTCTATGCCGGCGACTCGCCCGGCTACCGCCGGCTGTTCGCCCGCCCCGCCGGAGAGACGGCGGTGCTCGACCTGCCGCTCGCCCTCGCCGATCTCTCCAACCGCGCCGAGGACTGGATCGACACCGGGCTGCTGCGCGTCGAGCCGGAGCAGATCACCGCCATCGCCGGTGACGGCTGGCGGGTCGCGCGCGACGGCGAGGGCTGGCAACTGGAGGGCGCGACCGAGGGCCGCAGCGCCGACCAGCACGCCATCGACACCCTGGTACGCAGCGTCGCCAACCTCGGCTATCGCACCCTGCTCGATGCCGGGACCGAGTCCGCGCACGGGCTCGACCAGCCGGTGCTCGAACTCGACCTCACCCTGGAGACGGGCACGCGTCACTACCGTATCGGCGCACTCGACGACGGCGACTACGCGCTACGGAGCGACCACCTGCCCCATGTCTTCCGGCTCTCGCGCTACGACCTCGGCGAGCTGCTCGAGCTGGAGGCCGATGACCTGACGGTCGTCCAGGAGGGGGCGACTCCGGCGGAGACCGAGTCAGCGGCACCCGCACAGCTGAACTGAGCCGGTCGGCGACTTGGCCGAGTTGCCGCATTCGGCAACCTGACACCTGATGATCGACCTTGACCGCCCTCGGGAAACCGAGGGCGGTTTTTCTTTTCATGTCATGGCATGGATGTCAGATCATCCGTCCACGACCGTTGCCGATGTATCGTTAGCACGCTGAGTAGCCGCACGCCCCACACCCGCGTGACCACTCCCCCATCACCGCACCAGCAATGGACCGGGCAAAGCAACGCGTGTCCGGTATGGTCCCAACGCCAACGGTTTCGCCCACCCGGTCAGCGATCGAACGGGACAGGTCACTCCTCCCGCAGGGATTCACCACGCCTCCCCCACACCTTGCCTCGCAGCAGATAGACACAGAGTGGCACCAAACCTAGCTCCATGAAGATGTAGAGCACCAGGACGGGAGATGGCAGTCCGTCCAGGATGACGCTCGTAATCCGCCCGACCACAAGACCGCCGCAGAAGACAGCAAGCACAATGACACCGGCATCGCGATAGGCGTCGGTAAAGGCGCAGTACAGCCAAAACCCTCCCAGTGCCAGATAGAGCGTCATCATTGCCCGCAGCATGTGGGACTGATCGATGTCTGGAGGCATCGTCGCCGCCAGAAAGGTACCCACGAACCAGGGCGGGGAGAGCCCGTACATCAGACCGATGAGGGTGATCGTCAGGAAGGACAGGATCAGTAGCCATTTCTTCACTTGCAGCATCTCGTCATCTCCAGGATGAAGGCGGACGGGCGTAGCGATCCGAACACTTCGACGACAGCAGCCGTTCGTCTCTTTCTCGAGGCAGATACCCGCAATACGAGGCACGCTTCGCTGGCGTCGTTGAGGGATCATCGACTTGCCAAGGAAGCATTTACACCTAAAGTGTAAAAAAACAAGCATGAAACGGCCCAACTCGTGCTTTCTCAGGCTCAGTGCCGGAAACGTCCAGAAAGAGCGGTCGACTGACAACACGCCGGCGGGCGGGTGCCCCGCCCCGAAGCGGCACGCCAAAGATCCCTGACGGGCGACCGATCCCGCCCGAGACAAGCGAGTGCAACGCAAGACCAACAAGAGAGGAGATTGCAGATGGCTCGATCGCAACATCCGAGGTCGTATCGCACGCATTCGAGGGGACGTCACCGGCGCGGTGCCCTGGGGCTGGGGCTGACGGCGCTGCTCGCGGTCTCGACCGCAGGCGCCGCCGAGCCGCCCAACATCCTGGTGATCTGGGGCGACGACATCGGTCAGTCGAACATCAGCGCCTACACCCATGGGCTGGTCGGCTACCAGACGCCCAACATCGACCGCATCGCCGACGAAGGCCTGACCTTCACCGACTACTACGCCGAGCAGTCCTGCACCGCCGGACGCGCCTCCTTCATCACCGGACAGAGTGTGTTCCGCACCGGGTTGTCGAAGGTCGGCATGCCCGGAGCCGAGGAAGGCATGCACGAGGCCGACCCGACCATCGCCGCACTGCTCAAGGCGCAGGGCTATGCCACCGGCCAGTTCGGCAAGAACCACCTCGGCGACCGCGACGAGCACCTGCCGACCAACCACGGCTTCGACGAGTTCTTCGGCAATCTCTATCACCTCAACGCCGAGGAGGAGCCGGAGAACCTCGACTATCCCAAGGACCCGGCCTTCCGCGAACGCTTCGGCCCACGCGGCGTGATCCACGCCAAAGCGATGCCCGACGGCACCCAAGAGATCGAGGACACCGGCCCGCTGACCAAGGCGCGAATGGAGACGGTCGACGACGAAACCGTCGCCCGCGCGCTCGGCTTCATCGAGGAGCAGACCAAGGCGGGCAAGCCCTGGTTCGTGTGGTGGAACGGCACCCGCATGCACTTCCGCACCCACGTCAAGGACGAGCTGCGCGGCATCTCCGGGCAGGACGAATACGCCGACGGCATGGTCGAGCACGACATGCACGTCGGTCAGCTGCTCGACAAGCTCGACGAGCTGGGCATCGCCGACAACACCCTGGTGTTCTACTCCACCGACAATGGTCCGCACTACAACACCTGGCCGGACGCGGCGGCGACCCCCTTCCGCGGCGAGAAGAACAGCAACTGGGAAGGCGGCTGGCGAGTGCCGGCGATGGTACGCTGGCCGGGCCGGATCGAGCCCGGAACCTGGAGCAACGCCATCGTCCACCACATGGACTGGCTGCCGACGCTGCTCGCGGTCGCCGGCGAGCCCGGCATCAAGGAGCAGCTGCTCGAAGGCTATCAGGCGATCGGGCGCGACTACCGGGTCCATCTCGACGGCTACGACATCCTGCCGCTGCTCACCGGCGAGACCGAGGACAGCCCGCGTCACGAGGTCTTCTACTTCTCCGACGACGGCGACCTGACCGCGCTGCGCTACGACGACTGGAAGATCATCTTCATGGAGCAGAAGAGCCCGGGCACGCTACGGGTGTGGATGGAGCCCTTCGTACCGCTGCGGGTGCCGCTGATCGAGAACCTGCGGCGTGATCCGTACGAGCGCGCGACCATCACCTCCAACACCTATTACGACTGGCTGATCGACCGTGCCTACCTGCTGGTGCCGGCACAGACCTACGTGGCGAGCTTCCTGGAGACCTTCCAGGAATTCCCGCCACGCCAGGAAGCGGCGAGCTTCAGTCTCGACAAGGTGATGGAGGCCATGCAGAACCCGGGCGCGCCCTGAAGACCGCGCACCGGCGCGCGGGGACCACCGCGTCCCCGCGCACGTCCGAGGCCACACCAGCCCGAGGAACCACGCATGACCCGACCCGGATCCCGGATCACCAGCGTCGCACTCGCCCTGCTGAATGCCATCGTCCTCGTCCCCGCCAGCGCCGAGGACGTCAGCTACCGCGCCAGCCTCTATCTCTGGGGCGCCGGCATCGAGGGCGAGACCGCCCGCGGCGCCGATCTCGACGTCGGCTTCGACACCCTGATCCGCAACCTCGATCTGGCCTTCATGGGCGCTCTGGAGGCCAGACGCGGACCCTGGACGCTGATCGGCGACGTCGTCTATCTCAACGTCAGCGCCGAGGGCGGCGCGACCCTGCCGATCGGCGACGGCCCTCGGGTCGATGCCGAACTCGGCACCAAGGGCTGGATCCTCGACCTGAGCGGCGCATACCGGCTGGTCGAGCGCGAGCGCCTTCAGCTCGACCTGCTCGCCGGGGTGCGGCGGCTCGATCTGGAGATCGACTTCTCGAACACGATTCCCGGAACCCGCGAGCGCCGGGCCTCGCAGGGCGCCTGGGACCTGATCGGCGGGTTGCGCGGACGGATCGTGCTCGATCAGCGCTGGTCACTGCCCTGGCGGGTCGATCTCGGCGCCGGCCAGTCGGACCTCGCCTGGCAGGCGCTCGGCGGGGTCAGCTATCGCCGCGAGGCGCTCGCCGTCTCGCTGCTCTATCGCCATCTCGCCTGGTCGTTCGACGACGACGAGCGGCTCGACCACATCCGCTTCAGCGGTCCGATGCTCGCCGCGAGCTGGCACTTCTGACCCGACAACCACCCAGGAAGGATCCCCACCATGCGTCCGCGCCTGCTGCTCGTCTGCCTGCTCCTGCCCACGCTCGCGCTCGCCGACCCGCTGCCCTCGTGGCGGGCGGGCGCGCTCAAGACCTCGATCATCGGGTTCGTCGATGCCGTCACCACCCCGGGAGCGGACTTCGTCCCCGCCGAGGCACGCATCGCGGTGTTCGACAACGACGGCACCCTGTGGGTCGAGCAACCGGTCTACACCCAGCTGGTGTTCGCCGCCGACCGGGTACGGGCACTCGCCCCGTCACACCCGCAGTGGTCGACCCAGCCGCCCTTCGACGCGGTCCTCGCGGACGACCTCGACGCACTCGCCGAGGCAGGGCACCACGCCATCCTCGAACTGGTCGCCGCCACCCACACCGGGCTGTCCAGCGCCGAGTTCGCCGCACTGGTGAGCGCCTGGATCGCCGAGGCGCACCACCCGCGCTTCGACCGGCGCTACACCGACCTCGTCTACCAACCGATGCTGGAGCTGCTCGCCTATCTGCGCGCCGAGGGCTTCAAGACCTTCATCGTCTCCGGCGGCGGCATCGACTTCATGCGCCCCTGGACCGAGGCCGTCTACGGCATCCCGCCCGAGCAGGTGATCGGCTCGCAGATCGAGCTGGTCTACGAGATCGGCGACGACGGCCAGCCCCGGCTGATGCGCCAACCCGAGATCGGCTTCGTCGACGACAAGGCCGGCAAGCCGGTCGGCATCGCCCGGCACATCGGTCGCCGCCCGATCCTCGCCGTCGGCAACTCCGACGGCGACTACCAGATGCTCGACTGGACCACCAGCGGCGACGGCCCCCGGCTCAGCCTGCTGATCCACCACGACGACCCCGAGCGCGAATACGCCTATGACCGCGACAGCGCCATCGGTCGGCTCGACCAGGCGCTCGACGACGCCGAGGGCAAGGGCTGGCGACTGGTGTCGATGCGTGAGGACTGGCTGCGGGTGTTCCCGGCGGCGCCGAGCACGCCGCGCTGATGTCGCCGACGCGCGCGCTCGCGCTGTTCGTCGTGCTGCTCGCGCCGACGGCGAGCGTGGCGCACTCGCCCGGGCATGTCGGCGTCGCCGTCTGCGCCGAATGCCACCCCGCCGAGACCGCGCGCTGGCGCGGCTCGCACCACGATCTGGCGATGACCGAGGCGAGCGAGCAGACGGTACTCGGCGACTTCACCGACGCCCGCATCGAGGCGCACGGCGTCACCAGCCGCTTCTTCCGTCGCGATGGCGGCTTCTACGTCGACACCGAGGGGCCGGACGGCGCGATCCACACCTATCGCATCGACTACACCTTCGGCTGGTGGCCGCTGCAGCAATACCTGATCGCCTTTCCTGGCGGTCGGCTCCAGCCCCTCGGCATCGCCTGGGACGCGCGCGCGCCAGAGGACGGCGGCCAGCGCTGGTTCCATCTCTACCCCGACACCCCGCTCACCCCCGAGCACCCGCTGCACTGGACCAGCCGCGACCAGACCTGGAACCACCAGTGCGCTGAGTGTCACTCGACCGGCCTGCGCAAGGGCTACGACCTCGCCGAGGACCGCTACCACACCACCTGGTCGGAGATCGACGTCGCCTGCGAGGCCTGTCACGGCGCGGGCGCGACACACGTCGCCGAGGCCCGCGCGGTCGCCGCCGGGCCCGGCCAGTGGAGCGCGACCAAGGGGCTGCGCGTCGACCTCGGCGACCGCGACGGCGGGCACTGGGTGATCGACCCCGAGCACGGTCTGCCCAGACGCACGGTGGCGCGCACCGCGCAGCGCGAACTCGACACCTGCGCCCGCTGTCACGCCCGGCGCGGGCTGATCCACGAGGACCCGACGCCCGGCCAGCCGCTCGGCCAGACCCACCGTCTCGCCCTGCTCGAACCCGGGCGCTACCACCCCGACGGCCAGATCCTCGACGAGGTCTTCGTCCACGGCTCCTTCATCCAGAGCCGCATGTACCGGCACGGTGTGACCTGCAGCGACTGTCACGACCCGCACGACCTCCAGCCACGCGCGCCGGGCAACGCGGTCTGTGCCCGCTGCCACACGGCGACGCGCTACGACGCCCCGGCGCACCATCACCACCCCGCAGGCTCCAGCGGCGCGGCCTGCGTCGCCTGTCACATGCCGCAGCGCCGCTACATGGTGATCGACGAGCGCGCCGACCACAGCCTGCGCATCCCCCGCCCCGACCTCAGCCGCACCCTCGGCACCCCCAACGCCTGCAACCAGTGTCACCAGGACCGCGATCCGGCCTGGGCCGAGGCGGCGCTGGCGCGCTGGTACGGCACGCAGCCCGAGGAGCGAGCACCCCACTTCGGCGAGATCCTCCACGCCGGTCGCCACGACCCGCGCGCCGCCGAGCCGCGCCTGCTCCGGCTCGCCGCCAACCGTGACCAACCGGCGATCGCCCGGGCCAGCGCGCTCGACCTGCTGCGCGGCGCGCCTGATCCAGGGCGCGAGCTGACCCTGCGCCGCCTGCTCGACGACCCCGAGCCCCTGGTGCGCGCGGCGGCGCTGGACGCACTCGCCGGCGCCGATGCCGCGACCCTGCGCGCCCTGGCGCTGCCCCGGCTCGACGACCCGGTGCGCGCGGTGCGCATGATCGCCGCGCGCCGCGTCGCGCCGCTCGCCGCCACGCCCCGCGACGCCGCCGAGGCACGACGGCTGGAACAGGCGCTCGACGACTATCGCGCCACCCAACTGGCCACCGCCGAGCGACCCGAGTCACACCTCAACATCGGCCTGCTCGAACTTGATGCGCGCCGCCCCGAGGCCGCCGAACGCGCCTATCGCACCGCGCTCCGGCTCGATCCCGGGTTCGTCCCAGGTTATGTCAACTTGGCCGACCTCCAGCGCGCACTCGGTCGGGACGCAGAGGCCGAGCGCACCCTCCGCCAGGGGCTCGCCCAACGCCCCGAGGCCGCCACCCTGCACCACGCACTCGGCCTCGCACTGATCCGCCAACAGCGCTGGCCCGCCGCGGTCGAGGCACTCGGCCACGCCGCCCGACTCGCCCCCGACAACGCACGCCATGCCTATGTCCTCGGGCTCGCCCAGGCCCGCGCCGGCGAGCCGGAGACCGCGCTCGCCACCCTGCGCGCCGCCCAGCGTCGTCACCCGGAGGATCGCGACCTGCTGGTCGCCATCGTCGACCTCGCCCGCCGTCACGGCGAGCAGCAACTGGCGCTCGACTATGCGACCAAGCTGCAGCGGCTCGGGCCGCCCTGAGCCGAGCCGTACACGCTGGGGTTCCATTGCATCGAAAGGGTGGTATAGACTCGGGTGGAAGCCACCTCCAGGGCCCGCGAAGATCGCCGGACCGCGTCGGTCAGCAACCTGGGCGTGCAAGGACCGAAGCGCCGTGGACGCCGAGAACACCCACCAGGTCTTCGACTGGCTCTGGACCTCAGGCCAGCTCTCCGAGGCCGACATCGCCGCCCTGCCCCGGCTGGGTGTCGACACCGTCATCAACCTCGCCCCACCCACCGCCCACAACGCCCTCCCCGGCGAGGCCGAACACATCACCGCGCTCGGGCTGAGCTACATCCAGATCCCCGTCGACTGGGAACAACCGCAGATCTCCGACTACCAGACCTTCTCCGTCTTGCTGCGCGCGTTGCAGCGAGAGGGCCGGCGTGTCTGGGTGCACTGCGCGCGGAACATGCGGGTGAGTGCGTTTGTTTATCTGTATCGGCGGATTGAGTTGGGTGAGGCTGAAGAGGTGGCGCGGTTTCCGATGCGGGAGGTTTGGGTGGGGAATGGGGTTTGGGGGGAGTTTATTGCGGTCTGCATGGAAGGCGTTGACTGATCGCGGGTTCAGATGAAGAGAGTACCAGTTACGTCCCGTGTGATCATATTCCCCGTCGAAGCGACCCTTTATTCCGAGCCCGCAAGGTCCTTGAACCTTTGATTCACTAAGCCACGGCTCGCGCAACACTCCACAGCCCGGGAGCCTGATCGTCTATGGACATCCGTTTGCAGAAGACGTTCGAGCACATCGTCCCACTTCAAGCGTTCAAAGAATGTGCACAGAAACGCCCGGAGCTATGCCTATTCAATAAGCGGGCTTACAATCTCAGGGGACTTGGCCGTTATACCTAACCAAAAGCCGAGGTAAACCAGATGAAAAGTGAAGATTTTAATAAGTGTCGACAATTTCTTGAGAAAGCGATAGATAATTACCCAGATAATAGTGAGATTCTTAAAGTTTACTTACGACTCATTGAATTGAAAAGTGAGTATGACAAAGAAACGCACAAGGCGTGGATTGAGAAGAAAGTTCGTGAGAGCGAGCTCAACACTCAACTTCAAACTGCAGCACATACAAATGACACCGATTTGAGTAAGACATATCACACGAACAATACCAACTACGGGATGGCGGTTAGCCAGCAGCAGTGGGAGAGTTTTCGACATTACCAGACGCAAACTCACGGAACCGCCCAGAGCGCAATGCAGCATGGCTTTCATACTCCGCAAGTCGGTCATGGCGACGTATAGCCGGAGATAAAGAGAAATAAAGAACACCTATTTACCAAAAACAAAAACGGATGCCGTGGAAATGTTTGCAAAAAATAAAACCTCTGATGTGTTCGGGATTAACAGCGATGTGCGTCCCGCATCTTATGTAGATCGAGGCGATCTAGATGAAACTATTGCTAAGCTACTCGATCGAAACACACATATAGCGCTAAAGGGCGAGTCTAAATGTGGAAAGTCATGGCTTCGCCAAAAGAACATACCTAACGCTCTAGTTGTCCAGTGTCGATTGGGGCGAGGCGCCATAGATATTTACATTGACGCTCTCTCTCAACTAGAAGTTCGCTTTATTGTAAGCGAAAAATCTACCGGCAAAGTAGAAGGTCGCGTCGAGGCCAAAGGCGCCGTTGGTAAAGGTCTAATCGAAAAGGTCTTCGGGCTCACAGGAAACTTGTCCGCTGACGGCTCAGCAAGCCATACTGGTGAAAAATCCAAGGCGTTGGTTGGGCACGATATCAACGATCTTCGATATGTCGCCGACCTTATTAGAGAAAGTGGCAGGCGGCTTGTAGTAGAAGATTTTCATTATCTTTCGGTTGATGAACGCAAAAAGCTTGCCTTCGATTTGAAAGCGCTTTGGGACTACAGCCTTTATGCAATCATAATAGGCGTATGGAGCCAAAGCAACATGCTAATTTACCTCAACCCAGATTTATCTGGTCGAATAGAGGAGTTATCAGTATATTGGTCAAGCGAAGATCTAAAGCGCGTTTTAAATCAAGGCGGAAAAGCACTGGGAATAACTTTTGCAGAAAAATTTAAAGATGCCGCTGCAAGCTTGAGCTATGGGAATGCCGGCATTCTACAAGCACTCACATTAAAGTCTCTTGACGCATTAGGAATAACTGAAAATGTTGCCGCCAACACTGAAATCAGTGATGAGCATGCACTTCAAAATGCGGCCTTACACTATGCTGACCAGTTGAATGCTTTGTATCAGCAATTCGCGAAGCGTGTAGCTGGAGGAATTAGAAGGCGCCAGGATTCCACAGGGATCTATGCACATGCGATGGCGGTAATATTGGACGCTCCTGATGAAATGTGCCTCAGAGGAATTCCTCTTGAGTACATATACCAATTGGCCCACGCAAGGGAAAACAGAATTCAAAAGGGCAACCTGCGCTCCATACTTGAAAAGCTTGAAGGGCTACAAGTTGATGAAGAAGGGCGTGGCTTGGTTGTCGCTTATAATGAGGCAGATGGCGAGGTGACTGTCGTCGATAGGCAACTTCTGCTATATCGTAAATTTTCTACAGTGAGATGGCCGTGGGAAGATCTCATTGGAGAGGTCCATGAAAAGTTGTAGCGAACCGCCGGGACTCCGAGTCATGCAGGTAAAGGACACCCACTTATCAGCTTCAATTAAAAGCCATTATCCGGCGCTCGGGCTGAGCTAGCGATGCTAAGCCTTGGTCTCGCTTATGTTGCAAATTGCATTTCTAAGAACGGGAAATGGACTAGCGGTCTACACATGTATTGGTGGAGTAGAAGCCGATTAACAGACATTCCCGAATTAAAGTCGAAGATTTAAGAGGCGCTGGCGCAGCAAGTCTTTATCGGTAATCTTATTTGACAGCTTTGTCGCTGGTAATGCTAATTGTTATGTTTGTTGGGTAGTGCCCTGACCGATAGGATTTTGAATCGCTCGATGTTTTTGGCTCGCCCGCAATGAATCACGCGCACATCGTAGCGTTGTAATGATGAATGAAGTTCCAGAGTGCACCCAGATGGTTTTCCTGGTTCTTCGAGAACGCGAGCGACTTTCTCACCAAGCGGGAGATACGCTGCCGGAGTGTACCGTTGAACCGTTCGATGTGGTTGGTTTCCCCTTGTGACTTCGCACTGGGGTAATGTCGGTGTGCCGGGATGATCCGCGCATAGGCGCTCCAGAAATCTGTGTAGACGGGAGCGGAAGTCTGATATTGCGCTGGGATGGAATCCCACAGAGCCTGTGCGGAGCGCTCCGTACGATCGCCAACATGGACCCCGACGATACGCCGGGTCAGGCGATCCATGGCGAGCCAGATCCATTGTTTGTTCAGGCGTTTTCCGACAAAGGACCACAGTTCGTCGCACTCCAGAATTACTCCGTAGGGTGTGGTGTTTTTTTTAGCGCGACCTGACGAGGGACCTTCTTGTACTTCTCGTTCACGTAGTTCTGCAGCCAGGCCTCGGAGACCTTCACCGCACGGGCAATTCCGGCCAGGGAGATTTTTTCCAGCAGCAACCGATCGATCAGTTCGCGGGTTTCCTGAGAAACCGGGCCCTTGGCAGGATGGAGAACGAACTGGCGACCGCAATCTTGACACTTGTACAACTGCTTTTTCAGCCGGTTGAATCCATTTTTGGTCACATGGTTGGAGTGACACTGCGGACATGTCAGATACATCTTCTTCATCCTTAAAGCAAGAGATTCTGATCTTATCGAAACCTATCGGTCAGGGCACTATCGTTTGTTGAAGATATAACTACGCATGCGGGTCAGCAAATCGACCCCTTGGTAAAGGTTTACAGCTTGACGGAACAAGCTGCTTTGTCTATGGATACGTTCAATCTGCGCAACTTAAAAAATGGCTAAAGAATAAAGCAGCCCCTCAGTTGGATGCGAGTCTTTCTCAAGCTCGATACACTGAGCTTGAAATTAAACTTCACAGAGATCGTGAAGGCGGCGAGGCCTAACAAGACCTTTACTCGACCACTTTACTGCCGCGCTTCGCTATGCAGTGAAGTGATCGGGTTAAGCTTGTCGTTAGCGTCGAAAGGAGAAGCTTAATGCCAGTATCCCTGGATAATTTCATTACTTACTCCCTTGTTGCGCTTGTGAGTGTCATCATTACACGGCTAGTTTCACGGCGCTCCGAGAACATGAAGAATACTTTGGATATGTTTCGGCATTACAATTCCATTGATTTGCTAGGCGCAAGAAATCGAGCCTGGAAATTTCTAAATGGCGACTACAAGGATAATCAAATATCTTTTGAGCAACTTATGTCTACACACGGCGAAAGCCCAGATATTTATGACGATTTGGCAAAGGTAATCTATTTTTGGATGTCATTGTGCCTTCTCAAAATGGAAGGGGGAGTATCAAAGAAGATGGCAATAAAGCTATTTGCAAGACAATATTCAGATTGGGAAGATGCATTTCGCCCACTCTATGAGAGCACAAAGACAGAATCTGAGTATGTGCCGGATTGGTTTATTCTTTTTGAAAATATGAATATGGCCTGGCTAAAGATACGCTAACAAGGAAAATGCCGAGAGATAAAGAGGACACCCACTTATCAGCTTGAGGTCGCTCTTCCCCCTCCTGCCCCCGGCTGCTACGTTTTTTACGAAAACTAATGCCTGAGGCATCTGCGGATAAAAGCAAGCGTGAACATTGCCGAAAAGCTGGTCGCCAACTTGTCGTAACGGGTGGCGATGCGTCGACAGGACTTGAGCCAGCCGAACAGCCGCTCGATGACGTTGCGCTTGCGATAGCTGGGCTTGTTGAGTACCCGAGTTCCTGGTAATACCTGGTAAAGGACACCCACTTATCAGCTTGAGATCGCTCTTCCCCCTCCTGCCCCCGGCTGCTAGAGTCGAGACGCGACCGGTCGCGAAGCCGACGGATCGCGGACCTTGCGGCCCACGGCTGTCGCCCCGTCGCTGCTTGCGCGCCCGATGCGCCCTCACGATCAAGGATCCCCCGCTCGATGAACGCACCTCGAAGCCAGACCCTCGCCGCACGCGTCTTCATGGACTCCGGAATGCGACTCCAGGCTCTGACTGACGTACTGCGTAGGTAAAGGACACCCACTTATCAGCTTGAAGTCGCTCTTCCCCCTCCCGACCCTGGCTGCTAGAGTCCAGACGCGACCGGTCGCGAAGCCGACGGATCGCGGGCCTTGCGGCCCACGGCTGTCGCCCCGTCGCTGCTTGCGCGCCCGATGCGCCCTCACGATCAAGGATCCCCCGCTCGATGAACGCACCTCGAAGTCAGACCCTCGCCGCACGCGTTTTCGTGGACTCCGGAATGGGACTCCAGGCTCTGACTGACGTACTGGGCTAGCGCGGCGATGGCGCCCCCCTGGACTGTTGAGCAGGTCAACGGCAGAAGATAAAGGGACACCCACTTATCAGCTTGAAGTCGCTCTTCCCCCTCCCGACCCTGGCTGCTAGAGTCGGGACGCGAACGGTCGTAGTAAAGGTAAGGGACACCCATTTACCAAATATGCGAAAGTTCACTGGTGAGCATTGCTGGAGCCATGATCAATGAATACCGAACTATTTTTTGCATTTATTGCGGCCACTGCAGTCATATGCACAATTCCGGGTCCCAATATCACGCTAATCGTAGCAACCGCCGCAACAAAAGGTGTCCGTGCGGGTTTAATGGTGGTTCTAGGCACTACAGTTGCTCAAGTTATTCAGATTGCCATGGTTGTCGCAGGCTTGGCATGGCTTATATCAGCATATGGCTTTGCATTTGATCTGCTTAGAATGGTAGGGGCGGCCTATCTAGTTTATCTCGGCATTAAAGCGTGGCTTACTGCAAACCATCCAGAAAGAGAAATCACCAACAGTGAATCCTTAAAGCGTGGCTTTTTTGTTGGTTTGGCAAATCCGAAAAGCCTTGCGCTCCTAGCTGTATTCATCCCTCAGTTTATTGACCCTACACTGCCGACAAACTTCCAATTTATTGTTCTGGCATTTACATATCTATCCATCGCTATCGCATTTGATACTCTTTATGCAGTGTCTGCGGGTTATGGCGGAAGATCCATTTATTCACATAGGGCGAAATTTTACACAAGTCGCCTTTCAGGGCTTATATTGACAGGCGGTGGTTTGTGGTTATCAAGCCTCCAGAAGAACGAATGACCAATAGCGAACATAGCCGGGTATGCTGGCGGCGTAGGAGATAAAGGGACACCCACTTATCAGCTTGAAGTCGCTCTTCCCCCTCCTGCCCCCGGCTGCTAGAGTCGGGACGCGACCGGTCGCGAAGCCGACGGATCGCGGCTTGCGGCCCACGGCTGTCGCCCCGTCGCTGCTTGCGCGCCCGATGCGCCCTCACGATCAAGGATCCCCCGCTCGATGAACGCACCTCGAAGCCAGACCCTCGCCGCACGCGTCTTCGTGGACCCCGGAATGGGACTCCAGGCTCTGACTGACGTGCCGGGCTAGCGCGGCGATGGCGGCCCCCTGGACGATTGAGCAGGTCAGCGGCATGGCGCCCGACACCGCGTCCATCGCCGCGGGTCGCAAGCTGGCGAGCGCCGCGAAGTGGCAGCGCCTTGGCCAGACGGAACGGCTGATCTGGGGCGAGATCAGGGGCAGCGGCAGCACGCCTTATCAGACCTGCATCGACACCGCCGGCCCGGCCTTCAAGTGCTCCTGCCCGAGCCGCAAGTTCCCCTGCAAGCACAGCCTTGGGCTCGCCCTGGCCCATGCCGCGTCCGCCTCGGCCTTCGCCACGGATGCCCCGCCCCAATGGGTCGCCGAATGGCTGGACAAGCGCGAGGCGCGCTCGGAGCGTGAGGCGCGAGGCAAGACCAAGACGGCCGAGCCGGTCGACCCGGCCACCGCGCAGCGCCGTGCCGTCGCACAGGCGAAGCGCCGCGATCAGCGCGAGGAGAAGATGCAGGCGGGTCTCGACGAGCTGCAGCGCTGGCTCGCCGATACCCTGCGCCAGGGCCTGGCTCGCACCATGGAGCAGGAGTCCTGGGATCACATGGCGGCACGGCTGGTCGATGCGCAGATCCCGGGCCTGGCGCGCTGGCTCCGCCGCTGCCAGGAGGCGCGCTATGGCTCCGAGCAGTGGCAGGGCACCGCCCTGCAGGCATTGTCGCGTCTACAGTTGATTCTGGACGCCTGTCAGCGCCGCGAGACGCTGCCGGAGCCGGTCCGGGCGGATCTCGATGAGCTGCTTGGCATCCCCCTGGCCAAGGAGACGGTCCTGACCCAGCCCGGCGTCGCCGATATCTGGCGGGTCATGGGCAAGTGGACCAGCGACACGGATCGTCTCCAGGTCCAGCGCACCTGGCTGCGCGGCGAGCGCACCCAACGCTGGGCGCTGCTGCTGGATTTCGCGGTTGCCGGCGCCGTGCTGCCGATCACGCCGCCGGAGGGCGTCGGTATCGAGGGTGAGCTGGCCTTTTATCCGGCGACCTGGCCGGTTCGCGCGCTCCTGAAGACACAGCAGGGGATCGAACCGGCGCAGCCGAACGCCATGATCGCCGCAGGCGACGGGCTCGACGGACTCTACCGCACCTATGCCGAGCGTCTGGCCGCGACCCCCTGGCTGGAGCGGATTCCGGCCGCTCTGCGCGACCTGACCCCGGTCAAGGTGGACGAGCACTGGCTGCTGATCGACGCGGCGCACCGACAGATCCCGCTCGCGCCCCACTTCCCCTTGCGCTGGGAGCTGCTGGCCATGGGCGGCGGCGCGCCCGTGCAACTGTTCGGCGAATGGGATGGAGACGCCTTCTTCCCGCTGACCATCGCCGACGGGGCGCGTCTCCAGGGCTTTCACGCACTGCACATGGAGCTGTCGTGATCGAGCTCTGGAACGACCTCACGCGCACCGCGCTGCTCGGCACCGAGCGCGGCACCCGGACCTGGGATGCGCCCGATGCACTCGGGACGCTCTTGTCCGGCCTGCAGGCCCAAGAGACGGACGCCCCGGTCCAGCTGCTGCGCTGCTCGGCGGTCGTGGGCAATTTCGTCCAAGCCGGGCGCTTGCCGGCTCGGCTCGCATCGGCTGCGCCATCGCTGGCCGAGCCGGACCCACGCCCCGCCCTCGGCAGCGCCCGGCATCTGCGTCTCCTGCTCCAGGACGATCGGCTCAAGACCCTGTTCCCCGAATGGCTGGCGCTGCTCGCCGAGCACCGGCTGCGTGCCCCGGAGTCCAGCATTCCGACGCTCCTGGGACTGGCCTCGCGCAGTCCCGACCTGCGGCGGGCGATCATCGCCGTCATCGGCGCAAAGGGCCTGTGGCTGGCGGGACAGAGCCCGGAGTGGGAGTCCCTGCTGAGCGTCGCGGATCTCGGGCGGCTCGACGCGGCGCTGTGGGAGACCGGCACATCGGAGCAGCGACTGGCCTATCTGGCCCAGACGCGCCGCGAGGCTCCCGCACAGGCCGTCGAGTTGCTGGTCGCCGTCTGGTCACAGGAAGGTGCCCGTGAGCGACGCAAGTTGCTGGGGGTCTTGAGCGACGCACCGGGACCGACGGATGTGGCCTTCCTGGAGTCCGCCCTCGCGGATCGCAGCAAGGACGTGCGCGGCGATGCCGCTGGACTCCTGGCCCGAATCCCCGGCTCGACGGTGCGGACACGGGCGGTGGAGCTGCTGGATGGCTGGCTCGGGTTCGACTCCAGGACCGGGCTGATGGGGCAGCTCAAGGGCCGCAAGGGCGAGCTGAGCGTCACCCTGCCCGAGGACTGGGACAGCGCCTGGACGACGATCGGCATCCACGAGAAACCACCCAAGGGGATGGGACGCAAGGCCTGGTGGCTGGAGCAACTGCTGGGGCTGGTCGATCCCGACCATTGGGTCGAACGCTGGCAGCTTTCCGCCCCCGAGATCCTCCGCATGGTCGAGGGGCACGCGTGGCAGGGCACGCTGCTGGCGGGCTGGCGGCGCGCCACCCGGCATTTCGGCAATGGCGCATGGGCGCGTGCGCTGATCGCGGGGACGGTCGACGCCGACGCCGATGTCGCGTTGTGGGCGATCCTGCCCCCCTCGGAGCAGGAGGACGCGCTGACCTCGTCGCTCGCCATGCCGAGCACGGACGAGCCGTTCAAGCGGGCCTTCGATCGGCTCGGTCATCTCGGGCACCGCTGGAGTCCGTCCTTTTCGGCGGTTGTGCGCCAGGCCTGTCTCAAGCTGTTCCGCGAGCAGACGCCGGACGCCAACTATGCCCGCTACGCCACCCTCCGTCAGGTTGCGGCGCACCTCGATCCGGGCGGCTATCAGACCATGGAACAGGGCCTTGGGCCGTACCTTCAGGCGTCCTCCCCGTGGCAGAGGATCGCCACCGAGATGCTCGACACCCTGAGGTTTCGCAACGATATGATCCAGGCCATCGAGTCCGCGCGCATCGAATCAGACCAACGAGGTACGCCTTGAGCACCCAAAGCCCCAACGAAGCCATCCTGCGCCAGCACGCCGAGCAGGAGTTCGCCCACGAGATCGAGGCGCTCAAGGCGGTCGACGAGCATCCCAGGCCGCCCAACTGGGCGCTCTCGCCCTGGGCCGTGCGCACCTACCTGATGGGCGGCACGCTGAGCAATGGGGTCGAGATCAGCCCCAAGTACATCGGTCAGGCCCGGCTGATGGAGATCGCCATCTCGACGCTGGCGACCGATCGTGCCCTCTTGCTCTATGGGCTCCCGGGGACGGCCAAGTCCTGGGTCTCCGAGCACCTGGCCGCGGCGATCTCGGGCGATTCCACCCTGGTGGTTCAGGGCACGGCGGGGATCGGCGAGGAGGCGCTGCGCTACGGCTGGAACTATGCGCGGCTGATCGCGGACGGTCCCTCGCGGGCCGCGCTGGTGCCGAGCCCGGTCATGCACGCCCTCGAGCACGGCGCCCTGGTCCGGGTCGAGGAGCTGACCCGCGTCCCGGCGGACGTGCAGGATAGTCTCATCACCATCCTGTCCGAGAAGACGCTCCCCGTGCCGGAACTCAATACCGAGGTACAGGCCCGCAAGGGCTTCAACGTCATCGCCACCGCCAACAACCGCGACAAGGGCGTCAACGAGCTGTCGAGCGCTCTGAAGCGCCGCTTCAATACCGTGGTGCTGCCGGTGCCGGCGACCCTGGAGGAAGAGACCGAGATCGTCGAGCGGCGCGTCGGGCGGCTCGGGCGCGCGCTGGAGCTGCCGGTCGAGACGCCCGCGCTGCAGGAGATCCAGCGCATCGTCAGCGTCTTCCGCGAGCTGCGCCAGGGCATGACCGCCGACGGCAAGACCAAGCTCAAGACGCCCTCCGGCACCCTGAGCACGGCCGAGGCGATCTCGGTCGTCAACAGCGGCATGGCGCTGGCCGCGCACTTCGGCGACGGCCAGATGCGCGCGGGCGACGTGGCCTCCGGGCTGCTCGGCGCGATCGTCAAGGATCCGGTACAGGACAAGGTCGTCTGGCAGGAGTACCTGGAGACCGTCGTCAAGGAGCGCTCGGACTGGAAGGATCTCTATCGGGCCTGTCGCGAGGTGCTATGAGCACCCATGTCTTCGGGGTCAGACACCATGGTCCGGGCTCCACGCGCAGTCTGCTCGACGCCCTTGAGCGTCTGGCGCCCGACATCGTCCTGATCGAGGGCCCGCCGGAAGGCGATGCGCTGGTCGCGCTGGCCGGACACGCCCGGATGCGCCCGCCGGTCGCCATGCTGGTCTATGCGCCGGACGACCCGAGCGACGCCTCCTACTATCCCTTCGCCCGCTTCTCGCCCGAGTGGCAGGCGATCCACTACGCCCTGGGGCGCGACCTCCCGATCCGCTTCATGGACCTGCCGCTCGCCAATCGCATTGCGCTCCGGCGCCGAGAACGCGAGGAGTCTGCGGAGCGCACTGCACCGGACGCATCATCCGCGGAGGATGACGGGGCCGAGCCGAGCGCCGAGCCAGCAGAGCCCTGGCGCGGCGATCCACTCGCGCTGATCGCGCAGGCCGCCGGTTACGAGGACAGCGAGCGCTGGTGGGAGCACATGGTCGAGGAGCGTCGCGACACCGAGTCGCTCTTCGACGGCATCCGCACCGTCATGACCGCGCTGCGCGAGCAGGTCGAGGGGGAGCTTGCGCAGGCCCCGCCGATCCTGGAGCGCTATCGCGAGGCCGCCATGCGCAAGATCCTGCGCGCGACCGAGAAAGAGGGCTTTGCGCGCATCGCCGTCGTCTGCGGCGCCTGGCACGTCCCGGCGCTGGAGCAGCGCCCCAAGCAGAGCGAGGACAACCGGCTCCTCAAGGGCCTGCCCAAGGTCAAGACGACCGCGACCTGGGTTCCCTGGACCTATGGGCGCCTGAGCTACCACAGCGGTTACGGTGCCGGGATCGGGTCGCCCGGCTGGTACGATCACCTCTGGTCCCGGTCCGGCGACGTCGCGACCCCCTGGCTGATCAAGGTCGCCCAGGCGTTCCGGGCCGAGGGGCTCGACATCTCCAGCGCTCATGTCATCGAGTCCGTGCGTCTCGCCGAGACGCTGGCGGCCATGCGTGCTCGTCCCCTGCCCTCGCTCGCCGAACTCAACGACGCGACCCAGACCGTCATGCTCTTCGGTGAGTCGGCGCCGATGCAACTCATCCAGGCGCGTCTCATCGTCGGCGAGCGGCTGGGACAGGTACCCGAGTCGACGCCCGCGACACCGCTGCAGGAGGACCTGCGCGCCCAGCAGCGGCGGCTGCGGCTCAAGCCGAGCGCGAACGATCAGTCACTGGTGCTCGATCTGCGCAAGCCGAACGATCTGGCCCGCAGCCATCTCCTGCACCGGCTGCGGCTCCTCGATGTTCCCTGGGGCCGCAACGGCGGACGCGAGGCCGGCAAGGGCACCTTCAAGGAGTCATGGCGGCTCAAGTGGGAGCCGGACTTCGAGGTGGCGCTGATCGAGGCCGGTCGCTGGGGCAACAGCATCGCGCAGGCGGCGACGACGGCGGTCGTCCAGGAGGCGCGTCGGCGCGAGGACATCGGCCAGTTGGCGGCCTTGGCGCGCCAGGCGCTGCTCGCCGATCTGGGCGAGGCCATCGAGCCCGTCATCGAACAGCTCCAGGCCCGAGCGGCGCTCGCCGCCGACGTGCTGGTGCTGATGCAGGCCGTCCCGGAGCTGGCCCGGCTGGCCCGCTACGGGGATGTCCGCAAGACGGCGATCGAGCGCGTCGACACGCTCCTGGACGGCCTCCTGGCGCGCATCTTCATCGGCCTCCCCAATGCCTGCAGCGGCCTCAACGAGGAGGCAGCGGAGACCCTGTTCGAGCACATCCAAGGCGTCCACGAGGGGCTCCGGCTCCTCGACGACACGCGCCTCCAAGCCCAGTGGCAGCACACCCTGAGCCAGCTTGCCGACACCCAGAGCCTGCAGGGCATCATTCGCGGGCGCTGCTGCCGGCTGCTGCTCGACACCGGCGCGATGGACGAGGAAGACGCCGCCCGCCAGCTCGGTCTGGCCTTGTCGAGGGGGAACGCGCCCGGCCAGTCCGCCGCCTGGCTGGACGGCTTTCTGCGCGACAGCGGTCAGCTCCTGATCCACGACCACGCCCTCTGGCAGCTCGTCGACCAATGGGTGTGCCAGCTCCCCGAGGAGACCTTCATGCAGGTCATCCCGCTGCTGCGGCGGACCTTTTCGAGCTTCGAGGCCGCCGAGCGGCGGCAGATGGGCGAGCGCGTCAAACGCGGACCCGTAGCGCTCGGTTCGACGCACGACCATCCCGGCGAGTTCGACCGCGTGCGGGCGGAGACGACGCTGCCGCTCTTGTCTCGGCTGCTCGGTCTGGAGGACGGTGAATGAGTCAAGACGCACGCGAGCGGCGCTGGCGCCTGATCCTGGGCGGCGAGCCATCCGACGGCATCGGGCTGTCCCTGCAAGGCGAGGATGTCCGCATCGATCAATGCCTCGACGCGGTCTACGGTCAGGCGGGGCGACGCGGTAGCCTGGCGGGCTCCTCGCCGAACGTGGCCCGCTGGCTGGGCGACATCCGTCAGTATTTCCCGTCCTCGATCGTACAGGTCATGCAGAAGGACGCCATCGAGCGGCTCGGGCTGGAGCAGCTCCTGCTGGAGCCCGAGGTGCTGGAGGCGGTCGAGGCCGATGTCCATCTGATCGCGACCCTCATCACCCTCAAGCACGTCGTCCCCGCCCGCACCAAGGACACCGCGCGTCAGGTCGTCCGCCGCGTGGTCGAGGACCTGATGCGCCGGCTCGAGCAGCCCATGCGTCAGGCCGTGACCGGCGCGCTCAACCGCGCCGTGCGCAACCGTCGGCCCAGGCTCAGGGAGATCGACTGGCACCGCACCATCAAGGCCAATCTCAAGCACTACCAGCCCGCGCAACGCACCATCGTTCCGGAGGTCCGCATCGGCTTCGGGCGCAAGCGCTCTTCACTGCGGGACGTCGTGCTCTGTGTCGATCAGAGCGGTTCAATGGCGACCTCGGTCGTCTATTCCAGCGTCTTCGCGGCCGTCATGGCCTCCTTGCCGGCCTTGAGCACCCGACTGGTGGTGTTCGACACCGCCGTCGTCGACATGAGCGACGCCCTTCAGGACGACCCCGTCGACCTGCTCTTCGGCGTACAGCTCGGCGGCGGAACCGACATCAACCGGGCGCTCACCTACAGCCAGGGCCTCATTCGACGCCCAAGCGACACCGTCTTCGTCCTCATCAGCGACCTCTACGAAGGCGGCGACCAGACCGAGATGCTCAAGCGCGCCGCCAGCATCAAGGCGTCCGGCGTCGAATTCATCACCCTGCTGGCCCTGAGCGACGAGGGGGCGCCCTTCTACGATCACCAGATTGCCGGCCAATACGCCGCCATGGGCATCCCGACCTTCGCTTGTACTCCGGATCAGTTTCCGGGGCTGATGGCTGCTGCGATTGGGCGTGAGGATGTTAATGTTTGGGGTGCGCGGGAGGGGATTGTGGCTACGCGGGGGGGAGGTTGAGAGGTGAGTAAAGGTTTACCCAGACTTCTGATGCCGAATTGCTCGGTGGGGGTGATAAGGTCTGTCCGAGGTAAGGTGCCGGATATAGGGTTCAGTTTCTGTCTAGTGTTGCGGGCTCAGCCGTGTTTATTGTCTCGAATAGGTGGTATGAGGCACCTAGCAGCAGTGCTGGCGAGGGATTTCTGGAGTATCGTCGGGTCGCGTGGGCGGACGGAGTTGGCATGGGGGCGGTGCTAGACAGAAGCTGTCTAGCACGGAAATTAGAGAATCCGTCTAGCGCCATATTTAGGGATTCTGTCTAATCAACTGTTATGCATGTATCTCAATCAGTGACTGTGATGAGACTATTTGCTCAAAAAACGACATATCAAGTTAACTTTTAAGAGACTTAACATGGAAAAAAAAATTTGCAGAATATCCGTAAAAAACCTGTTTGGTTTTTTAAATCATGATATTCATTTAAGCGAGGATGGGGTAACTTTTATACATGGCCCTAATGGTTGTGGTAAGACAACTTTCCTCAAGCTAATAGCTGCTTTTTATGATTGGAATCCGGCGACACTTGGTAATATAAGCTATGAGGAAGTAGACTTCTTTTATTTAAGTGGCGAACGAATTCATCTATCTAAAAGTATCGAATTGAAAAAATTTGAAGATGAAGAAATAGAAACCCCTAAACTACAATTTTTTTTATATATTAATGAAAAAGAAACTAAAAGTTATACTATCGAAAGAAACTTGAAAGAACTAAAAGTATCAAGAAGCGATATTGATGACTATATTTCATCTATCCATAGAGTTGGCCCAAATAGTTGGATTGATGTCAAGGATAATGAACAGCTCTCTTTCAATGAAGTTTTAGAAAAATATTCATATCGATTTCCTTTTTCCAGTAGAAAAAAACGTCCTGAATGGCTGCAAGCATATCAAGAAAGCTCTAAGTTTCATTTTGTTCAAACTCAACGTTTGCTAAAGGTAAATACAGATAGAAGGCTTCATAGAGAGGAAATATATGTTAATGATGTAATTGATATATATTCAATGGAAATTAAAGAAAAAATTTCAAAAAAATTAGAAGAGTCTGCTGCTGTTTCTCAATCTAAAGACAGATCATTTCCAGAACGATTATTATCGCTAAGACTTGATGAAAAGCTTTCTGAGCAGGAAATACGAGATGACTACAAAAAAACTGAAGATAAAATAGCAAAACTTATGAACTCTGGTCTTATTGAACAAGAAAAAAATATATCACTTCCAGACAAAGTGTTTGAAGCTACAGAAAAAAAGGTCTTATCACTCTATCTTCAAGATATAAATGAAAAGTTAAGTATATTCGATGATCTTTTACTTAGGCTTGAGATATTCTTGGACATTATATCTACAAAACTTAGAAACAAAAAATTTAGAGTCAGTAGGCAAGATGGGTTTGTTATTGAAACAACTCAGGGTAAGAAAAATAGGTTAGAACCAAATGAGCTATCTTCTGGTGAACAGCATCAAATAGTGCTTTTTTATGAGCTAATATTTAAAACAGATGACAATTCTTTTTTTCTTATAGATGAGCCAGAAATATCACTTCATGTTGATTGGCAAAGACAATTTCTATCAGATATATCTCGAATAGCTGAGTTAGGTAGCCATTCTTTTGTTATTGCAACACACTCCCCCCAAATAATTGGAAATAGAAGGGATTTGGCAGTAGCTCTTGATGGAGGAATTTTAGGTGGATGAGTCTCTTATTCAGACAATCGATGAAATTGTTACCGAAATAGATATGTCTACCGAGTTTCATCCTTGGCTAATAATAGAAGGAAATACTGATAGTAACTTTTTTGTGACTAGAGAGCTTCCAAATAACCCAAAACTAGTAGTTGCTATTGGGTGGGAAAGTGTTATTGGTGTTATAGAAAAAGTCATTGAAGAAAATATATCAGAACGAGTTTTTGGATTTGTTGATAGAGATTACAGAGAATATTTAGGGATTGAAATTAATCATGAAAAAATTGTTATATCTGATTTTAGAGATGTAGAAATATCATTTTTTGAGTCAGAGGCTCTTCATAAAATATTAGTGGAACTAGGATCGGAAAATAAATTACCTAAAAACCATATTGGGCAAATTAACCTTAAATTAATTAGAGATAAAATATATAATACATCTTCAATTATAGGGAAAATTAGGTTTTTTAGCTTAAAAAACAAATTCTCTTTTTCCTTTAATGGATTAGACTTTTCAAAGTTTATAAATCCTCGTACGCTTGATATTGACTTAAATAAGTTTTTATCTCAGATAAACTCAAAAAGTACTGATACTATGAATGTATCTCAGTTGAATGACGCTATCTCTATGCAACTCCCAGATAAATTAATGGATTTTAAGTATCTTAGTAGCGGGCATGATATAGTTGAAATATTAGGTATAGCCCTTAAAAAACTATGGGGAAGCAATAACTCAGGTGATGTAAGTAGGAAGCAGTTAGAACGTCATTTTAGAATAGGATACTCAAATGACGAATTTTTTAAAACGGAAATGTATAAGCAATTAGGTATATTGCTGAACAGAGATGCATAACTTGTCGCTCAAGGCCGACCACCCGCCGTCGGGCTTTTTTTGGTTTTGTTTTGAGCTTTGTGGCGGCGGGTGTCGGCTTAGCTCGGGCGTTAGATTCAAAAAGGCTCGTGCATGTACGCAACCAAGGACGAATTCATCTCAGTAGTGCGGGGTACTCCAGCCCTTGAACTTGTGGAGGCATGGCTAGACAACCCTCTTCCGTATGCGTTTGCGGATACACCGGCGAGAGATCGATTTTTTTCAAAAATACAAGCTGACTGGCCAGAAATATCAATGATTCAATGCGCTGGTACAGCAAATTGGAAATACTCACTAAATCCAAACAAGGACTTCCGACAATTTTGCCAGCAGAGCGATATCGATGTCATATCCATTTCACAGGAATTATTTGAAAGCACATGGGACAGGATGCGCTCTATTCACAGAAGCAGATGGTATGAACTTCCATCGGGTAAGCGTAGAAGTTTACGCAGAAATGGGGAAAATGTTTACTCTGGTTTTGCATGCCCAAAATGGATCCCATCAATGAAAGACACTCTTCGCTTCAAGTTTGTTACCAGCTTGGATCGGTATTCAATTAGTGAGGTCGGGTTTCGGGATGTAAATATGTATTTTTTCAAAAGCATTGATGAAGCCGCTGATTATTACCGTCGTGGTGTGGAAAACGCAAAGAGGAAAATATAATGGAGTACGAAGCGAGCCTACAAACCATTTCTTGGTTTAACGAACATCGCGTGAATGATCGGCTTGAAATATCTCCTAATTTCCAGCGTCGTGCGGTTTGGCTCGAGCGCGAGCGTTCTGAATTGATGGAAACCATCTGCTCGAATTTGCCATTTCCCGAGATTTACGTGCATGTTGTCACTGATCGGGATACTGGTGGTCAAAAATATATCGTCGTAGATGGTCAGCAACGTCTAACCTCAATATTTCGGTTTATCGATAACGAATTCGGCTTGCCCAATAACGACTATTGGAATGGTCAGATCTTTCGCGACTTGTCTGACGAGCAAAAAGAAGCGTTCTGGGACTACAAGGTGGTCGTGAGGTCCTTGCGGAGAACTAACGATGCAGAGATCCGTGATTTGTTCGAACGACTGAATACGAACAACATCGCTCTAAATGACCAAGAAATAAGAAATGCTAAGTACCGGGGTGCGTTCAAGAATCTTGCGTTAAAACTAGCTGATGATTCACTTTTCCAAGAAATGGGGCTATTCACAGCACGAGACGTTAGGCGAATGCTTGATGTTGAATTCATTGGCGAGCTATTAGTGTTGGTGATTCATGGAATCAGCAACAAAAAAGATCTACTTGATGATTTCTACGCGCAGTTTGATGAAGAACTTCCCGGTGAAGCAGATTATGAAACAGTCTTTACTACTGCATTAGGTTTGTTTTGGAGTATTTATGATGCGAACAACCGAATGCTTTTTAAAACAAAGAGTAATTTCTATACGTTATTTGGGTGCATGATTCGATATTTCAGGCAAACCGGAAACAGATCCTTTCCCAGTCCTCAGCGTGTACAGGAAGCCGTAGTAGATTTCATCGACAAAGCGCGAAATCAAGAATTTGACGATGCGCATCCGGAGATTGAGGAATACGCAGACGCAGTTTCGAGAGCCGCTTCCGATCGCGGTCGGCGTATTCGAAGAGAAGAAATTTTGTGGGGCAAGATTGCGGCCGCAGAAGGAATCTAACAAGAGGGCAGGACAAAGGACACCCACTTACCGTTGACGCTCCCAAGGCGCTCTCCTACGCTTCTCCCAACACCTCCAGCGGAGATGCCCCATGACCCGTCCCCGCGCCTCGCTCGTCTCCTTGTCTGATACGCCTTGGTATCACGTCGTCACCCGCTGCGTGCGGCGGGCCTATCTCTGTGGCTTCGATCGGCTGACCGGGCGGAGTTTCGAGCATCGGCGCGGGTGGGTGGAGTTGCGGTTGCGCCAGCTCGCCGGGGTGTTCGCGATCGATGTGGCGGCCTATGCGGTGATGAGCAATCACGTGCATCTGGTGGTGCGGGTCGATGCCGATCGGGCGGCGGGGTGGTCGGATGTCGAGGTGTTGCGGCGCTGGCGGTGTCTGTTCCGGGGGCCTGTGGTGGTGGAGCGGTTTCTGTCGCCTGCGACGCGGGCGGGGATGACCGAGGCAGAGCTGGATGGGGTCGCGGGGTTGGTCGCAACCTACCGGGCGCGGCTGGCGGATCTCTCGTGGTTCATGCGGGTGTTGAACGAGTCGATCGCGCGGGCGGCGAATCGGGAGGATGGGGTGCGGGGGCGGTTCTGGGAGGGACGCTTTCGCTCGCAGGCGATCCTCGACGAGACGGCGCTGTTGGCGGTGATGGCCTATGTCGATCTCAACCCGATCCGCGCCGGGATCGCGAAGACGCCGGAGGAGAGCGCACACACCGGGATCGCGGCACGGATTGCCGACTTGCAAGGGGATGAAGCAAAAGCGGCGCCACAGCCCCGGCAAGGCTCATCGCATCCACCCTCCTCTCCAGCAGCAGCATCCACGGAACCCACGACAGACGTGCGTCGCGCTGAACTCTGGGAAACCGCTCTCAACCGTCTGCCACCTGCCCCGCTGATGCCATTCGGCAACCCCGCCGAATGCCCCGCCGTCATTCCCTTCTCCTTCGACAATTACCTGACCCTGGTCGACTCGCTCGGTCGCGCCCTGCATCCACGCAAGCGCGGGTCGATCCCGGCGGAGCTGCCCGACACCCTCACCCGGCTCGGTATCGCGCCCGAGCGCTTCGTCGAGCACGCCGGTTTCCTGCTCAAGGGGTTCGGTGCCGCGATCGGCGCACCGCAGCGGCTGACGGCGCTCGCGGCACGGCGCGAATGTCGCTATCTGCGTGGGGTCCGACGTGCTCGGGCGCTCTTCACCGGCAACAGCGCCCCATCCCTGACGGCTGCTTGAGGGCGCTCGTCCTCGCCCGCGGGAGCATCGGCCTGAACGACCGGCAACCGCGCGTCCGGGGGCGCCCCTTCGACACCAATCCAACGACGACGGCCAGGTTTCGATCCCGATGGCGTTCGGCTATCGCTCCACCGTCTCGGTCTCGACCGAGCGCGCCAGACGCAGTCCGAAGCCATAGTGGCGGATGTCCGGGCCGTAGCGAAAGCGGAAGGCGGAGCGGGCGCCGTTGGGATAGAGATACCAGGCCCCGCCGCGCGCGATGCGCATCGGCGTGCCGTCGCGCATGCGCTGACAGTCCTGGGTCCAGGCGCTGCCGTCGCTCGGGGCGCCGACATAGTCTGGGTGGGCGCAGTCGGCGACCCACTCCCAGACGTTTCCGTGCACCTCGTAGAGTCCCCAGGGGTTGGCCGGCTTGCTGGCCACCGGATGGGGCTGCTCGCGCGAGGAGAAGACGTGCCAGATATGGCGGCTCAGCACTCGTTCGTCCTCGCCGTCGCCGAACCAGTAGTCGGTCTGGGCACCGGCACGGGTGGCGTATTCCCACTCGGCCTCGCTCGGCAGACGATAGCCGCCACCCAGGTCCGGGCGCTGGTTGAGCGCGCGCACGAAGGCCTGGGCGTCCTCCCAGGAGACCTGTTCGACCGGGTTGTCCGGGTCTTTGAAGTGGGACGGGTTCTCACCCATCACCGCCTGCCATTGCCGCTGGGTGACCTCGGTCTCGGCCAGATAGAAGGGTTGGGCAATGGTGACGCGGTGCACGGGCTGCTCGCCCTTGTCACAGCGCTGGCGGGTCGTATCGCAGCCCATCTGGACGCTGCCGGCCGGGATCAGGCGGAAGGTCATGCCCAGCGCGTTGGTGTCGGTGGCGGGCGGCGCGGCGAGGCTCGCGCCGGTGAACAGCAGGCCGACGAGCAGCGTGCCGAGCGGGAGGACAGATGGGGGCATCCTGGTGGTCATGGGTGAGACTGCGCGGGTACGAGGTTGGTGAGGAGGGGCGATGCGAATCGGGCAAGCGGACCCAAGCGGGTACGACTTCAAGCGCGATCTGCCTGCTGGCGCGCTCGACCATGGGGCGAGCAGCGGCCGCTTCGCGGAGCAATGATTCTTGTCGGGATTATCGGCGCTTCTCGGGCGGTCTTACGCTGAGGTTTCGCAATCGGGCGCTGCCCTGCCCCGCTCGATCTGGCGCCGCGATCAGCAGATCACGGCGCCAGCAGCGGATCTCACCGCGCGGCTCACCCGATCGAGGCCCGCGCCCCATCGGATGAACCGCGCGTTTGGTGACGGGATCGCGCGTCAGGCAGCGGCCCCCTGCTGCTTGATCCGTTCACGCGCGTGGTGAACCTCCGACTCGCGCATCCGCTCGGCGGCATTGGCGATGTCGAAGAGGAAGTAGGCCCCGCCCTCGTAGAGCACGTCATTCTTCAGCGCGCTGCCGATCTCCTCATAGTTGGGGAAGCCGCGCATCACCGCGCGCTTCCCCACGCGATGCGCCAGGGCCTCGGTGTGGAAGTTGCCGATGATGATGTCGTAGTCGTCGCGCAGGTGCTCGGCATCCTCGAGGTCTCCGACGATCACCCGATCGGCCTCGATGGCGCCGAGGACCGGTGAGTCGACCGTGGCGATCGCCAGGGCGACCTTGCCGCCCACCTCGCGCAAGGAGGCGGCCATGGCCGCCAGGTGATCGGGCTCGGCGACCAGCAGGAAGCGGGTCTGTCCGATGGAGAAATGGCTGTCGAGCATGGCGTCCTGAAGGCGCTTGCGCCAGCGCTCCACCACCGCCGGGGGCGTGTCCCGAGCGCTCGTCTCGAGCAACCAGGCGACCAGCTCGTCGGTCCCGACCAGACCGCTCACATGGTCGAAGTGTCGATGCCGGATGGCCGGATTCTTCTTCTGCAGGGTCGCGCCGACGGGCTTGACCGAGGCCCCGACGGTGACGACCGCGCCCGCGTCCGCCAACCCCTCGAGTTCGGCAACCGTCACCCCGCCACCGCTCAGCGACGCCTGTTTCTCCCCCAGGTGATTGTCGAGGGAAGAGGACAGATCGGGCACGGCGACGACCTCGAAGCCGAATGCCTCGATGAACTCCCGCAGCTTCTCCACCTCGATCGGCTGCATGCTGACGTGGGGGACCAGGACGACCTTGCGCGCGTCGGTGCGCTCGCACGGCTCGGTGAGCTGGTCGATCAGCGCCTGGACGGTCAGGGTCCAGCCGCTCTCCAGCCCGCCCTGGTAGTCGGGGGTATTCACATAGACCAGGGGGGCCTCGATCTTGCTGGCGACGCCGCGAAGATCGTCCCCCTTGGTCTCAGTCAGCCCGGTGGTATGCACGCCGATCAACGCCGGGGAGACCTTGTCGCCGATGTTCTTGATCGACTCGGTGATGCTGTAGTCGCCGCCATCCAGCACCGCCGTCACATCGGTCACGGCGGTCGTCTGCAGGGCGATGGGCTCGCAGAAGTGACGGGTGAACATCACCTTGGTGAAACTGGCGCAGCCCTGCGCGCCGTGCATCAGCGGCATGCAGCGGTCGACGCCGAGGAACGCCAGGGTCGCGCCCATCGGCTGCGAGAGTTTATGCGGGTTGACCTGCAACGGCTTGCCCGTCTTGCGTCTTACTTCTGCCATGGTGCCTTCCTGTCGACCAGTTCGAAGACCGGATTCTGCAGTGAGATCTTGAGGTCCTCGGCGAGGACCAGGAGCCCGTCGTAACCGCCGTAGCTCTTCTTCTTCTCCTGATTGACGTCGGTGAAGGCGATCCGCTTCTTGATCGCGGTATAGAGCGAGCGACCGCCGGCCAGGAGCAGATGGGCCCCGGTGTCGTCGATCACCTGCGCCTGCTGACTCGCCGGGCTGGTCATCAGGATGGCGTTCTCGCCGAGGTATTGGCGCGCCTTGGCCTTGTCCGCCTCGGTCGACTTGCGCACCGAGGTCGCCACCACCTCGATGCCCAGGTCCTGCAACGCCGAGGCGATCGACCAGGACTTGTTGCCGCCGGTGTTGAGCACCGCCTTCTTGCCGGCGAAGACCGCCCGGTAGGGGATCAGCTTCTCCTCCAGTCGCGCCTCCTCGCGGGCGATCAGCGCGCGGGTGCGGGCGATCAGGTCGGCATCGCCCAGCGCCTCGGCGATGGCCAGGATGCTGTTCGAGGTATCGGTCATGCCGTAGAAGGAGCAGGAGATCCAGGGAATCCCATATTGTTGCTCCATCTTGCGGGTCATGGAGATCAGCGACTTGGCGCAGACGATCACATTGAGCTTGGCGCGATGGGCGGTGCGGATGCTGGCGGTGCGACCGTCGCCGCTGAAGGTCGAGCGCACGCGGATGCCGAGTTCCTCGAGCAGATGACGGTAACGCCACAGCTCGCCGGTATTGTTGTGCTCACCGATCAGGTTGATGTCGAAGGGGGTGGTGTCCGCCGGCTCCTTGGTCCCGATCAGGTGGCGCAGCACCGCCTCCCCGGCGATGCGGCTGCCCAGATTCTTGGCACCGACGAAGCCGGGGGCATGCACCGGCACGCAGGGCGTGCCGTGTCTCTCGCTGCCCTGCCTGCAGACGGCGTCGATGTCATCCCCGGTCAGCGCGGTGACACAGGTCGAGTAGACGAAGACGGCCTCGGGCGCATAGTGCGTGATGACATGGTCGATCGCCTCGGCCAGCTTCTTCTCGCCGCTGAAGACGACATCGTTGGTGTTGATGTCGGTGGCGAAGCCGGTCTGGGTCAGGTCGCGACCGGGCCAGCTCGTCGGGGTCAGACGCGTCTCCCAGGCCCCGCCGACGCAGGACATGGGGCCATGGATCAAGTGGGCGGCGTCGGCGAAGGGAAACAGGGCGATCTGCGCGCCGTCGAGGGCGCAACCGCCGGTGGTGGCCCCAGGCGTGGGCGTGTTGCAGGGTCCTTTCTTGTGGCCCTTGTTGTGTTCGCAGGCGCTCTCGACGAGCAACTCTTTGATCTTCGGTTTTGACGACACGAGCAGGCCTTCCATTCAGAGGGTTCCGGATCGGCAGGATGGCCCTGACGGCGCGTCCCCCGCTTCTTCATCCACCAGTTCAAGAAAGTTGTGAGAAAAGGGACATTCTTCGATGAGAGAAAAGCGACAATCGATCATCAATTTCCCCAGTGACGGCACTGAACGGCCCCGCATGTGAGTCTGCATGCACGACCGATGCCGCTTTCAGCTTCTGCCCGATCACGAGGCGGTCATCGCCGAAATGGGAGCACTCGGCTTCCTCGGCATGCTGGAGCCTGAGCAGTGGGACGGCGCAGTGAGATGGCAACGACACCGGCGATCTCGCCGCCGATCATCGCCGCGGTCAACGGCTGGGCCCTCGGCAGCGACTTCCACCGGGCGGCTGATCGACGACGCCGAGGCCGAGCGCTACGGTCTGGTCGCGCGCGTCGTGCCCGCCGCCCGCCTGCTCGACGAGGCGCTCGACACCGCGCGGCTGATCGCCGCCGAGTCGATCCCGATCCGCATGATGCTCAAGGAGAGCGTCAATCGCGCCTTCGAGGTCGGGCTCGCCGAGGGCGTGCGCTGCGAGCGGCGGGTGTTCCACGCCGCCTTCGCCACCCACGACCGGCGCGAGGGCATGGCCGCCTTCATCGCCAAGCGCGAGGCGCGCTTCGAGGACCGCTGAGCCGCCACCGCTGCCTGCCACGGGGCGGACAGCGGTTCCCGCCCTCCCCCTCCTCTTCCGCCGCAGCCCCGCCCGTGGCCGGTCCGCGCCCGAGCGGACCGCGCGATTCGCGCATCAAAACAAATCACAAAGAGCAACCTGATCGCTTTCGCCTATGAAATGAATGCAGCCAAACGATTAGCGCCCGCTCGCCCCGCCTCCTACGCTGATGCCATACCGCACCCGCCTCGCCGGCGGTGCATGCCAATCGACGCATCCACGAACGGAGAGCCGCGATGAACCAGCAGACGACCCAAGGCGCCGGCACGTGTCCGGTGATGCACGGCGCGAACACCACCGTGGGCGCCACCAACATGGACTGGTGGCCAAAGGCGCTCAATCTCGACATCCTCCACCAGCACGACCGCAAGAGTGACCCGATGGGCGCGGACTTCGACTATCGCAAGGCGCTCGAACAGCTCGACGTCGAGGGCCTCAAGCGCGACCTGCACGCGCTGATGACCGACAGCCAGGCGTGGTGGCCCGCCGACTGGGGACACTATGGCGGGCTGATGATCCGCATGGCCTGGCACGCCGCCGGCAGCTATCGCATCGCCGACGGACGCGGCGGCGCCGGCACCGGCAACCAGCGCTTCGCCCCGCTCAACAGCTGGCCGGACAACGTCAACCTCGACAAGGCGCGCCGCCTGCTGTGGCCGATCAAGAAGAAATACGGCAACCGCGTGAGCTGGGCCGACCTGATCGTGCTCGCCGGCACCATCGCCTATGAGTCGATGGGGCTCAAGACCTTTGGCTTCGCCTTCGGGCGCGAGGACATCTGGCACCCCGAGCAGGACATCTACTGGGGCTCGGAGAAGGCGTGGCTGGCCCCCACGGACAACCCCGAGAGCCGCTACTCCGGCGAGCGCGACCTGGAGAACCCGCTGGCGGCGGTGATGATGGGGCTGATCTACGTCAATCCCGAGGGGGTCGACGGCAACCCCGATCCGCTGCGCACCGCGCAGGACGTGCGCGAGACCTTCGCCCGCATGGCGATGGACGACGAGGAGACCGTCGCCCTCACCGCCGGCGGTCACACCGTCGGCAAGTGTCACGGCAACGGTGATGCCGCCCTGCTCGGCCCCGAGCCCGAGGCCGCCACGCCCGAGGACCAGGGGCTCGGCTGGATCAACAAGACCACCCGGGGGATCGGTCGCGACGCGGTCACCAGCGGCATCGAGGGCGCCTGGACGACCCACCCGACACGCTGGGACGAGGGCTACTTCGCCATGCTGCTGGGTCACGAGTGGGCGCTGGCGAAGAGCCCGGCCGGGGCCTGGCAGTGGCAACCGGTCGAGATCGCCGAGGCCGACCGTCCGGTCGACGTCGAGGACCCGTCGATCCGACGCACCCCGATCATGACCGACGCCGACATGGCGATGAAGATGGACCCGGCCTACCGCAAGATCGCCGAGCGCTTCCACCAGGACCCGGCGTACTTCTCCGAGGTCTTCGCCCGCGCCTGGTTCAAGCTCACCCATCGCGACATGGGTCCCAAGGCGCGCTATATCGGCCCGGACGTCCCCGCCGAAGACCTGATCTGGCAGGATCCGATCCCCGCCGGCCCGACCGACTACGACGTCGAGGCGCTCAAGGCGCGGATCGCCGAGAGCGGTCTCGGGGTTGGCGAGCTGGTCGCCACCGCCTGGGACAGCGCCCGCACCTTCCGCGGCTCCGACCTGCGCGGCGGCGCCAATGGCGCGCGCATCCGGCTCGCGCCGCAGAAGGACTGGCCGGGTAACGAGCCCGAGCGCCTGGGCCGGGTGCTCGGGGTGCTCGAGGGCATCGCCAGGGCCTCCGGCGCGAGCCTCGCCGACACCATCGTGCTCGCCGGCAACGTCGGGGTCGAGCAGGCGGCGCGCGCCGCCGGGTTCGAGATCCACGTCCCCTTCGCCCGCGGTCGCGGCGACGCCAGCGCAGAGATGACCGACGCCGACTCCTTCGCCCCGCTCGAACCCGTCCACGACGGCTACCGCAACTGGCTCAAGCAGGACTATACCGTCAGCGCCGAGGAGCTGCTGCTCGATCGCACCCAGCTGATGGGCCTCACCGCCCCCGAGATGACGGTGCTGATCGGCGGCATGCGGGTACTCGGCACCAACCACGGCGGCACCCGCCACGGGGTGTTCACCGATCGCGTCGGGGTGTTGAGCACCGACTTCTTCGTCAATCTCACCGACATGGCCTATCGCTGGGAGCCGGCGGGCGAGAACCGCTACGAGATCCGTGAGCGCGCCAGCGGCGAGCTGCGCTGGACCGCGACCCGGGTCGACCTGGTGTTCGGCTCCAACGCCGTCCTGCGCGCCTATGCCGAGGTCTACGCCCAGGACGACAACCGCGAGAAGTTCGTCCACGACTTCGTCGCCGCCTGGACCAAGGTGATGAACGCCGATCGTTTCGATCTGGCCTGATGGACCCCGCCGCGTGTCCCGGCACGCGGCGGACAACGCTCAGAAGCGATAGCTCAGGGTCGCCTTGAGGTTGCGCCCCGGTCCCTCGAGCGCCGAGAGATAGGGCAGATAATCCTCGTCGAACAGGTTGTCGATGCCAAGATCGAGGGTGAGATCGCGGTGCGGGCGCCAGGTCAGCCAGAGGTCGTGGAGCTGATAGGCGTCGGCGGGCGTGCCGTCGACCGGTACCCGGTCCTGCTCGGCGACGAAGCGCGCGCGCCAGCCCAGCTCGACCCGGTGTTCGGGCAGTCGCAGCCCGGTCTCGAACTGCCAGGTGTCGGGCTGCACACTCGAGAGCGGCTCGCCACTGGTCTTGTCCTCGCCCCGGGTGCGGGCGAAGAAGGCGTTGGCGAACCAGCGCCCGGCGTCGTAACCGGCCTCCAGCTCGAAGCCCTCGAGCTTGGCCGAATCGACGTTGCGGAAGGTCGTCACCCCACCGCGCTGCGGGTTACCCGGCACCGGATAGAAGACGAACTGCACGATCTGGTCGATGAAGTCGTCGACGTCGTTGCGGAAGGCGCGTGCCTGGAAGCGGGCGTGATCGCCCGAAGCGAACAGGTCGTCGCGGTGCAGCCGGATGCCGATCTCCTTGTTGTGCGCCTTCTCGGGCTCGAGATCGGGGTTGGGCACGAACAGGTTCTGGCAGCCGCGCCCACAGCTGAAATGGGTCCCAGAGACATAGAGTTCGGAAACACCGGGGGCGCGGAAGGCCTCGTTGTAGCTCGCCTGCAGCGACAGCCAGTCGGTGACGGCGACATCCACCCCGAGCTTGGCCGAGAAGGCGCTGTCGTCGTGATCCTCCAGCGTCGCGTCGTCGCTCTCGCGGGTGTAGCGGTCCCAGCGCACCCCGGGGATCAGGGTCCAGCGCTCGCCGATCATGATCTCGTCCTGGAGGAAGAGCCCGAGCACCTCGCCCTCGCCGTCGGGGTAGCTGCTGCGCGGTGCGCCGTCGCGGCGGGCCTCGACGCTGTCGCGGTGCCACTCGAGGCCGTAGCTCAGCAGCTGCGCCAGCGCGCCCTCGCCGGAGAGGCGCATCTGGTTGCGCAGATCGATCCCCAGGGTCTCGATCTCGGTCTCGTCCTCGCGCCCGTCGTGCAGCCGGGTCTCGTCGATGTCGGTGAGGTTGCGATAGAGGGTCAACGCCGGGTTGAACCAGGGCTGGTCCGGGGCCTCGTGACGATAGCGCAGCGCTAGGTTGGTCTGCTGGATGTCGCGATCGAGCAGGTCCTCGGCGGTGGCGGCGATCTGGGCGTTCGACGGCACCTCGCCGGAGAGCGCGCCTGCCATCAGCGAGAGCCCGAAGTGGTTGACCCCGTCCGGGGTCCAATTGAGCTTGCCGAGCCCGGAGAGGCGTTCGTAGCCGGAGTGATCGAGATCCTCGCCGTTGCCGAGGGCGACGTCACCGGCCTCGCGATAGGAGAGATTGAGCAGGTAGTCGAGCCCGTCGGTCGGCGCGCCATAGACCGCCGCCGCCCCCAGCCACTCGTCGTTGACGTCCTGATAGCCGGTCTTGACCAGTCCGCCGATGCGTTGCCCCGGGCGCAGCAGATCGGCCGCCTCCCGGGTCTGCAACGCCACCACCCCGCCGATCGCGCCGCTGCCCCAGAGCGCCGAGGCCGGACCACGCAGCACCTCGACGCGCTCGAGCAGCTCCGGCTCGACGAAGATCCGCGCGCTGTGCGAGCGCGAGAAGTTCTGCCGCACCCCGTCGATCATATAGAGCAGCCGGCTGTCGCCGATGCCACGGATGGTCAGCTGCTGCCCGGCCGGGCGCGGACCGCCGCCGAGGGCGACGTTGGGCAGGGTCTCGAGCACCTCGCCGACGGTGCTCGGCTGGTCGCGCTCGAGCTGGTCGCGCTCGACCACGCTGACCGACTCGGGCAGGGTGTCGACGGCGCGCTCGGTGCCGGTGGCCACCACCGAGATGGTCGGCAGACGGGGCTCGGCGGCCAGCGGCTGGGCGAGCGCGACCAGCGCGCAGCAACCGACCAGCCGCGGGAGCGATGCGGGTTGGGACATGATGGATCACCTCGAATGCAGGGCCGACATCGCTGGCGTAGAGGCTGGCGTCGGGATGGATCAGGAAGTCACGGACAGCGTCTGCGGCACGGGCGCGGCGACCCGCACCCCGGCGCCACGGCGCGACGGGCGCACCGCGCGCGCGACCAGATCGAGCACCGCGCCGGTCGGACAGAGCAGCCGACACCACAGCATCGGCACCCAGGCCGCCACCCGCAGCACCAGGAAGAGCGCGAGCAGGAACCACGGTGAGCCGACATCGAGCGCGAACAGGTCGGGGAACAGCTCGAACCCGCTCCAGCGCTCGGCACCGAGCACCACCCCGCCGATCAGCACCGCCGCCAGCACCAGCCGCAGCCAGTACATCGTGCGAGCGCCGAGCGGCCAGCGACGCCAGCGCGAGCGCTGGTCGAGACGCGCCACCAGCCGTTGTGCCTGACCGAAGGGACAGAGGTGACGACAATAGGTGTTGTCGTCCCAGATCGCGCCGAGCAGCACCAGCACCGCATAGCCGCCGACCAGCGCCGAGACCGAGACACCGAGCAGCGGATGGAGCAGGTTGAGATAGGTGAAGCCGAGGTTGAACAGGAAGCCGAGCGTCACCAGGCTGATCAACCCGAGCAGGGTCCGCTCGGTCCGGTCCAGCCGCCAGCGCCGCTGCCAGACGAGCGCGAACAGCACCAGGAGCAACGCCAGCTGCCAGATCCAGCGATCGGAGAGCGGCGCCTCCAGGGCGAAGCCCCGGGCCGGGCGGTCGAGATGCTCGTCGAGCACCGGCGCGGCGCTGTCGATCAGCTCGTCGAGGGCGCGCGCCAGGGCCTGCGAGGTCAGGGTCGCGCCGCTCACCGCGTCGATCCGTTGCAGCCCCGGGGCGATCTCGACAGAACGCGCACGATCGTAGAACCCGGCACGCTCGACCCGGTGCAGATAGCTCGGGGTCTCGCGCGACTCGAGCAGCACCAGCTCGCGCACCCCGCCCTCGGCATCGAGATAGACGCCGATGCGCAGCGGCCCGGCGAAGCCGCGCACCCGGCTGTCGAGCCCGAGGTTGTCGAGATAGAGCCCACGATAGCGCCCGGCGCGATCGCGCCGCTCGGCGAGCGGCAGGCCCTCGGTGGCTTGCGCCAGCGCGCGATAGCCGTCGGGGTCGCCGGCTTCGGCGCGCGCGGCCAGCGCAGCGGCGGCCTCGCCGGGATCGGTGCGTGCCGGGTCGTCGCCGCCGAGCAGGCCGAAGCCGCTCGGCGCCGACTCGGCGGCACCGAGCAGCGCATAGCCGTGTCCCCGGGTGGGGACCGCGCCGGTCATCAGCCCGAACCCCGTGCTCGCCGTCTCGCCCGTCCGGCCGATCAGCCGTGGCTGCGCGTGTGCCGGATCGACGGGGTCGATGCGAAAGGCCGGGCCGGTCTCGAGCGGCTCGGCGCGCACCCACAGCACGGCGACGACCACGACGAGCAGCAGGGTCGCGGCGACCCGACGGCGGCCGAGCCGCTCAAGCGCCACCATCGAGGGTCTGCCTCACGATCTCGACCACCCAGTCGTTGAGACCGGCGTCGGGCAGAATGGCGTCGCCGGCATAGCGCACCCGGCTGCCCTCCGGGCTCTGCGCCACCGCCTCGCCGATGATGTCGTCCTGGAAGGCGGGATCGACGGCGACCAGCACCGGCAGCACCACCGCCCGGTCCTCCAGCTCCAGTACCTGCTCGATGGCGCGCAGGGTCGGCTCGGGCGAATAGTCGACCAGGTGCCCGCACCAGGCATAGGCGACGGTGTCGATCCCCGCCTTGAGCTTGAGATAGCGGCCGATGTCGCCGACCAGGGTCTCCCACTGCTGGTTGTAGCGCGCGTCACCATAGGCGACCAGCACCACGCCGGTATCCGTGGTGTCCTCGGCGAGCGCCTGGGTGCGGCGCAGCAGGTTCTTCTTGAGCAGCGAGGAGAAGTCGAGCATCGGGGTCAGGGTGACCCGTGCCCGGGGACGGTAAAGCTCAATCTCCTCCTCGGCGAGCTTGGCGATGACCTTGGGATCGGCCTTCATGCCGAGGATGGTCGGGATGTCGTCGAGCGAGTGCGAGCTGACGGTGAGAAACAGCGGCACCACGATCACCTCGTCGAACCCGGCCTCGTCGAAGGCGCGCATCTGGGTGCTGATCGAGGGTTCGTTGTATTCCATGAAGGCGGTGCGCACCTCGGCGACCTGGCCGTCGGCCATGATGCGATCACGCACCGAGTGCTCGACATCGACCAACATGTCGCGCCAGTTCTTCGAGTGCGAGCCGTGACTGACCAGCAACACCCCGACCTTGGCCTCCAGCCCCTCCTCGGGGACCGACTCGCCGCAGCCGCTCAGCAGCAGCGGCACCAGCATCAGGGCGGCAAGGGCCCGTTTCAGCAATCGTCTGTTCATGGCGGTGGATCGACTCCTCAATCGCGCGAGTCCCCTGTACACGATTCTCGGGGACAATGATTCCGGCGCCGGATAATATTGGTTTCGAGAATCATTATCAATTGAGAACTATCAATCTGCTGTCGGCAACTCCTCGCCCGCCCGCTCATCGGTCCCGTCATCCGCCCCGATCGCGAACAACCAGCGTCCCAGACCGTCCTCGATCGAAGCGATGCGTGTGCGTAAGGTTGCCAGCCGCCGCTCGGCACCCTCGGCCAAGGCGCGCGCCTCGACCAGCTCGACCTCCAGCGCATGCGCCCGCTCGCGCGCGCGCCGGGCGCGGCGCGAGCCCGGGCTCGTCGCCACCGCCGCGAGCTGCTCGCCGACCTCGTCGAGCGCACGCTCGAGCCCCACCACCCGCGCCCGCGCCCCGGCCAGTCGCTCGCGCTCGAGCGCTTCGCCTTCACCGAGCCGCTCCAGCACCCCTTGCACTCGCGCCAGCCGTGCCTCGGCCTCCTCGCGTCGGGTCCGCCCGGCACGACTGGCCGAGGCCTCGCGCCCTTCCCGCTCCAAGGCATGCATGCGCTGCTGATGCAGCACCTCGATCTCGCGCTCGCGCAGTCGCTGCTCCTCGCCGAGCTGGCGCAGCTCGTCGTCGAAGCGCGCACGACGCTGCCGCAAGGCCTCGCGCTCGCCCTCCTGGTGCAGCATCCACTCGGCCTCGGCGCGCGCACGCCGGTGCTCGCGTTCCTCGCGCAGTGAGGCCTCCAGTGAGACGTTGCGCAGTTCGAGCCCGCGCGCATGGGCCTCCAACTCGCGGGCGCGACGCTCCCGCGCCAGTGCCTGCTCCTCGGCGAGTTCGGCATGTCGGGCGCGCTCCCGCGCCGCTTCCAGACGCCGCTCGCGCTCGGCCGACTCCACCGGTTCCAGCGCCGCGAGTCGTGCCGCGCGCTCGGCATTGAAGGCGGCGGGATCACGCTCGTGCGCGTGCCAGGCGGCGGCGAACTCGTGCGGCGAGAGCCGCCGCGCCGGGTCCTCCCAGTGCTCGAAGCCGGGGATCGTGGCGAGACCGCCACGCAGATACTTGCGGTACTGGCCCTGCAGACGATCGTCGAAATAGGCGCGCACCGCCCCCGGCTCGAACAGCTTGAGCGCAAGCAGCGCGCAGAAGAGGATGGCGAGCAGCGCCTGGGCGAAGCCCTCGACGGTCTCGAAGTGCGGCACGCCGCGCTCGTCGGGGCGCGCGCGCAGCGCCTCGAGCGCCTTGGAGCGGGCAGCGAAGGTCAGGCGCGGGGGCTCGGCCGGGGGCTGCTCGGCGACGAGTTCGGCGCGAAGACGTTCGCGCTCGGCCTCGCCTGAGGCACGCAATGCATCGAGCCGCACGGCGAGCGCGCGCAACCGCTGCTCGATGTCCGCGCGCTCGGCGTCAACCCCGCCGAGCCGTGCGCCGAGTGCGGCCTCGGCACGCTCGACCTCGGTCTCCAGCGCACCGCTCTGGCGCTCCCAACGTCTGGCCTCGGGACCATAGCCGGGCGGGCGCCCGGCGCGACCGTGCAACTCGTCGCCGAGCCGCAGACGAGCGGCGGCCAGCTCCTCGCGCAACAGTTCGAGCCCAGGCGCGGCGGCCGACTCGATCCGCGCGCGCCGCGCCCGCGCGGCCTCGAGCGTCTCGGCGAGGCGCGCCCGCTCGGCCTCCAGGGCCGCGATCCGTGCGCCGGTCTCGCGTGCCAGCGGCGCCAGACGCTCGGTGAGCCGGGCCTCCAGCCGCGCGGTACGCTCGGCGTGATAGCGCTCGACCTGACGCTGGTGATGAAGTGCGATGTCGTCGGCGCGGATCAGCCGCGCCAGCAGGGGTGCGGTGACATAGAGCGAGAGCGCGACGATGAGCACGCGCACCAGCACCCCGACGAACCAGCGCGCCCGCGCGCCGAGACCGCCATGCGGTCGCTCCGAGAGCATCAGCGAGGCGTCGACCACCCAGATCACCGTGAACATCAGCAGGAAGAAGAAGATCCCCGCCGGCCAGCGCAGCCAGGGACTCGCCTCGGGCACCAGCGAGGCGCCGACCAGCCCCCAGACCACGCCCTCGAGCAGCGCCATCAGCAGGATCAACAGGGTCGCGAAGCCGAGCCAGATGCGCACGGCCGGGGTGAGCAGCGCGGCGCCGTAGGGACGCAGCCGCAAGCGGTCGAGCAGGAGACGCCCGGGGCCCGGGCGCGACCATCCATTCGCCATCTCGAGACCTCGACAGGAGCGGCGGCACACAGACGCCGACCTGGGAGAGATGGGGATGGGAGATGACGGGCACAAAAAAACCGGTATCTTTCGATACCGGTTTTTTTGAGTGTTTGGAGCGGGAAACGAGACTCGAACTCGCGACCCCAACCTTGGCAAGGTTGTGCTCTACCAACTGAGCTATTCCCGCTTTATTTTTTGAATTTTAACGTCTTTCGTGACGATGTTCAAGTGCCTTCTTGAACAGGTCGGTGGCGCCGATGCAGCCTGCCGACCAAAAAGCCCGATCGCCTCAAACCCGCGAAGCGGTCGTTCTTTCGGAATTTGGAGCGGGAAACGAGACTCGAACTCGCGACCCCAACCTTGGCAAGGTTGTGCTCTACCAACTGAGCTATTCCCGCCGAAAGAGATGCCCATTATAGACGACATCTCCGGGGCGTCAACCCCTATCGTAAAATTTTCTCACTCGCCCTGCTTGGCGCCACTCAGGCTCGGCCAGGCCGCGCGCAGATAGAGCACCATCGACCACAGGGTCAGGATGGCGGCGACATAGAGCAACACCACGCCGAGACCGTAGAGCCAGGGGCCGAAGATCGACTCGCGCAGGATGAGGATGGCGATCGAGATCATCTGCACCGTGGTCTTGACCTTGCCGAGCTTGGAGACGGCCACCGCCGCTCGATCGCCGATCTCGGCCATCCACTCGCGCACCGCGGAGACGGCGATCTCGCGCCCGATGATCACCATCACCGGTAGCGCCATCAGCACCCGCGGGTCGGCCTGCACGGCGACCACCAGAGCCACGGCCACCATCAGCTTGTCGGCCACCGGGTCGAGGAAGGCGCCGAGCGGCGAGGTCTGACTCCAGCGACGCGCCAGATAACCATCGAGCCAGTCGGTCAGCGCCGCGGCACCGAACACGGCGGCGGCGGCATAGGCGGCCCAGGGGGCATCGACATAGAAGACGGCGACGAACACCGGGATCAGCAGGATCCGCAGCAACGTCAACAGATTGGGGAGGTTCCACATAAGGTCAGGGTCCAGCGGCCTCGCGATGGAGGGCATCGTAGATCTGTTGGGCCAGGTGCCGGCTGATCCCCTCGACCCCGGCAATGTCTTCGACCCCGGCCCGGATCAGGCCGCGCATGCCGCCGAATTGCTTGAGGAGTCGCTGTCGGCGCTTGGGGCCGATTCCGTCGATGCCTTCCAGCACCGAAGTGGTGCGGGCCTTGGCTCGCCGCTGGCGGTGGGCCGTGATCGCAAAACGATGGGCTTCGTCACGGATCTGCTCGATGAGATGCATGGCCGGCGAATCGCTCGGCAGTATAACGGGCGCCTCCCGCCCCAACAACCAGAGCTGCTCGGTGCCGGGGCGCCGGTCCGGCCCCTTGGAGACGCCGACCAGACAGTCGAGCCGCATCCCCAGCTCGGCCAGCGCGGCCGCTGCCGCGTTGAGCTGGCCGCGTCCGCCGTCGATGAAGAGCACGTCGGGCTCGGGTGTCTCGCCGCGCCGCACCCGGGTGTAGCGACGGGTCATCGCCTGGGCCATGGCGGCATAGTCGTCACCCGGGGTGATGCCCTCGATGTTGAAGCGGCGATAGTCCGACTTGCGCGCGCCCTCGCCGTCGAACACCACGCAGGAGGCCACTGTGCGTTCGCCCTGGGTGTGGCTGATGTCGAAGCACTCCATGCGCCGCGGCGCGGCGTCGAGCGCCAGCGCCTCGCGCAACGACTCCAGCCTGAGCCCGTAGCCGGCGCGACTGCCGAGCCGCGCGCGCAACGCCACCTCGGCGTTGGCGCGCACCATCTCCAGCCAGCGCGCGCGTTCGGCGCGCACCCGCGACTTGATCCGCACCCGGTGACCGGCGTGCTCGCCGAGCGCCTGCTCGAGCAGCCCCTGCTCCTCGACCGGCTCACCGACGACCAGCTCGGCGGGGATCTCGCCACCGGCGTAGAACTGCGCGAGGAAAGCCGCGAGGACCCCACCCGTCTCGACCGCCTCGGGCACGCGCGGAAAGAACGCGCGGGTGCCGAGACTGCGCCCGCCGCGCACGAACATCACCGCCACGCAACTCTGCCCCCCGTCCTGCACGCAGGCGAGCAGATCGAGATCGCCGCCCTCGCCACTGACGTACTGGCGTTGCAGCACCTGACGCAGCTGCTCGATGCGGTCGCGCAGCTCGGCGGCGCGCTCGAACTCCAGCGCCGCGGCGGCGGCCTCCATCTCGGCGACCAGCTCGTCGATCAGCTCGGTCGCCCGCCCCTCCAGGAACTTGACGGTACGCGCCACGTCGGCGCCATAGCGCGTCTCATCGACCAGCCCCACGCACGGTCCACTGCAGCGCTTGATCTGATACTGCAGACAGGGGCGCGAGCGGTTGCGGAAGACGGCCTCCTCGCACTGGCGCAAGGGGAAGACCTTCTGCAGCAGCTGCAGCGTCTCGCGCACCGCCCAGGCGTTCGGATAGGGACCGAACAGCCGTCCGGTGCGCGGTCGCGCGCCACGGTGGAAGGTCAGCCGGGGAAAGCGGTCCTCGGTGGTGAGGAGGATGTGCGGATAGCCCTTGTCGTCGCGCAACAGCACGTTGAAGCGCGGGCGCAGCGACTTGATGAGATTGCTCTCGAGCAGCAGCGCCTCGCCCTCGGTGCGGGTGACGGTGATGGCGATATCGGCGATCAGGCTCACCATCAACTGGATACGACGGTTGAGCTGACGGCTGCGACTGAAGTAGCTTGCCACCCGGCGTCGAAGATTCTTCGCCTTGCCGACGTAGAGCACCGTACCCTCGGCGTCGAGCATGCGATAGACCCCGGGTGACAGGGGGATACCCTGGAGCAGGCTCCGGGGATCGGATCGATTGGCGTCTGCTGCGACACTCATGCAAGGATTCGTCTCGTCGGCCCCGCCGAACGGGGCGGCATCGATTGATTGTGCGCGTCCTTGTCCCTGGGCCACGCTCGACTCCAACATGGGGGCGATCCGGGCGATTGCGCACCAGCGCGCGCGCCACCGCGCCCCCGGCCCTGGACTCACTGCGCGAGGAGCGTTGGATGACAGAAGAGAACTCCACACCGCGCACCGCCGAGGCGGGCGCGAAGCACGATCGGGACGCCGCCCTGATCGCTACCATCAGCCATCGTCTCGCCCGGGTCGCCGAACAGGACCCGGACGGCACCGAGACCCTGGTCGGCAGTCTGGGGCGGGCGCTCGCCCAACTCGACCAGGGACAGATCGGGATGCGCGAGCGCATCTATCTCGCCGAGATCCTCCAGGCCTTCGAGGATCTGGAGACCGATCCGCGCCAGCTGCGCACCCTCGAACGGCTCGCCGAGGACATGATCGCCCCGATGCCGGAATCCGACGCCCAGGACAACACCCTGGAGTCACTGTTCGAGAACCCGCTGCCGGGGCGCGTCCATCAGGCCCAGGAGATCGCCCCCGAGCCTGAACCCGAACCCGAGCCCGAGCCCGAGCCGCCACCGAGACCACGCCCGGCAGCGCCGCCCGAACCCACGCCGCCACCCAGGCCGGAGCCAGAGCCGGAGCCGGAACCCCTGCCCGCCGTCCACGAACTCGACGACGACCTGTGGGAGCGTACGCCCGCGCCGACGTCACCACCACCGCGCACCGAGCGGCGAACACCGCCACCGCCCGCACCCGAGCCCGAGCCCGTGGCTCGCGCCAGCCGAGCACGTCCGCGGCCCGACGCCGACGGCCGCGCCTCTGGCGCGGCCAGTGCGACGACACAGCGGCTCGATCCTCGCGACCGTAAATGGTGGGAGAGACAGCTCGAGCGCGTCAAGCTACAGGGCGCGGCGGGACTCGGCGCACTCGGCGGGGTGTTGGTGCTGGTGATCGCGCTCGCCTGGTGGCACCTGGAGGGCACCGTCGCCGGACTCGACGCCGGGCTCGGCGATGAGCCGCTGCGCGCCATCCAGGGACTCGAGACCCAGGTCTCCGGGCTCCAGGCCGAGGTCCGGGCGCTCACCGACGCGCTCGAGACCACCCGCGCCGAGCTGGCCGAGACCCGCCGCGACGCGCCCGTCGACGACAGCGACGCCGACTTCCCCGACGCCTCCCTCGCAGCAACCCCGGCACCGACCACCCCGGCACCGACGGCCGCGCCCGGACGGCGGGTCGAACTCAAGGAGGTCCGCTACACCCTGCAGCTCGGCGCCTTCCTCAGCAAGGACCGCGCCGGGCGCTTCCAGCGCCAGCTCGCCGCCCAGGGGATCGACACCTGGCGCATCGACAGTGGCCCGGGCAGCGGCTGGATCGCCATCACCGAGGGCATCTACCCCGGCTGGACGCCCGCGGCCACCGCCCTGGCCAAGCTGCCGCGACCACTGCGCGACGCCGGGGCCTGGGTGCGCGAGCTGCCGCCCGGCACCGAACTCTACACCGGGGGCCGCTGAGGCCCCCGCACGCCCTCATCCCCGACGCGGTCGGGGATCGAAGGGGCGCAGCCGTTCGAGCAACACCGGAGTGACGAAGAAGTCGGTGAGCAGGGCCGCACCGATCCCCAACGCCACCAGCGCGCCCATGTGGATGAACATGTTCACCGTCGAGGCGAGATAGACGGAGAAGTTCAGCACCAGCACCACCGAGGTCAGCACCAGAGCGACGCCGACGCTGGTGAAGGTACGCCGGATCGACTCGGCGTAATCGCCACCGGTACGCCGGTGCTCCAGTCGGGCATGGGCGATGAAGTGGATACTGTCGTCCACCGCCAGTCCCAGCAGCATCGGCATGATGGTCACCGTCATGATGTCCATCGGAATCCCGCTCCAGCCCATGGCACCACCGACGGCAAGCGCCGGGGCGACGTTCGGGATCATCGCGATCAGGCCGATACGCACCCCGCCGAACACCACCATCATCAGCACCCCGATGATCAGCAGCGCCACCATGAAGGAGCCGAGCTGACCCCAGGTGACCTGGTGCATCATGTAGGTGTACTGAGCGACCGAACCGATCAGATAGACCTCGGCATCCGGGAACAGCTCGGCGGCGCGGGCACGGATGCGTTCGAGTTCACGCTCGGCCTCTTCCGAGTCGTAGTCGTCGATCTCGATCATCATCCGCAACCGCTGGTAGTCGTAATCGACCCAGCGCGAGGCCTCGGTGCCGCCGGCATTCTCGTAGAGCAGCAACAGCTGGGCGAGCAGCGGCCGATCCTCCGGCAGGCGGTAATCGGCGACATCGCCGCCGAGCACCGCCTGGTGCAGATCCTTCACCACCTGGTTGACCGTGGTGACCTGCTTGGTCAGCGGGAAGTCGAGGATCTCCTCGCGCAGCTGGTCGAGCTTGGCGAGGTTGGCCGGTTCGCGCGCCTTGTCCGGGGCATCGAAGGCGATCGCCATGTCATAGGAATAGAGCGAGCCGACCTGACTGTTGGCCACATGGTTCAGGCGCTCGATATAGGGCACCTGCAGCCCCATGGTCACGCGATAGTCGAACGAGACCCGGAACTGGCTGAGCCCGGCCACGCAGACCAGGGTGAGCAACACGAAGAGCGCCAGCACCGTGCGCGGACGACGCAGCACCCAGGTCCCGAAGGCCCCGAGCAGCCGCTCCAGCGGACGACCATTGGAGCGGCCACCCGGTCCCGCATCCGGCTGCGGCGTCCGGTCACGGCCGAAACTCAGCAGCACCGGCAGCACCAATACCACCAACGCCCAGGTCACCAGCACCAGACTGGCCGCGGTATAGCCGATCCAGTGGATCGGCTGGAGCGGGATCAGCAGAAACGAGAGCATCGCCGCGGCCGTGGTCAGCGCGGTGAACAGCAACGGCCAGCCGGTTTCTTCCAGCGCGTGGAGAATCGCCGCGTGCCGCCCGCCGTTGACGAGGAAGTGACGGCGGAAGTGGTTGATGACGTGGATCGAGTAACCGATCGACACCGCCATACCGAGAAACAGCGGCAAGAAGATCAGCGCGGGATCGATCCCGGTCTGCAGGTGTCCCTGCACCCCCAGCACCATCGCCATCGCCGTCGCCGCGGTGAGCAGCGGGAAGACCACGCCCCACACCGAGCGCAGCGCCACCGCCAGGATCAGCGCGCTGACCAGCAGCGAGATCCCCAGCAGCCGTGGCGCCTCGCTGTTGAAGAAACGCTTCTTCTCGAAGTTGACCACCGGCATCCCGGAGACGCGCGGGTGCATGAAGGCGTACTGCGGCTGGGCGGCGATCTCGGTGCAGCTGCGCCCGACCTGGAGGTCCGGCCCCTCGCTGCGCGCCTTGTCGCCATAGCCGTGGAGGCGCAGCATGACCCAGGTCTGGGTGCCGTCGGCGGACACCAGACGGTCGCGAATCGACGGGCGCGACATCGCCAGCGCGCGTATCCCGGCCAGCGTTTCGGCCGACTCGGGTACCGGGTCGGGGACCAGCTCGGTGATCTCCAACCCCTCGTCGCGCCCGAGCATGAACTCCAGGTCGGTCAGCGACATCACGTCGTCGGCATGGGGCACGCCGCGCTCCAGCTCGTGACCGAGCGTGCGGATGCCGCGCAACACCTCGGGGCTGAACACGTTCTCGTGCTCGATCAGCACCGCACAGTAGTCGCTGTTGCCGAAGATGTGCTCGAAATAGTCGAGGTCCTGACGCATGGCGTCGTCCTCGAGCAACCAGTTGTCCGGATCGACATCGGTGTGCAGGCCGCCCATCCCGGACACCGTCGCGCCGAGACAGAGCCCGACGCCGAGCAGCACCCACAGCCGTCGGCGCAGCAGCGTCTCGGTGAGCCGGCGGAAGCCGAGATTGATGCGTTCGATCCTCAGCATGACGCGCTCCCCATGGGGGCACGGGTCAGAAGCTGTACCTGAGCTTGAGCCATAATTGATCGTTCTCCTTGTAGAAGGCGAAGACGCCCTCCTCGCCACCGAACAGGTCGAGCCCGAGACCGGCGTGGAAGCGGTCGGTGACCGCGTAATCGAGGCTGAGGCGGTTGTAGTAGCCCTGCTCGTTGGGACGGACGTAGAGCAGGTTGCTGAATTCGAGGGTCTCGCGCAGCAGATCGGCGGTCAGCCCCAGGGTGAGCACCGGAGTGTGGGCCTCGCTGGCCAAGCCCGGGGCATAGGCCGGGATCCAGGCGTCCGAGACCTGGGCGATCAGCGTCCAGTTGTTGCCCGGCGTCCAGTCCAGCCCGAGCATCCAGTGCAGCAGATCCTCGCGACGCAGCGGATCGTGCCAGTCGGCGGGCTCGAAGCGCTGCCCCTGGATGTAGACCGCCTCGCCACGGAACACGAAGCTCTGCCACGGACGGGCGAACTCCAGCCCCCAGAGGGTCAGGCGGTGATGGCGCGGCACCAGGGTGATGGCGCCGTCGGCACCATACTCGCGATCGAGGCTCGGCAGGTCCTCCCAGGTGTGGAGGACGGAGACGGCGAGATCGAGACCCGCGCCGTAGTAGGACCAGCGCGCGGCGAACACCCCCTCGTCGAGCGCGCTGCCGGGGCGCTCGACGGCCCTCCGCGCCACCCCCTCGGGGACCGGGTCGGGCAGTGCCCAGACCTCGCTCGGCGCACGTCCGGGACGAAAGCGCGGCGACCAGATCAGCTCGATCTGGCTGGAGTCGTCGAGCCGGCGCAGCCGCACCGCATCGACCCCGAGGCGCACCTCGTCGAGTTCGCGGGTGAGCGACTCGGAGCTGTCCAGGGTCGAGACCCGGTCGACGATACGCAGCCCGTCGGCACGCCCCCAGATCACCACCTGACGCCCGAGCCGCGCGTCCCAGCCGCGCCCCACCAGGTCGAGATAGCCCTCGTCGAGTTCGATGCGATTGCCCTCGAAGGCAAGATCGCGCTCGGCGGTGACGCGCGCGAACAGCTGGCGATCGCCCTCGCCGGCATAGAGCCGCAGCCGTGCCCGGGCACGCGAGCCCTGGGTGTCCTGGGGGGCGGCGAGCTGCATCGCCTGGTAGGTCTCGACAAAGCCGTCCCAGCTCAGGCTGTCGAGCAACTCGCCCGAGGCCGCCGGCGACAGGCAGCAGCAGGACAGGAGGACGGCGAGACGGCGGGAGATCGACGGCAACGACACGACGGGGTCAGCGCAGATGGCCGCGCTGGATCGCCGAGACCTCGAAGCGCGCGTCGCGCAGCCCGGTGTCGTGGGCGATCTCCTCGATGGTCATCAGCGTGCGGTGGTCCTGCTGGACGTTGTGCATCTCGACACGGAACTGCACCCAGAAGCCGTCCTGCTGACGGGCCTCGAGCACTCGCAACACCTTGAGCAGACCACGATGGTCATAGAACTCGACCTTGATCGGCAGGTCGGCGTCCTGGCGCACCCACACCTTCTTGCGGACGTAGAGTTCGTCGTCGCCCCTGGGGACCGACTCCACCACCCAGCAATCGTGACCGTCGAGGCGTTCCTCGCCGATCAGCGTGTGGGTGTCTTCCTCGACGCTGCGATCCCCCAGGTCGTCATAGGTGAAGTCCGACCCCATGAAGGCATCGTTGCGCGACTCGCCCATGATGCGCCGCACCCGCTTGAGCGCGGGCAGATAGAGCCAGCGGTCGTCGTCACGCGCGACATCGTCGTACTCCCAGGTGAGAAAGGCGGTGCCCTTGACGTCCGGCGGCGACTGCAACGCCATCACCTTGCGAGTGTCCGGTCCGTCGTCCTTGGACAGCACCAGCATGCGTCGCACCCGCTTGCTGCCGTTGCTGTTGATCAGCTCCATCACCATGGTCGAGCGACGATCGTCGCCGTCTGGACGCTGGTCGACTTGGATCATGATCTCCTCACCGGTGGGGGCGGCGAGGACCGTCGTGGCGGTAAGCGCGAGCGCGCCGGCGAGCAGGCTCGGTAACAGTTGGACTCGGGACATCACAGGGGACCTCGGGATCGATTTCGGAGAGACCCGACAGCCTATGACGCACCGCCCGCCCGGCGCTCCCCGCATAGGGTCGCGGGCTGACCCGATCTGAAGTTTTCCACGCCCGACAGAGAGTCCCGATTCGGGCAGCCCCCACCCCGTTGCGGTGAGCGCCGTGGAACCGAGGAGGACTACCATTTGTAAATAATAATGATTCTCGAAAGCGTCATTTCTCAGCTCTCGACGCACGCCCCGAGGCGCCCGGGCACAGGAGCGAACCAACGACCATGCAGGCCACCGAGTTGCTGATCGCCGTGGCGTCCCTTCGAGTCGGACCGCGGGCCGCGGACGCCGGACTGCGCCGCCGCGCGCGCTGCGCGAGCCATCTCGTGCGTGGTGGCAGACGATGAGAATCGGCCTGCTCGGGGCCTGCAGCGAGCGCGGCGGCGTCGCCGCACGCGTCCTGCTCGACGCCGGGGTCGATACCCTCTGTCTCGGCGCGCGCGACCCACGCCACGCTGCGGCGCTGGCCGCCGAACTCGGCACGCGCGCACCCGGCGCGCGCATCGAGACGGTCGCGGTCGATCCCGCAGACGCCGCCTCCCTGCTGACCTTCGCCGCCGCCTGCGGGGTGCTGGTCAACTGCGCCGGACCGGCCCATTCAGCCAGCCGTCAGATCGCTCTGGCGGCCGTCGCCGCCGGGGTCGATCTGATCGATACCCATGCCGCGCCAGAGAGCGCCCCGCTGTTCGAGCAGGCCCCAGCGCGTACCGCCTTGTTCGGCACCGGCATGCAACCGGGGCTGACGGCCTTGCTGCCACGCTGGCTGGCCGAGCGGGAGTTTGCGCGCGTCACCCGACTGCGCAGCTATCTGCGGGTGTTCGATCGCCTCAGCATCCCTGCCGCGCGCGACCTCGGGTATCTCGCCGACACTGCCACCTGCACGCCGCTGGCGGTCTGGCGCTCGGGACCAAGACGCGGCGCGCTGGCACGGCGCAGCGCGGTGGAGTTGTCCGGCGTCGAGGCGCCGAGCACATTACTGCCCTATCTCGACCCGGAGGCAACGGCGCTCGCCGCCTGGATCGGCCTGGAGCATGGCGACTGGTTCAGCATGGCGACCGGCCCCCAACTGCTCGACACCCTCGACCCCGCTGCCACGGGGTCGATCGAACACCACCCCCGCAGTCAACTACTGGTGGAGCTTGTCGGGCTCGATTCGGGCGGTCGCGCGCGCACCCGGTGCGCCCTGCTCGACGGGGGCGACAGCACCGTCATCGGCGCCACCCTGATCGCCCTCGCGACCCTGGCGGTGGTTGCCGGAGCAGTACGCTCGGGCGCGGGCTTCGCCGCGCTCGCGCTCGACCCCGAGCGCACCCTGGCAGACCTGAGCGCGCGCGGCGTGATCGAGCCGCCACAACAATTCGACGGCGGTATCGAGGACTGCGCTCAGACCGAGCGCGTGACGTCGTGAGCACGGGTCGCATACCCGCGCTGGTTGCACTGGCCGCTCGACCGGCTCGCCGGGCGCGGCGCGGGACGACGGATGATCGGCTGGCGCGCCAGCGGCGAAGGCTTTTGCGACCTCGCAATGGTCAGCGGGTCACTGGCCGCTACGCGCGAGGCGCTGTGCGCCGCGGACGTCCCGATCGCGCGCGTGGTGCGCTGGCAGTGGCGACGCGCCGACGGCGAGAAGGTTCGCTTCAGCTTCGCCTGTCCGCACGACCCCGCCCTGCCCTTCCTGGTCAGCCCCTTCGAGCCGTGCCAGCGGCACCCAACGGTGGTCGAGCACGCCAATGGCGCCCGCAGTCTGAGCCGGATCTGGCTGGAGGCGCCCGCCGCGCGCCACGCCGAACTCCGACGCCTCATCGGCGACGACCCGACCATCGTGCTGGGCGCGGCACCAGACCATGGCGTCAGGGCCATCGCACTCGTGGGGCTCGGCGCGCCGCTCGACCCCGGCCTGTTGCACGGCGCGGAGATCCGCATGGCGCCGCGATGAGTCGATATTGAAAATAAGAGTAATTCTTGTTTAGATGTTCTACCCGTCGACAGGAACCTGGGTGCACTGCCCATCATCTCGAACAGACCCATCAAAACCGACGTCGGCGGCCACTGCATTCAGGAGGGAGGAATGTCTTGTCCACAGGAAACGTCACCCGTTGCCGAGCAACAGGTGACGCGAACGCGGTCGGAGGTCAGCGAGACCCTGCCCGGCGTGCAGGTCTGTTCGATCGAGATCTGCCCGGGAATGACCGCCGCGCTCTACAACGGTGACGGCGTGCGCGAGACCCAGGCAGTGCTGGTCAACAGCAGTCGCGCCGTACACTGCACCTGTCTGCTGCGCGAGGCCTCGCAGGCACGGGTACGCGACCGGCTGTTCTGCCCTCGGGTCGGCGAAGGCTGTATCAGCTTCGCCCCTGGCGAACGCTTCGCGGTGCGCTACGGCGCCCACTACCAACAGGTGGGTCTGGCGCTCGCGCCGGCCTTGTTCAGCGAACTTGTCGACGACGACTACCAACAAGTCATCGAGGCGGTCGAACAGGGCTTCCTGATGCGTGCCAGCCGCCCCGGTGATCGCACCATTGCCGCCGCCACGCGTCTCGCCCAGCGCATCCAGCAACCCGACTCCCTGCTATTGCATGCCGCCGCGCTCGAATACCTCGGTTGGTTGCTGCACGGTCTCACCCCCGACGAACGCAATCCACGCACGCCGCTGCGCGAGCGCCGCTGCCTGCTCGCCGCACGCGATCGCCTGTTGAGCAACCTCAGCGAACCACCGACCATCGCCGAGCTGGCGCAGGACACCGGGCTCAACCAACTCAAGCTCAAACAGGGCTTCAAGGCACTGTTCGGCACCAGCATCTATGCGCTCTTCCAACAACACCGCATGGATCGAGCGCGCCAACTGCTGCGTCAACACAGCGTCACCGAGACCGCACTGATGCTCGGCTACAGCAACATCAGCCACTTCAGCGCCGCTTTCCGCAAGCAGTTCGGGGTGCTGCCGAGCGAGACACGTCGCCACTATCTCGGCAGCGCCACGGCCAACGCCCCGGTCTGAGCCAGACTGCACTCGAGCTGCAACCAGCGTGCCCGTGGCCAAGGTCGCGGGCACGCCAAAGCAAGGTGTACGCCACCCTCGACATCATGGTGACGGGCAGACCAGCAACGCCCCTGATGATGGCACTGATAACGGTTGTCGCCACAGGCCTGCAACGCCAGCGTCTCGAACCCGACGCCCAGCCCCACCCCGATCCCCTTGGCGATCGCCTCCTTCAGCGTCCACGCGGTATAGAACGCCTGCTCCCCGGACACCGCCGGAAGCAGACGGTCTTCTGGATGCCACACCCCGATCTCCACAGGATCGGCAATGCGCGCGCTCGGCTGCTCCAGGTCGACTCCGATCGGCCCCATCCCCTGCGGGGCGCAGGCGAGCGCCACCCAATCACCGGCATGCGACAGATTGAAGGCAAGCTCATTGGCGACCAGACGCGGTTTGCCGTAGGCGTCGCAGACGAAGCGCAAGGCGTGAGGCGCGCACCCCAGCAAGGCGCTCAACACGCGCCGCTTGAGCGCGTGCGCGCTGACACAGCGTCGCCGATCGGCGGCCTGACGATAGCGCGCGCAACGCACCCACTCCGCCGCCGTCAACCAGGGCGAGAGCACCGTCTCGTCCGGTGCGATCGGGGCCAGCACCACCAAGGGCTGATCCAGTCCCGCGGCCATCTCCGAGGCCAACTCGACCCAAGCGCTGCGCCGCCAGTCACCGTTCAACATCCATTCGTCCTCCATCCATAACAGGGTGCGATCCGTGCGTTCGGCCCGCCCAGAAGAATCCCGATCGGGGCGCGTGGCTGCCGATCCGGGGAGTCGGCCGACAATATAGCGAATGATAATTGATATCAAATAAGCGTTCGGCCACCCGTGCCCCGTGAAACCGAGTGGCCTGTCGTTCTGTTCTCGCCTGATACAACCCCGGAGACCTTCATGGACCACACCCTCGCGTTCTGGCCGCCCGCAGTGGCGCAAACCTATCGGGACAAGGGTTACTGGGAACCGCTGACCCTGGGCGAGCAGCTGCGCCGCTGGGCCGAGACCCATGGCTCGCGCACCGCGCTGGTGGCAGGTGATCAGCGACTGAGCTATGCCGAACTCGACGCCCGTGTCGACCGCCTCGCCGCCGCCCTGCACGGGCGCGGCATCGGCCTCGGCGATCGTGTGCTGGTCCAGCTCCCCAACGATCTGCCCCTGGTGCTCACCACCCTGGCGCTGTGCCGTCTCGGCGCGGCACCGATCATGGTGATGACCGCGCTGCGCGAGCGTGAGCTGGCCGCGCTCGGCGCGCTGGCCGAGCCGGTCGCCTGTGTGGTCCAGGACCGCTTCCTCGGCTTCGACCACCGCGCCCTGGCCGAACGCATCCAGGCCGGGCTGCCAAGCCTGCGCGAGATCGTCGTGGTCGGTGAGGCCGGACCCCACACCGCCTTCGCCGCGCTCGATGCCGAGCCTGTCGCACTGCCCCGCCCCGACCCCGAGTCGATCGCGCTGCTGCTGCTCTCCGGCGGCACCACCGACGTGCCCAAGCTGATCCCGCGCACCCATGTCGACTACGCCTACAACGCCCGGCGCGCCGCCGAGATCAGCGGTCTCGACGCCGACAGCGTCTATCTCGCCGCGCTGCCGGTGGCGCACAACTTCCCGCTTGCCAGCCCCGGCATCCTCGGCACCTTCTTCGCCGGCGGCCAGGTGGTGCTCGCCCGCACCCCCGGCTTCGACGAGACCTTCCCGCTGATCGCCGCCGAGCGCGTCACCCACACCGCGCTGGTACCGGCGCTGGTGCCGCTGTGGTTGCAGGCACGTGAGTGGGACGACACCGATCTGTCGAGCCTCCAGGTGCTCCAGGTCGGTGGCGCCCGACTCGATGCCGAGACCGCCGCACGCATCCGCCCCGAACTCGGCTGCGCGGTACAACAGGTCTTCGGCATGGCCGAGGGGCTGCTCTGCTTCACCCATCTCGACGATCCCGACAGCGTCGTGCTGCACACCCAGGGCCGTCCGATGTGTGCCGACGACGATGTCCGCATCGTCGACGCGAATGGTCACGATGTCGCCCCCGGCGAGGCCGGCGAGCTGCTGGTGCGCGGCCCCTACACCATTCGCGGCTACTACCGCGCCGAGACCTATAACCGCACCGCCTTCACCAGCGATGGCTACTACCGCTCCGGGGACAAGGTGCGACGCACCGCCGAGGGCGCGCTGGTCGTCGAGGGACGGATCAAGGACCAGATCAACCGCGCCGGGGAGAAGATCGCCGCCGCCGAGATCGAGACCCTGCTCGTCGAGCACCCGGCGATCCGCGAGGCGGCGCTGGTGGCGCTGCCCGATACGCGACTCGGCGAGAGTGCCTGCGCCTGCGTGCTCGGCGACGACCCGGCGCTCGACCTCGCCGAGATCCATCGTTTCCTCGCCGCGCGCGAGATGCCTCGCCACAAGTGGCCGGATCGACTCGAGCTGGTCGATGGCTGGCCGCTGACCGCGATCGGCAAGATCGACAAACAGGCCCTGCGCGCGCGTCTGCAACCGCCGCTCACCCGCCCCACCCCGCGCGACTACATCGAGCATCGCCTGCGGATCATCGCCGATCCGCTGCAACTGGCGACTCGCCTGGCCCAGGCCGGACTCGATGACACCCTCACGCTCTACGAGCGCGACGGCGAGTGGTCACTGGGAATCGGGGTCGCGGCACGCCTCGATCTCAATCTCGAGCGGGTGCGTATCCGCTACGGCGAGCAAGAACAGAGCTGGGCGCTCGAAGACTTCCCCAGCGCGGTCGACAACGCGCTCGCGGCGCTGCCGATCAACAACTGGCGCGCCTACGGCATGGCCCGTTTCGAGCTGGCGCGCCGCTTCCACGGCCTGCCCGACGCGGACACCCGCACCGAGCTGCTGCAACTGGTGGTACCCGAGCGCGAGATCCGACTGCGTCAGGGCGAGGCGTTGCTGCGCGGCTTCTCGCAGCAAGCCGTCGACCACTTGGCCGAGACCCTCGGCCGTCTCGACAGCAACCACCCCGAGACGATCGAGCTGCCGCTGCGTGCGGTCCAGGCACCGGTCGCCCACGAAAACAGCGAGGAGTACCAGCGGATGGTCGCCGCTGCGGTGGCCGAGATCCAGGCCGGTCAATACCAGAAGGTGATCCTGTCGCGCCGGGTTGCCATCCCCGAACGCATCGATCCGGTGACCAGCTACTTCGCGGGACGCTGCAACAACACCCCGGCGCGATCGTTCCTGGTGCTGTGGCCGGGTTTCAGTGCCGCCGGCTTCAGTCCCGAGACCGTGCTCGAGGTCTCTGCCGAGGGTTGGGTGAGCACCCAGCCGCTGGCCGGTACCCGCGCCCTCGGCGAGACCCCGGAGGAGGAGTCGGCGCTGCGTGCTGAGCTGCTCACCGACCTCAAGGAAGTCGCCGAGCACGCCATCTCGGTCAAGCTCTCGTTCGAGGAGCTGGAGGCGGTCTGCGACCGACCGAGCATCCAGGTCTCGGAGCTGATGTCGATCGCCCGGCGCGGCTCGGTGCAGCACCTCGGCTCGCGTGCCGGCGGCCAGCTCGCCCCCGGCGCCAACCCCTGGCACGCCTTCCAGTCGCTGTTCCCGGCGGTCACCGCCTCGGGCATTCCCAAGCGCGAGTCGATCGATGCCATCGGTCGCCACGAGCGCCAGCCGCGCGGGCTCTACAGCGGCTCGGTGCTCACCGTCGACAGCGACGGCACCCTCGACGCGGCGCTGGTGCTGCGCGCCTTCTACGAGCAGGACGGCAAACAGTGGTTGCAGGCCGGTGCCGGGCTGATCGCCCTCTCCACCCCGCAGCGCGAACTGCAGGAGACCCGCGAGAAGCTCGCCGGGGTCTGCGCCAACCTGTTCGCCCCGGCGGTGGCAGCCAACGACCACCCCGAGGAGGCCTGCGCGTCATGAGCGGCGCTGCCGCCATCGATCCCGAGACGGTCCGCGACCAGATTCGCGCCTTGCTACCCCCGGGCGACACCGAGATCGACGCCGAGGAGAACCTGATCGCGCTCGGTCTCGACTCGCTCCAGGTGATGCAACTGATCAACCAGTGGCGATGCGCCGGTGCCGAGGTCGGCTTCTCCGAGCTGATCGAGCGCCCGACGCTCACCGCCTGGCAGCAGTTGCTCGACGCGGCCCCGGCACCGATCCTGGTGCCGGAGCGGCAACCGACCCAGAGTCCCGCGACGCCATTCGACCTGACCGACGTCCAGCATGCCAACTGGAGCGCTCGTCAGGACGGCCGGCCACTCGGCGGGAGCGCGGATCATCTCTATCTCGAACTCGATGGCGGCACGCTCGACCCGGCGCGACTCGAACGCGCCTGGCGTGCCTTGCTCGGACATCATCCGATGCTGCGCGCGCACTTCGATCAACAGGGCCGCCAGCGGATCGCCGCCGCGAGCGGCTGTGCCCCGCTGGCGCTCTACGACCTGCGCGCGCTCCCTCCCCGCGACTGCGAGCGCCGCCTGGGGGTGATCCGCGAGGCGCGCTCGCAACGGCGGCTCGCGGTCGAGCGCGGCGAGGTCGCCGGACTCGCGCTGAGTCTGCTGCCGGACGGCAGCAGCCGGGTCCATGTCGATCTCGACCGACTGGTCGCGGACATCGAGAGCCTGCGCATCCTGCTGCGCGATCTCGCCACCTTCTATACCGGCCAGGGCGCGCCGCCCTCTTCTTCCGCGCAGTGGCACTTCGCCAGCTACCTGAAGACGCTTGAGGCACGTCTGGCACCACGCCATGCCGTCGATCGCGACTACTGGATGACGCGCGCCCGAAGCCTTCCCGACGGCCCGCGGCTCCCGCTGCGCCAGCCCCCTGAGACCCTTGAACGCCCCCATTTCCGGCGTCGCCACCATCGGCTCGACGCCGCCGCCTGGCAACGGCTCGGCGAACGCGCCCAGGCCCGTGGCCTGACCCCGGCGCTGGTGCTCGCCACCGCCTACGCCGAAGTGCTCGCGTGCTGGAGCGCCACGCCCGGATTCACGCTCAACCTGCCGCTGCTCGAGCGGCACGACGACCTGCCCGGTACCGCCGAGGCGGTGGCCGACTTCACCCGCCTGCTGCTGCTCGAGGTCGATTGCAGCACTCCGGTCGACTTCGCCAGCCGCGCCGCACGGCTGCAACGCCGGTTCCACGCCGACATGGCACACGCCAGCTACTGCGGCGCGCGGGTGCTGCGCGAACGCACCCCGCCGCGTGACGACGGCGGCCGTGCCGTCCCGGTGGTCTTCGCCTGCCACCTCGGCGCGCCGCTGCTCGACGACGACACCCGCGCGATCCTCGGCGGGCTCGGCCAGCTGCGCCTGCAGACAGCACGAGCATGGCTCAACCATCAGGTCCACGAGCAGGACGATGCCCTGCTGCTGGCCTGGGAGGCGCTCGAGGCACTGTTCCCGGATGGCGTGATCGAGGCGATGTTCAACGCCTATGTCGATCTGATCGAGCGCCTGGCTCACAGCGAGACGGCCTGGACGGAGCCGTTCACGCCGCAGCTGCCCGAAGCGCAGCGGCGCACGCGCGCCGAGGTCAATGCCACCGCCCTGGCACTCCGCCCCCGACTCCTGCACGGCGGACTCTTCGCCACCGCGCGCCGCCGCCCCGAGCGCCCGGCGCTGATCGACGGCGAGCAGGTGATCGGCTACGGCGAACTCGCCACCGAGGCACTGTGCATCGCCGCCTGGCTGCGTGCCGAGGGACTCGCGCCGGGGGACGCGGTGGCGATATCGCTGCCGCGCGGCAGGGCTCAGATCGCGGCGGTGTTCGGCGTGCTTGCCGCCGGGGGCTGCTATGTCCCGATCGACATCGCGCGGCCGACAACCTGGCGCACGCGCGTCATCGAGCGCGCCGGGGCCGGACTGGTGCTGGATCCGGCAACGATCGATCGCGCCCGCGCCCATCCACCACTGCCCGCGCCGCTGCCGCGGGCACCGAGCAGTGTCGCCTATGTGCTGTTCGACCCCACGGCACCCGACCAGCCGGTCGGGGTGGAGGTCTCCCACCTGGCTGCGGCCAACACCCTCGATGCGATCAACCTGCGTTACGGCGTCGGCGCCGGAGATCGGGCGCTGGCAGTCTCGGCGCTCGATCTCGATCTCTCGGTCTACGACCTCTTCGGTCCCTCGCAGGTCGGCGCCGCGCTGGTCTGCGTGCCCGAGACGGCCGCACACGACGTCGCCGTCTGGCAGGCGCTGATCGCGCGGCATCGGGTGACGTTGTGGAACTCGCTGCCGGAGCAGCTGGACAGACTGCTGGAACGGGTCGAGCACGCCGCCACGCCGCTCGGGTTGCGCCTGGCGCTGGTCTCGCGCGGTCGGATCGCCCGCGACCTGGCGACCCGGATCGCGACCGCCTCCGCCGGTGGCTGCCGGATGGTGGCGCTGCAGGGCATGTGCGCGACGGCGATCTGGTCGAGCCTCTTCGAGCCGACGCCCGAGCCGCTCGCCGACCGGGACTCGATCCCCTATGGTCGACCACTGCCCAATCAGTGCTATCGGGTGGTCGACGCGCAGGGACGCGACTGCCCCGACTGGGTGCCGGGCGAGCTGTGGATCGGCGGCGCCGGGCTGGCCAACGGCTATCGCGGTGCTGCCGAACACGCCGTCGGGCGTTTCGTCACCGCCGCCGGAGCGCGCTGGTATCGCACCGGCGACAGGGGCCGCTACCGCCCCGACGGTCTGCTGGAGCGACTCGGACACGCCGAGCAGCTCGCCGCACCCGACACGATCGGGTCCGCGCTCGGCGCCAGCCGCGCCACCAGCGAGAGCGACACGCACCAGGCCGCGCCTCCCCCCGGGAGCGCAGACCAGACGGACGCGCCTCGCGCGCGAGGTCACGGCCCGTCGCCCATGCAACGCCATCCCGGGCACGAAGCACCAGGAGGAGGCGCGATGAGGCGTAAACGGCGGGCAGTGCCCGCCCGGAGCAAGGAGTCGCGGCAACACCCCTGACACCTCGGAACACACAGCCAGCTCGTGTCGGCCACCACCCGCTGACCGACCAGCCAGCACCCACGCGACACGCCCCTCTCGCAGGGGGAGCGTGCGTTTTCGGTTGCTCGTCACCGACGAGGCGAACCGTGCAGGGCGAGACACGGGCTTCATCGACAGTCGCGCCACCGACACCAGGAGGTGAGCGACACCAGGGGCCGCCGACCGTGGCGGTCCAGTTCACGCAACGCCTCCCGAGGCATGTGCAGCGCAAACGAACGAGTATGCAGATGAAGAAGAGCGCGCGGTTCCCGCCGCCCCCGCAACGGACGCAATCGCCGCCGACCCTGGTGGTCGGCACGACCGGGATGACCACACCCCCGCTGGCCACGTCCGCTGCGACAGCGGTGTCATTGTCGACCATCACAGTCACCGCCCGACGCAGCGAGACACGGGCCAGGAGGCCCTCCTTCGATCTCGAGGCGATCGATGCCGATACAATCATCGGGACACGCCGCCGCGACATCCTCCTCTCACCGCCAGCCAGCCGCCGCCCCCTGGGCGAGGGCTCCAGCAACCACTGCCGAGACCTGATCCGCAATGAACGATAGAACCAGGACCCCGAGGTCCACCTGGTGGCTGCTCACCAGTCTCTACACCACCCAGTACCTCGGGCTGGGCTTTTTCGTGGTCGCACTGGCGGCCCTGTTGCGCGAACAGGGCGCGCCGCTCGACCAGATCAGCCTGGTCTACATGCTCGGCCTGGTCTGGGCGCTCAAGTTCCTCTGGGCGCCACTGGTCGACCGGCTCGGCGTACGCCGCTGGGGTCACTACCGCAGTTGGCTGCTGGTGGCGCAGACGGGGCTGGTGAGCAGCTTCCTGCTGATCGGGCTGTTCGACCTGGAGCATGACTTCTCCACCATCTACCTGCTCTGTCTGGTGGTCACGCTGTTTTCGGCGACCCAGGACATCGCCGTCGACGGCCTCGCCTGCCGCCTGATCCCGGTCGAGGAGCGCGGCACCAGCAACGGCCTCCAGGTCGCCGGCGGTCTGCTCGGCAACATGATCGGCGGCGGCGTGGTGTTGATGGCCTACCCCTATCTGGGCTGGACCGGCAGCATGGTGGCGTTGTCGCTCGGCACCGCGGCATCGCTGGCACAGCTGCTCGTCTTCCGCGAACCGCAATGGGCGCTGACCGCGACCAACCGACCACGGCTGCTGCCGCGCCTCGGTGCACTGCTGCGCCGACGCGCCGGTCTCTACTGGCTGGCGATGCTGCTGCTCTATCCGCTCGGCTACAACCTGATGTTCATCCCGCTGACCCCGATCCTGGTCGATCTCGGCTGGTCGATCGAGCGCATCGGCTTCACCGTCAACGTGTTCGGCTCGGTGCTGGGGATCGTCGGTGCGCTGACCACCGGCTGGGTGTTCAACCGCGTGGCGCGGCGCAGCGCCCTGACCGGCGCGGCACTGCTGCAGATCGTCGGGGTCGGCGCAGTGGCGCTGCCGTTGCTGGGCATGACCGACACGCTCACGGTGATGATCGCCATCGGTGCCTTCTTCCTGCTCTGCAATCCGGCGACCACGGTGCTGGCGGCGGTGATGATGGATCACGCCTCGCACGACGCGCCGGCCACCGACTACAGCCTGCAATTCAGCATGAGCATGGGGTTTGCGATGGTCGCGGCGACGGTGAGCACCTCGCTGGCCGAGCAGCTCGGTTACCTCTCGGTGATCTGGACCGCGCTGACGGTCTCCGGCATCGCGCTGTTGTTGGCGCTGCCCTATCGCTTCCAGCGCGTGTTCCCCGAGGGCGATCCACAGCCCGAGACCGCCGACCTGACAACCGTGATGGTGACCGGCGATGCACGCTGACCCGTCGCGCCGCGCAACCCCCGCGACCAGCGTGCCGACGGCGACGCGCTGGATCCGCCGCCCGCAGCCACGCCCGGCGGCACGACTGCGGCTGTTCTGCCTGCCGCACGCCGGCGGCACCCCGGCACTGTTCAAGCACTGGCCGCCGCTGTTGCCGGAGTGGATCGAGCCGCTGATGGTCTGCCTGCCCGGACGCGAGAACCGGTTCGACGAGCCGCTGCCCGAGGATATCCCCGCACTGGTGGCGCAGCTCGCCGGGGCGGTACGTCCCTGGCTCGATCGCCCCTGGGCGCTGTTCGGCCACAGCATGGGCGCCACGCTCGCCTACGAGCTGACCCAGACGCTCGTCGCGCAAGGGGGACCGATGCCCGAGCATCTGGTGGTCTCGGCACGCATACCGCCGCAGCGTCATCGCGGCGGTGATCTCCACCGCCGCGACGACGACGCCCTGTGCGCGCGGCTCATCGCACTCGGCGGCACCCCGCCGGAGCTGCTCTCGCGACCCGAGTTCCGCGCCGTCGTGCTGCCGGCGATCCGCGAAGACTACCGCCTGATCGAGACTTATCGTCCCGATCTGGAGCGCGCCCCGCTGCCCTGCCCGCTCACCGTCTTTCGTGGACGCGACGACGCCGATCTCGACGCCGAGGCGGCCGGCGCCTGGTCGTGCTGCACCAGCGCCGACTTCCGTATCGAGTCCTTCCCCGGCGGACACTTCTACCTCAGCGACAAACCGGGCGTGGTGGTTGCCCGGCTCGGTGCGTTGCTCGCGTCATAGCCTGAGTGATTCGCCCCCGGCGCCGAGTCGGCAAGGCTCGGCGCCCGAGAGCGACGAGCGGCCTCTCGTGGTCTTGGCCAGGTGCAAACCCTTCCCGCAGATGTCGGGTTGCCGTCTGCGGCAACCCGAGCGGCCACTCCCCATCGAGGCGTCGAGCGGATGCAAACGTCATGTCGACAGGGTTGATCTCGCCCGGAAGGGACCATCGCGCACCGGACCGGCCGACGGCGCCAACTTGACATCACCCACTCGACGAACCATTAACTCATGTCACCGAGCGTACACAACGCGTCGGTCGAGGCGGATCGGAATCGATGGCAGCACAACGTCCGCGAATGAAGGGATTCACCATGAACGACGACTTCCGCACTCTGCACCGCGTGCGCGCGACACCACCGCCCCGGGGACCGGACCCACGACAGCGGGCGCGACGCGCCCACGATACGACGCCCGCCTCGACATCGATCGACAACCTCGCCCACCTTGCCCATCCCCCTCGCTCGACCAGTCGTTCCGGTCCACCGCCCGCAGCGCACCACCACCGCCTCCTATCGCCACACCGACACCGCTGAGGTTGCGCCATGCGGATGATGCGCCCTCCTCCGAGCAAGATCGTGGTGGCCGGTACCGGATTCGGCCGTTTCTACCTCGACGCCATCGACGCGGTACCGCAACGCTACACCCTGACGGGCATCCTGGCGCGGGGCAGCAGTCAGTCGCAGCGCTGTGCCCGCGAGCACGGGGTAGCGCTCTACACCGACGCCCGCGAGATCCCCGAAGACGTCGACATCGTCTGTGTGGTGCTGCGCTCCGGGGGCATCGGCAGCCCCGGCTCGGAGCTGGCCAAACAGATGCTCGCGCGGGGCATCCACGTGCTCCAAGAGCACCCGGTCCACGCCTCCGAGATCACCGAGTGCCTGCGCCTGGCTCGCGCCAACGCTGCGGCCTACGCGGTCAACACCCTCTACCCCAACCTCGACCCGGTGCGCCAATTCCTCATCGCCGCAGAGCAACTCCGGCGACGCCAGCGCATCCTCTGCGTCGACGCCGCCTGCAACAGCCAGATCAGCTATCCGCTGCTCGACCTGATCGGCCAGGCCCTCGGCGGCCTGCGCCCGTGGTCGTTCAACGACTGTCCACCGCCGCAGGGACAGCCGTTTCGCAACCTCTATGCCATCATCGCCGGGATCCCGACGACACTGCACATCCACAACCAGGTACACCCCGAGGACCCGGACAACCACGGCCTGTTGATGCACCGTGTCTCGTTGTTCTGTGAGGGCGGAGTACTCACCCTCACCGACACCCACGGCCCGGTGCTGTGGAACGCCCGCATGCACTCGCCACGCGATGTCAGCGGCAGACTACAGCTCTCCGGGCCGGGCACGGAGCGGCTCGCCTGTCCCAGCACCAGCCTGCTCGACACCCTACCGACCCCGAGTTTTCACGAGATCTTCGCCCACATCTGGCCGACGGCGATGGTGCGGGCACTCGACGGGCTGCGCGCCGACATCGCCGATCCGCAGCGTCGTGTCCACACCGGACACTGGGCGCTGGACGTCGCGCTCGCCTGGCACGAGCTGAACGGTCAGCTCGGCACCCCCGAGCTGATCCGCCCGGCATCACCGGAACCATTACCGCTGGAGAAGCTGATCCGCGCCCGATCACGCAAGAAGCACTCGGGGCGTCACCACCGCAAATAGACCGGACCGGTGTCGACACGGGTCGCCCGCGGCGGGACAGGTACCGGCCAGCCGAGGGCGCTGCGCTCAGAACGGCACGTCGAGCGCGCTGGAGAGGAAGCGCATCAGCGGTGTCGCGGCCCGGAATGCGTGCTCGACGCGGGCGACGAAATCACCGCGCACGGCGACGTCGGTGTCGGCGTCGCACATCAGAAAGAAGCTCCGGCGCTTGATGTCCTCGATGTGTGGATGTCGCGGGTCGAAGCCACGCGGTGCCCGCTTCAGGCCCTCGCCCTCGACGCCACCGAAGCCGTCGATCAGGGCCGCATCCTCGATCACCGCGCGCCAGCCGTCGACATCGTCGACGATCGCCTGACGGATCAGCGCCAACTCCGGTCCCGGCGCCAGCCAGATGCCACCGCCATAACGCACCCGTTCGGGCGTCAGCTCGACATAGAAGCCGGGCGCATGGGCGCTCTTGCCGGTCTGGTGACGGAAATGACAGGCGACGTGGGTCTTGTAGGGCCGTCCGTCCCGGGAGAAGCGCATGTCGCGCTGGATGCGGAACATCGAGCCACCGTGCGGTCGGGGATCGGCGACGAAGTGAGGCGAGATCCGCGCCAGAGGCGGCGCCATCGCCGTGATGAAGGCCCCCATCGGCTCGACCACCGAGGCCCGATAGCGCGCCTTGTTGGCGTTGAACCACGCGCGATCGTTGTGCCGCGCGAGATCGCTGAAAAAAGCGAAACAATCCGCCGGAAACCCCTCGAACGCCGACATCCTCGACACCCCTCCCGATGATCGATACCCGGACGCCCGGAGTACGCACCGGGCAATGCCACATCGTCGCACCGATCGAGCGCGATGGCATCGGCAAGATGCAGAGACCCTACAGCAGCCCGCAGCATCGTCGGGAGAGCAATCCATCTCGAGCGGCGCTGATGACCGGATCTGCAAAGCCTTGCGCTTTCCCTGCCGCGACCGCTTCGGCTAGCCTATGGGGCTTGCTCGGATCCACCGCGGCGGCAGGTCGACGGTCGAGGGGTCGCCCGCGTTATCGCTCAGCGTCAGCAGCTTCGCCAGGGCCGCGCCAGGATGGAAGGCCGAGCCCTGGAAACCCAAGGAGCCAAGACCCCGTCGATGACGAATTTCTCCGAAAAAGTCAGCTTCATCTGGAGCGTGGCCGATCTGCTGCGCGGCGACTACAAGCAGTCCGAGTACGGCCGCGTCATCCTCCCCTTCATCCTGCTGCGGCGTCTGGATCAGGTGCTGGCCCAGACCCGCGAGGCGGTCTGGAGCGCCGATCGCGCGAGCGAGGGACTGGCCGAGGCGCTGCGCGAGAAGATGCTGATGAAGGCCGCCGGCTGCGGCTTCTACAACCTCAGCCGGCTCGACCTCCCCAAGCTGCTCCAGGACCCGGACAACATCGCCGCCAGCCTCACGGCCTACCTGCATGGCTTCTCGGCCAACGTGCGCGACATCCTGGAGCGTTTCCGCTTCGAGGCCCAGATCGCCCGACTCGACACCGCCAACCTGCTCTATCTGGTCGCGCGCAAGTTCGTCGAGATCGACCTGCACCCCTATCGGCTCGACCCCAACGGCCACCCGATCCGCGATGCCAACGGCCAGCCCGAGGCCAATGTCACCAACCACGAGATGGGCGTCATCTTCGAGGAGCTGATCCGTCGCTTCTCGGAGCAGTCCAACGAGACCGCCGGTGAGCACTTCACCCCGCGCGAGGTCATCGCCTTCATGGTCAACCTGCTCTTCGCCGAGGACGACGACGCCCTGCGTCAGCCCGGCGCGGTGCGGACCATGTACGACCCCGCCTGCGGCACCGGCGGCATGCTCTCGGTGGCGGAGGATCATCTCGCGCAGCTCAACCCCGAGGCCCGTCTGGAGGTCTACGGCCAGGAGCTGAACGACGAGTCCTACGCCATCTGCAAGGCCGACATGCTGGTCAAGGGCCAGGCCGCCGACAACATCAAGTGCGGCAACTCCTTCTCCGCCGATGGCCTGCCCTGGCTCGATGTCGACTACCTGATCTCCAACCCGCCCTTCGGCGTCGACTGGTCGAAGGCCGAGAAGATCGTCCGCGAGGAGCACGAGGACCAGGGCCACGCCGGACGCTTCGGCCCCGGACTGCCGCGCAAGAACGACGGCTCGTTGCTCTTCCTGCTGCACATGCTGAGCAAGATGAAGCGCCCCGAGCGAGGCGGCAGCCGACTGGCGATCGTCTTCAACGGCTCGCCGCTGTTCACCGGCGGCGCGGGCTCGGGCGAGAGCGAGATCCGCCGCTGGATCATCGAGAACGACTGGCTGGAGGCCATCGTCGCCCTGCCCGACCAGATGTTCTACAACACCGGCATCAGCACCTATGTCTGGCTCCTGAGCAACCGCAAGGCGCCCGAGCGCCGGGGCAAGGTCCAGCTCATCAACGGGATCAACCACTTCCGCAAGATGCGCAAGTCGCTCGGCGACAAGCGCAAGCAGCTGGGACCGGACGACATCGACACCCTGACGCGCCTCTATGCAGACTTTCAGGAAGGCCCCGAGGTCAAGCTCTTCGACAATGCCGACTTCGGCTTCCGGCGCATCACCGTCGAGCGACCGCTGCGGCTCAACTTCCAGGTCACGCCCGAGCGCATCGAACGGCTGACCGAGGAAAAGGCCTGGCAGAAGCTCGTCACCAGCAAGAAGAAGGGGGCCGCCGCCCAGGCCGAGATCGCCGAGGGCGAGGCGCTCCAGCAGGCCGTGCTGGACATGCTGCGGACGATCGACGCCACGACCCTCTACCAGGATCGCGACGCCTTCACCCAGGCCCTCAAGGCCGCCGCCAAGGCCGCAGGGCTCAAGCTCCCGGCGTCCCTGCTCAAGACTCTCCTCGGCGCCCTGTCCGAGCGCGACGAGACCGCCGAGGTCTGCACCGTCAAGGGTCAGCCCGAGCCGGACCCCGAGCTGCGCGACTACGAGAACGTCCCGCTCAGCGAGGACATCGACGCCTACATGGCGCGCGAGGTCCTGCCCCATGTGCCCGACGCCTGGGTCGATCACGCGAAGACCAAGATCGGCTATGAGATCCCCTTCACACGGCACTTCTACGTCTATGAACCGCCGCGACCGCTGGATGAGATCCGCGCCGAGATCGAGGCGCTGGAGGCGGAGATTCAGGGGATGTTGGGGAGGGTGTTGGGGTGAGCCTCCTCTTGCCGATCGAAGCACCAAAGCACTGGCAACGGCGACGAATTCAGGCAGTGTTCCACATGTATGGCGGTGGCACACCAGCTAAGGAGAACCTCAAATTCTGGGGCGGAGAAATTCCGTGGGTATCTCCCAAGGACATGAAAACGTCGTTCGTATCTTCGACAGAAGACACGATCACCGAACAAGCGGTCGCCTCCTCTGCCACAAGAATTGTCCCTGCAGGTTGTCTACTCATCGTTGTGCGGTCAGGGATCTTGAAACACTCGATCCCAACAGCGATTGCGAGTAAGGCAGTGTCGTTGAACCAAGACATAAAGGCACTAGTCCCAATCGAGCCGGTCGATACACGATATGTACGCTATATGCTCACCGGCCACGAAAAGCTATTGCTCACCGTTTGGCGTAGCCTTGGCGCAACAGTCGAGAGCCTTGATTCAGAAAGAATCAAACAATCGACCATTCCATTGCCATCGCTATCAACACAGAAAGCCATCGCTGATTACCTCGACGACAAGACCGCCGCCATCGATGCGCTGATCGAGAAGAAGCGCAAACTGCTGGATCTACTCGCCGAGGAACGCACCGCCCTCATCAACCAGGCGGTGACCAAGGGTCTCGACCCAACCGTGCCGATGAAGGACTCCGGGATTCCTTGGATGGGGGAGATACCGGCGCATTGGGAAGTCGTTCAATTGAAGCGCAAATGGTCAATCATCGATTGTAAGCACCGAACGCCAGAGTATCTTTCTGAGGGATTCAAGGTCGTATCAACAACCGAAGTCAAACCAGGAAGAATTGATTTGTCGCTCGTAAGTCGACTTATTGGAAAAGATGACTTTAATGATATGACAGAAGGATCTCGCAAGCCTCAATTTGGCGACATCGTCTACAGCAGAAATGCATCTCTAGGCGCCGCAGCTTACATAGACACGGAAGAGCCTTTCGCAATGGGTCAAGATGTGGTTTTGATAACATCAAAAAGGCAGAACCAACTATACCTATCTCAGCTGTTAAATAGCCCTATTTGCACAACACAAGTCAATTTAGCTTGCGTCGGCGCGACTTTCAAGCGGATCAATGTTGGACAAATAAGAAAAACCAACGTTTGCCTGCCCCCACGAGAAGAGCAAGACTCGATCGCAAACTACATTGACAATATAGATTTTAGGTTCACGTCCATGCGGGAGATTTTGGAGCGCCAGATAGGTCGCCTCCAAGAATACCGCCAAGCCCTCATCACCGCCGCCGTCACCGGCCAGCTCGACATCGAGGCGGCGGCATGAGCGATATCAAGTTGTTCCAGATCGACGCCGACGGTGCTCGGCAGTTGAAGGCGGGGACCGTGGCCCTGGAGAGATCGTTGCAACATCTCATCGAGCGCAATCTCGACGTGCTGCTCGGGGTCTTCTTCCTCGCCAGCGAGTACAGCACGGGCAAGAAGCACGGGGGGCGGATCGACACCCTGGGGATCGACGAGAACGGCTCGCCGGTCATCATCGAGTACAAGCGCCATCTCAACGAGAACGTCATCAACCAGGGGCTGTACTACCTGGACTGGCTGCTCGACCATCGCGCCGAGTTCAAGCTGCTGGTGATGGAGAAGCTCGGCGCCCGGCGGGCCGACGACATCGATTGGCGGAGCCCGCGACTGCTCTGCATCGCCGGTGGTTTCACCAAGTACGACGAGCACGCGGTCGCGCAGATCAATCGCAACATCGAGCTGATCCGCTACGCCCGCTATGGCGACGAGCTGCTGATGCTCGATCTCGTCAACCGGACGGTGGCGACCGAGTCGGTGGAGAACGACGACGACCCCGTGGTGAGCCAGTGCAAGACACCGCCGATCTCGGCGCTGCTGTGCCAGCTCTCGCCACCGCTCGACGATGTGTGGAGCGCGCTGAGAACCTTCCTACTCGGGCTCGGCGATCTCGACGAGGTGACGGTCAAGGAGACGAAGCTCTACATGGCGTTCCGCCGCTTGAAGAACTTCGCCTGTGTCAGACCGACCAACAATCACCTGAGGATCTGGACCAAGGTCGATCCCGACACCGTCGAGCTGGTCGAGGGCTTCAGTCGCGACGTGCGCAACATCGGCCACCACGGCACCGGCGATCTGGAGATCCAACTGCACACGCTCGATGACGTCGAGCGGGCCAAGCCGCTATTGGTGAGGGCATTCGAGGACAACTGAATGACGCAAGGAATGCACACCGAGGACGCCTTCGAGCGCCTCATCGTCGAGCATCTGGTACGCCACGGCGGCTACGAACCACACGGGGGCGCGGCCTTCGACCCGGATGCGGCGCTGGCCGTCCACGCCGGCTACGACGCACGGCGCGCGCTGATCCCGACGGAGGTAATCGCCTTCGTCTCGACCACCCAGCCGAAGCCCTGGGGCAAGCTCCGGGAGATCCACGGCGCGACGCTCGACGAGCGCTTCATCGACGCGCTCTGCAAGGTGCTCGACCAGCGCGGGCTGCTCGCGGTGATCCGCCAGGGCTTCAAGTTCCACGGCCAGCAGATCCGGCTTGCTTACTTCCGCCCCGGCAACACCCTCAACCCCGCCGTCTGGGACCTCTATGCCCAGAACCGCCTGCGCGTGGTGCGCCAGCTGCGCTTCGACCCCGACACCGAGCAGGCGCTGGATCTGGCGCTCTTCATCAACGGTCTGCCGATCGCCACGGCGGAGCTGAAGAACGCCATGACCGGCCAGACGGTGGCTGACGCCCGTCGTCAGTACCGCCGGGACCGCGACCCCAAGGCGCCGCTGTTCCGCTTCAAGGCCCGCGCCCTGGTGCACTTTGCCGTGGACACCGACGAGGTCTGGATGAGCACGCGGCTCAGCGGGCTATCGACCCGCTTCCTGCCCTTCAACCGCGGACACGACGGCGGGGCCGGCAATCCGCCGGTCGAGGGCAAGCACCGCAGCGCCTATCTGTGGGAGGAGATCTGGCAGCGCGACAACCTGCTGGAGCTGGTCGGCCGCTTCCTGCACCTGCAGACCGAGCAGATCAAGGACCCCGACAGCGACAAGGTGCGAGTCAAGGAGACGCTGATCTTCCCACGCTATCACCAGTGGGACGGTGTGCGGCGGCTGCTGGCCGCGGCACGCGAGCACGGCGCCGGCAGCAATTATCTGGTGCAACACTCGGCGGGCTCCGGCAAGTCCAATACCATCGCCTGGCTCGCCCACCGGCTGGCCTCGCTTCATAACGGCGAGGACGACAAGGTCTATGACGCCGTGATCGTGCTCACCGACCGTCGGGTGCTCGATCAGCAGTTGCAGGACACCATCTATCAGTTCGAGCACAAGAGCGGCGTGGTCGAAAAGATCGACACCGATTCGACCCAGCTCGCCAAGGCGCTCGAAGCCGGCGTGCCCATCATCATCTCGACCATCCACAAGTTCGGCTTCATCCAGGACAAGCTCCAGGCCCTGCCGGATCGGCGCTATGCCATCGTCGTCGACGAGGCCCACTCCTCGCAGACCGGCGAGATGGCGGTGACCGTCAAGGAGCTGCTCTCGGACAGCTCGCTCGCCGCCAGGCTGGAGGCGGACGGCGAGGAGCTGTCGACGCCGGACCAGCTCGCGCTGCGCGCGGCCCTGTTTCGCGGGCCGCAACGCAACATGAGCTTCTTCGCCTTCACCGCGACGCCCAAGCACAAGACCATGGAGCTGTTCGGTCACAAGGGGCCGGACGGCAAACCGGCGCCCTTCCATCTCTACTCCATGCGTCAGGCGATCGAGGAGGGTTTCATCCTCGATGTGCTCAGGGGCTACACCACCTACAAGCGCTTCTTCCAGATCGCCAAGTCCGTCGCCGACGATCCCGAGCTGGACAAGAAGAAGGCCGCCGCCGCGCTCGCCCGCTTCGTCAACCTGCATCCGACCAACCTCGCGCAGAAGACCGAGATCATCGTCGAGCACTTCCGCGCCTGCGTGATGCACCAGCTCAAGGGGCGCGCCAAGGCCATGCTGGTGACCAGCTCGCGCCTCATGGCGGTCAGGTACAAGCAGGCGTTCGACGCCTATCTGAAGGAGAAGGGCTACACCGACCACCTGCGCTGTCTGGTCGCCTTCTCGGGCGAGGTGCAGGACCCGGACGCGCCGGGCGTCAGCTACAGCGAACCGCAGATGAACGGCGGTATCAAGGAGGCCGAACTGCCGGGCCGGTTCGCCTCCAGTCGATACCAGTTGCTGATCGTCGCCAACAAGTATCAGACCGGCTTCGACCAGCCCCTGCTCTGCGCCATGTATGTCGACAAGCGTCTCGACGGCATCCAGGCGGTCCAGACGCTCTCGCGCCTCAACCGCACCTGCCCGGGCAAGGAAGAGACCTTCGTGCTCGACTTCGTCAATGAGCGCGAGTCCATCCTGGCGAGCTTCCAGAACTACTACGAGACGACCACGACCGCCGACGAGGTCGACCCCCAACGTCTCTACGAGCTACAGCACGAACTCGACGAGTTTCAGGTCTACACCAGCGCGGAAGTCGACGAACTCGCCGCCGTCTTCTTCAAGCTCAAGGCCGAGCAGCAGCTCTCGGACAACGCCCGGCTCAACGCCTGGATCGACCCGGCGGTGGACCGCTTCAAGGCGCTTTGCGTCAACCCGGCCGACGAGGACGGTCAACAGCGCCAGGAGGATTTCCGCGGCAAGCTCAACGCCTTCAAGAACCTCTATGCCTTCCTCGGCCAGATCGTGCCCTTCGCCGATCCCGACCTGGAAAAGCGCTATCTGTTCGTGCGGCTGCTGCTACGCAAGCTCCCGCGCCCGGACCAGGGCGACCCGGTCGATCTCGAAGGCGATGTGGCGCTGGCCTCCTACAAGTTGAAGCTGGAGGAAGAAGGCGACCTGGTCCTTCGGGCCGATGGGGTCGGAGAGCTGACCGGACCCGAGTACACCGGGACCGGCGCGGCTAAGACGCCGAAGGAGCGGCTCTCGACCATCATCCAGGTCATCAACGAGCGTTTCGGCACCGACTTCGACGCCCAGGACCTGGTCGACGGCGTCACCGCGCAGCTCCTCGCCGACGCACGACTACGACAGGCGGCACGGGTCAACGACAAGGGGAACTTCGCCGTCCCCTTCCGCGAGGCGCTCGACGACGCCCTGGTCAGCCGCCACGAGAAGCACGGCGACTTCATCAACCAGCTCTTCCAGGACGAAGACCTTGCGGAATTCTTCCGTGGCTGGATGCTGGAGCAGGTCTACAAGCGTTTTCACGAGCCAACGACGTCGCTCGGGTAACTCGTCGCCCACCGTTTCACCGAGACATCATCAACACCCGTGGAGGGTTTTCCCGGCATCCGCGATATGCCACAGAAAAGCGTTTGTTGGACGAAGACGGTTGATAGAGATGCTGGTTGAGTTGCCGAGAACGACAATCCAACCAGCCGCCATCGCATCTCAAAACACAATCTCAAAGCGTTCCACAACAATTACGATCGATATTTCTCTTGACTGCACGGAATCGCACAGAGAGCAAAAGCCAATGACAAATGAAAAGCCCAGCCCAGAATCTCAACACACTTCATGGGCGCTGAAATCCATACATCTCCTCGCCTTGGCAATTTTCTCTTTCTCTGTAACCATCAGCAATATAGCATTATCAGATACAAGCAACGCGATCGGCGGCAAAAAAGGCAATTGGATTTGGGATAAAAACGCTGCGGCAACATTCTTTAAAAAATACGAAATCGCTGTACTAATTGAATTCATACCTGAAGAGAATTGCAGACAGGTATTCTCCATCTTCGGAAACGGCAAAATAAGATCGATCAGATTCACTATTGATGGAAAGGAATACGAAAGAGTTGAAGTCTCACCCACAAAGACTGCCAGTGGAGTTGACGTATCCTCATTCTTACTAAGCGACGAGGCGCTCCTCGACATCAAAAGAGGATATATCCTCAAGATCTGGACCAACGAAGGTTTACTGACAACTGACCTTTCAGGTTCAGCGTACTCAATCAACAATGCTTACAATTACTGCATCCAACTCAAACAGTCGAATTCGAGCAATATTCAAACAAACAAAAGAAAACACTCAAAAGAACACACCCATAACACCCACACCTCAGAAAAGCTCCGTTACATCACGTACGAAGGAATCGACCTCCTTGTTTTCGAGGGTGCTTTTGAAAAGGATGATGGCCAGCACATCATTTCAGCACTGCAAGAAGCCAGAGCACCGATACTCTTCATCAGCAGCCCTGGAGGGCTGGTTTCCGAGGCTCAGATGGTCGGTTACTATCTACGAAGCAACAACATTAAAGTCTTCGCGTTCGGTGATTGCGCCAGCGCCTGTACGTTTGCACTGGCTGGTGGAGTAGAGCGTCATGCGGTCGATGGTGCGCGTATCGGACTGCATCAGTCATCTTTCGTCAATCACACTGGGAGCCTTTCCCAAGGTCAGCTGCTGACAGGAAACTATATTCGATATTTCAAGGCGATGGGGGTCGACCCAGAGATCGTCGCCCTGGCGGCCACCACTCCGAGCGATCGCATCCAATGGATCAGCATTGAACAAGCCAAGAGTCTGAATTTGATCTCGGAACATTAAGACCCGATATGCAATTCAGTTTTTGAAAAAACTTTTTGCGACAAAGGTTTCATTGCAGGAAGAACAGAGATCAGATACCGAAACGTCAAGAACTCCCGGCAGGGGTCTGGACATTTCTCGTCGATTGTTTTCCCACTATGATCGCTCCGGGACAGTCGCCTGATACTCAACGACATCTCTGGCTGTTATGCTCGGGCGCGATGCACCGAGTATTCGGGTCCGTGCGCAAGCCGAAGCCGGCCGACTCTCGCACATCCGACAAGCCCCGCCATCGCAACCGTCATGTGACGAAACCTCAGGCAAGAACCCTGCTTATGAAGTCTAAACACAACAATCCGTCGGTCAGCGGTATACGGTTCCTGGATCCCAGGTCAGGCAAGGATCGGCGCACCCTGAGCGCCTCGCTGCGTGGTGGTCGCCATGCTGTCTCGGGAGATACCGCATCATTCGATGCCGAACCGATCGACACCTCGGAGGTGGTCGAGACGGTTGTCTGCGCGCCGGCAACGCTGCGCTTGGCCGAAGAACTGTTCGAGCGTTGGAACAGCGCACTCGAAAGCGGTGATGCCCGAAGGGTCGGCCTGTGTTATGCGGAAGACGCGGTCCTGTTGCCCACAGTGTCCAATGTGCCTCGCCTCTCCCGTCGCGAAATTCAGGAATATTTCGAGCACTTTCTTCAAAAACAGCCTGTGGGAAAGATCGATCAACGCAACGTCAAGTTTGGCTGCAACAAGATCACTGACGCCGGCATTTACACTTTTCGCATCATCAATGACGGGAAGACCGAATACGTGCCTGCGCGTTATACCTTCGTCTACGAGAACCGTGACGGCGACTGGCTGATCGCCCATCACCATTCATCCTTGATGCCCACATCATGACGTCTCAAACGTCGAAACCATTGACTGACCCCGCGCCCGACCTCGTTCCGGTCACATTGTTGACCGGATTTCTGGGCAGCGGGAAAACCACTGTGCTCAACAATTTGGTACGCCAACCGGAATTGGCAGACGCACTTGTCATCATCAACGAGTTCGGTGAGATGGCGCTCGATCACATGCTGGTCGCACACAGCACCGAAAACCTTGTCATGGAGATGAGCAATGGCTGTGTATGCTGCAGCATTCGTCATGATCTGGTAAAAACACTTCGCGATATCACATGGCGCTATTCGCGCAATGGCGAGCGATGGTTCAAGCGGATACTGATCGAGACCACGGGGCTGGCGGATCCAGCACCAATCATCCACACGCTGATGACCCACCCTCGAATCGCCCCGCAATACCGACTCGACGGCATTGTGGCGACCGTGGACATGGGGACGGTGATGGACACACTGGACCACCATCAGGAGGCTATCAAGCAGGTCGCCATGGCCGACGCCTTGTTGCTGACCAAGAGCGACCTGGTGGCAGAGGAGCGACGTGGCCCGCTGCTGCACCGACTGGATGCCATCAACCCGGCCGCACCGCGCTGGGAGGTCCGCGACGGCGAGATCGCGGCACACCAGGTGCTCGGCCTTGGCCTATTCGATGCCACGGGAAAAACACCCGACGTGGCCCGCTGGCTCAACGAAGCGTCCTATGCGGTACAGTCGACGCATGCACATGCCCACGAGCACGAGCACGAGCACGGTCAGCACCATGATGAAAATCGGCACGACGATCACATTCGCGCCTTCTGTTTCACCATCGAGCAACCCATCGCCGAGGACAGTCTGACGAATTGGCTCGAGTTGCTGGCAGATTTCTCCGGCAGCAACATCCTGCGCGTCAAAGGCATTTTCAATATCGAGGGCACGGCGCGGCCGGTTGTCGTGCATGGTGTCCAACACGTCTTTCACCCGCCTGTCACCTTGCCGGCCTGGCCGAGCGAGGACCAACGCTCACGAGTGGTGTTCATCACGCGTGATGTCAGCAGGGAGCTGAAGGATTTCATCGAACGCGCCAACCATGTCTTGGCGACAGGAGCACTTTCGTGAACCCATTGTGGCTCATGCCGCGGCACCTCGGGCGCCGCCACTTCCCCGTTAACGCTATCGTGGCACTCGATTGCTCTCGCCAGAGAGGTGGCGCGTGCTGATTCGCAAGCTGTTCAAATTCGAGAACGCACACGTCGTACGCGGATGCAGCACGCGACGGTGCTCGCACTCCATCCACGGCCACTCCTACAAGGTCGAGCTGCTGCTGGAGGCACATGCGTTCGACAATGGCCAGATGATCTATGACTTCGGCCTGCTCAAGAGCCACGTGCGCGACCTGATCGACGCCTTCGATCACTCCATTGCGCTGTGGTCGGGTGATGATCCCGAATACCTGGATGCAATGCGCAAACACTCGGAACGCTGGGTGCTGATCCCGGTATCACCAAGCGCCGAACAGTTCTCGCGCCTGTTCTTCCGTCTTGTCGACACCGCCCTGTCGCTGACCGACATGGCCAACGGCGAAACCGATGTACGTCTGCACTCGGTCATCGTCCATGAAACAGAGACCGGCTACGCGCAGTGCTTCCGCGCAGACGCGAACAACCCGCGCATGGGCCGCATCGACCTGCCGGCGATTGAGTTCGCACCGGCCATCACCGAGCAATGGCCCGACCCTGATCTCTTCGAGCGGATCAAGCGAGGGGAGCGTCAGGTCAATCCATTGAGCCCATGCGACCAAGTATCCGGCCCAGACGAGCGTTCATGAACATGCGGCCGGTTGACGACGGGAGGGCGGATCGCGCGGAGTGTCGTGATCAAGCGGTTTGAGCCGACGGAGCGCGAGACGATCGGCACGCCGCGCCTGGCCCATCCTGCAGATCGACGGCTTCACGGCTTGGGAGTGTTTGGCGGAGAGGGAGGGATTCGAACCCCCGGACCCTTTCGAGTCAACGGTTTTCAAGACCGCCGCTTTCGACCGCTCAGCCACCTCTCCGGGGTACGCGCGGGACGACCTGTGGGGATGGCTTGAGTTGGTGCCGGTCGTCCGCATCTGGCGGGGATGGAAGGATACCGCAACTCGGGCGTTTTCCCAAGTCCGGTCGGGCTTGCGCGGGACGGCGGGTCAGGTATCCTTCTGGAACTTGAGAGATCGCAATCAGTCTCACCCAGCGATCAACTCGGTTTCTCAACCTGTTCGACCATAAGGAGTGAATGCACGACATGGCCAACAACAACTTTTCCTTCGTTCAGAGTGCTCCGTCGGCCGTCTCGGCCAACAAGGTGCTCAAGAACACCTACCTGCTGCTGGCCGCGACCCTCGGTTTCAGCGCGCTGACGGCGATGCTGTCGATCGCGCTGGCGATGCCCTCCTGGACCTACCTGGCCTCGGTGATCGTGGCCATGGTGCTGGGGATGTTCGTGCTGCCGCGCACCGCCAACTCCTCGGCCGGCATCGGCGTGATCTTCCTGATCACCGGCCTGATGGGCTTCGGTCTGGGCTCGATCCTGAGCATGTATCTGGCACTGCCCAACGGCCCGCAGACCGTGGGTCTGGCCTTCGGTGGCACCGCCGCGATCTTCCTCGGGCTGTCGGGTTACGCGCTCAGCAGCAAGCGTGACTTCAGCTTCATGGGCGGGTTCATCTTCGCCGGCATGATGGTGGTGATGATCGCGGTGATCGCGAACCTGTTCCTGCAGATGCCGGCGCTGTCGCTGGCGATCTCCTCGGCCATCATCCTGCTGATGAGCGGCTTCATCCTGTTCGATACCAGCCGGATCGCGCGGGGTGAGGAGACCAACTACATCATGGCCACCTACGGCATCTATCTGAGCATCTTCAACATCTTCATCAGCCTGTTGCAGATCCTCGGCATCATGGGCGACGAGTAACCGCCACGCTCGCCCCTCGACAGCCCCGGCCCCGCGCCGGGGCTTTTGTTTGTCTCGCCGGAGGTCTCCACCATGGAACTGTTTCTGAAGATCATGGCCGCAGCCCTGCTCGGGCTGATGCTGTTCTATCTCTGGCCGGTCTACAAGCGCTGGCAGGAGCACGGCCCCAAGGCCGAGAAGGGTGACTGGGCGGCGGCGATCGTACCGCTCGGCGCCGTCGCCGCGCTGGTGATCGTGCTGATCATGGCGGTGCGCTGAGGCGCGCCCCACCCTCCCCCGGCACGGGGCCGTCCGGCCCCGTGCCAATGCATTCACTCAGGCGTCTGCCGCGACCTGGCGCGCGGCCACCTGACGCAGTCGCTGCACCATCGCCTCGAGGCCATTGCGCCGGTTCATGCTGAGATGCCCGTCGAGCCCGAGCCGGGCGAAGAAGGCGCGGGCGTCGAAGTCGAGGATGTCGCGCGCGCGCTGCCCGGAGTAGAGCTGCTGGAGCAGCGCGATCAGCCCGCGCACCAGCTCGGCGTCGCTGTCGGCGAGGAACTCGACGCGCTCGGGGGCGTCGGGCATGGCGCGGGCGGCAATATAGACTTGGCTCTGACACCCCTGCACATGCGTTGCGGCGTTCTGCATCGACGCGGGCAGGTGCGGCAGCCGACCGCCGAGATCGATGATGTACTCGTGCCGGGTCGGCCAGTCGGGCAGCAGCTCGAAGTCGTCGGCGATCTGCGCGGCGGCGGCGGCGGGCGACTCGGCGCTCGGCCCCGGGTAGTCGAGCGCGACCTCGGCGACGGGCGCGACCCGTGCCTGACGCGCGCGCGTCTCGGCGGCGATCTCGACCAGCGCATCGGCCAGGAGGTCGATCTCCTCCAGGGTGTTGTAGACCCCGAAGGAGGCGCGCACCGTGGCCGCCACGCCGAGCCGCTCCATCAGCGGCTGACAGCAGTGGTGCCCGGTGCGCACGCAGATGCCGCGCAGATCGAGCGCGGTGCCGAGGTCGAGGCTGGAGATCGCCGGGGCTTCCATCACCCAGGAGGCGACACAGCTGCGCCGCCGCGCCCGGCCCTTGAGCGCGAGTCCGGGGATGGCCTCCAGGCGCTCGGTGGCATGACGCAGCAACCACTGCTCGTGGGCACTGATGCGCTCGAAGCCGACCGACTCGATCCAGTCGATCGCCGCGCCCAGCCCCACCGCGCCGGAGATGTTGGGCGTACCGGCCTCGAAGCGGGTCGGCGGCGCGGCATAGCGGGTGGTCTCGAAGCTGACCTGCTCGATCATGTCGCCACCGCCCTGATAGGGCGGCATCGCCTCGAGCAGCGCGCGTTTGGCATAGAGCACGCCGATCCCGGTCGGGCCGTAGAGCTTGTGGCCGGAGAAGGCGTAGAAGTCGGCGTCGAGCGCGCGCACGTCGGTGCGCCCGTGGGCGACCCATTGGGCGCCGTCGACCAGCACCAGGGCACCGTGCGCATGGGCCAGCTCGATGATCTCGCGCACCGGGTTGACGGTGCCGAGGGCGTTGGAGACCTGGTTGACCCCGACCAACCGGGTGCGTGGCGAGAGCAACCGACGGTAGGCCTCGAGGTCGATGTCACCGGCGTCGTCGATGGGGATGACGCGGATACGCGCCCCGGTCTGCTCGGCGAGCATCTGCCAGGGGACGATGTTGGAGTGGTGTTCGAGGTTGGAGAGCAGGATCTCGTCGCCGGGGCCGAGGTTGGCGCGCCCCCAGGTGGCGGCGACCAGGTTGATCGCCTCGGTGGTGCCGCGGGTGAACACGCACTCGGCAGGCTCGGCGGCATTGAGAAAGCGCGCCACCGCCGCGCGGGCGTGCTCGTAGAGCCGGGTGGCGTGTTGCGAGAGGCGGTAGTTGCCGCGATGGATGTTGGCGTGGGCGGCACGGTGATAATCGCTGACCGCCGCGATCACCGCTTGCGGCTGCTGGGTCGAGGCGGCGCTGTCGAGATAGACCAGCGGGCGACCATCGACCTGGGTGGAGAGGATGGGGAATTGGGCGCGCAACGCGACGACGTCGAGGGTCGCGTCGTCACTGCGCGGAGCCGGTGCGGCTTGAGCGTTCATGGCTGAATTCGTTAGGTTTAAGGCGATGCACGATTCTATCGCGGAGGCATCCGGTGCGGTCGGCCGGATGCCTCGGCGACAGTGCGGCAGGCACACGACGCGCGTCCCTGGGCGGCGTGGTCGACCGATCGACGGGGCGCGCTCCGCGCGCCCCCATTGGGTAGAGATGTGGGTCCGCCGCGGGCGGGATGCCAGTGGCTCGGCTCAGTCGGCCTCGGGGATGCGCACCACGGTGCGCCCACGGACCCGCCCGGCGAGGATCTCTTCGGCGGCCTGAGGCAGCTGCGCGAAGTCGACCTCACGGGTCATGGTCTCGAGCCGGTCGAGGTCGAGATCGCGCGCCAAGCGCGCCCAGGCGCGCTCGCGCAGCGCGTGCGGAGCCATCACCGAGTCGATGCCGTAGAGGGTGACGCCGCGCAGGATGAAGGGCGCGACCGTGGTCGGCAGCTCCATCGCATCGGCCAGCCCGCAGGCGGCCACCGCGCCGGCGCGCTTCATGCGGCTGAGTACGTTGGCCAGGGTGAGGCCGCCGGCGACATCGATCGCCGCCGCCCAGCGCTCTGATTCGAGCGGGCGCGGGGGCTGGGTGAACTCGGCGCGATCGAGGATCTCGGTGGCGCCGAGTTCGCGCAGATAGCCCGCCTCGTGCGCCCGTCCGGTGACCGCGGTCACCCGATGACCGAGCCGCCCCAGCAGGGCCACGGCAATGCTGCCGACGCCGCCGGCGGCGCCGGTCACCAGCACCTCGCCGGCACCCGGTTCGAGCCCGTGCGACTCCAGCGCCAGCACCGCGAGCATCGCGGTGTAACCGGCGGTGCCGATGGCCATCGCCTGGCGGCTGGTCAGCCCCTCGGGCAGCGCCACCAGCCAGTCGCCCGACACCCGAGCGCGCCCGGCATAGCCACCGGAATGCTTCTCTCCGACACCATAGCCGTTGAGCACCACCCGATCGCCGGGGCGAAAGCGCGGATCGCCCGACTCCACCACGCGACCGGCGAAGTCGATGCCGGGGATCAGCGGGAAACGACGCACGATCGGCGAGCGTCCGGTGAGCGCCAGTCCGTCCTTGTAGTTGAGCGTCGAGTACTCGACCGCGACGGTGACATTGCCCTCCATGAGGTCGGCCTCGGTCAGCCGCGTCAGTTCGAGCTGCTGGGCGCCGTCGTGACGATCGATCCGATAGGCGCTGAAGGTGGTCGTCATGTGGCGATCTCCTGTGCGTTGGGAATGAGGATTGGACCTGTCAGCCCGCCGTCGGGACCAGAGCGCGTTGGGGCGAGCGGCGAGGCCCGCGCGCGCGCTGCTGGGCCTCGAGCATGCGCGTCAGGGTATTGGCCGAGACCGGACGACTGATCAGATAGCCCTGGATCAGGTCGCAGCCCTCGGCGGTGAGGATGCGTTGCTGGCGGATGTCCTCGACGCCCTCGGCAACGGTGCCGATATCGAGATTGCGCGCCATCGACAGGATGGCGCGCACGATCGCGCGGCTGCGCCCGTCGGTGGCGAGGTCGTTGACGAAACTGCGGTCGATCTTGATGAAGTCCACCGGAAAGTGGATGAGATAGCTGAGGCTGGAATAGCCGGTACCGAAGTCGTCGAGCGAGATGCCGATGCCGAGGGCGCGCAGTCGCTCCAGCTCGGCCAGCGCGCGCTCCGGGTCGTGCAGCAACACCCGCTCGATCAGCTCGATGTGGAGCAGGCGCGCGGGGATGTCGTAGCGCTCGAGCAGGTCGGCGATGGTCTCGGTCAGTCCGCCGGCGGTGATCTGCGGCTCGGAGACGTTGACCGAGACGCGGATCTCGGGCAACCCGGCGTCGCGCCACAACCGCATCTGACGCAACACCGCCTCGATCACCCAGCGCCCCACCGGCACCACCAGGTCGCTGCTCTCGATGATGTCGATGAACACCCCGGGCATCACCAGCTGAGCGCCACGTCGCCAGCGCAGCAGCGCCTCGGCAGCATGGATACCGTTCTGCTGCGGCTCGACCAGCGGCTGATAGTGGACGACGAATTGCTCTTCGGCCAGGGCGATGCGCAGCGCCTCCTCGAGCGCCAGGCGCTCGACCGCCGCGGCGGTGATCTCGGGGCGGTAGAAGGCGATCGAGCGTCGCCCGCAGCGCTTGGCCGAGAGCAGTGCCGAGGCGGCGTTGCGCAGCAGCTCGGCGGCATCCTCGCCATCGCCGGGATAGAGCGCGCCACCGGCCGAGGCGCTGAGGGTGAGCTGACCGTGACCGGCGATCTCGATCGGCTGGCAACAGATGGCGAGATAGTGCGCGGCGAACGCCGAGGCGGTGGCCAGCTCCTCGCCGAGTTCGGTGAGGATGACGAAGGTATCGTCGCTCAGTCGCGCCACCAGATCGCCGACGCCGGTGGCTTCGCTCAGTCGTTCGCCGAGCACGCAGAGCACGGTGTCGGCTACACCGTGGCCATAGCTGGCGATGACGTCGTTGTAGCGATCGATATCGACATAGAAGACCCCGAGACGCTGACGATGGAGGGCGGCCAGGTCGACGGCCTGGGCCAGGCGTTGTTTCAGCAGCCGGGCGTTGGGCAGACCGGTGAGCGGGTCGTGGTTGCTGAGATACTCGATCTCCTCGGCCGAGCGGTAGCGTTCGGTGATGTCGCTGAAGATGGCGACATAGTTGGCCACCCGACCGTGATGATTGCGGATGGCGTTGATGCTCATCCACTGCGGATAAAGCTCGCCGTTGCACCGCCGGTTCCACAGCTCGCCCTGCCAGCGCCCTTGGTCGAGCAGCGCGCGCCACAGCTGACGATAGAAATCGGGGCCCTGGCGACCGGACTTGAGCAGACGCGGGTTGCGCCCCCTCACCTGCTCCGGGGTGTAGCCGGTGATCTCGCTGAAGGCGGGGTTGACCGCGACGATCTCGCCGTCGGCGTCGGTGACGATGATACCCTCGGCGGTGTTCTCGAACACCGCGTTGGTCAGACGCAGGATGTCCTCGCGCCGGCGCTGCTCGCTGAGATCGCGGATGATCGCCACGCGCAGCTGTCCGCTCTCCAGCTCGATGCGCCGGGTACGCACCTCGGCCGGGAAGGTCGAGCCGTCGCGCCGCCGGTGCAGCCACTCGAAGCAGGCGCTACCGTGCTCGGCGAGGAAGGTCAACACCTCGACGTTGCTGTCCGCCGAGCGACGACCGTCGGCCTGAAACTCGGGCGAGAGCGCACCGGGGTGGACATCGGTCAGCTCGGTGGCGCTGTCGTAGCCGAACAGTCGCGCCGCGGCCGGATTGGCCAGACAGCTCAGGTCCGCGCCGTCGATCACCCACATCGCTTCCTCGGCACCCTCGAACAGGGCGCGGTAGCGCGCCTCGCTATAGCGCAGTGCCTCCTGGGCGCGACGATCCTCGGTGATATCGAGCACCGAGCCGAACACCCGCACCAGCTCGCCACGATCGCCGCGCGCGGTACGGATCCGCTGACGCACCCAGCGCACCTCGCCGTCCGGACGCACCACGCGATACTCAATGTCCTCGGTGGCGAGGCCGCGGCGCGCCGCATCCAGGACGCTGACGACTTGAGCACGATCCTCGTCATGGACCCGTTCGAGCAGGCCCTGCTCACTGGCGACGAAGGCCCCAGGGTCGACGCCGAGGATGGCCAGCAGTTGCGCCGACCAGAACACCCGGGCGGTGGCGAGTTCGAGTTCCCAGCTGCCCAGCGCGGTGATTGCCTGCGCCTCGCTCAGCAGCGTCTGAGTACGATACAGGGCGCTGAGATCGCGCCCACACCCCATCACCCCGAGCAGCTCGCCATCGGGACCGTGATAGGGCGTCTTGAGGACATCGAAGAGCAAGCGCCGTCCTCGCGTGTCGCTGTACCAGAAGTCGAAGCGGTGTGCCCTGCCCTGTTCGAGCACCTGTCGATCATCGGCGCGCACGCGCGCGGCGATCTCGGGCGGGAAGAGCGCATCATCATCCAGGCCGATGACCTCTCCCGGCGCGCGACCGATCAACTCGCCGAGCGCACGGTTGCAACCGAGATAACGTCCCTTGCGGTCCTTGAAGAAGATCAGGTCGGGGGAGTTGTCGAGCTGCCCCTGGGTGAGCGCCAGCGCCTGCTCGGCCTGACGATAGGCGGAGACATCGCGATGAGCGACCAGCACCAACCGCTGGTCATCGACATCAGCGCTCAGGAGACGCGCACCGAGGCTCAGCCAGCGGGTCTCGCCCTCGAGCGGTAAGGCGTATTCGAGCGCGAAATCGGCGCGCTGCCCCCGGCAGACCTCACGGACCCCCTGACGCGCCTGCTCGAGCACCCGGGAGTCTCCCTCAGGCACGGCCCAGACACCGAGCGGCAGGGTCGCGCGCTGCTGGCGGTTGCTGTAGAGCACCCGCCCCCCGGCATCGATCACCGCAATCGCGCAATCGAGGGCATCGAGACACGCCCAGGCATCGATCGGGTTCATGGACGGTTGGGGATGGCGGGACAACGGAGGCTGGAACCTTTTCTCATCGTGCTTGGTTAGGGGTGGGGCGGAGAGGTGATGGGCGGAAGGAGCGGTCGCGACCGAGCGTGCGCCATGGCCATGTCTCCCTGACCCTCGGGCGTTCAGCATAGAACAACATCCGCGCTTCCGCCCCGAGGCAACGCGTCGGAGCATGCATTTTGACGGGCGCAAGGGCATTGATCAAATGGGTCGTGCCTCCCCCGGCCACCGCGCCATCGACGGACCACGGAGACAGCCGGTGACCACACCGCTATGCTTGACGACACCTGCCGAACACGCGCCGGTCGCGACCGGCCGGAGCCCGTCATGCATCAGCCCGCGCGCGCCGTCTGCGGCGCCGGACCTGTCGTTCTCGTCCTGGTCGCAAGCCTCGTCGGCTGCGCCACCGCCACCCGCCATGTCACCGACTGGGGCAGCATCACCCTGGCGCCGGGCGACACCGGCACCTGCACCTCCAACCCCTGCGCGGTCTATCTGCAGCTGCCGCCCGGCGAGGGCCGCTACCGGGTCACCGCCAATCAGGTCGGTCTCGGCGACTACCCGGCGGGCTCACTCGCCGCGCTCGGGCACTTCTACGACAGCAAGGCGCTGGAGATCGTCGGCGCCGGGGTGGCGCGCGCCTACGTCTATATCCCGCAGACGCGCTGAGGCGGCGCGCCCGGACTCAGCCAAGCACCTCGAGACCGCCCATGTAGGGGCGCAGCACCTCAGGCACGGTCACCCGACCGTCGGCGAGCTGGTAGTTCTCGAGCACCGCCACCAGGGTGCGACCGATCGCCAGCCCGGAGCCGTTGAGGGTGTGCAGCAGCTCGGGCTTGCCGGTCTCGGGGTTGCGCCAGCGCGCACGCAGTCGCCGCGCCTGGAAGTCGCCGAAGTTGCTGCACGAGGAGATCTCGCGATAGGCCTGCTGACCCGGCAGCCACACCTCCAGGTCGTAGGTCTTGCGCGAGGAGAAGCCGAGATCGCCGGTGCACAGGGTCACCACCCGATAGGCCAGACCCAGCCGTTGCAGGATCGACTCGGCGTGCCCGGTGAGGGCCTCGAGCGCGGCGAAGGACTCGGCCTCGGGCACCGCCTGCACCAGCTCGACCTTCTCGAACTGGTGCTGACGGATCATCCCCCGGGTGTCCTTGCCGTAGGAGCCGGCCTCGCTGCGGAAGCAGGGGGTGTGGGCAACCCAGCGGCGCGGCAGCTCATCGGCCTCGAAGATGCAGTCACGCGCCAGATTGGTCACCGGCACCTCGGCGGTCGGGATCAAGTAGAGATCGCGCTCGCCGGGAACCTTGAACAGGTCCTCCTCGAACTTGGGCAGCTGACCGGTGCCGTAGAGGCTGTCGGCGTTGACCAGGTAAGGGACATAGGTCTCGGTGTAGCCGTGCTCGGTGGTGTGCACGTCGAGCATGAACTGGATCAGCGCGCGGTGCAGCCGCGCCATCGGCCCGGACAGGGTGACGAAGCGCGAACCGGTCACCTTGGCGGCGAGATCGAAGTCCATCCAGCCGTTGCGCGCGCCCAGGTCGACATGATCGAGCGGGGTGAAGTCGAAGCTCGGCACCTCGCCCCAGCGCCGCTCCTCGCGGTTGTCGGCCTCGTCGCGACCGTCCGGCACGCTGTCGTCGGGCAGGTTCGGCAGCCCCAGCGCGATCGACTCGATCTCGCCCTGGCACTCGGTCAGCGCCTGCTCGGCGGCCTTGAGCCGATCACCCAGGTCGGCGACCTCGGCGAGCAGCGGCTCGATGTCCTCGCCCGCGGCCTTGGCCTTGCCGATCGACTTGGAGCGGGTGTTGCGCTCGGTCTGCAGCGTCTGGGCCTCGACCTGCAGCCGCTTGCGCTCTTGTTCGAGCTGCTCGAAACGGGCGGTATCCAGGGTCACGCCGCGACGGGCGAGCAGCTCGGCAACGCGCGCGAGATCGTTGCGCAACAGTCGTGGGTCTAGCATGTGGTCTCCTTGGCTTCAGGATTCGATGGTGACCGGCCAGGACACGATGTGCCCCGGTTTCACCTGATGACGGATTCGGGCGATCGCCGCGCGGGCAGGCTCGGGGGCATCGAAGAACTCCACCACCAGCGGCAGGTCGAGCGACAGATCGACCAGCGAGGCGGCATGGGTGCGCCCCGAGGGGCCATAGCCCTCGATCGCGCGCAGCACCGTCACCCCGCGCACCCCCAGCTCGTCGCGCAGGACGTGCACCAGGGGCTTCAGTTCATGATCGGACTCGGCGAGATAGACCCGCACCATGATCGCGTCTTCGTGACTCACAGTGACCTCCCCAGGGCGATGCCCGCCCAGCACAGCAACACGCACACCCCGACGCTCGCGCCCACGTTCAGGGTGGCACGCAACAGCGCTCCCTGCTCGATCAGGTTCAGGGTCTCGATCGAGAAGGTCGAGAAGGTCGTCAAGGCCCCCAGGAACCCGACCAGCACGGCGCCGCGCCACTCGGGCGCCACCGCCAGCCGCTCGGTGAGCAGCACGAACAGCAGCCCCATGAGGAAGGAGCCGATCACGTTCACCGCCAGGGTGCCCCAGGGGAAGTCACGCCCCAGCACCCGATAGACGCCGGTCGAGATCCAGAAGCGCGACAACGCCCCGAGCGCGCCGCCCCCGGCGATCGCCAACAGTTGCAACACGGTATCTTCCCGCAAAAGAGAATAAGTCTACTATGGACGTCCAGCCCTTTGCCGGGCCAAGGGCGCACCCCTCGGACGAAGCCGAGCCATCACCGTCGCGACGCACCCGCCGGGTCGTCGGTCGGTACAGCGGGCTGAAGCCTGCCCAAACAGAACCTATCCGCGCCACATCCCGACAACCGAACCGGTCAACAACCGTGCGGCTCGAACCCCTTGTTCAGCGGCGCTCGAGCAGGACGCTGAAATCACCGGCCAGATAGCCCTCGTGCACCCGCACGGTGGCGTTCAACTCGGCGGCGAGTGACTCGATCTCGGCGGGCCGGCGGCAGTTGTAGATCAGCGAGGTATCGCGGCCCTTGAGCAGGTTGAACACGAAACCACGACGGCTGGCGGCGAGACAGTTGCCGATGAAGGTCTGGGTCTCGTCCCAGGTGAGGATGTTCATGGCGCCGCTGCAGACGTAGTAATCGGCCTCGGGCAGCGGGTCGTGGAGCACGTCGCACTGACGGATCTCGCAACCGGTGCGTGCGCGCGCCGTCTCGATCATCGGTGCCATCACGTCGAGACCGAGATAGCGCCCCGGCGCCTGGTCGCGCTCGCGCAGATAGACGAGGAAGTCGCCGAAACCACAGCCGGCATCGGCCAGCTCGACGCTGGAGAGATCCTCGGGTAGCAACTCGCGCAGCACCCGGAAACGTACCCGCTGGGTCTCCTCGGAGATCCACTGCACCCCCTCGGCATTGGTGCCGTGGGCCTTGAGCGCGTCATCGTAGAAGGTCTGGTTGTCAATTCGTGGCATGATCTCGCAATCCTCGTCTCAGCGCTCGCTGGATGGTGCCGATGCTGGGCAGCACGCCCGCAGCGCGCAACCCGCGCAGACCGGCCTGGCCCGGCAGGCATGCTTGGCGTGCGCCACGATCAGCGCATGATACTCCTGCAACAGCGCGACATCGTCCGGCAGCGCCTGCTCGAACCAGCGGCGGATGCGCTCGTAGTCCTCGTCGCCGGCGAGCAACCCGAGCCGCGAGAACAGTCGCCGGGTATAGGCGTCGACCACAAAGACCGGATGCGCGAAGGCATAGAGCAGGATGTCGTCGGCGGTCTCCGGGCCGATGCCAGGGGTCGCCAGCAGCCACTCGCGCAGCCTCGGGGTGGCGAGCGCGGCGAGCGGCTCGAGACCGCCAGCGGCATGATAGCGCTCGCAGAAGGCCAGCAGGCGCCGGGTCTTGACCCTGTAGTAGCCGCTGGGTCGCAGCAGCTCGGCCAGGCGCGCCGGATCGAGCGCGAGCAGCGCCTCGGCACTCAACGCCGTCTCGGCGCGAACCTGGTCGAGCGCACGCTCGACGTGACGCCAGCTGGTGTTCTGGGTGAGGATGGCGCCGACCATGACCTCGAACGGGGTCTCGGCCGGCCACCACCCCTGGGGACCGTAGGTCGCGAGCAGGGTCTGATAGACCGTCTGCGGCGTGGCCGCCGCTACCACTCGATATCCCGGGGCACCACCACGATGCCCTCCTCGGAGACATCGAAGCGCTCGCGATCGCGTTCGAGGTCGATGCCAACCTGCTCGCCCGGCGGTACCGCCACGCCCTTCTCGACGATGCAGTTGCGCAGATGCGCCTCGGCGCCGACCTCGACGCCGTCGAACAGGATCGCCTCCTCGACGATGGCGCTGTCGCCGACGCGCACGCAGGGGAAGAGCATCGAGTGGTTGACCCCGCCGCCGCTGATCACGGTGCCGGCGGCGAGCATCGAGTTGACGAACACCCCCTCGTTGCCGCTGCGCGCGCCGGGCACGGTGCGCGCCGGCGGATACTGCCCCTGAGCGGTGCGGATGTTCCAATCGTTCTGATAGAGATCGAGCGGCGGCTGCGGGCGCAACAGCTCCATGTTGGCCTGATAGTAGGCATCGACCGAGGAGAGATCGCACCAATAGCGATCTGGGGTGACGCGACCGCGCGCCTGACCGAAGCGATAGGCACGCACCCGATGGCTCTGAGTGAGATGGGCGAGCACGTCCTTGGCGAGATGCCGATCCGGGGGCAGCGGGCCGACCTCGGCATCGGCGCTCTCGCGGCGAGCGAAGGCATCGAACAGCCAGCCGCGATCGAAGACATAGACGCCCATGGTCTCGAAGGCGCGTTCGCCCTCGATCTCGCCGGCGCGCTCAGCCGGCAGGATACGCACGATGCGGTCGTGCTCGTCGAGTTCGACGCGGGCCTGGGTCTGCGAGGGCGGCGCGCCGGGGTCGACCTCGCGCACCGCCACCGTGACCTCGGCGCGGGCATCGACATGGGCATGGACCACCTCGCTGTAGTCCATGCGATAAACGGCACTGCCGTCGAGCGCGAGGACCTGACGCGCGCGATTGCGCTCGATCAGGTTGCGGTTCTGGCGAATGGCATCGAAAGGCCCGGCATACCAATGCTTGCCGTCACGCATCTGCGCCGGCACCGGGATGATGAACTCGCCGAGTTCGGGGTTGTAGATCGACCAGCCATCGCGCAGGTGCTTGTGCAATGAGTGACTCTTGTACTGCGTGATCACCAGGACCTGACGCAGCCCGGAGTGCAGACAGTTGGCCAGCGCGAAGTCGATCACCCGGAACTTGCCACCGAAGGGAACGGCCGCCTTCGGGCGATGACGGGTCAGAGGCGCGGGGCCCACCCCGCGATCGATAGCAAGCAAGAAGATCAGGGTATCTGCGGACATGGCTCTTGGCTTTGGCTGACGGGAGCATTTTCCCGCGGCACAGTCTAGCCCGCAGATCGAGGTCGGGGAACGACGTCGGGCATGTTCCGATCGAAAGGGTCATGTCGATCGGGCGCGCCGAGCGCCCTCCCCCGACGGCGCCCGCCTCTCAGCGACGGCTGGCCACTGCGATCTGTGCACGCATGTCGCGCACCGCGCGATCGAGCCCGGAGAAGAGCGCGCGGGCGATGATCGCATGACCGATGTTGAGTTCGGTGATGCCGGGGATGGCGGCAATCGGCTTGACGTTGTCGTAGTCGAGCCCGTGTCCGGCATTGACCTGCAGGCCCAGCGACAGACCGTGCTCGACGGCGCGCTCGATGCGCGCCAGCGCCTCGGCGCGCGTCTGGCGGGTGTGCGCATCGGCATAGTGGCCGGTGTGCAGCTCGACGACCGGGGCGCCGATGGCGCGCGCCGCGTCGAGCTGCGCCGGCTCGGGGTCGACGAACAGCGACACCCGCACCCCGGCCTCGGCCAGACGGGCGCAGAACTCGGTGAGATGGGCCTGGTTGGCGATCAGGTCGAGCCCGCCCTCGGTGGTCAGCTCCTCGCGTCGTTCGGGGACCAGACAGCAATCGTGCGGGCGCAGCCGGGCGGCGATCTCACCCATCTCGGCGGTGGCGGCCATCTCCAGGTTCATCCGCGTCTGCAGGATGCCGCGCAGCAGCTCGACATCGCGGTCCTGGATGTGACGACGGTCCTCGCGCAGGTGCAGGGTGATGGCGTCGGCCCCGGCCTGCTCGGCGACCAGCGCCGCTTGGATCGGCTCGGGGTAGCGGGTGCCGCGCGCTTGGCGCACGGTGGCGACGTGATCGATGTTGACGCCCAGCAGCACCTCGTTGGCATGCGTGCTCAAGGGATTTCTCCTCGCTTCGTACGGTCGGGAAGGCGGCGCCATGACCGGCGTCGCCACTCAATCTAGTGTGGGGGTGAACGCTCACGCCCGCCATACCACTGCTGGAACAGTGCGCGGGTGCGCAACGGACGTTCGCCGAGATGCGGGGCGAGCATGGCGCGCAGCAGCGCCCGCGCCTCGCGCGCGCGTTCGGCATCGGTCGGCGCGGCGTCGGCGGCGAGCGCCTGCAGGGTGGCGCCACGGCAACACAGTCGCGGGTCATCGGTGACGGTGGCCGCGCGCAGCCCCTGCTCGGGCTCGAAGACATAGTCGGCGGTGGCGCGCACCGGCCGGCCGGTGGCGGTCTCGACATCGAGCGCGAGGCCATAGCCGAGGGCATCGAGCAGGCGCAGCTCGAAACGGCGCAGCACCGGCTCGAGGTCGTCTCCCGCGGCCAGCGCCGCGAGCGCGACCTGGTAGTCGTCGAGCAGTGCATCGTGCGGGTCCTCGCGACCGAGCAGACGCAACAGCAGCTCGTTGACATAGAAACCGCAGAGCAGTGCCCGACCGGCGAGCGCATAGGGCCGGTCCACGGCCTCGACCCGGGTCAGGGTGCGCACCTCGCCGCGTCCGCCGAGTTCCAGCCACAGCGGCTGGAAGGGCTGGAGCAGCGCGGCGCGCCCGCCAGCGCGGGCGCGCCGCGCGCCACGGGCGACTGCGGGCAGCCGCCCACGCCCGACACAGAACAGCTCGACGAGCAGGCTGGTGTCGCGATAGTCGTGCCGGTGCAGGACGAAGCCGTGACAGGCGCTGGCGCTCACCGCCGCCGATCAGTCCTCGCTGTAGCCGAGGCGCGCGAGCGCGGCCTCGTCGCTCGACCAGCTTTTCTTGATCTTCACCCAGACCTCGAGATGGACCGGGCAGTCGAAGAGCTTCTGCATCTCCAGACGCGCCTGGGTGGCGGTGGCCTTGAGCGACTCGCCCTGCTTGCCGATGATGATCGCCTTCTGTCCCGGGCGCTCGACCCAGATCAGGGCATTGATCATATAGCGCCCGTCGACCGCCTCGAAGCGCTCGATCTCGACGGTGGTGCGATACGGCAGCTCCTCGCCATAGCGCTGGGTGAGCTGTTCGCGCAGCAGCTCGGCGGCGAAGAAGCGCTCCGAGCGGTCGGTGAGCTGGTCCTCGGGGAAGATCGGCTCGCCCTCGGGGAGCGCGGCGAGCACCGCCTGCTCCAGCGCCTCGACCTGACTGCCGCGCGCCGCCGAGACCGGGAACAGCTCGCGGAAGGCGTGACGCTCGCCCAGGGTCTGGAGGAAGGGCAGCAGCGCCTCCTTGTCCTCGACCCGGTCGACCTTGTTGACCACCGCGATGCACTCGACCCCGGCGCGAGCGACGGCGGCGAGCGCCTGCTCGTCCTCCTCGGTCCAGCGCAGCGCCTCGACCACGAACAGGATCAGATCGGTGTCGGCGAGCGCGGCGCGCGCGGTACGGTTGAGATAGCGGTTGAGCGCACTCTCGCCGCGACGATGGATGCCCGGGGTGTCGACGAACAGGATCTGTCCCTCGGCGCGGGTCTTGACCCCGAGGATGGAGTGACGCGTAGTCTGCGCCTTGTGCGAGGTGATCGCGAGCTTCTGGCCGAGGATGCGGTTGAGCAGCGTCGACTTGCCGACGTTGGGGCGCCCGACGATGGCGACGGTGCCGCAGCGACCGGTGATGGCGTCATTCATGTTCGAGGATCTCCAGCATGGCCTCGGCGGCCGCCTGTTCGGCACGGCGCCGGCTGGTGCCGGTGCCTCGGGTGGTCAGATCGGCATCGCCGAGCGCACAGACCACGGTGAAGGATTGTGCATGCTGATCACCCTCGATGGTGATCACCGTATAGCCCGGTAGCGGTCGCTTGCGCGCCTGGAGGAACTCCTGCAGCCGGGTCTTGGGGTCCTTGCCGGAACGGTCGATGCTGGTCTGCTCGAGACGCTCGGCGAACAGCTTGGCCACCACGGTATTGGCCACGGCGAAGCCACCGTCGAGATAGACGGCGCCGAGCACCGCCTCCAGGGCATCGGCGAGGATCGAGTCGCGGGCGTGACCGCCGGTGCGCAGCTCCCCCGCCCCCAGGCGCATGTAGTCGCCCAGTTCGATGCCGCGGGCGAGCTTGGCCAGCGACTCGCGCTTGACCAGGCTCGCGCGCAGACGGCTGAGCGTGCCTTCGGCGGCCTCGGGGAAGCGATGGCCGAGCGCCTCGGCGATCAGCAGCCCGATCAGGGCATCGCCGAGGAACTCGAGACGTTCGTTGTTGTTCGGGCCGACGCTGCGGTGCGTCAGGGCCTGTTCGAGCAGTTCGGGGCGGGCGAACTCGTGCCCGAGCACACGGGCCAGCCGTCTGGGGTCTGCATTCACTGAGTGCTGATTTCCACCTGATTGTGGAACGTAAGCACGGCATCGACGTTGAAGAACAGATGCGTGCGACGTTCATACTCGAGGACCACGCTGAGTCGGTCGGCATCGGTCCGCTTGATGACGAACTCCTGCGCCGAGACCGAGGTGATCCCGTTGATATCGAGATTGCGCATGAGATAGTCGGTGATCTTGCGCGGATTTCTGCCCACCGGCTCGACCGGATCCTCAAGCCCGTCCATCACCGACTGGATGGTCAGGTTCTGCATGTAGACCGGTCCGAGCTTGAGCAGCAGGGTGATGAAGAAGGCCGCCAGCCCGACCAGGATCGTGAAGGAGAAGAGTCCCAGCCCGGACTGACGCGCGCGCGGAGTGTTGATCGCCGTTGGCATCCTGAAGACCTCAGTCGATTCCGTCGCCGAGTCGCGACCAGGCGATCGGCAGGCCATCGCGGGCACCGTCCCAGTGCATCCAGATGCCGAACGCCTTGCCGACCAGATTCTCCTCCGGGACGAAGCCCCAGCAGCGACTGTCGTTGCTGTTGTCGCGATTGTCACCCATCACGAAGTACTGCCCCTCCGGCACCTTGACCGAACCGAAGGCGAGCACCCGGCAGCCGGGCGGCAGATCGGGGGCGCGCGAACGGGTGAGGATGCTGTGCTCGACCCCGTCGAGGCTCTCGAGGGCCTCGCGCGCGCCGCTCATCTCTCGCCCGGAGCCGACACCAGTGTAGCGCCCGATCGGCAGCTGGGCCACCGGCTCGCCGTTGAGATAGACGGTCTTGCCGCGATAGCCGATGACGTCGCCGGGCAGCCCGATCACCCGCTTGATGTAGTCGGTCGAGGGCTCGAGCGGGAAGCGGAACACCACTACGTCGCCACGCTCGGGCTCGCCGATGTCGACGAACTTGGCGTTGAGCACCGGCAGACGCAGCCCGTAGGCGTACTTGTTGACCAGGATGAAGTCGCCGGTGAGCAGGGTCGGCATCATCGAGTTGGAGGGGATGCGGAAGGGCTCGACCACGAACGAACGCAGGATCAGCACCGCGAAGATCACCGGGAAGAAGGCGCGCGCATACTCCACCACCACCGGCTCCTTGACCGGGGCGCCACCGGCGGCGGCACGGCGACGCGGGGCAAGCCAGCGCGCGTCGAGCAGCCAGATCGCGCCGGTCACCACGGAGGCCAGCACCAGGAAGGCGGGAAAGTCGAAGTTGGTCATTGCGTCTGCAGGGTCTCTTGGTCCTTAGGGGATGGTCCGTGCCCCGGGGGGCGACAGGCGACGGCGGGCGCGTCCACCCGAACGGGCGAGCGGCGAGTGACGGGCGCCGGGGCCGCGCGCACCGGGCGCGCGGCCGGCGGGCTCAATTATCCTTGCCGACCTGGAGCACGGCAAGGAAGGCCTCTTGCGGGATCTCAACCTTGCCGACCTGCTTCATCCGCCGCTTACCGGCCTTCTGCTTCTCGAGCAGCTTGCGCTTACGCGTGGCGTCACCGCCGTAGCACTTGGCGGTGACGTTCTTGCGCAGCGCCTTGACCGTGGTGCGGGCGATGATCTTGGTGCCGATGGCCGCCTGGATAGCGACCTCGAACATCTGCCGCGGGATCAGCTCCTTCATCCGCTCGGTGACCTCACGCCCGCGCGACTGCGACTGCGCACGATGGACGATCGAGGACAGCGAGTCGACCTTGTCGCCGTTGATCAGCACGTCGAGCTTGATCAGGTCGGCGGCCTCGAAGCGCTTGAACTCGTACTCGAAGGAGGCGAAGCCACGGCTGACCGACTTCAGCCGGTCGAAGAAGTCGAGCACCACCTCGCTCAGCGGCAGATCGTAGGTCACCTGCACCTGGCCGCCGAGATACTGCAGGTTCTTCTGTACCCCGCGCTTCTCGATACAGAGGGTGATGACCGCGCCGAGATAGTCCTGCGGGACGAGGATGTGGGCCTCGATGATCGGCTCGCGGACCTCGTCGATCTGGTTCGGCTCGGGCAGATTGGCGGGGTTGTCGACCTTGATCAGCTCGCCGTCGTTGCGCAGCACCTCGTAGACCACGGTGGGCGCGGTGGTGATGAGGTCAAGGTCGTACTCGCGCTCGAGCCGCTCCTGGATGATCTCCATGTGGAGCATGCCGAGGAAGCCGCAGCGAAAGCCGAAGCCGAGCGCCTGCGAGACCTCGGGTTCGTAGTAGAGCGCGGCGTCGTTGAGGCGCAGCTTGCCGAGCGCCTCGCGCAGGTCCTCGTAGTCGTCGGTGACCACGGTGTAGAGCCCGGCGAAGACCCGCGGGCGCATCTCCTTGAAGCCCGGCAGCTTGGCGCCGGGGTTGTCGGGATGGGTGATGGTATCGCCCACCGGCGCGCCGTCGATCTCCTTGATACCGGCGATGAGGAAACCGACCTCGCCGGTGGAGAGACACTCGCGGTCGGTCTTCTTCGGGGTGAAGACGCCGACCGCATCGACCTGATGGGTACGCCCGGTGGACATCATCTGGATCTTGTCGCGACGACGGATCTCGCCGTTGACCACCCGCACCAGCGAGACCACGCCGACGTAAGGGTCGAACCAGGAGTCGATGATCAGCGCCTGCAGCGGTGCCTCGCGATCGCCTTCGGGCGCCGGGATGCGCTCGACCAGCGCCTCGAGCAGATCGGGGATGCCGAGACCGGTCTTGGCGCTCACCCGCAGCGCGTCGGTGGCCTCCAGGCCGATGATCTCCTCGATCTCGCCGATCACCCGCTCGGGCTCGGCCGAGGGCAGGTCGATCTTGTTGAGCACCGGCAGCACCTCGAGCCCCTGGTCGATCGCGGTGTAGCAGTTGGCCACGCTCTGCGCCTCGACCCCCTGGGCGGCATCGACCACCAGCAGCGCGCCCTCGCAGGCGGCGAGCGAACGCGACACCTCGTAGGAGAAGTCGACGTGACCGGGGGTGTCGATGAAGTTGAGCTGGTAGGTCTCGCCGTCGCGCGCCTGATAGTTCAGGGTGACGCTCTGCGCCTTGATGGTGATCCCGCGCTCGCGCTCGAGGTCCATGGAGTCGAGCACCTGGCTCGACATCTCGCGATCGGTCAGGGCTCCGCTGACCTGGATGAAGCGGTCGGCGATGGTCGACTTGCCGTGATCGATATGGGCGATGATCGAGAAGTTGCGGATATGGGAGAGATCGGTCATCGGGATTGCGTGTGCGCCCAGCGGCTGATGAATGCGAGTGATCGCGCTGCCGGCCGATCGACGGCGCGGTATCGCGACAGATAGCCGCTCATCTTACCAGAGGCGCGGGGGACGGCGCATCAGCCAGCGGCGCATCAGCCAGCGGCGCATCAGCCATCAGCCATCAGCCATCAGCCATCAGCCAGCGGCCAGCGGCCAGCGGCCAGCGGCCAGCGGCCAGCGGCCAGCCCAGGATAGCCGCGCTGGCCGAGGCCGGTACCCGGATCATTCGGGGTCGGGCATGCGGATGGCGAAGAACATCCGTCCGTCGCTGCGTTGCACCAGCACCGCCACCGAGCGCCCCGGCTCGATGCCGGCGAGGATCTGCTCGAAATCTGCGGGGTCTGCGACCGGTTGGCCGTCGAGCATCAGGATGAGATCGCCAACGCGCAGCCCGGCGCGCTCGGCCGGCCCCGGCTCGAGGGCCTCGACCATCACCCCGCCCTGCTCGACGCCGAAGTGCTCGCGCTGCTCCGGGGCGATGGCGCGCACCACCAGACCGATACGGTTGGCCGGGGTCTCATCGAGCGCCGGCGGCGCGGCGAAGGCGTCCTCCTCGGGCAGCTCGGCGATGGTGACCGAGAGGCTGATCCGCTCGCCACGACGCAACACCCTGAGTTCGGCCTGCTCGCCGATCGGCGTCACCCCGACCAGCGGCGGCAGGGCGCTGGAGGTGAGCACGTCCTTGCCGTCGAAGGCGAGGATCACGTCGCCCGGGCGCAACCCGGCCGCCGCCGCCGGGCTGTCGGCCAGCACCTCGGCGACCAGCGCACCGCGCGGCTGCTTGAGGCCGAAGCTCGCGGCCAGTTCGCGGGTGACGTCCTGGATCATCACCCCGAGCCAGCCACGGGTGACGCGCCCCTTGGTCTTGAGCTGCTCGATCACGTCCATGGCGACATCGATCGGGATCGCGAACGACAGCCCCATGAAACCACCGGTGCGGCTGTAGATCTGGCTGTTGACGCCGACCACGCGGCCATCGAGATCGAACAGCGGCCCCCCGGAGTTACCGGGATTGATGGCGACATCGGTCTGGATGAAGGGGACATAGTTCTCCGAGGGCAGATTACGCCCCTTGGCGCTGACGATACCGGCGGTGGCCGAGGACTCGAAACCGAAGGGCGAGCCGATCGCCAGCACCCATTCACCGACCTGGAGATCCTTGGAGGAACCGATGCGCACCGCCGGCAGGCCCTCGGCGTCGACCTTGAGCAGGGCGATATCGCTGCGCTTGTCGGTGCCGACCAGATCGGCGACGAACTCGCGCCGATCACTGGTGCGCACCACGATCTCGTCGGCGCCCTCGACGACGTGTGAGTTGGTCATCACAAAGCCGTCGGAGGAGACGATGAAGCCGGAGCCGAGCGAGCGCGACTCGATATCGTCGGGCAGTTCGCCCTCCTCGCCGAAGAAGCGGTCGAAGAAGTCGCGCAGCGGCCCCTCATCGGGCAGGTCGGGGATGGTGAAGCCGTGCATCTCGGAGACCGAGGATGTGTGCTGCTTGGTGCTGATGTTGACCACCGAGGGGCCGTTCTCGGCAACCAGGCTGGCGAAGTCCGGCAGGGTACGCCCGACGGCCATCCCCGGCGCCAGGGCGCAGCAGAGCAAGGTGGTCAGAGCGAGCGAGAGACGGGGTTTCGAGCGCATGGTTGCTCCTCAAAGATTCATCGGCACGGCCGAAGCCGCGTGACTGGCGGGTTCGCGGGCGCCTGGAGCGACGGGCGCAATCAGCCGTCAGGGCTCGACCAAGGTCACCCGCTGCGTCTCGGCGCCGAGACGACGGATCACCTCCGGCTGGCGTGATGGATCCCGGGCCAGGGCACGGCTGTAGCCGCGAAGCCACACCAGTGCGAGAGTAAGACCCAAACCGGCCCCGAGCAACCCCAGCGGATCGGACGCGGCGCCACCGAGTGCGGTTCCCGCCACGGCCCCGAACACCAGCCCCAGGGTCGGTGCCAGATAGGCCGCGAGCGAGAGTCGAAGCACGTCCTGCGCCGAGATCGCCAGGACCACCTCGTCGCCGACCTCGACCCCGACCCGATCGAACGCGCGAACCTCGGCGAGGCGACGGGAGAACAGCCGCTCGAGCAGCGATGTGCCACAGGCGCCACGCGCGGCACAACCGCCACAGACGCTGCGCCGCTGGGTCTGGACGCGGACGTGATCACCCTCGCGGGCGATCACCCGCCCCTGTTCCTCAATCATGGATCAGTCCTCGGCGTGACGGCGCACACCCGCCACCGCCGCCTCCACGGTCGCGACCGGCACCTCGCCGACCGCGGTGATCTGATAGCCCTCGCGCCACGCCCCGGCAGCATGCACGGCACCGATGTTGGTCGCCCCTTCGAGCCCAGGGTCCTCCGTCTGCTCGACATAGATCGAGTAGGCCGAGAGCCGATCGGTGAACAGGAAGTGCTCGAGCACGCCGCCATCGTCCTGTGGGATCCGATGATAGGTCACCAGCTCGAACCCGAGCGGCTGATCGGCGAACCGCCACTGCGGCGGCGGCTCGGTCACCGGCGCCTCGCGCACCCCCTGAGGCGCGGCCTCGGGTTCGGTGCCATCGGCGGGATGGAAGGTGAGGGTGGCGAACATCAGCTGCTCGAGCGCCTGCTCGGAGCGGTCGATCAGATCGGACTTGAGCGGCAACGCGGTCTCGCGATCGATATGGAAGCGATAGCCGTATCTCAGCGCATCACGCGGAATGATGCCGATCACCTCGGTATCGCGCCCGGCCACCCGGCCCCGGCCCAGACGCTCGACACGATAGTGCTCGCCGAGGCGCTCGGGATCGATGCCGTTGGTATCGATCAGGCCGCCACCGCCGGCGCTGCGTACCGAGATGCCGTAGCCGTCGCGCATGGTGCAGTTGACTCGCCGGGAATCGCGCGAGAGCGCCCGCACCGGACCACTGAGCGCAACCAGACGCTCCTGGGTATGGCCGGCGGCGACACGATGGATCAGGTGCAGGGTCTCGAGCTGGTTGTCATGGAGATAGACCAACGTGCCCTCGTAGCTGAGCGCGCGCAGCGCCTCGGACATCCGCTCGAGCAACTCGGCAACCGGCGCATCGGTCACGACGCGCGCCTGCTGCTCCGAGGCCCCGGCCAGGGGCGTGCTCAGACACAGCAGGAGCAGACAGAGTCGACGGGCCGACCAGGGATTAGCGAGGCGATTCATAACCGACGAAGGTTGCATAAGGCAGCATGCCCTTGGCCCCGCTGGCGGAGGCCGTGTCTTGATGAGTGACCAGGAACAGGTCGAGCTTGTTGGCGAGATCCGGGCGATCGAGACCCCAGCGTCCGTCGCCGACGGTGACCACCGCAGGCGGCGGCACCTGACGCTGCGCCGTGACCGGGAAACCACCGTCGAGTCGGTCGCCGCCCAGGAAGAACAGTGGCGGTACCGCGAACACCGCGATGAAGGCCGCAGCCGCGGCCAATGCCATCCCCGCGGCCGGCGCCAGCGCACGGCGCGGCTGGAAGCGATGACGCTGATGGAACACCAAGGCGTCGGCCGCCACCTGCTCACGCACCGCATCGGCCACCCCGGCGCACGACGGATCGAGCCGCTCGCCGCGGATGGCGTGACCGATCATCTGATAGCTTGCCCAGGTATCGCGCAACGCGTCATCGCGCGCCAGCGTGTCGAGCAGGCGCCCGGCACTGGCGGAGTCGAGTTCGCCATCTTGGAGTTCGGAAAGTCGTTGTCTTAGCTCGGTCATTGGTTCACGCCTGCGCTGGGTTCTGTCACTGTCTCGGCCTTGCACCCGAGGTCCACGCATCATCGCGCGAGCCGAGCGCTGTGCCACCCAAAGCCCGAACGGACATGCCGCACGGGCGGTTGACGCCCATATTCAGGGCTTGAGCAATGGACGCAATCGCTTGTCGATCGCGTCACGTGCCCGAAAGATGCGCGAGCGCACGGTGCCGATCGGGCACTCCATGGCATTGGCGATCTCCTCGTAGCTCATGCCCTCGAACTCCCGCAGCATGATCGCCGTGCGCAGGTCATCGGGCAGGTCGTCGAGCGCGGCCTGGACGGTGCGCGCAATCTCGTCGCCGAGCAGCTCGCGCTCGGGCGTGGCGCCATCGCGCAACCGCCCGCCGCTTTCCATCTGCTCGGCCACCTCGGCCTCGACATCACCACCCGGTGGACGCCGTCCCTGGGCGACGAGATGATTCTTGACGGTGTTGACGGCGATCCGGTAGAGCCAGGTGTAGAAAGCGCTCTCACCGCGAAACCCCGGCAAGGCGCGATAGGCCTTGAGGAAGGACTCCTGGGCGACATCCATCACCTCCGCCGGGTCGCGCAGATAGCGCGAGATCAGATTGGAGATCTTCTGCTGGTACTTCAGCACCAAGAGGTCGAAGGCACGTTTGTCACCGGCCTGGGCGCGCTCGACCAGCTCCTGATCGGCTTGACGCTCAGACATGGGTCACGACCGCCGGTCCCCCGACCATCGGCTCCGTTGGCATGGACAGCTCCCCGGTTAGGAAGTTCTTCGGGCAGGGTCGCAAAATTCCGACTCCACCCGTGCGAATCAAAGCATGCAATCCTGACCGGAATCGGTCGAAGCGGCAAGTCCGCACGACATCCACGGCCCCATCGATCAAGCGCCGCCACTGGCGCGACACGGCACGATGGCGGCCTGTGGACTGGATTTCCCGCTCCCGGCAGCATAAAAATGAAAGCAGCCCCGCGCCACGGCGTGGAGACGACTCCGGCCCCGAGCATCCCCACGGGACCGGGGCCACGAACCATTCCTGTTCCCTATTGCAGCGAGTCCCGACCATGCCAGCAACCGTTCATCGTCATGACGTCCTCATCCTCGGCAGTGGTGCCGCGGGGCTCAGTCTCGCGCTGCGACTCGATCCCGATCTCTCGGTCGCGGTGGTCTCCAAGCGCGAGTTGGTCGAGGGCAGCACCCTCTACGCTCAGGGCGGGATCTCGGCGGTGCTCGACGAGCACGACTCGATCGAGTCGCACGTCCAGGACACCCTCAAGGCCGGCGCCCATCTGTGCGATCGCGAGATGGTGCGGATGGTCGTCGAGCGCGGCCCCGACAACATCCGCTGGCTGCTCGACCAGGGCGTCGAGTTCACCCGCGACGAGGCCTATCAGAGCACCGGCGGCTATCATCTCACCCGCGAGGGCGGACACTCGCACCGGCGCGTAGTCCATGCCGCCGACGCCACCGGGCGCGCGGTGGCGACCACGCTCGAGGCGCAGGTGCGCGAGCGCGCCAACGTCTCGCTCTACGAGCAGCACATCGCCGTCGACCTGATCACCACCAAACACCTGCCGGGCAGTCGCGACCACCGTTGTCTCGGCGCCTACATCCTCGATCTCGGCAACGGGCGGGTTGAGACCTTCATGGCCCGCTTCGTGGTGCTCGCCACCGGTGGTGCCAACAAGGTCTATCTCTACACCAGCAACCCCGACGTCTCCACCGGCGACGGTATCGCCATGGCCTGGCGCGCCGGGTGCCGGGTGGCGAACATGGAGTTCATGCAGTTCCACCCGACCTGTCTCTATCACCCCGAGGCGCGTTCCTTCCTGGTCACCGAGGCGTTGCGCGGCGAGGGCGCGCGGCTGTTGCTGCCCGACGGCGAGCGCTTCATGCCGCGCTTCGACGAGCGCGCCGAACTCGCCCCGCGCGACATCGTCGCACGCGCCATCGACCACGAGATGAAGCGCATCGGCGCGCCCTGCGTCTATCTCGACATCTCCCATCGCCCGGCCGAGTTCATCGTCGAGCACTTCCCGACCATCCACGCCCGCTGTCTCGAGCTGGGAATCGACATCACCCGCGATCCCATCCCGGTGGTGCCGGCGGCGCACTACACCTGTGGCGGCGTGATGGTCGACAGCCACGCCCGTACCGACCTCCCCGGACTCTATGCCAGCGGCGAGACCGCCTATACCGGGCTGCACGGGGCCAACCGCATGGCCAGCAACTCGCTGCTCGAGTGCCTGGTCTACTCCGAGCGCGCCGCCGAGGACATCGCCCGCCTGGCGACCAAGGTCGAGTTCGCCGCCGATGCGCCGGAGTGGGATGAGAGCCGGGTGACCGAGCCCGACGAGGAGGTGGTGGTCACCCACAACTGGGAGGAGCTGCGCCGCTTCATGTGGGACTATGTCGGCATCGTCCGCACCACCAAGCGACTGCGGCGCGCCAAACGCCGCGCCGACCTGCTCGCCCACGAGGTGATCGAGTACTACGCCAACTTCCGGGTGAGCAACGACCTCATCGAGCTGCGCAATCTGCTCGAGGTCTCCGATCTGATCATCCAGTCGGCACTGCGCCGGCGCGAGAGCCGCGGGTTGCACTATACCCTCGACTTCCCGCGCCGCGACGCCTCGCAGCGCACCCCCACCATCCTCATCCCCGATCGCTACGTACCGCGCGCCCGGCACTGATCAATCCGGCGGGTATAGCCGGGGAGAGGGTCGCCCCGAATGCGTCTCGAATCACAGCGAGGCGCATGTATCATTCTATATAATTAAGCACTTGAACCCACAGACGAGCACCAGGTCGGTCCTCTCGCACGCGCTACGCGGACCGCGACGCACCACCTGTCCATCGCCCGGAGTCCAGCGCGCATGTCATCCCCGCAGCCCGCCCCTCCTCGCCGTCGCATACGCGCACGGCGCGGCACGATCGATGACGAGCGCGCAACAACGACTCGCCATCTCGCACAGCCAGCGCGATGAGCTGGACGCCGCGCCCGGCCTCCTCGCTGCGTCACCTGCTGCCGCTGTTCGCACTGATCCTGGTACTGCTGATCAGCGCCTTTTCGGTACTGCTGTGGTGGATCCAGGAGCAACGACTACGCGAGATCGTCGCTGCCGACATCGACGAGACCGCGACCGTCTTCGATGCCGTCCTCGACGACCAGACCGATTGGCTCAATGCCCTCGCCACCTCGGTGGCGATGGACACGACCACCCGCGAGGCGCTCGCCGCGCGTGATCCCGAGCGTCTCGATCGACGCTGGCGCGCCATGTTCGAGCGGCTACGCGCGCGCAATGGCCTCACCCACTTCTACTTCATCGGCGCCGACCGGCGCGCTCTGCTGCGACTGCACGCCCCCGAGCGCGCCGGCGACCGGATCGACCGCTTCACCGCGCGCCAGGCCGAACGCGACGACAGCGATGCCCAGGGCATCGAACTCGGCCCGCTCGGGACCTTCACCCTCAGAGCGATCAGTCCGATCCACGATCAGGGGCGACGCATCGGCTATGTCGAGGTCGGCAAGGAGATTGAGGACATCCTCGCGTCACTGTACGCCCCCACCGAGACCCGGCTGGCGGTGATCATCCGCAAGCACCTGCTCGAACGCGGACAATGGGAACAGGGCATGCGATTGTTCGGACGCGAGAGTGACTGGGATCGCCTGAGCAACAGCGTCATCACCTACAGCTCTCCAGGGGGCATCCCCGCCGGCCTGGACCCTGCCATCGAGCAGATCGATCGCCCCGGTCGTCGTCACTACACCCCCGATCGCGAGCTGATGATCGATCACACCCGCTGGCGGCTGTCGCTGCTGCCGCTCGATGATGCCGCCGGACGGCACGTCGGCGACCTGCTGCTGGCCCACGACCTCACCAGCGAGGCCAGCGCCTTCAGTCAACACATCCGTACCTGGGGGTTGGTCACCATCTTGCTGCTGACCGCGGCGCTGAGCGCCAGCGGACTCCTGGTGAGGAGTGCCAGACGACTGATCCGTCGCCAACAGACCGAGCTGATCGAGCATCAAGGACTGCTCGCCGCCACCCTGCGCTCGCTCGGCGAGGGGGTGATCAGCACCGATGCCGACAACCGTATCATCGACATCAACCAGACCGGCGAACAACTCACCGGATGGGCGGCCATCGAGGCCCGCGGCCGCCCGCTCGGCGATGTATTGCTGCTGGTCGACCCCGAGACCCGCGACCCCCTTCCGCTGCCCAGCACCGCCACGGTCGAGCGCGCCACCGAGCAGGCGCTGCTGATCACGCGCGGCGACGACAGTCGTCCAGTGGTCACCAGCAACGCGCCCATCCGCAACGATCAGGGCCACACCCTGGGTGCGGTGATCGTGTTCCGCGACATGAGCGAGGCGCAGCGCATCCGCCACGAACTCGAACTCAGTCGCGAACGCTACATGCTGGCGATCGACTGCAGCAGCGACGGGGTCTGGGACTGGGACCTGCGTAACAACCGGGTCTTCATCTCACCGCGCTGGAAGGAGCAGATCGGCTTTGCCGACGACGAACTCGACAACGCGTTCGAGAGTTTCGAGACACGACTCCACCCCGACGACAGGCACCGGGTGCTCAACCAGATCGCCAACTATCTGCAACAACCGCAGGACTCCTACGCGCTCGAGTTCCGACTCAGACACAAGGACGGCAGCTATCGCTGGATCCTCTCGCGCGGGCGGGCGATGTGCAACGCCCAGGGCGACCCCTATCGAATGAGCGGTTCGCATACCGACATCAGCGCCCGCAAGGAGGCCGAGCGCACCATGACGATGCTCTCGGCCGCGGTCGAGCACAGCGACGACCTGGTCGCCATCCGCGACCTGGAGCTGCGCGTGATCGCCGCCAACCCGGCCTTCGCCCAGGCCGTCGGCGCGAACTCCACCGGAGACCTGGTCGGACGCACCGATGCCGAGCTGCTCGACATCGACCCCGGGGAGGAACCGGCGCGCTCGCTCATGGCCGATGAGCGCCGCGCCCAGTTCCTCCCCGCGGGCGAGAACCTCGCCCGCGAGCACGACGTCCGGCTGGCCAACGGCGAGACCCGCACCCTGCTGACCAAAAAATACCCGATCTACGATCACGACCAGCGGTTGATCGGCACCGGCACCCTGTCGATCGATATCAGCGCCCGCAAGCGTGCCGAGGATGCGCTGCGCGAGACCAACGCGGCGCTCAAGGCATCGATCGAGCGCGCCAACGCCCTGGCCAACCGCGCCAAGATGGCCAGCCGCGCCAAGAGCCGCTTCCTGTCGAACATGAGCCACGAGATTCGCACCCCACTCAACGGGGTCATCGGCATGCTCGGACTGCTGCACGAGAGCCCGCTCAGCGCCGATCAACAGCGCTATCTCGAGATCGCCCAGCACAGCGGCGAGGGGCTGCTCAAGATCATCAACGACATCCTCGACTTCTCCAAGGTCGAGGCCGGCAAGCTCGAACTCGAACGCATCGACTTCGACCTCGGCGAACTGCTCGACGACTTCGTCGCCACCATGGCGCTGCACGCCCACGAGAAGACGCTGGAGCTGACCTGCACAGCCGCGCCGGATATCCCCACGGCCCTGCGCGGCGACCCAGGGCGCGTGTTGCAGATCCTCACCAACCTGGTCGGTAACGCGATCAAGTTCACCGAGCACGGCGAGGTCGCGGTGCGCGCTACCCTGCTCGACTGCGACGCGCATCAGGTCAGGCTGCGCCTGGCGGTCCGCGACACCGGTATCGGCATCCCGCGCGACAAGCGCGAGCGGCTGTTCCACGGCTTCTCCCAGGTCGATCCCTCGAACACCCGCCGCTACGGCGGCACCGGGCTCGGGTTGGCGATCACCAAGCAACTGGTCGAGCTGATGGGCGGTGAACTCGGTCTCGAGAGCACCCTCGGCCAGGGTTCGATCTTCTGGTGCGACCTGCCCTTCGCGCGCCAGCGGGGACCCGAGGCGGAGCAGCACCGACCACAACCATCGGCGCGATTGCGCGGCGCGCGGGTGCTGGTGGTCGACGACAATCGTCACAACCGCGAGCTGATCGCCGCGCAGCTCAGCGACTGGGGGCTGACCGTCGCCGAGGCCGGCGACGGCGATCAAGCATTGGAGCACCTCCACGAGGGCGTCGCTCAGGAGCACCCCTTCACCATCGCGCTCATCGATGTGAACATGCCGGACATGGACGGTCTCACCCTGGGCGAGGCGATCAGGGCCGAGCCGACGCTGGCCGGTACCGCCCTGGTGATGATGACCGCGCTCGGCATCGCCCGCGAGGCCGAGCGCTGCGCCCGTCACGCCCTCGGCCTTCAACTGACCAAACCGATGCGTCAGCGCGAGCTGCTCGCCACGCTGGAACAGACACTGACGCGACCCGCGGACCAGCCACACCCGGTCGCATCGCCCACTCAGCGCGCGCGCCACCCGGCGCGACTGCTGCTCGCCGACGACAACCTCACCAACCAACAGGTGGCGCTCGGCATCCTCGGCCACCTCGGCTTCGATGCCGACTGCGTGAGCAACGGCCGTCAGGTCCTCGAGGCGCTCGAGGCGCGTCACTACGACCTGCTGCTGCTCGATGTGCAGATGCCGCTGCTCGACGGACTCGAGACCACCAGGCACATTCGCGACCCGGCGCAGGGATTGCTCAATCGCGACATCCCGATCATCGCCATGACCGCGCACGCGCTCGAAGAGGATCGGGAGCGCTGTCTGCACGCCGGCATGAACGACTACCTGGCCAAGCCGATCGACCGCAAGGCACTGGCCGCGGCGCTCGAGCAGTGGCTGCCACAGCAGGCCCTCTCCTCTCCCGGCGCCCTCCCGGTCCTCGACACACCGGCGCTGATGGAGGGGCTGATGGCCGACAGTGCGCTTATCCATCAGGTGATCGAGACCTTCCTCGACGACCTCCCCAAGCAGCTCGCCATGCTCAACCAGCATCAGCAACGACGGGATCTGGTCGCCTGTGCGCGCCACGCCTATCACATCGAAGGCGCAGCCGCGAGCCTCGGCGCGCGACAGCTGGCCGAGGCCGCCACCGAACTCGAGACGACCTGCCGCTGTGCCAGTGATCCGGCAGCGATCGCCGCGCCGCTCAGCGCGGTCGAGGCCGCCTTCGCCGACCTCCGCGCGGCCCTGACCCGGCTCCAAGACACCCTGCCCCAGGAGCATCCTCATGTCAGCTGACCCACGTGCACCTCACCGTCAGGAGGTCGCACCACCACAGGGCCTCGATCAGGCCAGCCAGGACCCGATGCCGCCCTGGAGTCGCGAACTCTGGACACGAACCTTCGACGCCCTGCCCGACATGATCGCGCTGATCGACCACCAGCGACGTATCCTGCGCGTCAACCGCGCCATGGCCGAACAGCTCGGCTGCACCCCCGAGGCGCTGATCGGACGCCCCTGCTACGCGGTGGTCCACGGCACCGACGCCCCGCCACACGCCTGTCCCCTCAGTCGCACCCAGAGCACCGGCAAGAGCGCCACCGCCGAACTCTACGAGCCACGCATGGGCGGTCACCTCAGCATCACCACCACGCCGTTGCACGACGCCGACGACGAGTTGGTCGGCTATGTCCATGTCGCCCACAACGTCACCGATCGTCAGCTGGTGCGCGAACAACTCTATCTGCGGCTCGAGTGGCAACGGCTGATCATGGACCTGTCGATGCGCTTTCTCACCATCCCGAGCGCGCAACTCGAGGGGGTGGTCCACGACGCCCTGGCCAAGGTCGGCACCTTCATCGGTGCCGATCGCGCCTGTCTCTACGAGCGCGCCCCGGAAGACGGTGAGCCAAGACGCATCGCCGCCTGGTGCAATCTCGATGAACAATCCACCGCACCGACCATGCGCTGGCTCTCCTGGTCGATGATCGAGCCACTGCTGTGCCAGCAGCACGACGGACCGCGCTTCCTGTTCACCACCCGCGAGAGCCTTGCCGCCGACGATCCGTTGCGCACGCAGCTCCAGGGCCAGGGCATCCACACCCTGCTGATGCTGCCGCTGCGCGATATTCGCGGCTGTCATGGCTTCATCGCCTTCTGTACGGCGCAACGCGACAAACACTGGGCCGAGGCCGAGATCGACCTGCTGATCCTGCTCACCGAGCTGTTGCTCAACGCGCTGCGGCGCAAGCGGCGCGAGGACGATCTGCGTCAGGCCCGCCTCCAGGCCGAGCAGGCCGCTCGCGTCAAGAGCGCCTTTCTGGCCAACATGAGCCACGAGATCCGCACCCCGCTCAACGGCATCATGGGCATGAGCGACCTGCTGCTCGACACCCCGCTGACCTTCGAGCAGAGGCGCTATACCGAGATCCTGCGCGCCAGCGGCGAGAGCCTGCTGTCGCTGATCAACGGCGTGCTCGACCTGTCGAAGATCGAGGCCGGCAAGCTCGCGCTGCAGCACCAACGCTTCGAGCCACGCCCCCTGATCGAGGACATCGCCGAGATGCTCGCCTTTCGCGCGCAAGAGAAGGGGCTGGAGCTGACCTATCACCTCGACGAGCTGGAGCCGCATGCCTTTCGTGGCGACGCCGACCGGCTGCGCCAGGTGCTCATCAATCTCGTCGGCAACGCCATCAAGTTCACCGACCTCGGCGAGGTACGGATCCACGCCCGTCAGCTCGAGACCTCTGACGCAATACGCTTCGAGGTCGTCGACACCGGCATCGGCATCGCCGCCGAGGACCAGCAGGCCCTGTTCGAGGCCTTCACCCAGCGCGACACCTCGCACAGCCGACGCTATGGTGGCACCGGGCTGGGACTGGCGATCTCGAAGCAGCTGGTGGAGCTGATGGGCGGGCACATCGGCGTCGACAGCACCCTCGGCGAGGGCGCCTGTTTCTGGTTCGAGCTACCGCTGGAGATCGACGACAGCGCACCGTCTCCGCCGAGCCCCGCGATCGACGCGCGCCTGCTGATCGTCGACGATCATGCGCCCAGCCGCCAACTCGCCGGCGAGCTGCTCACCCGCTGCGGCTGCCGCCACAGCGCGGCCCATACCGCCGCACAGGCGCTCGGTCTGCTGCGCCAGGCGCTGCGCGCCGGCGACCCCTACCAGGCGGTGCTGATCGACCTCTCGCTGGCCGACGAGACCGACGGCTGCGCGCTCGGCGAGCAGATCGGCGCCGACCCCCTGCTCGCCGATACCGCGCGCGCACTGATGGTGCCGCTCAACCGTCACGACATCCCGAGCCGCCCCGACTGTCGCTTCGCTCATTACCTCACCAAGCCCTTGCGCGCCGAACATCTGCGTCAGGCGCTCGAACGAATGCTGGTCGTCGAGCAGACCCCTCCCGCGATGCCATCGCCCACGGTCGCGCCGCCGCGCCGCATCCTGCTGGTCGAGGACAACCCCACCAATCAGGTCGTGGCCCGGGGTCTGCTCGCCAGGCTCGGTCACCCCGAGGTCGACCTCGCCCGCGACGGCCATGACGCGCTCGCGGCACTCGCGCGCGCCCACTACGACCTGGTGATCATGGACTGTCAGATGCCGGAGATGGACGGCTTCGAGACCGCTCGCCGGATCCGCGACGGCGAGGCCGGGGCGGAGACCGCGCAGATCCCCATCGTGGCGATGACCGCACTCGCCCAGGAGGGCGACCAGGCGCGCTGCCTGGCCGCGGGGATGAATGCCCATCTGCCCAAGCCGATCCAACCACAGACACTGGCCGCCGTGCTCGAGGCCCAGCTCACCGATGGCCCGTCACCGCCACTCCCAACCCCCAGCGACTCCAGCGAGGACGAGACGGAAGTGTTCGTCGCCGCCGAGCTGCTCGAGCGGATGATGCACGATCGCGAGATCCTGCTGGAAGTCATCCCCCAGTTCCTCAGCGACCTGCCCGAGCGCATCACCGAACTCGGCACCGCGCTCGATGCCGGTGATCTCAGTGAAGCGGCGTTCAAGGCGCACAGCATCAAGGGCATGGCCAGTAATCTGTCCGCGCCGCTGCTCGAGCAGCAGGCGCTGACGCTCGAACAGCAGGCGCGGGGCGATGCGCTGGAGCAGGCACGCGGACAGTTCGCCGCGCTCGGCGAGACCTTCGGCGTGCTCGCACAGACGCTCGAGACCTGGATGCGGGAACTCTAGCCCTTCACCGCGCGGCTGCCGAACGCGGCCAGATAGCGCTCGCACTCGACCGCCGCCAACGGTCTGGAGTAGAGAAATCCCTGGGCCAGCCGACAGCCGTGCACGCGCAGGAAGTCGCGCTGGCGCGCCGTTTCCACCCCCTCGGCGAGGACATCGAGCGACAGGCTCTCGGCCAGGGCGATGATCGCCTTGGTGATGGCCACGTCGCTGGCGTCCTCGGGCAGCTCGGAGACGAAGGAGCGGTCGATCTTGAGCTTGGTGAAGGGCAAGCGCTTGAGATAGCTCAGCGAGGAGTAGCCGGTGCCGAAATCATCGAGCGCCACCTTGATCCCGAGCGCGCGCAACCGCTCGAGCTGAGGGATGACCTGATCGGAGGCGCGCATCATCACCGACTCGGTGACCTCGAGTTCGAGCTGCCCGGCGTCGAGTCCACTCTCGCGCAGACTGCGCTGGATCACCCCGAGCAACTCTTGATCGGCGAACTGCTTGGTCGAGAGATTGACGCACATCATCGTCTCCGCCGACAACAGCCCGGCATCGCGCCACTCGGCCATCTGCCGGCACGCCTCGGCCAGCACCCAGCGCCCGAGCGGCACGATCAATCCCGACTCCTCGGCCAGCGGGATGAACTTGCCCGGCGCCACCAGACCGAGTTCCGGGTGCTGCCAGCGCACCAACGCCTCGAGCCCGTGCAACCGCTCGCCATTGAGTTCGAGTTGCGGCTGATAGTGCAGCACGAAGGCGTGCGTGGCCAGCGCCTGGCGCAGACTGCCCTCGAGCAGCACCTGCTCGAAGGCATGCGCGGTCAGCTCCTCGGTATAGAAGTCGAAGGTGCCACCGCCTCCGGCCTTGGCGCGATAGAGCGCGGCATCGGCGTTGCGGATCAGGTCATCGCCACTGCTGCCGTGCTCGGGGTAGCGACTGATGCCGATGCTCGCGCCAAGCACCAGATTGTGCCCCTGCAGCTCGAACGGCGTGGAGAAGGCGCCGATGATCCGCTGGGCGACGCCGATGACCTGATCGCTCCCGCGCAATCCGCGCAGGATCACGCCGAACTCGTCGCCCCCCATCCGCGCCAGGGTGTCACCCGACGCGAACAGCCCGCGCAACCGGTTGGCGACGCGCTTGAGGATACGATCACCATCGCTGTGATCGAAGCTGTCGTTGATGTGCTTGAAACGGTCGAGGTCGATGATCAGTACCGCCAGCTCGTCGCCCTGCACCTGGGCCTGCTCGATGGCGAAGGTCAGACGCTCGGAGAACAGGGCGCGATTGGGCAGACCGGTGAGCAGGTCGTAACGGGTGAGCTGGGTATTGGCCTGATCGCTGGCCTCGAGCCTGGCGAGCAGATGCAGTCGCTCGGTGATCTCGCGCGAAGCCTCGATGATGCCGACGATATGGCCGTCATCGTCGTAGAGCGGGCTGGCGGCGACCTCGAAGCTGCGCTCCTTGCCGTCCTTGTCGGTGCGGTGATGCACCACCTTGCACGGCGCCTTGGTGTCGAGGATACGCTGCAACGGACAGGGGTTACGGGCATCGCCGCAGGGTTCATCCCTGCCTTGCCACAGCTGGTGGCACCTGAAGGCGCTCGGCTCCAGCCCGACGAGACGGATCAGCTCACGCGCACACTGGTTCATCCGCAAGACCTGATAATCGAGTCCGATCACCAGGATCGGCTCGTCGATCCCGTCGATCACGTGCTGGAGGAAGGCCCGCTCCTCGCGCAACGCCCGGGCGCGGGACAGGGTCTGCACCGACATCCGATTGAACGCCCGCGCCAGCTCGTCGAGTTCGTCGTGCCCTGCGCAGGGCAGCGGCGCCACCTCGCACTCGACGGCCAGGGCGTGAGCGGCACGCTGCAGCCGCATCACCTTGTCGACCACGAAACGCTGCAACAGGATGCCACCGGCGAGCAGCATCAGAGGGAAGATCAGCAGGTGGTCGAGTACCGAGCTGAGCCATGCCGCATCGGTCCGGCGCTCAACCGAAGCGCTCGGGATACGCACACTGAGGATCCCGCGCAGCTCGCCCGCGCGATAACCGAATCCGCCCTGGTAGCGTTCGGCGATGGCGGCCGGGGCGGTGTCACGATCACCGTGACAGCCGAGACAGCTCGGCTCGACCCAGATCGGACGCGCATAGTGATAGAAGCGCTGGCCATCGGCATCGTTGAGCGCGACCAATCGGTCCTCGGCCTCGGGCGCACGCTCGAAGAAGCGGATCGCCTCGATCTCGTCGGAATCTGCCTGATGGATCGGATTGCGCGCCCGCAGCGTCACGGCACTGAAGCGTAGCGCACTCGGAATCTGCTCCTGAACCGCCTCGGTCAGCCGATCGATCGCCGGCGCGGGGAGGAAATCGCGTCCTTCGGTACCATCGCCGAAATGGGTCAGGTGATGCACCCGATGGGCCGCCAACAGCACCGTGTGCAGGGTACGGGCATCATCGCGCACCTGATCGAGCATCAACTGACGCAACATGCGATGGTGGTCGAACTGCAGGGCGAGAAACCCGATGAGCACCACCAGACCAACCCCCAGCCACAGCTTGAACTGCAGTCGCGACAGGCGAATTCGGGTCATCTTGACATCTCGGGCATGGTCTTCTCGACACGGGACATCCGGATTCGTCGCTGTCGATGCCGACCTCCGTCTGACATCAAGACACCGAGCGGCGCCGAGCCTGAATGAATGGGGAACGAGTCGTGCAAAGGTATGTCACATGTGGTGAGCGCGACAACCCGTCTGGATCAGCTGATCGGTGATTCTGCGACCCCCGTCCATCACCGGCGAGCGGCAACCACAGCGCGCGCCGAGCACTACCAGCGATAGCGAGCCTCGACCCGCGAGCCGACGGCATCGATGCTGACCGACTCGCACAGTCCGCGCACCAGAGTCAGACCACGCCCCCAGGGGCAAGCGGTATCCGGAGTGGTGAAATGCTCGGAATCGAGCACGAAACCCGCACCACTGTCGGCAACCGAGATCACCACCTGACCGCCGCGCTCTGCCGGACTGAAGCCAACCTCGACCCGCACCCAGCCGCGACAGCCCTCGGCCAGCCGGGTGGCGCGATCGCGGTAATACTGCTCGAAGCCATCGGCGGTCCGTTTTATCCGCGACGAGAGTCCCAGTACGCCATGCTCGAGGGCGTTGGCATAGAGTTCGGCGAATACCGTCTCGAGCGCGCCTTCCTGGGCCTCGAGTCCATCGAGCAGACCCAGCGGGCCGAGCGCGGCGCGCAACGAGGGCGGGTTGCCGATCTGGCCATCGCGCAGCTCCAGCGACCAACGCCAGCTGCCACTGCTGCCGCGCACCAGCTGGCCGTTGGCGACCGGCGCGGTGGCGGCATCGAGCGGGCACTCGAGCAGGGCGATGTCGTCGAGCTGCTCGGTCTGCTCGCAGTGACGATCGAGCGCCTCGATCAGCGCCGGCAGCAGGGACACGCCGGGTTGCCAGCCGTGCAGCAGTTCCATCAGGCCACGCTCGATGAACATCCGCCCCTCGCGATCGAGCGCCTCGAGCAGCCCGTCGCTCATCAGCAGCAGCCGATCGCCGGGCGAGAGCGCCACCCGGTGGTGCTGCTCGCGCATCGGGAACTCGGCCTGGATACCCAGTGGCAAGGCGTGCGAGGGAAGCTCGATCAGCGCCTCGCAGGTGCGCAGCCAACCGCTCGGCATGCCGCCGTTCCACCAAAACAGGGCATCGCCCGCAGCCGAGATCGAGATCAGCACCGCGGCCATGAAGCGATCGGCCGGCAACACCTGGTGGAGCTTGCGGTTGATCGCCGCGAGCACCCGGGCGTCATCGGCGCCGCGCCGGGTCATGGTATGGAAGATATCGGCCACCGGCAGGGCGCCGAAGGCGGCGGCCAGACCATGGCCGGTGAAGTCCCCGAGCAGGATGCGCAGCCCGCCGTCGGGCAGGCGCTGGGTGAGCACCAGATCACCGTTGAACAGCGCCGCCGGGCGCTGCAGCAGCGCCAGATGCTCGACCTCGGCGTTGCGATTGCCGACGGCATAACTCAGCACCCGCTCGGCGAGCGCCTGCTCCTCGTGCTCGCGCTCGAGCAACTCGGCGAGGGCGAGTTTCTGCGCCGCCAGACGCCGGTGCAGATCACGCACCCGCTCCATCGCCCGGATCCGCGACTTGAGCACCCCGAGGCTGAAGGGCTTGGAGAGGAAGTCGTCGCCGCCGGCGGCGATGCAGCTGGTCATCGACTCCTCGTCGCTCAAGGCGGTGAGGAAGATCACCGGCACGAAGTCCATCCCCGAGAGCTGCTTGATCCGTGTCGTCGTCTCCAGGCCGCTGAGCCTCGGCATCATCACGTCCATGAAGACGATGTCGGGACGCTCGTCGACGAACAGCTCGAGGGCCACCTCGCCACTGAGCGCCTCAAGCGTCCTGAAGCCCTCGCGCTGCAGCATCCGCGACAGCAGACGGCAGTTGGCCAGCTCGTCATCGACGATCAGCGCGGTACCGCGCTGCTCTCGTGGACTGTCGCCGACGGCACCGGTGGTGGATACATCCATCGCTGCTCCCGGCCGCTCAGTCGAAGGCGAACAGACGATCGAAGTTGGCGATCTTGAGCACCCGCATCACATCACCCTGGGCGTTGATGATGCGGACCTGGGCGCGCTCGCCGCCGGCGTGCTCGCGCAGCAGCAGCAACATCCCCAGCGCCGAGCTGTCGAGATAGCTCGCATCGTTCAGATCGACCACGAAACGCATGCTGGTCGACGAGAAATCGCGATAGGCATCGCGAAAGACCTTGTGCAGCGAGAAGTCGAAGCGACCCTCGATACTGATGGTGACCTCGGAGTGGGTTTCATCGACTTGACGTTTGACAGACATAATTCTAGAGCACCTGAGTTGACCGCTGGCGCGCCCCGAGCGGGACCTCCAGCACGAAAGGGAAGGCGACGCGCCGACGGTCAGTGTGAGCGCCCCCCCGGCGCCCTCCCCCGCGCGGCCTTGAGCAGGGCATCGGCGATCGACGGCAACGGCAGCACCGCGCTCGCCGCGCCGCGCTTGACCGCCTCGCCGGGCATGCCCCAGACCACGCTGGAGGCCTCATCCTGCGCGACAGTATAGACCCCGAGTTCGTGCAGCCGCTTGAGCCCGGCGGCGCCATCGGCGCCCATGCCGGTGAGCAGCGCGGCGCAGGCATTGGTGCCGGCGGCGCGGGCGACCGAGTCGAACAGCACGTCGACGCTCGGACGGTGGAGATTGACCGGCGACTGATCATTGATCCGGCAGACATAGCGCGCGCCATCGCGGGCAAGCTGCAGGTGGCGATCGCCAGGGGCGATATAGACGTGTCCCGGCATCATCCGGTCGCCCTCAGCGGCCTCCTTGACCACCAGCCCGGTCTGGCGATTCATCCGCTCGGCGAAAGCGGCGCTGAAGCCCGGCGGGATGTGCTGGACGATGGCGACACCAGGCGCATCCGGCGGCAACCGCATCAGCACCTGGTGGATCGCCTCGGTGCCGCCAGTCGAGGCACCGATCGCGATGATCCGATCCGTGGTGCGATAATGGCGTGGCCGCGACGGCGGCGGCGGCGCGACCACCCCTGTCGACAACGTCCGGGGCCGAGCGCGGACGTGTACCCGGGCGGCTACCCGGATCTTGGCGATCAACTCGTCGGCATAATCCTGCAGCCGCCCGCTCAGATCGAGCGCGGGCTTGCACACGAAGTCGACGGCACCGAGTTCGAGCGCCTGGAGGGTGACCTCGGCACCACGCTCGGTCAGCGAGGAGACCATCACCACCGGCATCGGGTGCAGCCGCATGAGGTTGCGCAGGAAGGTCAGGCCATCCATGCGCGGCATCTCGACATCGAGCGTCAGCACATCGGGATCGAGCGCCTTGATGCGCTCGCGCGCGACATAGGGGTCCTGTGCGGTCCCCACCACATCGATGTCGGGGGCGGCAGCGAGCAGCTCGGAGAGCAGCTTGCGCACCAGCGCCGAATCATCGATCACCAAGACACGAATCGGTCTACCCACGAGGACGCTCCCGTCTCAGCATTCAGAACAGCTCGATCTCGCCTTCATCCATCGACTGCTGGGTGACCGAGCGATGCGCGGCCTGCTCGAGTTCGCCACGCAGTTGCTCGAGCCGCGCGCGCGCCGCGATCAGCTCGTCCCCGGAACTCGAGGGTTCGATCAACGGCAACTGGCGCAGCTCGGCGGCGAAGCGCTCCATGAAGTCGATGCGCCCCTGGGCGCGCATCATCACCTGATGGGCGATGTCCTGGAACTGCAGCAGTCGCACCGCATCGGCGACACTGGCCTGGATGCGTTCGACGATCGTGGTGAGCTGCTCGAGACCGGACGAGACATTCTGGTTGAGGAGCTGCACCTGCTCGATCATGTCGTCCATCGCACCCTTGGCGGTGATCGAGGCGTTCATGTCCTGCGAGGCCATGCGCGCGACGATGGCATGGGTGTCGGCGAAGAAGCCCTGGGTCTGCTCGACCTGACCACGGATCTGCTCGGTGAAGGCCGCCGAGTCCATCGACAGCTTGCGCACCTCCTGGGCCACTACCGAGAAACCGCGGCCGAACTCACCGGCGCGCGCCGCCTCGATCGCCGCGTTGAGCGCCAGCAGATTGGTCTGCCGGGCGATCTTGGTGGCGCCGTCGAGTCCGGTGAAGATGCCGTCGATCTGCGCCGAGAGATCCTCGATCTGATGGACCACCTGGACGCTGTGCTTGCCCATGTCGATCAGCCGGGCGACGTTCTCCTCGAGCAGCCTGCTGTTCTCCTCGAGAAAGACGTTCATGTCGATGTGCGCCACCTCGGCGGCGGCATCGTCCTCGCCACCGGACATCCCCTGCACCAGACGCATCACCAGATCCTGCTGAGTCTTGGAGGTGTCCGAAAGCCCCTGGAAGCTTGCCTGCAGATCGCTCGACGCCTGCTCGACCAGCCCATCGACCTGACCGATGAGTTCGCGCAGCTCGGCCATCTCGGGGACGATCAGTGCGTCGATCTCGCGCACCAGCTCCCACAGCTCGCGATCGGCTCGGGCATGTTCCAGCGCAGGCTCCAACGGCGCGGGCGCCAGTCCTCGCAGCGGATGCAGCGGCCGCCACAGCGTACCGACCCACCCCAACGCTAGGAGCAACGTGCCCAGCCAGGGCGGGATCAATCCTGGCAGCAGCACCTGTTGCAGCAGCACGGCCAGGCCGAGCGCGAGCGGTGGCCAATACGGCTTCAACTTCGACATATCTCCTCCATGCTTGGCCTCACCCGCTGTCGAGGTTTCACGGCGGCCGAATCGAGGGCGGGACGATGGTCGTCGCGCCGAATTTCAGGAAAACAGCTCCACTTCGCCCTCGACCTTGGATTGACGCAGCCGCTGCCGGTAGGTCAGTTCGCGCTCGATGATGGTGTCGTTGTGCAGGCTGCGCAGCCGCTTGACCAAGACCTTGCCGGACGAGGCGAAGAAATAGATCTTGCGAGGGTAGTTACCGAGCAGGTCGCGTGCGACCAAGGGTATCCCTTCGGTGTCGAGATAGTCGATCACGAAGTTGGCATTGCGCTCCCCGACCATGTTGCTCTTGAAACCCGGTAACACATTGCCGCCGCCGAACACCTTGGCCTCGAGATTGTGGCGACGCGCGCCGAGCTTCAGCAGTTGGTTGATGAGCATCTCCATCGCATAGTCGCCATAGCGCATCGAGCGACCGAACTGCTCGTCCTCCTCGCGCTTGTCATCGGGCAGCATGAAATGATTGATCCCGCCGATCCCGCTGACCCGATCGCGCACGCAGGCGCCGATACAGGAGCCGAGCACGGTCACCATCAACAGGTCACGATTGGAGACATAGTACTCGCCCGGCAGGATCTTCACGGCATCCATGTCGAAATGCCGGTCGTAGTAGAGATTGGGGGCGAGGACCTCCTCGAAACCGCCGTTCATGGTCACCTCGTACGTGCTGATGGTCGCGCAACGGGGATGCACACGGTCTGCCCCCGGGGGCGAAACAGATCAGCCGCGTGCAACAGGCTCTCCGAGTGACCGACGAACAGCAACCCCTGCGGGTAGAGCAACGGGTGGAGCCGCTGCATCAATCGATATTGGGTCGGCTTGTCGAAATAAATCAGCACATTTCGACAGAACACCGCCGCGAAGGGGCCTTGCATCGGCCATTGGGTCTGGAGCAGATTGAACGGCCTGAAGCGCACCAGCGCGCGCACCGCCGGGTTCACCCGCACCATCCCGGCGTTGGCGCCGCGCCCGCGCTGGAAGAAGCGTCTCACCAGATCACGCGGTAGCCGCTCGACTCGCTCGGCCGAGTAAACCCCGGCCTGCGCCTGCGCGAGCACATTGGTGTCGAGATCGGTGGCAAGGATGCGCACCGGGGGCGACCAGCTGCCGAAGGTGTCGATCATGGTCATCGCCATCGAATAGGGCTCCTCGCCGGTGGAGCAGGCCGCCGACCACAACTTCAGCGGTCGGCGCGTCTGCGCATGCAGCGTCTGCACATGCTCGGCGAGGATCGGGAAGTGGTGCGACTCACGAAAGAACGAGGTGAGATTGGTGGTCAGCGAGTTGACGAAGTGCTGCCATTCCTCGGCATCGCTCACCAGGCGCTCGAGATAGTCCTCGAACGAGCGCAGCCCGGTGGCCCGCAGGCGCCGGGTGATCCGACTGTAGACCATGTCAGTCTTGCCGGCGTGCAGCGAGATGCCGGCATAGGTATAGATCAGCTTCCGAATCCGCTCGAAATCATGACTGGTGAAGGGGAACTCGCGCTCGTGCATCGTCTGCGCTCACCGGCAGGCCGCGCCACGGCGCGGTCCCGTCCTTAGGACCACTGGTGCCACCGTCGCGGATACGCCGACGGCTCCGGGCGAACGACCCGACCGCCGATCGCGGCGCATGCCGCGCGGCGGCCTTGGGACGGCCTCAGAACTCCTCCCAGTCGCCGTCGTCACCGGCGGGAGGCGCGACCACCTTCTTCGGCTTGGCTGGCGTGAGCGGCCGTTTGGCCGCCGGCCGCGCACTTCCCGGGCGCGTGCTCGGGACGGCGGCGACGGGACGCGGCGCCATGCCCTGCCCGACCAGTCCCTGATCGACCTTGAACACCGAGACCACCTTGGCCAGGGCACGCGCCTGCTCCTCGAGCGACTCGGCCGCGGCCGCGGCCTCCTCGACCAGCGCGGCGTTCTGCTGGGTGACGTCGTCCATCTGGGTGACCGCCTGGTTGATCTGCTCGATGCCGGTCGACTGCTCGTCGGAGGCGGCGGAGATCTCGGCCATGATGTCGGTGACGCGCTTGATCGAGGTGACGATCTCCTCCATCCGCTCGCCGGCCTCGTTGACCTGGGCGGTGCCCGAGTCGACCTTCTCGACGCTGTCGGTGATCAGCGTCTTGATCTCCTTGGCGGCGTTGGCCGAGCGCTGGGCGAGGTTGCGCACCTCGGCGGCGACCACCGCGAAGCCACGCCCCTGCTCGCCGGCGCGCGCGGCCTCGACTGCGGCGTTGAGCGCGAGGATGTTGGTCTGGAAGGCGATGCCGTCGATCACCCCGATGATGTCGGCGATCTTCTTGCTCGACTCGGAGATCGCCGCCATGGTCTCGACCGAGGCCTGCACCACGGTCCCCCCCTTGACCGCAACCTCGGAGGAGGTCACCGAGAGCTGGTTGGCCTGACGGGCGTTGTCGGCATTCTGCTTGACCGTGCTGGTGAGCTCCTCCATCGAGCTTGCGGTCTCCTCCAGCGAGCTGGCCTGCTCCTCGGTGCGCTGGCTGAGGTCCTGGTTGCCGGTGGCGATCTCGTTGGAAGCGGTACTGATGGTGTCGACCGACTCCTTGATACGCAGCACCAGCTGCTGCAGGTTGGCCACCGTGGTGTTGACCCCGTCCTTGGTCTCACCGAACAGCCCGGGGTAGTCCTTGGTGATGCTCTGGGTGAGATCGCCCTCGGCGAGCGCCTTGGAGACCCGCATCACGTCCTGGAGACCGACCTCGGTGGTGTCGGAGAGTTGATTGAGCAGCTGCCCGATCTCCTGGGCGAAACCCTGCTTGCCGGCAAGATCGAGACGCACGCTGAAGTCGCCCTGGTTGGCGGCATCGACGATGCTGCGGATCTCGTTGACGACATTGGTCATCGAGGTCACCGAGCCGTTGACCCCAGCCTTGGTGCGACCGAACAGCCCCGGGTAGTCACGGGTGATCGACTGCGACAGGTCGCCGGCAGCGAGCGCGTCGGCCACCCGGGTGATGTCGTTGAGACCGGTCTCGGTGGTATCGGAGAGCTGGTTGATGTTGACCCCGATGTCCTTGCCGAAGCCCTGCTTGTCGGTGAGATCGATGCGCTTGGAGAAGTCGCCCACGGCGGCCGCCTCGACCACCTGCGCGATCTCGCCGACCAAGGTCTTCAGCGTCTCCTGCATCTGTTTGAGCGAGAGCAGCAGACTGCCCTGGTCTTCGGGCTTGGTATGGATCTCCTGCGACAGATCGCCGGCGGCGATCACCCGAACCATGGAGGCGGCGTAACCGGGCTCGCCACCGAGCTGGCGCATCAACCCGCGCACGATCCAGAAGCCGACGCCAATTCCCACCACCAGGGCGATCACGCACAGCAGCAGCACTTGGGTGGTGGCCGAGTCGACATTGTGCTGGGCCTCGTCGCCGGCCTCGCGCATCAGGTCGGTCTGGAAGCTGATCAGCGAGGAGATCGCCCGCAGATACTCTTCCTGGACGTCCTCGATCTCGGTCTCGAGCAGCGCCTTGGCCGCCTCGCGCTGACCGTTGCGCAGCAGGCCCATCAGTCGCGACTGGGCGTCGAGATAGGCCGCGCGGGTGTCACGGGTCGCCTCTAGTCGGCGGATGCCCTCCGGCGACTGGATCATCGACTCGAGCTGATCGAGGTTCTTGGTGATCTCGCGCCCGTGCTGCGCGATCGCATCCATCTCGCGCTGCATCAACACCCGATCGTTGTCGATCAAGATATTGCGCACCGAGCGGGCCACCGCATTGACACCATCGATAACGTTGTTGGCATAGACCGTCTTCGGGAACAGGTCATCGGTGATGGTGTCGATGTTGCGATCGATGCCGTAGATCTTGCTGATGCCAATGAACCCGACCACACCCAGCAGCACCAGCACGATGCCGAAGCCCAGTCCCAAGCGTGTCGCGACCTTCAAATTCCCCATGTCGGCTCTCCCGTCATGCTCTCGATTACCGACGCCACCGCGCACGCGGCGACGCGCTCACTCGGCACTCGCGCGTGCCTGATCGACCAGCCCCATTTCCTCGCTGTTCATCAGCCGCTCGATATTGACCATGATCACCATGCGTTCCTCGAGGGTGGCGAGCCCGTCGATATAGGCGGTATCGAGCACCGCACCGAACTCCGGCGCCGGGCGGATCTGATCCTGGCGCAGCGCGATGACGTCGGAGACGCCGTCGACCACCATGCCGACCACGCGTCCGGTGATGTTGAGGATGATCACCACGGTGAACTGGTTGTACTCGACCTCGCCGAGGTCGAACTTCAGGCGCATGTCGATGATCGGCACGATCACCCCGCGCATGTTGATCACGCCCTTGATGAAGTGCGGCGAGTTGGCGATCTTGGTGACGGTGTCGTAGCCGCGGATCTCCTGCACGTTGAGGATGTCGATGCCGTATTCCTCGTCGCCCAGGGTGAAGGTGAGATACTCGCGCGAGTCCTCGCTGTTGACGGTGGTCGAATCCTGAGAGTCTTCGTTCATCGGTTCCTCCACGGGACCCTACTCCTCCAATGCGGTGTTGATGGTGGTCAGGACGTCTTGCGACTGAGCCGGACCAGGGCGTCGACGTCGAGGATCATGGCGACTCGCCCATCGCCCATGATGGTCGCCCCGGAGATCCCCTCGACCTTGCGATAGTTGGTCTCCAGGCTCTTGATCACGACCTGGTGCTGAGCAAGCAGCTCGTCGACCTGCAGCGCGGCGCGCCCCTCGTTGGACTCGATGATCACCAGGATGGTCTCCTCGGCGGCGACCTGCTGAGGGCTCAGCCCGAAGATCTGGTGCAGGGCGACGAGCGGTAGATATTCCTCGCCGACGTGCACCACGTTGCCCTTTCCGGCCAGGGTCTTGCATTGTCCCGCCTGGGGCCGGATGGACTCGCGGATCACCGTCAGCGGGAGGATGAAGGTCTCGTTGCAGACCCGCACCGACATGCCATCGAGGATCGCCAGGGTCAGCGGCAGGCGGATGGTGATGCGCGTGCCGCGCCCCGGCTCGGAGTCGATCTCGACACGACCGTTCATCGCCTCGATGTTACGGCGCACCACATCCATCCCGACACCACGACCGGAGATGTCGGTGACCGCCTTCGCCGTCGAGAAGCCGGGGGCGAAGATCAGCTGCCAAACCTCCTTGTCGGAGGGGTTGTCGGGGAGCGCCACGCCACGCTCGACGGCCTTGGCGAGCAGTCGATCACGATCGAGCCCGGCACCGTCGTCGCTGACCTCGACGACCACGTTGCCGCCGCGATGACTGGCCGCGAGCACGATCTCACCGGTCTCGGGCTTGCCCTGCTCGAGGCGCTGCTGGGCGGTCTCGATGCCGTGATCGATGCTGTTGCGAACCAGATGATTGAGAGGATCGGCGAGTCGCTCGATCAGCCCCTTGTCGAGTTCGGTGTCCTCGCCGATGAGCTTCAACGTAACCTTCTTGTCGAGTGCGGAAGCAGTGTCGCGTACCACCCGGGGGAAGCGATTGAAGACGAAGCTGATCGGCATCATGCGGATCGACATCACCGCCTGCTGCAGATCGCGCGAGTTGCGCTCGAGGTTGGCCAGGCCGTCGAAAATGCGCTCCTGGGCGACCGGGTCGAGCGCCGAGGCCGACTCGGCGAGCATCGCGTGGGTGATGACCAGCTCGCCGACCAGGTTGATCAGCTGGTCGACCTTCTCGACGCTGACCCGGATCGAGGACTCGCCCTGGGGCTGACGTCGCGCGCCAGCCGGCGCCTGGCGCGGCGGCTCACCGCCGGCGACGGGCGCCGCGGCAGCGGCGGCGGTTTCCGCCGCTTCGGGGACCCCGGGGGCCGAGTCGAAGAAACCGAAGCCCTGTTGCCGCTCGTCGCGTGCCCGACCGGCGGTCTCGGCGACCTGCTCCATCCCCGGACTGCCGCCGAACAGACCGAAACCGTCGAGTTCCTGATCGGCGCCGCGCTCGCTCCCTGGCGCGTCCTCGAAGAACCCGAAGCCCTCGTCTTCCTCGACCGTCGCCTCAGGAATGATCTCGACCTCCTCGGGATCGCAGAGAAAGTCGAAGATCTCGACGATGGCCTCGCGCTCGGCCTCGGTGCACAACCGCCAGGTCAGGCGATCGGCCGGGGCATCGGCGGGGACATGGCGCTCGAGTTCGCCGAGTTCGGCGAGCGCGGCGGCCAGCCCGGCCTCGCGCTCGTCGCCACTCCCGCCGAGCAGCTCGGCGGCGAACACCAGGCGCCAGCAGGGGCGCGGATCGGCGAATCCGGCGATCGGCTCGGGGGGGGGCTCGATCGTGCCGCCCTGGGATAGCTGCTCGAGCCGCTCGCAGACCTCGGCGATCTGCGGATCCTCAAACTCCTCGCCGCGCTGATGGGCGGCGAGCTGGGCCTTGAGCAGATCCCCGGCCTGGAGGGTGGCGTCGATCATCTCCACCGTCGGCGCCAGCTCGTGCTTGCGCAGACGATCGAGCAGGGTCTCGAGGATGTGCGTCACCCGGGCGACGTCCTGAAAGCCAAAGGTCCCCGCCCCGCCCTTGATCGAGTGGGCGGCCCGGAAGATGGCGTTGAGCACCTCCGGGTCGGGGGCCCCGATATCCAGCTCCAGCAGCAAGGTCTCCATCTCGGCCAGGTGTTCGCCGGCCTCGTCGAAGAAGACTTGATAGAAACGGGTCATATCGATGGTCATGTCCGCCCCTTCATCCGTATCGCCCAGGAGGCGTGTCAGCCGATCACCTTGCGTACAACCTCCAGCAGCTTCTTCGGGTCGAAGGGCTTGACCAGCCAGCCGGTCGCGCCGGCGGCCCGCCCCTGGCTCTTCATCGCATCGCCCGACTCGGTGGTCAGCATCAGGATCGGGACCGATCGATAGTTCGGCAAGGCACGCAGCTGCTTGATCAGCGTCACCCCGTCCATCCGCGGCATGTTTTGATCGGTGAAGACCAGATCGAAGCGACTCGCGCGCGCCTTGTCGAGACCGTCTTGGCCATCGACCGCCTCGGTCACACTGTAGCCAGCCTCCTTGAGAGTGAAGGAGACCATCTGGCGGATGGAGGCGGAATCATCCACGGTGAGAATCGTCTTAGCCATCGAGAGAATATTCCAGTTCGATTGTCTCTGTGTCACCCATCTGGGGACACGTCATACGTACAAAAGCACGCAACAACCTCTCGTCGGAATCCCGTCGCGCACGCAATGCGCCCGAACTCAAGCCGGAACCTTGCGATGTGCTGGGTCGGCGTCCGAGGCCATCTCGTGGACGCCGAACGGGTGGACACCTCGGTGTGTCGGGGACAGGATCAATGGGGTTGCTCCTGCCAAGAGCAAAGGGACTGCGGGATACCCCGACGCCGGCGGCGAGCGGTGGATAGGATGAAGCAAAGGGAGCCCTGGAGTCGGGCCAGAAGGTGACATGTCGCATAATGAGGGACGGTCTGTTCGTCAAGGCTCCTTGTTTCGCGGCACGCGCGCCAGCGGCGCTCACGGCCAATCCACCCCTATTGAATAGGTTCGGATCGGACACGGCGGCTCGATTCAAGCCGCTCCGTGTCCGGCGACGAATGACCGCATCCACATTCGCGCCTCCATAGTATAGTCATCACGGATGCAAGACCACCGTTCAGCCGTACCCTCTCGAAACCATGATCCACAGCACCCGGCTCCTCACCCTTGCCATGGCCCTGCCCCTGGCCGCATCACTCCAGGCGCAACCACCGCAACCGGCCGAGATCGCCGACGCCGCGGGCGTCTGTCTCCCCAATCGACCACAGACCACGCCATCGGCCGACTTCACCCCGATCGAGGACGGCCAGGCGGTGCGCCACCAGCCGACCGGACTCGACTGGCAACGCTGCGCACTCGGCCAGCGCTGGGACGGACGCGACTGCGTCGGCCGACCCGGCAGCTGGTCGTGGCGCGCGGCCGAGGCACTGGTCGCCGGGCGCGACGACAGCTGGCGCCTGCCCCGTGCCGACGAACTCACCACCATCGTCGAGCGCTGCCACCCCGGGCCGGCGGTCAATCCGCAGGTCTTCCCCAACACCCCGGGGATCATCTTCTGGACCAGCTCGGGGGACACCGGCGGGCTCGACCGCGCCTGGGCGGTGAGCTTCTTCGCCGGCAGCCGTTATCGCATGAGCAAGGAGCAGGAAGGCGCGATCCGGCTGGTACGCGAAACCCCAGGCGGGGCCGCCACGCCCTGAGCCGGGGCCGTATGACTACAGACTGAAGCGCTTGACCAGCGCCTCCAGGCGTTGAGCGTGCTCGACCAGGGTGGCGTTGACCTGCTGACCGTGCTCCATCGCCTGGGTGCTCTCCTCGGCCAGTTGGTGGATCCGCGCCATGCTGGCACTGATGCTCTCGCTCACCTCGCGCTGCTCGCGCGTGGCCGCGGCGATCTGCAGCCCCATCTCGTTGACCCCACCGACACCGGAGCGGATCTCCTCGAGCGCGGTGCCGGCGCGGTTGGCCAGACTGGCGCAGTCCTGCGCCTGGTCGTTGCTGTGCTGGATCGCCTCGGAGACCTGGTGGGCAGCGCGCTGCAGTTCCTCGACGATGGTCGCGATCTCGCGGGTCGACTCCTGGGTCCGGTTGGAGAGGTTGCGCACCTCGTCTGCGACCACCGCGAAACCGCGTCCGGCCTCGCCGGCGCGCGCCGCCTCGATTGCGGCATTGAGCGCGAGCAGATTGGTCTGCTCGGCAATCGCCGCGATCGCCTCGATCACCTGGCCGATACCCGCGCTACCGCGCTCGAGACGCTCGACCACCGGCTGCATCTCATGCATCTGCGTGGCCAGCTGGTCGATCGCGGCAGTGGTGCGACGCACCTCATCGCCACCCTCGGTGGTATGACGCTCGGCGGCCTCGGCTGCAGCGCGGGTGTCATCGGCATGCTGCGAGACCGAGCGCGCCGAGGCGGCCATCTCGGTGCTCGCCGAGGCGACATGATCGGTCTCCTGCTGCTGCTCACGCGCCAACGCGATGGTCTGGTCACCGGCGGCGAGCAACTGCTGCGCCGAGTCGTCGAGTTCGGTGGCGGTCCCCGCCACCTCCTGGATGATCCGGTGCAGCGTCTCGGTGTGGCGGTTGAGCGCGCCGAACAGGGTGCCGATCTCGTCATCGTTGGTGATGTCGAGACGCAGCGTCAGATCCGCCTCCATCCGCGCGAGCTGATCGACGGCGCCCTTGATCGGACGCGCGACATAGCGCTGCACCGCCCAGGTGATGGCCCCGGCCAGCCCCAGCAGCAGCACCAGCAGCATACCGTTGAGCAACCAGGCCAGCAGGGTGGTGCTCGCCACGCGCTGCTCGAGTCGCGTCCTCGGCTCGCCGATCAGGTGCACCCCGATACGGTTGCCGCTGTCATCGAGCACCGGCGTGGCGACCACGAACCAGTCCGCAGTCACCCATTTGGGGTGATGCGGCAGGGCGCCATCGGCATCGACCAGGCTGCGCGCGAAGGCCAACGCCTCGGCATCGAACCAACGATCATTGGCCAGCACCCAGTCGCCCACGGCGGTATTGTCACGCAGCGCGGGCAAGGCGCGGGCGTGATCGGCATCGATCAGCAGGACATACTGCAACGCGTCGGCCTGGAAGTTGCGGCTGACACTACCGACGCCCTGGATCATCTCCAGACTGCCCAGATAGCGCTCGCCGTCGAACACCGGCGCGAAGGCGTGGATGTTCACGCCGAACTCACCGACCTCGAACTCGGCGTGCGACTTGCGCTCGACGAGCGGCCGCAGAGGCGCCGAAGCAAGATCCATCCCACGCGGGTTCCAGCTGCGCACGATCAGCCGCCCCTCGGGATCACGCAACTGGAAGCGCAGACCGCGATAGTTGGTGGTGGCGCGATAGAGCGCCGAGATTCGCGCCAACTCATCACCTCCGGGCGTCGCATCGGTGAAGATGGAGATGATGCTCGGGCTCTGCGCCAGGGCCACCGTGGTACCGATCCCGAAGTTGTTCTTGGCGTGTAGACGCTCGTCGAGCACCAGCCGCAGGGTCTCGGCGCGCTCGGCCACCACGCCCTCGGTCAGCCGCTGCTTGACCCACTGCAGCGAGCCGAAGCCAATGACCAGGAATAGGGTGCCGGACAGGGCGATGATCAGGAGCAGACGTTTCTTCAGCGAGAGGGATCGGGACATCACAGGGACCTAGGAACGGGGGATGGAGACCGCTGGGGCGGATGATCAGGGGGCAACAGCAACCGACTCCGCCATGCCGGACGGCGGGTAGCATCTGATCGATGACATGGAAGTCCAGGACACACGGCAACGACACGACCGCGCCGGGCATGATCTCGGCGCCATGCGCGCGGTGTGCGCAACATCGGAAGGGCGGTTGAACCTGGACCTGACCGGGGGTCTCTGGTGGGATCCGGCGGGACGCGATCTGTACGAGCGAGGGGATACGACACTACGCGATATCACATGTCTGCCGGGTACACATCGAGCGGATCGCGGCGGTCGCGAACAGACCGAACACGTCGCCGTCATTCTTGACGCTCCACCAGCGTATCGTCCTCGTCAAGCAGCGGTGACGGCCTCGGTCGCGTCTATCTTAGCGACCACCGGACGGCGGCGGCAAGGGCCGCCAGGCAATGGGCGACGACACCACCCGCCGTGGATGGCGGACGATGTCGCGCCGAGTGATGTGCACCGCTCACCAGGGGCGGTACTCGAGCCCTGGGATGGCTGCGCGATCGAAGACCTGGGGCAGGCACTGCATCAGCTCATCGAGTTCCTCGAGCGCCATGTGGCGACCGTAAGAGGCCTTGGCGGCATCGATCGGCAACTCGACCCAGTAACGCGATGCGGCGGGTTCGAAAAGGATCTGCAGCACGTTCTCGTCGGCATCGATGATGCCCAGATAGTCGTCCTCGCTCTGCAGTCGCGGCAACAGCTGCTCGCGAATCGCCCGCGCGCTCATCTCCACCGCGCTGGCCGAGGAGACGGCCTCACCCGCCCGTTCGAACAGATAAAAGACTCGGTAGTGCATGGTCGACAGTCATCGCTCCAGTGTGAACGCCGCGGAAGGCACATCCATCCCGCGGCCTGATGTTTCCATACGGCACCGCCACGGCCGGGACCATTGACGAAGCCATGCTATGATCCCGCACGCAGACGATCTCCCCCAGTGGCGGCCAACGGCGATCCTTGGCCATCACCGGGATGCTGATCGATTCCCGAGGCGGAATCAATCGGACGCTCGCCACCGCGTGCCCGCTCCCGGGACGCGCTCCAGGGAGCAGCTCCACCGCGGACTCGGGCGTCCAATCCCCGAACATACCGCGACTCGCACCACCAGTGCGCGATCGATTGCTGGGACGATGATCGACGCGCCACCGCACAGGGACTGTGAAAGCCCCCACCCGTCCCCTCGGGATCGCCCGTGCGCGACCGCCCGAAACGCAACAAAAGCAACGCCTGACCAAGGACCTAATCACCAGAACAGCGATCGGGATGCCGCGCCCCGCAGGTGACGCACCGCCCGGCCACCCGATCGACGCCGGAGGCATCGATGGCCTTTTTCAAACTCAAGCTCCACTGGCAGATCCTCATCGCCCTCGTCCTGGCCATCGTGGCCGGCCTGCTGGCCGGTCGCGAGGCCGCCCTGCTCGGGGTCAGCGTCTATTCGATCTTCGACTTCATCGGGCAATTGTTCCTGAATGCCCTGAAGATGCTGATTGTACCCCTGGTGGTTTCCTCCATCATCGTCGGCGTCTCGGGCATCGGCGGCTCGCGCAACCTCGGGCGCCTGGGGGCCAAGACCATCGGCTATTACGTGCTCACCACCCTGCTGGCGGTGCTCGCCGGGTTGTTCGTGGTCAACCTGTTGCAACCCGGGGTGGTCGAGGGCTCGGCCCAGGAGGTCTTCGGCTTGAGTGCCGAGCGCGCCGGCTTCGAGGCGCAGTTCGCCGACAAGGACGCCGGCGACATCGTCGAGGTCTTCCTGCGCATGATCCCGACCAACGTGGTCGCCGCCGCCAGTGCCGGCCAGATGCTCGGACTGATCTTTTTCAGCCTGCTCTACGGCTACTATCTCACCCGTATCGAGGGCGATCACGCCAAGGTCCAGGGCGATTTCTGGAACGGCATGTTCGCGATCATGATGCGAATCACCGACCTCATCATGCGTTTCGCCCCGCTCGGCGTCTTCGCCCTGGTGGCCAAGACGGTGGCCGACTCGGGAATCGAGGTCTTCGGCCCGCTGGCGCTGTTCTTCCTCACCGTGGTCGCCGCACTCGGTATCCACTTCTTCATCACCCTGCCGCTGCTGCTGCTGCTCGCCGGCTTCAACCCGTTGCGTCACTATCAGGCGATGAGCGCCGCATTGCTCACCGCCTTCTCCACCGCCTCCTCCTCGGCCACCCTGCCGCTGACCATGGAGTCGCTGGAGAAGAACGCCGGGGTGTCCAACCGCACCACCAGCTTCGTGCTGCCGCTCGGCGCCACCGTCAACATGGACGGCACCGCGCTCTACGAGTGCGTGGCGGTCATCTTCATCGCCCAGGCCTACGGCATCGAGCTCGGGCTCGCCACCCAGATCACCGTGGTGCTGCTGGCGCTGACCACCTCGATCGGGGTGGCCGGGATCCCGGCGGCGAGCCTGGTGGCGATCTCGATCATTCTCGCCGCCGTCGGCCTGCCGCTCGAGGGCATCGGTCTGATCCTCGCCGTCGACCGCATCCTCGACATGATGCGCACCTCGGTGAACGTCTTCGGCGACTCCTGCGGCGCGGTGCTGATCGCCAAGAGCGAGGGCGAGCAGGGCATCCTCCAGGGGCCGGCACGAGGCTGACCGGCGCCCCGGCGCGAACCATCGGGACGGCGGCCGGTCGAATCCGGCGCCGTTCCCGCCAACATTCCACCCCGAGCGCATGACCTCAACCGTGTCGCAACCCACCGACGACGACGGCACCGCCCGCGCCTTTCGTTCCCGCGTCCTCCGCCCCACCGAAGGCGTGTTCCTCTTCCACCCTCGCGCCATCGAGCGACTGGTGGCCAAGCAGCTCGGTCCAGACGGCTATGAGGGCTCCATCCCCGAGCCAAGCTATGCGCTGATGCCCTGCGCCGACTTCCTCCACGGACTCGAGACCGAGAACCCCGAGGCGCTGGCGGTGATCGAGGGCCTCGACCTGCCCGCCGAGGTGATCCTGCTGCCGATCCCGCCCGAGCAGCGACTCGATCGCGCGGGATTCGTGCGGCTGCTGCGCGACTACTGGGGCCGGCGCTTCGAGGCTGAGGTGGCGCGCGCCTGGCAGCTCGCCGGCGGGCAGGTGCCGACCCGCGCCACCGCCACGCTCATCGAGCTGATCGGTGCTGGCGCCTTCGCCGAGATCCGCGAGGTGCTGGGGCGCGACGGGCTGATCCCCCAGGGCGTCGCCGACCCGCTGGTCTGCCGCGCCTTCGTCGCCCTGCTCGTCCGGCTCCACCGCTTCGCCCCGGGGACGCGCGGCTTCCTGTTCCCGGCGATCGCCGACTGGGCGGCGCTCGATGCCTGGCTCGCGACCCTCGACCTCGCCCCCGACGACGACCGGCTCACGGCGCTGCTCGCGCGCACCCGCCCCGATCGCGCCTGTGGCGAGGCGCCGCGCCACCTGCCATTGCCCACCGCCCTGCCCTATGGCACCGGCGACCCGGGGCTGAGGGTACGCGCCCCGCTGCCACCGCCGGCGCCACGTACCCCGACGACACCGGCCAGCGCGCCGCCCGCCCGCGCCGCCACCTTGCACTCGGCCTGCCTGGCCGCGCTCCATCAGGGCTCGCAGCTGCCCCGACAGCGCTGGAACCAGCGCCTGCGCGACTGGCTGCTCAATACCCTGGGCCCATTGCTCGCTGCGCTGCTCGCCCTCGGACTGCGTCTCGAGCGGCGCACCCGCGGGCTGCCGGCGGTGCTGATGGCCCCCTATCTGATGCTCTTCCGTCATGCCATCCGCATGGCCCAGCGTGCCGAGCTCAACGACCGCTATGCGCTGACACTGTGGCAACTGGTCAACGCCGAGCGGCTGTTCCAGCGCATGGGCCAGCCCTGCGCGCCCGATGCCGAGCAGATTGCCCGGATCATCGCACGCCGCATCGATCGTGCCCGCCAGGCCCTCGGTGACCTCATCGCGGTGCGCTGGAAGCTGCCGCCGGGTGAGGCCCAGGCGCTGCGCGCGCTGATCGCCCGGCTGATCGAGGAGGACCGCCACGGTGCCAGCTGCCGCGCCGCCCGGGCACAGCTGCGGATGCTCGAGCAGGTACTGCATGAGGGGCGTGCCACCTACTACCGGCTGCGCCCCCTGCACTGGATGCTGAGCGGCGGGCGACGACCCTTGCGCCAGATCCTCCCCTTCCAGTCGACGCTGAAGGCGTTGCACGCGCTCGACACCGGGCTGGCGAGACTCGACGGCATCGGCTGGACGGTGGCCGAGGTCGAGCGCTGCGCCGCACCGCTGCGCACCCTCTCGGCGCGTCACAGCGAGCGATTGCAGACCCAGTTGCGCCCCCACCTCGAGCGGATCCTCGATGAGGCCGGCTTCACCCCCGACGACCACCGTCAGCGGGTCGCCGCGCACAAGCTGCTCTGTGAGCTGCTCGATGTCATCGAGTACCGCCGTCACCTGCGTTTCACCGATGTGCGCGACATCGTCGCGCGCAACACCCTGCGCCTGCCCGACCCCGGTCCTCGCGAACTGCTCGGCGGCGATCGTCTGGCGCGCTTCGACCGCGCCGCCGCCCGCGCCCTGCCCGGCCTCTACAAGCCCGGCGAACTCTATATCAAGGGCCTGCAACAGCTCAGTGCGCCGCTCTTCGGCACCCCCGGCGGACGCCTGGCGATGCGCCACCTGCTGCTGCCCTTCGGGCTGGCCTTCCTCGGGCTCAAGACCCTCGACCTGCTCGTCGGCCTGCTCGCACCGCCCGAGAGCCACCCCGAGCTGGCACCGCTGTGGCTGGTCGCCCTGGTGGCAATGATGGTCAACCTCGGCGTCTACACCCGCATTGGCCGGCGGTTCTTCATCGCCCTCTGGCAGGGGCTCGGCACCCTGCTGCGACTGCTGCTGTTCGACGGGTTGCGCCGGTTGCTGCGCTGGCGCCCGGTGGCCAACCTGCTCGCCACCCGCGCCATCCGCGCGCTCGACCACAACCTGCTGCGCCCGCTGCTCACCGGCACCCTGGCGCTGCTGCCGCTGATCGGGCTGGCCAGCCTGGTCGAGGGGCTCGCCATCGAGCCCGGCGCCCCCTTGTTCGGGCTGGCCTTCACCCTCGGCATCCTGATCAACAACACCCCCCTCGGGCGGCGGCTGGTCGATCAGACGGTGAGCGCGCTCGGCGGCTTCCTGCGCCGGGTCAACCAGACCCTGGTGATCGGGTTGGTCAAGGCCCTGCTCGACTTCTTCAAGGAATTCACCCGACGCTTCCAGCAGGGGCTGCACCGCATCGAGGAGCTGCTCAGCCACCATCTCGCCGAGTCCGTGCCCGAGCTGCTGCTCAAGTCGTTGCTGGCGCCGCTGTGGAACCTGATGCAGTCACTGATCCAGTTCTACGTCACCGTGCTGGTCGAGCCCCAGGTCAACCCGATCAAGCACTTCCCGCTGGTCACCATCGCCCACAAACTGCTGCTACCCTTCCTGCCGGCGATCACCGGGGTGCTGGTGGCGCTCACCGAGTCGGTGCTGCCGAAGCTCATCGCCTACCCTTTCGCCACCCTCACCGTGCTGCTGCTACCGGGGCTGGCCGGCTTCCTGGTCTGGGAGCTGAAGGAGAACTGGAAGATCTATGCCGCCAACCACCCGTCCTCGGGACCGGGGCTGGACCCTGGAATCGAGCCGGCGGTGGTCGGCGAGCACGGCGAGCACATGCGCGCGATGCTGCGCCGAGGGATCCACAGCGGCACCCAGCCCAAGGCCTTCGACCGGCTGCGCCGGGTGCTGCGCGAACAGCTCCGCGACGAGCGCCCGGCACCCTGGCGGGTGCACGAGGCCCAGCGTCGGGTTCATGGCATCGAGCGGGCGATGCAGCGTTTCTGCGAGCGTGAACTCGCCCACGCGCTACGCCTGCGCAGCACCGAGACCGGCTGCCGCCTGGCGCGGGTCGAGACCCTGGCGCCACGCCTGGCGACCAATGCCTGCGCGCTCCGACTCGCGCTCACCCCGGCGACGACGCCACCCACCGCGGTGCACCTCGGCATCGACATCACGCTGCGCGACGGTCGGTTGCACTACCGCGCCAGCGCCACCGGCGCGCTCGCACAGATCGAGCCGGCGTGCTGGCGCGCCATCGCCGAGGACATCGTGGTCTTCGCCGGGCGGGCCGGGGCCGAACAGGTGGAGATCCTGCTGCCGCCGGGCTGAGGCCGCTCAGTCGTCGCGCCCGCCACCCGGCCAGCGCAGCAGGACGCGCCCGGCGTTGGCGAGCTGGCGGCGCAGCAGGCGCCAATCCTCCCCACCCTGACGCGCGCCACGCACCCGTAGCAGCCGTGCGCGGCTGGCGCGATCGAGCCGCCCGAGCAGGGCCGACCACAGCGCGTCATCGACGTTGTAGGCCGTCTCGGGCAGCAGCGCCACCGGGACGGCGTCGGCCACCGCGACGGCGAGATCGGCGCTCGCGCGTTCGAGCGCGGCGCGGATGTTGGCCGCCTTGGGACGAGCGGCGCTGTTGAGATCATAAGGCGGCGCCCACTCGCGCACCGGGCGCAACCGATCGATGTGCGAGAGCACTAGCAACAGGGGCGGCGCCGGGCGCTCTGGGCGCGCGGCGAGATGGGCGCGCAGGGCATCAAGTCGAGCGCGTTCGGTGGCGCGATCGGGGCGGTGCGCCGGACTCACCCACAGCAGCATGTCGGCGGTGTCGGCCGCGGCGTGCAGCGCCGCGTCGTCGAACTGCTCCAGCCCGGGGGTGTCGAGTACCAGCCCCAGCGCCAGACCGTCGCGTTCGAGACGCAGCGGGGTCGGCTCGCGGGTGGTGCCGGGCAAGGCGTCGGTGGCCAGACGCAGGCTGCCGAAGAGCGCATTGATCAGGCTCGACTTGCCGGCGTTGGCGCGCCCGAGCACCAGGATGCGCAGCGGCTCGTCGACCTCGGACTCGTGCTCGGAGCGGTCGAGGTCGCGCGCCGATTCATCAAGGCGCGGCGGCGCCGCACCCGGCGTCTCGTCGAGCGAGAGCCGACCGCTGTAGAGGGCGATGGCGTAATAACCGACCTTGCGCACATACTCGCGCAGCACCCAGGCATAGAGCTCGTCGCGCGCCAGCGCATAGCCGCGACTGCGTAGCCGCGACAGCGCCTCGGCGAGCAACGCGCTGGTCGGACTGGCCACCCAGCGCCCGGCGCGATAGAGCCCGTAGAGACGCTCGGCAAACCCCTTCCAGCGATAGAGCCGCGCCAGCATGCCGAGGGTGAGGGTGTGGCTGAAGGGGATCTGCTCGGTCACGCTGAGACGCAGGTCGTGGCTGGCGCGCTCGATCACCAACAGGGCATGCGGCAGGGTCAGCTCGAGCAGCGGCTGCTCGACCTCGGGATGGAAATGACGGGCGACCCGCTCCAGGGTCTGCTGGCCGAGCAGCCCCAGACGCATGCCCTCGCCCAGCGGCCAGTCCTCCGGGCGCAGCTCGGCGAGTTGCTGCTCGACCACCGCCCAGGCGTCGACCGCGCCCGGGGTCCAGTCGGGGTCGGGGCCGGTGTGGGCCGCGGCCAGACAGACGCGCTCACGCCGCGCCGCGAGCAGCATCAGCCCGTGCCCGAGCAGCACGCAGAGCGCCCCGCCGAGGAGCCAGTAGAACACCATGCCCTGCTGATAGAGCCACCAGCCACCGGCGAGCAGCAACGCCAGCGGTGGCAGCGCCCAGAACGCCAGCGCCAGCGCGCGCCAGCGCCCCACCCAGCGCAACAGCGGATTCATCGCCGCCCCCGACCGACCAGCGCCCGTCCGCGCTCGAGCTCGGCGGCGAAGCGCGCGCGCAGCGCCCGCGCCTGGGTCTCGACGCCGTGACGACGATCGTTGAAATAGGCCCCGGCGGCCTTGCCCAGGGCATAGGTGGTGGCGCCGCTCGCGCTCGCCCCCCACAGCGCGCCGAGCGTCTGGCCGAGTCCGGGCACCAGCTTGACCAGGGCGCGCCCGGCGGCATGGGTGGCATAGGCCGCACCCACGCCGATGCCGAGCAGACCGAGGAACTCACTGATCTCGCGCCGTGACCAGGGCTGGCCGTAGAGCGCAGCGAGGCTCTGCAACAGCTTGGCCTGGATCGCCGGCACCCCGACCAGGTCGACCGCCGGCAGCGCACCGACCCCGGCCGCGGTCAGGGCATAGCCGACGATGTGCGGATGGGCGCTGCGCGCGAACAGGTCGCGCACCTCGGGATCGGCCCGCAGCAGCTCGGTCAGACGCAGGCTGGAGACCCCGTCGAGCGCCGACCACAGCGCCTCGATACCGTAGTCCGGTGGCGCGAAGCCGTCCTCCGGCAGGGTCAGGTCGATCGCCACCCAGCGCACCTCGGCCGTCCCCGGCAGCTCGCCGAGCGCGTCGCGTTGGGCACGCAGCGCGCGGACCAGATCGTTCGGCAGGTCCATCGGCCAGGGGTCGTGGTCGAACGGATAGGGTGTCGGGTGCGGATCGGTGACCCGCGCATAGAGTTCGTGCAACCCGGTCTGGGCGACCACCACCGGCCACTCGGGGTGGCGCCGACGGACCTCGCGCAGCACCTCGAGCACTGCCTGCTGATTGGGATCGGCGACCTTCATCACCGCCAGCAGCAGGTGCGACTGCGACTCGCAGAAGCGGATGTCCTCGGCCGGGTCGTAGTCGATCTCGCCGAGCCCGCGGGTGTCGAGGAAGCGCACCAACGGCAGCTCGGCGGGGAAATCGTAGAGCCGCGCGGTCCTGGTACAGGGACGGAAGCCGTCGCCGACCGCGGCGGCGCTGCTCGCCGTGAGCGTGCGCACGATCGAGCTCTTGCCCGACTGGGTCTTGCCCACCAGCCACACCACCGGCGGCGGATGGCGCTCGCGCGCCGCGGCCAGGGTGCGCGCGAGCGCCGCCTCGTCGACCCTGGGGTCGAGCAGCACCTCGCGCACACGCCGCCAGCGCGCGCGCCAGCCCTCGCCGTCCTGTCGATCCGATGACTCGGTCATGACCACCTCGTTACCGCTACCAGCTACCAGCTACCAGCTACCAGCTACCAGCTACCAGCTACCAGCTACCAGCTACCAGCTACCAGCTACCAGCTACCAGCTACCAGGGGGATTGAACCGCGAAGGCGCGAAGGACGCAAAGGGATTCGATGTTGCGCGATGCCGAAGGGCGCCCAACGGAAGCTGGTGGCGCTCAGCGTCCAGCCACCAGCCGACAGCCGCCAGTGGGGAGGGTCGGCGCCGATGATGGCGACAGCGGCTGATGTCCTGCGGCGACGGTGGGAGGAAGAGCGCCCACTGGGAGCTGGGAGCTGGGAGCTGGCCACTGCTGGGACTCTTTCAGCGTCCAGCCACCAGCCGACAGCCGCCAGTGGGGAGGTTCGGCGTCGATGATGGTGGCGCGGTTGATGTCCAGCGGCGACGGCGGGAGGAAGAACGCCCACTGGGAGCTGGGAGCTGGGAGCTGGCCGCTGGCCGCTGGCCGCTGGCGACTGACCGCACGGTCTGGCATCCGCGTCCGGCTGTGTAATAATGCAATCGCACTCAGCCACTCCCTCCTCGGCCCGTCATCCTCCACGTCCAGGCACGGCCGCCGGGATGGTGTCGAACCATGTCTCATCGCGACGACCACGCGCCTCGCGAGGTCATCAGCGCCACAGTTAAGGGTGAATCGTGTACGCAGGAGAACGCTTCAACAGCATCACACATCTGGTGGGCGCGGTGCTCGCCCTGATCGGGGTCACCGTGATGATCACCCTCGCCAGCACCGAGGGCGGCGCGGTACGGATCTCGAGCCTGACCATCTATGGGGTCACGCTGTTTCTGCTCTATCTGTTCTCGACCCTTTATCACAGCCTGCGCGGACGCGCCAAGCAGATCTTCCGCATGCTCGATCATCATGCGATCTATCTGCTGATCGCGGGCACCTACACCCCCTTCACCCTGCTCGCACTGCAGGGCAGCGTCGGTTGGTGGCTGTTCAGCGCGGTCTGGGGGCTGGCGGTGATCGGCATGATCCTCGAATCGCTGCCGCGCAAGGGCGCACGGGTGCTGCCGATCCTGATCTATCTGGCGATGGGCTGGCTGGTGGTGTTCGCGCTCGATCCGCTGATCGCGGCGCTACCCAAGGCGGGATTCTGGTGGCTGCTCGCCGGGGGGCTCTTCTACACCGTGGGCGTGGTCTTCTACGTCCTCGACGATCGCTTCCCCTGGTGTCACGGCATCTGGCATCTGTTCGTGCTCGCCGGCAGCATCAGTCACTACTTCACCATCCTGCTCTACCTATGACCGAGATTACACCCCAGGACGAGGCCATCACCGAGCTGCAGCTGCGCCTGACCTATCAGGAAGACGACCTCAAGCAGCTCAACGCGGTGGTGACCCGTCAGCAGACCGAGATCGACACACTGCGCGAGGAACTCGCCAAGATGCGCGCCTGGATCACCTCAGCGCTCAGCGCACGCGACGATCAGACGGGTGGCGCGCCCACCGACGAGCCGCCACCGCCGCACTACTGATCGCCCCGCTCAGCCCCGGCGCCGTGGTCCGCCGCCCGGACCACGGCGCGGCGGGCGCGACGGCGCCATGCCGACGAGGGTCAACAAACCGTTGAGTTCCTGCTCGTCGAGCGCTCGCCAGTTCCCCGGGAACAGCCGCCGACCAAGTTCGATGTTGCCGTAGCGCACCCGGATCAGTCGGCTGACGGTCAGCCCCGCCGCCTCCCACAGCCGCCGCACCTCGCGGTTGCGCCCCTCATGCAACACCACGTGATACCAGCGGTTGGCGCCGCTGCCGCCGCGCGACTCGATATGGTCGAAGCGCGCCGGACCGTCCTCCAGCTCGATGCCCTGGGTGAGCTGGGCCAGCGTCTCCTGGCTCGGCTCGCCGAGGATACGTGTCGCGTACTCGCGCTCGAGCTCACGCGAGGGGTGCATCAGCCGGTTGGCCAGCTCGCCATCGGTGGTGAACAGGATCAGCCCGGAGGTGTTGATGTCGAGCCGCCCGACGGCGATCCAGCGCCCCTGCTTGGGACGTGGCAGCCGACGGAACACCGTGGCGCGCTCCTCGGGGTCGCGCCGGGTGACCACCTCGCCTTCGGGCTTGTGGTAGACGATCACCTGGCGCTCGATGTCGCGCTGACGCTGCAGCCGCACGTCGCGCCCGTCGACGCGGATACGGTCGGCGCGGGTGGCGCGATCGCCGAGCGTGGCCAGCTCGCCGTTGACGCGCACCCGCCCGGCAGTGATCCAGCCCTCGATCTCGCGGCGCGAACCGAGACCGGCCTCGGCGAGCAGCTTCTGCAGCCGCACCGGCTCTTCCTGTGGCACCCGAGGACCCGGGCGTCGGTCATTCTTCATCGTTGTGTTGCTCCGGGACCGCACGCGCGGTCTCCTGGGACGTGGAATGGGGTTGGGGCGGCGCCTCGAGCGCCAGCTCCTCGTTGAACAATAGCTCCGGTTCGCGGATCTCGGCCAAGGGCGGCAGCTCGTTGAGCGAGCGCAGCCCGAAGTAGTCGAGAAAGCGTCGGGTGGTGGCATAGAGCGCCGGCCGACCGGGGACGTCGCGATGCCCCACCACCCGCACCCACTCGCGCTCGAGCAGGGTACGGATGATGTTGGTGCTGACCGAGACGCCGCGGATCTCCTCGATCTCGCCCCGGGTGATCGGCTGACGATAGACGATCAGCGCCAGGGTCTCGAGCAGCGCGCGCGAGTAACGCGGCGCGCGCTCCTCCCACAGCCGCCCGACCCAGGGGGCGAGTTCGGCGCGCACCTGCACGCGCCAGCCGCTGGCGACCTCGACCAGGGCGATGCCGCGCTCGGCATAGTCCTCGGCAAGCTCGACCAGGACGCGATCGAGCGCCCCGCGCGCGGGGCGCTCGTGGTCCTCGAACAGTTGCAGCAACCGCTCGCTGCTCACCGGGGCATCGGCGGCGAACAGCGCCGCCTCGACGATCTGTTTAAGCCGCTGTGGCGTCATCGTGTTCCTGGCTCTCGTCGGCGCCGCTGTCGCGCAGCCGGACGTGGATCGGGGCGAAGGGCTCGGGCTGGACCAGCTCCAGGGTCGCGCTCTTGACCAGCTCGAGCACCGCGAGGAAGGTCACCACCGCGCCGGCGCGGCCCTCGGTGAGATCGAACAGCTCGGTGAAGCGGCGGAAACCACCGCCACCGAGCCGTTCGAGCACCATCGACATGCGCTCGCGCAGCGACAGCGACTCACGCTCGACCCGGTGACTGACATAGAGATCGGCCCGTGCCAGCACCGCGCGCAGCGCGCCGATCAGCTCGTCGAGTTCGACCGGCGGCGGCAACCGACGGATCTCGGTCGGCGGCAGCTCGGCGGCAACCGGGAAGAGGTCGCGCTCGAGTCGCGGCAGGGCATCGATCGCCTGCGCGGCGCGCTTGAAACGCTCGTACTCGAGCAACCGGCGCACCAGCTCGGCGCGCGGGTCGAGGTCGCCCTCCTCGTCCTCGGCGGCGACCGGGCGTGGCAGCAGCATGCGCGACTTGATCTCGGCGAGCATCGCAGCCATCAGCAGATACTCAGCGGCGAGTTCCAGACGCAGCTCGCTCATCAGCTCGACGTACTCCATGTACTGCGCGGTGATGTCGGCGATGGGGATGTCGAGGATGTCGAGGTTCTGACGCTTGATCAGATAGAGCAGCAGGTCGAGCGGTCCCTCGAAGGTCTCGAGAAAGACCTCCAGCGCGTCGGGCGGGATGTAGAGATCCTGCGGCAGCGTCAAGACCGGCGTCCCCCGGATCAGGGCGAGGGGCGCACCCGCCTCCCCGCCACCCTCAGCGGGCAGCGGGGCAGACGAGACGCCCGTACGCGGACACGCCTCTCCTGCTCGATCCATGGTCATCCGATCGACGTGCGCGCTGGCGCGTGACCGGGGGCGGTTCAGACCATCACCAGCGACATCGCGTGACGGACCTCCTCGAGAGTCTCGCGGGCGACGTCACGCGCCTTCTCGCAACCCTCGTTGAGGATGCTGCGCACCAGCTCGGGCTGGGCGGCAAACTCCTCGGCACGGGCCTGGATCGGCTTCAATTCGGCACAGACGGCATCGATTACCGGCTGCTTGCACTCGATGCAACCGATCCCGGCCGAACGGCAGCCCTGTTGCACCCAATCGCAGACCGCTGGGTCGGAATAGACCTGGTGGAACTGCCACACCGGACATTTCTCCGGGTCGCCCGGATCGGTACGGCGCACCCGCGCCGGATCGGTGGGCATGGTGCGCATCGCCTTCTCGACCTCCTCGGGACGGTCGCGCAGCGAGATGGTGTTGCCATAGGACTTGGACATCTTCTGTCCGTCCAGCCCCGGCATCCGCGAGGCCTTGGTCAGCAGCGGCTGGGGCTCGGGGAGGATCTCGCGACCACCGCCCTCGAGATAGCCGAACAGCCGCTCGCGATCGGCCATGGTGATGTTGGCCTGGCCCTCGAGCAGCGCGCGCGCCACCTCCAGCGCCTCCTGATCGCCCTGCTCCTGGTAGGCGCGGCGGAGCTTGTCGAACAGCTTGCCGTTCTTCTTGCCCATCTTGCGCCGCGCCGCCTCGGCCTTCTCCTCGAAGTCGGGCTCGCGACCATAGATGTGGTTGAAGCGGCGCGCCACCTCGCGCGTCAGTTCGACGTGAGCGATCTGGTCCTCGCCGACCGGGATCTGTCCGGCCTTGTAGATGAGGATGTCGGCGCTCTGCAACAGCGGGTAACCGAGGAAGCCATAGGTGGCCAGGTCGAGTTCCTTGAGCCGTTCCTGCTGGTCTTTGTAGGTCGGCACCCGCTCGAGCCAGCCCAGCGGGGTGATCATCGACAGCAGCAGGTGCAGCTCGGCGTGCTCGGGCACCCGTGACTGCACGAACATGGTCGCGGCACCAGGGGTGACCCCGGCGGCCAACCAGTCGATCGCCATCTCCCAGATGTTGGCCGGGATCGCGGTGGGATCCTCATAGGCTGTGGTCAACGCATGCCAGTCGGCGATGAAGAAGTAGCAATCGTACTCGTGCTGGAGTTCAACCCAGTTCTTGAGCACGCCGTGATAATGGCCGAGATGGAGTCGACCGGTCGGGCGCATCCCGGAGAGGACGCGCGAGTGTTGTGCGGAGACGGAATTCAAGGATTAACGGCCTCGCGTCAGACGAAAAACAGTTCCATGACGACCCTCGCGCCCGGTAGCAGGGCAACGGTGTCGGCGACCAGTGGCAGCAGGATCGCGCCGAGCACGCCGGTGACCAGGAGGGCCAGCAGGAGGATCAGACCAAAGGGTTCGAGTCGAGCAAACCACAGCGCCAGGGACGGCGGCAGCAGCGCATTCAGTACACGCCCACCGTCCAAGGGTAACAGCGGGAACAGGTTGAGCACCATGAGGAAGACGTTGATCAGCACCCCGGCCGCGCCCATGTAGACCAGCGGCAACGCCGCCCAGGCCGTCTCTGGCCCCAACCACAGCCCGAACTCGATCACCAACCCCCAGCCCAGCGCCATCAACAGGTTGGCGCCGGGACCGGCGAGCGCAACCAGGGCCATGTCGCGACGTGGCCGGCGCAGATTGCGATAGACCACCGGCACCGGCTTGGCCCAGCCGAAGAGGAAGCCGACCAGCACGAAGGTGAGCGCCGGCACCAGCAGGGTGCCGATGGGGTCGATGTGGCGCAGCGGGTTGAGGGTCACCCGCCCCAGCATCCACGCCGTGCGATCCCCGAGCCGACTGGCCATCCAGCCGTGGGCGGCCTCGTGCACGGTGATCGCGAACAGTACCGGAAGGGCCAGCACCGCCAGCCACTGGAGATGATTGAGCGTTTCCATGATCGTGGGCTCAGCTCAGCGGGGCGGCTTCGCCCTTGCCCTGGCGGACGACCTCGGGGGGCTCGGCGGTCATGTCGATCACCGTGGTCGGCTCGAGCCCACAGAAATCGCCGTCAATGACCAGATCGACATGCTTGTCGAGCAGCTCGCGCATGTCGTAAGGATCGGTCAGCGGGTGCTCGTCATCGGGCATGATCAGCGTCGAGCTGAGGATCGGCTGGTCGAGTTCGCCGAGCAGCGCGCGACAGATCTCGTTGTCCGGTACGCGAATGCCGATCGCCTTGCGTTTGGGGTGGAGCAGTCGGCGCGGCACCTGCTTGGTGGCGTGGTGGATGAAGGTATAGGGTCCGGGGGTCAGCGACTTGAGCAGACGGAAGGCCTGGTTGTCGATCTTGGCATAGGTGGTGATCTCGGAGAGATCGCGACAGACCAGGGTGAAGTTGTGCTTGTCGTCGAGGCGACGGATGCGGCGGATGCGTTCCATCGCCGACTTCTCGCCGAGCTGACAGCCGAGCGCGTAGGAGGAGTCGGTGGGATAGACGATCACCCCGCCTTTGAGCAGGATCTCCACCGCGCGACGGATCAGCCGTGGCTGCGGATTGACCGGATGAATCTGGAAGAACTGCGCCATCTCTGTGTCCTTAACAGGTCGCGCGCGCGGCATCGTCGAGGACGGCGCACGACGACCAATCGCGCCAGATCGGGACGCACCCGTCGGGCAGCGGCGGCAACCGTCCGAGCATCAACCAGGGCTGCTCGGGACCGTGATAATCCGAACCCGCCGAGGCCAGCAGGCGTTGCTCGCGGGCGTGACGGGCGAAGGTGAAGATCTCGTCGCGGCTGTGGCTGCTGGTCACTACCTCGATCCCGCAACCGCCGTGTTCGCGGAACTCACCGATTAGCTGCAACAGCTTGGTGCGGGTGAGCCGGTAGCGCGCGGGGTGGGCGATCACCGCCTGACCGCCGGCGGTGCGGATCCAGCTCACCGCCTCCTCCAGGCTCGCCCAGTCGCCGGCGACATGCCCCGGCTTGCCGGTGGTGAGAAAGCGCTTGAACACATCACTGGTGTCGGCGGCCAAGCGCTGCTCGACGAGGAAACGGGCAAAGTGCGTACGCCCGATCAGCTGCCCCCCGGAGCGCGCACGCGCGCCCTCGTAGGCGCCGTGGATACCGTGCCTGGCCAGCCGTCGCCCGATCTCCTTGGCGCGCCAGTCGCGAAACGCGCGCAACCGCGCCAGCCCCTGTGCAAGCTCGGGGTTGACAGGGTCGACCTTGAGCCCTACCACATGGATGGTACGGGCGTTCCAGGTGACCGAGACCTCGACCCCGGGCACCAGCGTCAAGCCACGGCCCGCAGCCGCGGCGGCGGCCTCCTCGACCCCGGCGGTGGTGTCGTGGTCGGTCAGCGCCAAGGTCGTCAGACCGGCGCGCGCGGCGCGCTCGATCAGCGCGCCAGGGGACAGGGTTCCATCGGAGGCGGTCGAATGGGTGTGCAGATCGGGAATCGGGATCATCATGCTAGTCTACCGCAAGGCGGGCGCGGAGGTGGCGTCGGCTTGGCGACTCTCTCACCCCGACCCATCCGCGCGAGGATCATCCCAGCATGCTAGCTCCGGTCGACCTGTCCCGCATCGCCCAGCGACTCACCGAGATCGGCGACGAGATCCGTGACGCCTTCGAGGGCGCGACCAATCCGCCCGAGAACGACCCCGGCGTGCCGCTCGAAGCGCTCGACCGGCTGCTCGCCACGCTCGAGACCAGCACGCTGGGTCCGGCGCGAGACGGCGAGTTCGACCTCTACGCCCGCGAGCGCGCACTCACCCAGCGACTCATCCACGGGCTCGACCTGCTCGCCGAACTCGCCGCGATCGCCCGCGCGCTGCAACTGCCGACGCTGGCCCGGCGCGTCACCACCTTGGCGCTGCCACTGAGCTGCTGGGTGCTGCGCCACGGCGGCGAGTTGCTGCGCCCCGCGCCACTGGTCGACGCCGCCGCCGGACTGGCCAACACCACCGCCGATCCCGATGAGTTACTGGTCCTGCACCGACTGATCTCCGAGATCCTCGACGGCATCGGCGCCGAGCGGCTGCAGGACCCGGCCAGTCCCGAGGCCGCCCGCGCCTGGCGGGTGCTGCTCTACAACCGCGCCATCGTCGCCACCCGCACCCAGCAGCCAGCGCTGATGCGCGAGGCCTTCGAGGCGCTCATCGAGCTGGCCCCGGAGCTGGCGCCGGGGTTCTTCCGCGAGGGCATGGAGCAGATGGAGACGCGCGACTACCCCGAGCCGGTCCGGGCGCTGATGCAGACCTACTACAGTCGCTGGACACAGCAGACCCGGTTGCACTAACGTCCCGCCCCCGCCGGCCGCCACCCGATCGCACGCGCTCGCCTATAGTGATGTCTCGAGACCCAAGGAATGATTCGATCACGAGGACAGGCGCATGACATCACCCGATCTCGATCACCTCCAACCACTGCGGCAGCAACTCGAGCGGCACCCCATCTATGCCGCCATCGAGGACATCGGACAGCTGCGTATCTTCATGCAGCACCACGTGTACTCGGTGTGGGACTTCATGTCGCTGATCAAGTACCTGCAGCGTCAGCTCGCCCCGACCGACCTGCCGTGGCGGCCACAGGGCGACCCAGCGCTGCGCTACTTCATCAACCAGCTGGTCCTCGAGGAGGAGTCCGACGTCCTCGAAGCCAGCGCCGCCACGCCCCTCTACGCCAGCCACTTCGAACTCTATTGCCGCGCCATGACCGAGGTCGGCGCCGACCCCGAGCCCGCGCGCCGCTTCGTCGCGCGACTCGCCCGCGAGCCGCTCGACGCGCTGCTCTACGACCCCGAGCTGGTGCCGCTGCCGGCGCGCTACTTCACCGAGACCACCTTCGGCTTCATCCGCGAGGGCAAGCCGCACCTGGCCGCCGCCGCCCTCGCCCATGGCCGCGAGACGCTGATCCCGATGCTGTTCCGCCGACTGCTCGAGGACATGGCGATCACCCCGGAGCGGGCGCCGATCTTCCACGCCTACCTGCAACGCCACATCGAACTCGACAGCGACTTCCACGGCCCGCTGTCGATGCGCCTGCTCGAGGTGCTGTGCGATGACGACCCGCGCCGCATCGAGGAGGCCGAGACCGCCGCCGAGGAGGCGCTGTGCGCCCGTATCCGTCTCTGGGACGGGGTCTACGAGGCGCTCGGCGCGACACCGCCGCTCAGACCTCGCCGCGATTGTAGTCAGGCTGCGCGGTGATGCGGTGGATGCTGAGGTCGGCGCCGAGAGACTCCTCCTCGTCGCTCAGCCGGATGCCGAACAGCCCCTTGGCCATGCCGTAGACCAGCGCACCGCCGACGAAGGCGAACAGCGCCCCGGCGAGACTGCCGAGGGCCTGTGAGGCGAGGCTCACCCCGCCCAGACCACCGAGCAGCGGCAGACCGAAGATCCCCGCCGCAAGCCCGCCCCAGAGCCCGCAGAGCCCGTGCAGCGGCCACACCCCGAGGACGTCGTCGATGCGCCAGCGGTTCTGCGCCAGGGTGAAGGTGTAGACGAAGATCGCCCCGGCCACGGCGCCGGTTGCCAGGGCGCCGAGCGGGTGCATCAGGTCGGAGCCGGCGCACACCGCCACCAGCCCGGCGAGCGGCCCGTTGTGGAGAAAGCCCGGATCCTTGCGCCCGGCCAGCAGCGCCGCGAGGATGCCGCCGACCATCGCCATCAGCGAGTTGACCGCCACCAGCCCGCTCACCGCCTCCACGCTCTGCGCCGACATCACGTTGAAGCCGAACCAGCCGACGGTGAGGGTCCAGGCGCCGAGCGAGAGGAAGGGGATCGAGGACGGCGGGTGCGCGAGCATGGTGCCGTCGCGGCGATAGCGCCCCTGACGCGCGCCGAGCAGCAACACCGCAGCCAGGGCAAGCCAGCCGCCGAAACCGTGCACCACCACGGAGCCGGCGAAGTCGTGGAAGGGCGCACCGAGGTGCGTCTCGAGCCACGCCTGCACCCCGAGTGCACCATTCCAGACCACGCCCTCGAAGCTCGGATAGAGCAAGCCGACGACGAGAAAGGAGGCGAGCAGCTGCGGATAGAAGCGCGCGCGCTCGGCGATGCCGCCGGAGACGATCGCCGGGATCGCCGCAGCGAAGGTCAGCAGGAAGAAAAAGCGCATCAGCTCGTAGCCGTTCTTCTCCTGCAGCACCTCGGCGCCGCTGAAGAAGTCGATGCCATAGGCGAGGCTGTAGCCGATGAAGAAATAGGCGATGGTCGAGACCGCGAAATCGGCCATGATCTTGGCCAGCGCATTGACCTGGTTCTTGGCACGGACGGTCCCGACCTCGAGAAAGGCGAAGCCGGCGTGCATGGCCAGCACCATCACCGCACCGACGAGTAGAAAGAGCACATCCGTGCCCGCCTGGGAAGGCTGCATCATGTCGAGGAAACCCCTTGGATCAATTCAGCGGGGGGCCATTAAGCACGATCCAGACCAACACCCAAGTGCCGCGCATCGGCGAGCGTCCTAAGCCGCTGAGGCACCAAGCGATCACGCCTCGCCCCCTCACGGTGCAAGCGCCCCGTCGAACACCCATGCCCCAATCGGCATCGCACCACGATGGAGCAATGCGACCAACCTCGCACTCTAAGGGGGCATTCGTGTTTAAGCGACGACAGGGGTACACGAAGCATCCACGGATACCGCTAGAATGCCCTCTAGAGAGCGGCGTCGGAGCAGGAGCGACGTCTATGCCACCACAACGAAAGACCGCGCACCAAGCGCGGCAGCATGAGACCACTCGATATGCGATTCTGGATGATCGGCATGACCCTGGGCGTCCTGTCCGGGCTTGGTGGATGCGCGCTCGCGCTAGCGAGCGGCGCCCTTTCGATGACCGTCCTCGGTGGACAACTGGTGCTCGCGCTCCTGCTCGGCGCGACCGCCTGGCTGCTCCTCGAACGCACCCTCGGTGCCGAACTCAGGGGCTTTGCCGATGTGCTCGCGCGCACCCGCGCCGACGGTGACCTCGCCCGCCGCGCCACGGTCTCGACCAGCCCCGCCGGTCACTGCGCCCGGCACTACAACACCCTGATCGAGAGCTTCCAGGGGATCATCGGCAAGGTCCTCTACGACGCCCAGCGACTCGCCGAAGCGGCCGACACCCTCGCCGCCAACGCCCGCGCCCTGGCCGACGACTCGGCGGCACAGGGCGAGGCCTCGGCGCGCATGGCTCAGACCATCGGCGAGATGAGCGCCGGGGTCGAAGTGGTGGCCGAACACGCCCGCGACTCGGCCAGCGACGCCGAGGAGGCGCGCACGCTGTCGCAACACGGCAGCCACATCGTCTCCGAGGCCGCCGCCGAGATCGCCCGCATCGCCGACTCGGTCGGACGCTCGGCGCAACTGATCGCCGCGCTCGGCGAACGCTCCGAAGAGATCGGCGGGATCGTGCGCACCATTCGCGAGATCGCCGACCAGACCAACCTGCTCGCGCTCAATGCCGCGATCGAGGCAGCGCGCGCCGGCGAGGCCGGACGCGGCTTCGCGGTGGTCGCCGACGAGGTGCGCAAGCTCGCCGAGCGCACCGCGAAGGCCACCACCGAGATCGGCGAGGTGATCACCACCATCCAGACCGAGACCCGCGAGGCGGTCGCGGCGATCGGCGCCGGCAGCGATCAGGCGCAGTCCGGGAGCGATCTCGCCACTCAGGCGGCCAGCGCGCTGACCGGGATCGACCAGGGCGCGGCACGCAGCCTCGAGCGCATCGCCGGCATCGCCGCCGAGATCGCTCAGCAGGGCAACGAGGCCCAGCGCGTCAGTCACCATGTGCAGGAGATCAGCGAGATGGCCGAACGCAACGCCGAGGGCGCTGCGGCGACACTGCGGGAGGTCCAGGCGCTCGAGGGGCTGGCGACCAATCTGCACGAGATCAGCAAGGTCTTCCGGCTCGGCGCCGCCGGCGAGCAGGCCACCCGGACCCATCAGCAGATGCCCGAGCTGGCGCAGCGGCTCGCGCGCGCGATCGGCGCCCAGCTCGAACGCGCGGTGGACAGTGGCGAGATCAGCGAACGCAACCTGTTCGAGAGCGACTACCGGCCGATCCCCGACACCGAGCCGAAGAAATACAGCACCGACTTCGACCGGCTCACCGACCGGCTCTTCCCGCCGCTCCAGGAGCCGGTCCTCAAGGCCAACGCCCACGTCGCCTATGCCATCGGCTGCGACCGCACCGGCTATGTGCCGACCCACAACCAGCGCTTCTCCCAGCCGCTGACCGGCGATCGCGATCACGACCTGCTGCACAACCGCACCAAGCGCATCTTCGAGGACCCGGTCGGGCGCCAGTGCGGCGCCCACGAGCTGCCCTTCCTGATCCAGACCTACCGCCGCGACACCGGCGAGATCATGCACGACATCTCCGCGCCGGTGTACGTGCGCGGACGCCACTGGGGCGGTTTTCGCATCGGCTACCGCGCCTGATCGGCGGTCTCGGGCGGGATCGGCGGCAGCGCCGCGAGCGCGACGGCGACCTCGGCACTGAAGCGCGCGAGCAACTGATCGAGGGCGGCGACCAGGGCACGGCTGTCGCCGGGCGCGGCTACCGGCTGACGATCGTCGCTCTCGCGCACCAGCAGGGTGCGCCGACCCGCGCCGTCGCGCACCACCCAGCGCACCTTGAGCCGAGCGCTGCCGTCGTCGTCCCCCTCGAAGGCGAGCAGCTCGGCGCCGACCCGCAGATCGACCCCATAGCGCAGCTCGCCCTCGAGCAGCCGTACCCGCTCGCTACCGAGCGCGCGCGCCAGGTTCTCGCTCCACACCCGCAGGAAGTCGTCGCGCAGCGAGCCGCCCCAGCGCTCGAACTCGTCGATACGCAGCCGGTTGCCCGACTCGCGGGTGACGAGCTGGGCGCGATCGAGATACTCCGGCAGCATCAGCGGCCCGACCCCGACGGCGAGCCCCGGGGCGCGCGCCTCGGGGGGTGCCACCGCCACCGCACTCAGCGCATAGAACCGTGCCGGCGGCGAGCTGGCGCACCCCGCACTCACCGCCGCCACCAGCGCGACTGTGGCCAATCGCCATCGGCGCTGCGTCATCGTAGACCTCCCTTGCCCTGGATCAGGGCCTCCGGATGCCGCTCCAGATAATCGGCCAGGTCGCGCACCGCGCGCGCCGCCTCGGCCGTCTCCCGCAGCATGGTTCTGAACTCGCGTGTCGTCGCCGCCTCGGGGTCGAGCATCGCCCCGGCATGAGCGAAGGTCGCACGCGCCTCCTCCAGGGTACCGCGCAGCGCCGGGGCGACCTCGCCGTCGAGCTGCTCGGCGAGCCCGCGCAGACTCGCCAGGGTGTCCTCCAGGTCCTCGCCGAACTGGCTCAGCACCCCGCTGTCGACCACCTCGCGCACCCGCCCCAGGGTCTGGCCGAGATCGGCACCGATCCGCTCGAAGGGCACCTGCTCGAGCCGCGAGAGGATGCGCTCGAGCTTGCCGGTGAGTGCCTCGAGCGGCGTCGGCCGGCTGGGGATGACGACATAGTCGCCATAGCGACCGAGACCCGTTGAGGGTGTCTCGGGATCGATGTCGAGTTCGACATAGAGCTGGCCGGTGATCAGGCTGGCGAGCTTGAGCTGAGCGCGCAGCCCGAGCGCGACCAACCGCTCGAGCATGTGCGCGTGGTCGGGGACGTGCTCGGCCTCGCGCAGCGCGATACGCTCGGGTTCGATCTCGATCAGCACCGGGATGCGGAAGGTCTCGGCCTCGGGGTCGAACTGCAACTGGATGTCGAGCACCTGACCGATCTCGATGCCGCGCAGCATCACCGGCGCGCCGATGCTCAGCCCGCGCACCGAGCCCTCGAACAGCAGCAGATAGTGCGACTTGGCGGCATAGGTCTTGGCGTGCGCCGCCTCGCGATTGGGATAGAGCGGGAAGACATCGAGCGGCTGGGCGCGCGCGCCGCTGCCGGCGATGGTGTCGGGGGTGTCGAAGGCCACCCCGCCGAGCAACACCGAGATCAGCGACTGGGTGTCGAGGCTGATCCCCGCGCCGCTGAGCGAGATGTCGACGCCGCTGGCGTTCCAGAAACGGGTCTCGGCGCTGATCAGGGCATCGTGCGGGGTGGGGATGAAGAGTTCGATGCGCACCGCGCTGGCGTCGTCCTCGAGCGCAAACCCGACCACCTGCCCGACCTGGATCTGACGGTAGTAGACCGGCGAGCCGATGTTGAGCGAGCCCAGGGTCGCGGCACGCAGCACGAAGCGGGTGCCGGGCGCGTCGGTGGTGAACAGCGGCGGCTCGTCGAGACCGACGAAGTCGCGCCGCGTGGCGCCGCTGCTGCCCGGATCGAGGGCGATGAAGGCCCCCGAGAGCAGCGTCTCGAGCCCGGAGACCCGGCTCGCGCTCACCCGCGGGCGCTCGACCCAGAAGCGGGTCTCGGCGTTGAGCAGATGGGCGCTGCCGTGCTTGAGTTCGGCGGTGACGATCACCGAGTCGAGATCCTGGCTGACGTCGATCGCCGTCACCTGGCCGACCTCGACGTCCTTGAACTTGACCTTGGTCTTGCCCGCCTGCAGCCCGGCGGCGCTGGGGAAGCGGACGGTGATGGTCGGTCCCTGCTCGCTGAGCGTTTTCAGCGCCAGCCAGGCGCCGATGGCCAGCGCCAGCAGTGGGATCAGCCACACCAGCGAGGGCGCACCGCGCACCCGCACCTCGGCCTCCGGCAGGGCGGGTGCGCCGTCACGGCGCCCGGCGGTCTCTGACATGCTGCAGCTCCAAGCGGTCCCAGATCAGTCTGGGGTCGAATGACATCGCCGCGATCATGGTCAGTACCACCACCGCGCAGAAGAAGATGGCGCCGGTCTCGGCCTCGACGCTGGCGAGATTGCCCAGGCGCACCAGCGCCACCAGGATGGTCACCACATAGACGTCGACCATCGACCAGCGCCCGATCGCCTCGGTCAGCCGGTAGAGCCGGGTGCGTTCGCGGGGTCGCCAACGCGTGCGCATCTGCACCGAGAGCAACAAGCCGATGAGGATCAACAGCTTGAGCAGCGGCACGAACACGCTGGCGACGAACACCACCAGCCCCAGCGGCCACATGCCATGCCCGAAGAGGAAGACCACGCCGCTGAAGATGGTATCCGATTGGCTGCGTCCGAGCGACGTGACGGTCATGATCGGCAGCAGGTTCGCCGGCACGTAGCAGATCAGCGCCGCCAGCACCAGCGCCCAAGTGCGCTGCAGGCTCTCGGGCTTGCGTCGGTGCAACGCCGCGCCACAGCGCGGACAGCGCCCATCGCGCGCGCGACCCGGCACCACCACCAGCGCGCATACCTCGCAGGTGCGGTGCGCGTCGCCGGGACGCGGCGCCGGCGCCGGCGCCAGCGCCACCCGCGACCACACCAGGTCGGGGTCGAGGCTCGACTGGGCGGCGGCGAGCACCAGGATCAGCACCGCGAAGGCGAACAGCGAGGTGCCGGGGACGATGGTGGCCATGTCGGCGAGCTTGACCACCGCCACCAGGATGCCGAGCATGAATACGTCCATCATCCCCCAGGGCGCGAGGGTCCGCATCCAGCGAAACAGCCGCGGCAGCCAGCGCGGCGCGCGCGCCAGACGCAGCGGCGCGAGCACCGCGAGCAGCAGCAGGAGCTGCAGCCCCGGCGCCAGCACGCTGGTGAAGAGCACCACCAGGGCGATCTCCCACTGCCCGCCGCGATAGAGTTCGGCCACCCCGGTCAGCAGCGTGGTCTCGGTGACCTGCCCCTGCATGCGAAAGGCGAGGAAGGGGAAGGCGTTGGCGATCACGAACAGCACCAGCCCGGCGAGGGTGAGCGCCAGGGTGCGCTCGAGACTGTCGGGGCGGTGACGGCGCAGCACGCTGCCACAGCGCACGCAGCGCGCGGCGCCACCGCGCGGCAGCGGCGGGCAACGCTGCAGCAGACCGCACTCGAGACACTCATTCAGGGCAGGTTGCGGCATCGTTGCAGATTCGGCAGCGGGAGACATCACCCCTGGCCAAGCGCGGCCGGAGGCACGACAATGCGCCGCGCGATCGCGCCATCCCCGATCCCGGGCGCGACACCATTGTTCCACCGCCCCGGCGTCGATGCACCCCCGGGGCACAGCCGTCCCGACCGCACGCATGTCACAGCACACGTCCAGCCCCGCCCCACTGCCGATCGAGACCAGCCTGTCGGCGCTGATCGAGGCCCTGCGCCACGGCCACGCCCTGCTCCAGGCCCCCACCGGCTCGGGCAAGTCGACCCGCGCGCCGCTCGCCCTGCTCGAGGCCGAGGGGCTGATCGGCGGGCGCATCCTGATGCTCGAGCCGCGCCGCCCGGCGGCGCGGATGACCGCCGCGCGGATGGCCGCGCTGTGCAACGAGCCGCTCGGCGAGACGGTCGGCTACCAGGTGCGCTTCGAGCGCCGGATCGGCCCGGCGACCCGCATCGAGGTGCTCACCGAGGGCATCCTCACCCGCCGGTTGCAGCACGACCCCGAACTCAGCGGGGTCGATCTGGTGATCTTCGACGAGTTCCACGAGCGCAGCCTGCACGCCGATCTGGGGCTGGCGCTGGTGCTCGACGTGGTCGCCAACCTGCGCCCCGAACTGCGGGTGCTGGTGATGTCGGCGACGATTGAGGCCGAGCCGGTGGCCGCGCTGCTCGGCGGCGCCGCGACGATCCGCGCCGCCGGGCGCACCTATCCGGTCACGGTGCACCATACCGAACGCCCGGTCGAGCAGCCGGCGGGGCTGGTCGGCGCGGTGGTGCACGCGCTCGCCGCGCACGACGACGACCTCCTCGCCTTCCTCCCCGGGGTGCGCGAGATCGAGCGCTGTCGCGCAGCACTTACCCCCCGGCTCGGCCCCGAGATCGACCTGCTCGCCCTCCACGGCAGCCTGCCCAGCGCCGAGCAGGCGCGCGCCCTCGCCCCGCCCACGCCCGGACGACGGCGGGTGATCCTCGCTACCGACATCGCCGAGACCAGCCTCACCATCGAGGGCGTCGGCGTGGTGATCGACGGCGGGCTCACCCGCAAGCCGCGCTTCGACCCCAACACCGGGCTCACCCGCTTGGTCACCGAGCCGGTCTCGCTCGCCTCGGCCGAACAGCGTGCCGGGCGCGCCGGGCGGCTCGGGCCGGGTCACTGCTACCGGCTGTGGACCCGCGAGCAGGCGCGGGGGCGCGCCGCGCAGCGCGACCCCGAGATCCTCCAGGCCGACCTCGCGCCGCTGGCCCTCGAACTCGCGCTCTGGGGGGTCGCCGACCCCGCCGAGCTGGCCTGGCTCGATCCACCGCCGCGCCCGGCCTGGGCGCAGGGCCGCGCCCTCCTCCAGACGCTCGGCGCGCTCGATGCGCGCGGCGCCATCACCGCGCTCGGGCGCGCGCTCGCCCAGCTGCCGCTCCATCCCCGGCTCGGGGTGATGCTGCTCGGCGCCGCGCCCGAGGCGCGCACGTTCGCCGCCGACCTCGGCGCCCTGCTCAGCGAGCGCGACCCGGCGCTCGACCCGCGCGCGCTCAGCTCACCAGCCGATCTCGGCGCGCGGCTGCAGGCGCTAGCGCAACGACGCGCGCGCCGCCCGACGCCCGGCTTCGACCCGCGCCGGCTCGACGCCGTGGCACGCGCCGCGCGTCAGCTCGGCGAGCGGGTCGCGCGCGCCAGCCACCCGCCGGGCACGGCCCGCACCCCGGGCGCGCTGCTCGCCCTCGCCTACCCCGAGCGCATCGCCCAGCGGCGCGATGCCCGCGGCGAGCGCTATCTGCTCGCCGCCGGTAACGGCGCGCGGCTCGACCCGGCCGATGCGCTCACCGCCAGCCCCTATCTGGTCGTCGCCGAACTCGACGCCCAGGGTCGCGACGGGCGCATCCGTCACGCCCTGGCGATCGACGCCGACACCCTGCACGCCGTTTGCGCGCAGCGCATCCACACCGAGACCCGCTGCGACTGGGACGCCGAGCACGAGGCGGTGCGCGCGCGCGCCCTCACCCGGCTCGATGCCCTCACCCTCGAGGCGCGCCCGCTGCCGCTGCCCGACGACCCGGCGGTGCTCGAACTGCTGCGCGAACAGGTGCTCGCCGACCCCGAGCGGGCGCTGCGCTGGGACGATGGCGCCACGCAGCTGCGCGCCCGCATCGCCCTGCTGCGCGCCCACGACCCCCAGGGCGGCTGGCCCGATCCCAGCGCCGAGGGACTGCACGCGCGCGCCGCCGACTGGCTCGATCCCTGGCTGATCGGCAAGTCGCGACTGAGCGAGACCCGGCGCCTGGAGGCGGCCGAGCTGCTGCTCGGCCTGCTCGACTGGGACCAACGCCAGCGGCTCGACCGGGCCGCACCGACCCATCTGCGCACCCCGGCGGGCAACCAGCGCCGTCTCGACTACGCCAGCGACGGACCACCGGTGCTCGCCGTGCCGCTGCAGGAGCTGTTCGGACTGCGCGAGACCCCGCGGGTATGCGACGGCCGGGTGGCGGTGCTGCTCCATCTGCTCTCCCCGGCGCGCCGCCCGATCCAGGTCACCCAGGATCTCGCCAGCTTCTGGGCCCAGGGCTATACAGAAGTGCGCAAGGAGCTGCGCGGGCGCTACCCCAAGCACCACTGGCCCGAGGACCCCACCGCCGCCGACGCCGTCACCGGCGGACTGCAGCGTCGGCGGCGGTAGCGGGCGCGGCCGACCTGCGAGCAGCTGTCAGCGAGCAGCCCTCGGCCACCAGCGTCGTAGGTTGGGTAGCTGCCGCCCACGCGGACCTTCCTCGGGGATCGGCGTCAATCCCGAGACCTTGACGCAGCTGTCGGGTTGCCGCGCAGCGGCAGCCCAACCGGCGGGGCTGGAAGCGCGTTATCCCTTTGGTCTTTGCACTCCGACAATCCCCGGCGATCCTCTCGCTGGAGACTGGAGACTGGAGACTGGAGACTGGAGACTGGAGACTGGAGACTGGAGACTGGAGACTGGAGACTGGAGACTGGAGACTGGAGACTGGAGACTGGAGACTGGAGACTGGAGACTGGAGACTGGAGACTGGCGACTGATCGCTGGAAGCTGGTTCAAACCGCCAAGACGCCAAGCACGCAAAGTCGATCGAGAGTTCTCGGTGGCCAGCCCGAATCACGCGTGGTCGAAGACAATGGCTGACTGGTCGCTGAAGACCGAAACCGAAGTCTTTTCTTTCCTTCGCGCCCTTCGCGCCTTACGTTTTGTACGAAAAGTAGTGCCTGAGGCATCTACGGATGCAAGCAAGCGTGAACATTGCCGAGAAGCTGGTCGCCAACTTGTCGTAACGGGTGGCGATGCGTCGACAGGACTTGAGCCAGCCGAACAGCCGCTCGATGACGTTGCGCTTGCAATAGCTGGGCTTGTTCAGTATCCGAGGGCGGCCAGGCTTGGGTTTGCGCACGCCCTTGCGCTGCGGGATCACCGGACGGATGCCGCGCCGATCGCAATAGCGGCGTAAGTCGTCGGCATCGTAGCCCTTGTCGGCGAGCAGTTGGCGGCAACGGGTGCGCGGACGACCTCGATGAGCGCTGGGCAAGCGGACCTGATCGAGGAGCGGTTGGGCATGGCGAATGTCGCTGTGCTGGCCTGGGGAGAGCAGAAAGCTCAAGGGAACGCCCTTGGCATCGCAGAGCAGGTGGATCTTGGTCGTCAGGCCGCCGCGACTGCGCCCGAGCGCATGGCTCAGCGGCTCCTGCGGCCCCCCTTTTTTCCGCCGCCAGCGGCGGCGCGCGTGGCACGGATCGAGGTCGAGTCGATCATCCAGGTCTCCAGATCGATCAACCCATCCTCGCGCAGCCGAATGTGCAGCCGGTCCAGGACCTTGGTGAAGGTGCCGTCGTCACGCCAGTCGCGAAACCGCTGGTAGACCGTCGACCAAGGACCGAAGCGCTCAGGCAGGTCGCGCCACGCTGCACCCGAGCACAGCACCCAGAAGATGCCGTTGAGCATCAGGCGGTCATCCCGGCGTGGGCGACCGGTACGCTGCGGATGGGAAAACAGATCGGCGATCAGCTCCCAGGCCTCTTCTGGGAGTTCGTAACGTCTCGACATCTGGCCTCTTCTCCTGCAAGAACGAGGTCAGTGTAACAAGCAGGGTTTTCGTACAAAACGTAGCGGTTCAACCCGTCCCCTCGGCCCCCTGCTCGGCGAGGCGCTCGAAGGCGAGCACGGAGAGGACGCCGAGGAGACAGGCGATCAGGGTGCCGATCAGCAGCGGGTCGCCGTGGTAGGCGCCGGGGAGGACGTTGCTCTCGGCGATGATCTTGTGGGGGGTGAATCCATCGGCGGCCATCACGATCCCGCCCTCGGCATCGCGCAGCCAGTCGACCGGGTTGCGCCAGGGGTAGATCTTGTTGAGCGAGCCGATGAGGAAGCCGGTGAGCAGCGCCAGGGTCTGGGCGTGGAAGCGGTGGAAGGTCCAGGAGAGCAGCCGCGAGAGGGTCATCAGTCCGACCACGCAGCCGAGCACGAACACCCCGAGCACCAGCAGCCGCTCCGGGCTGTAGTCGACCAGCACCCCCTTGAGGGTGTCGTGGATGATGAACTGGTACATGCCGAGCAGGAGCAGCATGAAGCTCCCCGAGATCCCCGGCAGGATCAGCGCCGAGATGGCGATGACGCCGCAGCAGAAGACGAACCACAGCGCCTCGGAGCCCTGCGCCGGGGTGAGCACGGTGAGCGCATAGGCGAACACCGCACCGAGTACGAGCAACCCCAGCCCGGTGGCATCCCAGCGCTCGATGCGGCGGGCCATGTGCAGGATGGAGGCGAGGATCAAGCCGAAGAAGAAACCCCACACCAGCGGCGGATGGTGTTCGAGCAGCCAGGAGACGGTGAACAGTCCGGTGAGCAGGCCGACGACCATGCCGCCGAGCAGAAGCGTCAAGAAGTTGCCGTCGATCGTCCGCCACACACCCGCCACCCCCTCGCGGCGGGCGACCCCGACCAGCCCCGGACCGACGGCCCGGATCGCCTCGATCAACCGTTCGTAGATGCCGCTGACGAAGGCGATGGTGCCGCCCGAGACCCCGGGGATGATCTCGGCCACCCCCATCGCCGCGCCACGCAGCACCACCCCGGCGCGCCCGATGTCGATCGCCGGCGGATTGCGCATCGCCCCGCTCACAGCTTGAAGCGCTCCAGCCGCTCCTGGAGCTGCGCGGCGAGTCGCGCCAGCTCGGTGCTCGCTGCCGCGACCTGGCTCGACCCAGCGGCGCTCTCCTCGACCACGTCGGAGATGGTGTGGACGTTGCGGTTGATCTCCTCGGCCACGGTCGCCTGCTGCTCGGCGGCGCTGGCGATCTGGGTGTTCATGTCGTTGATGGCGGTGATCGAGCCGTTGATGGTGCGCAGCGACTCGCCGGCGCGGCGTGCCTGCTCGACAGTCTGCTGGGCCATCGTGCGTCCCTTGTCCATCACCTCGACGGCGCCGTTGGCACCGCTCTGCACCCGCTCGATCTTCTGCTGGATGTCCTCGGTGGAACGCTGGGTGCGGTTGGCGAGGGTGCGCACCTCGTCGGCGACCACCGCGAAGCCGCGCCCGGCCTCGCCGGCACGCGCCGCCTCGATCGCGGCGTTGAGCGCGAGCAGGTTGGTCTGCTCGGCGATGCCACGGATGACATCGAGGACATCACCGATCTCGCGGCTGTCCTCGGAGAGCCGACCGACCACCTGGGCCGAGGACTCGAGTTCCTGGGCCATGGCCTCGACCGCGGCGATCGCCTGCTCGACCACCTCGCCGCCGCTATCGGCCTCGCGGTTGGTCGCGCGTGCGGCCTCGGCCGCCTCGCCGGCATGACGGGCGACCTGCTCGACGGTGGTGGTCATCTGGTTGATCGCTGCGGCCACCTGCCCGGTCTCGGTCTGCTGGCGGGCGATCTGCTCGCGCGCCTGGGCGCTGGCGGCGGAGAGTTCCTCGGCGGAGGTCGCCACCTGATTACCCACCGAGGCGACCTCGCGCAGCAGGCGACGCATGCTCTCGACCATCATCGAGAAGGTGGCGAGCAGGCTGCTGGTATCCCCCTCGCGCACGCGGATGTGGGCGCCGAGGTCACCGTCGGCGACCTGATTGACTACAGCGAGCGCATAGGCGGGTTCGCCACCGAGACGACGCAGCACGTCACGGGTGATGAACAACCCGAGGGCGATCGACAGCACCAGACCGATGCTCATCAGGATGGTGCTCACCAGCACGGTGTGCTTCGAGGCATCGATCGCCTCGGCGACGGCATCGTTGGCGAAGCGGTTGTTGATCATCACCATGGACTCGACCATGGCGCCGAGCCGGTCGGAGATCGGGATCATCTCCTGGACCAGTTGCATGTATTCGGCCCGTGTCTCGGCATAGACCGCCTGCGCGTCGACGCCTTGACGCTGCGGGGCCTGGAGCATCCGTTGCGTCAGCACGTCGAGCTTGCGGTAGACCGCTCGCCAGGCGTCGTACTCGGCGTTGAAGGCGGCAAAAATGGCGACCTCGTCCGCGGTCTTCTCGAGCGCGGCATAACGCTCGAGCACCGTCTCGACCTCACGCCAGGAGGCCTCGCGCTGGCGCAGCACCTGCTCGAGCAGCTTGCGCGTACCCTCTGTCCAGTCGGCGTGCATCTGCGCCTCCAGCGACTGGACGCGGACCTGCACCCGCTGATAGTTGAGATGATTGAGCGCGATGATCGCGGGCAGTCGCACCTGACCGATACGCACCACGTCGGCCCGCATGGTTTGCTCGCCCTGAATGGCACTGAGACCGATGATCAGGACGATTGTCGCCACCAGCAGGAAGCCCACGAGTAGCTTGGTCTTGAGAGTGATCTTGTCCAGCATGCGCGCTCCGGATCGGGAAGACTGACCGCTTATTGTGACACATCTCGGATGCCTGTCATTCAGTCAGATTACAGCACAAAACGCTGATCCCTCTGGCTATTTCCCCGAATGCTCCCCACCAAGTCGCAAAGCCGCGCATCAGCACAGCGGTAGCTGCTGCTGACTGGTCTCACGCACCATCGCGCAGCCGCACCCCGCCCCGGCCAGGGTGCGGTTGCGACCGGCACGCTTGGCGGCATAGAGGGCCTCATCGGCCTGAGTGTAGAGCTGGTCGAGATCCATCCCCGGGCGATGAGTGGCCACGCCGATGCTGGCACAGACCCCGACACGCACCCCTTCGGCGGTCTCCGACGAACAATGCTCGATGGCCAGGCGGATACGCTCGGCACACTCCATGGCATGCGTCAGGTCGGTCCCCGGGAGCAGGATCACGAACTCGTCGCCCCCCATGCGCACGCACAGGTCGGAGGCACGTGTCGCCGAACGCAGCCCCTTGGCCACGGCCTGGAGCAGCCGATCCCCCTCGGGATGGCCGAACTGGTCATTGATACGCTTGAAGCCGTCGAGATCGAGCACCAGCATCGACAGCGGTCGCGACTGGCGCACGGCATCGGCCAACCAGTGCGCCCCTTCGCGAAATAGCGCGATCCGGTTGCCCAGCCCGGTGAGCGGGTCGGACTCGAGTTGGGTGAGCACGGTCTGATAGGCCAGTGCATTCTTGAGCGCCGGAGCGGCGAGTCCGAGCAGCGCCTCGATCCGCTCCTGCTCGAGTTCCGAGAACCGTCGTCCGCGCATCAGCACCAGTCGCCCCATCTCGGCCCCGCCGAGGGACAGGTCGTATTCCAGGCGGTGACGATCCGACTGTCCGCCCTCGAAGGCCAGTCCCTCGGCGGCATTGAGATATTCCCAACCGCTGTGACAAACCAGATCGAAGAGGAAACGATTGAGCATCGTCAGCACCCGATCGAGATCGAGCGAGGCGGTGATCGCCTGCAGGAATGCGACCGGATCGACACTCTTCGGTTCAGGCTGGGTGACCGCCTCGGACGAGGAGACAAGGGTGAGATGCGGCGTATCGGCTTGACTGATCGAACTCACGGTGGCGCGCCCCTGGAATGTTGTTTGTCTAATGGGTAGCGAGAATCACGCCAAAAAATATTCTTTTTTAAAAACAAAGACTAACATTGAAAACTTTGACGGCAGCAATCAGCAAGACAAAATCTTGACGCTCCCTGGCTGTGACGCCTCCGAACGTCGTTACACGGATTCGTCGAAAAATCGACACCCTCTGCCGACCGCGTGCATGGGCGGCGACCAAGATGCCGTCTATCGATATGGGGAGTAGGAAAGCCCGTCGCCCCGGTGCAAGCGAACGGGCGTCCTGGAATCCGGTTGGAGGGAGATTACTGACCGAGACGTTCGGGGACTTCGTCCCAACCCGACTTGATGGTGCGGAGCAGATCCGAAACCTCGTCGAGCGCTTCGGGTTCGTTGCGTGCGTTGCCCTCGAGCAGGCGTCGCGACATATAGCTGTAGAGGGCGTCGAGGTTTTCGGCCAGCTCGCCACCTTGGTCGTGATCGAGGACCGCGCGCAATGACTCGATGATATTGATCGCCTTGCTGAGTTGCTCGCCCTTGGTCTGCAGATTGCCGTGCGTCATCGCACCGCGAGCCACCGCGATCCGCTCGACGGCACCCTCGAACAGCATCTGGATCAGACGATGCGGACTGGCAACCGCAACCTCTGCCAAAGGTCCAGCCTGACGGTACTGGTTGAGTTCCTTACGCATCGCATACATGGTATCGGCCACTCCCGACGAATGGTTGCAGTTTTGGAGAGTGATCAGCGGATCGGGGGAGGTCTCAGGCCTCTTCGGTCAACCCGATGCCACTGATGCCGGTGCCATCGCGCATCTGCGCCATCAGCTTCAAGGCATGTTCCGGCGGTATCTGGCGAATCACTTCGTCGCGCTCGGCATCTCTCACCGTGACCACGACCTGACCGGAGCCATCGTCGAGGCTGAACTCCAGCGCACGCTGGTTCGCCTGCAGGTAGTCGTTGATCGACTCGACGACCTGCTCGAGCATCAGGGTCGAACTCTTTTCCTCCCCTTCAGCCGGCTGACGTTGCGCCTCGGCCTGGCCGGCCCGCTGCTGTTCCTCCAGCGGGTTGCCGCCCGTCACGGTCTCCACACCACCCGACGACGCCTTCTGCTCACTGGCCTTCGCCGCCTGTTGACGGTCACCGCGAGCCGCCGTCCCAACCTCATCCTGCGGATGCGTCGGCTGTGAGCGGATCATCACGCCTGCTGGAGCTTGGGTCGATTCAATCATCACTGTCTCCCCGGTTCCCTGCAGCAGGACGCAGCAATCGTAGATGCCTGCCCGGTACGGCCTCCCCTGCCTCCCGGTCGCGTCGCGGGTGCCACCCTAAAGGGTCTGACTCCCGATGCAGACCTTCGCCAACGGTCTGCTTAGCTGACACCATGGATAACGGCACCCCTGCTGTTTTCTTTAACCTGACCATGCAATCTTTTCTCACCGTCAGTTCTGCGCCGTATTGGGCAAGCGGTCGACAAGCCCCTCGAGCTGGCTGCCCGTGGACTGGAAGGTACTGACGATGGACTCCATTGCGATGAACTGCGACAGCAGCCTGGCCTCGACACCCTCCATGCGTCGATCGAGTGTCTCGCGCTCTTCCCCGAGCTCGGTCAGTTGATCCTGGATGTTCTCCTTGCGCATCTCGATCGTCCCGGAGCTGCTGAGGAACCCATCGACCAGCCGGCTCAGCTCGCCGGCGAAACCGCGCGAGAAGGAGATATCGAAGGCGCCCTGGCTGCTCGCACCGGCGACCACGCTGAAGTTCAGACCATAGGCGGGCGAATCGAGCGCGGGCAGCAACTGATTGCCGGCACCGAAGCCTTCCACGCCATTGATGGTGCCGGCGACATCGATCCCGGCCGTCCCGGTCAAGCCGGTGTGCACACCGAGATCGGCCATCGAGGCGCTGGCCTCGGTGAAGGCCACCGTGGAGGCCGAGCCGTACTCGCGGGAGACGAAGCTGAAGCTGTCGGTGGCGTCGTCGTAGAGCACATCGACCTTGGTGCCGGTCGCCTTGAGCGTCTCGTCGCTGTTGATCAGCGACTGCAGATCGCTGCGCAGCTGCTCGGTGGAGTCATAGGTGCCGCTGAGCGCGATCGTTCCGGACTCGATACCGTCGACCGCTACCTTGAAGCTGTAATCACCGGCTGACGTATCGAGCGCGGTAGTAAAGGTTTCAGTGGCACCATCGAAATCGGCCTGGGTGATGGCATCGGCGAGCAGCTCGCCGCGGCTCGGGTCCTGGGTGATCTCGACCTCGAAGCTACCGGCATCGACCCGCCCGGCGAAGGATCCCAGATTGACCGAGACGGCGCTGTTCATCGAGGTCGTCTTCAGCGCGAAGAGGTCTTCCACCAATTGGAAGTTGGCGCTGAAGGCGGCGCTGAACTCGTCTTCCTCGATCGACAGCGACCCATCGCGTTCGGTACGGATACCCAGGTTGGTCAATGCGGTGAAGCCGCTCTCGAGCCCCTGCACCTCGCCGCCGACGAGTTCGCGCAGACGATCGACCATGGCGCGCGCCGTGCCATCGCTGGCAAGATCACCACGCGACAGCGCACCGTTCTCGTCACGCACCAGCTCGCCGGCATCGTCACGGGCATAGCCGATCAGGCCCTGGGCAGTCTTCTGGAAACTGTTGTAGGCATCGACGAAGTCGCGCACGGCCTGCTCGGCGAGGCTCTTGTCCTCACTGATCGAGAAGGTCAGCGACTCGCCGGGACTCGCCTTGTTGAGGGTGAAGTTGAAGCCCTCGATGACGTCATCGATGTCGTTGCTCTCGCGCGAGACCTGCAAACCGTTGATCCGCAGCAGCGCATCGCTGCCCTGCTGGACCTCGGTGACATTGGCATGGTTGGCGGCATTGAAGGCGAAGTCGTCGAGGCTGGCGTCATCGCCGCTGATCTCCAGCGCGTTGGCCGCGCCCGAGGGGGCGGTCAGCATCAGCTGGTACTGGTCGTCGACCTTGAGCACCGAGGCCTGGACGCCGCTGTTCTGCTCGTTGATCTTGGCGGCGATGGCGTCGAGCGAGTCGCTCGCATCGATGCTAACGGTCAGCGCCTCGCGCTCGTCGTTGGCAGTGAAGCTCGAGGGCGCATCGCTGCCGTCATAGGTCCATTCACCGAAGCGGATGGTCAGCTCGCCCGACTTGCCGAGCGCGCTGTCGCGCTCGCTTTGGGTGCCCATGGTCAACGACTGGGCGCGGGCGATGTCCTCGACCTCGATCTGGTAGCTACCGGTCTGGGCGCCGACGGCAACGCTGTTGGCGGTGATGACATTGGTGTCGGGGATGGCGACCGAGCGGGCGTTGAACAGGTCGTTGCCCGCCAGCGAGCCAAGGCTGTCCTGCAATTCACCGAGCGCGCTGCTGAGCTTGCCATAGCCCGAGATCTCGGCCTGCAGCCGCTCCTCGCGCGCGGAGATGCGCTGCTCGGCCGGAGCGCGCTCGATCTCGACGAGCTGTGAGACCAGGCTGGTGATATCGATCCCCGAACCGGCTCCCAGACTGGAAATGATGTTGTCGGCCATGTTCGTCGCTCCTCACACGCTCACGCCTGGTCGTTGAAGATCAGCCCCGCCAGCCCCTCGACATACTGCGCGAACTTCAGGGTCTCCTCGCTGGGGATCTGCCGGATCAGTTCATCGGTCTCGGCATCCACGACTCGGATCACGGTGCGATCGGCCTCTTCGTCGAGTTCGAAATTGAGCATCCGGCGCGAGCCGCCGAACATCTCGTTGAGTCGTTCGACGGCCTGGTCGAGCTGCTCCTTGGAGGCCTCTGCACGCTCGGTTGGCGTCTCGCCGCCGGCGGGGCTCTCCTGGGTACGCGTTTGCTGTTCCGTCGCGAGCGCGCCGGGGGCGCGCTCGAGTCGTTCGTTGGCATCCCGCTCCGCGGCGCTCGTCCCGGTGTCGCGCTCGGAGCGCGACGGCGCCGGTGAGGGCTGCTGGATCGGAGTGATATTGCTTAGAGTATAGGATTCACTGGCCATCGGTCTTGCCTCCCTCGGCTCGACCGGGTCGCCCCCTGAACGGGGGCGACCCGTTTCCTAGCGGCCGGGACCGGCGGTTACTGCAGCAGCGAGAGGACCTGCTGCGGCGCCGAGTTGGCCTGGGCCAGCATCGCCGTGCCTGCCTGCTGCAGCACCTGGGCCCGGGACAGTGCCGCGGTCTCTGCCGCGAAATCGGCATCCTGGATCCGCGACCGCGAGGCCGAGGCGTTCTGCGAGATGTTGGTCAGGTTGCTGATGGTGAAGTCCAGTCGGTTGTTCACCGCACCGAGGTCGGAGCGCACATCGTCGACGCGTTCCAGGGCGTTGTCGATCGCCGTCAGCGCCTTGTTGGCCCCCTCAACCGTCGAGATGTCGATGCTCGAGAGCGCCTGACCGTCCTCGCCGCCGCCGAACTCGCCGACACTCAGACCGGAGTAGCTCAGGTTGGCGTTGGTCCCTCGGGTGATCTCGATCTCCTGGTCCGAGTTCAGGGTGAACTCGCCGACATAGGTCGTGGCAGCCGCATTGAAGCCTGCGGAGGCACCGTTGGTGAGTGTGGCAACGATGTTGCGGCCGTCCTCGGCGACCAGTTGCACACCACCACCGTTGGCGGTCCCGTCCTCGCCGGTGTCGACCGCGGTCACGCCGGTCTGATCGGAGATGGCGTTGATCGCACTCACCAGGGACTGACGGTTGGCGCTGGTGTTCGAGGCGCCGTCGAGCGTGGTGAAGCCGGTGATGGCCACCCCGTTGATGGTACCCGCGACCGCCGCACCGGTGGTCGACTGCACCGTGGAGTTGTCGGCCCGGTTCTGGTTCACCGTCGCGGTCACGCCGGTCTGGTCAGAGACCAGGTTGACGGCCGCAGCCTTGGAGATGGCGCTGTAGGCATTGCCTGCCGAGGAGGCGGTGTCGTCGGTCGCGTAGGACGGCCCCACGGAGACGCCGTTGATGAACACGTTACCGGCGGTCATCGCCTGGGTGGTGTCGTTGAGGTTCGAGGACACCTGGGTCTGGGTCCCGGTGTAGTCGCCCTCCATGAAGCCGGCATCGGCAGCCGAACCGGTCGCGCCCGACTCGATCTTGATCGGCTCGCTCCCGTCGGAGACCAGAGTCACGGTCCCCGTGGTGATCGACCCGGTATCCGAGGCGCCAGCCAGGCCCAGACCGGTGTTGGCCGCGGTCAGGGCACCGGTGGTGTTGTGCAGCGCGATATTGCGACCGTCCTCAGCCACCAGGGTGATACCACCGTTGTCGGTCCCGGTGTCGACCGCGGTGACCCCCGTCTGCTCGGCCTTGAGGTTGATGGCCTCGACGATCGAGGAGCGCGTGGTAGCCGCATCGGCCGTCGTGGCCAGGTTGACGGTGACCCCGTTGAGGGTGATGGTACCGGTCTGTGCGGCGGCCGTCATCGACGTGCCACCGAGCTGGGTCTCGCCGACGATGGCGGTCACGCCCGTCTGGTCGCTCTTCTCGTTGATGGCTGCGGCCGTCGCAAGCGCGCTGGCGCTCTTGGCCTCGGACGAGGCGGTATCGGCCGCCGCGGTCGCGCCGCCGATCGCGATGCCGTTGATGACCAGGTCGCCGGTGCCGAGTCCCTTGACGGCGGCCGTGGCGAGCGGGAAGGCATCGGTGGCCGCGCCGGCACCGGTCCCGGTCCGGCTGAAGGAGCCGACACCCGCCGACTCGTCCACGCCGAGCGAATCGGCATCGATCTGACCGATGTTGACGCTGATCGTCTGTCCGCCCTCGGGACCGATCTGCAGGTTGACCTCACCGAGCGACCCGTCCATCAGGTTCAGGCCGTTGAAGGAGGTGCTGGTGGAGATGCGGTCGAGTTCCTGGACGAGCTGCTGGACCTCGTTGTTGAGGGTCGAGCGGTTGCCGCTGGTGTAGGTGCCGTTGGCCGACTGCACCGCCAGCTCACGCATCCGCTGCAGGATGTTGCTGCTCTCGTTGAGCGCACCCTCGGCGGTCTGCACCAGCGAGATGCCGTCGTTGGCGTTACGCACCGCCTGGTCGAGGCCGCGGACCTGCGAGGTCAGGCGGCTGACGATCGCCGAACCGGCGGCGTCGTCCTTGGCGGAGTTGATGCGCAGACCGCTGCTCAGGCGCTCCATGGCCTGGCTCTGTTCGGCCTGGGAATTCGACAGATTGCGCTGTGCGTTCAGCGACATGATGTTGGAATTGATGACCATTGCCATGGCTGTTCTCCTGTTGGTCTCGAACCGGCGGGCTGTTCAGCAACAGCGGTCTGCCGTCAAAGTCGAACTGTGCTTCGTTGAAGTTAACGGCCGGGCATGGCGATCGCTTTAATTCTGTTCCACAAGCCTTCTGCCCCCGACCCGTGAGCAGACTCCCAACTCCCTTCTCCAGCCTGCCGCATGGTAGATAACGGTGCCTCGGCGGAAAATTGAAATGCCAAGCGGCAGGAAGCGTGAATCCAGTCACAGAGCCGCCCCCAGGACCGGCGGTCAGGGCATGTCGCCAAGGCATGCGCGGCGCTCACACCAACGCCGCCACATCGCCCTGTAGGCCGCCTCGATGCGCGCGATCCCACCGGGCTCGTCGCGCCAGGCGCTGGCCTCCATCTCCCCGCGCAGCCCCGCCCGGATCGCCGCCAGCCCCGCCAGGTCCGCGGCCAGCGCCACCGCCCGCTCGACGTAACCGGCCTCGTCCGGCGCGATCCACGCATCCCGGCCGATCCCCGCGAGGATCGTCGCCCCGATCCGGCCCACGCTCGGCCGATCGGCCAGGGTCACGAACGGCACCCCCATGTAGAGCGACTCCATCAGCGTCGTCCCCGAGTTGTGCGGGAAGCAGTCGAGCCCGATGTCCATCCCGCGCAGCACGTCCCACGGCGGGCTGTGGTAGCCGATCTCCAGGCGCTCGCGGGCAATCCCGTGCGCGGCGAAGCGCTCGGCCAGCGCCTGTTGCGCCGCATCGCTCACGAAGTCCTTGCTGTTGACCACCAGCCGCGAGCCCGGCACCCGGTCGAGGATCTCCGACCACACCCGCACGGTGCGGTGGTTGATCCGCACCCCGCGCGTCAGCGTGCCGAAGGTGACCGCCCCACGCTCCAGCGCCGGCAGCGCGTTCACCGCCCCCATCCCCGCGCTCGGCCGATATACCCCGCCGGGCGCGGCCAGACGCCAGGGCCGCTCGCCGAACAACCCCTCCGACCCCTCGGGCACCAGCACCTCGTCGGCAAGGAAGTAGTCGATCGCGCTCAACCCCGTGGTGTAGCCATAGCCCACCCAGGCGCTGACCGACACCGGCGCCGGCTTGCGCGCGAACACCCCCAGCCGGTTGCCCGCCGTGTGGCCGGCCAGGTCCACCAGGATGTCGATGCCGTCGGCGCGGATGCGTGCGGCGAGTTCGCCGTCGTTCAGCCCGCGCGTCGGCACCCAATGATCGACCAACGAGCGGTAGCGCGCCGTCTGCGCGTCCTCGCGCGTCAGCTCGGCATAGGCATGGAGTTCAAACCGGGTGCGGTCGTGGTGTTCGAGCAACGGTTCGAGCATGTAGCGAATCGCGTGCGAGCGGAAGTCCGGCGAGACGTACCCCAGGCGCAGACGACGCTCGGCATCGCGCGTGTTGGTGTGCGCCCGCCAGTGCGCCCGCGCCGCCTCGCCGTGACGACGATCGTAGTCGCGATAGGCGGCGTAGACCTCCTCGGCAGACCGATCCGGGTGGTAATTGATGGTGAACAAACGATTCGATTCGGCCACGGCGAACTCGGGCCTCCCCTGAATGGCGGCCGAATAGCATCGAATCGCCTCGTCATGACGACCGAGATCCTGCAGCACCCCACCCAAGTTGTTCCTGGCGTTGAGATTATCGGGGTCCTTGTCGAGCGCCATCTCGTAATAACGCCTTGCCTTGTCGAGTTCCCCCGTGTCCTTGTAGACGATGCCGATGTTCGAATAGGCCTCCGACAGGTCGGGCTTCAGCGCCAATGCCCGCCTGTAGCTCGCGATCGCCTCGTCAAATCTGCCGAGTGACTTCAACACCGCCCCCAGGCTGTTATGCGCCTCGGCATAATCGGGCGACAACGCGATCGCGCGACTGAAACAGCTCTGGGATTGCGCCAGCCTTCCAAGGTCGTGAAGAATATTGCCCAAGGTATTGAGAAGCTCCGGATCCTTGGGGTTGAGCGCCAGGGCCTGCTGCATCGCAGGGAGCGCGGAACGGCAGTCATCGCTGCGGTAGAGTACGGTCCCCATCGCCTTCCACAGGAAAAAGTCTCGCGGGTACTTCTTGCACAGCAACCGCGCTTTCGAGAGGGCTTCCTCCAGACGATTGTCCTCCACCAGCCCAGTGAGTTCACGCACCTGCCGAACCGGTGCCCGAGCGGTATCGTCCAGCGTCACCCCCTCGGTCTCGCCGCCGGTATCACAAGCAGCGACGTCGCGTATACCGAAACGTTCACGAAGACCGGCGAGAACACCGTCGTCACAGCCCGAGGCACACAGGCGTCCGAAAGTCGACTCGGCCTCCCGGCGGCGGCCCTGCCGCAAGAGCAATTCGACCAAGGAGATCAGGCATGCCTGATCCCTCGGCGCGACGACCAGCGCGCGCTCCAGGAGATGGACGCCACCACCCGGATCCCCCCTGGACTCGGCGATCGAGGCAAGATCACGCAAGGCGTCGATACAGCTCGGATCGAGCGCGAGCACCGCGCGATAGAGCGGTTCGGCAACATCGAGACGACCATCGCGATAGTGTCCTGATGCGGTTTCGTAAAGGATCTGGGCATCATTCAAGACTTCACCCTCAATATGACGCGCACCTCGGAGATGCGCCCTTTCGTGTCAAGGCGTGGGAGATGCCCGAATACGACCTCCCGAGCAGAACACCTCGAACCTTCAGTTCTCTTCACCGCCTTCCTCTGCCCCCTCCAGAGAACACCAGCGCCGCCACATCGCCCTGTAGGCCGCCTCGATGCGCGCGATCCCACCGGGCTCGTCGCGCCAGGCGCTGGCCTCCATCTCCCCGCGCAGCCCCGCCCGGATCGCCGCCAGCCCCGCCAGATCCGCGGCCAGCGCCACCGCCCGCTCGACGTAACCGGCCTCGTCCGGTGCGATCCACGCATCCCGGCCGATCCCCGCGAGGATCGTCGCCCCGATCCGGCCCACGCTCGGCCGATCGGCCAGGGTCACGAACGGCACCCCCATGTAGAGCGACTCCATCAGCGTCGTCCCCGAGTTGTGCGGGAAGCAGTCGAGCCCGATGTCCATCCCGCGCAGCACGTCCCACGGCGGGCTGTGGTAGCCGATCTCCAGGCGCTCGCGGGCAATCCCGTGCGCGGCGAAGCGCGCGGCGAGCCGCTCGGCGACCGACGCATCGGCATAGGTGCGACTATCGATGACCAGGCGCGAACCCGGCACCCGGTCGAGGATCTCCGACCACACCCGCACGACGCGATGGTTGATCCGCACCCCGCGCGTCAGCGTGCCGAAGGTGACCGCCCCACGCTCCAGCGCCGGCAGCACGTTCACCGCCCCCATCCCCGCGCTCGGCCGATACACCCCGCCGGGCGCGGCCAGACGCCAGGGCCGCTCGCTGAACAACCCCTCCGACCCCTCGGGCACCAGCACCTCGTCGGCAAGGAAGTAGTCGATCGCGCTCAACCCCGTGGTGTAGCCATAGCCCACCCAGGCGCTGACCGACACCGGCGCCGGCTTGTACGCGAACACCCCCAGCCGGTTGCCCGCCGTGTGGCCGGCCAGGTCCACCAGGATGTCGATGCCGTCGGCGCGGATGCGTGCGGCGAGTTCGCCGTCGTTCAGCCCGCGCGTCGGCACCCAATGATCGACCAGCGAGCGGTAGCGCGCCGTCTGCGCGTCCTCGCGCGTCAGCTCGGCATAGGCATGGAGTTCAAACCGGGTGCGGTCGTGATGTTCGAGCAACGGTTCGAGCATGTAGCGGATCGCGTGCGAGCGGAAGTCCGGCGAGACGTACCCCAGGCGCAGACGACGCTCGGCATCGCGCGTGTTGGTGTGCGCCCGCCAGTGCGCCCGCGCCGCCTCGCCGTGACGACGATCGTAGTCGCGATAGGCGGCGTAGACCTCCTCGGCAGACCAATCCGGGTGGTAATTGATGGTGAACAAACGATTCGATTCGGCCTGGATCTGGCCGGGTTCGAGCGCGCAAGCGCGCTCGAACCCGGTGATCGCCTCCTCCAACCGGCCGAGATCCTTGAGCACGTTTGCGCGATTGTTGTGTGCGTTCGCGTTCTCGCCGTCGATCGACAAGGCCTGTTCCAGGCAACGCAGCGCCTCCTCCGATCGTCCTAACTCATGGAGTAGGATACCGAGGTTGTTGAATGCCTCGATGCTGCGCGGATCCAGCGCCAGGACACGACGGTAGCTACACTCGGCCGCTCCGGAGAGGCCCAACGCCTGTAGCGCCAGTCCACGATTGCCGTGGGCCTCGGCCATCTCCGGCACCAACTCCAGCACCCGATCGAAGCAGCTCAACGCCTCGCGATAGCGACTCAGGTCAGCCAAGGTGACACCAAGGTTGAGCAACAGGTCGGCATCGTCCGGGCGTCGCCGCAGTGCCTCGCGATGGCTCGCCAACGCCGCCCCGGCCCGGCCCAGCGCCTGGTACGCCAGCCCCTGGTTGCTCCATGCCTCGACGAACTCGGGCTGGAGTTCCAAGGCGCGCGCATGGGCACGCAGCGCCGCCTCGGGGCGCCCCAGCTCACGCAGCAGAAGACCGAGGTTGTCCTGTGCCCGCACATAGTCCGGGGCGAGCGCGAGGGCGCGCTGGCAACACTCCAACGCCGCCGCCGGCGCCGCCTGGTCGCGCAGGGTCATCGCCAGGTTGTTCCATATCTCGGCACGCGCCGGATCGAGCGCGAGCGCGCGCCGGTAGTGAGCCGCTGCCTCTTCGAGTCGACCGAGCCGCCGGCAGACGTGCCCCAGGCTGTTGCGCAGCTCCGGGTCATCGGGGCCGAGTCGCATCGCCCGTTCGAGCGCGACCATCGCCTCGCGCATCTCGCCACGCTGCGCCAACAGGGTGCCCAGTACCTTCCAGCCGAAGGCGTCATCCTGCGCGCTCAGTCGCCGCGCATGCTGCTCGGCTTCCTCCAGACGTCCGGCGCCCAAGGTCTCGACCAGGCGCGCGTGGTCGGTCGCCACGGAGGCGCGTCCCCCATCATCGGCCGCTCCTCGTCGCCCCGGGGACGAGCGTCGCGCACCAGTGTCCCGCTCCTCGCGCAACCGTGCGAGCGCAGCCAACACCTCGGGGGCATCGGGGTCGAGCGCGAGCAACGCATGATAGACGGCCTCGGCGACGTCCAGACGACCGGCCCGATGATGCGCCGCGGCCGTCTGGAGCAGCGACTGTCGATCCTCGGACATCCCTATTCCCGCTCACACCAGCGCCGCCACATCGCCCTGTAGGCCGCCTCGATGCGCGCGATCCCACCGGGCTCGTCGCGCCAGGCGCTGGCCTCCATCTCCCCGCGCAGCCCCGCCCGGATCGCCGCCAGCCCCGCCAGGTCCGCGGCCAGCGCCACCGCCCGCTCGACGTAACCGGCCTCGTCCGGCGCGATCCACGCATCCCGGCCGATCCCCGCGAGGATCGTCGCCCCGATCCGGCCCACGCTCGGCCGATCGGCCAGGGTCACGAACGGCACCCCCATGTAGAGCGACTCCATCAGCGTCGTCCCCGAGTTGTGCGGGAAGCAGTCGAGCCCGATGTCCATCCCGCGCAGCACGTCCCACGGCGGGCTGTGGTAGCCGATCTCCAGGCGCTCGCGGGCAATCCCGTGCGCGGCGAAGCGCGCGGCGAGCCGCTCGGCGACCGACGCATCGGCATAGGTGCGACTATCGATGACCAGGCGCGAACCCGGCACCCGGTCGAGGATCTCCGACCACACCCGCACGACGCGATGGTTGATCCGCACCCCGCGCGTCAGCGTGCCGAAGGTGACCGCCCCACGCTCCAGCGCCGGCAGCGCGTTCACCGCCCCCATCCCCGCGCTCGGCCGATACACCCCGCCGGGCGCGGCCAGACGCCAGGGCCGCTCGCTGAACAACCCCTCCGACCCCTCGGGCACCAGCACCTCGTCGGCAAGGAAGTAGTCGATCGCGCTCAACCCCGTGGTGTAGCCATAGCCCACCCAGGCGCTGACCGACACCGGCGCCGGCTTGTACGCGAATACCCCCAGCCGGTTGCCCGCCGTGTGGCCGGCCAGGTCCACCAGGATGTCGATGCCGTCGGCGCGGATGCGTGCGGCGAGTTCGCCGTCGTTCAGCCCGCGCGTCGGCACCCAATGATCGACCAACGAGCGGTAGCGCGCCGTTTGCGCGTCCTCGCGCGTCAGCTCGGCATAGACATGAAGCTCGAACTGCAGCCGGTTGCGGTGTTCGAGCAGCGGTTCGAGCATGTAGCGGATCGCGTGCGAGCGGAAGTCCGGCGAGACGTACCCCAGGCGCAGACGACGCTCGGCATCGCGCGTGTTGGTGTGCGCCCGCCAGTGCGCCCGCACCGCCTCGCCGTGACGACGATCGTAGTCGCGATAATCGGTGAAGATCGCCTCGGCAGAGAGGTCCGATTGATAATTGAGCGCGAACAACAGCTTACTGTGGATGGCGGCATCCTGGGGATGTTGCGACAGCGCCTGGCGATAGGTCGCGACGGCCTCGTCCACCCGCCCCATCTGCTGAAGGATATTGGCCAGGTTGGCGAGCATCTCCGCCTGTCCCGGTCTGAGGGTGACGGCGCGCTGTTGCAGCGCCAGCGCCTCGTCGAGCCGCCCCAGCTCGGCCAGTGCATTGCCGAGATTGGTCAGGGTCTCGGGATGATCGGGGTCGATCGCCAGGGCACGTCGATAGTCGTCCAGCGCCTCGGCGCTACGCCCGAGGCAGCGTAGCGCCGAGCCACGGTTGTTGTAACTCTTCAGGTGTTGGGGGTCGATCTCCAGGACGGTGTCGAAATAACCGATCGCCTCTTTTGCCTCTCCCATCGCCTGCAGCAGAGAGGCAAGGTTGTAGAGCGCGGAGACGGAGTTCGGCGAGAGCTTGGCCGCGTGTGCGTAGGCGAGTCCCGCCTCTCTGAGCCGACCAGCCTGTTCGAGCGCAACCCCGAGGACATTGTGGATCTGCGGGTCCTGGTCGTCGCGACCCAGGGCCTCTTCGAGCGCGGGCAGGGCCTCGTCACTCCGCGAACACCGCGTCAGCACGCTCCCCAGCATCTTCCAGCCGAAGGCGTCCCAGGGACGGCACAGGGTCCACTCGCGCGCGAGCCGTTCGACCTCATCGAACTGGTGACGGTCGAACAACAGGATCAGCGCGTCCTCGTCGGTCGGTGCCGGCGTGGCGAGCATCCGCTGGAGCATGTCCCTCAAGGAGCATGCCTCCTCGGAGTCGAGTCCGCAGTCGATGGCGCGCTCGATCACCGCCAGCCCCTCCTGCGGGCGATAGGCCAACATCAATCCCTGCGCGTAGGACTCCCAGTGATGACCGTTCTCGGGCGCCAGTTCGAGGGCCCGCAGCAGGGATCGGAGTCCGGCGTCGAGCCGCCCGCGCTCGATCTCCAGCACCCCCAGCCCGTGATGTGCGGCGGCTGCCTCCGGGGTGGACTCGAGACACGCGCGATACAGGGACTCGGCCTCTTGCAGATGTCCCGCGGCATGATGGGCACGCGCCTGTTCGAGCGATTCGTCGTTGGCGACCATGGATGATTGACCCCTTTGTCCTGATACATTGCGACTGGTCGAGGAGCAGTCGTCGATACGGGACCGGTCGAGCATGCAAGCCGCCAATAATTTGACGATTACGCTCACTGCCCCGCTCTCTGCGAACGCGCCGATCCGAGCAGCCACCAGTGATGGCGGGCGCATGGCTCACCGCCATCGTACTGGACGCACACCGCGGCGATCGGGCGCGCCGGTCGGCATCCGGCGATGCGCTCCTGCCGACCGGTCGGATCGTGTCTCATGGCTCGAACGGCGTGCGACCGGCGACGGGACATCCTGCTCCGACGGGGTCAGATGCAAATGACGCGCCAGATCATCGAGAGAGGGGCGGTCCTCCCGAGGGCTGTCCCGGCAATCTCGACCGCTGAACCCGCCCCCGCCCGAGCGCGCAGATCCTGCCGATAACGCTCCGTCCGCTTGCCGAGGCTGCGGCTTCCCGTCTCCACAGCGGTCTGGCGCTCATGTCGATCCGGCACCGCACCAACGCTGCCACATCGCCCTGTAGGCCGTCTCGATGCGCGCGATCCCACCGGGCTCGTCGCGCCAGGCGCTGGCCTCCATCTCCCCGCGCAGCCCCGCCCGGATCGCCGCCAGCCCCGCCAGGTCCGCGGCCAGCGCCACCGCCCGCTCGACGTAACCGGCCTCGTCCGGCGCGATCCACGCATCCCGGCCGATCCCCGCGAGGATCGTCGCCCCGATCCGGCCCACGCTCGGCCGAGCGGCCAGGGTCACGAACGGCACCCCCATGTAGAGCGACTCCATCAGCGTCGTCCCCGAGTTGTGCGGGAAGCAGTCGAGCCCGATGTCCATCCCGCGCAGCACGTCCCACGGCGGGCTGTGGTAGCCGATCTCCAGGCGCTCGCGGGCAATCCCGTGCGCGGCGAAGCGCGCGGCGAGCCGCTCGGCGACCGACGCATCGGCATAGGTGCGACTATCGATGACCAGGCGCGAACCCGGCACCCGGTCGAGGATCTCCGACCACACCCGCACGACGCGATGGTTGATCCGCACCCCGCGCGTCAGCGTGCCGAAGGTGACCGCCCCACGCTCCAGCGCCGGCAGCGCGTTCACCGCCCCCATCCCCGCGCTCGGCCGATACACCCTGCCGGGCGCGGCCAGACGCCAGGGCCGCTCGCTGAACAACCCCTCCGACCCCTCGGGCACCAGCACCTCGTCGGCAAGGAAGTAGTCGATCGCGCTCAACCCCGTGGTGTAGCCATAGCCCACCCAGGCGCTGACCGACACCGGCGCCGGCTTGTACGCGAATACCCCCAGCCGGTTGCCCGCCGTGTGGCCGGCCAGGTCCACCAGGATGTCGATGCCGTCGGCGCGGATGCGTGCGGCGAGTTCGCCGTCGCTCAGCCCGCGCGTCGGCACCCAATGATCGACCAACGAGCGGTAGCGCGCCGTCTGCGCGTCCTCGCGCGTCAGCTCGGCATAGGCATGGAGTTCAAACCGGGCGCGGTCGTGGTGCTCGAGCAGCGGCTCGAGCATGTAGCGGATCACGTGCGAGCGGAAGTCCGGCGAGACGTACCCCAGGCGCAGACGACGCTCGGCATCGCGGGTGTTGGTGTGCGCCCGCCAGTGGCCCCGTGCCGGCACGGCGTAACGGCGTTCGTAGTCCCGATAGGCGGCACGGATCTCCTCGGCCGAGCGATCCGGATGGTAGTTCAGGGTGAACAGCAGACTGCTGTCCGCGGCGAACGAATCATGGGATAGCGTCCGGGCGTGCTCACGCGCGGCGATCGAGGCGTCGAAATCGCCCAGGTCCTGGAGCAGACAACCGAGATTGCTCAACGCCTCGGGGTAATCGGGCCGAGTAGCGAGCGCACGCTCGTAACAAACGAGCGCCTCGCTGAGGTGGTCGAGATCACGCAGGACATTGCCCAGGTTGAGGCTGGCCTCGGCCAAATCGGGTTTGAGCGCGAGCGCGCGCCGATAACTGTCGATCGCCTGCAGAGGTTTGCACAACAGATCGAGGACATTACCCAGGTTGCAATAGGCGTCGGCATAGTCCGGGCGGACACGGAGCGCGTCGAGATAGCTTTGCTGCGCGGCCTCGAGCCGGCCCAACTCGACAAGGGCGTTACCACGATTGTTCAGCGCCTCGGCGTGATCGGGGACAAGCGCCAGCGCACGCTCCAGCGTTCTCAGGGCGGCCTCGAACAGACAGGCGCGGATCTGAGCGCTGGCGAGATTGTTGAGGACGTCGGCGTTGCGCGGATCCTGCGCCAGCGCCCGGGAGAACCAGTCGATGGCCTGCTGCAAGCGGCCGAGCTGGTTGCAGACGTTACCGGCATTGTTACATGCCTGGGGGAGTTCCGGATCGATCGCATTGGCGCGGACATAGCACTTCAGCGCCTCGTCGAGCCGCCCGAACTCGTGCAGCGCGAGCCCGAGGTTGTAATGCGCCTCGGCATGGTCCGGGGCGACCTCCAAGGTGCGTCGGTAATACCCCAGCGCATCCTCGCCCCGTCCCAACCGCAGCAGCGCTGTCGCGATAGCGTTCAGGATCTCCGGATCGCGCGGCTCGAGTGCGAGCGCGCCCTCGAGCACGGTGAGCGCCTCGGCATGATGCCGCCGCCGGAGCAGGATCAGGCCGAGCGCCTTGCGGGCGAAGACGTCTCTCGGATGGGATGCGACGAGGCGCCGCGCCTCGTGTTCGGCACCGTCGAGGTCGGCGGCCCCGATCCGCACGGCGAGCGCCTCGCGCGCACGCCAGGGTACCTGTTCGTCAGGCACCGCCGGATCGACCGTTCCCAGCTGGCGCAGCGCCGCCTTGGCCGCGGCCTGATCGGGATCGATGGCGATCACCGCGCGATAGAGCGCCTCGGCCACCTCTCGGCGGCCGGCCATCAGGTGTTCGTGGGCTTGGTCGAGCAGGCTCTTGTTCATGCCAAGGTCCAGACCTCCACGTTGTCGTCGACACCGGGGGTTGAGCGAGCGAAAGTGCTCGGCGTTCAAGCAATACGCTTGAGGTAACCGCTCCTCGCAACCGTCAGCAACAACTTGTCGGAGATCGATTCATCGACCTCGAATCCTGAGTCCCTCGCAAGGAAGTCGCGAACGGCGGTCATCGGGTTGTCCCCCTTGCCCCAGGGGCGTCCGGGAAAGACCGCGGTCTCGAATTCCTCAATGACCGTATCAAAGACGGCGCAGTAGCACCCCGGGGTCACCAAGGGCGCATACAGATCCAACTCCTTCGAGACATGGTCATGAGTGTGGCTCGAATCCAGACAGACCATCACCCGCTGCTCGCTGCGGATGGAACGGCGGACCTCGTCGAGAACGGCCGGATCCGTACTATCGCCCTCGACCATCTCGATCCGCCCGGCCAGCGGATGGGTCTCGACGGCCTGGCGATTGTGCGCGCGGATATCGAGATCGATGCCGATGACCCGTCGCCGATCGGCGACCGGGACGCCCGCGCGCTCGGCATCGGTCAGATCGAGCAGCGCCAGCATGGAGGCGCTGAAGATCAGTGAGCCCCCGCGCGCGATCCCGGTCTCGATGATGACGTCTGGACGCGTCCTCCAGATGATCTCCTGCAGCGCGAAGACGTCCTGGGGATACTGGATGATCGGCAGACCGAGCCAGTCGAATTGATACGAGTAACGCGCCCGCAGACTCTCGCGCATGAACCCCTCGGCGGCCTCCTGCAGGGGGCCATCGTCACGATAGTCCTCGACCCGGGCCGCACGTTCGGCAATGAAACTCTCGCGGTCATCTTTCATAGTGAAGTGGCCATAGCAGCAAAACTCCGTGGATTTTGGTGAGAACGGTCGCGAACCCCGTTCACGTCTCCTCCAGCACCCCGATGATGCACGGCGGGTCCTGCGGATTATCGGGGCGCGCCCCGAAGCGCAAGAGATCGCGACGACCATAACCGTCGGCGACCCGCTCGGCGATCTGGCGCACGCTCTGGCCCCTGCCGGAGCAGATGTTGAACGCACCGCATCGCCCGCCCAGCGCGACCTCGGCGATCATCTCGCCGGCCCGTTCGACATCGAGATAGTCGCGGACCTGCTCGCCACTGCCGAGATCGACCGGCAGCCCGGCGGCGAGCCGGGCATGGAGATAGGCCACGAGCCGGCGCGGATCCTCACCCTCGCCGTACAGATAGAAGGGACGGCACCAGGCGAACTCGACGCCCGCCCCCGGCAACAACTGTTCGAGGACTTGATAGGTCGATGCCTTGCATGCACCGTAGAGTGTCTGCGGTCTCAGTGGCGTGTGGATACCGAGATGCCCCGGCGTCGGGTCGTACTCGGCACAGCTGCCGACACCGACGAAGCGCCGACCGCCAGCGGCGACGAACGCCTCGGCCAGATGCAATGATCCGGTCAGACAGACAAGATTGCGCGTGGAGTCCAGATACTGACCGGGCTCGGCATACCAGGCCGCATGCACCAACATCCCCCCCCCGGCCAGCGCGGTCTGCAGCGTTTCCACCGAAGCGGTGAAGAGATCCTCGATCTCGACCAGCTCGACACCGCGGGCCGGGAACAAGGCCGCAGCACGCGCAGGATCACGCACCAGCAGGCGCACCCCGACACCTCGCACGAGCAACGCCTTGACGATGCAGCGTCCGACAAACCCGCTCGCCCCCGTCACGATGACCTGTTCATTCATGGTCTGTTGCCTCAACACTCGCAGAGTCGGGGCACCGCGACGACGAAACGCGCGCCCCACTCGCGGACATAGTCGAGCTGCGCGGTGAGTTCATCGCGCAGGTTCCAGGGCAGCAGCAGCACCCGGTCGGGGCGGGTCTCGCGCAGACGCGACTCGGCGACGATGGGGATGCGGCTGCCGGGGAGATGGCGCCCCAGCTTGCCGGGGCTGCGGTCGACCACATAGTGCAGCAGGTCGGACCGCACCCCGGCGAAGTTGAGCAGGGTGTTGCCCTTGGCCGCGGCGCCGTAGCCGACCACCTGGAGCCCCTGGCGCCGCGCCCGGATGAGATAGTCGAGCAGGTCGAGACGCAGCCGCTCGGCGCGCGCCTGCAGCCCCTGGTAGGTCGCCGCCCGCTCCAGTCCGGCGGCCAGCTCCTCGGCGCGCAGCGCCGCCACCCGGGGCGTGGTCGGACGCGCGCCGTGGTCGGCACGCTGGGCGAACACCCGCAGGCTGCCGCCGTGGGTCGGCAGGGTCTCGACGTCGAACACCGCCAGGCCGTTGGCCGCGCATACCCGCCCCACCGCACCCAGCGACAGATAGGAGTAGTGCTCGTGATAGAGGGTATCGAACTGGTTGCCCGCGATCAGCCGCAGCAGGTGCGGGAACTCGAAGGTCGCCACCCCGTCCGGGCGCAGCAGCAGGGCGATGCCGGCGACGAAATCGTTGATCGCCGGGACATGGGCGAGGACGTTGTTGGCGACCACCAGATCCGCACCCCAGCCCTCGGCGAGCAGCCGCGCGGCGAGCGCGCGGTCGAAGAAGGCCTCGACGATCTCCAGCCCGCGCTCACGCGCGGCGGCGGCGACCGCCGCGGTCGGCTCGACCCCCAGACAGGGGATGGTGCGCGCCTGCAGATGCTGGAGCAGATAGCCGTCGTTGGCCGCCAGCTCCACCACCCGCGAGTCGCCGTCGAGCCCGAGACGCGCGACCATGGTCGCGACATAGCGCTCGGCATGGGCCACCCAGCTCGTCGAGACGCTGCTGAAATAGGCGTAGTCGGCGTCGAACAGGGTCTCGGGACGGGCGAAGTCCTCGGTCTGCACCAGCCAGCAGCGCTCGCACACCAGTACCCGCAGCGGGTACCAGGACTCAGGACGGTGCAGCGCCGCGGCGCTCAGATAGGCGTTGGAGGGCGGCGCGCTGCCGAGATCGACGACGGGCAGGCGCAGCGGCGCGCCGCAGTGACGGCAGTTCACGGCGCAATCCCCCGAAAGTCGTCGTCGAGCAGCGCCAAGGCGCGATCGCGCGCCGAGCGCTCACCGAGCGGCAGCGGCCAGGGGATGGCCAGACGCGGGTCGTCTGCGCGCACCCCGCCCTCGGCCTCGGGGACATGGGGCGCGGTGTGCAGATAGAGCAGCTCACAGTCCTCCGTCAGCGCCTGAAAGCCGTGGGCGCACCCCTCGGGGATCACCAGGGTGGTCGGGCGCCCGGCCTCCAGCCGCTCGGCGTGCCATTGCAGGAAGGTCGGCGAGCCGGCGCGCAGGTCGAGCGCCAGGTCCCAGACCGCACCGCGCAGACAGGTGACGAACTTGGTCTCGGCGTGCGGCGGGCGCTGGTAGTGGAGCCCGCGCACCGTGCCGCGCGCGCGCGTCAGCGAGCGGTTGATCTGGACGATCGGGCGCCCCCCGCCGAGCGCCGCCAGATCCATCGCGCAGTAGAGCCGCTCGAAGACGCCGCGCGCGTCGGCGAGCGGCGTCCGCTCGATCACCTCGACCCCGGCGATCGCGCTCGGATGACGCACCAGGCGCGCGCTCATCGCGGCGGCTCCGTGGCCGTGTAGTCGGCGATCTGCGCCAGGGTGCGGGTCTGCATGTCCTCCCCGGCGCGCCAGGCGCGGTGCCAGTCGAGGGTGCGCGCCAGCGCCTGCTCCAGCGGCCAGCGCGGACGCCAGCCGAGCGCGGCGCGCGCCTTGCTGCTGTCGAGTCGCAACACCGTCGCCTCGCGCGGCTGGGGGCGCTCATCGAGCCGCCACTGCGCGCCCGGCACGGCGGTGCACAGCCACTCGACCAGCCAGCGCACCGGGCGCGCGTCTGCGGCCTCGGGACCGAAGTTCCAGGCGCCGATGTACTCGCCGTTGTCCGCGCACAGCCGCTCGGCGAGATCGAGATAACCGGCGAGCGGTTCGAGCACATGCTGCCAGGGGCGGATCGCCCCGGGCGCGCGCAGCACCACCGGTTCGCCGGCATCGATCGCGCGCAGCACGTCGGGGACCAGCCGCTCGGCGGCCCAGTCGCCGCCGCCGATGACGTTGCCCGCGCGCACGGTGGCGAGCGCCGTGCCGGCCTCCTCGAGGAAGGCGCGACGATAGCTCGCGCTGACCAGCTCGGCGCAGGCCTTGCTGCTCGAATAGGGGTCGTGACCGCCGAGGGCGTCGTCCTCGCGATAGGGCCAGACCCAGTCGTGATTCTCGTAGCACTTGTCGCTGGTCACCACCACCACGGCGCGCACCCCGGGGTGCTGGCGCACGGTCTCGAGCAGGTCGACGGTGCCCATCAGGTTGACCGCGTAGGTCTCGACCGGGTCGCGATAGGCCGCGCGCACCAGCGGCTGGGCGGCGAGATGGAACACCACCTCGGGCGCGGCGGCATCGAAGGCGGCGGCGAGCGCGGCGCGATCGCGCAGGTCGGCGATGTGCTCGCCGGCGAGGCGCTCGCCGACCCGCGCCGCCCGGTACAGGCTCGGCGTGGTCGGCGGCGCCAGCGCATAGCCGTGCACCCGGGCGCCGAGCCGCGCCAGCCAGAGCGCGAGCCAGCCGCCCTTGAATCCGCTGTGGCCGGTGACCAGCACCCGCCGTCCTGTCCAGAACTGCTGTTGCATCGTCGTCACCAGGTCTTCCAGGGCGCCGCCCCGGAGCGCCACAGCGCCTCGAGCTGGGTGCGGTCGCGCAGGGTGTCCATCGGCCGCCAGAAGCCCTGGTGCTCGAAGGCCATCAGCTCGCCCATGGCGCTGAGCCGCGCCAGCGGCTCGCCCTCCCAGCCGGTCTCGTCACCGGCGATCAGCTCGAGACAGGCCGGCGAGAGCACGAAGAAGCCGCCGTTGATCAGCCCACCGTCGCCGCGCGGCTTCTCGGTGAAGGCGGCCACCCGCGCGCCCTCGCGCTTGATCGCGCCATAGCGCCCGGGGGCCTGCACCGCGGTAACCGTGGCGAGATGGCCGTGGTCGCGATGGAAGGCGACCAGCGCGCCGATGTCGACATCGCTCAGGCCGTCGCCATAGGTGAAGCAGAAGGGCGCCTCGGCGTCGAGATAGTCGGCCACCCGCTTGAGTCGGCCGCCGGTCTGGGTGTGCAGCCCGGTGTCGACCAGGGTCACGCGCCAGGGCTCGGCCTTGCGCTCGTGGACCTCCATGCGGTTGTTGGCGATGTCGAAGGTGACGTCGGACATGTGCAGGAAGTAGTTGGCGAAGTACTCCTTGATGACATAGCCCTTGTAGCCGCAGCAGATCACGAAGTCGTTGATGCCGTGAGCCGAGTAGTGCTTCATGATGTGCCAGATGATCGGCATACCGCCGATCTCGATCATCGGCTTGGGGCGCAGGTGCGACTCCTCCGAGATCCGCGTCCCGAAACCGCCTGCCAGAATGACCGCCTTCATCAGTGCTCCTCAATCTAAGGTGTCGACCGCAACCGACGCATACTGCGAATAACGGCACGACCGGCGACGAGATGAGCGATCACCTCGGACGCCCGTCTCTATCTGTCCCCCATGATAACCAGCACGACGGGGATCGCACAGCATCGCGCGCGCCGCATCACTCCAGTCGCAGCAGTTGCTCGCGGTAGTAGCGCAGCTCCTCGATCGACTCGCGAATGTCGTCGAGCGCAAGATGGCGCGAGGCCTTGCGCACCCCGGCGGCGACCTCCGGGGCCCAGCGTTGGGCGAGGATCTTGAGGGTGCTGACATCGAGATTGCGATAGTGACAGAACCCCTCGAGCCGGGGCATCCAGCGGGCGAGGAAGCGACGGTCCTGACAGATGCTGTTGCCGCACAGCGGCGAGGCCCCGGCTGGCACCAGGTCGGCGAGGAACTCGAGGGTGGCGCGCTCGGCGGCGGCCTCGTCCTGTGCGCTCAGCCGCACCCGCTCGATCAGCCCGGAGGCGCCGTGGTGTTCGCGATTCCATTCATCCATGCCGGCGAGCTGCGCCTCGGACTGGTGGATCGCGATCACCGGCCCCTCGGCCAACACCTTGAGCTGGGTGTCGGTGACGATGGTGGCGATCTCGAGGATGCGATCGGTGTCGGGGTCGAGTCCGGTCATCTCCAGGTCGATCCAGATCAGGTTCTGCGGGCTCTTGGTCATGAGCGTTCCTTGAGCGATGGGGCCTGTCGCAAGGCCCGGTGACGGGATCAGGGGGCAGTGTACTGCAAGGAGCGGCATCGTGCGGAGCGCCGGCGCTTTCCCTAGAATACCCCCACCCCAGCCAGGAGCCCGAGCATGCACACCGACCACCCGCAGCCTCCCCGCCCCACCCCGCGCCAACCCCGCCGGGTCGCCCGATGACCCGGCGGCGGCTGTCGAAGCGACAGATCGAGCGCATCCGCGCGATCCAGGAACGGCGGCGCGAGCGCCTCGCCAACCGCCCCGAGCAGGCGCTCGCCGACTGCGAGGCCGAGACCCCGCCCGAGGAGGGGCTGGTGGTGGTGCGCCACGGCGCGAGCCTGGTGGTCGAGGACCACGCGGGCGCGCTGCACCTCTGTGTCGCGCGCCAGCACCTCGGCCACCCGGTGTGCGGTGACCGGGTGGTGTGGCAGCGCGGCGAGGCCGGCCGTGGGCTGGTCAGCGCCATCCTCGAGCGCCAGACGGTGCTCAGCCGCCCCGACTACAGTGGTCGCGACAAGCCGATCGCGGCCAACCTCACCCGACTGGCGGTGCTGATCGCCCCCGAGCCCGAGCCGAGCGGCTACCTGGTCGATCAGTACCTGGTCGCCGCCGAGGGCATCGGCGTCGAGCCGATGCTGGTGGCCACCAAGATGGACCTGCTCGACGCCCCGGCGCGCGCGGACTTCGAGCGCCGCTACGCCCACTATTGCGCGATCGGTTATCGCACCCTGTGGATCAGCCTGGAGCAGCCCGAGACGCTGGCCCCGCTGGTCGAGGCGCTGCGCGACCAGACCAGCATCCTTGTCGGTCAGTCCGGGGTGGGCAAGTCGTCGCTGGTCAAGGCGCTGCTGCCCGACCGCGACATCCAGGTCGGGCGGCTCTCGGCGGCCACCGGGCTGGGGCGTCACACCACCTCGGCGGCGAGCTGCTACCGCCTGCCCGGCGGCGGCGTGCTGATCGACTCGCCCGGGGTGCGCAGCTTCCGCCTCGGCGCCATCGGCCTGGCCGAGCTGCAGTGGGGCTTTCGCGAGTTCCGCCCGCACCTCGGCGGCTGTCGCTTCGCCAACTGCCGTCACGATCAGGAGCCGGGCTGCGCCATCCGCGCCGCGCTCGAGCGCGGCGAGATCGCAGCCGCGCGGCTGGCCAACTTCCATCATCTGGCGCGGGGGGCGGGCGCATGACCCACTGGCTGTTCAAGTCCGAGCCCGGGGTCTTCGGCATCGACGACCTGGCCGCGCGCGGGGTCGAGCCCTGGGACGGGGTGCGCAACTATCAGGCGCGCAACCTGCTGCGCGATCGCACCGCCGGCGGCGACCCGGTGTTGTTCTATCACTCCAACTGCGCCCGCCCGGCGATCGTCGGACTGGCCGAGATCGCCAGCAGCCCGCGCCCCGACCCCACCGCCTTCGACCCCGACTCGCCCCATCACGACCCCAAGGGCGACCCGGCGACACCGCGCTGGTATCTGGTCGACGTGCGCTATCGTCGTCATCTCGCCCGCCCGATCACGCTGGCCGAACTCAAGACCCACGCCGAGGGCGCGCTCGCCGGGTTGCCGCTGGTGCGCCGCGGCAACCGCCTCTCGGTGATGCCGTTGAGCCCGGCGCAGTTCGACTTCATCCTCGCGCTCGAACACCGCCCGGCGCCCTGAGCCCCGGGCGCCGAGGGGCGGCGGCTCAGATCACCCCGCGCGCGGCGAGCAGTTCGACGACCTGCTCGGCCAGGGTCTCGGGGTCGGAGCCGTTGGCATCGAGGCGCAGCTCCGGGGCCTCGGGCGGCTCGTAGGGGCTGCCGATCCCGGTGAAGTTGGGGATCTCGCCGGCGCGCGCCTTCTTGTAGAGGCCCTTGGGGTCGCGCGCCTCGCAGGTCTCGAGCGCGGCGTCGACGAAGATCTCCAGGAATTCGCCCTCACCGAGTCGCTCGCGCGCCAGCCGCCGCTCGCTGCGAAACGGCGAGATGAAGCTGACGCAGACGATCAGCCCGGCCTCGACCATCAGCCGCGCCACCTCGGCCACCCGACGGATGTTCTCGACCCGGTCCTCGGCGGTGAAGCCGAGATCGCGGTTGAGCCCGTGGCGGACGTTGTCGCCGTCGAGCGTCATGGTGTGACGGCCCATGGCGTGGAGGCGCTGCTCGACGAGATCGGCCACGGTCGACTTGCCCGCGCCCGACAGCCCGGTGAACCAGAGCACGCAGGGCTTCTGTCCCTTGGCCGCGGCGCGCGCGCGCTTGTCGATCTCCATCGCGTGATGGTGGATGTTGGCCGCGCGGCGCAGCGCGAAGTCGATCATGCCGCAACCGACGGTGGCGTTGCTGATGCGATCGACGAGGACGAAGGCGCCGGTCTCGCGGTTGTCGACATAGGGGTCGAAGGGCACGGCGCGATCGAGCGCGAGGTTGCACACCGCGACATCGTTGAGCGCGAGGTGCTTGGCCGCGGTCTGCTCCAGGGTGTTGACGTTGACCTTGTGCTTGATCTCGGTGACCTGGGCGTTGAGGGTGGCGGTGGCGGTGCGCAGCAGATAGGGCCGACCGGGCAGCAGCGGCTGCTCGTCCATCCACACCAGATGGGCGGCGAACTGGTCGGCGACCTCGGGGCGCGACTCGGCGCTGGCGATCAGGTCGCCGCGCGAGACGTCGATCTCGTCGTCGAGCACCAGGGTCACCGCCTCGCCGGCCCCGGCCCGCTCGCAATCCCCGTCCATGGTGACGATCCGCGCGAGCCTCGAGCGCTTGCCCGCCGGCAGCACCACCAACGGCTCGCCGACGCGCACCTCGCCGCCGGCGATGGTACCGCTGAAGCCGCGGAAGTCGAGGTTCGGCCGGTTGACCCACTGTACCGGCATGCGGAAGGGAGCGGCGCGCAGATCGCGCTCGACGTCGACCCCTTCCAGATAACCGAGCAGGGTCGGCCCGTCGTACCAGGACATCCGCTCGGAGGCGGCGGTGACATTGTCGCCGGTGATCGCCGAGACCGGGATACAGGTCACTGCCTCGATCCCGAGCCGCGCGGCGAAGGCGCGATAGTCGGCGCTGATGCGCTCGAAGGTCTCGCGATCCCAGTCGACCAGGTCCATCTTGTTGACCGCCAGCACCAGATGGCGGATACCGAGCAGCGAGACGATATAGCTGTGACGCCGGGTCTGGGTGAGCACCCCCTTGCGCGCGTCGGCAAGCAGCACCGCGGCCTCGGCGGAGGAGGCGCCGGTGGCCATGTTGCGGGTGTACTGCTCGTGCCCGGGGGTGTCGGCGACGATGAACTTGCGCCGATCGGTGGTGAAGAAGCGGTAGGCGACATCGATGGTGATGCCCTGCTCGCGCTCGGCGGCCAGACCGTCGACGAGCAGCGCCAGATCGAGGTTGCCGCTGCCGGTGGTGCCGAAGCGTGCCGAGTCGGTCTCGAGACTGGCGAGCTGGTCCTCGAACAACAGCTGGCAGTCGTAGAGCAACCGCCCGAGCAGGGTCGACTTGCCGTCGTCGACCGAGCCGCAGGTGATGAAGCGCAGCAGCGTCTTGTCCTCCTGGGCGCGCAGATAGGCCTCGACCTCGGCAGTGGCGCTGGCGTGTTCCGGTGTCTGGGTCATCAGAAATAGCCCTCCTGCTTCTTGGCTTCCATGGAAGCGCCGGCATCCTGGTCGATGACCCGGCCCTGTCGCTCGCTGGTGCGCGCCAGCAGCATCTCGCGGATGATCTCGGGGAGCGTCTGCGCGCCGCTCTCCACCGCGCCGGTGAGCGGGTAGCAGCCGAGGGTGCGAAAGCGCACCATGCGTGCCTCGGGCCTCTCGCCCGGGGCCAGCGGCATGCGCTCATCGTCGACCATGATCAGCGCGCCGTCGCGCTCGACCACCGGGCGCGGCGCGGCGAAGTACAGCGGCACCACCGGGATCTCCTCCTGATAGATGTACTGCCAGATGTCGAGTTCGGTCCAGTTCGACAGCGGGAAGACGCGGATGCTCTCGCCCTTGTTGATGCGACCGTTGTAGAGGTTCCACAGCTCCGGGCGCTGGTTCTTGGGGTCCCAGCGATGGCTGCGGGTGCGGAAGGAGAACACCCGCTCCTTGGCCCGGCTCTTCTCCTCGTCGCGGCGCGCGCCGCCGAAGGCGGCATCGAAGCCGTAGAGATCGAGCGCCTGCTTGAGCGACTGGGTCTTCATCACGTCGGTGTGGACTGCCGAACCGTGGGTGAAGGGACCGATGCCCTGCGCGACCCCCTCCTGGTTGATGTGCACCAGCAGGTCGAGCCCGAGTTCGGCGGCGCGCCGGTCGCGGAAGGCGACCATCTCGCGGAACTTCCAGGTGGTGTCGACATGCAGCAGCGGGAACGGCGGCTTGGAGGGATAGAAGGCCTTGAGGGCCAGGTGCAGCATCACGCTGCTGTCTTTGCCGATGGAATAGAGCATCACCGGGTTGCGGAACTGGGCCGCGACCTCGCGCATGATGTGGATGCTCTCGGCTTCGAGGCGTTGCAGATGTGTCTGATATGACATGGCTTCCCTGATCTCGTGCACGGATCGTGAGCGCCGGCGGGCGCGCACAGGGTCCAATGGTAACGGCTCGGTATGAACTGGAGAAAACCGTGACCGATTTCAAATCCCGCACGGCACCGCTAGAGCAGCCGCCGCGCCTCACCGCCACGCAGCCCGAGCACCTGGCGCCCGAGCGTCAGCGCCTGCTCGGCGAAGGCGTCCGGGCCGTCCCAGACCAGCCCCTCGGCCATCACCTCGTCGAGCAGCGCGCTGACCACCCGCAACCGATCGCCCTCACCACCGTGCTCGGCGCAGACATAGAGGCTCGGCTCGCCCTGCCCGGCAGGGACGAAGGCGAGGATGAAGCGATAGGGATGCGGATCGTCGCTGTCGATCTCGCCGAGCAGGGTCGCCTCGCAGCCATCGAGCCGGTAGCGACGCTTGGGAATCGCGGTACGGATATGGGGTCGATGCTCCATCGCCGGTGCTCCTCTCTTGGGTGACGGGGCTCAGCGCCCCCGGTAGAAGCGATTGGGGCGAACCATCACGGTTTCGATCCGTCGGCTGATATCGCGCAGGCTCAACCGACGCACCGGTTGGCGACTGGCGGTGCGCGCCGCCTCGGCGGTGTCGAGACGCGCCTTGACCACCCCGGCGAGACGCTCGGCCAGCTCCGGGCGCGCGGCGACGAGGCGGCGCACGCAGTCGAGATCGATGCGGATCAGGCTGACATCGCTCTTGGCGGTGAACTCGAGGAAGGAGGGATCGTTGGTCAGCATCGAGGTGATGCCGAAGTGCTGGCCCGGCCCCAGCGTCTCGGTGACCTTGCGGCTGCGGTCCGGGAGGGTGACCACCGCCTCCACCAGACCGCCGGCGACGACGTAGAAGGCATCGCTCTGGGCGCCCTCGGCGAGGATCACGTGACCGCTGTCGTGGTGACAGTAGACGCCGCGCGCGGCGATCTCCTCGAGTTCGTCGGCGGTGAGCAGACCGCCGACGTCCAATCCCTTGAGCGCGAGCAGGATGCTCGGTGGCTCGGCGTGGCTGACCTGGGCGCGGCGGGTGCGCATCTCGCGCACCTCCGGGGCCATCTCGATGCCCGCATCCTGGAGGCTGCGATGGATCTCGCGAAACAGCTCCTCGCGGGCGCGGAACATCGCCGGATAGTTCTTCAGATGCACCCAGACCATGTAGACATAGGGCACCGTGGTGGCCTCGCTCAGACGCACCACCGGATAGGGGAACTTGAGCACGCTCTCGCAGCGCATCGCCGCCTCGAGCAGCAAGGCGGTAGCGAAGCGCGGATCGACCTCGGCGGGCAGCTTGACGAAGTACCAGGGGGCGTAGAGGTGCTGGTCGTCGTGCAGGTTCTTGATCGGCTGCCCGGCCATTTGCGAGTTGGGGATGACGTGGGTGGCGTTGTCCCAGCCGCGCAGCCGGGTCGAGCGCCAGTTGAGATCGATCACCTGGCCGACGATACCGTTGTTGAGCTCCACCCAGTCACCCAGCCGGAAGGGCCGCTCGACGCCGAGGGCGATGCCCGAGAACAGGTCGCCCAGAGTCTTCTGCAGCGCCAGACCGAGCACCGCCGCAGCGACGCCGGTCGAGACCCAGATACCGGTGAAGGAATAGCCGCGCTGCCACAGATAGATCGCCAGCCCGAAGAGCATCGTCGCCACATAGATCAAGCCGACCACCAGCTTGGGCACGCGCTCGGAGAGATCGTCGTCGGCGCGCACCAGCAGCACCACCTCGATCAGTCGCGCCACCGCCCAGCCGGCGGCCAGGTGCGCCACCAGCAGGGTCAGCGAGCGGATGCCGGCATCGACGTCGGGCACCTCGAGCACCGCCGCGCCGAGCCTCAGCAGGGTACCGGCGACGATCACCATCCCCGGCAGCACCAGCAGGTCGAGCAGCGCCACCAGCGCGGGGAAGCGGCTGGCCACCGGGCGGTTGTCGATCCGCCAGGTGACGAAGCGGATCACCAGGAAGGCGAGCAGCACGCCGAGGAAGAGGTGCCAGTTGTCCTGCGCCAGGGAGTCGAACAGTGCGGTCATGTCGTGGGTCAGCCTGGGTCTTGCGTGGGCTCGGGTCGGTGCGCCCGCCGCCGGGCGCACCCGGCAACCGACGGCGCATCCGACCGGCGGAATCGTGCATGCGCACGGCGCCGTCCGAGGGCGGCGCCGTCGCGAGCGCCCCGGTGCGGGCGCTCGCCTGCGCCGCTCAGCCCTTGCGCGCCTTGGCGAAGGCCTCGGCCATGGCGCCGCCGAGCGCGGCAGCGCCCTGCCCGGCGCCGCGCTGACGCCGCTCGCCGCCTTGACGACGCTCCCCCCCGCCCTGACGCGGCTTGTCCGACTTGGCCTTGGGCCGGGCCGGGCGCTGGCCCGACTTGGCCGCCTCGCCCGCGGCACGCGCCGGCGCCTTGCCGCGCCCGCTCGCCCCGCCCTTGGTGCCATCCTCATCGCCGAGGCGCCGGGTGAGCGCGATGCGCTTGCGCTCGAGATCGACCTCGAGCACCTTGACCTTGACCAGATCGCCCGACTTGACCACCGCGTGCGGGTCCTTGACGAAGCGATCGGCGAGCGCCGAGATGTGCACCAGACCGTCCTGGTGCACGCCGATGTCGACGAAGGCGCCGAAGTTGGTGACATTGGTCACCGTGCCCTCGAGCACCATCCCCGGCTTGAGATCGGCCAGGGTCTCGACGCCGTCCTTGAACTGCGCGGTCTTGAACTCCGGGCGCGGGTCGCGACCGGGCTTCTCCAGCTCGGCGAGGATGTCGCGCACCGTCGGCAGGCCGAAGCGCTCGTCGGTGAACGCGGCCGGGTCGAGCGCGCGCAGCGTCGCGGTATCGCCGATCAGCCCGCCGATCTCCTTGCCGGTGTGCGCGACGATGCGCCGCACCAGCGGATAGGCCTCGGGGTGCACCGCCGAGGCGTCGAGCGGCTCGTCGCCGTCGGGCACCCGGAGGAAGCCGGCGCTCTGCTGGAAGGTCTTGTCGCCGAAGCGCGACACCGCCATCAGCGCCTTGCGGTTGGCGAAGGCGCCGTGGTCCTCGCGGAACTGGACGATGTTCTCGGCCAGCCCGCGGTTGAGCCCCGAGACCTGGGCGAGCAGCGGCACCGAGGCGGTGTTGAGATCGACGCCGACGGCGTTGACGCAGTCCTCCACCACCGCGTCCAGGGTGCGCGCGAGCTGACCCTGGTTGACGTCATGCTGGTACTGGCCGACGCCGATCGCCTTGGGCTCGATCTTGACCAGCTCGGCGAGCGGGTCCTGCAGCCGCCGCGCGATCGACACCGCGCCGCGCAGCGAGACGTCGAGGAGCGGCAGCTCCTTGGAGGCGAACTCCGAGGCCGAGTAGACCGAGGCGCCGGCCTCGCTGACCACCAGCGAGCGCAGCCCCAGCTCGGGGTGACGCGCGATCAGCTCGCGCACCAGCCGGTCGGTCTCGCGCGAGGCGGTGCCGTTGCCGATGCTCACCAGCTTGACCGCGTTCTGTCGCGCCAGCTCGGCGAGCCGGGCGATGGCGTCGTCCCACTGCTTGCGCGGCGCGTGCGGATAGATGGTGTCGGTGTCGACCACCCGCCCGGTGGCGTCGACCACCGCCACCTTGACCCCGGTGCGCAGCCCCGGGTCGAGCCCAAGGGTCGGCAGTCGACCGGCCGGCGCGGCCAGCAGCAGCGCCTTGAGGTTGAGACCGAAGACGCGGATCGCCTCGCCCTCGGCGGCCTCCAGCAGCCGCCCCTTGAGCTCCAGATCGAGTCGGGTGAGGAGCTTGACGCGCCAGCACTTGCGCACCGTCTCGACCAGCCAGTCGTCGGCGGCGCGGCCCTGCTGGGCGATGCCGAAGCGCGCGGCGATGCGCGTGCGACAGGGGGCGTCGGGGTCCTCGCCGGGACCGGCCAGCAGCTCCAGCGCGAGCACCCCCTGGTTGCGACCGCGAAACAGCGCCAGGGCGCGGTGCGAGGGGATCTTGGCGATCGCCTCGCGATAGTCGAAGTAGTCGGCGAACTTGTTGCCCTCCTGCTCCTTGCCCTCGAGCACCCGCGAGACCAGGATGCCCTGCTCCCACAACCGGTCGCGCAGCTCGCCGGCGAGTTCGGCGTCCTCGGCGAAGCGCTCCATGAGGATCTGGCGCGCGCCCTCGAGCGCGGCCTCGGCATCGGCCACCCCGCGCGCGGCCTCGACATAGGCCGCGGCGCACTGCTCGGGCACCTGGGTGGGATCGGCGAGCAGCGCCTCGGCCAGCGGCTCGAGCCCGGCCTCGCGGGCGATCTGCGCCTTGGTGCGACGCTTCGGCTTGTGCGGCAGATAGAGGTCCTCGAGCCGCTGCTTGGTCTCGGCCGCGACGATCTCGGCGTGCAGCTCGGCGGTGAGCTTGCCCTGCTCCTCGATGCTCTTGAGCACGGTGACGCGACGCTCGTCGAGTTCGCGCAGATAGACCAGCCGTTCCTGCAGATGACGCAGCTGGACGTCATCGAGACCGCCGGTGACCTCCTTGCGATAGCGCGCGATGAAGGGCACGGTGGCGCCCTCGTCGAGCAGCCGCACGGCCGCCTCCACCTGCTCCGGTCGGACCGCGAGTTCCTGGCTGATGGTCTCGGTGATGCTGATCATTGACTCTCGTTCATCGTTGCGAAAAGGGAAAACCGGGCGCGGCGTCACGACCACGCCGGCGGCGCGCCCGTGGCATCATACCCGAGCACAGCGGCGGCGCTCTCCCGGCGCCGCGCGACAGGACCGGAACGATGACCGACGAAGACCTCCACTGGCAACCGGCGAGCACCGCGCCCGCGCTCGGCGACGACGAGATCCATCTGTGGCGGATCGATACCGGCGAGCGCCACGGCCAGGCGCTCGAGGCGGCGCGCGCCGTGCTCGAGACGGCGCAACTGGCGCGGCTCGCGCGCATCCGCGACCCGGCGCAGCACGCCCGCGCCGTTCGCGCCCAGGCCGGGCTGAGACGGGTGCTCGGGCACTATCTGGGCGAGCCGCCACGACTGCTCAAGGGCGCCAACGGCAAGCCCTATCTCGACACGAGGCAGGCGGCGCTCGCCTTCAACCTCACCACCAGCGGCGAGCTGGCGCTGCTCGGGGTGCGCCGCGGCAGCGGCCCACGGGCCGAACTCGGCGTCGACTGCGAGTGGATCCGCCCGCGCGCGCGGCTCGCCGCGGTGGCACGGCGGATGTTCGACCCCGCCACCTGCGCGGCGGTGCTCGCCCACCCCGAGGAGGCGCGGCTGGTGCCCTTCTGTCGCGCCTGGACCGCGCTCGAGGCCGATGCCAAGTGCGACGGGCGCGGGCTGATGCGCCCGCGCGCGGCGGCAAGCTCACTGCCGCGCATCGCCCACTGCCGCCCCGCCCCCGGCTACATCGCCGCGCTGGCCAGCCCGACCTTGCCGCCACGCGCGCGCTGGCGCGCGCTGGCGCTCGTCGATGACTGATCGGCAGTATACTGCCGCCCCCTATCCAGGAGTTACCCTTGGTGGACACCCTAGAGATCATCCTCCTCGCCCTGGTGCAGGGCATCACCGAATTCCTCCCCATCTCCAGCTCCGGGCACCTGATCCTCACCCCGCTGCTGTTCGGCTTCGAGCTGCAGGAACTGGCCTTCGACGTCGCCCTGCACCTCGGCACCCTCGGCGCCGTCACCCTCTACTTCCGTCGCGAGATCGCGCGCATGACGGTCGCCGTACTCGGCTCGCTGCGTCACCGCCGGCTCGATGATCCCGACGCCCGGCTCGGCTGGATGATCGTGCTCGCCACCGTGCCGGTGGTGGTGCTCGGGCTGCCGCTCAAGCTGGTGCTGGAGTTCCTCCGCGACGACCCGGTGCTGATCGCCACGGTGATCGCCGCCACCAGCATCGGTTTCGGCCTGCTGCTGTGGTGGAGCGACTGGCGCGGCGCGCGGCGGCGCGACGAGTACAGCCTGGGCTGGCGCGGGGCGCTGGTGGTGGGGCTGATGCAGGCGCTGGCGATCATCCCCGGCACCTCGCGCTCGGGCATCACCATCACCGCCGGGCTGCTGCTCGGGCTGACCCGGCGCGCCGCCTCGCGCTTCTCCTTCCTGCTGGCGATCCCCACCATCCTCATGGCGGGCACGGTCGAGGGCATCGAGCTGGCCGGACAGGGCGCAGCGGTCGACTGGGTGGGGCTGGCGCTCGGCGCGGTGTGGTCGATGCTCTTTGCCTATCTCACCATCCATCTGTTCCTGCGCTTCATCGAGCGCGTCAGCATGCTGCCCTTCGTGCTCTACCGCGTGGCGCTCGGCGGGCTCATCCTGCTGCTGGTGTGGTAGCGTCGGGGGGAGCGGGCCGCCACCCGGTGGCCACGCGCCAACCGCCCCGAGGAGAAGGCATGACCCGATCCGAGCCTCGCTCGCTGCTCGAGCATCACCGTCCCGACTACGCCGGCGGCGGCATCGTCAACCTGATGAGCACGCTGATCGCCGCGCGCGGCGGCCAGCCGGAGACGCCGACGCTCACCGCCCTGCCCCTGGCGCGACTGGCCGACACCCGCAACCTGGTGCTGCTGGTGATCGACGGGCTGGGCGCCGACTGGCTGCAGCGCCACGCCCCCGAGGGGCTGCTCGCACGTCATCGCATCGCCACCCTGAGCACGGTGTTCCCGGCGACCACCGCCGCGGCCATCACCACCTATCTCACCGGCGACGCGCCGCTGCGTCACGGGCTGACCGGCTGGCACACCTATCTGCGCGAACTCGGCTGCGTGATGGCGGTGCTGCCCGGCACCCCGCGCTACGGCGGTGTCTCCTACGCGCGCGCCGGGATCGACCCGGCGCGGCTGTTCGGCACCCGCCCGGTGTTCGACCGCATCGCCACTCGTTCGAGCGTGATCGCGCCGCACTTCATCATCGACTCCGACTTCAACCGCGCCCACAGCGGGCGGGCCGAGCGGCTCGGCTTTCAGGGGCTCGACGACATGTTCGGTCAGGCCGCGCGAGTGATCCGCGCCACCCCCTGGCGTCCCGGTCGGCGCCGGCACGACGCCGACCCGCGCTATCTCTATCTCTACTGGCCGAGGCTCGACACCATCGGTCACCAGCAGGGTATCGAGAGCGCGGCGGCGGTCGGTCATCTGGCGCAGATCGAGGCCGCGCTCGCGCGCTTTCTCGAACAGATCAGGGGGACCGACACCCAGGTGCTGGTGTGCGCCGACCACGGCCAGATCGACAACACCCCCGAGACCCGTGTCGATCTCGACGACCACCCGGAGCTGGCCGAGTGTCTGGCGCTGCCGCTGTGCGGCGAGCCGCGCGCGGCCTTCTGCTATCTGCGTCCGGGACGCGAGCGCCAGTTCCTCGGCTACTGCCAGGCGCATCTGGCCGAGCGGGTGGAGGTGGTACCGAGCAAGCGGCTGATCGAGCTGGAGATGTTCGGCAGCGGCGCGCGCAATCCGCGACTGGCCGAGCGGATCGGCGATTACTGTCTGCTCGCGCGCGACAATGCGATCGTCGTCGATCGACTGCCGGGCGAGCGTTCGCACTCGATGGTCGGGGTGCACGGCGGACTGAGCCGCGCCGAGCTGGAGGTGCCGCTGGCGTTGCTGCGCCCGGACTGAGCGCCGGGCGCGGGCGGGATCACATCAGCCCGAGCTGGAGCCGGGCCTCGTCGCTCATCCGCTCCTGGGTCCAGGGCGGATCCCACACCAGCGCGACATCGACCTCACCGACGCCCTCGACCCGCGCCACCGCCTGTTTGACCATCAAGGGCATCATCCCGGCGACCGGACAGCCGGGGGCGGTGAGGGTCATCTCCACGGCCACCGTGCCGTCGGCGGCGATGTCGATGGTGTAGATCAGACCGAGGTCATAGATGTTGACCGGGATCTCCGGGTCGTGGACGCCGCGCAGGGCGGTGACGATCGATTCGCGCAGGGCCTCGACATCGACCACCACCGGCGGCTCCTCGACGGCATCGCGCCCGGTATCGGCGGCGAGTGCCGCCACCTCGTCCTCATGGTCCTGCTCGCGTTTGCCGAATCCGGCGAGGCGGGCCAGTCTGTTCATGGATGCGAACCTCTTCGACTGCTGATGATGCCGACGGGTCGGCGCCCGTGCGGGCGCCGACACCGCTCAGTCCAGGGGCGCGGCCTCGAGCCGGTCGCCGACCAGGGCCGCGATCTCGGCGCGCAGCGCCTCGTCGCCGAGCCGGCCGATGATCTCCTCGGCGAAGCCGAGACAGAGCATGCGCCGGGCGCTGGCCTCGGGGATGCCGCGGGCGCGCAGATAGAACAGCATCTGCGGGTCGATCTGGCCGACCGTGGTGCCGTGGCTGCACTTGACGTCGTCGGCGTTGATCTCAAGCTGCGGCTTGGTGTCGATCTCGGCGCGCTCGGAGAGCATCAGGTTGCGGTTGGACATCGCCGCGTCGGTGCGCTGGGCGTCCTGGGCGACGAACACCCGACCGTCGAACACCGCACGTCCCTGACCGTAGAGGATGCCCTTGAACAGCTCGACGCTGGTGCAGTCGGGCACCGCGTGGTCGACATCGAGGTGATAGTCGATGAGCTGACCGTCGCCCGAGAGATAGAGCCCGTGGAGCACGCACTCGCCCCCCGGCCCGGCGAAGCGGGTATTGATGTCGGTGCGCGCCCAGCGCCCGCCGAGGCCGATGTTGAGCCCCTGGTAGCGGCTGCGCGCCTGCTGGCGCAGATAGAGCGTGCTGAGATGGAACGACTCGGGCGAGTCGTGCTGGATGCACTCGTGATCGAGTCGCGCCGCGGCCGCAAGGTCGATCTCGAGCACGGCGTTGGTGGCGTGCGCAATGCTCGGCTCGGCCCCGACATAGCGCTCGACGAGCCGCGCCTCGGCGCCCTCGCCGAGCACGATCAGGTGGCGCGGCTGGGCCAGCGTCGGGCGCTCGCCGGTGGTGACGTGGAGCAGTTCGAGCGGGCGCTCGAGCCGCGCGCCGGGCGCGAGCAGCAGCACCAGCCCGTCGGCGCCGCCGGCGGCGTTGAGCGCCGGGAAGAGCGCCGCGGGATCGTCGGCGAGCGCACCGAGATGGGGGCGCACCACCTCCGGATCCTCGGCGAGCAGCCGCGCCAGCGAGTCGATCCGCACGCCCTCGGGGAGCGCGCCGAGTCGGCCGTGCTCGGGGGCATACCGGCCGTTGACCAGCACCACCCGATCGGCCTCGAGGCCCTCGACCAGCAACGGCGCCAGCGCCTCGGCGGCGAGCACCGCCGCGCCCTCGTCGAACGCCTGCTCGAACAGTCGGCGCGGGTTGGTATAGCGCCACGCCTCCTGCTTGCTCCCCGGGACACCGAGCGCCGTCGCCCGCTCGCGCGCCTCCGCGCGCCAGGCCTCAAGCCACGCCGGGCCGCCGTTCGGGGTGGCGGCCCCGAGCCAGGTCGCCAGCTCGCCACTCATGCCGCCGCGCCCTCGTCGGTGATCCAGCCGTAGCCGTGCTGCTCGAGCTCGAGCGCCAGCTCCTTGCCGCCGGAGCGGATGATCCGGCCCTTGTAGAGGACGTGGACGAAATCGGGCTCGATGTAGTCGAGCAGGCGCTGGTAGTGGGTGACCACGATCATCGAGCGCTCGGGGCTGCGCAGCGCGTTGACGCCCTCGGAGACCACCCGCAGGGCGTCGATGTCGAGCCCGGAGTCGGTCTCGTCGAGGATCGCCAGCCGGGGCTCGAGCAGCGCCATCTGGAAGATCTCGTTGCGCTTCTTCTCGCCGCCGGAGAAGCCGGCGTTGACCGCGCGCTTGAGCAGCGAGTCGTCGAGGTGCAGCACCTTCAGTTTCTCCTTGATCAGGCGCATGAAGGAGACCGCATCGAGCTCGTCCTCGCCACGCGCCTTGCGGATGCTGTTGAGCGCGGACTTGAGGAAGTAGGTGTTGTTCACCCCCGGCAGCTCGACCGGGTACTGGAAGGCGAGAAACAGCCCGAGCTGGGCGCGCTCCTCGGGCTCGAGCGCGAGCAGGTCGCGCCCCTCGAAGGTCGCCGTGCCGCCGGTGACGGCATAGCCCTCGCGGCCCGAGAGCACATGCGCGAGCGTGCTCTTGCCCGAGCCGTTGGGGCCCATGATGGCGTGCACCTCGCCGGGGCCGATGCGCAGGTCCAGCCCGCGCAGGATCTCTTTGTCGCCGACGTTGGCCCGCAGGCCAGTGACAGATAGCATCGTCCTCTCCCAATCGTCCGGAACCCGCGCGGGTTCCCTGTCCGAATCTTGCGTGTTGTTTCGCCGAGCCCGCGCGGCGCTAGCCGACCGCACCTTCCAGGCTGATGCTGAGCAGCTTCTGCGCCTCGACCGCGAACTCCATCGGGAGCTCGTTGAAGACTTCCTTGCAGAACCCGTTGACGATCATCGACACCGCATCCTCCTCGCTGAGCCCGCGGGCTCGGCAGTAGAAGAGCTGGTCGTCGCTGATCTTGGAGGTGGTCGCCTCGTGCTCCATGTTCGCCGAGGGGTGTTTGACCTCGATGTAGGGCACGGTGTTGGCCGTGCAACGATCGCCGATCAGCAGCGAGTCGCACTGGGTGTGGTTGCGCGCGTTGGCCGCGCGCTGACCGATCCGCACCAGCCCGCGATAGGTCTGGCGCCCCTCGCCCGCCGAGATGCCCTTGGAGACGATGGTCGAGCGGGTGTTGGGACCGATGTGGATCATCTTGGTACCGGTGTCGGCCTGCTGGCGGCCCTTGGTCACCGCCACCGAGTAGAACTCGCCGACCGCGTCGGCGCCGCGCAGCAGGCAGCTCGGATACTTCCAGGTGATCGCCGAGCCGGTCTCGACCTGGGTCCAGGAGATCTTCGAGCGCGCGCCGCGGCAGTCGCCGCGCTTGGTGACGAAGTTGTAGATGCCGCCGCGCCCCTGGGCGTCGCCCGGATACCAGTTCTGCACCGTCGAGTACTTGATCTCGGCGTCATCGAGCACCACCAGCTCGACGACGGCGGCGTGGAGCTGGTTCTCGTCGCGCTGCGGCGCGGTGCAGCCCTCCAGATAGCTGACGTAGCTGCCCGCCTCGGCGACGATCAGGGTGCGCTCGAACTGCCCGGTGTTGCGGGCGTTGATGCGGAAGTAGGTGCTCAGCTCCATCGGGCAGCGCACCCCCTCGGGGATGTAGACGAAGGTGCCATCGCTGAACACCGCCGCGTTGAGACAGGCGAAGTAGTTGTCGGTGTGCGGTACCACCGAGCCGAGATAGCGCTTGACCAGCTCGGGGTGCTCGTGAACGGCCTCGGAGATCGAGCAGAAGATCACCCCGGCCTCGGCCAGGGTCTCGCGAAAGGTGGTGGCCACCGAGACGCTGTCGAACACCGCATCGACCGCCACCCCGGCGAGCGCCTTCTGCTCCTCGATGGGGATGCCGAGCTTCTCGTAAGTCTCGAGCAGCGCGGGATCGACCTCGTCGAGGCTCTTGGGGCCGTCCTCGGGGCGCTTGGGCGCGGAGTAGTAGGAGATCGCCTGGAAGTCGATCGGCGGGTGATCGACATCGGCCCAGTTCGGCGGGGTCATGGTCAGCCAGTGGCGATAGGCCTTGAGCCGCCACTCGGTCATGAACTCGGGCTCACCCTTGCGCGCCGAGATCGCGCGCACCACGTCTTCGTCCAGCCCCGGCGGCAGGGTATCGGACTCGATCTCGGTGGTGAAACCGTGCTCGTACTCGGATCCGACGATGTCTTCGACGGCTGGGGTTGAGGTCATCGCTCCAGGCTCCGCTTATTCTCAGTAATTTGCTCAGTTATTAATATACGCCGCCAAGGGCACGAATCAACACCCCGCGCAACGCGGCAGTTCGTCTCGTCGACCTCGGGGGGCTGGACGGTGCCGGACATCGGCCCGCGTGCGGTGATGTCCACCGGATATTGCAGATAAACGGCGATTATATTCCAACTCGACGGCTGCTTTCACATCGAACTTGCAAATGCGAGGCGTTCACGTGGCAGCGGCTTCCCCGGCTGGGGCGCTCGAACCGGGTCGGGGACCCAACCATACAGCGACCCGCACCGACCTGTCTCGTCCGCCATGCACCAGCATCGACCAGGCTCCGCCCGATCCGTGGGCGAGGACGCCTCCCCCGAGCGCACCGCAGCGCGCACGGTGCGTTCGCACTGTTCTCCGAAGCAAGCGACGGGCCAGTGCCGGCGATGAGGGTCAGTCGGTGCCGAGCAGCCGCTCCAGGTGGGCGACGATGCGCTCGCCGGCGCGCCCGTCCCAGCGCTCGGGAATCTCGCCGCGCGGCCAGCGGCCATCGAACAGTCGCGCCAGCGCCGGGCCGAGACGCTCGGGATCGGTGCCGACGAGCAGATTGGTGCCGATCTCCACCGTCTCCGGGCGCTCGGTGGTGTCGCGCAGGGTCAGGCAGGGCACCCCGAGCACCGTGGTCTCCTCGGTGATGCCGCCGGAGTCGGTGATCACCGCGCGGGCGTGACGCACCAGATGGTTGAACTCCAGATAGGGCTGGGGCTCGATCAGGTGCAGAGTCTCGGGCACCGCGTCGAGCCGCTCCAGGGTGCGCGCGGTGCGCGGGTGCACCGGGAAGACCACCGGCTGCCCGCGGGTGTGCTCGGCCACCGCGCGGAGCATGCGCGCGAAGGCGCCGTCGGCGTCGACGTTGGCCGGGCGGTGCAGGGTGAGCACGAAGTACTCGCCCGGCCTCAGCCCCAGCTCATCCCAGCACGGCGGCGGGCGCAGCCGGTCGAGATTGGCCAGCAGGGTGTCGATCATGGTGTTGCCGACGAAGAAGATCCGCTCCTCGCCCACCCCGGCAGCGCGCAGATTGGCGTTGGCGTGCGCGCTGGTGGTGAAGAACCAGTTGGTGATCGCATCGGTCACCATGCGGTTGATCTCCTCGGGCATCCCCCAGTCGCCGGAGCGGATGCCGCCCTCGACGTGCGCCACCCGCACCCCGAGCTTCTGCGCGGCGATGGCGCAGGCCATGGTCGAGGTCACGTCCCCCACCACCAGACAGAGCGCGGCGGGGTGCTCGAGCAGCAGCCGCTCGTAGCGGGTCATGATCGCCGCAGTCTGCTCGGCCTGGGTGCCGGAGCCGACCTCGAGATTGATATCCGGCGCGGGGATCCCGAGTTGTTCGAAGAAGTCGCCCGACATCCGCCGGTCGTAATGCTGTCCGGTGTGCACCAGGCGATACTCGAGCCCGCCGCCGTCCGCGCGCCGCTGCTCCAGGGCGCGGATGATGGGCGCGATCTTCATGAAGTTCGGGCGTGCGCCGGCGATGATGTCGATCAGGGGCATGAGTCCGGTCCCTCGTTGGCGATGAGGCGCGACAGTACGGGCCGCGCGCACAGAGCCTAACGCGCCGCTCGCGGCCCGTCACCCGCCGCCGCCCGCGCCTCTCGGCGCGCGCCACCGGGCAAAGCTTGTCCACTCCAAAAAGACTTCAATATCGGCGGACACTTAAGCGCGTCGCGCACAGGTTATCCACAGATGGAACCACAGCAACTGTGGATAACCGAATCGTCATCCACACCCGGCCCCCGACCGTGACAGGAGCGAGCCATGCGCCCAGACCCATCCACCGCCCTGCTGATCGACATGGACGGCGTACTCTATCAAGGTGAACAGAGCATCGCCGGCGCCGCCGAGACCCTCGACTGGCTGCGCGCCAACGCCGTGGCCCATCGCTTCGTCACCAACGCCAGCTCGCGCCCGCGCGCGCAACTGGTCGCACGCCTCGCCGGTCACGGCATCACGGTCGCCGAGGGCGACATCCTCACCCCGCTGGTGGCCGCCGCCGACTGGCTGCGCGAGCACGCCGACGGCCCAGTCGCGGCCTTCGTCCCCGAGGCCACCCTGGCCGACCTCGGCGGGCTCGCCCTCGCCCACGACCCCGAGCACGACCGCGCTGGCGCCGTGGTCGTCGGCGACCTCGGCGCGGCCTGGGACTTCGCCACCCTCAACCGCGCCTTCCGCTTCCTCATGCAGCCCGACGCGCCACCGCTGCTCGCCCTCGGCATGACCCGCTACTGGCGCGCCGAGGACGGGCTGCGACTCGACACCGCACCCTTCGTGATGGCGCTGGCGCATGCCAGCGGGCGCCAACCCCAGGTCTTCGGCAAGCCCGCCGCGGCCTTCTTCGAGCGCGCCCTCGCCGCGCTCGGCACCGGCCCCGCGACCACCTGGATGATCGGCGACGACCTGCGCGGCGACGTCGGCGGCGCTCAGGCCGCCGGCCTGCGCGGCCTGCTGGTGCGCACCGGCAAGTTCCGCGCCGCCGAGCTGGCGGCGAGCGACATCCGCCCCGAGGCGGTGCTCGATTCGATCGCCGACCTGCCGGACTGGTGGCAAGCGAACGGCTGAGACGGTTTGCCCGCGGGCGATTTTGTGCGATGGTCGAGGGGGCGGCACTCCGCCCCCGTCGTCCAACTCAACGAGTCCGACCCCATGACCCCGGCCCCCTCCCCACGCCCCCTGGCCAATCCGCGCTTCCGTCGGCTGTTCACCGCCCAGGTGATCGCCCTGGTCGGCACCGGCATGAGCACAGTGGCGCTCAGCCTGCTCGCCTTCGCCCTCGGCGGCACCCATGCCGCGGCCATCCTCGGTGCCGCACTGGCGCTGAAGATGGTCGCCTATGTGTTCTTCGCCCCGGTGTTCGGGGGGCTGGCGCATCGCCTGCCGCGTCGCCCCTTCCTGGTGACCATGGACCTGGTCCGCGCCGCGGTGCTGCTCGCCCTGCCCTGGGTCGATGCGCTGTGGCAGGTGCTGGCGCTGATCTTCCTGCTCAACCTCTGCGCCGCGGGCTTCAAGCCGGTGTTCTCCGCGACCATCGCCGACCTGCTCCCCGACGAGGCCGAGTACACCCGCGCTCTGGCGCTCTCGCGCCTGGCCTACGATCTCGAGGCGCTGCTCAGTCCGGTGCTCGCCGGGGCGGCGCTGCTGCTGATCAGCTACGACGGGCTGTTCGCGCTCAACGCCCTCGCCTTCCTCGTCTCGGCAGTGCTGGTGACGCGCACCCTGCTACCCGCGGCCAGAGCGCCGGAGCGCGCCGGCACGCTCGGCGCCGAGATCCTCTTCGGCGTGCGCGCCTATCTCGCCACCCCGCGCCTGCGCGGGCTGCTCGCGCTCTATCTGGCGGTGGCCGGTGCCAGCGCCATGGTGATCGTCAACACCGTAGTCTATGTGCGCGACAGCCTCGGCGCCGGCGAGTCGATGGTGGCCATCGCCCTGGGCGCGGCCGGCGCCGGCTCGATGTTCACCGCGCTGGCGGTGCCGCGACTGCTCGCGCACATCAGTGAGCGACGGCTGATGCTCGGCGGCGCGACGCTGCTCGGCGTCGGACTGCTGCTCGTCGCCAGCGGCCCCGGCCTCGGCGGGCTGCTCGCCATCTGGCTGCTGGTCGGCGCGGGTCTCTCACTGGTGCAGACGCCCGCCGGTCGGGTGGTCAACCGCTCGGCCGCCGCCGGCGATCGCGCCGCCTATTTCTCCGCGCACTTCTCACTCTCGCACGCCTGCTGGCTGGTGTTCTATCTGCTCGCCGGCGCGCTCGGCGCCAGCATCGGCACCTCGGCCACCGCGCTGCTGTTGGGGCTGACGGCGCTCGCCTGCACCGTGCTCGCCGCCCGGCTGTGGCCGCGTGACGACCGTGCGGTGCTCGAACACCACCACCGGGCGCTCGACCACGACCACCTGCACACCCACGACAGCCACCACGACCACCCGCACGCGGGCTGGGAGGGACCGGAGCCGCACCGCCACCCGCACCACCACCGGGCGCTGCGTCACGCCCACGACTTCGTCATCGACACCCATCACCCGGTCTGGCCCGACGCGCGCCCGGCCTGACCCGCAGCGGAGAGACACCCATGCTCCACCCCCACACCATCGGTATCGTCGGCACCGGCCAGGTCGGCATGGCCGCCGCCTACGCCCTGTTCCAGCAGCGCATCGCCAACGAGCTGATCCTGATCGACCGCGATCGCGCCCGCGCCGAGGGCGAGGCGATGGACCTGATGCACGCCCAGGGCTATGTCGGGCGCCGACGGGTGCGCGCCGGCGACTATGCCGACCTGGCGCGGGCGCAGATCATCATCGTCACCGCCGGGGTCGCCCAACGCCCCGGCGAGAGCCGGCTGGAGCTGCTGCAACGCAATGTCGCGGTATTCCGCGAGATCGCCGAGCAGCTCGACCGCCACGCCCCGGAGGCGCTGCTGCTGATCGCCTCCAACCCGGTCGACCTGCTCACCTACGCCATGGAGCAGCTCTCCAGCCGTCCGCGCCATCGTGTCATCGGCACCGGCACCATGCTCGACACCACCCGGCTGCGCACCCTGCTCGCCGAACACTTCCAGGTCGACCCGCGCTCGGTCCACGCGCTGATCCTCGGCGAGCACGGCGACTCCGAGTTCGCGGTGTGGAGCCAGGCCAACATCGGCGGCACCCCGATCCGCGGTCACACCATCCTCGGCAAGCGCTGCGACCAGTCCTGCCGCGACGCCCTGCTCGCCAAGGTGCGCGGCGCCGCCGGCTCAATCATCGAGCGCAAGGGCTACACCAACTGGGCCATCGGCCTGGTCATCGCCCACCTGGTGCGCACCATCCAGGAGGACCAGGGCAGCGTGCTCCCGGTCACCACCCGGCTCGACGGCGCCTACGGCCTCCACGACATCTGTCTGAGCATCCCGGTGCGGGTCGGCATCGAGGGCGCCGGCGCGCCCCTGCCGCTCCCGCTCGACGACGAGGAACGGGCGGCGCTGGCGCATTCGGCGGAGGTATTGCGAGGGTTCATTGATGGGCTGGGGTTGGACTGAGAGCGTGGAATCGCCGCACAGGACGGCGCTCATTCAGCCCGCTCATGACAATGGTCCCGGACCACCTCGGCGACACGGATGCGATACCAGTCGAACAGACTGGCCTTGCCAGCGTGTCGGGCGGCGCGGTGCTCGACGAGTTCGCGCCACTCGCTGATCGACGCCTCGTCCTCCCAGAACGACAGACTGAGTAGCTTGCCTTCATCGGTCAGGCTCTGGAAGCGCTCAATGGAGATGAACCCCGGACGATCGACCAGGAACTGCCGCAAGTGCGCGGCACATGCCAGATAGGCCGCCCTGCCACGCTCACTGGGCTTGACCTCGAAGACGACGGCGAACATCGGCGACGTACTCACCCGAACACCTCAGGCAACTCGCCCAGATCGGCCACCACCCGGTCAGGCTCGTCGCCCCAGGGGTCGAAGGGCTGCTCGGGGTCGCGCCGGACCCAGACCGCGCGCATGCCCGTCGCGCGGGCGCCGATGACGTCGAAGGGGTTGCTCGAGACCGGCCAGGCGTGCTCGGGCCGCGTCCCGGTGGTGGCGAGGAAGTGGGCGTAGACGGCCGGATCGGGCTTGAACGCGCGCACCGCCTCGACACTGACCACACCGCTGAACCGGTCCCTGATGCCGGCATGATCGAGCAGCGTCTCGACCGCCTCGGCGGTGCCGTTGGAGAAGGCGTAGAGCCGGTGTCCGGCGCGCGCCAGCGCGGCCAGCCCGGGGGCGACGTCGGCGAAGGCCGGCAGCCGCCGGTAGCCGTCGATCAGGGCATCGAGCTGCGCCGCCTCGGGGGCGATCCGGTAGACCCGGCAGGTCTGCTCCAGGGCGTCGCGGGTGCAGCGCTCGAAGGTGTCGTATCGCCGCATCAGCCCGCGCCGGAAGGCGTATTCGAGCTGGCGGGCACGCCAGTCGCGGGAGAAGGCCGGGGCGGCCTCGCCCACCAGCGGGGTCAGCGCCGGGATCAGCCCGTGAGTGTCGATCAGGGTGCCGTAGACGTCGAAGGCGAGGGTCAGGCTCATGGTCGTCTCCTGCGGTGTGGTTCAGCGCGCGCCGGCCTCGAGGTCGATCAACGCCTGCTTGGTGCGCAGCCCGTGGGCGAAACCGGCGAGCCCGCCGTCGGCGCCGATCACCCGGTGACAGGGGATGATCAACGGGATCGGGTTGCGGCCGATGGCCGCACCCACCGCGCGGGCCGCGCCCGCCCGCCCGATCGCACGGGCGATCTCGCCATAGGTGGTCAGCGTGCCGTAGGGGATCTCGCCGAGCCGGGCCCAGACCCGACGCTGGAAGTCCGTGCCGGTGGGGTGGATGGGCACCGTGAACGCCGTCCTGTCACCGTCGAGATAGGCCCTCACCTCGGCCCGGGCGGCGGCGAAGCGCTCGGGACGATGGCGCCAGTCGGGCTCGATGCTGAACGCGCGCGCGCCGCGCTCGCCGCTGTCGAGATGCAGCTGTGTCAGCCCGCGCGCGTCGCCGACGAGGACGACGGCGCAGAGTCGGGTGTCGAATCGGGTGTAGTCCATGGTTCGTCTCCAGGGTGAGCGGGTGCGCGTGAGCGCGGCGCCGGGTCAAGGCTCGGCGGGCGCGGCGCGCACCGCGTTGGCGTTCCACAGACAGAGCGCGGCATAGGCCCGGTAGGGCCGCCAGCGCTCAGCGTGACGCAGCGCCTCGACGCGTGTCATCGGGCGCTCGCGCGTCAGTGCCTTGACGATCCCCAGATCGGTGACCGGGAAGCTGTCGACCAGCCCCAGACCGCGCATCGCCACGTAGTCGGCGGTCCACTCGCCGATGCCCTTGACCGACAGGATGTCGCGCTTGAAGGACTCGGCCGGCTGATGGGGCGAGAGCGAGCACACGCCCGCCTCCAGCGCCCGACAGAGCGCGTGGACGGCGGCCTGGCGCGCCCTGGCGAGCCCGATCGTGGAGAGGTCCAGCCCGGCCAGTCGGGCGCGATCGGGGAAGAACCAGTCGAGTCCCTCGGGATAGTCCGCCGGGGTCGGCTGCGCGGCGCGCGCCGCCAACCGCGCGGCCAGCTCCCCGGCGAAGCGCACCGAGACCTGTTGCCCGAGGATCGCCCGCACCGCGAACTCGAACGGATCGAAGGCGACCGACAGCCGGGGCACGGCGCCGTCCTCCAGTCCCGGGCGCAGCAGGTCGTCGGCGGCGAAGCGCGCCTGGATCTCGGCGAAACGGGTCTCGAGATCGAACATCCGCCTGACCCGCGCGGCGATCTCCATCGCGCAGGCGATGTGCGCGGAGTGGATGCGCAGCGCCAGCGCCGAGCGCGCCGGGTCGTCGGTGACCACGAAATAGCCCTCGGCGATCTCCGCGCGCCCGAGCAGGGCGACGCGGAAGGTGCGCGCGTACTGTGTCGCGGTGACGACCTCGACGCCGCGGATGGCGCGACGGCGGAGGAAATCGAGGACCCGACCGAAGTCGAACCCGGGGTCGTAGTCGAGGGCATAGGACAGACAGCCGTCCTCGAGCCCCTGATGGCGTCTCATCTCGCGCAATGCTCCTGGTGTCTGACCGAAGACCTTCCTGAACACCTCGTTGAACTGCCGCACCGAGCCGAACCCCGAGGCGAAGGCGATGTCGGTGACCGGAAAGGTCGAGTCGAGCAGCAGCCCCTTGGCCAGCACCGCCTTCTGCAAGGCCCCGACCTTGACCGGCGGGACGCCGAGAAAACGCACGAACAGGGCACGGAGCTGGCGGGCCGAGAGCAGCAGCTCGGCGGCCAGTTCGTCGACGCCGTGGTGGTGCAGATAGCCACGCTGGATCAGGTCCAGCGCCATGGCGACGAGCTGTCCGCCCTCGACGTGGGCGTGGCGCGTCCACGAGCGCATGTCCGGGCGGCAGCGCAGACAGGGCCGGAAGCCCTGCTCCACGGCCTCGAACAGGGTCGCGAAATAGGCCACGTTCTCCTCCCGCGCCCGCGGCGCGGGACAGGAGGGACGACAGAAGATGCCGGTGGTCCTGACCCCGAAGTAGAAGCGACCGTCGAAATCGGCATCCCGGCGCAACCGCGCGCTGCGGTAGAGTGCGAGATCATCGTCGGCGATCGTCGAGGTCATGTTCGCTCCGAGCGCGGATGTGCGGGTGCTCGGGGCGCATTCTCCGACCGGGCGGCGACGACGGACAAGCGATTTTCGGAACTCGCTCTCGCCCCCCGCGCCCGCGACGGCGCGACACGACAACCATCCGGCAACCCGCAGTGATGAACCATCAGACCACCCCCCACGGCGCCTTCCTCATGGTGCTGCTCGCCAACGCGGGTTTCGCCTTCAAGGGCATCTTCGCCAAGCTCGCGCTGGCCAGCGGGATCACCCTCGGCGGGATGCTGATGCTGCGCATCGCCCTGGCCATGCCGCTCTACTGGATCGCCGCGCGCACGCTCACCCGCGCCGCCGCCCCGCTCAGCGGGCGCGACTGGCGCGACGGGCTGCTCATCGGGCTGCTGTTCACCCTGGCGACGGTGGCCGACTTCATCGCCATCGACCGGCTCGGCGCCGGGCCCTCGCGGATGCTGCTGTTCACCTATCCGCTGATGGTGCAACTGCTCGTCGCCTGGCGCGCGCGGCGCTGGCCCACCCGGCGCGAACTGGCGGTGTTCGTGGTCTGCTACGGCGGGCTGGCGCTGCTGTTCGCGCCCCGGGGGCTCGCCGGCGATCTCGGCCCGGCCGGGTGGATCGGCATCGCCTGCGGGCTCGTCTCGGCGGCGAGCTACGCCTGCTTCCTGGTATGGGTCCAGGACACCGCCCGACGCATCGGCTCGGCGCGCTGCACCGCGCTCACCAACACCAGCACCTTCCTGGTGTTCTGCGGCTATGCGCTGCTCGGCGCCGCGCCCGCGGACTTCGCCATCCCGGTCGAGGGCTTCGGCTGGGTCGCGCTGATGGTGGTGATCGCCACCGTGCTCCCCTTCCTGCTGCTGTTCGAGGGCATCCGCCACACCGGCGCGGCGCGCGCCAGCCTGATCGCGCTGAGCGGCCCGGTGATCACCCTGGTCGCGGCCTGGGCGATCCTCGACGAACGCCTGCTGCCGCTCCAGGGTCTCGGTCTGGTGCTGATCATCGGCGCCATCGGCTACCTCCAGCTCGGCGGCGACGCGCTCGCGCGGCTTGTCCGTCGCCTGCGACCGTCGGCGCGCCCTGACAGCGGGCGAGCGATACGATAGGGACTGACCCGATCAGCCGGACCACACCGAGGACGACAGCCATGAAGGCACCCGCGACACCCATCAGACAGGCAGCAGCCAGCGACCGCGAGGACCTCGCCAGAGTGCACATCGCGTCCATCCTGGGGCTGTGTGCCGGGCACTACGAGGCCACGGCGCTGCGCGCCTGGACCGCCCTGCTCACCCCGTCCGTCTATGACCGGGCGCTGGCAGAAAAACTGCTGCTGGTCGCCGAGCAGCCCGGACACGGAGCGGTCGGGCTGGCGATCCTCGATCCCGAGGCGGCGGAGATCAGCGCCCTCTACGTCCACCCCGAGGCCGTCGGCAAGGGGGTCGGCACGGCACTGCTCGAGGCGATGGAGCAGCGCGCCAGGGCGACCGGCATCCTCACCCTGACGACCCGCGCGACGCTGAACGCACGGGACTTCTACGCCGCGCGCGGCTATCTCGACATCGGCCCCGACCACCATCGACTGCCGGGCGGCGTACGACTCCCCTGCGTCGCCATGACCAAGACGCTCGACTGAAACCGGACCCTGCCCGGGCGGCGGGTCCGGGCGCATCTGCTAAGGTTCAGGGGCCTGCCCCTGCATTCCATACCCATTGAACCGGCACGCGTCCGCACGCCCATTCAGGAGCAGGAATCCAGCTATGATGAGCCAGATGAAGATGCTTGCCGTTGCACTCACCCTGTCGCTGAGCGCACCGACGCTGGTCGCGGCCGACGATCAGGCGCTGCGCGCCAAGGCGCAGACGGCGAGGTTGCAACCCATCCCCGAGGTCATCGAGGACCCGGTGGACAACCCGGTGACGCCGGAGAAGGTCGCGTTGGGCAAGATGCTGTTCTTCGATCCGCGGCTCTCGGCGAGCGGGCTGATCAGCTGCAACACCTGTCACAACCTGGGGATGGGCGGCGACGACAACCTGCCGACCTCGGTCGGTCACGGCTGGCAGCGCGGACCGCGCAACGCGCCGACGGTGTTCAACGCCATCTTCAACGTCGCGCAGTTCTGGGACGGTCGCGCCGCCGACCTCAAGGCCCAGGCCAAGGGTCCGATCCAGGCCGCCGTCGAGATGGCCAACGAACCCGCACAGGTGGTCGCCACGCTGCAGAGCATGCCCGAGTACGTCGAGCACTTCGCCGCCGCCTTCCCGGACGCGCCCGAGCCGGTCACCTTCGACAACACTGCCAAGGCGATCGAGGCGTTCGAGACCACGCTGGTGACGCCCAACGCCCCCTTCGACCGCTTCATGCGCGGCGAGGACGACGCGCTGAGCGCCACGCAGAAGGAGGGGCTTGCGCTCTTCATCAACCGCGGCTGCACCGCCTGTCACGGCGGCGTCAACCTCGGCGGTCAGGGCTACTTCCCGTTCGGTCTGCTCAAGCGCCCGGGGGCCGACATCCTGCCGCCGACGGACAAGGGACGCTTCGAGGTCACCCGCTCGGCGACCGATGAATACGTCTTCCGCGCCGCGCCGCTGCGCAACATCGCGCTCACCGCCCCCTACTTCCACTCCGGCGCGATCTGGGACCTGAAACAGGCCGTCGCGGTGATGGGCACGGCGCAGCTCGGCAGCGAGATCGGCGAGGGCGAGGCGACCAAGATCGCCGCCTTCCTCGAGGCCCTGACCGGCGAGGTCCCCACGATCACCTATCCGATCCTGCCGGCCGAGACCGAGACCACGCCCAAGCCCCAGCCCTGAGCGCCACCCCTCGCCGCGCCCATCCGCCGCGAGGGGCGCGCACCGACTCACCCCGCCCAGCGGCGGCCGATTTGACCCGCATCAAGGCCGCCGCCGCACCGTCCTCGCTAGCCTGATCGACGCTGCCCGCGGCCCCGCGCCGCGCCCGGCCGACAACCGCCGCCGCGCGGCGGCTCATCCAGCGATCGAGATCCCCCATGCCCACACCCGCCGTCCTCGGACAGGGCTTTCGCCCCTTCTTCCTCGCCGCCACCGTCGCGGCGATCGTCGACATCGCGCTCTGGCTGGCGATGCTCCACGGGTACTGGCCCTGGCCGCACCACCTCGGCGGGGTCGGCTGGCACGCCCACGAGATGCTCTTCGGCTATTTCGCCGCGGTGATGGCCGGCTTCCTGCTCACCGCCGCGCACAACTGGACCGGGGTCGCCACCCCCACCGGGGCCGCGCTCGCCGCGCTGCTCGCGCTCTGGCTCGCCGGACGGGTCGCGCCCTGGCTGGACGGACCGCCGCTGCTCGCCGCCGCGCTCGATCTGGCCTTCCTGCCGGCGCTCGCCGTGGCGCTGCGCGGCGCGCTGTGGCACGGGCCCAATCGCGCCAACCGCGCCTTCGTGGCCCTGCTCGCAGCGATGACCCTGGCCGGGGCCATGGCGCACCTCGGCGCGCTGGGCTGGCTCGCCGGGGGCGAGACGCGCGGTCACCGGCTGATGCTCGATCTGGGGGTGGTCCTGCTGGTACTGATCTCCGCGCGGGTGATGCCCTTCTTCATCGAGCGCGGGCTCGCCGGGGCGCGAGCGCGCACCTGGCCCGCGCTCGAGCGCGCGCTCCCGGCGCTCGGCCTCGCCCTGGCGCTGACCGACCTGATCGCACCGCTCGGCGTGCTCGCCGGTGCCCTGGCCATCGCCCTCGGCGGCGCGCTGCTGGTGCGGCTCGCCGGCTGGCACGACCAACGCCTCTGGCGCACGCCGCTGCTCGCAGTGCTCTATGTCGGGCTGCTGTGGCTGGCGCTGGGGCTGATGCTCGACGGGCTCTCGGCGCTCGGTGTGCTCGCCCCGCGCGGCGCGCTGCACGCGCTGACCATCGGCGCGATCGGGGTGGTGACGCTGGGGATGATGGCGCGGGTCACACTCGGGCACAGCGCCCGTCCGATGCGCGCCGGGCCGGCGACGCTCGTCGCCTTCGCGCTGATCAACCTCGCGGCGCTGGCGCGCGGGCTGGGGCCGGTGGTTCTGCCGGAGGGCTACAGGCTTTGGCTGGTCGTCGGCGGTGCGTGCTGGATCGGCGCCTTCGCGCTCTTTCTGTGGGTCCACGCGCCGATGCTGGTCAGACCGCGGGCCGATGGCCTCATGAGCTGTCGCGACGGCGCACGGGCCGAGCCGCCGAGACAGCCGTCCGCTGGAGCGCGCGCCGCGCCCCTCACACCCGGAACTTCTGCATGATCCGCGTCACCGCGCCGTGGGAGGACTCCAGGTCGGCGATCAGCGAGCGCAGATCGGCCATGGCGCTGGCGATCTCGCCCGACTCGCTCTTGACCGTCGCGACCTCGACGGCGATCTCCTCGGCGGCGGCGTGCTGACGCTGCGCGGCCTCGGCAACCAGCTCGATCTGTTGGCGGATGTCTTCGATCTGGGCATGGAGGTTGTCGATGTTGCCAAGCGAGCGCGCGCTGCGCTCGGAGGTGTGTCGGCTGGTATCGCGGATATCCTCCATGACCTGCTGCAGGGACTCGGCCTCGGTCCTGATCGCGGCGAGAACCTCGCTGATCTCGCCGGTCGCGGTCTGGGTACGGATCGCCAGCTGCCGCACCTCGTCGGCGACCACCGCGAAGCCGCGCCCGCTCTCACCGGCGCGGGCGGCCTCGATCGCGGCGTTGAGCGCGAGCAGATTGGTCTGCTCGGAGATGGCGTTGACGCTGTCGAGGATCTGCGCGATCGAGTGGCTCTTGTCGTTGAGACTCGCCGTCGAGCCGAAGGCGCGTTCGTTCATCTCCGCCAGCGCCTCGATCGAGCCCTGGGTGCCCTGGGTCATCTCCCGCGCCTCCCGCGACAGCTCGGCGAACCGCATCGTGCTGTCGAGCACCCCCTCGGCGGCCTCGGTGATCCGCCCGGAGGTCTCGTTGAGCGACTGCGTCACCCCCGAGATCCCATGCACCGCGCCATCGGCACTGGCCACCTGAGCCACCACCTGATCGGTGACGCTCTCGACCTTGTGGATGCTCGCACTGGTCGAGCGGTCGCTGACGATCAGCTGCTCGAGCACCTCGCGGAGGTTGGCGATCATGCGATCGACCGCGCGCAGGATCACCCCCAGCTCGTCGCGCGAGTCATCCTCCAGGCGCGACGACAGGTCGCCGGTCGAGGTGATGCGATCGAGTGCCTGTCTGACACGATCGATCTTGCGGGTGAGCTTGCGCGCCACCGCCACGGAGATCAGCATGACCAGCGCCAGCAGCACGGCAAAGAGGACGGAGGAGACGATCACCGTCGTCCGCGCCCGAGCCTGACGCGCCTCCATCTCGGCAACGATGCCTGCCCTGACCGTGTCCATCAGCGCCTTGACCTCGCCGATGTAGCCGGTCGTCGCGGCGAACCAGTCGGCCGGCAGCGGGTAGTCGCCCTGGAGCACGTCCGGTTCCTCGAGCAGCCGGTTGAGCACCCGATCCATCATCTGCGCGGTATCCGAGCGGGTCATGGCGCGGAACCGGACCTGCAGTTCGGGATCGGTCTCGCCGCCGAACTGGCCGAGCGCGCGCTGCAGATCGGCGAAATAGAACCTCAGCGCCTGCTGGGTGGCGGGTGAGATCCGCCCCGTCGAGAGCACGCCATTGACCTTGCCGCGGATCTGACCGAGCTTCTCCTTGACCCACGCCAGATGCCACGACATCAACAGCTGGCGCCGTGCCAGGTCATCGCCAACGTGACCGATGCACTTGACGAAGAGATCGAGGGCGTTGGCGTTGAGCTTGGAGTAGAAATCGAAGGCCTCGGGGCCATTGCGCGCATCGACCTGCGCGCGGATCCGCTCGCGCCCGGCGGCGAGCGTCACCAGCCGCCGCAGGCCATCGACCAGATCGCCGTACCCGAGCCCCTCGCGATCGGCCAAGGCGTCCACCCGCGCGATCGCGGCGTCGACACGCGCACGTTGGGCGACGATCTTCTCGCGCAGCGCGGGGGCACCCGAGCCGATGTAACCGGCCGAGAGCCCACGCTCGACGGCGAGGTCGTGGGCGACCGACTCCACCGCATAGGCGACGTCGACGAGATGACGGTTGTGCCGGGCCTGTGCCGCCTGATCGAACTGGCGCGAGATCACCAGCCCGGAGAGCGACAGCAGCGACAACAGCGCGACGGCGAGGATGGCGGCGAGCGCGACCTTCAGGCTCAGATGCTTGAACATGGAGCGATTCATCCCTTGACTGATGAGGCAGGCGCGCGCGCCACACCAGTGACCCCGGGGACCGGAAACGGCGGCCAATTCATCACCGGCGGGAGGAGGTCTGGCACGCAACTCGGTCAGACCTATCTGTGTACGGATGCTCGCGGTCACAAGGTCGTGACGGACGGCGACGGACGACTGACCTTCGTCCTCCCGATCATTGACCAACGGGAAATCGATGGCAGGACGATGGTCTCTGCCCCGCGCCTGGATGGCGCAGCGAAGCACACGAAAAAGGACACGAAAAGCTAAAGCATCGCGCACCGGTCCGTGCGGACGGCGCCGCACGGACAGCGCGGGTGAGGTCAGTCGGGCCTAGTCGGTCGCGGCCAGCTCCAGCATGACCTCGTTGCGACGCAGGAAGCCCGGGGTGAGCGGATCGTTGTAGTAGGCATAGGTCGGCGCGCCGGCGACGGCGAGGCCGCGCGTCTCGAGCCAGGCGCGCAGCCTCGACTCCTGCTCGGCGATCAACGCATCGGTGGCGCGCCCGGAGAAGCGGATCGCGGCCACGCGCCGCGGTTCCAGCGCGCGCAGCCGCACCGTCTCACCCGCCGGTGCCGGCAGGCCGTCGAGGTCGTAACGCGCCGGCATGATGAAGCGCACCGCCCACTGTCCTGCCGCATCGGTCGGGGTCTGGGTGACCGGCACCGTCATCGCAATCGGCTCATCGGCGCGCGTCTGAGTCACCGGGGCGGTCATCGACACCGACTCGCCGCCGCGCTCCTTGGCGAAGATATAGCCGGCCAGCGGCCCGAAACCCGCGCTCAGCGCCGCGCGCCGGTCGCCCTCGCGGCGCACCTCGGCGACGATCAGCGCCGGGTAGTCGCGGATCTCGATCGCCGCATCGCGCTCGAGCACCCGGTAATCCGGGGTCTCGACGTTCTGCACCACGAACACGAATACCGCCATGGCGGCCACGCCGAGTACGGCCAGGGCGCCGATCAGGATCAGCACGGACTTCATTGATCAGACCTCCGGGGTCGGAAACAGGGGGGATTCAACGCTCGCCGGACTCGGGACTCAACCCGCCGATGCGCAACAACTGGCTGACCATCTCGCCGGTGTCGTCGGCCGCGCCGATCTGCTCGGCCGGGGTCCAGGAGTAGTCGGTCTCGAGCCGGTAGGAGCCGACAAACGCATGCGGCACCGCGCCGCCCCAGTCCTCCGGCGAGAGCATCGAGAAGAAGGTGCGGCCATCGGCGCGGCGATAGAGATGGTAGGTCTTGCCGGGGATACGCTTGAAGGCGCACTGGGCCTGATTGAGCGCCTGCTCGACCTGGGCGTCGGCCAGCACCTTGCGCGCCTCCTGCTGGAGCAGCTTGATCTGATCGGCAATGACGCGCAGCTTGGCGCCGGTGCGGGCACCGAGCATCGCCTCGGCCCGCTCGACCTCGGCGGTGAGCTCGCGGGTATCGAAGGCCGGAGCCAGTCGGCTGACCGGATAGGGGGCACTGCGCTCGTCTCCGGTATAGGGCACCGGCTTGTGGTCATCGCTCATGCAATCTCCTGAATCACTGATCTCACCGGCAACAGATGGCGCTGGCGGGCGAGAACTCCAGCCACATCCGAGGCCCGGTGGTGCACATCGAGGGTCGATGCCGGGTATTCTACCCACCAATCCAGCCCCATCGCTTCGAGCCGGCCCAATCATGCACGCCCAAGAAGACACCCGCCACGCCCACCGCATCAGCACCGCACTCAGCGCGCGCATCGGCGAGGAGATCGCCGCCAGCGCCGATGCCCTGCTGCCCTTCGACCGCTTCATGGAACTGGCGCTCTACGCCCCGGGGCTCGGCTACTATGTCGCCGGCGCACCCAAGTTCGGCCCCGGCGGCGACTTCATCACCGCGCCCGAGTACTCGCCGCTGTTCGGCCAGTGTCTCGCCGTGCAGTGCGCCGAGGCGCTGGCGCGGCTCGGTGGCGGCGACGTGCTGGAGTTCGGCGCCGGCAGCGGCGCGCTCGCCAGCCAGGTCATCACACGGCTCGCCGCGCTCGACCGGCTGCCCGAGCGTTATCTCATCCTCGAGCCCAGCCCCGACCTGCAGGCCGCCCAGCGCGAGCGCCTCGCCGCCCTGCCCGCGCCGCTGGCCGCGCGCTGCCACTGGCTCGAGCGGCTGCCCGAGGGGTTCAACGGGGTGGTACTCGGCAACGAGGTGCTCGATGCCATGCCGGTGCACCGCTTCGTCATCGGCGCCGCGGGCGAGGTGCTCGAGGTCTTCGTCACCGGCGAGGACGGTCAGTTCCGCGAGGTCCAGGCCGCAGCGCGCTCGCCGGGGCTGGCCGAGGCGGTGGAGCAACTCCAGGCGGCGGGGCTGGCGCGCGCGCCTGGCTACGGCTCCGAGGTCAACCTCCGGCTCGGTCCCTGGTTCGCGGCGCTCGCCGGCGCGCTCGAGCGCGCCCTGGTGCTGCTCGTCGACTACGGTTATCCGCGCCCGACCTACTATCACCCCGAGCGCGACATGGGCACGCTGATGTGTCACCACCGCCATCGCGCCCATGACGACCCCTACCGCCACCCCGGGCTGCAGGACATCACCGCCCATGTCGACTTCAGCGCCGTGGCCGAGGCCGGAACACGCGCCGGGTTCACGCTCGCCGGGTTCACCACCCAGGCGCATTTTCTCATCGGTTGCGGCATCGACGCCCTGCTCGCCGCCGCCCCCGACCCGCTCGATCTCACCCAACAGGCCAAGCAGTTATTGCTGCCCGACGCCATGGGCGAGCGCTTCAAGGTGATCGGGCTGACGCGCGGACTCGACGGTCCGTGGCGCGGCTTCGGCGAGCGCGACCTCGGCGATCGACTCTGACCCGCGTGGACGGTGCACGCTATGATGGCGACTTTGTCGCCGTCACAGGACCCGTACCATGCCGCTCGTCGAAATCATCGCGCTGATCGCCCTCGGTCTCTGCTCCGGCCTGCTCGCCGGGCTCTTCGGGGTCGGCGGCGGAGCGGTCATCGTCCCCGCGCTGATGCTGCTCTTCCCGCTGTTCGACCTCGGCGGTCCCTGGCTCGCGCACCTGGCCGTCGGCACCTCGCTGGCGACCATCATCGGCACCGGGATCGCCTCCACGCTCGCCCACCACAGGCGCGGCGGCGTACGCTGGGAACTGGTCGCGCGCCTGGCCCCGGGGATCGTGCTCGGCGCCTGGATCGGCGCGACCCTCGCCGGGCTGTTGCCCGAGGTCTGGCTGCGCCGACTGTTCGCCGTCTTCCTCGCGGTGATGGGGCTGCGCATGGTGCTGCGCGCGCACGCAGCGGTGGGCGCTCGTCCGCTACCGGGCTGGCGCGGCATGCTCGGCGCCGGCGGCGGCATCGGTGGGCTCTCGGCGCTGGTCGGGATCGGCGGCGGCACCCTCACCGTGCCCTTTCTCGGCGCCCACGGGGTGGAGATGCGCCAGGCCGTCGGCACCTCGGCCGCCTGCGGGCTGCCGATCGCCCTCGCCGGGATGATCGGGTTCGTGGTGGTGGGCTGGGGCCGCGAGGGCCTGCCGGTCGGCAGCACCGGCTTCGTCTACTGGCCGGCGGTGCTCGCCATCCTGCTGGCGAGCATCCCCAGCGCCCCGCTCGGCGCGCGGCTCGCCCACACCCTGCCGGTGGCGCTGCTCAAGCGGCTGTTCGGCGCGCTGCTGCTGCTGATCGCCACGCGTCTGGCGCTCGGCGGCTGAGACAGACTCAACGACCGACGTCGAGCACCAGGCGGCGATAGAGAAAGATCTGGCCGCTGGCGTCACGCAGCGCCAGGCGGCCGCGGTCGAGCGCGAACTCGAAGCGGTGGTCGAACTCGGCACGCGGGTTGGTCAGCTCCAGCCAGCGCTCGGCGAGGCGCAGCTCGCCGTCGATATAGCCGCCGTGGGCCGAGTAGAGCCGGTAGAAACCGCCCTGCACGATCAACAGGCTGCCGTCGTTGCCCTCCCAGTCGCCGTCGAGCGAGGTCACCCCGGCCGCCTCCCCGAGCGAGCGCGCCAACCGCTCCATGCCTCCGGCGCCGGGCATCCCCAACCCATCGAAGGCCGAGGGCCAGCCCGCCACCCCGGCCTGCCCCGACCAGCCGCCGCGCTGCGGCGCGAACAGCCCCATCGCCTCCATCATCTGCGCCATGGCATCGGCCATCGCCTCGCGCGAGATACCCCCCGAGGCCAGCGCCAGCGGTGCGACGGCCAACGACAGCCACAACGGCGCGAGGACCAGCGGGGAGCGACGGACGGACAACTTGGACATGGAACAGGGGGCGTCTACGGTGACCACGGAAGGCGCGCTAGTGTAGCAGACGGTCGCCAGCCGACGAGATGGCCACGCGACATCTCGCCCCTCCGCCCGGTCGGCGGCTCTCAGCCGCCGCTTCGCGCCGGGGGCGGGTGACCGGAAGCGATCTCGAACGGCGGTGCAAGGTGACTGCTCCAGAGCGGATGGTGACGCGTTATGATCGACGCGTTGAATTGGTCATGGCGGGGTCTGAGCCCAACCCTTCCCCACTATCCCCGGATAGCCGACGTCCCGCGATCACCGATCTCTCGCCTGGAACCCTATCACGACACGATAACCCGTATCCCCCCGACCGCACCGTCGGCGGCAAATATCGGCGCCGTGGATCTCGACAGAAGCACAAGGAAATACGATGAACGCAAGTGAGGCCGTCACCGACCGCGAAAAACTTTCCGGTCTCTTCCGTTTCGCTCAGGGTGTCCTAGCCGCCCGTGGTCGGGTCCTGATGCGGATGCGCGATACCGGCCTTGGCTGCTTCCCGGAATCGGAGTTACGCGATCTTCCCGGTCTCTCGTTACGCCCCGACGACGAGAATTGGCTGATCCTGCACCGCCTTCGTGAAACAGCGCCACCGAGACCAGCGCCGGCGCTGGCCGAATGGATCGACGGTGACTTCGACGACCCTGCACAACCACCGCGGTTCAAACCGGCCCTGGTTCGCGACATCACCATCGAGGAGGTCTCAGAGCTGTGCGAACTCGACCTGCTCGAGCACGAGGACGCGCACTCCCTGGTCGAGGGCGGGACAGACACCAAGGTCACGCTGCGCCTCGAGAAGCTCACCGAGATCAAGACCGCGCTGGAGGCCTGGCGCTCGGGACCCTGGGAGACATGGGCGCATGAGGAGCGCCGCGTACGCAAATCCATCAAACTCTACAACAGCCTGTTCAAGCTGCATAACATGATGCATGTCGGGTCCACCGGTGCGCCACCGGAACTCGTCTGGGGCATCGGGCTAGCGCGCTGGTCACGCGACCAGACTCAGATCGACATGCCCCTGATCGAGCAACTCGTCGACCTCGAAGTCCAACCAGGCGGCGCACTGGCCATCAAACCGCGACAGGTCCGTCCCTCGCTGACCCTCCGGCCCTTCCTCGAAGCCGACATCGAAGGCGCGCCGGAGACACAGCGCGATCTACAGGGGCGCTTTTCCATGGTCACCGACAGCGCCGACCTGGAGATCACGCCGTATGATGCCGTGGCCTGGGAAGGGTTACTCGACGCCGCCGCGACACGTCTCTCGTCCAAGGCCCGACACATCACCCTGGAAGCGCTGCGCAACGGCGCCGAACTCAGTCCCCCCGGCGAGACCCTGCACATCTATTCGACCTGGGCCATCTATGGTCGGCCACGCTCGGAAGATCTGCGCGAGCAGGACCTCGAACGGCTGCGCGCCGGGGTCGAGGGCAAGGCCTCCGACGAGGCCCTGCCCGCGAGCGTACGTGGCTTCGTGGCACCCAAGCCTGAAGTCGCCGAGGACGACGGCGAAGACTGGGGGCTGACGCGCACGGTACTCAACGCCGCCGCCCCTCGCGCGCGCTTCGAGCCCTCGGCACCAAGCACGACCGAGTCGACCAATCTCGCCGCCAGCAACGCCGAGACCAAGGTCTACTTCTTCCCGCTGGCATACAACGACGAGCAGGCCCAGATCATCGACCGCCTGGAGAACGAAGACGTCGTCACCGTCACCGGCCCGCCCGGCACCGGCAAGACGCACTCGATCGCCAACATCATCTCGCACTACATGGCGACCGGACAGCGCGTCCTGGTGACCGCCCGGACCCCCGAGGCCCTGGCCGCAGTGCGCGAGAAGCTCCCCGGCGACCTCGCCAACCTGGTCATCGCCTCGGTCAGCTCCGACCGCGAGGGCGCCAAGCAGCTCGAGGAGGCGATCCAACGCCTGTCGAATGACGTGGTCACGCTCAATGCACGAAACACCCGCGCCGAAATCGGTCGACTCGAGGCAGAGGTCGTCGAACTCGACCGGTCCATGCGCGAATGCGACCACCGACTGGCGCAGATCGCCACCCAGAACCTGGCGCCCATGATCTGGGACGGCACCGAACACACCGCCATGGAAATGGCCGAACTCATCGACGCGCTCACCGACCAGTATGGCTGGATGACCGACCGCCCCACCCACGAACCGCCGACCACGCTCGACACGACCATCACGGCGCTACGCCAGAGCCTGCCCCGCGTCGGCGACGATCTCGTCTATCTCGACGCCGAGCCGCCCAGCGCAGAGGTCCTGCCCAGCACCGTGGAGTTACTCGAGGCCCATCGCCAAGAGTTCAAGCGCCGTCAACGGGCACACGAAGACCTCTCGGACGTGCCGCAGATGGCGCGTGACAACGCCGCGGCCGAGTTGCACGCCAAGGCCGTCTACGAGCGACTGTCTGCCTTCGACAAGGCGGTCGCCACGGCCCCTCGGTGGGCACAACGCGCCATCCTGGCGATCGTCCAGGCGCGCGTTGCCGAACTCCCGGAGCCCGATCCGCGGGCAACGGTGGCAATGAGTATCGATCTACTCGGCACGCGCAACCCTGGCCATCTCAGCGGCCACGACACCGCCCGCGACCAGTCGCAATTGATCGAGGCGGTGACGCGTGCCAGCGTCGGGCAGAAACCGCTCTCGACCTTCTCGGCACTCTTCAACCGCGATCTCGCCAAGGCCCTCGCGGACATCCGCATCGACGACGATACACCGGCCACGCCTGAGGACTGGCGGCGCGTCCAGGACACCCTGGAGATCCAGACGCTGCGCGCCGAGATCGACGGGCGCTGGAGTCCCCAGACGGCCAAGGGGCACCTGCCACCACTGCCCGAGGACGCCGTGGAACTCATGACCGTGATCCATGAGGCCGACGACCAGCTCGAAGCGCTGAGCAACGCGGCCGATCAGGCGCTCGGTACCGCCGCCACCCTGCACCGGCTGTTCCCCTACGGGCTCGACGTCGATCACTGTCTGTCGACATTGACGCTCAAGCCGATCCTGCGCGCACTACGCGGCAACATCGCCAATGACGACCATCCCTCGGCAGTGATCGAACGACTCGAGGAAATCGCCGCACAGGGCGATCAGCCGATCCATACCCAGATCGACGCGCTGCGGCGCGCCCTCGGCACACCGACGACCAATGAAGCCGATATCCTCACCGCGCGTCGTGATCTCACCTTCGAACTACAGCGGCTCGCCGAGCGGCAAGCCTTGCTCGCCGAGGTCGGCCGCCACCTGGAGGCACTCCGCGAGGCTGGCGCACCACGCTGGGCCGAAGCCTGCATCCGCGCACCACGGGCGGTCGATCGCATCCTGCCGGAGAACTGGAGACGTGCCTGGGACTGGGCGCGGATGAAGGCACATGTCGCCCACGTCACCGCGCTCGGTAACGGCGACACCCTGCGCGAGAAGAAGGTCAGGCTGCGGCAGCGACGCGAACACGTATTTGAGCAGCTCATCCGTGAACGCACCCTGCTCGGGCTCAAGCGTCGCATGACCAGCTCGGTCCAGACCGCGCTGACCACCTTCACCACGGCCAATCGCCGTCTCGGCAAGGGGACCGGCAAGAACGCGGTCCGCTGGCGCAAGGCGATCCGCAAGGCCGCGCTCGAGGCGGCCCCCGCCGCACCGGTCTGGGTCATGCCCGAGCACAAGGTCGCCGAGCAATTGCCGGCCACGCTCGCCGACTTCGATCTGGTGATCCTCGATGAGGCCTCGCAATCGGACATCACCGCGCTCAGCGCGCTGGCCCGCGGCAAGAAGCTGCTGATCGTCGGTGACGAACAACAGGTCAGCCCATCGACGGTCGGCACCGCCCAGCACAAGATCGACGCGCTGCGCGCCGAGCACCTAGCCTATCTCCCCAACCGCGACGTGATCGACGAGAACACCTCGATCTTCGACATCGCGATGCAGATGTACCCGAAGAACCATCTGATGTTGCGCGAGCACTTCCGCTGTGTCGAGCCGATCATCCAGTTCTCGACCCGCTTCTACGGCGGGCGCCTGATCCCGATCCGGGTACCCAAACCCTCCGAGCGTCTCGACCCACCATTGGTGGATGTCCACATCCAGGGTGCCGAGCGACGTGGCAAGCTCAACGAGGCCGAGGCACGCTTCATCGTCGACGAGATCGCCACCCTGGCGCGCGATCCTCGACACGCCCGACGCGACATCGCCGTCATCTCCCTGATCGGCCGCGAACAGGCCGAGTTGATCGAGCGCATGCTGATCGAGGACCGCCGCATCGGTACCGAGGTCATGGAGCGGATGCGAATAGTCTGCGGCGACAGCCGCACGATGCAGGGACAAGAGCGCGGCATCGTCTTCCTGTCGATGGTCGCCACCCCGGAGACGGCACGAGCGCAAAGCGCTCAGACCTATGCCCAGCGCTTCAATGTCGCGCTCAGTCGTGCCCGCGACCGGCTCTATCTCGTACACTCGGTCACGCCCCAAGACCTGCGCCCGGGCGATCTGAAACTCGACATCCTCGAACACTTCGCCGACCCCATGCCAGAAGGGCGCGCGCTGCTCGGCAAGGGCGTCCTCGAACGCTGCCAATCCGGCTTCGAGCGAGCGGTCTGCCAGCGCCTGCTCGACGCCAGCTATCGGGTGCGCTCCCAGGTCAAGGCCGGTCCCTTCAGCATCGACCTGGTGGTCGAGGGCGCCGAGGACCGCAGACTGGCAATCGAACTCGACGGCGATGTCTGGCACGGACCAGAGAAATGGCATGAGGACATGTCCCGCCAAGCGGCCCTGGAACGCGCCGGCTGGACCTTTTGGCGGGTGTTCGGCAGCCAGTGGCTCGCCGACCAGGACTACTGGTGGAACGACCTGGTCGAGACCATGACCCGCATGGACATCGAACCCATCGGCGCCGAGGCCGCGGAGGGCCGATTCACCGAGTTCCGTGTCCTCGACATCTCCACCGGCAAGGTCACGATCGACCGTGACGACGAGACACCCCCGCTCCAGCCCTCCGTCATGACCACTGATCGCAACGACCGCGCCGACGAGATCGAAACAGCCGTCCCGTAACCGCCGCTGCCGGACGGCCGAGAACGGCAACCCAACCGACAGGGCAGCGAGGCATCGAACGAAGAGGAAAAGCGACCCGCCATCAGCCACCAGCGTCCAGTGGGCGCTCTTCTCCCCCGCCGTCGCCGCAAGACATCGGCCGCTGCCGTCGTCAGTGCGCCGCCCCTTCCCACTGGCGGCTGACGGCTGGATGTCGCCCGCTGGAAGCTGCCTCGAACCGCAAGACGCGAAGGGGAAAAGCGACCAGCCATCAGTGGGCGCTCTTCCCCCGCCGTCGCCGCAAGACATCGGCCTCTGCCGTCGTCAGTGCACCGACCCCACTGGCGGCTGGCGGCCCGCCTCATTCCTCCGCCGGCGCGACCTGGGGTGCCAGCCAGTCGCGGACCCGGGGGTGGGCGCTATCGAGTCGGGCGGCGTAGATGGCGCGGTAGGTGAGCACCCGCTCGACATAGCCGCGGGTCTCGACGAAGGGGATGGTGGCGATCCAGCGGTCGGTGGCGAGCGCGCGCGCCGGGCGCCACCGCGCGACCCGTGCGGGACCGGCGTTGTAGGCGGCGGTGGCCAGGGCGACGTGGTCGAAGCGCGTCTGCAGCCGCGCCAGATAGGCGCTGCCGAGGTCGATGTTGCGTCCCGGATCGAGCAGCGCCCAGCGTGAGTCGAGCGGCGCGCCGAGCGCTTCGGCCATGTCGCGCGCGGTGCTCGGCAACAGCTGCATCAACCCGACGGCGCCGGCGTGCGAGGCGAGCGTGCGCGCGAACACGCTCTCCTGGCGGATCACCGCGAACACCCACGCCGGGGCGAGCCCCTGGGCGTGCGCGGCGGCCTCGACCTCGGTGCGATGGACGAGCGGGAAGCGCAGCGCCAGATCGTCCCAGTAGTCGGTGCGCGCCAGGGTGCGGATCGCCTGGTCGTGCCAGCCGAAGACGTCGGCGACATAGGCCGCGGCGAGCAGGTCGGCGCGGTCGAGGTCGCGGGTCAGCGCGCGCCACTCGCGGCGCATCTCGGTGTCGCGCCCGAGGGCGTCGAGTTCGCGCATCCGCCGCACCGGCGCCAGCGCGATGATGCGGGCGATGCGCGCGGGCTCGGCCGGGGTCACCCGATGGTGCATGCGATAGGGCAGATCGAGCCGGTCGGCGGCCATGAAGCCCCACAGGCTGCGCGCGTGCGCGGCGCGCGCAAACAGCGCCCGCGCCGTCTCCGGGTGCCCCAGCTCGGCCTCGGCGCGGGCCTGCCAGTAGAGCCAGCGATCGGTCTTGACCTCGCCCTCGGGCATGCGCTCGACCCAGCGCGCCACCCAGGCCCACTCGCCCCGCTCGAGCGCCGCGCGCAGCCGTCGCTCCTGCGCATCGCGCGTCTCGGGCAGGGCGCGCAGCCCGTCCCACAGGGCGAACCCGCGGGCGACAGCGCCGCGCTCCACCAGCGCCTCGCCGAGCGCGGCGCGGACCCGGTCGGCGGCCTCGGCGTCGAGGTCGAGCGCCGCGCGCCACCGCGCGAAGGCAGTACGCGCGCGCTCGGCATCGCGCGCGGCCAGGCGCGTCAGCACGTCGGCGAGGATCACCGCGCGCAGCGGCTGCGGGGGCAGCGCGGCGCCGGTGTCAGGCAGCCGCTCGGGGGCCGCGCGCAGCGCCAGCCAGCGTGTGAGCCAGGGGCGCTCGGACGCCGGCAAGTCGGCGCCGAGATGACGCGCGAGCCCCTCCTGGCCGGCGGCGAGCGCGAGCCGGATGCGCGCCCACACCCGCTCCGGGGTCAGTCCCCCGGCGGCGCGCCAGGCGTCGAACACCGGGTCGCAGGCATCCGGCTGAGAACGCCCGCTGCGCCACAGCGGCTCGATCTCGGCGAGCGCGCGAGCGCGTGCGCCGGTCTCGAGCAGCGCGCGCAGATAGAGACAGCGCCGCTCGACATCCTCCTCGGGCCGATAGAGCCTGCGGTAATCGGCCCAGCGCCCGGCCGCGGCGAGGCGTTGGAGATAGGCGCGGCGCAGCCGCCAGGCGAGCTGGCTCTCGGGCTCGGCGGCGAGGAAGCGCTCGATGGCCGCGTCCGGCGTGTTGTCGAGGTCGGCGGTGAGCTGGGCGAAGCGCAGATAGGGGTGGAGCGGATAGTCGCGCAATGCGCGCTCGAGCCGGGCGAAGCTCTCGCCATCGCCCTGCACGAGCGCGCGCTCGGCGGCGAGAAAGTCGGCGCGCGCCTGGAGCGCGTCGAGACCACGCGCCTGCGCCGCGCCTACCGCCAGCATCAGCACCAGCAAGGGCGCGCGCCAGAGACGACGAGGCCAGCGACGACGACGCCAGCGACGGGCAAACGGCGCCACCACGCTCACCCGCGCATCCGGGAGGGCGCGACGGCGCGGGCGTTGCCCTCTCGCCGAGAGGGACGATAATGGAACAGGGGATGCGGTCGCGCATCACGATCGATTCGCACGGTAACGGGCTCCCGCGCCAGCGTATCAGTCAACGGACATGGTCCCGGGCGACGGCGCCCGGAGTCGCTAGCATAACCAAGCCCGACCAGCAGCGTCGATGGGTCCCGATCGGGAGAAACCGACATGCCACAGACTCGACCACCCGCCGTTGCCGGGCGCTTCTACCCGGCCAGCCCCGAGGCGCTCGGCGCCGAGATCGACGGCTATCTCGCCGTCGCCGCCACCGGCCCGGCGCCCAAGGCGATCGTCGTCCCCCACGCCGGCTATCGCTACAGCGGCGCGATCGCCGGACACGCCTATGCGGCGCTCGGCGAGGCGCGCGCACGCATCCGCCAGGTGGTGCTGCTCGGCCCGGCACACCGGGTGGCGGTGCGCGGTGTCGCCACCAGCGCGGCGACGGCCTTCGCCACCCCGCTCGGCGAGGTCGCGCTCGATCAGGTCGCCATCGCTCAGGCGCTAGCCTTCGACTGGGTGCACACCCTCGAGGCCGCGCACGCCGAGGAGCACAGTCTGGAGGTGCAACTGCCCTTCCTGCAGCGCGCGCTCGACGACTTCTCGCTGGTCCCGCTGGTCGTCGGCGAGACCCCGACGGCGGAACTCGTCGCCCTGCTCGAAGCGCTGTGGGGCGGCGCGGAGACGCTGATCGTGGTCAGCTCCGATCTCAGCCACTACCAGCTGCGCGCCGAGGCCCAGGCGCTCGATCGCGCCACCTCGACGGCGATCGAGCGACTCGACGCCGCGGCCATCACCCCGGATCACGCCTGCGGCTGCTATCCGCTGCGCGGCCTGCTGGCGCTCGCCCGACACCACGGGCTGGCCGCGCACACCCTGGCGCTCGGCGACTCGGGCGCGGTCTCGGGGACCCCGCAACAGGTCGTCGGCTATGGCGCCTATGCCTTCCACTGAGCACGCGCTCAACGCCGCAGCCCGCGCCCTGCTGCTGCGCGTGGCGCTGCAGGCCATCGACCACGGGCTCGCGGGCGGCGCACGGCTCGACCCCGACCCCGCGCACTACCCGCCGCCGCTGCGCGCCGAGGGCGCCTGCTTCGTCACCCTCGAGCACGCCGGTGCGCTGCGCGGCTGTGTCGGCAGCCTCGAACCGCGGCGGGCGCTGGTGCGTGATGTCGCCGCCAACGCCTACGCCGCCGCCTTCGCCGACCCGCGCTTCGCGCCGCTGGACGGCGCCGAGCTGGACGGGCTGCATCTAGAGATCTCGGTGCTCTCCCCGCCGGTCGCGATCGACTGCACCGACGAGGCCGGGTGCTGCGCCGCGCTGCGCCCCGGCGTCGACGGCGTGGTGCTGCGCGCGGGACGGCGCCGCGCGACCTTCCTGCCCGCGGTCTGGGCGCAACTGCCCGAGCCTGCCGCTTTCCTCGCCGCGCTGCGTCTCAAGGCCGGGCTCGGTGCCGATGACTGGCCGCCGGGGCTGCGGCTGGAGCGCTACACCACCGAGCACTTCGGTGCCACCGTCGCTGCGCTGCGCGAGGCCCCAGACCCGCCGTGCTAGCCCGTCTCAGTGTCCGGCGGTGCGCGAGAACAGGTTGATCACCAGTACCCCGGCGAGAATCAGCCCCATGCCGATGAGCGCCGGCCAGTCCGGGACCTGACCGAATACCAGGGCGCCGATCACCGCGATCAGCACGATCCCCATCCCCGCCCAGATCGCATAGGCGACACCGATGGGGATGGTGCGCAGCACCAGCGCCAGACAGTAGAAGGCCGCGGCATAGCCGATCACCACCACCAGACTCGGCACCAGCCGGGTGAAGCCGTCGGAGAACTTCAGCGCCGAGGTCGCGATCACCTCGGCGATGATCGCCAGCCCGAGATACACATAACCCATAGCTAGACTCAAGAATCACAGTGCCGCGCCGGCCCCGCCGTGCGGCGGCCCGCTCGAGCAGTCGGTTCAACGGATCGGGGTCCGATCGAGGCCCCCGGAGCGGATGCGCGTCGGAGCGCGCGCTCAGCCCGGCAGCAGCGTCTGCAGCCGCATGCGGTCTTCGAGCAGGATCGGGCGCGCGGCGCCATCGGGACCGAGCAGCGCATCGATGCGCGCCACCGCCGTCGGGTCCTCGGGCAGCGCATAGTGATCGAACACCGAGCCGATCAGCTCGCTGCGGTCGTCGAAGCGCCAGCAGCCACTGAACCCGGCGTCGTAGGCGAGGCGCAACGGACAGCGCGCCACCGCGCGCTGCGCCGCGGCGACCTCGGCACCCTCGTCGACGAGCTGGGCGAACACCCGTTCGAGCTGACCGCTCTCGTCGGGCTCGATCACCAGCACCCGCCCGCCCGGGGCCAGCACCCGCGCCGCCTCGCCGAGCGCCCGCGCGGGATCGCGATGATGATGCAGCGACAGGGTGAAGACCACCAGGTCGAAGCGCGCCGGGGCGAACGGCAGGCGCTCGCCGCTCGCCGCCACCAGCGCCTGAGCGGGCAGGCGTGCGCGCGCCGCGCACAGCGCCGACTGTACCGGATCGAGCGCCACCAGCGCGTCGGCGCGCGCGGCCAGGCGCGCGGTGACCCGACCGTTGCCGCAACCGATCTCCAGTACCCGCGAGGTCGCGAGATCGACCTGCTGCTCGATCTGCTCGAGCATCCGCCGATCGGTATCTCTCTGCATCACCCTTCCCTCTCGAACCCTCTCGAAGTCGTTCAACCGCCCGCCACCCGGCTCTCGATCCACTCTCGCGCCTGCTCGCGCAACGCCACCGCCGCGCCCCAATCGGCGCCCCCGGGAATCAGCGCCGGCCCAATATACACCCTCACCCGCCCGCGTCGCGGTGAGAAAAGGCGGGCGCCGGCAAGCAGCGCGCGGGTACCCTCGAGCGCCACCGGCACCAGCGGCGCCCGCGCCTCGGCGGCGAGGGAGAAGGCGCCCATGCGGAAGGGCAGCAGGCCGGGGCGGACGCGGAAGGTCGCCTCGGGAAAGAGCGCCAGCGGACACCCGGCGGCGAGCCGCGCGCGCAGCTCGGCGAGCGCCGCGCCGCCGGCGCGCACGTCGAAGCGATCGACCAGCACGCAGTCGAGCCGCTGCAGGAAATGGGCGGCGAGCCGGTTGCGTCCCAGCTCGCGCTTGGCGACGAAGCACAGCGGTCGGCCGATCGCCTCGGCCAGCACCAGGGCGTCGACATAGCTCTGGTGGTTGGCCACCAGCACCCAGGGCGCGCCCGGCGGCGGCAGCCGCTCGCGCCCCGCGACCGCCAGGCGCACGCCGACGAGCCGACGCAGCACCCCGGCAGCACCTCGCACCACCGCCCAACGCAGTCGGTGCCCCGGCAGCAGCGCCACCGCCAGCCAGCACGGCGGCGCGATCAGCGCCAGCATCAGCCAGACATGGACGGCGTAGAGATACCGCGGCAGCGTGCCGGTGTCGGCCAGCATCCGTCCGCGCAGCCCGGCGAGGGTGGCCCGCACGAGCTGCCACCAGGGTGCGGCCGGCGTCGTCTGGATGCGCCCGGCGAGATAGCGCGCACGGGTATCGCCGCGCCGCAGCTTGCCGCTGGAGGTCTTGAGCACCGCGCGCGGCGGCGCGAGCACGATCTCGTCCGGCGGCGCACCCAGCACCTCACCGGCGCACGCGAGGATGCGCTGGCGCAGCAGCGCACGCCGCCCAGGGTCGCGCTCCTTGGTCTCGGCGACCACCACCAGGCGCTCGCTGCCCTGCCCCGGATCGCGCGCGGCGAAGGCCACCACGCAGCCCTGGCGCACCCCGCGCAAGGCACCGATGGCCTGCTCCAGCTCATAGGGATAGAGGTTGCGCCCGCCGCGGATGATCAGGTCCTTGACCCGGCCGGTGAGATGGATCTCGCCGTCGGCGAGATAGCCGCGATCGCCGGTCTCGTGCCAGCCCTCGCGAATCAGCGCGGCGCTCGCCTCGGGGTTGCGGTAATAGCCCCGGGTGGCCGAAGGCCCCTGGAACTGCACCAACCCCTCGTGACGCTCGGGCAGCGGCGCGCGCCGGGCATCGACCACCCGCAGCCGATAGCCCGGCAGCGGTCGGCCGCAGCCGACCACGCGCTGCGCGCCGGGGTCATCACAGTCGACGCGCAGCGCATAACCGCTCTCGGCGAGGCGCTCGCGGTCGATGCAGTCGATCCGCGGCCCCCGGCTCGGCGGTGGGAAGCACAGCCCCACCGCCGCCTCGGCCAGCCCATAGACCGGGGCGAGCGCCTCCGGGCGCAGCCCGTAGCGGGCGAAGCGCGCGGCGAAACGCTCCAGGGTCTCGGCGCTCACCGGCTCGGCGCCGTTGAAGGCGCGGCGCCAGCTGCCGAGGTCGAGCCCGGCGAGCTGCTGCTCGCCGATGCGGCTGAGACAGAGTTCGTAGGCGAAGTTGGGCGCCGCCGAGAGGGTGGCGCGATGGTCGGCGATCGCCTGCAACCAGCGCCGGGGCCGGGCGAGGAAAGCCAGCGGCGAGAGCGAGACCAGCGGGATGGCGAAGTAGAGGCTGCCGAGCCAGGCGCCGATCAGCCCCATGTCGTGATAGAGCGGCAACCAGCTGACGAAGCGGTCCTCGGGGGTGATCGCCACCGCCTCACCCATGGCGCGGATGTTGGCCAGCAGCTCGGCGTGGCTGAGCCTCACCCCCTTGGGCGCGCCGGTGCTGCCGGAGGTGTATTGCAGGAAGGCAAGGTCGTCGGGTGCGGCCGCCGGCGCCTCGAACGCGCACGATTCGCGCTCGAGCCCGTCGAGGGTGAGCACCGCGCCGAGCGCCGGCAGCTGCAACCGCAGCAGCGTCGCGACCCGCGCCGCCGCGCCCTCGGTGAGCATCGCCACGCAGCCGGCGTTGGCGAGGATACGGGCATGCCGGCGCAGGTGGTCCTCGATGAGCTGGGGGCGCGCCGGCGGGTAGATCGGCACCGGCACAGCGCCGGCGCGCAGCACGCCGAAGAAGCTGAAGAAATAGCCCGGCCCGCTCGGCAGCATCAGCGCCACCGTCTCGCCGGCGCACACCCCGGCGCCGTGCAGCCGGTTGGCCACCCGCGCCGCGCCCTCGGCAAGCTCGCGATAGCGGATCGGATGGACGCGGTCCTCGGCGTCGTACCAGTGGATGTGCACCCGCTCGCCGTGGCGCTCGCAGTGCCAGTCGAGCACCTCGAGCAGGGTGGCGGCCTGCTCCGGGACACCGGCGTGGGCGTCGACAGCGGGGACCGGGCGCGGACCCGGCTCCGTCCCCGTCGCGCCGCGCGCGCGCGCCAGCGCCCGCAGCTCGGCGACGGTGGCGGCGAGCAGCGCGCGCTCGGGCAACTCGATCCCGAGTCCCTGCTCGATACGGGCATTGAGTTCGGCGCGACCGAGGCTGTCGAGTCCGAGATCGGTCTCGAGCCGGGTGTCGGGGCCGATGGTCTCGGGGGCGATGGCCAGGCGCGAATCGCGAGCGAAGGCGCGCACCAGCGCCAGCAGCGGATCGGCGGGATCGGACATGGGGGTTCTCGCTCCTGGCACCGCGCGCGGCGCCCGGCATCAATCGTGGAGGGGCTCGGTAGGCGCCGACAGCAGACCGTCGCGCACCAGCACCGCGTGCACCCGGCGGGCGCTGCGCGCGAGCGCCGAGAGTTCGGCGAACCCCGGGCGGGCGCCCGCGCTCAGGCGCCACTCCCAATCGTCGAGCTGTTGCTCGATGAACGCCAGCAGCTTGGGCGCGCAGCCACCGGCGCAGGCGCCGTGACAAACCCGCGCGGCGGGGTCGTCGAGCGGCAGTTCGTGACGGATGCGCGCGATCAGCGCGCGCATCGCCGTGGTGCTATCGGGTGGCATCGGCGCGACGGCGCCAACCGCCGCCCTTGAGCCACTCGCGCGCGCCCTGCACCACGAAATAGGTCACCGGGATCAGCAGGATACCGACCACGGTGGCGGCGAGCATGCCGCCGAACACCGCCGTACCCAGCGCCACCCGCGAGCCGGCCCCGGCCCCGGCGGCGAACACCAGCGGGAGGATGCCGAGGAGGAAGGAGAGCGCGGTCATCATCACCGCGCGGAAACGCAGCCGCGCGGCCTTGACTGCGGCGTCGTAGATCGACAGCCCCTCGCCCTCGCGTTGCTCCTTGGCGAACTCGACGATGAGGATGGCGTTCTTCGCCGCCAGCCCGATCAGCATCACCAGGCCGATCTGGGTGTAGAGGTTGACGTCGAGTCCGGCGACGCCGACGGTCGCCAGAGCACCGAACACCGCCACCGGCACTGCCAGCAACACCGCCAACGGGATCGACCAGCTCTCGTACTGGGCGACCAGGAAGAGATAGACGAACAGCAGCGCCAGACCGAAGATCAGCGGCGCCTGACCGGCGGCCTTGATCTCCTGATAGGACATGCTGGTCCACTCGTAGCCGAAGCCGTTCGGCAAGGTCTCCTCGGCGGTGCGCTCCATCGCCGCGATCGCCTGCCCGGAGCTGTAGCCGGGGGCGGCCGCGCCGGAGATGTCGGCCGAGCGGAAGAGGTTGTAGCGGGCCATGATCTGCGGCCCGGTGATGGTCTCGACCTCGGCCAGGGTGGCCACCGGCACCATCTCGCCGTCGCTGCTGCGCACGAACAGACGGAGGATGTCGCTGGGGGTGTCGCGGAACTCCCCTTCGGCCTGTGCCATCACCCGCCAGGTGCGGCCGAACTTGTTGAAGTCGTTGATATAGACCGAGCCGAGCTGGGCCTGGAGGGTGGCGAACAGCTCGTTGAGCGGCACCTGCAGGGTCTCGACCTTGTCGCGGTTGACCTGGAGATAGAGCATCGGCACGTCGGCGCGGAAGGTGCTGAAGGCGTTGCCGATCTCGGGCTGGCTGTTGGCCGCGACGATGAAGCCGCGCATCGCCGCGGCGAACGTCTGCAGGTCGCCGCCGCTGTAGTCCTGGAGCACGAAGGAGAAACCACCAGAGCTACCGAGTCCGGGGATCGCCGGCGGCACGAAGGGGATGACGTTGGCATCAATGGTGCGCGCGGCCACGCCGCGAGCGGCGGCAACGATCGCCGGCAGGCGCAGTTCGGGCTCCTGGCGCTCGTCCCAGGGCGCGAGTACCGGGATCACCAGCGCGCTGTTGGAACCGAAGGCGCTGTTGAGCAACGAGAAGCCGGACACCGAGATGACATTGGTCACCCCGGGGATCTCCAGCAACTGCTGCTCGATGCGCCCGAGCACGGTCTCGGTGCGACTGAGCGAGGCGGCATCGGGGAGCTGCACCTCGATGAAGAAGTAGCCCTGATCCTCCTCGGGCAGGAAGCCGGTGGGCAGGTGGGTGAACAGCCAGCCGGTGGCGGCGATCAGCCCGACATAGAGCAGCGAGACCAGCGCGGCGCGGCGCACCGTCACCTTGACCGCGGCGGTATAGCCGGCGGTGAGCCGGCCGAACAGCCGCTCGAACCAGTTGAGCCAGCGCAGCGGCTCGCGCCCCGGGCGCAGCAGCACCGAGCACAGCGCCGGGCTCAGGGTCAGGGCGTTGATCGAGGAGATCGCCACCGCCACCGAGATGGTCACCGCGAACTGCTGGTAGAGCTGGCCGGTGATCCCGGGCATGAAGCCGACCGGCACGAACACCGCGAGCAGCACCAGGGTGGTGGCGATCACCGCGCCGCCGACCTGATCCATCGCCTTGGCCGTCGCTGCCTTCTGGTCGAGCCCCTCCTCGGCCATCAGCCGCTGCACGTTCTCGACCACGATGATGGCATCATCGACGACGATGCCGATGGCCAGGATCAGCGCGAACAGCACAATGGTGTTGAGGGTGAAGCCAAGGACGGCGAGCACCGCGAAGGTGCCGATCAGCGACACCGGGATGGCGATGCCGGGGATCAGCGTGGTGCGCCAGTCGCCGAGGAACAGGAACACCACCAGCACCACCAGGCCGACGGCCTGGTAGAGCGTCACCTTGACCTCGTCGATCGAGGCCGAGATGAAGTTGGTGGTGTCGTAGAGGATGGCCTGCTCCATGCCCTCGGGGAAGCGCTCGGCGAGTTCGGCAAGCTGCGCGCGCACCGCCGTGGCGGTGGCCAGAGCGTTGGCGTCCGGGGTCTGGTAGACGGCGAGCACCACCGAGGGGCGCCCGTCGAGCCGCCCCGAGGCCGAATAGGCCTGGGCGCCGAGTTCGACCCGGGCGACGTCGCCGACGCGGATCGCCGAGCCGTCGGGATTCATGCGGATGATGATGTCGGCGAACTCCTCGGGCTCGGTCAGCCGCCCCTTGGTGGTCACCGTGTACTGGAACTGCTGATCGACCGGCGCCGGCGGCGCGCCGATCTGACCGGCCGGCACCTGCACGTTCTGCGTCGCCACCGCGTTCTGGAGATCGGCGACGCTCACCCCCAGCGCGGTCATGCGATCGGGCTTGAGCCAGAAGCGCATGCCGTAGTCCATCACCCCGAGGATCTCGGCCTTGCCGACCCCGTTGACGCGCCCGAGCGCATCCTTGATGTTGATGGTGGCGTAGTTGTTGAGATAGAGCGCGTCGAGGCTCTCGTCAGGCGAGTAGAGGTTGACGATCAGCAGCATGTTGGTCGACTGCTTCTCGGTCTTCACCCCCTGGCGGCGCACCTCCTCGGGCAGCTTGGGCTCGGCCTGGGCGACGCGGTTCTGCACCTTGACCTGGGCCATGTCGGCGTCGGTGCCGATCTCGAAGGTGACGGTGAGGCTGTAGCGCCCGTCGTTGTCGGACTTCGAGGACATGTAGATCATGCCCTCGATGCCGTTGACCTCCTGCTCGATGGGGGCGGCAACCGTCTCCTCGACGACCTCGGCGCTGGCCCCGGCGTACTGGGTGCTGACACTCACCGTCGGCGGAGTGATCTCGGGGAACTGCGCCACCGGCAGCCCGAGCAATGCCAGGGCGCCGGCCAGCGAGATCACGATGGAGATGACGAAGGCGAACTTCGGCCGGTTGATGAAGAACTTGGACAGCGTCATCGCGATACTCCGGTCGGTTCGCCCATGGGATCAGTCAGTCTCGGTGGTATCGGTGTCGCCGCTCGAACCCGGCCCGGTGGCGGCGAGCGGGTCGCCGGGCGGCGCGGCCGTCTCGGGGCGCACCTGGATGCCCGGTCGTACCTTCTGGATACCGTAGAGCACGATGCGCTCGCCGGCCTCGAGCCCCTTCTCGATCACCTGCCGGGTGCCGAAGCGCTGCCCGGTCTTGACCCGGCGGCTCTCGACCTTGTCGTCGTCGTCGACCACCAGCACATAGCTCCCGCCCTGGTCGGTGAGCAGCGCCGCCTGCGGCACCACCACCGCCGAGACCGCCTCGCGCCGCTCGATCACCACGGTGACGAACTGCCCTGGCAACAACAGTTGGTCGGGGTTGGGGAACTGGGCACGGATCAGCACCGTGCCGGTGGTCTCGTCGACCTTGTTGTCGAAGAAGTCGAACCAGCCGTCGTGGGGATAGAGCGAACCGTCGGGGAGCCGGATCTGCGGCACGAAATGCTGCTTCCCGGCCGCGCCCGCGCCCTCCTGACGCGAACGCGCGCCGGCCTGTGCCAGTTCCAGGTACCAGGTCTCGGCGATCGAGAAGGCGACTCTGATCGGATCCATGCGGTTGATGGTGGCCAACACCCCCGAGCCGGGTTCGACCAGGTTGCCGACATCGAAGGCGGCCAGGTCGATGCGCCCGGCGATCGGCGCGCGGATCTCGGTGTAGTCGACGTTGAGCTGGGCTTTCTGGATGTCGGCCCGGGCGGTCTCGACCGCCGCCTCCTGCACCAGCACCTCGGCCTGGGCCTCGTCGACCTTCTGCTGGCTGACGTTCTTGGCCTTGGCCAGCTCCTGATAGCGCGCCAGATCGACCTGGGCGCGGTTGAGCGAGGCCTGGGCCGCGCCCAGCTGCGCCTCGGCCTGAGCCAGGCTCGCCAGATACTGCTCGGGCTCGATGCGAAACAGCAGATCATCGGTCTCGACCTGGCCGCCCTCCTGGAAGGCGCGCTCGAGCAGGAACCCGGTCACCCGTGCGCGCAACGCCACGGTATCGGCCGCCCGGGTCTTGCCGACGAACTCGAAATAGGGATTGACCCGCTCCTCGGTGACGGCGATCACCCCGACCGAGGGTGGCTCGGCGGCGGGCGGTGCATCACCGCCGGGGACACAGCCAAGGATCAGCAGCGAACACAGCGACAACACCGCCCCCGAGCGACGGGCAGACCGGAGCGGCACGGCGCCGCGCGGCATCGAAACCATGGAACATCCTCCGCGCGAGGTGGCATGGGAGCGCCGGGCACGGCGCCGAGCACGATCGACCGGATGGGGCCGGAGCAATCGCACACTCAATGAAGACAAGGATCGCACATTCACTGCAGACAAGATTAGCCCCCTGACGACGCAACGCAACAACCTTGTGTGACGGCAGAACGCGACAGCACATCGTGCCCTTATGAAAACAACCGCTTAGCGCGAACCACGCGCGGGCGCGAAACGAACGCGCCATCCCGCGATTGATCCAGCCCCCAAGATCGAGACGGTTTTGCTAGACTGGCCCGACCCAAATCCAACCCACCCGGATGACCGAGACCATGCGCCTGCTGACCCTGCTGCTCGTCGCCCTGTTCGCGCTCTCGACCACCGCCTGTGGTGGCGCCGCACGGGCCCAGAAACGCGCCTACAAGGCGCAGGAGAACGTCGCCAAGGAACGCCTGCGACTGATCGACAGCTATCAACGCTGCGTCGACAAGGCCGGCACCGACGCGCTCAAGCGCGAGGGCTGCGAGAGCCATCTCAAGGCCGCCCAGGCGCTCGACTGAGCGCGACGTCGAGACCGGTCGCGGCGGCCCGGCGGCGGCGGCCCGACGCGGCGGCGTTTGCCGTCCGACAACTTCGGTTGTAGGCTTGTGCGGATGCGTTGGCGCAACCGGCTTGGCCAGTGGCGCCGCGCGCGGTGACCGACCCAGCGCGAACCGGCCGCACGCGGCGGCCCGGCGCGGCGGATGACCTCGCGGTCCGTGTCGACACCGCCCGGGCACCAGCGCTCGGCAGCCGAGCGGCGAGGAGCCGAACAGAGGCCCCGCCGCGACCACGCCGCCCTCCCCGTCGTCGTCCACGCCGACGCGCCGCCCAGCCACCATCAGGGCGCGCGCCGCCTCCGTGCGCAGTGCGGCGGTGCGCGACGGCGGGCGGTCGGGCGCGGCCGATCTCGAACTACTGAACCAGATTGCGGACCCCCTGGCCCGCAAGGAGTGAGCCCCCTCATGCAGGGACGCCTGTGGCCCTTGGAAATCGTGCGTCTCGACCCCGTCGACCTGGGCGAGAACGACCTGCGCGCGATCGGCGTCGGCATCGACGGCCTGACCTACGCCATCAAGCGCAGCAGCGACGCCGCGCTGCTCCCCGCCACCGAGCTGATCTGCACCCGCCTGGCGCTGGCCTGCGACCTGCCGGTGCTCGGTGGCGAGATCGCGCAACTGCCCGACGGCACCATGGCCTTCGCCTCGCCCTGGGAGGGCGGCACCCTCGCCACCCAGGAGGCGCGGGTGTTGCTGATGACCAAGGGCGGGGTGTCGAGCCAGGTGCTCTCGGCGATCCTCGCCTTCGACCTCTTCGTCGGCAACCAGAACCGTCACCTCGGCAACTTCCTGGTGCGCCGCGACCCCAACCACAGCGTCGCCGCGGTGGTCGCCACCGACTTCGGCCGCGCCCTGCTGATGGCCGGCTGGCCGGTGCCGATGCTCTCGCCGACCTGCAACACCCTGGTGGTGGCGCACGCGCTGATGCGCCTGCACGGCTTCGACCGCGATGCCGCGCTGCGCGTCACCGGCCGGCTCTACTCACTCCCCAACGATACCCTCGAACGCTGCTGTCGCGACCTGCCGCCGCACTGGCTGCCGCACGGCATCGCGGTCAAGCTCGACGACTGGTGGCGCAACCAGCGCATCGCCCGGCTCGAGCAGGTCGCCACGGTGATCGATCATGCCTTCTGAACGTCTCAAGTACGCCGTCATCCGCGTCGTCCCCGACACCCGCCGCGGCGAGACCGTCAACATCGGCGTGGTGGTGTTCCGCCCCGCGGGGCTCGACGTGCGCCTGCTGCCCTCGCTGCACAAGGTGCGCGCGCTCGACCCCAGGTTCGACGAGCAGATGCTGCGCGACTACCCGCCCTACTTCTCCGCCCTGATCGAGGGCATCGAGCGCCCCGAGCAGCAGCACCAGGTGCTCGCCAACCTCGGCAGCATCCGTCTCTCGGCGCTCGGCGAGTTCCATCTCGAACAGGGCCAGGACTACGAGCAGCAGGTGCAGTCGATCCTCTCCGACCTGGTCAAGCCGCCGCTCAAGCACAAGCGCGTCGAGCCCGTCACCCGGCTCGAGACCGTCATTCGCCAGCAGTTCGAGGTGCTGCAACTGCTCGCCAAGCAGGAGGACGACATCGAGCGCGGCATGGTGGTGCCCAAGTACCCGATCGAGGGCCACGGCAACCTCTATGTCGACTTCGCGCTGCGCAAGGAGCGTTGGATCGTCACCGAGACGATCGACTTCAGCGGCTCGCCGAGCACCCTGCGCGGGGCCAAGTTCAAGGCCTCGGCGCTCAAGGCGCTGACCCTCGACGCCGCCGCGCGCAAGCTCAAGGGCGAGACCGTGCCGCTGGTCGTCTACCAGGCGGCCACCGACGAGATCCTCGAGGCGGTGCAGCCGAGCATCGACCTGCTCTCGGACTACGCCCAGCAGCTCTACAACTACGCCGACGCCGACGAGCGCGCCGCCTACTTCGACCGCATCGCCTACGCCGCCGGCCAGATCAAGGCCCCGCCCTACTGAGCGCGGCGCTAGTCCGCCCCGCCGACCTCGGCCCGCGCCTGCTGCTGCTCGCGCAGCAGATGGGCCAGCTCGTCGTCGATCGCCGCCTTGCGCCGCGCCTGCTGCACCGCACCCTCGCGCCGCACCGACTGCTCCAACGCCACCGCCATCTCCATCGGCGAGCGATGGTCCAGGGCGCGCGACTGCGCGATCAAGCGATCGAGCGACAGATCCCCGGTCTCCGGCACCCGCAACAGAATGCAGGCCAGCTCGTGCCGGGTGAAAAGCTCATTCATACCTCTACCTCGTTAGCAACCGCGCCGTCCCATGCGCCACCGTCGATGGGCATCAAACGACACCCGAGCGGGGCATTCTAACCGCTGGTACCGGGGGGGAATGCAATCGGCTTCCAGCGATCAGCCACCAGCCATCAGCGACCAGGCGGCTGGCGGCTGATCGCTGGCGGCTGACTCGAACCGCAAAGACCCAAAGGACACGAAGGGTAATGACCGATCAGCGGTCAGCCGGAGGGCGGGCTCGGCGCTCATCACTGGAGGCCGGAGGCTGATCGCTGAAGGCTGATTCGACCGCAACAGAGGATCTTGCCCGTCAACCGCCCGTCATGTGCGTCAGCCCTCCTTACTGGCCGCTGGCGGCTGGCTGGCGGCTGGCGGCTGATCGCTGGAAGCTGGTAACTGGATGCTGGTCGCTCGTCCGCCCCGCGGATACCGGATCGCGGTGCCCGGTGCTTTACCCCGGCAACGGTAAAGGAGGTCATGGCCAACCTGGGCCTCGTCTACCGAATCCGGGGCGACCTCGACCGGGCCGAGGCGATGTTCCAGCAGTGCCTGACACTGTTCCAGGAGATCGGTGCACGACCCCGAAACTGAGTGAGCCCAAACGCGGCTCGACGCGCTGCGCGAACAGCGCCGACAGCAGGTCTCCGCCGCCCCCAGCGAGACGCACTGAGGTGTTCTGGACCGTGCCGGGGACAACCCTCGATCATCGCCGAAACGGCTCGATCGAGCGGGATCTCCCCCACGCCACCGCGCCTGTCCCCCGGCCGGGTCGCGCCGAGCCGGTCGAGGTCGACCGGGGCCGCGCGACGCCGTGCGCCCGCGCAGGCCGCGCCGATGCCCTCCGCACCGAGCGGGCGGGACCGGCTCCGAAGCGCGCCTGACACACCGGCAAGGGCGCAACCGCGCCCCAGCCGGTCAGGGCTGCGGCGGGCCGTCCGTCCGTGCCGCCGCCACCCGCAATACCTGTGTCGCCCACTGGTTGAGGCTCTGCCCGGCGGCCTGGGCGGCGATCAGGGCGGCGCTGTGCACCTCGGGCGGGACGCGCAGCATCAGCCGCCCGCTCGCGGGTTTCTCGGGTGTCTTGCCGATGCTGGCGCAAGTCTCCAGATAATCCTCGACGGCCTCCTCGAAGGCCGCGCGCAGGTCGGCGACGCTCGCGGCGTGGAAGCTGACGCGATCGCGCAGCCCGAGCAACCGCCCGACGAAGCAGTCGTCGCGCTCGTCGAAGTCGATTCTGGCGGTGTAACCCTTGTCATGCATGCTGTTCATGGCGTCACTCCGAGCTGTTCGAGAAAGGCGCGCGCCGCCTCGACCTGATCGGGCTTGGCGTCCTTCTCCGGGTGCGGGCGATGGCATCACCGCAGACGGCGCGCCCGGCCTCACTGGCGGTGCGTCCGAGCATGGTCGACACAAACGTGCAGCACCGCAACCGCGAGCGGCATCAACCGCCTGCGCCGTCGAGCCGAGCCGGACAGCAGGCCGCCGTCCCCCCGCCCTACACCTCAATCTCCACCGTCTGCAACACCGGCGCCGGTCCCTGGATCACCCCGTCTCTGATGTAGACCGGATCGCCGATGCTGCCGCGCCCCCGTACCTGGGTCTGCTCGCCGCTGAGCAGGGTGACGGTGCAGCCGTCGCTGCTGGTGGCGGTGATGGTGCCGACGTCGGTGGACGGCTCGGGGAGGAGTTGCAGGAGGCGGCGGTAGGCGTTCCAGGTGTTCATGTCGGGTGGCTCTCGATGCGGATGGATTGCCACACCTCGGGCAGGCGGCAGTCGAGTTCGACCGCGCGCGAGAGCCCGAGGCGGGTGGTGCCGCCCTCGGTGTAGCCGATGAGCTGGCCGGGGTGGATGATGCCGGTCTCGGGGTGGACCGGGGCGCGCAGGGTGATGTGGGCCTGACGGCCGGTGTCGGCGAGCAGGCGCAGGCCGCGCTGGCGGGTCATGACGACATCGGTGGCGAGCGCGTCGACGCAGGTCGGGGCCTGGGTGTCGCCGGCGCGCCCGGCGCGGCGCACGCGATCGCGCCGACCGCCCTCGCCGCCGCTGATCCACACCGCGTCGTAGTCCGGGCGCGCGATCCACTCGATGCGCTCGGTGTGACAGGCGTCCTCGGGCAGTGCGATGTCGGGGGTGGTCTCGGCCCAGGCCCAGGGCGGGCGCGGATACCAGGGCAGCAGGCGCAGCACCGGCTCGGTGTCGTGGCCCTGGACATAGCCGCCGCCGGCCTCGGCGATGCGCGCGGCGGCCTCGATGAAGGTTCCGGTGTGACTCCAGGCGCCGGCCGGGACGGTCCAGTCCTCCAGTTGCCAGTCGAGCGTCCAGCCGATCGGCACGCCGTTGTCGGTGAGCGCCGCGTCGAGCAGCTGGCGGGCGCTGCGCGACTCGGTGTTGGTGCGCGCGCGTGGCGCGGCGGTTGGCGCGCCGAGCACGGCGGCGCGACCACGCCCGCCGAGGTCGAGCCAGTTGCTGCCGAAGCTCCGCGCGCGGGCGATGCTGTCGAGGCGCAGCCGGATCGGGTGGGCGTTGACGGTGGCGATCAGCTCGACGGCGGGCGCCTCGGGCTCGGCCTGGAGCCGTGCAAGCGCCGCGCCCGGCACCCGTGCCGACCAGCTCCACGCCCAGGCGTCGGCCTCGAGCGCGAGGCGCAGCGACGCGGCGGGGATCTCGGTGCCGTCGAGCAGGGTCAGGGTAACGGTGTTCCTCACGAGATAGAGCCTCCGGATGGGGACGATGCGGGTCGCGGTCGGCGGCTCGGGCACCCAGGGCGGGCGCGGTCGGCCGTCGCAGCAGCCGGGCAGCTCGACGGCGTCGCCGAGCGGCGGGAGCGCGCGACAGTCGAGCCGCACGCGGGCGAGCACCTCGGGCACATAGCACGGCGTCCAGCGCCCGGGGAGCGGCCACAGTGCCGCGGTGTGCGGGGCGCCGAGCACGGTCTCGACGGGCTGCGCGACGTGGTGCCCGGCATCGAGCCGGAGACCGATCGGGCGCGCCTCCTGCTGATCGAGCCGCAACCGGTCGCGGGTGCGCTCTCGATCGCGGTGCCCCGCTCGGGCGGCGGCCCGGATCGAGGCGGCCTCGGCGTGCACCGCCCGGGTCGCGCGCCGCAGCCGCCGGGTCTCGGCATGGGGAGCGGTGGCGCGCTGATCGCGCGCCGGGGCCTCTGCGCTGGGTCCGGTGGCGGCGGGGAGGGCCTGGTCCCGCGCCAATGTGGCGCGACCGCCGAGCCCGAACGAACCCGCCGGCGACGGCAGTACACTGGCGAGACGCGCCCGCTGGACCGTAGCGACCCGGACGGCGAGCCCGAGACTCGGCGCAGAGGACGATAGCGTGGCGGTGACCCGGATCGGGATCGAGCGCTCGCGCGCTCGCAGCCGCAGACTCGGCGCAGACGCTGGCAGTAACACGCGCAGCCAGGAGCGATCCCGGGCGCCGCGCGCGACCATCTCCAACCTCGGACGCGCCGACGCCGGCACCACGGCCTGTAGCGTGGCGCGCACCACGCCCGCATCGGCGCACAGCCAGACCCGGTCATCGAGCGCCGGTGGCTCATACCCCGCGAACAGGGTGACCAGTTGGCCGGGGGCGGGCGGCGCATAGACCACGACCGGCCCCCGTCAACCCGATGCGGGAACGGTATAGGGACCGTGACAGACCGGGGCGCACCCGGTGGCGAGATAGGTGATGTCGTACTGCCCCGGCACCAGACGCACCGACCAATCGCCGGCGGCATCCGGGGTGGCGATGGCGACCGGCTCATGGCTGATCCAGTCGCGAACCAGCACCGAGTCGGCCGGGGTGCCGTCGCCACGACGCGCGCTGCCGTTGATCGGCTCGCTCGCCTCGCTATAGGCCTCGGCGCGATATCCGCCGTCGGTCAGCGTCAACAGCCGCCCCGGCGGCTCGAAGCCCGCCTCGTAACGCACGCCCAGGGTGACGCGCAGGTCCTCGACATAGCCGTGCCAGAAGTCACTGGGCGAGGCTCCGTCCCACTCTTGGCCGACGGAGAAGCGATCGGTCACCTCAAGGGTGTTGGGTGCGGCCGCCAGGTCGAGGATCCGCGTGCCATCGAGATAGACCTGCCAGGCCGAGGGACGACGCACCACGGCGAAGTGGAACCAGACGCCGATCGGCATCGCGGAGGGATATGACGTCGTCGCGGCGGCCTCGTCGCCGAAGTACTTGCTCGCATCGAACACCGCGCGGTTGGCACCCAGCGAGGAGTGGAAGCCGAACAGCACGTCCTGCCCGGCATTGTCCGAGGCACGGAAGAACCAGCCCTCGATGGTGAAGGCAGGCACCCCCGCCAGACGCCTCGACAAGTCGTTGATCGTCACATAGGCACCACTGCCATCGAGATAGAGTGCGCCGGCCTCGGAGCGCGCGCCATCGACCGAGACCATCGCGCCACCGCGCAGGGACACCGGCAACCTCGCCCCGGAGTAGTCGACCAACTGCTGGGCGCCATCGCCGCCCCAACACGGCAGCAGCAAGACCACGTCGCGCCACATCGGATCGATCGCCATGCTCAGCCCTCCAGGATCGCGCTGGTCAGTCGACAAAAGGCACCGTTGTAGAGCAGCGTGTCGATCAACCGGATCTCGCCGCCACCGGCCTCGTCCGAGACCGTGGCATCGGCCCACCATTGCCCTGCCCCATCGGTGATCCGCGCCCAGGTGACGGAGGTCCCGACGGCGGGGTCTGCGCCGTCGATCTGCCCCTCGAGCGGGGCATCAAGGACGATCCAATGGGCACCTTCGTCGACTTGGCCGGCGGCGGCGGTCAAGGTCAGGACGACCACCGGCGGCGCGGCGGGCGGATCTCCCGGGCTGGCCGGCGGCGGGTCGCCATAGAGCCCGAGGGTGGCGCGTTGCGAGGACTCGACGAGCAGCGCGAGCGAGGCGTGCAGGGCCGGGAGCCGACAGGCGGCCTCGCGGGTTGCGAGATGGGCGGGCGATAGCTCCATGATGTCCTCAGGGTCGGTCGATGTTGCCGAGCGCATGGATCTCGCAGCCATCGGCGGCGGCGGGGTCGACGGGCTCGTCGGATTGCTGGATCGAGCGCGCGACCCAGAACTCGGCGATGGCGCCGACGGTGTCGATGCGCACCACGTTGCCGGTGCTCCAGCCACCGCCGTTGGCCGCCGCGGGGATCGTCATGTAGGGGGCGCCGGCGCTGTAGCTGCCGCCGCCGAGGTCGATCCGGGTGCGTGGGTTGATCGGGGCGATGTCTTCGCCGCCGGGGGCGTAGACGCCCTGCCAGACGAGCCCGCGGTTCTCGCTGATCAGCTCCCATTGGTCGCTGGCCGCGTTGGTGCAGCGCAGCACCCAGCGGTCGGTGTCGCAGCCCTCGTTGGTGACCTGGATGGGGTGGTCGATCAGGTTGAGGGTGGCGGTGGCGGCGCTGCCGCTGGGGGCGTCGGCCCACGCCCCGCTCCAGCTCGCCTGGTCCCAGGTCGCCGAGACCCGGGCGCGGCGATCGCCGATGATCAGGCAGCCGGCGACGATGGTCTCCCCGGCCGGGTAGTCGTGGGTGAGCGGGCGCGAGAGCGCGAGCCAGCCGCTGATCTGGGCATCGGTGACCTGGCGCAGGTCGCCGACGGTATGGCGCACGGTGAGCGGCAGGGTGAGGCCGGCGAGGTCGGGGAACATGATCTGCCCGGCGGCGCGGTCGAGCTGGTAGCGCTCACCGCTGACCACCGCGCCCGTGGCGTCGGTCACCCGCACCCAGGCGAGCCGGGTGCGACCGAGCGCGGCGGCGACCCCGGCGCTGGGGCTGAGGGCGGTCTCGGCGGCGTGGAGGATCATCACCAGATCGCCGGGGCGGTAGATCGGCACCCGGCCATCGGCGGGCAGCCGGGTGCCGTCGATGCCGAGGATGTCGGCGTCCAGCGGCAGGTAGCTGTAGGCGACGGCGTTGTAGCGCAAGGTGGTGGGGTCGACCGCCAGCGGTTCCCAGTCGGTGTCCTCGGCGTTGCGTTGCCGGAAGTGGACGGCGGCGACGCCGACGGCATAGTCGACCCGGCCCTCGATACCCTCGCCCTGAATACGCCCGTCGGCATCCGCGGTGGCGATCAGCTGGGTGCCCTCGAGGGTGGTGGCGACCACCTGCAGCGCCTCGGGCTTCAGCGGCGCGGTCGCGGTGCGGAAGCTCGCGGCAATCTGCCCCCACTGGCCGTAGCTGGTGAGGCAGCTCTCGACCGTGGGCGGCACGCTCGCCCCGCCCGGCCAGCGGCGCAACGCGGCCCGGCCGGTGGCGTAGTCGAGGTCGGCGATCGCCGCGCCGGCGTCGTCGTAGAGCTTGCCGTCGCCGCGGTCGCGATAGAGCCAGCCGCCGAGACGCAGCCGCACCGAACCGGGCACGATCGGCGACGACAGCGAGCGGGTGAGATCGACCCCGAGCACGCCGTCGGTGAGGGTCAGGGTCGCGCTCGCCGCCTCGGTGGTCGCCGCCCCGGCGAGCACGGCGGTGCCGCGGATCGGCTGACCGAGGGCCGGGGTGTAGGCGACCTGTCGGGTGACCCATTCGCCGGTGGTGCCAGTCGACGGCAAGCCAGTGTCGCCCGGCTCGACACAGCCACGCCATGCTTCATAGGTCGTACCGGGTGGGCAATCCGGGTTTGCAGGGGCAGCGTATCCAGTCAGTCTCATGCGGAGTCCTCGTTACCGGTGACATAGACCCATTCCGGCACCTCGAGCACGCCGTCGATGGTGCACAGGCCGGTGGCATAGTCGACGCTGCCGAGGGTCTGGCCGCTGACCGCCGTCGGCGGGTCGCCGACCAGGGTCGCATCGCCCGAGACCAGCGCGCCGACGCCGTCGTCGTAGAGGGTGATCTCGACCACGGTGGTGGCGTCCGGGGCGATGAAGGGCACCACCAGGGACACCCCGCCGGGGGTGAGCGCCTGGCCGAAGTCGAAGGTCTGGGCGGCGGTGACCGGCGCGCTCCGCTCGAGCTGCACCGGGTCGAGCTGGGCGTCCTCGGGGAGCAGATGGTCCCAGCGCAGGGTGAGTTCGGTCTCGGGGTCGGGCAGCTCGGTGAAGAACAGCCGCAGCCGCCCGGCGCGATCGATGCTGCCGCTGACGCCGGCGCCGGTGATGCTGCCGTCGGGGGCGGCGCTCAGGGTGAGGGGGGCGGCGGCGCGCACATAGTCGACGCGCAGCGAGCCGGGGACATAGGGCCGCTCGGCCTCGGGCAGTTGGCGTTCGAGCAACGCGCCCCGGGGGTCGACCGTCGCGCCGGCCCCGGCGCGGATGCTGTAGTGCACCGGGCTCGCCCAGGTCCAGATCAGCTGCGAGCCGGTATCGGGCAGCGCCCCCAGGGTGACCGCCGCGGTGGCGGTGGCGGCGGTATAGGTGCCGGCGCCGAGGCTGGGATCGGTGCCGCCGAGGGTGCCGGCGCCGTCCTCGGCCAGCTCATACCACACCCCTTGGGCCATGAAGGCGACGCGCAGCGTGCCCGGCGCCGGCGGCGGCGACAGGGTCTCGATCCAGTTGAGACGGCGGTTCTCGGCGGTGACCGGGCGCGAGCGGGTGTGCGCCGGTTGCGCGACCTCGACCGCGTGACCGCCGCCGGCATCGACGTGCAGAGTCAGCGAGTCGGCCAGACGCTGATCGGGCAGCGGCGTCTCGGTCTGGCTGGCCGGGACGAGCTGGCTGTAGAGGCTCGCCGCGCGCACCCGCAGATCCCCCGATTGGGCGGGCTCGGCCAGCCGCTGGGCGCCGCTGTAGCGCGCGGCATCGGCCACCGTGGTGTCGCGCAGCCGCGCGCCCTGGTCGTAGTCGTAGAGGTCGTCGCGGCGCGGGGTGTGGCCGGCGAAGTCGTGGCGCAGCGCGTCCTTGAGGGTCAGGGTGACGACCCAGCGGACGAAGTCGCCGGAGCTGTCGGTGAGGGTGGTCTCGACGGTCTCGACGTCGGTTACCCGCAGGTACTGCTCGACGGCATTGGCCTCCCCCTCGTGCTGCACGAGCACCAGGGTCTTGCCGATCGGCGGCAGCGTGGTGTCGACGCGCTGGATGATGCGGATGGCGCGCATCCCGGCGATGTGGTCGTCGTAGAGCACGCCCGGCCACATCGGCCCCTTGTAGAGATAGGCCTGGACGCGGTCGGCGGCCTGGGTGCGGGTATCGAAGGGGTCGGCGGTGCGAAACAGGGTGTAGCCGACGGCGGGATCGCGCGGCAGCGCGGTGAGGGCGAGCTTGGCGCCGCCGTAGAGGCTGGTGTCGAGGCTGCGCACCGCCAGCGCGAGCTTCCTCAGGTTGAAGCGGCCGTAGGCGCGGTCGAGATCGGAGATGTCCTCGAAGACGTTGTTGAGCGCGCCATCGACGATCTCGCGCCCGGTGGCGGCGCCGCCGCCCTCGGGGACGTCGTCCATCACCTGGCTCTCGACGAAGACGATGTTCTCTTCTTGGATGGGCATCGGTAGGGCCTCAGGCCGCCACGGCGGCGGCGGTTTCGAGTGAGGCGAGGAAGGCCTCGAGGGTATCGGCGCTGGCCGCGTCGGCGACGCTGACGGTGCCACCGGATGCGCCGTTGACGCTCAGACGTACGTCGATCGCGCGGCTCGCGCTCGCCGTGCCCGTCGCCCCCGCCGCGCCCGAGGTCGTGCCGGCGGTGCTTGCCGCATCGGTGCTCGCGCGCGCCGCGGACTCGGCCTCGAGGTTGGCCAGGGTCTCCTCGTGGCGCTGTCGCTCGGCGGCGATCTGCGCGGCCAGGGCGTCCTCGAGCGCCTGGTCCTGGGCGCGCACCGCCTCGAGCAGCCGCGCCTCGAGCGCGGCGATGCTGTCCTCATGGGCGCGCTCGGCATCGCTCAGCGCGGCGCGCCGCGCGGCCTCCTCGGCCTCGGCCTCCGCCGCCTCGATCGCGGCCTGGGCCTCGGCCTCGGCGGCGCGCTCGCGCTCGACGGCCTGGATCCGTTCGAGCATGTCGAGCTGGTCCTCGAGCGCGCGGATCGCCTCGGTGTTGCCGTCGCGCTTGGCCTCGGCGAGCGCCATCTCGATCTCCAGGCGTTGCGCCTCCTGCTCCAAAAGCAGCGCCTCGAGCTGCTGGCCGTTGAGCTCGGCCCACTCGGCCTGCAGATCGCGCAGCCCGGCCTGGGCTGACTCGGTGAAGTCGGCCATCTCTTCCTTGGCCGCGCGGATCGCGTCGCGCAGCCCCTCCAGATCCTCGTCGTCGAGGCGCTGGAACTGGAACTCGAGCCGCTCGGCAGCATCCACGAATTCACTGGTGCTGATGCCGCCGTCATCGAGTTGACGCTGCAGATCGCCCAGCGCATCCCCGAGCTCAGCGGCAGCGATCTCCATGCCGAGCATGCGCCGCTCCGCCTCAATGGCGGCAAGCTCAACCTCCTTGATCGCCTGGATGCCGCCCCAGAAGGGACCGAGGTAGTTGAAGGCGCCACGCTGGGCCTTGTCGAGCGCATTGATCTCGGACCGGGCGGACTCGGCGGCCGCGCCCAGCGCCGCCATCTCGCGCTGCGCCTCGGCGGTGGCGCTGGTATCGAACAGGCTACTGGTGTCGAGCTGACGGATGGTCGCGATCTTGTTGTTCCAGCTGTCCACGCTGTCGAGGATCGCCTGCACGGCATCGGCGGCAGCGGCGCTGTACTGGCGCAGATCATCCATCGTCGAATTGATGACTGCAGCCATCCATGCGGCAATGCCACCGGTCTGCTCGGTCGAGGCGCCCAATTCCTCTGTTTTTTCCGCCGCGTCTTCGCTGGCCTCTTTCAGCGCTTGCAGAGCCGCGGCTTCAGCTTGTTTCGATGCGATGGACTGGTTTGCTTTCTGCGCTGACTCGGCCGCCGTCCCATTGAGCTGTTGGTACACATCCAGCAGCCCGAGCGCGGCGGCCTGCGCCTGGAGCATCGCATCGACTTCAGCCTGTTTCGCCTCGCTGCTGTCCGCAGACGCCTTGAGCGCCGTCCTGGCGTAGGCCTCGAAGGCGCGGCGCGTATCCTCTGCGGTTGCGTTGGCCGCGCCCGAGATAGTCTCGAAGTTCTGGCGGGCGTTGTCAGCGGCTTGGTCCAGCGCGGCCTGCGAGTCGATCCCCATGGCCGAAAACGCGCTGGCCACGCGGGCGGCGGCGGTCTCGGTGGCCACAGCACCATCAGTGGCGCCTTGCTTGAGCGCCTCGATGGCCTGGAGCGCCTCGGCGGCGCCCTGTGCGTCGCCCGCCTCAATGAGCCGCTTGTACTCGGCTCGCATGGCCGTGATCGAGGCCGAGGTTTCATCCATCGCCGCCTGTTGACGCGTGGCGGCGAGTTCCGTGTCGCTGGCCGCCGCCTGTGCCTCAGTGCCCAAGGCGCGCAGATCGGTGCCGCCCGAACTCGCCGCAGCGGCGAGCTGGTCCACACGGGCCTGCGCCTCGGCCACATCCTGACCGAGCGCCACCAGAGACAGGCCGGCATCGGCATTGCCTGATTGCGCCTCGGCCAACGCCGAGTTGTAGAGCCCGAGTGCGGCGGTCTGCGCCTCTTGCGCGGCAATCAGCTCAGGCGATGGCGTGGCCTGCTCCTGCGCCTCGGCCAGCGCGGAGACGCCGAACGCGGTTTGCGCGCTCTGCTCATTGAGCCGCTGCCATTGTGCACGCAGCGTCTCAGCACGCGCCTCGACGCGCGCCATGGCCGTCTCGGCCCGTCCGAAATTGGCATCGGCAGCGGCACCGAAGCTGTCGGCAATATGGCTGATTTCCTTGGCAGTTGCCTCCAGCGCGGCTTTCAACGGGCCGAAGGTGATTTTGGACTGACTCTCGACCAGCGCCGAAAGGCCGTCGAGCAACTTCTCGAAGGCGAGCGAGCCGGCGCCGGCGAGTCCATAGAAGGCAGCTTCAATGGTGGCAATCCCGGTGCTGACCGAGCTGAAGGCCACACCGACTGCCGCCGTGGTTTTCTGCGCGTTCGCGGCCCAGGCCTTGAGCGTCGTGTCCATACTCGACAGCGATGCACTCACGCGCTGAGCGAGCGCCCCCCAATCGACGGCGTTCAAGAATGCCTGAATCTGCGCGGTGATGGCCTTGAAGCCGCTCACCAGCGCGGACTTCATGCTCTCGAACTGCGAGGTTTTGGTGAAGTTGGCGAGACTCTTCGCAAACGCCTCGACCTGGAGCCTAACCGGCTCCAGCAGGGGCTCGACGAGCTGAATGCGCAGCGAGTCCCAGGCGGATCCGAGCGCGGCCAGGGCCCCATTGAGGTTGCCGCCCATGACCGAGGCGGACTGTTGCGCCGCGCCGGACGCCGCATTCAATTTCGCGGTGTACTCGCGAATTCCCGCGCTGCCCTCGCTCACCAGCGCACGCACGCCAGGGCCGGCCTCGACGCCGAAGGCGCGCATCGCATCGGCGCCGCGCGGGCCGGCAGCTGCAATGCCGTCGATGGCCGCACCCAGATCGCCCGTGGTGATGCCCAACTCAGCCAGCTCCTGGCGGGCTTTGCTCGCGGGGTCGCCGAGCTGGCCGAGGATATTGCGCAGCATGGTGCCGGCCTGCTCGCCGCGGATGCCGCTTTGTGCGAGCGCGTCGAGCACGGCGGCGGTCTCCTCCAGAGACATCCCCGCGCCGCGCGCCTCGCCGCCCGCATATTTGAGCGCTTCACCGAGCTGCGTGGCCGTGGTGTTGGCCAAGTTGGCCGCGCTCACCATCACATCGGTGGCGCGCGCACTGTCCTCATAGGACAGCCCCATGATGCTCACCGCGTCAGTGATGAGCCCGGCGGCATTGGCCAGCTCGATGCCCTCGCCCTTGGCGAGCGCGAGCACACTCGGCAGGGTGGCGATGGAGTCGGCGGCGTTGAGGCCCGCAGCGCCGAGGATCTCCAGACCTTGGGCGGCCTCGGTGGCAGTGAATGATGTGGTGGAGCCGGCCTCCATGGCCGCATCGCGCAGCCGCCCCATCTCCTCGGCGGTGGCGCCGGTGCGCGCCTGGATCTTGTCGAGCGCCTCCTCGAATGTTGCCGCCTCGTCGATGGCACCGCCGAGGAATTTGGCGCCGGCAAAACTGGCCAGCGCGGCACCAAAGGCAGTCCACTTGTTGGCGACGCTGTCGATGACTGACGACGCCTGGTCCTTGGCGTTGATCAGAATTTTGACCGCCAGATTATTGGTCGCCACCGCCCTACTCCTCCAAAATCAGAAAACGCAGAGTGGCACGGTACTGGGGCTCCTCATCCGAATCGGCGGTATCGTTGACCCAGTAGGAGACTGGGGTGCGCTCGATGGCGGTGCCGCTGTGATGCCAACGCACCGCATGCGTGACACCGAGCCGGGTCATGGACATGCTGAGGCCGGGGACACTGGCCCAGGCCAGGAGCGTGTCGAGCGTGGCGCGGGTGATCCAGGAGGCGTCATCCTTCCAGGGGCGAAGCGTCATCGGGCGCCATTGGCGCGCGGCCTCCTGGATCAGGGCCGCACCGGTGAGGCTCGGCTCGATGCTCTGGGCGATGGGCGAGATGTGCTCGTCCTCCCAGTAGAGGTCGTCGGGCAGCTCGATCGCGGCGGCAGTGTCGGTGCGGGTGAGAATCACGCGGCGGCCTTCTTGAGCGTGCGCTCGAACAAGTGGGCATAGGCGGCGATGTCGCGCGCGCGGTCTCTGCCGTTGATGACGCGCCGGGCACCGATGTAGTCGGCCGTCATCGGAGTCAGGTAGTTGGCCAGGCGATGGCCGGTGAACAGGCCCATGAGTGCGCCGCGCACCAGGATCGTGGCCGAAATCGCCGGGTCCATGGCGCGGCTCGGATCGGCGAGTAGGTCGACGCCGACCAGCTCGGAGGCGCGCGCGTAGTTGGTGCGGTGGGTGAGCTGTACATGGCCGCGTCCGAGCCAGGTCTGCCCATCGGCATCGCGGCGCCAGTAGGGGCGGCTGACCTGGGGCAGCCGCCCGGCAGCCCAGGCACGGTCGAGGCGGCGAATGGCCTCGCCGTCCGAGTCGGCCAGGGTCTCGCGCACCGGCTGCATGGTGCGCGCGGTCTCATGCCAAGCTGTAGCCAGAATGTAGGCGGCCTGGGTGCACAGGATGCCCGGCTCGCACTCGATGGCGGCCAGTAGCGCCTCAGTGCCATCGACCTGCTGTTGCGTCAGTCGTCCGCCGAACCGGCGGCGCATCCCATCAAAAAATGCACGACGGTCGATTTTCACAGAGATGGTCTCCGATCCTCGACAGCCCTCTCCCAGGCTCTCAGGCGGGTCTGGTGGTCGTCGTGACCGGTTAAGCGATCGGCGTCATAGCGGCCACAGCCGACGCAATCGCGCGGGGCGCGATACCCGGCGCCACAGGCGCGTGCATAGCGCAGCGGGTGGTAGTGGCGGCAGAGCACGCGATCAGTCATGGAGCTGCTCCAGATAGGCGTCGGTGATGATTTCAATCCGCGCGTCCGTCATCCGATGAATCCCGTGATCAATGACCAAAACTGTGCATTGCCCGCCGAATGGATCAGCGCAAGCAGGACGAGAATGGCCCCGACGGCTCCGGTGAGCTTGATCAGTCGCTTCTGCAGCCGCTCTTCGTGCGAAATGCCGTCTGCGACGTGTCTCACGAGGAGCGAATGTGTCGCAGTCGACGTCGCATCGACCGTCTCGATTCGACTCGAGACATTCGAGAGTTGCCCGTCGATTCGGATCAGGGCACGCTGATAATCGGTCTGCGACTTCTCGACTTCTTCGATCCGCGCGAGCGCTTGCCCGGTCTGAATCTTCAGGTGCTCGATGTCCACCCCGTGCGCGCGCAGTTTCATGTGCGCTTTGTCGAGGGATTCACTGTGTTCGGTGAGTAATTTCGACTGCGCGCAGCCAGGAACTGGATCCGCGGTGCATTTGGGGTCTGTATCCGTCACGCGCTACTCCTTAGGCCATCAGTGATAGTGCGAGCTGGGCCGGGCCGCATCGAAGATGGCCAGCAAAACAATCACGGATTTCACGATTGGGATTCCAGCTCGTAGGTCTCGCGGATGGCGCGGACGATCGGCAGCAGGATGGCGTCATCCGTTTTGGTGTTGGAGTCCTTGATCGCCTGCTCGACGACGTCGAGGACGGCCCGCACGGCCAGCTTGGCGACGTTGGGCGCCAGGTGGGTCATCAAGGCGGTGATGAGTTGGGAAATCAGCAGATTCATCAGTGAAGCTCCTTGAACAGCTTGCGGTCGCGGTGCTCGCGCTGTTTGCCCGCGTTCCACATCGATACCGGGCGGTGGTAGCCCATGACGCGGCTCCAGACCTCGCAGGATTGGCGCTCTTCGGGCTTGAGTTCTGGGATGGGGGTGGCGTTCATGCGCGGGCAGCCTCCACGTTGAGGGCGTAGTTCAACTCCTGGAGCAGGAGCCGCTGGAAGCGGGCGTCGATCTCGGGTTTCATGGCCTGGAGCCGATTGAAGACCAGGGCGTGAACGGGGACGTCCACGACTTCGATCTTTTCGAGCTGCGGATTTTTATTGCGCCCAAATACACCGCTGCGCTGGGCAACCAGCCCGGCCATGCGGCGACTGTTGGGCCAGGACCAGGAGCCGGGGAACAGCCGTTTGGACACGCGCGCCCCCTGCATCCGGCGTGTCCAGCGCACGGTGCCGAGGTGGTGAGCCTTGATGGCGTTGGTGCCGATCCAGATCGAGAGCTGATCGGCGGTCTGGGTGGTCCGGTAGCGCAGTAGTGTGGTGAGCACCTTCTGCGTAATGCCGGCGGCCTTGGCCGCCTCACGCAGGACTTGGCGCCGGACCCAGGTCGAGAGCTTGCGCAGTGCTCGACGCCGCGCGCGCTCGACCCCCTCGGGCATGGCCGCCAGTTGGCGCTCCAGGCGCTCCAGCGTACCCTGAGTGTCGATGGTGAGAACCAGGCGCTCGGCGGACATGGTGATCGACTCCGATTAGCTCGCCGCCGAGTGCAGCGTGAGCTGGTAGGGACCGGACTTGCCGCTCGGGGTGATCAGTGTGCCCTTGAAGGCCAGCACCGCCGGATCTGCGGTGATGAAGCTGATGCCACCGGTTGGCGAGATGTTGGCCTGGAAGATCTCGATCTCGATCTGCTGGCTGTTGAACAGGTTGATGCCGTGACCGTGAATGCCGACCTGAAGCACGGTGTTGGTGCCGGCGACGATGGTGGAGCCGGCGCGCGCGGGCCAACTGGCAGTGGCGGTCACTTCGCTATCAACGATGGTCAACGACTTGAACAGCCCGGCCTCCATGTTGATCTCGTAGTCGGTGCCAGCGGTCTTGCCGGTGACGGCGAACGCGGTGAGATTGTTCTTGCCGACGGCCACCCATTTATCCTGGATGGCGGCAATGGTGATCTCCTGGGCGGTGCCCTCGGCCTGGGCGTAGTTGGCGGGCACGCCCAGCAGCGCCATGGACAGGATGTCGGGAGCGCATTCGTCGGTCTCGAACTCGATCTCGAGCGGCTTGGGCGAGAGGTAGGAGTCGAGCGCCTGGCCCTTGGTCGAGCGCATATAGCTGATGCGCTGGATGGTGTCGGGATCGGGCTGGGTGATGTTGAGCTTGGGGACGTTGATCGCATCCATGAAGCCGGCGGCGGCGCCGTTGGCGTCGAAGCGATCGAAGTAGGCGTCTACGGCGAGCAGCAGTCCGCTCATGGGTCAATCCTCTTTGTCTACGAAGTCGATATCGATGGTGACGCTGGGCGTCAGCCAATCGGAGTCGCTGGGGCGGCGCGGGATCTCACGCGTGCTCTCGCGCATAGAAGAGACGCCGGCGGTCGGGGGCCAGTCGGTCAGGCGCCGGCTGAGGGCGCGATGGATGTCGGCGAGTACCTCTCGGGCCAGTCGGCGCCCGGCGCCGTCGTCGTGGACCAGAGCCTCGATGGTGTAGGTCTGGCTCCAGGTGCCGCGCCGTCCGCTGGTCGCGGGGTTGTAGCTGGCGTCCTCGTCAAGCAGCAGCAGACAGGGTTCGAGCGGCGCGTCATTGCGGTCTTGCTCGGTACGCACCTCCAGGCCGGCATCAGTGTGGTAGCCGTTGGCGGTCTGGATCTCTTCGAGCCAGACGACGAGCTGGTCGAGGATGCGCTGCGCCTGAGTGCTCATGCGCCCCCCTGCCGGACGATCAGGCGCCAGAAGGGGCCGTCCGGCTCGCTGTGCTGGACGAGGAAGGTCTCGCCGCGCGCGGTGAAGGTGAGGCTATCGCCGCGCGCGGGAGCGGTGACGGCGGTGCGCTCGATGCTGATCTCGTGACGCAGCTCGACGAACCCCGACTGGCCCACGGACTGGGCCTCGGGGCTGTCGATGGCCCGCAGCGCGATCGGCTCACCGGTGCCGCCTGGGCGATACTCGGCGGCGTCGCCGAGCGCTGAGAGCAGCGAGGGCGCCGCCGAGCTGAGAACGTCGTCAACGAGGCTCATGGCATCAGCGCTTCAGCATCCCGCCCGCGCCATGCCCGGCAACGGTGTGCGGTGCGACATCGCCCCGGTACAGCTCGGCCCAGATGGTGAGGAAGGTACCGGTGCTACCGTCGCCACAGGTAGCGATGACGTCGAGGTAGCGTTTGCGCCCGCGCAGATCGAGGTCGAAGACGAAGAACGTGTTGTCGGCGTCGGCGGTGGGCAGCGCCGAGGTCGATCCGGCGATGTCGGTCGAGGTGCCGTAGACCAGGCCGGGGACATCGGCGTGACCGGAACCGCTGGTGTCGGACTCCGTAACCTTGAGCGCGGACATCGCCACATCGGTCGCGCCGAGATAGGCGATGATGCGCGCATGCTCCCAGCCCTTGGTGTCGACCTCGGCAGTGGTGGCCGATGCGGCGTCGATGATGGCGGCCGGAGGCGTGACCGAGACCAGCTTGAAGTTGTTGGCGTCGAGCATAGAGGTCTCCTTATTCGCCGATCAGGGCGACGATGGGGCCAGCATTGGTCGCATCACCAACGCCATGGCAATTGATGTCGAAACGCTCGGACGAAATGATCTTCGTCTGCTGGTAGCTCGACAGGCTGTAAGGGTCGACCATCATGGTCATTCCGCGCCGATCGCCGAAGATGACGCCCATGCGGAAGTCGCCGAACAGCACCATCGCCACGTTCGAGAGATCGGTCGCGACCTTGGGCATGGCCGGGCTGGTGAGGATGTCGTACCCGGCCCACTGGTCGGGCATCTTGACCGACAGTTCGCGCTTGGTGTTGCCGCCAGCGGCGTCGGTCAAGCGGCCGAACAGCAGGTTCTGGCCGGGCTTCGAGGTCAGCCATACCGGCTGGAGCCCGGGCAGGTCGGGAAGCTTCGCCATCAGTGCGCGCAGATCCGAAGCGTCGATCGCGGCGAAAGTGTCATGCCCGCTGGCGGCGTCGACCGCGCCGGCCAGCTCGAGGATGGCGGTGCGCAGGCCGACGATGCCGCCGTAGGTGCTGGAGCCGTTGCCGTTGATGAGGCACTCGTCCTCCTTGATCGCGAAGGCGCGTGCGTGCTTCTCAGCCACGAACTCGGCCAGATTGATGGCGCTGTCGTCGGCGTAGTCGTTGGAGATGCGCGTCTCGGCGGCGACGTTCTTGGCCACCAGTGTGACGTTGTCGAAGGCCGGATCGGTGACGCTCGGGGCCTGTTCGCGCCCGACGAAGTACGCCGACACGTCGCCAATGTCGCGCGGCACGCTGGCGGTGTCAGTGGTCATGCTATGCACGGTGCACAGGCGCCGCGCCAGACCGTACTGCTCGCGCAGGCTGATGATCGGCAGCACCAGCTCGTCGGGGATGACGACGGACTGACCAGCACCCAGGCCGGTGAGGACGCGCTCATTGAGCTGGACGCCGTAGTCACGGCACCAGCGCGCGGCGTCGGCGCGGCCAAACATGGTGGCCAGGCACCACTGACCAGCACGATAAGCGGTCTCCTCGGCTTCGCGGCGACCGCCGTGGAACAGCTCGGGGCGATACGCGCGCAGTTGGCCGGTGTGGGGCACGCGCGATTCGACTCGCGCCACGGAGGGCACCGGATCGGGCTTCTCGGTACGTGCACGCATCTGGGCGCGGAACTCGGCGAGCGTGCCGCCGAGCATGATGTGGTCTTCGGCCAGTTCGCGAGCCCTGAAGTGAGCGCCGACGGCGCGGATCTGCTCGGCATCGGGATTGATCGGGGCAGCGCAAGCCGGGATGGCTTCCGACTCGGCTACGACGGGGGCCGCTTCGCGGGTCTCTTGGTGCTCGGCGACCGGGGCCTCGGGTTCTTTGTCCATGGGACGCTCCGGTGAAGGTGAAAGGGATCGGCCGACGCCGACTGCGGGGTCTGCGGGAATGGAGACGAGACTTGCCTCGAGTGGCTCCCAGTCGGTGATGCGGTAGGTGTCGCCGTCTTCGTCGCTGGAGTGTTCGAGGACCAGCTCATGGATCAGGTAGCCGACACTGGCTTTGGTGCGAATGCCGTCGCGCACGTCCTGAAACACTTCCTCACCCTTGGCGCTGCGCGAGAAGCGCACCTGGGCGCGGCCAATGCGGTCGCTATCGATGCGCGCGGACTCGATCACGCCGACCTGCTGGCTGGTGTCGTGGTCGAGTAGCAGAGGGGCACCATCGAGCAAGCGCTCCAGGCGCACGGCTTCAGGGCTGTGGTCGAGGATCTCACGGCCCCACCAGCGTTCGACCGGTGCTTCGGAGCTGAAGGAGATCTCTACCGTGCGTGCGTCTTCGTCGATGGCGCGCAAGCCCAGGCCGAGATCGATCCGGGCCTCGCGCGAGGACTGTTTGCCGATCAGGTCGGCAGGCTTAAGGCGTGTCATCGTTGGCATCGGGGCGGCTCGTGGTGAGGCAGCTCTTGGCCGCCAAGGCGGGCAGAACGTCAGACAAGGTCAGGCCGGCGGCCTCGGCCTTGGCTTTGATGTCGGACAGCTCGGTGATGCGCTGACTGACCAGGTCGTCGAAGTCGCGGCCCTTGCGCGCGGCAATGTCGTGCAGGGTGGTGGAGCCGTTGGCCAGTTCGGTCTCGTCGGCGCTGGCCTGCTTGGCTGGGTCCGGCCCTTCCCAGCGCCGCGGCTGCCATTGGATGTTGAACAACTCCAGCTCGCGGCCCCGGCGGTCGCCGAAGGTGCCGAGCTGGATCTGGTGATCCATCCAGGCGGTGAAGACCACATCAGGGAACTCGGACTGGAACCAGTCCTGGCCCTCCATCCAGTGATCGCGTTCGACGCCGAGGAAGAACCGAAGTGAGGTGTAGTTGACGCCCTCGGCGTCGTTGCCGAGCGTGTTGTAGCTGACCCCTAAGCCCGTAGAGACCGAGCGCAATCCCCACTTGAGGAACTCGGGCATGGCGCTGTTGGGGTGTTGCGGGTCAAGCAGTTTGAGCTCGTAGCCCCACGGCACCACTTCCATCGAACCGGGCGCGAGGTCTTGGGCGAAGCACCCTGGGTCTCCGTTGAGCGGCTGTCCGTCCACTCCGACCAGGGGCGAGCCAGGCGCCGGCTGTGGCTGTGGTGCGAACTCTTTGGCCTCGTAGGCCGCGAACTTGGCTGCGCTCGCTCGGCTGGCTGTGACCTCGGCGTCCTCGGTGCCCTGGATCATGTGCAGGCGACTGGCCGCCGTGGCCATCCACGGCACACCGCGCGTCTGCCAGAAGAATTCGGGCATGTAGATGTGGATCATTTCATCGGCGGGGACGCGGTAGCGATCGCCGACCCGATAGCTGGACTGATACAGACGCGATTCGGCGACGATCCAGTACGCGACCGGGGCGCGCCACTCGTCCAGCTCGACGCCCATGCGGATTTCACGGCCCTCGTGTTCGCCATTGAAGTTGACGTCGACCGCTTCGGGATCGATGACCTGGAGGGCGAGCTGCCAGCGGTTGAAGCCCTTGGGGAGAAGGCGGACGAAGGCCTCACCGTCGCGCGCGACGGTCTCGACGACGTGACGTTGGAGTTGGCGCCAGGAGAACTTGCGGGACGCCTCACAGATTCCGCGCCGCCCCCAGGCTTCCCATTCACGCTCGACCGCAGCGCGTAGGCGTTGATCCGGCTTGCCGTTGGCGCGCTTGGCGCGCGACTGGAGGACGAAGCCAGGGGCGCCGACGATGTTGTTGCGCACGATCCGCACAAAGCCGCGCGCGTGATCGGAGTTCTGGTACAGCTCGCGGGCGCGGGCACGCAGCAGGCTGAGGCCGTGACGGATATCGACGTCGACCGGGCGGCTGGCGACGTTCCAGTCGGCGTGCTGGGCGGAGAATTTGGCCGCGTTCCACTGCCGAGACTGGTGCATAGGGATGATCTTGGCCGGCTGACTCATGCGCGGAATCTCACCTGGACCAGTTGCCCGCCGAAGGCGCCCAGGGCCTCGCCGCGCGCGACAGCGGCGGCGCGTTCCTCCTGCGCCACCATCGCGGCATAGCGGTCACGGAGCTTGAGCAGTTCGGGCAGGCTGCGCGCGATGTTCTTGTCACCGGAGGCAACGCTGACCAGATCGACATCACCCGCTGTGGAGCGCCGCTCGATCAGGGCGTCGATGGCATCGAGGACTTTGCGGGCATGGCTGCGCCCGTCGTAACTGGCGGCAGCGTTGAGGTCGGGCAGGATCTGGATGACGCCGGCGCCGACCTGGTAGCGGTCGGTGCCATCGCTGACGTGGGCGACCCAGTCATAGCGTCCGGCGGCGTAACCGGCGGTGATCTCGGGGGTGAGGTGAATGCAGTGTTCGGTGCCAGCCGCCGTGGACTGGAAGCTAACGATACCGCTGGCCGCGAACAGGGTGTAGCTCAGGGTCCAGGTGGGCGCGGGGGAGTCGGGCAGCGCACGCTGCCAGCGCCAGGTGTCCCCGGCGCGGGCTTGGGTCGGCTCGATGGTGCGGATCGCGACTGTCATGGACGTCATGATCCACAGGTCGCTGTCCAATTTTCAGGGGAAAACTGGACAAATTAGCGACGCCAGTTGTTGACCCAGCTGTAGGCCGTGGCGCGGCTGACCTGATAGCGCGCCTGGAGCGTCTGCGGGGTATCGTGGGGCAGGATCTCTGGACGCCGGGCACGGCGTGGAATGTAGAGCGATTCACCCGCGCACTCGTGACAGATCAGGGTCAGGACGCGGTCGGCGTCCGCGCCCAGTTCGCGGTGGAGAATTTCAGCCAGCTCCGCGAACGTCATCGCTTCCAGCCCTGGACGAAGTTGGAGCGGCGGGGCGGCGAAGGCGGAGCGGCCACGGGACGCATTGGCTGTGGTTCTGATGCTGGTTTGGAGGGGGACGATTCAGGCTTGGATTCAGACCCAAAAAACCGCGTCACCCGCCGCTCCCAGTCGCTCGGGCGCAGTCGATCAAGTCGAATCTCCGGATGATGGGCGACGGCGTAGGCATAGACCCAGGTGTCCAGCGGCTCGTTGCGCTTGGTCATACCGCGCTTGGGCTCATAGCGCTGGCGTTTGGGATTCCAAGTCTCGGAGAGCAGGCCAGCCAAATACTCGGGCGGCAGGTCCTGGCTGAAGTGCGCGCGGCGATCCGGCGGGGGTTGGTCGGCATCGGCGCGCAGGTCGGCATAGAGGCGGTCTTTGGCAAGCTCGGTGCCGACCTGGTGATAGCGCATGCCATGCTTGATGGTCTGGCCATTGGCGCGGTGGTCGATCTTGCGCGCCGGACCAAGCGGGCGGTCGAGGCGGTAGCGGCTGCCGGTGATGGCGATCACGCGTGGCAGGCGGCACCCGCGCACGTAGGCCTTGACGTGCTCGGTGTTGTGCCCGGCCATATCGATGGCGGCGCCCTCGAGGGGGATGGGGATACCGTGCGCGGTGTGGATGGCGCGCCCGAGCAGGTCGGTCAGGGCGATCCAGACCTCAGGGCGGGCGGGATCGCCGGGCAGTTCGATGTAGTCGAGCACCCACCACCGCCCGCCCTCGCCCCAGCCGACGATCTGGACGGCGAGGCGGTCGTCCTGGGTGTCGATGCCGGCGGTGATGAGCCCGACGCCGGGCTGGGCTTCGCGCAGCGGGTAAGGCTCGGCGCGCGCTGCGAGATCGCGCAGATCGACATTGGTGCGCCGATCCTCCCAGGGTAGACCGAGGCGTTCGTTGGTGAAGTGCTGACGACGCTCATCGGAGTCTGCAGCCTCGACCCATTGGGTGGCGAGTTCGCGCCACGAATAGCCGAGGCCAAGCGGGGCGTAGAGGGCGGAGAGATGATAGCCGCGCACGCGCCGTCCAGGATGGGTGGCGATCCATTCGCCGCCGGCGAGTAGCGCCGGCTTGTCGCGCTCCTCGATCACGCATCCGTTGTGGGCGCAGGCGTACCAGACCTGGGTGACATCGGCGTTCCAGTGCAGGTGCTCCCACACCAGCGCCTGACGCTCGCCGCAGTGGGGACAGACTACGTGGTAGCGGCGCTGGTCAGAGCGCTCCCACTCGCCCTCGATCCGGCTGGAGCCTTTGACGGTCGGGGTCGAGAAAATCAGCAGTTTGCGCCGCGGAAAGTTGGATTGGCGTGATTCGATCAGGCCCAACGGATCGCCGCGACCGTCAACATCCCATGCGTATTCGTCGGCTTCATCGCAGATGACATAGCACAGTGAGTCGGACTTGAGGTTGCTGGCCGATCCGGCGGTGGTGAGGTACAGCAGCCCGCCGGGGTAGTCGATGAGGTCGAGGCGATTGGATCCTTCGCGGCTCTTGCTGATGTCGATCTTGCTGCGCAGACACTCGGCACCCTCGATCATGGGATTGAGGCGCTGGTGGCGCCAGCGCACCAACAGGCGATCGGTCGGGACGACGATGAGGGTCGGCTTGGCGGTGCGCACCTGGTCCATGATGTAGCCGATCCAGTTGACGGCAGCCTCGGTCAATCCCAGCTGGGCCGATTTCATGACCACGATGCGCTCGACGTCCGAGGTGGCACTCAGGGCGTCCATGATCTCGCGCAGATAGGGGGTGCGTGCGGTACGCCAGGGGCCGGGTTCCGAAGAGGCCTTGGGGCTGAGCAGGCGGTAGGCGTCGGCCCACTCAGAGACGCTTAGGTGCACTCTGGGGCGCAACAGGCTGGAGAGTTCGCGCATGGCCCAGGCGCCATCGGTATCGAGGCTCATGCGGCGCGCTCCTGGGTGGCGGGGTGCGGGTCGCTGGCGACGCTGGCGAGCTGCTCGCTGACCTGGGTGAGCAGGCTTTCGACCTCGCCGCGCAGCACGGAGCGCACCTGATTGGCATCGCTCACCCCCAACAGCAGGGGGGTGAGGCGGTCGGGCAGGGTTTCGGCGACGTTGAGGATGACCTGGCTGGCGTCGGTCAGGGCTTTGTGCACGCTGGCACGACGCACCAACACGCCGGCTTGTTCCTGTTCTTCACGCTGGCGGATGCGGGCGGTGGCTTCGTGCTGCCGCATCTGGGCGAGACGGGTGCGGCGCCCGATTTCGTCGACACTGAGCTGATTCAGATCGGTGCCCGGGTCGGCGTCGGCGTCGGCGTCGGCGTCGGCGTCGGCGTCGGCGTCGGCGGGCTCGGGTGTGTCAGGTTGGCTGGCCTCGCGCAAGGCAGCGTTGCGCGCTTCGACATCGAAGCGATGGCCCCGGGTGGCGGTGAGGCGCTCCATGCTGGCCTCGACATCGACTCTCCCATCGACCATGACCAGCCGCCCGGCCTGCTTGAGCCGGGTGACATAGGAGCGATCACGTCGCAGTCGCTTGGCAAATTGCGCTTGCGTTTCCAAGGTCATCCGCGAATTCCCCTGGTTGCCGAGACCTGAATGCCGTTGCCGAGACCGATGCCGAGACTTGTGGCGCCCTCCTTCGCGCGATAACTCTTTAATCTATCACGCGTTTTTTTGGTATTGCCGAGACTGCCGAGACTGCCGACACCTAAAAGCATTTTGGTGTTTTGGTGTCGCTCTAACCCTTTGTTCCTCGCGCGCGCGCGCGCGTGATTAATAGGGGCGAAGTCTCGGCAGTCTCGGCAAGTACCCTTAAGTCTCTGTTTCATCGATTTTTTTACCCGTTTTCAGGTCTCGGCAAGGTGTCGGCACAGGTCTCGGCAGTGTCGGCAAGTCTCGGCACACTCCGGCTCAAGCCGCCTCCAGCTCTCCCAACGAGCGCCGCGCCTCGGTCATCGCCGCGCGAAACGCCTCGATCTGGTTACCAATCCATTGCTGGCGGTGGACTCCGTCCGGCATCGGGCGGTCGGTCGGGAAGACGACCATGCCGCGCTTGGTGTTGTGCCCGATGAGGTAGCGCTCATCGGCTTTGCGGATAGTCGGCTTTTTGCCGATGGCGGTGAGCAGGGTCTGCTTTTGCGCGGCCTTGGGGATGCCCTCGCGTCTGGTCCAGAGTCGATACAGGTCATAGAGGTCATGAGAGGTGCAGGGCCGGTACAGATCCGGGTCGATCTCGCCGGATGACCAGTCGCGGTAAAAGCGCTCGGTCGAGTCCATGCCCAGCTCGACCAGGTCGCGCTTGGCGTGGGTCATCGGCGGTTTGGTGTGCGGGCTGAAATCGCCCAAGTCGAGATGCAGCAGGTGGTGGTGCAGTGCCTCGGTGCCGCCGTTGGCGATCTCCTCGGACACCTCCAGGTAGAAGTGTTCCGGGAGCGCCTGCGGGGTCCAGACGACGCAGTAACGCCGATCGCCATCGTCGAGTTTGGCGATGTCGATGCGGTTGGAGAAGAAGACCAGATTGCAGTGATTGGCCTCGCTGCGCGCCGGGAGCATCTTCTCGTTGATGATCCACTCGGGCTCGGTGACCATCGCCTTGAGTCGACCCTGGATGTGATACAGCTCGGCACGGCTGACCACCTCGTTGCCGATGGCGAACAGCTTGCCACTGGCCCAGCCGTTAAAGTTCGATTCCAGCTCGACTTGGCTGAACTGGCAGGCATAGCGGCCATAGATGCGGCGCACGCAACCAAAGAAGGTGTTCTTGCCGGTGCCTTCGGGGCCGTGGACCAGCAATGCGGTCTGCATCTTGGCGCCCGGGTGCTGGATCGGATAAGCGATCCATTTGAGGATCCATTGATACAGCCCATGCGGGTCCTGAGTCTCGCCGGAGCAGAGATACTCGAGCAGCTCGAGCAACCGCTCGCAGCTCCCGGACTCGGGTCGCGAGGGCCAGCCTGCCCAGAGATTGCAGCGAATTTGCGAGTCGGATTCCCCAGGGTCGAACCCGACCTGTTCTTGCAAGACGGTCTGGCGATCGGGGTGTTCGAGCCATTGACGCACCAGCCCTTTCCCGGCGGCTGAGCGCAGCGGCCCCAGCCCCAAGATCAGTTTGCGACGATGGTCGAAGACGGTATCGGTGCCGTAGATCAGCGCGTATTCATTGATCAGGATCTCGATATCGAACCGCCAGTCCTCGACAGATCTCCCCTCCCCCCCTGGGGTGGTGGTCGGCGAGCGCTGTTCGGTGGTCCAGCCCAGCTCAGTGAGTCGCGCCTCGATCTGGCTGCGTACCGTGAGCAGGCCCTCGGCAGCGTGCAGGTCGTTGTAGTCGGTGAGCTTGCGCCCGGCGTCGCGCACAATGGCGCGTGCAACAGCGCGCGCATCATCCGCGCAACCGGACCAGTCGACCTCGGCGGCAATGCGTGCACGAGCCCGCACCTGGTCATCGACCGAAAAGCGCGGAGCGACCCACGAACCAGAACACTCCAGCGCCGCGGCGCTGGCGGCGGTGGTGCCCGGATTGCCCTGGGTGGCGAAGTCATCATCGGCACAGATGAGGATGCGCGTGCGGGGATATGCCTTGCGCAGTGCGCGCGCGACATGGCGCAGATTGCCCGCATCGAAAGCGACCGCCACCGGAAACTGCGTGGCCTCATGCAGGCTGGCACCCGTGGCATAGCCCTCGCACACCAGCACCAAAGTGCCAACCGCGCCGATCTGGTGCCAGTGGCCCTGCTTGGCGACACCGGCCGGCCAGTATTCCTTGTCGCGCCCAGTGCGCTGGATGCGCTCGGACTGCAGTGTGCGCGAGAGCAGGAATTGCAGCCCATACACGCGCCCGTTGGCATCGTGCATCGGGATGACGACCGAGCCGCGCTGGGTGTAGCGCACGCCATGGCCGCCGATGCCCTTGCGCGTCAGGTACTCTGCGCCCCCCTCGGGCGCGGTCGCCTCGCACTTGCGCCACATCTGCTCGGCGCGCCGGGCCGCGCGCTCGGCATCCCTGGCACGCACCGCGGCGGCACGCTTGCGATCGTCTCGATACTTGGCCTTGAGTGCCTCGCGCTCTTCGTCGCTCAGCTTGCCATGCTCACCGAGCTCGATCTTGCGCGCGCCGTTGTCGTTGCCGCGCCAGATGCCGTAGCTACCGACCAGCACCGACTCGCCATTCCGGTTCTGGATCTCGTGGAGCAGATACCAGCCGCGCTTCTCACGATCATCCTCAACCTGTGTGCGAATGATCTTGCCAACTTCCAGCTGCTCAACTCGGTCGCCAGTCAAACCGGCGCTGAGGAGCTGGCTGCGCACCTCCTCAGAGTTAATCCACATCGTCAGCCCCCGCATAAATTACTGAAAAGACTGGGATGCTGACCATGCGCCGACACCGGACACTAGCCAAATTCCGCGGCATTGGGCTCCTCTTCACCGAAGTCTGAGAAGGACCCATCGTCCGGCTGTCGCCAGAGCGTCGATGCAACAGATGCACACCGCCCGCGCAACAGCGCGCGCCCTCACTCCACGGGGAGACGGGGCGCAACCCCCATGCTATGCTCTCAATCGTCATTGATCTGCTCCTTTCAGCGTTGGCAGATGAATGAAAGTCAACGCCCAGGCCGGCCAGCCTGGGCGTTGGCGTTTGCGGGTCTGGTAAGGTGCGCCGGTCTCCATCGTCACCCCCCTCCTCATCGTCCGTACCATTCGCGGCCAGTCGCCTCTTCAAGAGCGCGAACGGCGTCGGCGATGTTCTTCTGGGTGCTCATGGCACTGTTGGTGACGGCCCAGAGGTCGGAGCGGTGGACGCAGATCAGGTCGTTGCAGGGGGTGTCGACGGTCTCGACGTACTCGATGAGATCCCCGGCCTCGGGGAAGCGCTCGCAGTGACGGCGCACGGCGTCGGCCAGGTCGTCTCTGATCCGGTCGTAGTGGCGCATGCTGATGGCGTGGGCGCGCCGGGCGATGGCGGCGCGCACGTCCTGGGTGATGGGATCGTTGGGCGCAGGGTCGGACGCGATCGGCTCCAACGGCGGGCGGCTGTCGCGCTGCTGGGACCAGTAGTGCCACAGCACGTCGTCGCACTCGGTCTGGTAGGCGCGGATGCGCGCACGCAGCTCGGGGCGGACCTTGTTGGGGTGGATGGTCATCAGCCAGCCCGCGAGCTTGCGCAGAGGGAGGCAGGTCATGGAGCGGCGCTGGGTGTCGTCGGGGAGCTGCGTCAGGATTTCCCTGACGCAGGTCGCGTATCTGGCTCTGAGCTTCTCGTGCTGGCCTTGCCACGACATCCCCATCGCCTCGACCACGGGGCGCATGGGCACGAAGGGTTCGCCGGCGTGCTCGACGAGGTAGAGCGTCTGATCTTGGAAGGAGACGGGCAGAAGCGCGGACGCGCGGACGGAACTGTCTTGCGACATAGTGGGATCCTCGGTTGCTTGAGAACCGCCACCGTCGACGCCAATCGAGAGGGTGGCGGATGCCACAGGGTTGGCGTAACCGCACCGAGGAGCGGCGCTCCGAAGAGCCCCCATGACACCCGCCATAGCAAACTGCGGGCGCAAAAAAAGACGCTTCGTGAGAGCGCCTGCGCGCTCGGTTTCCAGGACGCCAATCCCGGCCACCCAATGAGGGGCAGCGGAATCAGCGTAGCCCACGGCAATCCCCATCGTCAAGCCTCACGCCCTAGCCCTAAGCGCTGCGCCACGCGCAGCAGAATCAGATAGCCGAGCAGGTCGAGCACCACATCCTCGTCGCCACGCCCCCAACGCCAAGGCGAGCACAGGGTCGGAGATGGTCGTGTCCCGGCGTCGCCGATCACCCTGACGCCGCGGCGCGGGCATGGACTCGATCCAGAGCGCGAGCTGTCCACGAGGCACCGCAAGCCACTGCGCGATGTGATAGAGCGGCGCGCCCTCGGCCATCATCTGCCGCGCCTCAGCCACGATTGCCGTGCGTTGCGTGCTCACGCGTCCCTCTCCATCCCCCCGCGTCTCGCGGCGTCCCTGTCAATGTCGCGCGCAGCATCCATGCTCACAGTAGAGAGTTCGCGCTCGCGCTCGATGAGGCGGCGCACATAGACCGAGACCGGGCGGTCCTGATCGGCGGCCTCGCACGAGACCCAGCGATGCAGGTCCTCGGTCATCCAGACGCGGATATCGTGATCAAGCGGTGAGTGGTGAGGCATGGCGATGATCCTTCAAGTAGGAAGTCGAGGCGGTAAGACGGGATCCGGCGCAGCCGCCAACTCGAGACCAGCGGCGGCGTCATCGTGCAGGGCGCCTTGGGGGGGTGGACCGAAGCTATCGGGCGAGGGGTCAATCGCCCCATGAGCTTCTCGGAGGATCGCCAGCGTCAGCCGCCCCCCGGGACGCCGATGCCCGTAGGCCAGTTGCGTGAGGTACGCCAGGGTTGTCCCGACCCGCTCTGCAAACGCCTCTCGCTCAGGCGTTGGCAGCGATTTGTAGTAGTCCAGGAGTCTCATGTCGCAACATATAGCACATGCTAAAAACCACGGCAATAGCAAATGCTCGTTTGCTAGACGGTTAGCTATTGCTAACGTCGCACTCATGCATGAGAACATCACAGAGATTCGCCAGCAGAACCTGAAGCGTTTGGTGAGCGCGGCCGGATCTCAGCGCGCGCTCGCGGAAAAAGCCGACCTGGCACCCGCCTACATCAACCAGATGCTGACGGGGAAGCGAGGCATTGGTGAACGTACCGCGCGCAAGATCGAGGCTCGACTCAACTGCAACCGCGGCTGGCTCGATGAGCGCCATCAGGCCGCGGAGGCCTGCGACACGACCAGCGCCGCCGACGAGCCCCCAGGCCTGAGCGCTGACATAACAGGCACGGTCATCCACCCGATCGTCGTCTGGGACGACCCGGCGGACCTGCCCGAGGGGCAGTACGTGCTGATCCCGCGCCGCCGCGTCGCCTTCTCGGCGGGCAACGGCAACCTGGTGTTCGAAGAGGAAGAGGCCCCGCCGCTGGCCTTCACCTCCGACTGGGCACGCCAGACCGGGGTGCGACCGAACAACGCGGTGGTGGTCTACGCCAAGGGCGACAGCATGGAGCCGAGCATCTGCGACGGCGACGTGCTGCTGATCGACATCGACACGGCCGGCGACGACATCCGCGACGGACAGGTCTACGCGATCCGCTATGGCCACGAGCTGCGGGTCAAGCGGCTGTTCCGGCGCTACGACGGCTCACTGATCCTGCGCTCGGACAACGCCGGTCGCTACCCCGAAGAGATCATCCCGCGGGAGGATCAGAACGGGCAGGTGCATGTGATCGGGCGCGTGGTGTGGCGCGCGGGTGGGGTGTAACGCCAGGGGACTTGACAGATAGGTCAAAAGAGGAAGAGAGAAATGGATTTAAAAACGCTTGATCGTTTCAATAGAAAAGCAATATGCGACAGGCAAATTGACACGCTAATAGGACTGAGCAAAGGGCTTATTGCGGACGGCAGAATCAACCAAGAAGAGGCGGACTTTCTACATGGCTGGCTCATCCACAACCAGTCGGCAGCTGAAAACCCCATCGTCTTGAACCTTTTCGAAAAGGTATCAAGCATGCTCGAAGACGGCGTGCTTGATGACGACGAATCGCAAGAGCTTTTCTCCATACTCCAACACTTCGCCGGAGAGCGCCCGGAGGTAGGAGAGTTAGCAAAAGCGACCTCACTCCCACTCGACGACCCAGCGCCAGAAATCATCATACCGGGCTCGTCTTTCCTCTTCACTGGGACTTGCGCTTTTGGTTCACGAAAGAAGTGCCATGAAGCAACGGAAGCGCTTGGCGGGCTGATAGCAAAAAGTGTCAATAAGTCGTTGAACTTCCTGGTTATCGGAACATACGTCACCGACAGCTGGGCGCATGAAAGCTTTGGTCGAAAAATCGAAAAAGCCGCAGAATACCGATCACAAGGCATCCCCGTCAGCATCATCACAGAGTCAAGTTGGATCGAGGCTGCCGGGTTGTAGCAACCTCGATGCAAGGCAAACAGGGAGGTCCCTGCCATGAAAAGGAAAGCCGTCTGCATTGTCTTCGGTTTTGCTTTGATCTCGCAAGCCGCTGCGCACGGGGAGATTTACAAGTGCGTGGACCCAGATACGGGAAGGGCTGTATTCTCTCAGATCCCCTGCACCCATGGCACTGATCCGATGGATTTGGATGTTCACACGCCAGACGCATCCGTTGCCAAATCGACAGCGCAGCGATGGCGCGAGATCGGGCAGCAGCAAGAGCGAGCGCGCACACTCGCCGCCGCCGAACGAAGACTCGAGAAGCTCGAGTCCCAACGAGATGCTGAACTTGCGCGAATCGCGGCACGCCGGCGCTGGGCCAATAACAACCTGGCCGGCGCGACACTGGAAAACGCCTTGGCGGCGGATAATCAGGCCGTGATCGACAAGTACGCCCCTCTCATTGACGCGGCACAGCGCGATCTCGAGCGCCTGAGATATAGCTCGCCGTGAATCGGTAGAAAATCGGTCCTACCGCGGCTCCATTGCCGCCCGCGCCGCCTGAGCAAGGAATGCCGAGCGGCTCAAGTGCCGAGCCTTGGCATGGGCATCGATGCGCCGCACCAAGGTCTCAGGCAGCGAGATATTGAGCCGCATCGCCTTGGGGCGCACCCGCGCCAGATCGATGTCGACCAACAACCAGACCCCGCCCTCGTACTCAGGATCGTGCGCCAGTCTCTCCAGAGGCGTCGGCGCCGGGATCTCCAGCGTCTCACCCTCGAAGTAGAGCTCGACCGCTTCCTGAATCGCGCCCGGCAATGCCTCCCAGGTATCGGCGGCCGAGAAACAGCCAGGGAAATCCGGGAGCGTCACGCCATGCGCGTGCTGTTCGTCACCCAAGTGGACATACGCCGGGTAGAGCATCTTCACCTCCATTCCCAACCGGCTTGCCGGTAGATGTTGCGCAGTGTGCCGACGGGAAGATCCTTGCGCGGGTGCGGCACCACCACATGCCGGGCCCGCTGCGGATGCTTGAACTTCTGATGATCGCCCTTGCCGCCGGCCAGAACCCAGCCCTCAGCCTTCAGGCGTCGAATCACGTCGGCGCTGTTCATGGTGTGTAGCTTTACACACGCCCCTCTTCAGTCGCAACTGAGTTCACCAGGAAGGAGCGGCGAGATGGCGTTCAGTAGATAAAATTTAGCTTTTGCTATTGACCTGACATTTAGCAAAAGCTACCTTTCTCCTCAAGGCCCATACCAAGGCCGCCACCCGAGAGGAGTGAGACATGAGTGACGCTGGAATCGACCACCTCGACCGGCTCCGGTGCGATGCCGAAGCCAAACGCGATGCGGCACAGGCCAAGGTGACGGCTATCCAGGCTGAACTGACCGTCGCTCGCCGCCAGCTCAAAGCCGCACAGAAGGACTGGTTGCGCGCGACAACGGCTTGGTGTGACGCCTGTGATGAGCGTGACCGTGCATCGGGGGTGCGGGCATGAGCTCGCTCGAATGGCTCAACGCCCTGCGCCGCGGCGACCGCGTCGCCGTCACGCCCGACGGCGCGCACGGCGTCGTCACCACCGCGACGGCGCGGCAGCTCGTCGTCGACCAGACCGACACACCGCTCGACCACACCACCGGAGATCACGCAGATGAGTAAGCAACAGCGCACCACGCTGGAGATCGACTCCAACGTTTCCGTCCAGCACCTCACCAACGTGCTTCGTACCGCCGGGCTGGAAGTGCGGGCCAACGTCCACGGCATTCCCACCATCCGCTCCCGCCGCACGATCACCAAACGCGCCCCGCGCTGCTGGCCAGATGGACGCGCCAAGGCAGCTGTGGAGGGAGAGGCATGAGCAGTCAGCACACCCAGGGGCCGTGGCTCACGGATCTTCAACCGGACGACACGGAAGTCGTGGTGCGCAGCCTCGACGGCGATGTCATCGCTACGGTCGTGCATCGGGATCTGGCTGACCCGGGCCGCCCTGTTGTCGAGCTGACCGACGACGACTGGCCTGTCTACGCCAACGCCCGGCTGATCCGCGCGGCGCCCACGCTGCTCGCCGCGCTGGAACACATCCTCAACACCTCGGCGCAGCAGTGGAGCGACCGAGACGCGATCAACGCCATCGCCCGGCACGCGATCAGCGAAGCCACGGGAGGGAGACACGCATGAAAGGCCACGACCACCCCATCACCTGCGGCCCTATTCGTACGCAATGGCCGATCGAGGCGAGCCAACTCGAAATCGAGGAGGCAGCCGGCACGCTCGTAAGCCTGATCCGCGCCGCGCCCGACGCGCCCCACGGCGCGCTCGACGAGAGCATCCGCGAGCGCTGCCAGCAGCTCATGACCGCCACACGCGAGCTGGTCGAGACCGGACTGCTCGCCGCCACCACCGCACCGGAGGTTCGGAGCATGGAAGAGGTCACATTCCGCATCGCCTGGGCTGATGGCGTGCTGGTACACGGGCAGATCATCGACCCGCCCGAATGGCGCCTGGCTGCGCACCGCTATCCGTCATTTTGGCTCGATGAAGACCCCTGCGGCTGGGCCGTGAGCGACGTGGTGACTGGCCGCCTTGTCGCCATCGCCGACGAGCGCGAGATGGCTATCTCGGGCGCACGCGGACGCCTGAAGGCCGAAGCATTTACGCGCAACCTCTGCGTCGAGACCCTGCTTGACACCCTGCGCGAAAAAATCCAGCACGAACGGAGGAGCGCATGACCTGCTCAACCGCAGCCCGCCTCCTTGCCGGGCATGACTGGGCGAGTCGACCTGCACACCCAGCTCGACGGACGCCGGTTCCGTCCCTGCGGTCCGCTGGAGACCGCGACCATGGGCTGGAGCGCACCGCTCGGCGAGGACAGCGGCGCCCTGGTCCATCCCCTCGAGGGCTGTCTGCTGAATGTATAGTTCTATTTCGGATTATCGTGATGTGTACTCGTCCCATCCTTCGCTACCACGGCGGCAAGTGGATACTGGCTGACTGGATCATTGGCAACATCCCGAATCACCGCATTTATGTTGAGCCATTCGGTGGAGCTGCCAGCGTCTTGATCAAGAAGCCCCGGAGCTACGCTGAGGTCTATAACGACTTGGACGGTGAGGTCGTGAACCTTTTCAGAGTTGCCCGTGAACAAGGTCCAGCGCTGCGCCAGGCGCTGCGGCTTACCCCGTACTCTCGTGACGAATTCCATGCTAGCTACATCAGGGCAGATGACCCTCTGGAGCAGGCCAGGCGGACAGTGGTTCGCTCCTTCATGGGATTCGGTAGCAATGCTCACAACAGGCCAACAGGCTTTCGGTCGAACTCAAGCAGAAGAGGCACCACCCCTGCTTCCGACTGGAGAAATTACCCGGTGGCCCTGGAGCAGATCATTGAGCGACTCCAGGGCGTGGTGATTGAAAACCGTGATGCTCTTGAGGTGATGACTGCCCATGATAGCGAGCAGACAGTTCACTACGTGGACCCTCCTTACGTGGCCTCTACCCGTGATGCGGGCGGTGACTATCGCCATGAGATGACTGATATGGAGCATGAGCGCTTGAGCGAGGCATTGTCCGAACTTAGCGGAATGGTGGTCCTAAGCGGTTATCAGAGTGACCTCTACGACGATCTATACCGCGGCTGGAGAAAGGTCTACAGGAAGGCTCATGCGGATGGAGCGAGGGAGCGGGTTGAAGTAATGTGGCTATCCCCGAACTGCCCCAACAACAGCCTCTTTGACATGCTCGCCTGAATGACTGACATCCTCGTGCGGCGTCATCGGACGCCTTTACCGGCACGGTATTCGAGCTGCAAATGTTTGAGGTATGAGCAGAATCAGATGAGCGCTTTCCTTTCAGAAGAAGATATCAAGCGCATGACCAAACGGGTGCGGCCAAGCGCCCAGCGCAGGGCTCTCGATCGCATGGGCGTGAGGTACCTCATTCGCCCGGATGGGCGCCCCATCGTTGCGCGCGCAACGATTGAGCATTCGGTAACAGAGCGCTCGATCTCGCCTGAACCAAACTGGGGTGCTCTCTGATGGCCCCTCGGCGCCGCACCAAGGATAAAGACCTGCCACCTCGCGTTTACCGCCACGGCCGACAGTATCGATTCATCCCCTTGGACCCCGATACGGGGAAGAACGGGAAAGCGATCCCGCTTGGGCCTGACAAATCGGCTGCGCTGCGCAAGTGGGCCGAGTTAATGGGAGACCAGGCATCAACCGAACAGACAATCAAAGGACTCTGGATACGCTACAAACGCGAAGAGCTTCCTCGGAAAGCCCAGGCGACCCAGCGCAGCGCCAAGCAACAGAGCAGGCGGCTTCTGGCTGTCTTCGGAGACATGGCGCCTGGTGCGATCGAGCCCCGACATGCAATCCAGTACCTCGACAAGCGCGGCCAGCAGTCACCGACTCAGGCAAACCGCGAGATCGCCTTGCTCCGCCACATGCTGACCAAAGCCACGCACTGGGGCGGACTGTTGCGCAACCCTCTCCTCGGTTTGCAGTATCGCAACCCCGAGCAGCCGCGTGATCGCTACGTCACCGACGCCGAGCTCGAGAATGCCATACAGCGCGCGCGACCGTGGATGGCAGCCTTGATGTGGCTCGCCTACCTGACTGGTCTGCGCAGAGGCGATGTGCTGCGCCTTACTCGATTCCAGCTCAAACCAGAGGGCATCGAGACCAAGGAGCAGAAAACGGGAAAGCGAGTCCTGATCGAATGGACCCCGGAACTGCAGCGAGTCGTCGATCAAGCGCTCGCCGACAGCCCAGATGACCGACTGTTCCCGCTCACGGAAAGCGCTGTCGACAACGCCTGGGGACGATTCCAGCGATCGCTGGCTGCGGACGGGTTCGAGAGGTTTCTGTTGAAGGATCTCCGCGCAAAGCACGCGACGGACTTTGAAGCAACGGGCGGGGATGCCACGAACCAACTCGGGCACTCGGGACGAGCGGTGACTGTACGGCACTATCTGCGAAAACCGCGACGCGTAGTACCGCTCAAGCCATCCTAACAGACATAAAAAAACAGGCCGGATATTACCAATTTGGTAATATCCGGCCTGTTTTCACCGGGCAGCTACATGTAACTACCTGATTTGTTTGGTGGGCCGTCTAGGATTCGAACCTAGGACCAATGGATTAAGAGTCCACTGCTCTACCAGCTGAGCTAACGGCCCGTTTTTCTAGAGCCGTTAAGCTTAAAGGACTTTTGCTGCCTTGTCAACTCACGTACTCTTTAATTTTGGGGTGGACGATGGGGATCGAACCCACGACCACAGGAACCACAATCCTGCGCTCTACCAACTGAGCTACGTCCACCATAGCTACTTCGCATGCGTCGATGCGATGAGCTGTGCATTATAATCTGTCCCTGAAGATATGCAAGCTCTTTTTTTCACCAAGCCCGATCTTCGTTGCCGTGGCTTGCGATTGGCACGCCCGGCAGGATTCGAACCTGCGACCCACGGCTTAGAAGGCCGTTGCTCTATCCGACTGAGCTACGGGCGCTCGTGGCGGCGCAGTGGCGGGCAGGACATCTGTCCGTGCTCGCGACCTGGCGGCTGATCTTTGGTCGGGGTAGAGGGATTCGAACCCCCGACATCCTGCTCCCAAAGCAGGCGCGCTACCAGACTGCGCTATACCCCGGTTTCGATCGAATCAGTTCGACCCGAAATCGAAGAGCGCTTAATTTACGCAGCCGCCTCCCCGCTGTCAAGCACCGATGATCGCCCGATTCGCCGACGACGGATTCCATCGCCACCGTCGCGCACGATATCATGCGCCATTGACCCCGTATCACTAGGAAGACCATGACCGCACAACTCCTCGACGGCAAGTCGATCGCCGCAGACATCCGCCAGCAGATCAAGACCCGGGTCGACGCCCTGCTCGCCGCCGGCCAGCGCGCCCCCGGCCTGGCGGTGGTGCTGGTCGGCGAGAACCCCGCCTCCCAGGTCTATGTCCGCAACAAGCGCAAGGCCTGCGCCGAGGTCGGCTTCCGCTCCGAGCTGCACGAGCTGCCGGCCTCGACCACCCAGGACGAGTTGCTGGCGCTGATCGACCGGCTCAACGCCGATGCGACCATCGACGGCATCCTGGTGCAGCTGCCGCTGCCCGAGCAGATCGACGAGGCGCTGGTGACCGAGCGCATCCTGCCGACCAAGGACGTCGACGGCTTCCATCCCTATAACGTCGGTCGCCTGGTGCTGCGCATGCCGCTGCTGCGCCCGTGCACGCCCAAGGGGGTGATGACCATGCTCGCGCGCACCGGTCAGTCGCTCGCCGGGCTCGACGCGGTGGTGATCGGCCAGTCGAACATCGTCGGTCGGCCGATGGCCCTGGAGCTGCTCGCCGCGCGCTGCACCGTGACCATCTGTCACAGCCGCACCAAGGACCTCGCCGAGCAGGTGCGCGGGGCCGATATCGTGGTCGCCGCCGTCGGTCGGCCGGGCTTCGTGCCGGGCGAGTGGATCAAGGTCGGCGCGACGGTGATCGATGTCGGCATCAACCGCACCGAGGCGGGCAAGCTGGTCGGCGACGTCGACTTCGCCGGCTGCGCCGAGCGCGCCGCCTGGATCACCCCGGTGCCCGGCGGAGTCGGTCCGATGACCATCGCCAGCCTGCTCGAGAACACGCTCCAGGCCGCCGAGCTGCACGCCGCCGGCTGAGGCCGCGCGCCGGGCCGTCGCGCCCGGCGCCCGTTCAGGATCCCTGTCACCATGATCGAAACCGCACTGCACTGGGTGGAGGTCCACCAGGCGCTGAGCGCCTGGATCGCCGGCCTGTCCGTCGCCGTGTTCCTGCTCTCGCTGCTCTCGCTGCCCTTCCTGGTGGCGCTGATCCCGGTCGATTACTTCGCCGCCCCGACGCACCGCCCCGACCGGCTGCGCCGTCATCACCCGCTGGTCCACGCGCTGCTGCGCCTGCTCAAGAACCTCAGCGGCGCGCTGCTGCTGCTCTGCGGCCTGCTGATGCTGGTGCTGCCGGGTCAGGGGCTGCTGACCATGCTGATGGGGCTGATCCTCCTCGACTTCCCCGGCAAGTATCGGCTCGAACGCCGGCTCGCCGCCAATCCCCACCTGCTCGGCGCGATCAACTGGCTGCGTCGCAGCCGGGGCCTGGCGCCGGTGCTGCCCCCAAAGACGCCCACCGACCAGGTCGGGGGCTGACCCCACCCGAGCGGTGTTCCATCATGGAACAGCGACGTCCCACTCCGGGGCAGGCCGCGCGCGAATCCCATCAGTGTGCGGCACCTTGTATACAAAGCGACATCACGCCCCCGCGTCGTTCACCACCACAGCGCCCCTCGCTCCCCGGAACATCCCTTCCGAGACAACTGGATAGCGCCTCATCGACCGCCGACACCTGATGTTTGGCATCGTTCCTGCTTCAAGACCCTCGCACGACGACCGCAGCCGAGGGGTGGCCACGTCCAGCGTTATATCGAAACGAATATAGCGCCTCCCCCGCCCCGGCCCTGATCCCCGGGCGCCCCGGCGCCCCGACCGGAGGAACGACAGTGAACGCGTGGACGCAACGCCTCTCCCTGGGCGGGTTGCCCGGCCTCGGCGTCCAGGCCGAGCAGACCACCGGGGCGGCGATCGACACCCGCGATGTCGCCGTCATCGACGCCGGGCGCGACGACGCCCAGCCCGGCACCATCGGCGACGCCCCGGGTGCGCCGCGCACCCGCTCGCTCACCCAGAGGATGCAACGCTGACCCCGTGGACAAGGAGATCCCATCATGCCCCTACTCATCGCCCTGCTGATGCTCTGCTGCGCCCTGCCGGCGCCCGCGGCCAGCGCCGACGACGGTCTGCTGATCGCCGCCGGGGCCGGCTACAAGCGCCCGTTGCTCGCGCTCTACCAGGCCTTCGAGCGCGACAGCGGCATCGGCCTCGAGGCCGCCTTCGGCAACATGCGCCAGGTGCTCGCCCAGACCCGCGCCAGCGAGCGCGTGGCGCTGGTCGTCGGCGAGCGGCGCTTTCTCGCCGAGAGCGGGCTGTTCGCCCGCACCCAGCCCTTCGGGCGCGGCCGGCTGGTGCTGGTGCGCACCGCCGAGCTGGCCGATCGGCCGCTCACCGATCCGGCCTTTCGCCGCATCGCTCTGCCCGATCCGGCGCGGGCGATCTATGGCCGCGCCGCGCTCCAGTCACTCGCACACGACGGGCTGCGCGAGGCGCTCGCCGCGCGCCTCACCGTGCTCGCCACCGTCCCCCAGGTCGCCGCGCACCTGCGCGCCGGCAGCGTCGAGGCCGGCTTCATCAACGCCACCGAGGCGCGCGCGCTCGACCCCGAGCGGCTGGTGGTCGAGACCATCGACCCGAGCCACTACGCGCCGCTCGAGATCGTCATCGGCGTGCCCACGCGCCGCGCCCCCGGGGCGGCGGCAGAGCGCTTCCTCGACTTCGTCGCCACCCCCGCCGCCCGCGACCTGCTCGCCGAGTACGGGCTGTGAGGCTCAGTCACCACCGGGGCGCGCGCCTCGCCCCGAGGATCTTTGCCATGACCGATTCGACCAGGATGCGCGCGCTCGCGCTGGGCGCCGCGCTGCTTGCCCCCGGACTCGCCCAGGCGGCCAACTGGCTGCTTCTCCAGGGCAGCGAACCCGAGCAGGGGACGCGCGCGCTGCGTCCCTGGGGCTTCGCCCAGCTCGCCTATCAACGGGGTGAGGACACCCCGATCCCGGTCGGCGGCTGGACCGGCCAGGGGATGGCGGCCAACCGCCTGGGGCCGGACAAGCGCGCCGCCGAGCGCTGGCAGTTGCACCGGCTGCGCCTCGGCGTGCGCGGGCGGGTGCCAGGCGGCGCGCCGCTCGACTATCTGGTCGCGGTGGAGGCGGGCGACAACATCGCGACCCGCGCGGGCGACGAACTGCAGCTGATCGACGCCAGCCTCAGCTATCGCATCGACCCGGCGCTGCGCCTGCGCCTCGGCCAGTTCAAGCCGCCGGGCAGCGAGGAGGCACTGCGCCCGGCCCCGCGCCAGCCCTACTTCGCCGTCTCGACCGCGGTCGATCAGTTGCTCAACGAGACCTTCCTCGACCACGACGGCAGCGACCCGCTCGACGCCAACGCGCCGCGCGGCCCGCGCTCGCTCTATCACGACATCGGCGCACAGCTCTTCGGCGTGCTCCCCGGCGGCGGGCCCTGGGCGCACAGCTACGCGCTGATGCTCGGCAACGGCAACGGCGTCGCGCGTCTCGACAACGACAACCACAAGGATCTCTATCTCTACTGGTCGAGCGAGCACGTCGAGGGCGGGCGCGGTGCCGCGCGCCAGGGCACCAAGCTGTTCGGCTGGTGGCAGCAGGGACGGCGCACACTCGACGGCGCCGACCCCGGCGGCCACCTGCGCACCCGCGCCGGCGCCGGGGTCATCCACCAGGCGGCGCGCTGGCGGCTGAGCGGCGAGTATCTCGTCGGGCGCGGCATGATCCTCGCCGGCAGCGACGGCGGCGCGGTGCCCGGCAGTTGGAACAATGCCGCCACCCGCATCGCCGGGCGCAACCTGCTGCCCGAGGGCGAGGCGGCGGGTTGGTATCTCGAGGGCGGCTGGCGGCTGGCCCCGCGCACCTGGCTCGATCTGCGCTACGACCGTTATGACCGCGGCACCGAGTCGGCCGCCGACCACCGTCGTTTCACCACCTGGACGCTGGGATTGCGCTACCGCATCGACCGTCACTGGCAGGTGATGGCCAACTATCAGTGGCGCGCGGCCGAGGCCCCGGGGCTCGATGCGCGGGCCGACGCCAACCGGCTGCTCGCCGCGCTCGACGACCGGCTCGCGCTGCAGCTCCAGTTCGTCGACTGACGGGATCGGGGGATCATCGATGTCCGCGCTGCTCGCCTGCTCGCCCGACGCCCTGCTGCTGAGCCTGCGGGTGGTGGCGGTGACCCTGGCGCTGTTGCTCGTCGCCGGGGTCGGGTTGGGCTATCTGCTCAGCCTGTCGTTCCCGCTGCGCTGGCTGCTCGATGCGCTGGTGTCGCTGCCGCTGGTGTTCCCGCCGATCGCCATCGGCTTCTTCCTGCTGATGCTGTTCGGGCGCCACGGCGTGCTCGGCGCGCCGCTCTACGCGCGCCTCGGCTGGGAGCTGGTGTTCTCCTTCCCGGCGCTGGTGCTCGCCGCCTTCATCGCCGGGCTACCGCTGGTGGTCAAGCCGGTGCAGTCGGCGATCGAGGGCAGCGCGCGGGCGCTGGTCGAGGCCTCCTACACCCTCGGCAAGGGGCGCCTGGAGACGCTGTGGCGGGTGGTGATCCCGGCGGTGCGCCCGAGCCTCGCGGCGGGGCTGACGCTCGGCGCCGGGCGCGCCTTCGGCGAGGTTGGCATCACCCTGATGCTCGGCGGCAACCTCATCGGCTCGACCGAGACGCTGTCGCTGGCGATCTACAACCAGGTGCTCGACGGCGACTTCGCCTGCGCCACCCGGCTGTCGCTGCTGCTCGGGGGGATCTCGCTGGTGTTGTTCCTGCTCCTGCGCCGACTCGGACGACTGTGATGACCGAACTCTCCGCCCATCTCGCTTTCCGTCGCCCCGGCTTCGACCTGCGCCTGCGCCTGGCGCTGCCCGGCGCCGGGATCACCGCGCTGCTCGGCCCCTCGGGCGGCGGCAAGAGCACCCTGCTGCGGCTGCTCGCCGGGCTCGAGCGCCCGCGCGCCGGGCACATCCGTCACCGCCAGCGGCTGTGGTACGCGCGCGCCGCCGGCATCGACCTGGCGCCGCGTCGGCGCGACCTCGGCTTCATGTTCCAGGACCACGCCCTGTTCCCCCACCTCAGCGTCGCCGAGAACATCGGCTACGGGCTCGCGCGCGCGCCCGATCGCGCCGCGCGGGTGGCGCGCTGGATCGAGCGGGTCGGACTCGGCGGGCTGGCGCGGCGCCGCCCGGACCAGCTCTCCGGCGGCCAGCGCCAGCGCGTCGCCCTGGCGCGCGCGCTCGCCCCGGCCCCGGCGCTGCTGCTGCTCGACGAGCCCTTCTCGGCGCTCGACGCCAGTCTGCGCCAGTCGCTGCGGCTGCTGGTGCAGGAGCTGGTCGCCGAGACCGCCACCTGCGCCCTGCTGGTCACCCACGACATCGAGGACGCGCGCCAGTGCGCCGACCGGATCGGGGTGATGATCGGCGGGCGGCTGCGCCGGCTCGACGAGGCCGAGGCGGTGTTCGCCGCGCCGGGCGATGCCGAGGTCGCGCGGGTGCTCGGCTGGCCCAACACCCTGGCGGTGACGCGCTGGGAGGGGCGCGCGGCCTGCGGCCCCTGGGGCCGGGTCGAGCTGGCGCGCGCGCCCCGGCGCGCAGACCGCGTGGTCGCGCTGCTGCCCGACGGCCCGCGCCCCGGCGCCCGCGCCGGGCTCGCCGTCGAGGTCGCGCGGGTGATCGACATGGGCGCCTATCGCGCGCTGCACTGTCGCCTGCCCGACCGCACGGCGCTGCGCATCCACCTGCCGCGCGCCCTGCCCTGTCCGGCGCGCGGCACGCGCACCCTGCTCGACGTCCCCCCGGGCTGCGCCATCGCGCTCCCGGCGGGGACGGCAAAAACCATCCAATCCACGAGGTATTGACCATGATCCGACCCCAACCCCTGGCGCTCGACGACCACCGCCTGCAGCAGCTGCTCGCCGAGGACGTGCCCTACGGCGACCTCACCACCGAGGCGCTGGCGATCGACGCCCGCCCCGGCCAGATCCGCCTGTTCGCCCGCGACCCCATGGTGGTGTGCGGGATCGAGGAGGCGGCGCGGATGTTCACGCTGTGCGGCGCGCGCGCCACCCTCCACGCCGCCTCCGGTCAACAGGCCGCGCCCGAGACCCTGCTGCTCGAGGCCAGCGCCGAGGCAGGCATCCTGCACCGCGCGTGGAAGAGCGCACAGACCCTGGTCGAGTGGTGCTCGGGGGTGGCCAGCCGCGCCGCCGAGATCCAGGAGGCGGCGCGCCGCGGCCACCCCGAGGCGCTGGTCGCGCTCACCCGCAAGAACGTCCCCGGCACCCGTCCTCTGGCGGTCAAGGCGGCGCGCGCCGCCGGCGCGGTGATGCACCGCAGCGGGCTCTCCGAGACCCTGCTGGTGTTCGCCGAGCACCGCCTGTTTCTCGACGAGGACCCCACCGCGGCACTCGCGCGACTGCGCCGCCGCTGCCCGGAGAAGCGGGTGGTAGTCGAGGTCGAGGACGTCGCCGAGGCGCTCGTCTGGGCCGCGGCCGATGTCATCCAGCTGGAGAAGTTCAGCCCCGCGGCGGTCGCCGAGACGGTCGCCGCGCTCGCCGCCGCGGGTTCGACGGCACTGGTCGCCGCCGCCGGCGGGGTCAACGCCGCCAACGCCGAGGACTATGCGCGCGCCGGGGCGCGGCTGCTGGTGACCAGCGCGCCGCACCTGGCGCCGCCGCGCGATGTTCAGGTCCGCTTCGCGCGCGGGGTCTGACCCCCTTCTGGCGCGCGGCCACGATCACCAGCGGGAGGACTCGCCATGCGGGCATCATCCACCATCGAACTCGACCACCCCGATCACCCCTGTCTCGCGCCCTGGCGGGCGCTGCTCGGGCACCGCTGGCGCGCGCGCCTGATCGCGCCGCGCCGGTTGCGGATCTATCGCGAGTACGAGGTGACGGCGCGGCGCATCATCGGCAACGATGCCGCCGGCGCGCCCTGTCTCTGCGTCTGCGACTACCGCCGTCTCGAGCCGCGCTCGGACGACGGCGAGAGCTTCTACGCCGCGCTGGTCCACGCCGAGTCGCACCTGGCCTGGCGGCTCGACGACGGGCGCTGGCTGTCGCTGCGCCGCATCGCGCCCCAGGGCGCCGACGGCGCGCTGCTCGAACAGCGCGCGCTGCACGCCGAGATGCCGCGCTGAACACGCCTCGGGCAGCGTCGCAAGGACATCGGTCGTTGCGTGCGAGGCCCGCTTCGGTATGGCCCCGAGGTGCGCCGCGACGACTGGCCAGAAGCCGATGCGGGTTGGTATAACTAGCCCCGAGCCGACCGGCGCAACCGGCTCAGGGACACGTATGCGCCCGCGTCGCGCACCGCCATCGGGCGGCCACGCGCGCCCCCGAGTCCCCGGCCCGCTCCCGACCCTGTCGTCGTCACGACAGACCCAGCATCCCGATCGCGAGGTAACAACCCTTGGCCCAACCGCGTTATACCTTCACCCAACGCCTGCTGCACTGGCTGGTCGCCCTGCTGCTGTTTGGCCTGCTCTGCTCCGGCACCCTGTTCTGGCTGCTCGGCTCCGAGGGCATCGCCAACCTCTTCGGCGAGGACTTCGCCGCCACCCTGGTGACCATCCACAAGAGCGTCGGCGCCACCGTGCTGCTGCTGACCCTGGTGCGCCTGGCGCTGCGTCGCCGCTCGCCGGCCCCGGCCTACGAGCCGCCGCTCGGCAAGGGCGAGCAGTTCGTCGGCGGCGCGCTGCACGTGCTGCTCTACATCGGCCTGCTCGCCATCACCATCGGCGCCGCCGTGGCCGTGGTCAGCGCCGGCCATCCGCTGGAGTTCTTCGGTCTCAGCATCGAGCTGCCGCTGGCAGAGAACCCGGAGCTGGCCAAGATGCTGTTCGGCTATCACGGTCTCGGCGCCCTGGCGATCTTCGTGCTGGTGGTGATCCACACCGCCGCCGGGCTCAAGCACTGGCGGTTGAAGGACGGGGTGATGACCCGCATCAGCCTGCCCTGAGGCAACGGGCGCCCGGGGCAGCCCGGGCGCGCGGCGGGGCGCGACGCCCCGCCCTCACCCCTCACCCCTCACCCCTCACCCGCCCCCGACGATGATCCTGCTCACCCTCCTGCTGCTGCCTGCGACCCTGCTTGGCCTGCTCGCGCTCGCCGTGCAGCTCGGCTTCCGCGCCCCGCGCCGGCGCGCCCACCACGACCCGGGCGCGTTCGGGCTCGACTTCGAGACCTGCACCATCCCCACCCGGCGCGGTCGCCGGCTGTTCGCCTGGCTGCTGCCCGCGCCCGACGCCGAGGCGACCCTGGTGGTGCTCCACGGCTGGGGCAGCAGCGCCGAGCTGATGCTGCCGCTGGCCGCGCCCTTCCGCCGCGCCGGGCTCAACGTGCTGTTGTTCGACGCGCGCAGCCACGGCAACAGCGATGGCGACACCTTCTCCTCGCTGCCGCGCTTCGCCGAGGACCTGGGCGCGGCGGTCGACTGGCTGCGCCGCAGCCATCCGGCGCGCTGTCGCCGTCTCGCCCTGCTCGGGCACTCGGTGGGGGCCGGCGCGACCCTGTACTACGCCGCCGACAACCCGCTGCCCGACGCGGTGATCAGCATCGCCGCCTTCGCCGACCCGGCCGAGGTCACCGAGGGCTATCTGCGCGCGCTGCGCCTGCCGCGCTGGCTGGCGCGACTGGCCACCCGGCACGTCGAGTGGCGCATCGGTCACCGCTTCGCCGAGATCGCCCCACTGCACACCGCCACGCGCATCGGCTGTCCGCTGCTGCTGGTCCACGGCACCGCCGACACCAGCGTGTCGCCGCGCGACGCCCGGCGCATCCTCGAACGTGCCCCCACCGGTCGGGCGCGGCTGTACGAGGTGCCCGGCGCCGGGCATGATTCGGTCGAGCACATCGAGCAGCATGTCGGGACCCTGATCGCGTTCCTCGCCGAGCACGGCGTGCGCGGACTGTGCCATGCTGGTGCGGCGACACCGGAGCCCGCCTCGACACGGTGCGTCGTCGCCCGCTGACGCCGCCGCGCGCCGCGCCGGGATCCGGCCGGACGGCGGGGCCAAACGTTTTGGCATCTCTTTTGCTTGGAAGCATTGTCGTTATATCGCCCTCGATATAACCCCATCATCGCGCAAGGAGGACCGCGCTCATGCCACACGCTGCAGATGCCCCCACCCGACTCGACACCTCGGGCGCGCTCCAGCTCGATCTCGACACCCAGCGCTTCGCCGGACACGAGCGCATCGCGCTGCTGCGGCGCATCGACGAGACCGGCTCGATCTCGCAGGCCGCGCGTGCCCTGGGCATCTCCTACAAGCAGGCCTGGGACGCGGTCGACGCGATGAACAACCTCTCGGCCACGCCCCTGGTGCAACGACGCACCGGTGGCCGCCACGGCGGCGGTACCCGGCTCACCGTCGAGGGACGACGGCTGATCACGGTGTTCGAGACCGCCGAGCGCGAGCACCGGCGCTTTCTCGAACGGCTCGGTGAGGGCGTGCGCGATTTCGACCGTTTCCACCGTCTGTTAGGAGTCATCAACATGAAGGTCAGTGCAAGGAATCATCTGCACGGCGTGGTCACCGCGGTGCGCCCCGGGGTGGTCAACGCCGAGGTGGTGCTCGACCTCAAGGGCACGCCGCTGGTGGCGATCGTCACCAACGAGAGCGTGGAGACGCTCGGCCTCGCGCCCGGGCGCGAGGCCTACGCCCTGATCAAGGCCTCCTTCGTGCTCATCGCCACCGAGGACGGCGGGCTGCACACCTCGGCGCGCAACCGTCTGTGCGGCACCGTCGAGCGGCTGATCGAGGGTGCGGTCAACACCGAGGTGGTGCTCGCGCTCGACGGCGGCGCGCGGGTCACCGCGATGATCACCGGCGAGAGCGCGCGTCAGCTCGAACTGGCCGAGGGCAAGCGCGCCTGTGCGCTGATCAAGGCCCCGCACATCATCCTCGCGGTCAGCGACTGAGACCCACCACGCCCCCCATCCCCGTCAGCGACCAGGAGTATCGAAGGATGTCGACCCCATTGCGCTCACTCACCGCCGCCGCGCTCTTGCTCGGCGCCACCACCCTGGCCCAGGCCGAGGAGGTCCGGGTCGCGGTCGCGGCCAACTTCACCGCGGCGATGAAGGAGATCGCCACCGCCTTCGAGCAAGCCACCGGGCACAGCACCCGGATCAGCTACGGCTCGACCGGCAAGCTCTACACCCAGATCCTCCACGGCGCGCCCTTCGACGTCTTCCTCGCCGCCGACCAGCGCCGCCCGGCGCTGCTCGTCGATGAGGGCCGCGCCAGCGCCCCCTTCACCTATGCCATCGGCGAGCTGGCGCTGTGGAGCGCCGACCCCGCGCTGATCACAGACGGCGCGGCACTGCTCGAGTCGGGCACGTTCGAGCGCCTGGCGATCGCCAACCCCAAGACCGCGCCCTACGGCGCCGCGGCGCTGGAGGTGCTGGAGTCGCTGGGGCTGGCCGAGCGCCTCGCGCCCAAGCTGGTGCGCGGCGACAACATCGCCCAGACCTACCAGTTCGTCGCCACCGGCAACGCCGAACTCGGCTTCGTCGCCCTGGCGCAGATCGCCCTCGAGCCCAGCGGCTCGCGCTGGACGGTGGCGCCGTCGCACTACCGCCCGATCCGTCAGGACGCGGTGCTGCTCGAGGGCGCCGAGGCCAACCCCGCCGCCCGGGCGCTGCTCGACTACCTCCAGGGAGAGGCGGCGCGCGCGGTGATCACCCGCTACGGCTACGCCACCGACTGAGCGCGACGAGGCCCGGCGCGCGCCGGGCCTCACCGCCCCGCCCCACACCCGGAGCACCGCCGTGTCACTCGATCTCACCCCGGTCTGGCTGACCCTCAAGCTCGCCACCCTCACCACCGCCGTGCTGCTGGTGGTGGGCACGCCGCTGGCCTGGTGGCTGTCGCAGACACGCTCGCGCCTCAAGCAGATCGTCGCCACCCTGGTGGCGCTGCCGCTGGTACTGCCGCCGACGGTGCTCGGCTTCTATCTGTTGCTGCTGCTCGGCCCGCACGGACCGGTGGGGACGTTCACCCAGTGGCTCGGGCTCGGCACCCTGCCCTTCACCTTCGCCGGGCTGGTGGTCGGCTCGGTGCTCTACTCGTTGCCCTTCATGGTGCAGCCGGTGCACAACGCCTTCGAGGCGATCGGCCAGCGCCCGCTGGAGGTCGCCGCCACCCTGCGCGCCTCGCCGCTGGCGCGCTTTCTCGACGTCGCCCTGCCGCTGGCGCTGCCCGGCCTGCTCACCGGCGCGGTGCTCGCCTTCGCCCACACCGTCGGCGAGTTCGGGGTGATCCTGATGATCGGCGGCAACATCCCCGGCGAGACCAAGGTGCTCTCGGTGGCGATCTACGACCACGTCGAGTCGCTGGAGTGGGCCCAGGCGCACTGGCTCGCCGGCGGCATGGTGCTGTTCTCCTTCCTGGTGGTGCTGATGATGAACCTGCTCGGCCAACGCATGCGGCGGATCGGTCATGGCTGACGTGCTCGACCTCGCCTTCCGGCTCGATCGCGGCGACTTCAGCCTCGATCTTGCCTGTCGCGTCCCGGCGCGCGGCGTCAGCGCCCTGTTCGGGCGCTCCGGCTGCGGCAAGACCACGGTGCTGCGCTGCGTCGCCGGGCTGGAGCGCGCCGCCGGTCACTGCCGACTCGCCGAGGCCTGCTGGCAGGACGACGCCGGCGGGCGCTTCCTGCCCACCCATCGCCGCCCGATCGGCTACGTCTTCCAGGAGCCGAGCCTGTTCCCGCACCGCTCGGTGCGCGCCAACCTCGACTACGGACGCCGCCGCATCCCGGCGCGCGCGCGGCGCGTCGACCTCGACGAGGTGGTCGAGCTGCTCGGCATCGCCCCGCTGCTCGGACGCGACCCGGCGGGGCTCTCCGGCGGCGAGCGTCAGCGCGTGGCGATCGCCCGCGCCCTGCTCACCAGCCCGCGGCTGTTGCTGATGGACGAGCCGCTGGCCGCGCTCGACCACACCAGCAAGCGCGACATCCTGCCCTATCTCGAACGTCTCCACGACCACCTGCAGATCCCCGTGCTCTACGTCAGCCACGACCCCGACGAGGTCGCGCGACTGGCCGACCACATCCTGCTGATCGAGGCCGGACGGCTGCGCGCCGCCGGCCCGGCGCCGCAGATGCTCACCCGTCTCGACCTGCCGCTGGCGCGCGAGGAGACCGCCAGCGCCCTGCTCAACGGCCGGGTGCGCGCCCACGACCAGCGCTACGGGCTCACTCGCGTCGCCATCCCCGGCGCCTCGCTGATGCTCGAGCGGCTCGACCGCGCGGTGGACGCGCCGGTGCGCGTGCGCATCCACGCCCGCGACGTCAGCATCGCCCTCGACGACCCCGGCACCTCCAGCATCCTCAACGTCCTGCCCGCCCGCATCGTCGAGATGCACCCGCTCGGCGCGTCCCAGGTCCTCGTCGGCCTCGCCGTCGGCACCACCCCCGAGGGCCGCCTGCTCGCCCGCATCACCCGCCACTCCTGGGAACGCCTCCGTCTCCACCCCGGTCAGCAGGTGCATGCGCAGGTCAAGGCGGTGGCGGTGATGGATTGAGCCCAGAGGTTCCCCCTCGAACGCTGTCTTCTCAAGCGGCTCTATCTCAAAGAGCCCCACGCCCAGGCATTCGCGCAAATGAGCGCGAGCCCCAGAAAGAGAAGCGCCTCATCAACATCGGCCCGGCGCTCGAAGCGCACCCGCAGTCAACGGAACTGATGCAGCCACGCCCGCGAGCGTTCGACGACCCAGCGGATCGCTCCCACAGCCCGCTGCCGTGTGGGGTGTTGCAATGTGTGCGTGATCTCGACGCCGGTGACGACGCGAACGGCTTGGTGTCAAAGGCTCTGACTAGCCCACGGCACACCATGACATCTAACGATTTGCAGATAGAATGGTCGACAACGTGGTGACAAGCGCGGATCGGCACGCCCGACGAGCGGCCAGGCTCGCCCCGCCCCGTCATCTCCCAGGCACAACCAAGGAGCCCCCATGTCCCTTCCCGAACAATCCGGCTGCGCCCTGCACGAGCCGTTCGCGCTCCAGGTGCTGGGTGAGGAGATGGAACCCGAGTTCCCCGATCGTTGCATCGTGGTGATCGAGCCGACGCCGCAGTGTGTCGACGGGGCCTATGTGTTCGCCGAGGTCGAGGGGGTGCGGTGGTTCCGGCAGTACCGGCGCGACGCGGCGGGCGAGCGCTTGGTGGCGCTCAATCCGCGCTATCCCGAGATCCGGCTCGACGGGCTGGAGTGGGCGGTGCTGGGGGTGATCATCCAGCGCAACATCCGCCGTCAGGTCAAGCACTACGACGACAGCCCCCCCAGCGATCTCACCGGCCAGTGATGTCGCGTGCTCTCCGCGCAGCGCAGCCGCTGGTGTTGGCGCTGCTGCTCGGCGGCTGTGGCGAGGAGACGCCGTCCCCGGCGCGCGCGGCACGGCCCGCGTCCCAGGCGCATCTGGTCGCGGCGCTGCAGGTGGCGCCGAGCGCGGTGCCGATCACCCACGAGCGCCCGGGCTCGCTGCGTTATCGTCGGCTGGTGCGGGTGTTCAATCAGGAGGAGGGGCGGATCACCGCGCTCGCTCTCTACGAGGGCGACCGGGTCGAGCGCGGTCAGTTGCTGGTGGCGCTCGACGATCGGTTGCTGGAGGCCGAGATCGCCGCGGCGCACGCCACGCTCGAACAGGCCGAACTCGATCTGAAGCGGCTCGAGGACCTGCGCGCGCGCCGCGCCGTCTCCGAGTCGGAGGTGAGCCTCGCGCGCACCGCGCTGCGGGTGGCGCGCGCCGAGCTGGAGCTGCTGGAGACGCGCCGCTCCTTCACCCGGATCGCGGCGCCCTTCGCCGGGGTGATCACCGAGCGGCTGGTCGAGCCGGGCGACTTCGTCTCCAAGAACACCCAGTTGCTCGCGCTCGCCGACCCGGACTCGCTGATCGCCGAGGTCGCCGCCTCGGAGCTGCTGCTGCCGCACCTGGCCGTCGGCGACGCGGCGAGCCTGCGCATCGACGCGCTCGGCGCGCAACGCTTCGCGGCGCGGGTGCTGCGCATCCACCCCAGTCTGGAGCGGCGCACCCGCCAGGGCATCGTCGAGCTGGCGCTCGATCCCATCCCCGCCGGGGCGCGCGCCGGGCAGTTCGTGCGCGCGCGGCTCGAGAGCGCGCCGGTCGCGCGGCTGCTGATCCCCTTCAACGCGCTGCGGCGCGATCGCCAAGGCGAGTTCGTCTGGCTGATCGACGCGCACGGTCGCGCGACGCGGCGCGCGGTGCGCAGCGGTCTGCAGGTGGAGGACCGGGTGGAGATCCGCGACGGACTGGCCCCCGGCGAGCGGGTGATCACCCGGGGCTTCCTCGGGCTGCGCGCGGGCAAGGCGGTGGATGTCGTGTCAGACTGAGTGATCCCACCGCTACTGACGACAGCCATGCCTATTGCACCGATGCACATCGAACGTCTCTATCAGGCCGTCGAGCTGGTCAACGCCAGCCAGCTGCGCGCCAACGCCCCCGCGCTCACCCGACTGCACAGCTACCCGGCGCTCGCCAGCGCCGCCCAGGCGCCGGCGAGCGACGCCACCGACGCCTTCCTGCGCTGCGCCGCCCTCGCCCACGCCTGGAGCGCGCAGGCGCTGCGCCTCGACACCGTCGAGCTGGGCGCGGCGATCGCCGCCTTCGACGCCGCGCGCGCGCCCGAGGCGGTGGTCGGTAGTGGCCTGATCGACCCGGTGGCGGCCTGTCTCGGCTCGCTGGAGAACGCCGCGACCCTGCTCCACCTGGCCAACCCCGCGCGCTTCTCGCTGTGGGACCGCGAGCTGGAGGCGGTGCACCTCGGCGAGTCGCCCTCGGAATATCACATGGGACAGGCGCGCAGCTATCTGCGCTTCCTCGCCACGGCGCAGGAGGCGATCGCCCACCCGCTGTTCCTCACCTTCCACCACGCCTTCTGCACCGCGCACCAGGCGCGGTTGCAGCGCCTCGGTATCCCGCCCTACCCACTCAGCGAGCTGCGGGTGGTGGAATCGGCCGCCGCCGAGCTGGCCCGCGCCGAGCGCTGAGAGGCGGCGGTGGTCGCGGCGCTGTCGAGCTGGTCGGTACGCCACCCCATCGGGGTGGTGGCGCTGACGCTCGCGGTGATGGTGCTCGGCGCGCTCTCGCTGAGCCGGCTCAACATCGACCTGTTGCCGCAGATCGTCTATCCCGACGTGCGCGTGCGGGTGCTCGACCCCGGCGTGCCGGCGGAGGTGATGGAGGACGAGTTCACCCGTCAGCTCGAGGAGCAACTGGCGATCACCGAGGGGGCGATCGCCATCCAGTCGCAGACCAGCGAGGGACGCAGCGCAGTCGATCTCTCCTTCCGCTACGGCACCGACATCGATCAGGCGTTGCAGGACGCCAGCGCCCGGCTCGATCGCGCCAAGCGCTTCATCCCCGACACCGACGAGCCGCCGATCATCTACAAGCGCGACCCCTTCCAGTTGCCGGTGGCCGAGTACGTGGTCGGCTCCGACAGCCGCGACCCGGTGGCGCTGCGCGCCTGGGTCGACTACCGTCTCGCCCCGGCGCTGCTCAACCTGCCGGGGGTGGCCGCCGCCGAGGTCGGCGGCGGGCTCGAACGCGAGGTGCGGGTGATCGCCGATCAGTACCGTCTCGCCGCGCTCGGGCTGGACGCGCGCGATCTGGAGGCGCGGCTGCGCGAGACCAACCAGGACGTCGCCGGGGGACGGCTGCGGATGCCCGAGGGCGAGATCAGCGCCCGCGCCCAGGGGCGCTTCGAGTCGGTCGCCGAGATCGCCGCGCTGCCGCTGCGCCTCACCGAGACCGAGCGCCCGACGGCGCTGCTGCGCCTCGACGAGGTGGCGCGGGTGATCGACGGCGCGGCCGAGGAGCGGCTGCGCATCCGGCTCGACGACCGCCCCGGGGTCAAGCTCTCGATCCAGAAACAGCCGCTGGCCAACACCGTCGCCGTGGTCGATGCCGTCGACCGGGAACTCGAACGGCTCGCCGCGCAGCGGCGCATCCCCGCGGACATCGCCATCGAGCGCGTCGACGATCAGGCGCGCTACATCCGCCAGTCCCTGGCCAACGCCATCGGCGCGGCGGGCAGCGGCGCGCTGCTGGCGATGGCGGTGGTCTATCTGTTCCTCGGCAGCCTGCGCCGCACCCTGATCATCGGCTCGGCGATCCCGATCGCGGTGCTGGTGACCTTCATCCTGATGGCCGCCAACGGGCTGACCTTCAACATCATGACCCTCGGGGGGCTGGCGCTCGGCATCGGCATGCTGGTCGACAGCACCATCGTGATGCTGGAGAACATCCAGCGCCACCAGCGCGCCGGGCGCGCCCCGGCGGCGGCGGCCGACGCCGCCGCGCGCGAGGTGACCAGCGCGATCGTCGCCTCGACCTCGACCAACCTCGCCGCGGTGCTGCCCTTCCTGTTCATCGGCGGGCTGGTGGGGCTGCTGTTCGAGGAGCTGATCTTCACCATCTCGGCGGCGATCCTCGCCGCCATGGTGGTCGCGCTGACCCTGGTGCCGGCGCTCGCCGGGCGCGTCCCGGCGACCGCCGAGGGGCGCGTGCGCGCGGCCATCGACGCCGCCGTCGCGGCCCTGCAGCAGGGCTACGCGCGGCTGCTCGGACGGCTGCTCGGCTGGCGCTGGGCGGTGCTCGGGGGGTTCGTCGTCGCGCTCGCCGCAAGCCTGCCGTGGCTGCTCGCCGCGCCGCAGAGCTTTCTCCCCGATCTCGACGAGGGCGACGTGCGCATCAGCCTCACCGCCGACGACTGGGTCGACATCGAGCACATGGACGCGCTCACCCGCGCCGTCGAGTCGGTGGTGGCCGAGCAGCCGGGGGTGCGCGCCATCTTCACCACCGTCGGCGGCTTCGTCTTCGGCCGCTCGAGCTTCGAGAGCCCCAACCGCGCCAGCCTCCAGGTGCTGCTCGACCCGCTCGCCGAGCGCGCGCTCGACACCCCCGCCTGGATCGCCGCCACCCGCGCGGCGATCGCCGCGCGCGCGCTGCCGGGGCTGCGCGTGAGCCTCTATACCCGCGGTATCCGCGGCATCCGCTTCAACCGCGGCGACGACGACCTCAGCCTGCGCATCCAGGGGCCGGACCTGGCCGAGCTGGGGCGGCTCGCCGACCGGGTGGTCGAGCGGCTGGGCAGCGTCGAGGGGCTGAGCAACCTGCAACACAGCTACGAGGAGGTCGACCAGGAGATCGCCGTCCGTCTCGACCCCGAGCGCGCGGCGAGCTTCGGGCTCGATGTCGAGTCGGTCGGCACCCTGCTGCGCTATGCGCTCGAGGGGCGGCTGGTGGGCGAGTACCTCGACGGCGACCGCGCCATCGACCTGCGCCTGCGCCTCGATCGCGAGCAGCTCGACACCCCCGGCGATCTGGAATCGATGATCCTGTTCAGCGCCACCGAGCCGCGTCGCGCGCTGCGCCTGGGCGATCTCGCCGAGGTCGCCTTCCTGCCCCAGCCCTCGACCATCCTGCGCGAGCGCCAGCAGCGCATGGTCGAGATCAGCGCCTCGGTCGACCCCACGCTCGGGCTGGAGCGGGCGATCGGCGCGGCGCTGACCGCCGCCGCCACCATCGAGCTGCCGCCGGGCTACAGCCTCTACGAGGGCGGCACCCTGGAGACCCTGCAACAGGGCCGCGAGATGGGCCGCATCCTGCTCGCCCTGGCGCTGCTGCTGGTGCTGGTGGCGATGGCGGTGCAGTACGAGTCGGTGCGCAACCCGCTGATCATCCTCTTCTCGGTGCCCTTCGCGCTGATCGGGGTGGTGCTGGGGCTGTGGCTCACTGGGCTGGGGGTGTCGATGCCGGTGTGGCTGGGGCTGATCATGCTCGCCGGCATCGTCGTCAACAACGCCATCGTGCTGGTCGAGTTCATCGAGCTGGAGCGACGCGCCGGGCGGGCGCTGGAGCCGGCCATCCTCGCCGCCGCGCGGCTGCGCCTGCGCCCGATCCTGATGACCACGCTGACCACGGTGGTCGGCATGCTGCCGCTGGCGCTCGCCCTCGGCGAGGGCGCCGAGATGCTCCAACCGCTGGCGGTGACCATGGTCGCCGGGCTGGCCTTCTCCACCCTGGTCTCGCTGCTGCTGGTGCCGGTGGTCTATCGGCTCGCCGCGCGCCACTGAGCATGCGGGGGGTTGTCGGCACCGCCCTCACGCGGGATGATTCGCGCCAAGGGATTCGGCTCGGGAAGGCGGGCATCCGCCCTGGATGCTGGCACGGGGCGCTGGATCGTCCCGCACCAGCAGCACTGGACCCGGATACGACAGTACCATGCATCAGGCCGACTCCAATCAATGCATCGTCGACAGCGACCGTGCGATCGAGATCGCACCACGGGTCTGGTGGGTGGGCCGGGTGCTCGCGGACGATCCCTTCCAGTGCCACGTCTACCTCATCGAGCAGGGCAACCAGTCGGTGCTGATCGACCCCGGCTCGCGGCTGACCTTCGCCACCACGCTGCGCAAGATCGAGCAGATCATCCCCTTCACCTCGATCCGCTATTTCGTCTGTCACCACCAGGACCCGGACATCACCGCCTGCCTGCCGCTGATCGACGCGCTCATCGACCGCCCCGACGCTCTGCTGGTGACTCACTGGCGCTGTAGCGCACTGCTGCATCACTACGGTCTGGAGCACCTGCCCTTCTGGCTGGTCGACGAGCACGACTGGCGGCTCGCCCTGCCCGATCGCGAGCTGCGTTTCGTGTTCACGCCCTACGCCCATTTCCCCGGCGCCTTCTGCACCTTCGACGCCGAGACCGGGACGCTGTTCTCCAGCGATCTGTTCGGCGGCTTCACCAAGCCCCCCAGGCTGGTGGCCGAGGACATCGGCTACTTCGAGTCGATGCGGCCCTTTCACGAGCACTACATCCCCAGCCGCGACATCCTCGGCTACGCCCTCGACCAGATCGAGCGCCACCCGGTCAAGCTGATCGCCCCGCAGCACGGCTCGATCATCCCCGAGGCCCTGGTCGAGCCGATCATCGAGCGACTGCGCCAACTCGACTGCGGCATCTATCTCTTCGCCGAGGGCTGCGACACCGACATCCGCCGACTCTCGCAGCTCAACCAGACGCTCGGCGAGATCACCCGCACCATGCTCTACTGTCGCGACTTCCACGACATCGCCGCGCGGCTGCTGGAGGTGTTGCGCCGCAGCCTGCCGGTGGCGCGGATCAACTACTATCTCGAACTCGAGGGCGGCGAGGTGATCGGTCTGGTCGAAGACGGGCGCCTGCAACAGTCGGCCGAGCAGACACCACAGCACCTGCGCGACCTGCTCGGCATCAGCCGCACCTGCTGGCTCGGCAACGCCGAGCATGGATGCTGCATACACGACCACCCGCTGCACGACGAGCGTTTCTGCAGTCACATCACCAGCGACGGCTCGATGAGCCTGATGCTGCCGCTGTTCTCGCCCGAGGATCAGCGCATGGAGGCCATCACCACCGTACATCTCGAACGCCCGATCGAGATCGGGCCGCACGAGCGCCAACTCATCGCCCAGCTGATGACACCGCTACAGGTCGCGCTCGAACGCGAGGCGATCTATCGCTCGATCGAGGCCGAGCGCACCCGCACCTACCAGCGCTCGATCCGCGACTCGCTCACCGGGCTGTTCAACCGCTTCTACATGCAGGACATCATCGAGCGCCAGTGCCACGCCCAGGATCGCGGCGGTCCCCGGCTCGCGGTGCTGATGATCGATCTCGACCACTTCAAGCAGATCAACGACCGTCACGGTCATACCGTCGGCGACACCCTGCTGCGTCAGTTCGCGACCCTGCTGCGCGAAACCATCCGCGATGGCGACGTCCCGGTGCGCTTCGGCGGCGAGGAGTTCGTGCTGTTTCTCATCGACGCCACCGACGCGCAGGCGCGGGCACTGGCCGAACGGCTGCGCACCGCAGTCGCCGCACACCACTTCACCTCCGAGACCGCGCCCAGGCTCCATCTGACGGTGAGTATCGGCATCGCCCTGCGCCACCCGCGCGAGGCGCTCGAGGCACTGATCCAGCGCGCCGACAAAGCCCTCTACAGCGCCAAGCAAGACGGGCGCAACCGCTGCACCTTCACCGACTAGCAGCGCTTCAACGCGGCGGCGGCGGCGGCGGGGGCGGCGGCGGGGGCGGCGGCGCAATACCGAGCGGCTCGCGCACATAGGCCGGGAAGTCGGGGTTGCGCCACTCGGCCGGCGCCACCTTCTCCGACGGCAGCGGCAGACGGGAGCTGTAATCGAGCACCGCGGCCTGCTCGCGCGGGCCGAACTGGGCGAGCAGCTTGGTCATCTCCGCATCCGAGTTACGCCGCCGACCGGTGGCGATCGCAGTGAACTGACGCATCAGATAGGGGAAGTGCTGACCGGCGAGTTGCGGCGCCAGACGCCCGACGTCGCCCTCGCCCTCGGCGCCGTGACACTCGGCGCACTGCGCCTCGTAGAGTTCGCGCCCGAGATCGAGGTCGACCCCCGGCCCCCTGGCGTTGTCGGCGGTCATTGGCAGGGTTGCGACATAGGCGGCGACATCGGCGATGTTCTGCGGACCGCCGAGGATACGCGGCAGCGCGAAGGGATACATCAGCGGGTTGTCGCGGTTGCCCGCGCGGATATCGGCCAGCTGCTTAATGACCACCTCGGGGAGCTGCCCGGCGATCTGCGGATAGGCCCCGTCGGGACTGCCCCAACCCTCGGGGCGGTGGCACACGGCACAGGTCAGATAGACCCGACGACCGTTCTCGATATCGGGTGCGAGCTGGCTGGCCCGGTCGAACTCGGCCTGCGCGAGCGATTTCGGATCCGGCTGCGCCGACGCCAGCGGGGCGGCGAGCAGCGCGAGCGCGCACAGGACCGGGCGCGCGAACACTGGCTGGGACATGGCATCTCCTTGCGAGTCATCGACAACGATCGCAGCAACCTGGGCGCGGAGCCCGTCCCGAGCTTATGGGAGCAGGCTCCGGCTTGGCAAGCCGGGGAGTACACGAGCCGCGCTCGCGGCACATGGCAGCCGGCACATCAATCAATATATTGTGGTTGACACAACTCAAAACGCGCATATATTGACACGCCATCCCGCACACCCCACCACGGCAACAACCTCGAATCAGCCGTGGACAACCACCACACAAGGAGATGACCATGCCCGCCGACAACACCGCAGACCCGGATCAGCAGACGCGCGCGCCAGCCGGTCCCCAGGGCGGCCCGACCCCGGGCCGGTTGCAGGTGATCCGGCGCAACGGCAAGGTCACCGGGTTCGACCCGAGCAAGATCGCGGTGGCCATGACCAAGGCCTTCCTCGCCGTCGAGGGCGGTAGCGCGGCCGCATCGAGCCGTGTCCACGAGCGCGTCGAGGCACTCACCGAGCAGGTCGTCGCCGCCCTCACCCGCCGTCTGCCCGGCGGCGGCACGGTGCACATCGAAGACATCCAGGATCAGGTCGAGCTGGCGCTGATGCGCGCCGCCGAGCATCCGGTGGCGCGCGCCTACGTGCTCTATCGCGAGCAGCACGCCCGCGCCCGCGACCAGCGCCGCGAGCCGGTCCCGGCGACGAGCGACACCCGCCCGGCGCTCACCATCACCGGCGACGACGGCACCCCCCGCCCGCTCGATCTGGCGCGGATGACCCGGCTGGTCGACGAGGCCTGTCGCGGGCTCGACTGGGTCGACCCCCAGGCGATCGTCGACGAGACCCTGCGCAACCTCTTCGACGGCGTGGCCGAGCGCGACGTGCGCCAGGCGCTGGTGATGGCCGCGCGCACCCAGATCGAGCGCGAGCCCGAGTACAACCAGGTCGCCGCCCGGCTGCTGCTCGACATCCTCCGCCGCGAGGCGCTGGGCGCGCTGGGGCTGGCCGAGGGGGTCGAGACCCAGGCCGACCTCGGCGAGCGCTACGGCGCCTATCTCGCGGCCTATGTGGCGCGCGCCATCGAACTCGAACTGCTCGACCCCGAGCTTGCCCGCTTCGACCTCGACCGGCTGGGCGCGGCGCTGCGTCCCGAGCGCGATCTGGAATTCGGCTATCTCGGGCTGCAGACGCTCTACGACCGCTACTTCATCCGTACCCGCGACGCGGTGCGCCTGGAGCTGCCGCAGGCCTTCTTCATGCGCGTGGCGATGGGGCTGGCGATCAACGAGGCCGATCGCGAGACGCGCGCCATCGAGTTCTACGAGCTGCTGTCGAGCTTCGACTTCATGAGTTCGACCCCGACGCTGTTCAACTCCGCCACCCTGCGCCCGCAGCTGAGTTCGTGCTACCTGACCACGGTGGCCGACGACCTCGACGGCATCTACAGCGCGATCAAGGACAACGCCCTGCTCTCCAAGTTCGCCGGCGGCCTGGGCAACGACTGGAGCCGGGTGCGCGGCATGGGCGCGCACATCAAGGGCACCAACGGCAAGAGCCAGGGCGTGGTGCCCTTTCTCAAGGTCGCCAACGACACCGCCGTGGCGGTCAACCAGGGCGGCAAGCGCAAGGGCGCAGTGTGCGCCTATCTCGAGACCTGGCACATCGACATCGAGGAGTTCCTCGACCTGCGCAAGAACACCGGCGACGACCGCCGCCGCACCCACGACATGAACACCGCCAACTGGGTGCCGGACCTGTTCATGAAGCGGGTGGCCGAGGACGGCCCCTGGACGCTGTTCTCGCCCGACGAGACCCCCGACCTGCACGATCTCAGCGGCGTGGCGTTCGAGCGCGCCTACTGCGACTACGAGGCGCGCGCCGCGCGCGGCGAGCTGCGGGTGAGCAAGACCCTCCGGGCGGTCGACCTGTGGCGCAAGATGCTCGGCATGCTGTTCGAGACCGGCCACCCCTGGATCGCCTTCAAGGACCCCTGCAACCTGCGCTACACCAACCAGCACGCCGGGGTGGTGCACAGCTCCAACCTGTGCACCGAGATCACCCTGCACACCAGCGACGCGGAGATCGCGGTGTGCAACCTCGGCTCGGTCAACCTCGCCGCCCACGTCACCGCCAAGGGGCTCGACCGCGAGCGGCTGCGCCGGACCGTGCGCACCGCCATGCGCATGCTCGACAACGTCATCGACTACAACTTCTACAACGTCCCCCAGGCGCGCGAGGCCAATCGGCGCCACCGCCCGGTGGGGCTCGGCATCATGGGCTTCCAGGACGCGCTCCATCGCCTCGGGCTGTCCTACGCCAGCCCCGAGGCGGTGCAGTTCGCCGATCGCAGCATGGAGGTGGTGAGCTATTACGCGATCGAGGCGAGCTGCGAGCTGGCCGCCGAGCGCGGGCGCTATCCGAGCTTCGAGGGCTCGCTGTGGAGCCGGGGCATCCTGCCGATCGACAGCATCGCCCTGCTCGCCGAGTCGCGCGGCGAGTATCTCCAGGTCGACACCACCACCACCCTCGACTGGAACGCGCTGCGCGCGCGGGTGCGCGAGGTCGGGATGCGCAACTCCAACTGTCTGGCGATCGCGCCGACGGCGACCATCAGCAACATCGTCGGGGTCAGCCAGTCGATCGAGCCGACCTACCAGAACCTGTTCGTGAAATCGAACCTCTCGGGCGAGTTCACCGTGGTCAACCCCGAGCTGATCGCCGAACTCAAGACGCTCGGGCTGTGGGACGAGGTGATGGTCAACGACCTCAAGTACTACGACGGCTCGCTGCAGCCAATCGAGCGCATCCCCGAGACGCTCAAGCAGCGCTATGCCACCGCCTTCGAGATCGACCCGCGCTGGCTGATCGAGGCCGCCGCGCGCCGCCAGAAGTGGCTCGACCAGGCACAGAGCCTCAACCTCTACATGGCCGAGCCGAGCGGCAAGAAGCTCGACAACCTCTACAAGCTCGCCTGGGTGCGGGGGCTGAAGACCACCTATTACCTGCGCTCGCAGGGCGCCACCCATGTCGAGAAATCGACCCTCGCCGACCACCAGCGCGCCAACCGCCTGAGCGCGGTCGGCGGCAGCTATGGCGCCGCCGAGCAGACGCCACGCGCCTGCGCCATCGACGACCCCGAGTGCGAGGCCTGCCAGTAGAGAAGGTCATGCGGACGGCGCGGCGGCGCCGTCTGCGCCTACGACTCAAGTCAACGCGAAGCGCAGTGGATTAAGAGACCCCTGCTCGATCAATAACGGCCCAGGAGACCACCATGCCCTACGTCAACATCAAGATCACCCGCGAGGGGGCGAGCGCCGAGCAGAAGGCCGAGCTGATCAGCGGGGTCACGGAGCTGCTCGCCCGGGTGCTCGACAAGAATCCGCAGACCACGGTGGTGGTGATCGACGAGGTCGAGACCGACAACTGGGGGATCGGCGGCGAGACGGTCACCGTGCGGCGCGCCAGCGGCCGCTGAGCCCGCGTCGGCGGCGGGCCGACACTTGTCCGCGGCGATGATCGTCACCACTCTCGGCGGGTGATGATGGATCCCCGACGTCTCGCCGCACACCGCCGACTCAACCAGCTGCACACCGCCGCGCTGCTGGCGCTGCTCGCCGCCCTGTGCTCGACCCTGGCCTGGATCCTCGGCGGTCCCGAGCTGGCGCTGCTCGCCCTGGTGGCGGTGGCGGCGCTCTATCTGTTCACCCCGCTGGCCTCACCACGCCTGGCCCTTTCGCTCTATCGCGGCCAGCTGCTCGCGCCGCATCAGGCCCCGGCGCTCTATCGGGTGCTCGAGACCCTGGCCGCGCGCGCCGGGCTGCCACGGGTGCCGCTGCTTTATTACATCCCCTCGCGGGTGGTCAACGCCTTCGCCACCGGCGGCCCCTGGTCCTCGGTGATCGCCGTCTCCGAGATGACCCTGCGTCGGCTCGACGAGCGCGAGCTGATCGCGGTGCTCGCCCACGAGGTCGGCCACATCGCCAACGACGACCTGCGGGTGATGGCCTTCGCCGATCTGGTCAGCCGACTCACCAGCCTGCTCAGCCTGATCGGTCAGCTGCTGGTGCTGATCGCGCTGCCGCTGGCGCTGCTCGCCGGGGTCGAGGTGCCCTGGGCGGCACTGCTGGTGCTGGTGTTCGCGCCGACGCTGAGCGCGCTGGCGCAGTTCGCGCTCTCGCGCAGCCGCGAGTTCGAGGCCGATCGGCGCGCCGTCGAACTCACCGGCGATGCCGAGGGGCTGGCGCGTGCCCTGGCGCGTATCGAGCGCCTGCAGGGCAGCGGCTGGGAGCGGTTGCTCGCGCCCCATTGGCGTCTGCCCGAACCTTCGCTGCTGCGCACCCACCCCTCGACCGAGGCGCGCATCGAGCGACTGCGTGCACTCGCCGCGCCATCTCGCCCGAGGCTGCCGACCCGCCCCGGCGGGCTGCACCCACCCCTCTCCCCGGCGCCCGCGCCGCGGCGCTCTCATCTCTGGGGGCTGTGGTCCTGAGCGATCGCTCACGCGCCGCCCCCGGCGGGGGCGAATATCCAGACGGCGATCAAGGAAAATAGCCGCCACGCTTGACGCCCCTCCGGGGGTCGTCAACCATCATAGGCTCCAGCCTCGAGACGCCCCGGCGTGCCCGGGGCGAACCGGATCACCAGGAGTCGATCGATGTCGATAGAAGTCAGCGGATTTTTTGGATTACTGCTGCTGGTCCTGCACGTGTGGGCCATCGTCAGCACGGTGCAGAGTCATGCCGGCACCCTCTCCAAGGTGCTGTGGATCGTGCTGATCCTGCTCCTTCCCCTGCTCGGCTTCATCCTCTGGCTGCTGCTCGGCCCTAAGCGCTGAACCGGCACCACACGCCCAGCGTCCACCACCCAGAGGACTCGCGTCCACATGGCCTCGCAAGACACCAATCACTGGAAAGAGAAGTACTACGGGACGCTCGACACCCTGGAGGCGAAGGAGAAGGCTTGGGCGCAGATCGAGAAGACGCTGCGTTACGCCGTCTCGCGCCTGAGCCTCGCGGTGGAGACCCCGGACAAGACGTTCGAGGAACAGCTCGAGTCCTTGCGTCAGGCGATCCGCAAGAACGCCACGGCCAAGCAGATCGGCTTGCTGATGGAGGACATCTCCGAGTCGATGCTGCGTCTCGACGAGCAGCGCGCCCAGCCCGACGACCTCGATCGCGCCATCGCCCGGCTCGATGACCTGCTCGAGCAGCAGCGTCTCCCCGGGGCGCTGAAGAAAGAGACCAAGACGCTGCGCAAGCGGCTGCGCGATGCGCGGCGCGAGCCGGGGTTCGGCGCCGCGCTCGCCGCCTATTCCGACTATGCCCGCACCCTCACCGGCTGGCTCGCCAGCTCCGAGCAAGGCAGCGAGGGGCTGTTCGGGCGGCTGTTCGGCGGACACCGCGAGAGCGGCGCCGAGCAGACGCCGTCGGAGCCGACCGACCTCGACGCCCAGCCCGCCGAGATCGAGGCCCCGCTGCCGCCGAGCGACGACCTCGTCACCACGCTCGATCCGTCGCTACCGGCCTTCAATCTGGTGCTGCTCGATCTGATCCACCGTCTCGACCTGCCCGAGGTCTTCACCAAGCAGTTCAGCGCCATCACCACGCTGCTGCGCGACGAGCCGAGCGCCGAGACCGCCGAGCGCGCGGTCACCGAGATCGCCGACTTGCTGGCACGCGCGCGTCATCATCTCGAGCAGGAGAAGAAGGACATCGAGCACTTCCTCTCCCAGCTCACCGGACGGCTCGAGGCGCTCGATCGCTATCTCGAGGCCTCGTTCGGGCAGCGTGAGGAGAACGCCCGACAGGGCGCCTCGATCGATGCCGACATGTCCGCCGAGGTCGCCCGCATCCGCCGCTCGGTCGATGCCGCCCAGGACGTCGATCAGCTCAAGCTCTCGATCCAGGGACACCTGAGCAACATCCAGCAGCACATGGACGCGCGACGCAGCCTGGAGCAGGAGCAGCTGAGCCAGGCACGCGCCGAGATCGATCATCTCAAGCAGCAATTGGGCAAGGTCCAGGAGGAGAGCGGCGAGCTGCGCCAGCTGCTGCACGAGGCGCGCCAGCGCGCGCTGTTCGACAACCTCACCGGGCTGAGCAACCGGCTGGCCTATGACGAGCGCATCGCCCAGGAGTGCGAGCGCTGGGCGCGCTACGGCCACCCGGCAGTGCTGAGCATCTGGGATGTCGACTTCTTCAAGCGGATCAACGACCACTTCGGTCACACCGCCGGCGACAACGTGCTCAAGATCCTCGGCAAGCTGTTGCGCACCTCGATCCGCAAGAGCGACTTCGTCGCCCGTTTCGGCGGCGAGGAGTTCATGATGCTGCTGCCCGAGACCTCGATCGAGACCGCGCTCGAGGTCGCCGAGAAGCTGCGCGAACAGGTCGCCGCCTCACGCTTCCAGTACCGCGGTCAACCGGTGCCGGTGACCATGTCCTGCGGGCTGGCCGCCTTCATCGAGGACGACACCCCGGAGGACGTCTACCGCCGCGCCGACGCCGCGCTCTACGAGGCCAAGCGCGCCGGGCGCAACTGCTGCCGGATCCACGCCGGCTGAGACGCCCGGCGCCTCAGTCCTTGTCCTTGGTCTCATCCTCCGGGGTCTCGAACAGATCGCTCAGCTCCTCGAGCTTCTCCTGCCAGATCTCCTCGTCGTCGCCGGCCTGCTGCTGGTCCTTGTCGGTCTCCTCGCCGATCTCGAACTCCTCGGCCAGCTCGAAGCTCGGCGCCTCCATCTCCTCGCTCTCCATCTCCTCGACCTCCAGCGTCTCGGGCTCGGACGGGGGCTGGGGTGAGGGCTCGGGCACGGCGGCATCGAGATCGGCACCGGCCTCGGCGAGCAGGGCATCGATGTCGTCGACCACATCGGCGTCATCACCCCCGGCCGTCTCGGCCGGGGGTGCGGCGGCCGCGGCGGCCGCCTCCTGCTGTTGGGCGCTGAAGGCGGCGTTGTACTCGTCCATGAGCTGGTTGAGGGTCTTCTTGGTGTCGCCGAGTTCGGCCTCGAGTTGCGCCTTGGCGTCTTCGAGATCGGAGAGCTGCTCGACATCGACCATGTTGGTCGGGGTCATGTGCACCAGGGGCGCGAGCACCTTGGTCAGCTCCTTGGGCAGGTCCTGGAGCTTCTCGCCGCTGCGTTCGAGATAGATGTCGAGCATCGCGTTGTAGAAGGCGCGCTCGCGTTCCAGATACTCGTCGACGGTCGATTGCAGCTCATCGCCCTCGAGCTGATAGGTCGCGGCGAAGACCCCGGAGAGCGCCTCGCGGCGCGCCTCCTCGCCGGTATCGACCTGCTCGAGCACGGCACTGGCGTCGACCTGGGCCTGTTTGGCACCCTTGCGCTGGCGCCTGAGCATGAAGAAGAGCACGCCCCAGGCCACCAGGGCGAACTCGACGCTGAGGATGAGACCGCCGATCTCGAGCGCACTCATGTCATCTCCCCCATGCCCATCACCCCTCCGCGGCGGCCTGCTTCGCCGCGGCCCGCTTGAACAACCACCAGGTCAGCCCGAGCGCGGCGGCGAGCAGCAGGTTGGCGCCGAGCACATAGAGCGCGAACACCAGCCAGGAGAACGCGCCCGGCGGCGGTGCCGGCGGCTCCTCGACGGGCGCGGTAAAGGCGAACTCCAGGGTCTCGTCGGGGGGTTCGAGCAGGATCGAACTGCCGTTGACGGTACGCGCGGCCAGCCGCGCGCCGACCCGATAGCTGCCGGGCTGTGTGACCGGCAGCTCGTAGAGCATCGGCAGGGACGTCGGCGCGGCGATCTCGAGCAGCGATTGCGTGCCCTCGGGTCCCTCCAGCCGGACATAGCCGAACAGGCTCTCGGCGGCGACCTGATCGCGCTCGAGATTGAGCACCACCCGCAGCTGCGCCGGCGGCCTGGGCGCGGCGTCCGCCGCCGCGTCACCGTTCTCGCTCGGCGAGGCGGGCTCGAGCACCCGTGCCTGATAGTCGAGGGTCAGCGGCGTCGGGGTGACACGCAGACGACGCTGCAGCTGACGCTTGAAGGTCTCGCCGTCGATCAGCAGGCTGAGGTCGTAGACCCCGGCGGCGAAGGCGTTGGCCTTGACCTCGGCGGTGAAGCGATTGCGCGTCGGATCGAGCGCGAGCGGCTGGTCGATGCGCCGCGTCGGATCATCGGCCAGGGTGAGGATCGCCTTGGCCGAGAGCAGCTTGAGGAAGTCGGTGCGGGCGACCGGTGCGCCGTGATCGGTGATCCAGGCCTCAAGCCTCAGGGTGTCGCCCGAGTGCAGCGCCGCCGGTATCGGCGCGGCGTCGATGCCGAGATCGGTGACCACCGCCACACGGTTGTCGGGATCGAGCCCGCCGTCGAGCGTCCAGCGCCCGGGCGCCGGGCGCTCGATGGTGACCAGGTCGTAGCCGGGCTCGCCGCGCCACTGCACCATGGGACCGTGCGCGGTGGCCGAGAGCGTCTGGCCATCGGGACTGACCAGCCGGGTCTCGCCGCCGGGGGCGCGGAACACCAACAGGGTGAACTCGGAGACCTGGGCGTCGATCTCGAAGCGGTTGCCCTCGATCGGCACCGTGGTCGGCGCCGCCGACTGTTCGAGCATGTGGAGGAAGACCCGTTGCAGCTGCTCGGCGCTGGAGGCCGACTCCAGCCAGCCGCCGGTACGCTCGGTGAGCGCCTCGAGCAGCTCGGTGTCGACGTTGTCGGAGAGCGCCACCGCGTGCACCTTCACCCCCAGCTCGCGCAGCCGCTCGAGCTGCTCGGAGAGGATGCGCCGACGCGAGGCGGCATCGCGGGTATCGTCCTTGGCGACATCGACCAGCCCGTCGGTGAGCAGGATGACATGGCGCGCGCCCTCGCCGGGCGGACCGTCCCAGTCGGCGGTGGCCGCCTTCAGCGCGGCCTCGATATCGGTGAACAGCCCGCGCGAGTGCACCCGCCGGAGGTTCGCGCTGGTGCGCCGGCGCCAGTCGTCGTCGACCGCCCCGGGCGCGGCCAGCACCTCGGTGCCCTCGGCGAAGGTCCAGACCCCGGCGCGCGCGCCGGCCGGCAGCAGCGAGTTGACCAGCCGCAGCGCCGGTACCCGCAGGTTGGCGGGATCGTTCTGGCGCATGCTGCCGGAGACGTCGATCAGCAGTCGCACGTCCTCGGGCGCGGCGAACAGCGTCCCGGGCAGGAGCAACAGACACAGCAGCAGGGGCACGAAGCCGAGATTGAGGCGGCTCACGGCAGCCACAGCTCGAAGCAGCCACCGGGGAGACGGTGGGCATTGGTCAGGCGAATCCGCCCGAACGCCTCGGGGGTGTGGTGCAACCGCGCCACTTGGTGGGCGAAATAGAGTCCGAGTCGGGTGCGACTCGCCCCCGGCGCGGTCTCGGACTCGGGCCACTCGGCGTGACCGTCATCGGGCAGCAGACCGATCAAAGCGCCGGGAAAGCCGGCGCCGTCGTCCTCGACACGGATCACCAGCATCCCCTGCTCCTCGGCGGCGCTGAGGCGGATGCGGGCGCGGGCATAGCGCTGGGCGTTACCGATGCTGCTGGTCAGCACCCCGCGCACCAGCTCCCAATCGAAGTAACCGCTGAGTTCGGGGTCGCAGTCGTAGCCGAGTTCGAGACCGAGCGCGGCACACACCGCCTGGCACTCGGCGACCACCTCCTCGCAGAACTCCTCGAGATTGTGCTCGGCGATACGGGTCGCGAGCTGGGCGTTGCCGAGTTTGTAGAGGGTGAGCAACTGCAACAGATTGCTGTTGGCGCGCTGCACCTCGTGCTTGATCAGGCTCGCCTTGCGCGGGTCGGCGAGCTGATTGGCGGGATCGTCGACCAGATCGTCGAGGCTGTTGAAGATCAGCCCGAGCGAGTTCTTGATGTCGTGGATCGAGGAGGCGAGGATGTCGGAGAAGTCCATGGGTCAAGGGCCGTCTGGTTCTGGGGCGGGGTACGCCCGCTCAGCTCTCGGTCGCCAGTCGCTGCAGTCGTGTCTGCACGTCGTTGAGCCGCCAGTCACCGGGGGCGACGTGCTGGACGCGCTCGATATAACGACGCACCAGCTGGACCTCCTCGGGCGAGGTGCCGTGGCGCTCCATCTTGATGATACAGGCCTTGGCGGCGTTGAGGTTGATCGTCTTGTTGGCCGGCATCTCATCGGCGGCCTGGCGCAACAGCTCGATGGCGGCGGCGAACTCGCCCTGCTTGATCAACCGCACCCCCTGGTTGTTGGTGCGTACCACGTCCTGCTGGATGGCGCGGATGGCCGCGTCGGCCTCCTCGGCGATACCGCTCTCCTCGCACACGTGCATCACCTCGGCGAGGAAGGCGTGATCGTCGTGATTGTTGGCGATCGCGGTGCGCAGATAGCCCGTGGCCTGCTCCGGCTCACCCAGCTCCGAGCAGGTCTTGACCATCTCCAGCGCGAGCTGTGGCGAGGCCAGCTCGCCGAGCGCGTTCATCGCCTCGCCGGCCGCGGCGAAGGCCTCGGTCGCGCCCTGGGCATCGCCCTGGCGCTGCTTGACCACCGCGGTGGTACTGGCCTTGTAGAAGGCCGCCTGGGGGTCGTCGCCGAAGGTCTTGTCGATCTCGCCGATCACCTTCAGCGCCTCGGCATGCTTGTCATTGGCACTCTTGGCCTTGGCCAGTCCGGCATAGATCGAGGGGTGATTGTGTACTGAGTGCTTGGCGAAGGCCACCGCACGATCGAAGGCGCCCTCGGCGACCTCGCGATCGTCGTTGCTCAGCGCCAGCTCGCCGAGACGCTGCTGGCGCTCGACGCTGCGCGGCGAGAGCTTGGCGCCCTTCTGCAGGGTCTGTTCGGCGGCGGGAAAGGCCTTCTGCGCGAACTGGGCGTGCGCGAGCCAGTCATAGCCGGGGATGAAATTGGGGTCGAGTTCGAGCAGATGGGCGAAGACTTCTTGGGCGGCGGCATACTGCTTCTGCTGGAACAGCACCCGCCCCTTGCCGAGGTGCGCCCAGTTGAGGTCGCGCCCCTCGAGCACCTCGTCGTAGATCGCCATGGCGTCATCGTAACGATTGGCGGTGATACAGGTATCGGCCTTGAGCCGCAACAGCTCGGCGAGATTGCGCGGCTTGCCGGCGATCAGGGTGTCGAGCGCGGCGATCGCCCGACCATAGTCCTTGGCCACCAGCGCGCGGTTGACCTCGGCGAGATCGGCCTTGCGCTCGAACAGCTTGGCCAGCCGGGTCTTGATCAGCTCCTTGGTGAAGGGCTTGGCGAGATAGTTGTCGGGGGCGAACTCCACCGCGCCCATCACCATCTCGCGGGTATTCTCGGCGGTGACCATGATGAAGATGGTATCGACCCCGATCAGCGCGCGATGGCGTGCCTCCTCGAGCACCTGCTGGCCGTCCTTGCCGCTGCCGAGGTTGTAATCGCACAGCACCACATCATAGTGACGGCGCTCCATCAGCCCGATCGCCTCGTTACCATCGCGGGCCTGGTCGATACGGGTGACACCGAGCGAGTGCAGGATGCTGCGCATCACCGAGCGCATGTCGGAGAAGTCGTCGATGACCAGATAGGTTTTCTTGGAGAAATCGGCCGGTGGCGCCATCTGACTTGCTCCCCGCGGTGCTGGGCTGGATAGGGGTACCGATCGGGTCGGCACCTTCCTGCACATGGATGCGCCTTCGACCTCGGGCAAGGGTCGACCCGATCGCGCCCGGACCGAAGCGCCGAAACACCGAACGCCGGGCGGTGATATCGGAACCGGATCACAAAAGGGATGCTAACGCCCGCCTCGTCCGGCGGCAAGAGATCGAAGGGGTGCGGTAGAAACGAAAACGGCCCACAGCACGAATGCCGTGGGCCGAGATGTGGTAGCGGGGGCAGGATTTGAACCTACGACCTTCGGGTTATGAGCCCGACGAGCTGCCTGACTGCTCCACCCCGCAACTGAACTGTATGCCCGCTTGGGCCGGGTCTTGCGACCCTGTCGACCGGTCTTGCGACCGAGACGACGAGATGTGGTAGCGGGGGCAGGATTTGAACCTACGACCTTCGGGTTATGAGCCCGACGAGCTGCCTGACTGCTCCACCCCGCAATCGAGACCGAGAATTATAGGGACGACTGCGGAGGGGCGCAAGTCTTTTTTCCGTCAAGGTCTTTCACCCCGCCGGACACGGCACCGCGCGCACCGATACGGGGACGCTCACAGGGTCTTGAGGTACTCGAGCAGCGCACGGCGCGCCGCCGGGGCGAGCCGGTCGCCGAAGTCGTGCCCCTGGTTGCCGTAGCCATGGAGACTGGTGTCGTAGATATGCTTGCGCTCCTCCCAGCTCATCGCTGCCGACTTGCCCGCAGCGAGACGCCGATAGCGCCAGCCGAGGCGCTCGGTGTCGTACTCGGGCAGCGCCTGGGCGCTGCGCTCATGGCGCCAGAAGGCCGGGCGCGTGCCGCTCTCGAGCAGGTCGGCAAGCGTCGGCACCGCGCCGTTGTGCAGATAGGGCGCGGTCGCCCAGATACCGTCGAGCGGCGGCGCGACATAGCCCAGGCCGGGGCGCGAGCGCCCCAGCTCGCCATAGAAGGAGTCGTGGAACCAGTCGAGGAAGCGATCGGCCTCGGCGAAGGCCGCCCGCGCCAGCGCCGGGTCGGTGCCGACCTTGCCGAGGGCGACGAGCTTGTTCGGATAGCGCCCGTCGGCGCCCTGGGTGCCGTGACAGCTCGCGCAGCGATCGGCGAACACGCGCGCGCCGACGCGTGCCAGCTCGGCATCGATCGGATAGGGATAGGGCGGCGGGCGCAGGGTGGCGAGATAGGCGCGCACATCGACGAACCAGGCATCGATCGCGCGCGCCTCGGCGACGCTGTCGGTACAGGTGGTCGAGGCCAGGATCATGTAGCGCACATGATCGCCGCGCCCCTCGCCGTTGTAGAAGACCGCGTGCTTCTTGGCCAGGTGCCACCAGGGCGGCACGCTCACCGGCAGCGGACGCGTCGGCGGCGGTGCGATCAGTGGCGTGTCGGACCAGGCCAGGGTCTGCGGGTCGCGATGGGCCATCAGCGCCAGGGTGAGGTTGTTGGCCGAGTTCACCCCGACGGTGTCGGTCATCATGTAGTCGGCGATGCGCCCGATACGATCGGCCCAGCGCCGCCAGGCCGCACGCTCGGGACCGGGTGCGAGCCCGGCGCCGAGCGCCTCGATCGCCACCAGCGGGTCCTCGGTCAGATCGAGGAACTCGTTGCCCAGCCCGATCACCAGCTCGCCCTCGAGCGGCGCGGCGTGACAGCCGAGACAGTTCGAGGTCACCAGCTCGACCCCGGCGGGGTCGACATGGGCGGTGAGCATATAGGGCAGCTCGGCGTTGCGCCCGGTACGCCCGGCGGGATTGAGCGCCGGCGCCTCTGCGGCCCCGGCGCGCTCGGCATAGGCGGCATGGGGCGGGCCACAGGTCACCACCGCGCGATTGAGCAGGGCATCGCGCCCGCGCACCGGATCGCCCGGGCGCTGCTCGGCGGCGGGGATGCGCCCGGCCTCGGCCTTCTCCCCCGGACGGTCGCAACCGGCGAGCGCCAGTGCGAGCAGCATCCAGGACCACCCTCGACGATCATGCCAGCGCATCATTCAGCCTCCCCGCGCATCCGTTGCTCCGGCCCGTTGGACTCGACCCAGCCCCAGCCCTCGATCACACGCCCTTCGGCGCTGCCGGCGACCCGCACCGCCACGCCCGGCGCGATCGGCCCCGGCGCATCGTCCCAGGGCGTCAGCGCCACGGCCAGCGCGACGGCGGGGATCTCGAGGCGCCAGCGCGCCGGGTGCGTGCCGCGCTCCTGCGCCTCGAGACGCAGCTCGCGCCGCCTGAACGCGCGCACCTGACCGTCGTCAGTGACCAGCACGCAGCCCGGGATCGGTCGTCCGCCCGCCTCGGCACGACGCAGCTCGACACAGGCCAGGGTGCGCGACTCGTCGAGCTGGAGCGTCAGCCGGGTGAGGCGCAGCCCGGCACCAGCACCCTCCCCGCCCCCGGCCCAGAGGTGCTCGAACCAGGCGCGCCCCTCGACCGCGCGCGGCCGGCCGTCGACGAGCAGCCGCCCGCTCACGCTCAGCCCCGGCAACAGATAGCCTTGCGGGCCGGCCGTCGTCGCCTCGGCGCCAAGGGTCGCGGCAAGCCGCGCCAGCCCGAGCGCCGGGGCGCCACCGGCGAGCACCAGCCGCCTCCCCGCGGCATCCTCGAAGCGCAGGCGCCAGGGCGGGCGCCCCGGCCCGAGGTTGAGCGTCCAGTCGCGCACCCACACCCGCGGCGGGTCCGGCCTCGCCCCGGCCAGCCCGAGCACGGCGCGGGCGCGGCGCTGCTCGAACGCGACCCCGACCGGTCCCAGCCGCTGCGACCAGCCCCACAGCAGCCGATCGCCGCGCCAGGCCGAGAGCGGAGGATCGGGCGGTGTCGCCAGGGTCAGGCGGACGACCCCCAGGGTGAGCAGATGCGCCCGTCCATCGGTCTCCTCGACCCGCGCCTGGAGCCGCCACAGCTCCAGCCCCTGGGACGGATGGGCGCCATGGTCGGCGGGCAGGTCCAGCGGACCCGGCACCGCGCCGGGGGCGAGCAGCGCGGCGGCCCCGACGAGCAGCGCAGCATCCTGCTCGACGGGGGGCGGGGGCGCCTCGCAACCGCCGAGCAGCCCGACCAGCGCCAAGACCGGCAGCCGGATGCGGCTCAAGTACCGTCGCTCAGCGCGCCTTCCACACATAGATCGCCTCGGCCTCGGGCAGCAGCTCGCGCAGCTGCGCGAGACGGGTGGTATCGACCGGGTGGGTGCTGAGGAACTCGGGCGGTGCCGCCCTGCCCCGGCTGGCGGCCTGGAAACGCTGCCAGAAGGCAATCGCCTCGCGCGGATCGTAGCCGGCGCGGGCCATGTAGAAGAGCCCCAGACGGTCGGCCTCGAGTTCGTGGGCACGCGAATAGGGCAGGATCACCCCGAGCCGGGCGCCGACGCCATAGGCCTGTACCGCCAGGTCGCTGCCCGGCACGCCCTGGGCGCCGAGCACCGCCGAGAGCAGTCCGGCGCCGAGTCCGGCGAGCATCTTCTGGGAGCGCTGCTCGGCGCCGTGACGCGCCACCACATGGGCGATCTCGTGGGCCATCACCGTGGCCAGCCCGGCATCAGTGCGGGCGATCGGCAGGATGCCGGTGTTGATCCCGACCTTGCCGCCCGGCAAGGCGAAGGCGTTGGGGCTGGGGTCCTCGAACAGTACAAACTCCCAGCGCGCGCCGGGCAGCTCGACGACCCGGGCGATGCGCCGCCCGATGCGCTCGATGCGCGCCTGGGCGGCACGGTCGCGGGCGCGCGGCAGCTCGCGCTTGATCTGCGCGAAGCCACGGGCGCCGAGCCTGGCCTCCTCGGCGTGATCGATCAGCATCAGCTGGCTGCGCCCGGTCTCGGGCGCGCTGGCGCAGCCCCACAGCATCAGCGCCAGCAACCAGGGCGACAGCCGACGGGCGAGCGACGAGGGGGACATCCGGAGGCTCTCTCGTGTAGTAGTCATTGCAGGGCAGATGGGGACGGAGTCGGCGCGCCACCACCCCGGCGCGGCGGTGTACACTGGCCACTCGACGACGCGCCGCATCCCGCGGACGGACTCCGTCGAGAGCGAGGAGATTGATGAGCAAGCTTCACATCCAACCCCAGACCCTGTGCCAGATCATCGGCAAGGTCCGCGAGTTCCAGGCCAAGGAGGAGGTGGTGCTGCCGGACGTCCCCTCGAGCCCGACCGAGGACTGGGGACTGCAGATGCTCGCCGACCACAGCGACGACATGGCGCTGGTGGCGATGACCGAGGCCATCGCCGAGATGAGCCAACGTCAGCGTGCCGAGCTGGTGGCACTGATGTGGCTGGGACGCGGCGACTACGAGCTGGAGGACTGGGAGACGGCGGTCGATGACGCCGTCGGCGAGTATTCGCTGCGCGCGGCGGCCTATCTGCTGGTCCACCCGATGGTCGCCGACGACCTGGAGGAAGGGCTGATCGCCTTCGGCTACTCCTGTCAGGAGTGAGCCGGGGCGTCGCCCCGCCAGCGGCGGGGCGACGGGCGACTCAGTAGTCGCGCAGCCCGAGCACGTCCTGCATGTCGAACTGGCCGCGCGCGCGCGCACCGATCCAGCCGGCGGCACGTACCGCGCCACTGGCGAAGGTCATGCGGCTGGAGGCCTTGTGGGCGATCTCCACGCGCTCGCCCTCGGCGGCGAACCAGACGCTGTGCTCGCCGACCACGTCACCGGCGCGGATGGTCTCGAAGCCGATGGTACGGCGCTCGCGCGCACCGGTGTGGCCCTCGCGCCCGTAGACGGCGACCTCGGCGAGATCGCGCCCGAGCGCCTCAGCCACCACCTCGCCCATGCGCAGCGCGGTGCCCGAGGGGGCATCGACCTTGTGACGGTGATGGGCCTCGATGATCTCGATGTCGACCGTGTCGCCGAGCACCCGCGCGGCGATGTCGAGCAGCTTGAAGGTCAGGTTGACGCCGACGCTCATGTTCGGCGCAAAGACGATGCCGATCGACTCGGCGGCCGCGGCGATCGCCGCGCGCCCGGCCTCGTCGAAGCCGGTGGTGCCGATCACCATGCGCTTGCTGGCGCCGCGGCAGAGTTCGAGGTGGGCGAGCGTGGCCGTCGGCGCGGTGAAATCGATGAGCACGTCGAAGTCGTCGAGCACCGTCGCCAGCTCGGCGACGAGGGTCACGCCGAGCGCGCCGACCCCGGCCAGCTCACCGGCATCGGTGCCGAGCAGCGAGCTGCCCGCGCGCTCGGTGGCAGCGCCGAGCACCACCCCCTCAGCCTCGGTGACGGCTTGTACCAGCGCGCGCCCCATGCGCCCGCCGGCACCGGCCACTGCGATCCTGATGTCTGTCATGTGAAGGATGTCCTTGTTGGCGGATGACGCACCGCGCGCGGCGCGGTGCGACGAGTGCCGCGTCTAGAGCCCCATCTTCTCGAAGAAGCTCTTGACCCCGTCGAGCCAGGAGTGCGACTGCGGATTGTGGCGCGAGCCGCCCTCGCGGACGCTCTCCTCGAAGTCCCGCAGCAGTTCCTGCTGCCGCTCGGTGAGATTGACCGGGGTCTCGATCACCACCTTGCAGATGAGATCGCCGAGCGGGCCGCCGCGCACCGGCTTCACGCCCTTGCCGCGGACCCGGAACATCTTCCCGGTCTGGGTGCCGGCGGGGATCTTCAGCATCACCTTGCCGTCGAGCGTCGGCACCTCCAGCTCACCGCCGAGCGCGGCGACGACGAAGCCGATCGGCACCTGGCAGTAGAGGTTGCTGTCCTCGCGGGTGAAGATCGGGTGCGGCTGCACCTGCACCTGGACGTAGAGATCACCGGGCGGGCCACCAAGCTCGCCGCGATCGCCCTCGCCGGCGAGGCGGATGCGATCACCGGTGTCGACGCCTGCGGGGATCTTCACCGACAGCGTCTTCTCCTCCTGCACCCGGCCCTGGCCACGACAGTGCTCGCAAGGCTCCTCGATCACGTGTCCGGTGCCGCGACACTCGGGACAGGTCTGCTGGATGGAGAAAAAGCCCTGCTGCATGCGCACCTGACCGACACCACCGCAGGTGGGACAGGTCTTGGGCTTGGTGCCGGGCTTGGCGCCGCTGCCGCCGCAGAACTGACAGTCGACCTGGGTGGGGATGCGGATGCTGACATCCTTGCCGTTGACCGCCTCCTCGAGCGTCAGGCTGAGGTCGTAGCGCAGATCGACGCCGCGCTGGGCACGGCGTCCGCCACCGCCCCCGGCACGACCGCCGAAGATGTCGCCGAAGACGTCGCCGAAGATATCGGAGAAGGAGCCGGCGCCGCCGAAGTCACCGGCGCCGCCGAAGCCGCCCGGACCGCCCTCGACCCCGGCATGGCCGAACTGGTCGTAGGCCGAGCGCTTCTTGGCGTCGCTGAGGACGTCGTAGGCCTCCTTGGCCTCCTTGAACTTGGCCTCGGCATCCGGGCCGCCGTTGCGGTCGGGATGATACTTCATCGCCAACCGGCGAAAGGCCTTCTTGAGATCGGCCTCGCTGGCGTTGCGCTGAACACCGAGGACTTCGTAGTAGTCGCGTTTTGACATTGATTCATTCCAGCCGCAGCACGCCAGCCTCGGACGTGTTCATAAGCAGAAAGCGCACGGACGCGGAACGTCGGTACGCTTTCGCCACAAAGGTCGAGGCGGCCGCTTAGCGGCCGCTGACCTCACTTCTTGTCGTCTTTGACTTCTTCGAACTCGGCGTCGACCACGTCGTCGGCACCGCCCTTGGCGCCGGACGACTGGGCGTCGGCGCCACCCTCGGCGCCGGCCTCGCCGCCGGTGGCCTCGGCGTTCTGGGCATAGAGTCGCTCGGCCATCTTCGCCGAGGACTCGCCGAGGGTCTTGGTCAGCGCCTCGATGCGCTCCTTGTCCTCGCCACCCATGGCCTCTTCGAGGTCCTTGATGGCGCGCTCGATCGACTCGCACTCGCCGCTCTCGACCTTGTCACCGAGCTGCTCCATCGACTTGCGGGTCGAGTGGATCATGGTGTCGGCCTGGTTGCGCGCAGCGACCAGCTCCTGGAAGTGACGGTCGTCCTCGGCGTGGGCCTCGGCGTCCTTGACCATACGCTCGATCTCGTCGTCGGAGAGACCGGAGGAGGCCTTGATGACGATCGACTGCTCCTTGCCGGTGGCCTTGTCCTTGGCCGAGACGTTGAGGATGCCGTTGGCGTCGATGTCGAACTTGACCTCGATCTGCGGCACGCCGCGCGGCGCCGGCGGGATGTCGGAGAGGTCGAAGCGACCCAGCGACTTGTTGCTCGCGGCGCGCTCGCGCTCACCCTGGAGCACGTGCACGGTGACTGCGGTCTGGTTGTCGTCGGCGGTGGAGAACACCTGACCGGCGGAGGTCGGGATGGTGGTGTTCTTCTCGATGAGCTTGGTCATCACGCCGCCGAGGGTCTCGATGCCGAGCGACAGCGGGGTGACGTCGAGCAGCAGCACGTCCTTGACCTCGCCGCCGAGCACGCCGCCCTGGATCGAGGCGCCGATGGCCACCGCTTCGTCGGGGTTGACGTCACGGCGCGGGGTCTTGCCGAAGAACTCCTCGACCTTGGCCTGGACCTTGGGCATGCGGGTCTGGCCACCGACCAGGATCACCTCGTCGATCTCGCCGGCGGTGAGACCGGCGTCCTTCAGCGCGGTACGGCAGGGCGCGATGGTGCGATCGACCAGCTCCTCGACCAGCGACTCGAGCTTGGCGCGGGTGAGCTTGAGGTTGAGGTGCTTGGGACCGCTCTGGTCGGCGGTGATGTAGGGCAGGTTGATGTCGGTCTGCTGGCTCGAGGACAGCTCGATCTTGGCCTTCTCGGCGGCCTCCTTGAGACGCTGCAGCGCCAGCGGATCGTTGCGCAGATCGACGCCCTGCTCCTTCTTGAAGGACTCGACCAGGTGGTCGATGATGCGCAGGTCGAAGTCCTCGCCACCGAGGAAGGTGTCACCATTGGTCGAGAGCACCTCGAACTGGTGCTCGCCCTCGATCTCGGCGATCTCGATGATCGAGATGTCGAAGGTGCCGCCGCCGAGGTCGTAGACGGCGACCTTCTGGTCACCGCGCTGCTTGTCCATGCCGTAGGCCAGGGCCGCGGCGGTCGGCTCGTTGATGATGCGCTTGACGTCGAGCCCGGCGATGCGACCGGCGTCCTTGGTGGCCTGACGCTGCGAGTCGTTGAAGTAGGCCGGGACGGTGATCACCGCCTCGGTGATCTCGGCGCCGAGATAGTCCTCGGCGGTCTTCTTCATCTTCTGCAGCACCTTGGCCGAGATCTCCGGCGGCGCCATCTTCTTGCCGCTGACCTCGACCCAGGCGTCGCCGTTGTCGGCCTTGACGATCTTGTAGGGGACCATGTCCTTGTCCTTGCTGACGACCGAGTCGTCGAAGCGGCGGCCGATCAGACGCTTGACCGCGAACAGGGTGTTGGTCGGGTTGGTGACCGACTGACGCTTGGCCGACTGACCGACCAATACCTCACTGTCGTTGGTGTAGGCGATGATCGAGGGGGTGGTGCGATCACCCTCGGCGTTCTCGATGACCTTGACGCTGTCGCCCTCCATCACCGCCACGCAGGAGTTGGTGGTGCCGAGGTCGATACCGATGATTTTTCCCATGACTATGGTCTCCGAATGGTGTCGTATGGCGCCTTGGCGCCTGGCTGTTCGATCAGTTGGGGGAGGCCCCCAGGGCGTTCAAGCGATGCTCAGGCGGGCTGCTGGGAGACCAGCACCAGTGCCGGACGCACCAGTCGGCCGTTGAGCATGTAGCCCTTCTGGATCACCCCCACCACGGTGTTCGGCGCGACGTCCTCGCGCGGCTGCATCGACATCGCCTGATGGAACTCGGGGTCGAAGGGCTGATCGATCGGATCGACCTGCGCCACTCCGAACTTGTCCATCACGTCGCCGAGCAGCTTCAGTGTCAGCTCCGTGCCCTCGCGCAGCTTGGCGACGTCGGCCGCCTCGTCCTGCGCCGCCTGGTGCCCCAGCTCGAGGCTGTCGCGCACCCCCAGCAGTTCGCGCACGAAGCCGTCGAGGGCGAACTTGTGCGCCTTCTCCAGCTCGTTGGCGTGACGCCGCTTGAGGTTCTCGCCCTCGGCGTGGACGCGCAGCAGCTGCTCGCGCAGTCCCTCGGCCTCGGCGCGCGCCTCGGCCAGCGCCGCACCGAGTTCCTCGGCGCTCGGCGCCGCCGGCTCGTCGGGGGCGACCTGCTGCTCGCCCTCGGGGGCGCTGTCCTCGACCGGCGTCTCGACCTCGACCTCGGCCGAGGCCTCGGCGTAAGCCGAGACCGCGGCGCGGTTGACCGCCTCGTCGCCCTGGCCCTGCTGCTCGGGCTGTTGCTCGGGGCGCTTCTGCTCTGGGTTCATTGTGACCTCCGAAATTCCGTAAACGACCACGCCACCACGTCGGACACGGACGCGGCAGCGCGTGATGAAACCTTGTCTCGCGCTAATTCTGACGCAACGCCGCAGCCAGCAGCCGCGCCGTGACATCGACGATCGGGATCACCCGCTGGTAGTCCATGCGGGTCGGGCCGATCACCCCCAGCACGCCGACCACCTCGCCCTCGACCCGATAGGTGGTGGAGACCACGCTGCAGTCGTCGAGCAGCGCGTAGCCCGACTCCTCGCCGATGAAGATCTGCACCCCGTCGGCGGCGATGCAGCGATCGAGGATGTGGAGGATCTCGCGCTTCTCATTGAAGGCCTCGAACAGCTGCTTGAGCCGGTCCATGCTGGAGAGTTCACCGAACTCCATCAGATTGGTCTGCCCGGCGATGTAGCAGTCGTCCTTGCGATCGGCATCCTCCACCACCCGATGGGCGAGCACCGCCGCCTGCATCATCAACTGGTCCATGTTCTCGTGGGTGCGCTTGAGATCCTCGAGCAGTCGTCGGCGCACCTCGTTGATGTCCTGTCCGGTGAACATCTGATTGAGATAGTTGGCCGACTGCTCGAGCTGCGCGGGTGAGAAGCGACGATCGGTGTTGATGATGCGGTTGTGGACCTCACCCTCGGTGGTGATCAGGATCGCCAGCACCCGGGTGTCGGACAGCGGCACCAGCTCGATCTGGCGAAAGGCGTTGCGCTCGTGACGCGGCAGCATCACCACCCCGGCCAGATGGGTGACCCCGGAGAGCAGGTTGGAGGCGGTCTCCACCAGCGACTTGGCATCCATCCCCGGCACGAAGGTGCTGCGCAGCGAGGCGATGTCGCGCGCCGAGGGCGGACTGACCGTCAGCAGCGAGTCGACGAACAGTCGATACCCGGCCGCCGTCGGCACCCGCCCGGCCGAGGTGTGGGGCGAGATCAGCAGCCCCAGGTCCTCGAGATCGGCCATCACGTTGCGCACCGTCGCCGGACTGAGATCGAGACCGGTATCCTTGGCCAGGGTCCGGGAGCCGACCGGCTGACCGTCCCTGATGTAGCGCTCGACCAACGCCTTCAGGAACAGCAGCGCCCGCTCGCTCACCGGGGATTCGAACTGTCGCGTCTCGCCTGCCAAGGTTTCAGCCGTCTACATCACTGGATCGCGCGGATGGACCATCGCCGAACCCCGCCTGCGCCTGCCTTGCGGCCTTGGACATCAGAGGGATCGACCCCGTTAGCACTCACCGTGAGAGAGTGCTAACACAGGAATTTAGGGATTTGCTCCTACCCTGTCAAGGCTGCCCCCGGACGCCTATTGGCGTGTCTGGCCGCCCATGCTAACGTTTATCGGTCCCGCCGTCCCCAACCCCACACAGAACTCCATGGCGCATTTCCAGACCATCGGCATCATCGGCAAGCAAGGCGATCCCGACAAGGCACGCAGCACCCTTTGCACCCTCTGCGCCTATCTGCGCGCGCACGCGCTCGAGGTGCTGCTCGACGCCGAGAGCGCCCATCTGCTCGATGCCCCCGTCGGCGCCGCGCGCCCGCTCGACGAACTCGGCGAGCGCTGCGACCTGGTGATCGTAGTCGGCGGCGACGGCACCCTGCTGCACGCCGCGCGCGTGCTCGCCGCGCACGACGTGCCCCTGGTCGGGATCAACCTCGGGCGCCTCGGCTTCCTCGCCGACGTCTCGCCCGAGGAGATCGGCTCGGTGCTCGAGCGCATCCTCGAGGGTGAGTACAAGACCGACTCGCGCGCCATGCTCGAGGCGCGCATCCACTGCGACCAGACCCCGCCGCGCCGCTCCTGCGCGCTCAACGACGTGGTCATCCACAAGTGGAACACCGCGCGGATGATCGAGTTCGAGACCTATGTCGACGGTGTCTTCGTCAACGCCCAGCGCTCCGACGGGCTGATCATCGCCACCCCCACCGGCTCGACCGCCTACGCCCTCTCCGGCGGCGGTCCGCTGATCGACCCCGGACTCGAGGCCATCGTGCTGGTGCCGATCTGCCCTCACGACCTCGCCCACCGCCCGCTGGTGCTGCCCGCCGATCGACGCATCGAGGTGCGCGTCGGCCCGCTCGAGCTGGGACACGTCCAGGTCACCTGCGACGGTCAGGACGAGCTGCAGCTGCCGCCCGGGGCAACGATCGAGATCACCCGCCACCCCGAGCGCGTCACCCTGCTCCATCCCCTGGGGCAGGATCACTACCAGATCCTCCGCGCCAAGCTCGGCTGGGGCGGACGCACCCAGACCCGGCGGGCATGAACGCACACCCCAGCGAGCACGGAGGCGGCGCGGCATGTTGACCCATCTCATGGTCCGGGACCTGGCCATCGTCAGCGCCGTCGAGCTGGAGTTCGAGGCCGCGATGAGCGCGCTCACCGGCGAGACCGGCGCCGGCAAGTCGATCCTCATCGACGCCCTCGGTCTCGCCCTCGGCGACAAGGCCGAGGCGACGATGATCCGCCCCGGTCGCGAACGTGCGGAGATCGTCGCCGAATTCGACCTCTCGGCGACGCCTGCGGCACGTGAGTGGCTGCGCGCCCACGAACTCGAGAGCGACGAGGACACCTGCATCCTGCGCCGCCTGCTGGTGGCCAAGGGACGCTCGCGGGCCTATGTCAACGGTCATCCCATCACCGCCGCGCAGCTGCGCGCGCTCGGCGAGCTGCTGGTCGACATCCACGGCCAGCACGCCCACCAGTCGCTGCTGCGCGCCGAGGCCCAGCGCGACCTGCTCGACGCCTATGGCGGACACCGCGCGCTCGCCGAGCAGGTCGCCGCCGACTTCCGCGCCTATCGCGACCACGCCCGCGCCCTCGAGCGCGCCGAGCAGGAGGCGCAGAGCCGCGCCGAGCGGCTCGAGCTGCTGCGCTTCCAGGTCGAGGAGCTGGAGGCGGCGGCGATCGACAGCCAGGAACTCGAGCAGCTCGACGGCGAGCAGCGCCGTCTCAGTCATCTCGAACAGCTCCAGAGCGGGGCGGGCGCCGTGCTCCAGGGACTGGCCGAGGGCGAGCCGACGATCTGCGACCAGCTCGCCGGCGTGCTCGCCGAGATCGAGGACCTCGCCGCCATCGACCCGGCGCTCGGCGAGGCCCGCGAACTGTTGGAGACGGCGAGCATCCACGCCGGCGAGGCCGCCGCGGCGCTGCGTCACTATCTCGACGGGTTGGAACTCGACCCCGACGCCCTGGCCACGGTCGAGGCCCGGCTCGAACAGCTCCAGGCGCTGGCGCGCAAGCATCGCATCTTTCCCGCTCAACTGCCCGAATACCTCGCCGAGCGTCGTGCCGAACTCGACGCACTCGAACAGGCCACGATCGTGCTCGCCGGACTGGCCGAGGCGCGCGAGGCGGCCTGGGGGCGTTATCTCCAGGGCGCCGAGACCCTGGGCGCGGCGCGCGCCACGGCCGCCACGCGCCTCGAGAAGACCCTGAGCACGGCGCTGGGCGAACTCGGCATGGCCGGCGGTCGCTTCGCCGTCACGCTCGAGAAGCTGCCCACCGAGCGCGCCACGGCCGGCGGACTGGAGCGGATCACCTTCATGGTCAGCGCCAACCCCGGCCAGCCGCTGCAGCCGCTCGCCCGGGTCGCCTCCGGGGGCGAACTCTCGCGCATCGGGCTGGCCATCCAGGTCGCCACCGCCGCCTGCGGGCGCATCCCCACGCTGGTGTTCGACGAGGTCGACGTCGGCATCGGCGGCGGCGTGGCCGAGATCGTCGGTCGGCTGTTGCGCCGACTCGGCACCGAGCGCCAGGTACTCTGCGTCACCCACCTGCCCCAGGTCGCCGCCCAGGCTCACCGCCAGCTGCGGGTGCGCAAGGAGCGGCGCGAGGGCGAGACCCACACCCGGATCGAGCCGCTCGACGAGTCGGCGCGCATCGAGGAGATCGCACGCATGCTCGGCGGCACCGAGATCACCCGTCGCACCCGCGACCACGCCAGCGAGATGCTCGACCGCGCCGCCACCACGCCTCCGTCCTGAAACCCGCCCAGAGGTCGCCACCGCACGGGCGCCACACCCGCGCCCCGACGAATCGCACATGAACGTACGCACACGCTTCGCCGGCGGACTCATCGCCATCCTCATCGTCGACCTCGCCGTCGGACTCTACGGTTTCCATCTCCACAAGCAGGCCGCCGACCGCGAGTCCGAGATCCGCGCCCGCAGCTCGCAGATCGTCACCACCGCGCTCACCGCCCAGGTCAGCTTCAAGACCCAGGTCCAGGAGTGGAAGAACATCCTGCTGCGCGGCCAGGACCCCGATCTCTACCAGCGCTATCTGGCGCAGTTCGAGCAGGAGGAGACCGAGACCCGCGCCGCCGTCGCCCGGCTGCTCGAGCTGCTGCGCGAGCACGACCCGCGGGTGCGCGCCAGCGCCGAGCGCTTCCTCGCCGCCCACCTGCGCCTCGGCACGGCCTATCGCGCCGCGCTCGATCACTATCGCGCCGAGGACCCGGCCGCCCAGCTCATCGTCGACCGCGACGTGCGCGGCATCGACCGCGAACCGACCGAGCTGATCGACCGCCTGGTGGCCGAGGCGCGCACCCACGAGCGCATCCAGATCGCCGCCATCGACCACCAGACACGCGTCGCCGAGTTCCAGGTCCTGGCGCTGGTGCTCGGGGTGATGAGCGTGGCCGTGGCGGCGCTGATCTGGTTGCTCGATCGCACCATCGGTCAGCCCATCGCCACCGCCACGGCAATCGCCCGGCGGGTCAGTGCCGGCGACTTCTCCACCCAGATCCAGGTCAGCGGCAACGACGAGCACGCGCAGATGCTCCATGCCCTCAAGCACATGCAGGAGAATCTCGCCAACTCCCAGGAGCACCTGCGCCAGAGCGAGGCGCGCTTTCGCCTGCTGCTCGAATCCACCGGCGAGGGTATCTACGGCGTCGACACCCAGGGCCGTTGCACCTTCTGCAACCCCGCCGGCGCACGCATGCTCGGCTATGACGCGCCGCAGGCGCTGCACGGACGCGACATGCACCAGACCCTGCACCACTCACACCTCGATGCCAGCCCCTATGCCGCCTGCGACTGCAGGGCCGCACGCACCCACCGCGACGGCACCCCGGCGCGGGTCGACGACGAGGTGTTCTGGCGCGCCGACGGCACCAGCATCCCGGTCGAGTACCACGCCAACCCGATCTATCGCGACGGCAGCCTGGTCGGCGCGGTGGTCACCTTCGCCGACATCTCCGCGCGCAAGCGCGCCGAGCAGGCGCTGCGCAACGCCCATCAGGCGCTCGCCGAGGAGCGCGCACTGCTCGCCGAGCGGGTGCTCGAGCGCACCGCCGAACTCGATCGCGCCAATGTCGAGCTGGCGCGCAGCGCGCGCGCCAAGGACGAGTTCCTCGCCGCGATGAGCCACGAGCTGCGCACCCCGCTGACCTCCATCCTCGGACTCTCCGAGACCATCGGCGACACCCTGCTCGGGCCGCTCACCGCGCAACAGGCACGCGCCGTCCATACCATCCATGAGAACGGCGCCCATCTCCTCGAGCTGATCAACGACATCCTCGACATGTCGCGGGTGGCCTCGGGACAGATGCAGCTGCGCTGGGACCAGATCCCGGTCAACCAGCTGTGGGAGGCGAGCCTGCGGCTGATCGGCCCGGCGGCCAAGCGCAAGTCGATCACCATCGCCACCGACATCGACCCGGCGGTGCGACTGGTCCAGGGCGACAGCCGCCGGCTCAAGCAGATGCTGGTCAACCTCCTCGGCAACGCCGTCAAGTTCACCCCGGAGGGCGGCCGCATCGGTCTCGAGGTGCGCGCCGACGCCACCCAGGGCGAGGTCCATGTCTGCGTCTGGGACACCGGCGTCGGCATCGCCCCGGAGCAGCGCGAGCGCCTCTTCCAGCCCTTCGTCCAGCTCGACAGCCGACCCTCGCGCCAGTACGACGGCAGCGGGCTGGGGCTGGCGCTCGCCGCGGGCATGGCCGAGCTGCACCACGGGCGCATCGAGGTCGAGAGCGAACCCGGCGCCGGCAGTCGCTTCGACATCGTGCTGCCCTGGGACCCGGCGGCGCAGGAGGCCGGCGACCAACCCGGGGCCCATGCGGCAAGCGACGACGAGACCGCAGAGGCAGACGCGCTCGGCCAGGTCCAGGTGCTGTTGGTCGAGGACAACGAGAGCAACCAGGAGATGATCGCCACCTATCTGCGCATCCGTGGCTGCGCGGTCGCCACCGCCCGTAGCGGCAAGGCGGCGCTGGCGCAGGCACGCGCGCACCGACCGGACGTGATCCTGATGGACGTGCAGATCCCCGGCATGGACGGACTCGAGACCACCCGGCGACTGCGCGAGGCGCCGGCGCTGCGGCGCACCCCGATCATCGCCCTCACCGCGCTGGCGATGCCCGGTGATCGCGAACAGTGCCTCGACGCCGGGATGGACGATTATCTGAGCAAGCCGCTCGGACTCAAGGAACTCTACAACACCCTCACCGGCTGGGTGCGACGCACCCGCGAGAGCTGAGCGCCCCGGCTCAGGACAGCTCCAGACGCCGGCACACCACGCACTTGTTCTTGCCTCGCTTCTTCGCCGCGTACATCGCCTGATCGGCGCGGCGCACCAACAGCTCCGGTGAGCTGGCGTGATCGGGATAGATGGCGACCCCGGCGCTGGCCCCGACCCGCACCCCCTGATAGTGCAGCTGTTCGGCATCGCGGACCAGCGCGATCAGCTTGTCACCGAACTGGTGTGCGGCTGCGGCGTCACCGACCTCGGAGAGCAGGATGGCGAACTCGTCGCCGCCGAGCCGAGCGACGGTATCGGCGCGACGCACCCCCTGGCGCAACAACACCGCGACCTGCTCGAGCAGCCGATCGCCGGCATGATGACCGAAGGTGTCGTTGACCTGCTTGAAACCGTCGAGATCGAGATAGAGCAGACCGTAGCGGCGCCCGTAACGCATCGCGCTCTCGTGGAGCCGTTCGAGCCGATCGAAGAACAGCGTCCGGTTGGGCAGCCCGGTGAGACGATCGTAATGCGCCAGCGTCACCAGCTGCGACTCGTAGAGGCGCCGGCGGATGATGCCGAGCGCCAGGTACCAGGAGCCAACCGCGATCACCAGCAACACCCCGGCGCCGAGCATCAGCAACCGCGCCAGCAACCCGCCGGTGTAACGCTCGATCACCGCCGCCGGGACCTGCGAGACCAGATACCAGACATAGCGCTCGGTGCCCGGTGCGGTGCGCGCGAGATGGCCGACCCCGAGTCGGCGCCCCGGCTCCAGCGGATGGAGTTCGGCGAAGGTGAACAGACCGTTGTCGGTACGGACCTGACCCTGTTCGCGCATGCGCAGCAGCGCCCACTCGCGCGGATAATCGTTGTCGAAGCGCCGCGCCGCGCGCTCCGGGATCATGAAGCCCCAGGTATCGTCCGCGCGCGGGCTGAGCATCCAATAGCCATCGGCGTTGAGCAGCGCGATCTCGCCGCTCATCGACGTGCCGGCGGTGGCCAGACGCTCGAGCAGATGATGGCCGAGATAGTTGATCAGCACCACGCCGCGCTTGTTGCCAACGGCATCGAACACCGGGGTACCGAGCCGGATCATCGGCTTGAGCGGGCGCTCGAGTCCACCGTGCTCGATATTGAGATCGAAGGGCGAGACGTAGACCTGGCCCCGACGCAGCGCCAGGGTGGCGGTGAAGTAATAGCGCTGGTGCTTGTCCTGGAGTTCGGCGCTGCGCACCACCGCCGGGGCGCCATCGTTGTAGTTGACCCGCACCCGCTCGCGCCCCTCGAGATCGAGAAAGCGCAGCTGGTCATAGACCCCCTTGAGGGTGGCGAAGGCGAGATACTCGTCGGCGATGGCCGAGCGCAGGTGTTGCTTGTCGCCGTCAACGAGCAGCCGTTCGAGTTCGTTCTGACCGGCGAGGACGAAGAGGTCGCCGATGACGTCGTCGAAGGTGCCATGGACGAGATAGCGCAGCAGCTCGATGCGGTAGCGCTCCTGCTCGGCGGTGCTCTCGAGATAGCGCTCGACCTCGGACTGGTAGAAGATGGCGCCGAGACCACCGATCACTGCGGCGATGGCGAGAAAGATCGCGAAGAACAGGGTCAGCGAATGACCGAGCAACCGCCCCGCCCCCCGCGCCTCGTCATCGCCTACTGCATCTTGTCCAGTTTGCACCAGGCTCTCGTCCTACCACACACACCCGAACACCCTTGCCGTTCCCCAACCGGTTCACGGCACTGGCGCGATGGTACGCCGCCCCATCGCCGGGTGCCAGTCGGCGAACTGCGCGCGAGACGGCGAGAGCCTCCGTCCCGCGCCCTGGCTCAAACCTTGAACTGGCCGACCATCTCCTGCAGCTCGGCGGCGAGCTTGGCCAGCTCGTCGCTGGAGGCGGCGATCTGACCCGAGGTCTGCGAGGTGGTGTCGACCGACTGGGCGATGTTGGCGACGTTGCGATCGATCTCCTCGGCCACCGCACTCTGCTCCTCGGCGGCACTGGCGATCTGGGTGTTCATGTCGTTGATCTGCGCGATCGCCCCGGCAATGGTGGTCAGCGACTGACCGGCACGGGTGGCCTGATCGACCGTCTCGGTCGAGCGCGCGCGACCCTGTTCCATGGCACCGACGGCGCTGTTGGCCCCCTCCTGCAGGCGCTCGATCATCGCCTGGATCTCCTTGGTCGAGGTCTGGGTGCGACTGGCGAGGTTGCGCACCTCGTCGGCCACCACCGCAAAACCGCGTCCCTGCTCGCCGGCGCGCGCCGCCTCGATCGCGGCATTGAGCGCAAGCAGGTTGGTCTGCTCGGCGATACCGCGGATCACGTCGAGCACCTTGCCGATCTCGTCGCTGTCGGACTCCAGGCGGTGAATGACCCCGGCGGCCTGTTCGACCTCGTTGGCCAGCAGACCGATGGCATCGATCGTCTCGCGTACCACGTCGGCACCCTCGTTGGCCTCGCGATCGGCCTCGCGCGCGGCCTTGGCGGCATCGTTGGCATGACGCGCGACCTCCTGGACGGTCGCAGTCATCTCGTTCATCGCGGTGGCCACCTGATCGGTCTCGGCATGCTGATGCTGGACCTGTTCACGCGTCCCGTCGCTGGTCACCGACAGCTCCTCGGCGGCCGAGGCGAGCTGGCTGGTGGCGCCACTGACCTGACGGACCAGATCGTGGATGCGGGTGACGAAGGCGTTGAAGGCGGTCGCCAGCTGCGCCACCTCGTCGCGCCCGTCGGCCGGCAGGCGTTGGGTGAGATCGCCATCGCCGCTGGCGATATCCTCGAGCGCACCGACCACCCCGCGCAACGGTCGCACCAGATTGCGGCTAAGCAGCACGATCAGCACACTCATCACCGCGAGCCCGACCAGGCCGATCAGCACCACCTTGGTGATCATGGCGTTGACGTGCGCCAGCACCTTGCCCACCGGCAGCGCCATGGCGATGGTCCAGTGCTGCTCGGTGCCGGCGAGCGCCAGCGGCTGGGAAATGACCAGCGCCTCGCCATCGAGGCTGTCGCTCCAACGCTGGGTGACGAAAGGTTCGCCACGCTCGAGCGCGGCGACGAAGCGCTCCATGTCCTCACCGAGCACGTCGGTATCGGTCTCGCGCAGATCCTTGCCGAGACGACGCTCGTCGGGGTGGGCGATGATGGTGCCGGCCTGACTGAACAGCGCGGTGACGCCGTCATAGGGACGGATCTCGGCGACCCGGGCCTGCAGGTCCGAGATCAGTAGATCGACGCCGACCACGCCGGTCACCCGCCCCTGCTCGAGGATCGGCACCGCGATGGAGGTGAGCAGCTGATCAACGCCGCCGAGCGGATAGATATAGGGATCGAGCACCACCGTCTTGCCGCTCTGCTTGGCCAGGCGGTAATAATCGCGGGTCTCGTAGTCTTCGAGGATCTCGGTGCCGATGGTCTCGCCATCGCGATACCAGTAGGGGATGAAGCGACCCGTGGCATCGTGCGCCTCGGCGTCGGCGAAACGGCCGTCCTCACCGTCGAAGGCATCAGGCTCCCACACCATCCAGGTGCCGACCAGCTCCTCGTGGTCGCGCAGATAGGTCTTGAGCAGTCCACTGAAGTAATCGCGACGCACCGCCACCGGGATCTCGTCGCGGGCATGGAGCACGCTCATCAGCGCACTCACCCCCTCGAGTTCGGCCTGCACCGAGCTGGCCAGCTCCACGCCCTGCGCGCGCGCGATCTCCTGGGAGCGCGCGACGGCCTGCTCGGTGGCCGACTCGCGCACCACATCGCGCACGAACAGGATCACCCCGAGCAGTACCACGATGGTCACCGGGATCAGGGTGACCAGTAATTTTTGCATCATCGTCAATCGGTTCAGCATGACAGCAGGCCCTCGCTGGAATAGCGACTGATATAGGTCGAGTGTTATGTGTACGAAAACAGATAGCGACATGCCCGAAGCCGTTTTCACGGACATAACAGCGACGCAGAACCAGGTCGCTGAGCTACCATGCTCGTTTGTCTCGGGCCACGACAGAGGAAGGCGGACCATGCCCCCGGAAACACAGGCATTCATCTCGATCGGGTCGAACATCGCGCCGACCCAGAACATCATATGCAGCCTGGAGCTGCTCCAGACAATGCCGCAGACGCGGCTCAAGCGCCGTTCGTCCTGGTATCGCACGCGACCTTGGGGAATCGAGAACCAGGCCGAATTTCTCAACCTGGTGGTGGAGGTCGAGACCGCGCTCGCCCCCGAGACCCTGCTCGAACACACCCAGACAATCGAACAGCGGCTCGAGCGCCGGCGCACCCTGCGCAACGGCCCGCGCACCATCGATCTCGACCTGCTGCTGCACGGCGACCGGGTGCTGACGCTGCCGCAGCTGACACTCCCCCACCCCGGTCTGCACCAGCGTGACTTCATGCTGATCCCGCTGCTCGAGATCGCCCCCGAGGCCCATCACCCCACGCTCGGCCCGTTGCAGGCGTTGCGCGACGCGGTGAGCTACCGCCAGATCATCGAGCGGATCCCTCAGCCGGCGACCGACGGGCTCGCCGAACCCGCCTGAGCCCTCAGCCCGCGCCGGGATAGAGCGGCGCGAGCGGCGTGGCACGCGCGGTCTCGGTCGAGGCGTCGGTCAGCGCCGGCGCAAGCCGCGCCCAGCAGCCCGCCCCGTCCCAGGGCTCACCCGTCGGGGCATAGAGCGCACGCTCGAGCGCGGCCAGGGTCGCGCCCAGTCCGGGGCGACCGAGTCGCCGCCCCAGCTCCACCGGCCCGGCCGGCGCCCGCGCGCCCCAGCGCGCCCGCCCCCAATCGAGCAGCGCTGCGCGCGCGGCGCGCGGATCGTTGGCGCGACAGGCCGCCTCCACCCTGGCCCGCGCCGCACCGAGATCCACCGAGGCGCGCGGCGCCGCCACCGGCGCCTCGCCCCCGGCGCGGACGGCGCCACCACAGCCAGATCAGCGTCGCCGCCCACCCCAGCCCCAGCACCAACGCGATCCAGGGCCAGGGCCCGGCCCCGGCCGCGCCCTGCCCACCCTCATCGGTCGCGACCGGTCCGTCCCCCGCCACCGTCTCGGCAACGGCCGCCGAGGCCGGGCGCGAGGGCAGCGCCGTGCCGGGCGCCGGCGCGACCTCCAGGGTACGCGCCGGGATCACCGCCTCGCGCGGACGGTCGTTGACCAGGTCCCACCAGGCCAGATGCACCTCGGGCAGGTGCAGCGGACCTGGGCGGGTCGGGATCAGCGCGATCTCGTGGCGCGCGCTGGCGCGCACCTCGCCGACGGCGAGCCCGTCCTCGACCCGCGGACGACCGGGATAGCGCTGCGCGCCCTCGACCTCGGGCAGCACCAGTTCGGGGAGCTGGGTGGCGCTCGCGCCCTCGGCCTCCAGCGTCAGCACCCGCGTCAGCGGCTCGCCGACCACCGCGCGCGGCGGGGTCTCGGCCCAGTCCTCGCGCAGCCGCACCGCGCTCGCCGGCAGCCAGGGCTCGGCGGCGGCGTCCGGGCGCGCTCGCACCTGCAGAGTCAGGGTCTCGGCGCGCTCGACCAGCCGCCGCTCGCCGCCCCCGGCACCGAAGCCCGAGAGGCTGGGGAAGTCGCGATAGAGCGCCCCCGGACGGGGCGCGGCGGCGAAGATGACATCGAGCCGCGGCCCCTCGACCCGCAATGCCCCGCTGTGCTGGGGGATGAGCAGATAACGCTGCTCGACCCGGGTGTACTCGACGCCGTCGACCACCGCGCGGGCACTCCGGTCCTCGCCCAGCGGCTCGACGATCGCGCCCTCGGCCACCGGCGCCGAGAGCGCCGCCTGCAGCGGACGCTCGCGCAGCAGGATCGCCACCCGATAAACCAGCGCCTGCTGTACATAGGGGGTGGCGGTCTCGACCTCGGCCTCGACCCGGGCCAGGGGCGGCGTGCCGGGCTCGGCAGCGCGCCGCGCCCCGGCCTCCACCACCTCCACCCGACGCGGCTCGGTGCGCGCCGCGCCGAGCGCGATCGGGGCGATCTCGATCACTCCGGGGTGACGCGGCGCGAGCACCAGGGTCCACACCCGCAGCCGCGAGATCGTGCCGTTGATGATCCGCATCTGCTCGGCATGGCTGCGCTCGAGCACCTCGAAGTCCTGCTCCAACCGGCGCAGATCGGGCTCGCCCTTGAGTCCGCCCTCGGCGATCAGCCGCACCACCAGGGTCTCGTTGAGCGCCAGGCGCTGACGCTCGAGATCGAGCCGCAGCGGCGCCGACTGCGCCAGGGCATCGAGCGAGCAGCCGACGAGCAGGAGGATGAGCAGGACAAGCGACCAGGGTCTCACGGCAGACGTCCCTCCCGACGCAGGTGTTGCAACAGAAAGCGTTCACGCAGCAGCCCGCCGGGATCGTCCGGCACCCGCCGCAGCTGGGCATCGAGGGCGCGGGCGCGCTCGTCGCCGGGATCGGCGTCGGCGGCCTCGCGCGCGCCCGCCGCCTCGGTCCCCGCCCCGCGCCCGGTCCCGCCGGCCTCGGACTCGGACTCGGACTCGGGATCGGGATCGGGATCGGGATCGGACTCGGACTCGGGATCGGGATCGGGATCGGGATCGGGATCGGGATCGGGATCGGGATCGGGATCGGGATCGGGATCGGGATCGGGATCGTCGCCCGCTCCATCATCGCGGGTCGAGGGCGAATCATCGGGGCGCGGTGCGGGCGGCTCATCACCGGGCGCGTCGGGTGCGCTCTCGTCTTCCGCGGCGCCCGCCGCGTCCCTCGGCTCGTCCGACGGCTCCCCGGATCGCTCGCCATCGGCCGAACCGTCGTCCCCCGTGTCATCGTCGTCACCGGGCCCACCGGCGTTCTCGGGCGGCGTCTGCGCGCGCGCCGCCTCGACCAGTTCGAGGTTGTGACGGGCATCGGCATGGTCCGGGTCGCTCTCGAGCACCCGGCGATAGGCGGCGGCGGCCTCGTCGAGCCGACCGAGCCGGGCGAGCGCATTGCCCCGGTTGTACTCGGCCTCGCCCCCCGTCACCCCGGCGAGCGCCGCCAGCGCCGCGGCCGGATCACCGGCGCGCTGCAACGCGGTGGCGCGCCAGGCCGGATCGCGAAAACGCTCGGCCGCGCCGGCGGCGTCCCCCGCCGCGAGCGCCCGCGCACCCTGCTGGTCGGGACGCCACCACAGCCAGTCCCAGCCATCGGCGCGCGCCGGTGGCACGGGCCAGACCAGCACCACCACCAGCAACAGCCAGCCGCGACGGAAGGCCAGCGCCGCCAGCGGCAGCAGCGCGAGCAGCAACCAAGGACCCTGGTCGCGCCAGCGCGCCACCAGTTGCTCGTGCTCGCCCGGACTCGGGTCACCGAGGGCGAGCAGGCGCTCGGTGTCACGCCCATCGGCGCGCGCCTCCAGATAGCGCCCGCCGCCGACCCGGGCGAGGCTGCGCAGCGCCTCCGGGGTGAAGGGGGCGAGGCGCACCGCGCCCTCGGCGTCGGTGGCCAGCCCGCCCTCGGCCAACGGCAGCGGCGTGCCGCCGGGGCGACCCAGCGCCAGCACCGAGAGCCGGTGCCCGGCCGCGCGCAGCGCGCCCGCCGCGGCCAGCGCTGCGGCCGGACCGTCGAGCGCATCGGTCAGCAGCACCACCTCGCCGTGCCGTGCCCCGGCGCGATCGAGCAGGGCGCCGGCCTCGGCCAGCGCCAGGTCGGTGCGACGCGCACCCTCGACCGGCAACAGAGCGGGTTCGAGCAGCGGCACCTGGGCGGCGATGGTGCGCGCGTCCGTGGTCAGCGGCGAGACCAGGAAGGGCGCGGCGCCGAAGGCGATCAGCGCCACCGCGCCGTCGCGCTGGCCGCGCAGCAGGTCGAGCAGCTCGAAGCGTGCGCGCGCCAGCCGCGAGGGCGCGAGATCGGCCGCGCCCATGCTCGGCGAGAGATCGAGCAGCAGCACCCGCGACACCCCGCTCTCGAGCAGCGGCTGCGGCACGCGCTGCCAGGTCGGCCCGCTGAGCGCGAGCACCAGCAACACCCCGCCCAGCACGGCGAGCGCCAGCGGCCAGCGCCGCGTCGCGCCGTGCCCGGGCACGAGCAGCGCCTCGAGCAACTCGGGATCGACCAGCGCGCGCCAGCGCCCCGCCCCGCCCCGGGTCCGCGCCGCCGCGACCAACACCGCCAGCAGCGGAATCAGCGCCAACAGCCACCAGGGGCGCAACAGATGGAAATCAGCCATCCTCCGTCCTCCACGCCCCCAGCCGCGCCGCCGCGATCAGCAGCGCCAGCAACAGCGCGCCACCCGCCGGCCAGGGATACAGCTCCACCCGCGGGCGCAGCGCGCGCGCCTCGCGCGCCTCGGGCTCGATGCGGTCGATCTCGTCATAGACCGCCTCGAGCGCCTCGCTCGCCCCGGCGGAGAAAAAGCGCCCGCCGGTGCGCGCGGCGATCGCCTCCAGGGTCTCGGGGTCGAAGCCGCGCCCCTGGCGCAGCAGGCGCAGCCCGAGCCCGCCGAGCCGACCGTCGGCGCCGCCGCCGATCCCGATCACGTGCACCCGCACCCCGGCCTCGGCGGCGAGCGCGGCGGCCTCCAGCGGGGCGATATGACCGGCGGTGTTCTCGCCGTCGGTGAGCAGGATCAGCACCCGCTCGCCTGCGGGCGCCTCGCGCAGCCGCTTCACCGCCAGCGCGATCGCGTCCCCGATCGCCGTCTCCCGCCCGGCCAGCCCGACCACGCTCTCGGCGAGCAGGGTCGCCACCGTGGCGCGGTCGAAGGTCAGCGGGGTCTGCAGATAGGCGCGCGAGCCGAACAGGATCAGCCCCAGCCGGTCGCCCTCGCGCCGCCGCACGAAGTCGCCGGCCAATTGCTGTACCACCGCCAGACGCGACACCCGACGCCCGGCGAGCAGATAGTCGGGCTCTTCCATGCTGCCGGAGATGTCGACCGCGAGCATCAGGTCGCGCCCGCTGCGCGGCACCCCGAGCGGGTCCCCGACCCACTGCGGGCGTGCGCTGGCGAGCACCAGCAGCACCCAGGCGAGCAGCGCCAGCCAACGCCAGGGTCGTGCGCCGCCACTGGCCGTGCCGGCCAACCCCTCGGGCAGCAGCGTCGGCGGCAGGCGCAGCGCCGCGCCCGGCGCCCGGCGCGCCGGTGGCAACCGCCGCGCGAGCAGCGGCAGGGGCAGCGCGAGCAGCGCCCAGGGCCAGGCCAGGGAGATCATCGCCCGCGCCCCTGGGCGCGGATCCAGCGCTCGACCAGCTCGAGCAGCGCCTCGGCGTCGACCGCCGAGTCGCCCGGCCGTCGATAGGCCTGTTCGACCAGCGCCCAGCCGATCCCATTGGAGAAGGCCCCCGCGCCGCCCTCGGCATCGAGGAAGGCGAGCCAGTCGGCGCCGGCGAGCCCGGCCACCCGCGCCCGGCCATGACGCACCAGCGCCAGGCGACGCAGCAGGCGCGAGCACCCGGCGGCAAGCGCCCGCGCATCGCCGTCGGCGGCGAACCCGGCGCGCAGCCGCGCCAGCTCGGCGAGCGCCGCGCGTCGGGGCGCGACACGCCGCCGGTGGCGCCGCCAGGCCCAGACGCCCCAACCGAGCAGCGCCAGCCCGAGCGCGGCGAGCAGCCACCAGCCCGGCGCCGGCGGCCACCAGCCGACCGGCGCCGGTGCATGCCAGTCGCGCAGCCCGGCAAGCGGATCCGTCGGGGTCATCGCCCCCACCCCGGACGCAGCCCGAGCCCGCGCGCCAGCGCCGCGGCCGGGTCCTGATCGGTGCGCAGACGCAGCAGGTGGGCGCGATGGGCGCGCGCCTGCTCGACGATCTGCTCGCGCGCAGCGGCGCGCGCCTCGGCCCAGGCGGCGCGCCGTCGCGACCCGCGCAGGTCGAGCCAGCCGCGGCGCCCGGCGGCGAGCACCGGGTAGCGTCCGGGCGGCGGCGGTTCGCACTCGAGCACATCCTCGATCTGTACCCACACCAGCTCGGCACCGCGCCCCAGCCGGGTCAGGCTGGGGTCGCGTCCCGCGCCGAGCCCGGCGAGATCGCTCACCAACACCACCAGCGCGCCGGGACGGACCACCCGATCGAGCCGTGCGAGCGCCGTCTGCAGCGTCATCGCCGTCTCAGCCGAGACGGCGGCGGGCGCGGCCAGCGACTCGAACAGCGCGAGCAGCCCGCGACCACGCGCCGCCGGCGGATGCAGCCGGATGGCGTGGTCGTCGAACACCAGCCCGCCGACGCGATCGCCCCGCGCCAGCGCCGCCCAGCCGAGCAGCGCGGCGACGCGCGCGGCGATCACCGACTTGAAGGCCACCCGGGTGGCGAAACGCATCGTCGCGCGCTGATCGACACAGAGCCACACCGGGCGCTCGCGCTCCTCGCGAAAGCACTTGACGTGCGCCTCACCGGCGCGCGCGGTGACCCGCCAGTCCATGTGACGCGGCTCGTCGCCGGGCTGGTAGGGGCGCGATTCGGCAAACTCCATACCGCGCCCGCGCAGCCGCGACGGATGCGCCCCGCCCCGCGCGGCGAGCACCCGCGCGCGCGGGGCGAGATCGAGCCCGCTGGCGCGGGCGCGCAGCCCGACCAGCTCGGCGACCCCGACGGCAAGCGCGCTGGTCTCAGGCACAGCTCACCCGCGCCAGCAGCAGCGCGATGAAGTCGTCGGCGGTGCGCCCTTCGGCCTCGGCCTCGTAGCCGAGCAGCAGACGGTGACGGAGCACGTCGGGGGCGAGGCGGCGCACGTCCTCGGGGGAGACGAAGTCGCGTCCCTCCAGCCAGGCCAGGGCGCGCGCGCAGCGCTCCAGCGCCAGGGTGGCGCGCGGACTGGCACCGAAGCGCAACCAGCCATCGAGCGCCGGGTCGTAGTCGGCCGGGGCGCGGGTGGCGAGCACCAGGTGGAGCAGATAGTCCTCGACCTCGGGGGCGAGATAGAGATCGAGGATGGCGCGCCGCGCCGCGAACACCTGGGCCTGGGTGATCTCGGCGCCGCCCTCGCTCGCGCCGGCACCGTCGCGCGCCCGGTCGCGGTCGAGGGCGAGGATGGCGCGCTCGGTGTCGAGGTCGGGGTAGTCGACCCGCACCTGCATCAGGAAGCGATCGAGCTGGGCCTCGGGCAGCGGATAGGTGCCCTCCTGCTCGATCGGGTTCTGGGTGGCCATCACCAGAAACAGTTCGGGCAGCCGATAGGTCTCGCGCCCGACGGTGATCTGGCGCTCGCCCATCGCCTCGAGCAGCGCCGACTGCACCTTGGCCGGGGCGCGGTTGACCTCGTCGGCGAGCAGCAGGTTGTGGAACAGCGGCCCGCGATCGAAGCGGAAGCTGCCGTCATGGGGACGATAGATCTCGGTGCCGGTGAGGTCGGCGGGCAACAGGTCGGGGGTGAACTGGACGCGGTGGAAGTCGCCCTCGATCCCCTCGGCCAGGGCCTTGACCGCGCTGGTCTTGGCCACCCCGGGCGGGCCCTCGACGAGCAGATGGCCGTCGGCGAGCAGCGCCACCAGCAGCCGCTCGACCAGGGCGCGCTGACCGAGGATGCGCGCCGAGAGCCGCACCCGCAGCGCGGCGAAGACCGCCTGTAGATCGCTCACCGGATCAGCTGCCGACACGGCGCACCCCCTCGTCGTCAAAAGCGTCTGACTCGATCCAGTCGAGCAGCGCGTGCGGGCTGCTCAGCGGCGTCCCGGCACCGGCCGCATGCAGCCGCGCCGGGTCGGTATAGCCCCAGCCGACGGCGACGAAGCCGGTGCCGGCGGCGCGCGCCGCCTCCAGGTCGCGCAGCTCGTCGCCGACATAGAGCATGCGCGCCGGGCGCAGCCGCTCGCGCGCGGCAAGCCGACGCAGCGCGCGCGCCTTGCCGAACAGCGCCGCGCCACCGATGACGAAGTCGAGATGGGGCAGCGGATAGCGCGCGAGATAGGTCTCCAGGCTGTCGCTGGCGTTGGAGGAGAGCACGCCGAGTCGCACCCCGCGCGCGGCCAGCGCCTCGAGGGTCTCGGTCCAGCCGGGGACCGGCGGGGTGGCGAGCAGACCGGCGCGCATCTCGCGGCGCATCCGCGCCGCGAAGCTCGGCACCCGGTACGACGGAATACCCAGCGTCTGCACGATCTCGCGCGCGTGCAGCCCGCGCAACCGCTCGGCGGCGGCGCGGTCGAGCGCGGCGCAGCCGAACGCCGGGCCGACCCGGGTGAAGGCGTCGAGCGCCGCCTCGGTGCTGTCGACCAGGGTGCCGTCGAAGTCGAAACAGAGACAATCGAACATAGGGGATAGATAATCCATAGGGGTCGAGATCGAACGAGACTGACCGAGCCGACATGACCATATCCATGGGGATGGAACCACACGGCGCGGCAGCGCGCGGCGCCTCGTCGACGCCGCGCACGACAGGCTACTACAGGGTGGCGCCGAGCTGCACCAGGACCTCAGAGTCGCGCGGCAGCACCTCGACCACGGCTCCGGAGGCGAGCAGCTGCTCGGTCTCCATCACCTCGAGCACGGCGTCGAGCACCTCGGGGTCGCGCTCGGCGATGGCGTTGAGCGCCTCGCCGACGATCGCCGGGCGGGTGGCGGCGGCCTCGGCCATCTGTTGCGAGACCTTGTAGGCGGTCTGGCTCTGGATCAGGCCGACGCGGTTCTCGCCGTCCTGCTTCATCGCGCTGGTGACCTGGATCAACCGCTTGACCACCTTGTCGGTGATGTTGTCGACCATCTGCCGGTCGGTGAAGGCGACCTTGCGGATGTAGACCGAGCCGAGCCGGTAGCCCCAACGCTCGGAGAGCGGCGAGACCTCGGCGCGCACCCGACGGCTGAGCTGGTGACGGTCCTCGAGCATCTTGTCCATCTCCAGATTGCTCAGGGTGGAGACGGCGGCGCTGGCGACATTGGCCTGCAGCGAACCCTCGGGGTTGGCATTGTTGAACAGATAGGCGATGGGATCGCTCACCTGCATCTCGTACCACAGCCCCACACCCATCGGCGTGCCCTCCTCGGAGTTGACCATCTGGTCGCGCAGATAGTGCTGGCGCAGCGCGGTGGAGACCTTGTAGCGCTTGCCGAAGAAGGGCAGCAGCAGCGCGCGCAGCCCGAAGTGGGCGAGCGGGAAGCGCAGCCCGGGCTCGTCGAGGGTACCGATGACCTTGCCGAACAGGGTGAAGACCTGGGCCTCGCGCTCGCGCACCACGGCATAGAGCCCGAGGCTGCGGGCGATGGCGAGCAGCACCGGGATGTAGATGAGGCCGATGACGAAGGCGATGGTGGAACCGATCAGACTATCCATGACGTCTCTCCCCTCAGCGCTCGAGCGCGGTGGTACGGACGATGCGCGAGGCGCGCTCGAACAGCGGCACGCGCAGGTTGCGGATATAGGCGCGCAGCGCCTCGGCGCCGCCGCTCGACTTGATCCGCGACAGCGTCTCGGCCAGCTCGCGCAGCGGCGCGACCTCGGCCTGGGCGTTGTTGCGCGCGATCTCCACCGCGCGCTTGCTCATGGTGATCTGCTGCTCGGCGTCGGCGCGTGCCGTGGAGATGTCGGCGGCGACCTGGTTGCGGGTGGAGTTGATCGCCGAGAGTGCACGGTCGACCTCGCTCGGCGGGTCGATCTGGGTGATCAGTGCGGCATCCAGCTCGATGCCGTAGCGCGCCCCGGTCGAGCGGCACTGCTGCTCCATGTAGTCGTTGAGCAGCGGCAGGTTCTTGCGCAGGTCGTTGATCGAGACGCCCTCGGAGAGTTCGGCGGCGGCCTCGCCCTGCGCCAGCTCGCCCTCACCGACCAGCCCCTCGCCCTTGGGATCGACGAAGTTGGCGATACGCTCGCGCAGCACCGAGATGAAATAGCCCATGACGTGTTCGAGCGGGCTGTCGACGCCGAAGCAGTAGGCATAGAGGTTGGATTCGGCGATGCGGAAACGGATCTGACCGCCGACCCCGGTGGTGAGGTTGTCCTTGGTGACCGCCTCGACCATCACCTGCTTCTTGGTCGGGTCCCAGGTCAGGTCGACGGCCTGGGTGACCACGCTGACCTTGTGCACCTCCTGCCACGGCCACTTGAAATAGGGACCACCGGGGCCGATCACCCGCACCTGCGGGAAGCGGTAGCGTTGTTGTTCCTCGGCGTCGAGCGCCGGATCCTCGACCATCAGTTCGCCGAGTCGCTCGACGCGACCGAAGCTGGTGATCAGCGCGCGCTCGTCCGGGCTCACGGTGTAGAAGGCGCGCACGAACACCTTGAACACCACGAACGCCAGCACGCCGAGCATGAATGCCGTCAGATACATGGCAGCTTGACCTCTCTAGCGGAGGGCGGCGCGTCCGCGCCACCTAGGGGACGCGCCCCGCCGACGGAGGCGGGGCACGGGCGGAGACGGGAAGAAGGGCCGCGCATCAGCGCGCGCGCTCACGCGCGGCGCGCGCGATGGCGATGGCGTTGCCGATGGCGGTGCGGGCATGCGGGCTGGCGCGCCAGCAGGGGGCGTGGAGCATGTCGGCGATCAGCCCGACCAGGGGCTCGATCTGCTGCTCGGCGAGGGTGTCGAGATCCTCGACGCCGAGCTGTTCGAGCCGTGCGATCACCCGCGGCCCGATCTGATGGCCGCCGAGCAGCAGGGCGCGCTCGGCACTGGAGAACGGCATCGATCCCTCCCTGCGCCGGTGCCGACCGGCGCTCAATCGCCCTTGAAGCCCACCCGCTGATGGCTGCCGTCGCAGAAGGGCTTGTTGGCCGAGGCCCCGCAGCGACACAGATAGGCCTTGTCGCCGCGCCAGGCCGCGCGCGCGCTGGCGGCGCGGATCACCAGATTACCCGCGAGTTCGAGCGGTCCGTCGGGCAGCGCTCGCACCGCCAGCGGCCCGTCGGCGGCGAAGGTGCCGCGCCCCTGCTCACCGACCGCGCCAAAGTCCTCGAACCCGGCGGCACGGTGGCTGTTGTCGCAAAAGGGCTTGTTGGCCGAGGCCCCGCAGCGACACAGCGCCACCCGGCGGCTGGTACCTGCCTGTGCGGGCACCTCGCCGACGCCCTCCAGCGCCAGCTCACCGTGACAGTACAGGGGGCCATTGTAAACCACCACCGCCGCGTTCTCGCCAGGGGCGGGCTCGGGAGCGCCGATCTTGTCGACATAGCTCAGCGCGCCGCTCGGACAGCGCTCGACGATCTCGCGCACCCGTTCGCGCTCGGTGACATCGGGATCGCACCAGGGCGTGCGCCCGGAGACGAACAGCTCGCCCTTGGCGCGAACGCACTCGCCGATATGGATACACAGACGCTCGTCCCAGTAGACATCGATCTCCTCACCCGGGAAGTGGTGGACGCTGCGCTCACTCATCAAATGGACTCCTTGTGGTCTCTGTGGGTTGCCCGTCCACGGCCGACGGTGGCTGCCTGGAAGAGATCCACCGGCGGCTCGGGACGCGACCGGTCGGCGCGAGGCCTGGCCCCGCATCGCCCCGACGGCGCCGGGGGTGCGTGCGGCGCAAAAACAACACCATGCGCGTGTTTTCCTAATGGGGCCCAGCATCGATCATGCAACGTACAGGAGTGAACTTCGTCACACCTCCAGCGTCTCACCGACCATGGCGGAGCGCCCGCGCCCGCCATCCGTCCCCGTCGTCACGCACGGCCCCGCGCCGTCATCCACACGGAGTCGAGAACATGCCCAGTCAAGCCGTCCGATCGCATCAGACCACGCCCGCGCCCACGGTCAGCCGGGTCGACATCGGCGAACCGCTCGACTGGCTCGCCACCGGCGTCAGGCATTTTGCCGAAGCACCTGCGGCGAGCCTGCTCTACGGCGCGCTCTTCGTGCTCGCCTGCTGGGGCGCGCTGGCACTGACCTGGACCCTGCCCTGGTTCACCATCGCCTTCCTCACCGGATTGCTGCTGCTCGGCCCCTTTCTCGCCGCCGGGCTCTATGTCGCCGCGCGCCAGCTCGAGGCCGGCGAGTCGGTGGCCATCCACGACAGCCTGGCGTTGATCTGGGCACGACGCACCAACCTGGGGCTGTTCGTGCTCTTCCTCGGGCTGATCGCCGCGGCCTGGGTACGCTTCTCGGCACTGCTGTTCGCGATCAAGTTCAACACCCTCTCGCCCTCGTCCGACAGCATCACCGGCCTGCTGGCCGGACACTTCGACCCGGTGGTCACGCTGTTCTTCCTCGGCATCGGACTGCTGCTGGCGGTCGCGGTCTTCATCACCAGCGCCGTCTCCATCCCGATGATCCTCGATCGCGACGTCGGCCCGCTCACCGCCATCCACACCAGCCTGCGCGCCTGCCGCCAGAGCTGGCCGGCGATGACGCTGTGGGCCGCGATGATCGTCGCCCTCACCGGCTTCGGCATCCTCACCCTGTTCATCGGGCTGGTGGTGATCTTCCCGGTGCTCGGCTATGCCACCTGGGAGAGCTACCGGCGGATGGTCGCCTGAGCCCGCCGCCGACCGGCGAAGCAAACCCGCAAGGACCCCGATCCCGCGCCGCCCGGCGGCGCCTCTCACTGCACCAAGGAGGATGCAACCATGCGTCAACGCCCGAACCTCATCCATGTCGCGCTCTACGGCGCCCTGCTCGCCCTGGTCACCAGTCTCGGTACCCGCGCCGAGACCAGTGCCAGCGGCGTGATCGAACAGGTCTGGGACGACGGCTTCCTGCTCGACACCGGCAGCGAGCGACTCGACGTCGAACTCGACAGCCTGCGCGCCCTGGGCATCGCCCCGGGGTCACGGGTGACCATCGCCGGCGACTACGATGACGACGACGACGATGACGATGATGACGACGACGATCGCGACTTCCGCGCCCACCGCGTGACCATCGACTGAGTGAGTCAGCTGTCAGCGTCTCGCTTCCAGCGACCAGTCGCCAGTCGCCAGTCGCCAGCAGGAAGAGGGTCGGCGCTGACGGCTGGCGGCTGGCGGCTGGCGGCTGGAAGCTGACAACTGGCGGCTGACAACTGGCGCCCATTTGCCTCACCCCTTTCGTACCGTCTAGACTGTTTTACAATCGTCCAGACCGGTGATCCCCCCATGCCCGAGACCCAAGCTCTCAAGCCGTCGCTGCGCGAGCGCGTGCTCGATGCCGCCGAGACCGTGGTGATGCGTGATGGTGCCGCGCGACTGACGCTCGACGCGGTGATCGCCGAGGCCGGTGTCAGCAAGGGCGGGATGCTCTATCACTTCAGGAGCAAGGAGGCGCTGCTCGAGGGGCTGGTCGAGCGCACCCTGGCACGCGACGAGGCCGATATCGGCGCGCTGCGCGACACCCTGCCGCCCGATCAGCCCAACCGCGAGGGCCGCGCCCGGCTCATCGCCTCGCTCGCCCCCTGCCCGGTCTCGCCCGAGCTTGGCATCGCGGTGATCGCCGCCTCGGCGCACCATCGCGAGCTGCTCGCGCCGATCCGCACACACGTCGCCGAGACGCTCGACGCGCTCGGCGCACTGGAGGACGAGATCCCGAACGCCCGGCTGCTCTATCTGGCGATGGCCGGGCTCTACATGTTCGACGTCTTCGGCATCTCGCCGCTCGACCCCGACGAGGCCGATGCGCTGCGCGCCCAGGCCCGGCGCATCCTCGACGATCACGGAGCCCTTTGATGACCCCCACCCGCCTCACCCCGCTCGTCACCATGCTCCTGATCGGTCTGTCGAGCATGCTGCTCGGCGGCTGTGACCAGGCCGACGCCCAGGCCGACCAATCAGACAGCGCGCCGACCTCGCAGCCGGTACGGCTGTTCACCGTCGATGCCAGCCCCCGGGTCGAGACGCGCCGCTTCCCGGCCACCATCGAGGCCTCGCAGACCTCGGCCGTCTCCTTCCAGGTGCCGGGCAAGCTCGAACGCTTCCCCATCCGCGAGGGCGAGACCATCCGCGCCGGTGAGACGATCGCCGCGCTCGACGCCACCGACTACGCGCTCGCGCTGCGCGAGGCCAGGGTCCAGGCCGATCTCGCGCGCAAGGAACTCGAGCGCAAGCAGGCGCTCAGCGAACGCGGCCATCTCGCCGAGAACGCCCTCGACGACGCCCGCGCCACCGCCGATCTCGCCCAGGTGCGGCTCGAACAGGCGGCGCAGAACCTCGCCTACACCGAGCTGGAGGCGCCCTTCGACGCGCTGCTCGCCGAGCGTCTGGTCGATCGCTTCGTCAACGTCCGCGCCGGCGAGCCGATCGCGCTGCTGCAGGACATCTCGGTGCTCACCGTCGAGGTCGACGTGCCCGAGCGGCTGATGGCGCGGGTGCGGCGCGAGCAGGTCGGCGCCATCACCGCCGAGCTCTCGGCCTGGCCGGGGCGCAGCTTCCCGCTGAGCATCCGCGAGTTCGCCACCGAGCCCGACCCGCGCACCCGCACCTACACCATCACCCTGTTCATGACCAACCCCGACGACATCCAGGTGCTGCCGGGGATGACCGCCACCGTCAGCGCCGAGATCCTCGCCACCGCCGAGGGCACGATCGAGGTGCCGATCGGCGCGCTCGACGCCGATGCCGCCGGCGACTTCCGCGTCTGGGTCTATGACCCCGAGCGCGGTCAGGTGCAGCCGCGCGCCGTCGCGGTCGCCACCCTCGACGGCAGCCACGCGCGCATCCTCTCGGGGCTGGCCGAGGGCGAGCGCATCGTCGCCGCCGGGGTCGGCTTCCTCAGCGCCGGTCAGCGGGTGCGCCCGCTCGACGACACCGCCCAGTAGCATCGGGAACCCCTATCCATGGACATCGCCCGCGCCGCCATCGACAAGCCGGTCAACACCTGGCTGCTGATCCTCATCTGTCTGCTCGGGGGGCTCTGGGCCCTGTTCAGCCTGGGACGGCTGGAGGACCCCGAGTTCACCATCAAGCAGGCGATCATCACCACCAGCTATCCCGGCGCCTCGGCGCTCGAGGTCGAGCAGGAGGTGACCGACCAGCTCGAGATCGCCCTCCAGCGCCTGCCCCAGATCAAGGAGATCCGCTCGCGCTCCGAGCCCGGGCGCTCGCTGATCGATGTCGAGATCCTCGAGCAGTACGACTCCAGCCAGCTGCCGCAGATCTGGGACGAGCTACGGCGCAAGATCCGCGACGCCAGCGCCGCCCTGCCCCCGGGGGCCGGCACCCCGCACGTCAACGACGACTTCGGCGACGTCTACGGGCTCTACTACGCGCTCAGCGCCCCGGACTACAGCCAAGCCGAGCTGCGCGACTTCGCCCGCACCCTGCGCCAGGAGCTGTTGCGGATACCGGGCGTGGCCAAGGTGGCGATCAGCGGGCTGCGCGCCGAGCGCATCTTCGTCGAGCCGCCGCAGTCGGTGCTCACCCAGCTCGGCATCGCCCCGACGCTGATCGCCAACGCCATCTCGGTGCAGAACGCGGTGGTCGACAGCGGCGCGCTGCGGGTCGTCGACCGCTCGGTGCGCCTCGCCCCCTCGGGCACCTTCGACTCGGTCGCGCGCATCGAGGCGCTGCCGCTCGGCGGCCCCGGGGCGAGCAGCGAGCACGCCAGCCTGCGGCTCGGCGACATCGCCCGGGTGAGCCGCGGCGAGGAGGAGATCCCGACCCTGCTGGTGCGTCACAACGGTCGCCCGGCGGTGGCCATCGGCGTCTCGGCGCAGAGCGGCACCAACATCGTCGAGGTCGGCGCGACGGTCGAGGCGCGCATCCACGCGCTGCTCGAGACCCTGCCGCTCGGTGTCACCATCGATCCGATCTACCAGCAGCACCGAGTGGTCGACGAGGCGGTCAACGGTTTTCTCGTCAACCTCGCCAGCTCGGTGGCGATCGTCATCCTGGTGCTCTGTCTGGCGATGGGCTGGCGCGGCGGGCTGGTGGTCGGCGGGGTGCTGCTGCTCACCGTGCTCGGCACCCTGCTGCTGATGAAGATCGGCGGCATCACCATGCAGCGCGTCTCGCTCGGCGCGCTGATCATCGCCATGGGCATGCTGGTCGACAACGCCATCGTCATCGCCGAGGGGATGATGGTGCGGATGCGGCGCGGGCTGGGGGCGCTGGAGGCGGCCCAGCAGATCACCAACCAGACCAAGTGGCCGCTGCTGGCGGCGACGGTGATCGGCATCCTCGCCTTCTCCGGGATCGGGCTGTCGAACGACTCGACCGGCGAGTACACCTTCTCGCTATTCGCGGTGATCGCCATCTCGCTGCTGCTGAGCTGGGTGCTGGCGGTGACGGTAGCCCCGTTGTTCGGCAGCTATCTGTTCCGCAGCGCCGCCGAGCGCCGCGACGAGGAGGAGACCGGCGGCGTCCTGCTCGGCGGCTATCGCGGTCTGGTGCATCTGGCGCTGCGCCACCGGCTGAGCACGGTGGCGGCACTGGTCGGCTCGACCCTGGCGGCGGTGATCGGCTTCGGCGCCGTGCCCCAGTCCTTCTTCCCCGACAGCGCCACGCCGCTCTTCTATGTCGACGTGTGGCACGAACAGGGCACCGACATCCGCGCCACCGCCGCCGACATGGCCGAACTCGGCAACGCGCTCGGCCAGCTCGACGGGGTCACCGACGTCACCAGCTTCAGCGGCTCGGGCGCCGACCGGCTGATGCTGGTCTATGCCCCGGAGCTGCCCAACAGCGCCTATGGCCAGTGCATCGTGCGCGTCACCGACGCCGCGCGCATCCCCGAGATCGCCGCACGCGTGCGTCAGTGGATCGGCGAGCACCAGCCCCAGGTCAAGGGCTGGACCACCCGCATCCGCCTCGGCCCCGGTGGCGGCGCCAAGATCGAGGCGCGCTTCTCCGGCCCCGACAGCGCCACCCTGCGCGCGCTCGCCGCCGAGGCCGAGCGCATCTTCCGCGACCACGACCTGATCAACGTGCGCCACGACTGGCGCCAGTACCGCCCGCTGATCGTCCCGCGCCTGGCCGAGGCGCGCGCCACCGCCGCCGGGGTGAGCCGCGCCGACATCGCCGATACCCTGGCAATGGTCACCGAGGGGCGCAGCGTCGGGCTCTATCGCGAAGGCGATCGGCTGATCCCGATCGTGATGCGCGCCCCCGATGACGAGCGCAACGGCAACACCGACCTGCGCGACCGTCGCGTCTGGTCGGCCACCGCCGGCGCCTACATCCCCATGACCGAGGTCATCGACCGCTTCGAGACCGGCACCGAGGACGGGCTGATCCGCCGGCTCGACAAGGCGCGCACCATCACCGCGCAGGCCGACCCGGCCTACGGCGCCAACACCGACGCGGCGCTCGCGCAGGTGCGCGGCGCGGTCGAGGCGATCGCGCTGCCGCCGGGCTACCGGCTCGAGTGGGGCGGCGAGTACGAGGACTCCAGCGACGCCCAGGCCGCGCTCGCGCGCAGCGTCCCGCTCGGCTTCCTGGCGATGGTGCTGATCACCGTGGCGCTGTTCGGGCGGGTGCGCCAGCCGCTGATCATCTGGCTGTGCGTGCCGATGGCGATCACCGGCGTCACCGCCGCGCTGCTCGCCACCGGACAGTCGTTCGGCTTCATGGCGCTGCTCGGCTTCCTCAGCCTCTCGGGCATGCTGATCAAGAACGCCATCGTCCTGGTCGACGAGATCGACCTGCGCATCGCCGACGGCCACCACCGCCACGACGCCATCGTCGCCGCCAGCGTCAGCCGTTTCACCCCGGTGATGCTCGCCGCCGGCACCACCATCCTCGGCATGATCCCGCTGCTCTTCGACGTCTTCTTCGCCTCCATGGCCGTCACCATCATGGGCGGACTGGCCTTCGCCACCGCCCTCACCCTGATCGCGGTGCCGGTGTTCTATGCCGGGTTCTTCAAGGTGCGGGAGGATGAGGCGCGGGCGGGGTGAGCCGGGCGGGTGCTGTGGTTCGGGGTCGGCGGGGCGGGAGATTTGTCGGGCAGACGCGCGGCCTGACCAGGCGGCATCGGTCAGTCAGACGCCCAGGCGACTCACGCCGCCCTGCCCGCCTGCCCAAACAGCGCCCTGGCGCGTCCGAGCCCGCGCAGATAGCGACACTCGCGACGCGCAGCAAGCGCCGCCAACCGCTCAGGCGTGCCGATCGCGACACCAAAGCCCTTGAGCAGGAAGCCCGCGTGCTTGACGAAACGCTCCGGCGCGATGCCGAGCCGGGTGAGGATGTCCGGCAGATCCGCTGGGATCGAGCCGCGCTTGCGCGGATGCAGAGCGCGGCCAAGCGAATCGACCAGGGTCAGATAATCGTCGAAGGTGAAAGGAATCGCCGCAGGGACCTAGGCGGGATTTCCGAAGGGCAACAGCGGCGCGGACGGCAGGCGATTCAGCGCGGTCTCCCAGAGGTTGTCGCTACGCGATTCTGAAGCAGAGTCGGTGGCCTTGGTCTCGGACGATGCGGTCACACGGACCGCCGGCGAAGCCTCGTCCGTCTCGACAAGCGCTTCACCAGACGCACACGCACCGTCAGCCCGCAAGGCGGCAATCCGCGCCGCAATCCCGGTATGCGCACTCTCCTCCGGCGTCTCTGCGATCCCCGCCCGAATCGGGTTGAGATCGACATAGGCCATCACCGCCAGCAGCGCCGTCTCATCGAGGATCGCCTGCGAGCGAAAGCGCCCCTCCCAGAACCGCCCCCGCACCCCATCCTCCCGATTCGCCGCCCGCGCGATCGACTCGTTCAACACCCGCATGAACCACGAGAGATCCGCCAATCGCGCCCGGTAGATCGCGACCAATCCCGCGACCACTTCCAGCTCCGCCTCCGTCATCCCCGCCCGCGTCGCAGGCGACAGGAACCGCTCCACCACCACAGGCCCCCGGAACAGACACCGCCAGCGCCGCAACACCTCGGTATCCGACCACTGAGAAGCACGCTCCGCATCGAGCCGCACCACCAGATGCACGTGATTGCTCATCACCGCATAGGCCGCGACATCGATCGCGAACACCCCCGCGAGCTGGCGCAGCCGCAACTCCACCCACCCGCGTCGATGCTCGAAGCTCCGCCCCGTCAGCCGATCGAAGCCGCAGAGATAGGCACGTCGCACGCAGCGCGTGACGACGTGATACCAAGGCGTATCGGAGAGGGAGACGAGCGAAGCGCGGGGACGAGTCATGGGGCATCTCCGCTGGGGGTGTTGGGAGAAGCGTAGGAGAGGGCCTTGGGAGCGTCAACGGTAAATGGGTGTCCTTCAGATGGCGCCGGGCGGACAGCGCCAGCGCCGCAACACCTCGGTATCCGACCACTGAGCGGCGCACGCCGCGTCCACCTGCACCACTAAATGCACGTGATTGCTCATCACCGCATAGGCCGCGACATCGATCGTGAACACCCCCGCGAGCTGGCGCAACCGTAGCTCCACCCAGCCGCGACGATGCTCGAAGCTCCGTCCGGTCAACCGATCGAAGCCGCAGAGATACGCCCGGCGCACGCACCGCGTGACGACGTGATACCAGGGCGTATCGGACAAGGAGACGAGCGAGGCGCGGGGACGGGTCATGGGGCATCTCCGCTGGAGGTGTTGGAGGAAGCGTAGTAGAGCGCCTTGGGAGCGTCAACGGTAAATGGGTGTCCTTCAGGTAAATGGGTGTCCTTCAAATCTAATCCAAATCTCCTCAAATCTCCTCAAATCTCCTCAAATCTCCTCAAATCTCCTCAAATCGCTTCAAATCGCTTCAAATCGCTTCAAATCGCCTAATTTTGGCTTTTCTTCCAAAGGTAATCCGATTCCGCCTGCAGAGTCGACAGCCCGCAACCCTCCTGAGAAGCCGCCCACTTGAAGATCTCAACACGCTTTTGAGAAATATTCAAAGTCCGTGCGGGCCGATCCTTCACCGGCATCTCTAAAAGAACAGTCAATATATCTATCTGATCTTCTCGCTCCAACTTTTCCAAAATATCCAAAACTGTTTTTTTATCGGTTTTTTTCTCTGCCTCCAAAATTATTGATGGCGCCTCCCCCATCTCAGCAAAGCGCCGGCACCGCGCATGAAATAATTCATCCCTTTTCCCTGGCACAGTACATTCACATTCATAAACTTCTTGAATCGCATTAGGCAACCTTGAAAAGGTCTCTAGATCTATACACATACACCCAGGATTTGACGCCGCTTCCAACCGCACTGCATTTGCGATTGTAGTGCCCGCAAAGTCTAAAGTACCATCACCTAGCCTCATAAAAGACAGTTTTCCGGTTGCTGCTCCCATACGGAATCGCCGCTGCGCTGATGTTTCAGCTGTCTTCTTCTCGTTAAATTTTCCTACAATTTCAAAAAAAGACTCAGCAAACTGATGCGCTTTTTCGCTCTCTGTAAACGCCAATATTGCACCATCCCCTGTTCTTTTCAGAACGACTTCCCTTGGGTCTTCGCCGTTTCTACGCAACGCGTCATCCACAAACTCCACTATCTGCAGATTTAACTTTGCGACAGCGCTTGTATCCAGATTCTCCTCTAACGTTCTTGCCAAAGAACTATAGGCTACAAGATCCAACTCCACAACAGTTCTCTCAGCATACTCCTCCTGCTTCATCACACCCTCCGCTACAAATGGCATTGAAACCTCAGAAATTGCATTGAAATGCGCTTGATAGCGGCTAACGATCTCACGATCGTATCTAGCACCAACAGAGCCGCCTTGATCAACGATCACACATTTTTTATCAATAATCGCAAAATCCGCTGAATTAGCTGGCAAGCTTGCCTGATTCACCGAATTACGATCAGCAAGCATCAGAGATGCTCCACGCATATATTTCCCTAGCTCTAAAAGAACTTTCTGCATCGATTGTGACAACCTATCTAATCCAGCTACCACGCATACACGCTCGATTGCCACTCCTTCTTTCGACAATTCCTTCTCGAAATTCATTTGCGCCTGCCCCGACCTTGAAAGCCAGTAAGTTTCGTTATCTATAACACTTACAGCCTGCAAAGAGACCTGAGGCCGGCAAACTTCTTTCAAAGCTTCATAAGAACTAGAGAAACGTCGCCCAGCTATTGCTGAAGAATCAGCAATTATCTGAGCTAGGTTTCTAAGCTGGCTCTCCACTTGGCACAATATTTCTGGTGGCACGTCTTCTTCGCGCATCGAGGCGGAATTCTGAATCGTCTTAATAAACGCAACCAGCGAAGGGAGAAAAATAGGTCTTGCCAAAAAGTAATCCGGAAGGTTCGTCCAAAACCGCCCCCCGTCGCACTCCCCTAAAACCTCTACACGCCTTTTTATCTGACCAAATAGCTCATAATTTATCTTGAACGTATCTTTTAGAGGTTCACAATAAGACCAAAGCGTTTCTGTAAACCATTTCTCTATAGAGTTAACTCTTGCCTCCCCAGTAACAAAAAGCGCATTACGCATTAAATATGGTTCTGCCGCAGAAGTTGCATAGAAAATCGCTGCATACTTGCCAGACACTATGTATAGATCGACAAATGGCCGGGACGGAGGAGCCAGCATTACACCAATCTGATAATTCGGCAAATTTTTGTAATCAGATAGACGTTTATCCAAGTTTTTTAGGTCCTGAGGCTCATCAAACAATCTAATTACGTGTTTTACAAAAACTCCTTCACGAACCTTTTCTTGCCATCGCTCCATAAATAACTTGGAGTCCAAACTTTCCTCTACATAATCTGTCGGAGCACACTCTAAAGTCGTAACCACAATACGGTCTTCAGAACTTAGCTCCTGCGTTAGATGCCACATTAATGTGTAAAGAGGATTTCGATCCAATATCACCTGATCATTCAATGCCGGCGCAATCAACTTTATCGCACTAAAAGGAAATCTCCTCCAAGCATATAGGAGCATTGGAATAGCAGCTAAAAACGCAGCAACCACACCCATCCAATCACTTGACCCCAAAAAGAAAAGCGCAAAACCAACCAGTGCTAATGAGAGCAAATAAATCAGTGAATTCCAATAAATGCACCGCACAACCATCAAAGAAAACTCAAGATAACTATTACGTTGCTGTGCAAAGTACAAGAAGATAGATGCGATTTTCGGAAGAGAAAAAAAAGCCACCAAAAATACTAAAAGCGAGATACAAAAAAGCACCCAAAAAAAAACTGGCTCAAAAAAGCAAAAGAAGACAAGAACATGTGGAGAAAACAATATTAAAATCAATATTAATTTGCGTTTAAACGATATCTTCATACCTGACAAAGGGAGCCCCTTCATAACCCATGAACCCTCGAAACGCTAAATTGTGACCATATGCTCCAGCAACCAAAATCGCAAGTTTATCTCCTACTTCCACATCCGGAAAATACCCCTTGCACGCAATACTATCCAGCGGCGTACACGTTGGCCCGCACAAATGTATTTTAAGACCGTAGTATTTTGGCGGAATATTTAGAAAGTTCAGCGAAAATACTGGATGCACCGCTTTTGTCAGCAATGTACGAGCAAATGAAGTAATCCCCCCATCAGTGACGCACACTATTGTTTCACCTCGTCTCTTTCTCACCTTAACTGTTACTAAAAGAGCCGTACAGTGCGCGACAATATATCGCCCAATCTCGTAGGTAACCGGCCGCTTGCCGAGAATGTTTTCTACTCCTTTGGCGAGATCCTGCCACTTCTCCTCTGGCTCAAACGGATCATACGAAACACCCAACCCAGGACCATATTGTATTGGCCACCTCCGTTTAAAAATAAGATCAAATTCCGGGATTGCTCTTAGTATTGCCGTTGCTGCATCAAAACTACGGTAATCGCTGCCGGAATATATATGCAAACCGTCAAATTGAATATGACTCTTTATCGCGTAATGCAGCTCCTCTAAAGTTAGGCCAAAAGGTGTCTGCAGGTGCATCATATTTTCCACAACAGAAGAGCTTTCCAATCGAGCAATACATCGCGCATAAAGCTCTTTGTCATGCCCAACAAGCCAGGCCATCTCTTTTGCTTCATCTAACGACTCTATGCAATATCGCTGTACGCCACACAATCGTGCCTGCTTTATCAATGACGGCTCTTTCCATGGGCCAACACATGATATATAGCGAGGCTCGATCCCGGCTTCTAAAGCAGCTCGCAATTCAGCAAGGGAACTCACATCGGCACCACAACCGGCTTCTGAGACAATGCGCAAGACGTCTTGATGAGGATTCGCCTTCAAGGAAAAACGAATAGTCTGCGGTGCAGAGCATTGGAGTAAATCTTGAAGGCGACTTCGCAAGACCGACTCAAAGTATACAAATACCGGAGTCCGAATTCGCGTCGGAAGAGATGCAAGTTTGCTTAGAATACCGGCTGACGGCCAGTTCTTAGCTAAGCTAGAAGGTTGGCTATCCATTCTTCGATAATCACCTGAAGTTTAGATTCATAGCCAGCATAGTCGTGAGCTGCTCCCTCGATCACCACAGACCGGTGCGCACTGTCCTCGGGCAGTGCTTGCAGTATCTCTTCCGCAGCACGTTTTTTTTCGGTATCTGTTACGGCAATATCTTCAGACCCTAATACGATAAGAGTTGGAATACTCCAGTTCGATAACATCTCTAAACCACGCCCGCGATTAGTCAAATCAAAAACATTTCCAAAACCATGCGGATCGAAAAGGTCTAGGTAAGCTTGCGCATCGATTGGATAGAAAAAAGTACCATCAGGCATGATTTCGTCAGCACGCCCTTCTTGCACCATGTGTTTCGCAGCATCAATAGTTTTCTGGAATTCTGCGCCTGCGTTTTCTGCCTGCAGTCCGACATCATCCGATGGAGAGATAAAAACAACTCCAGTGATTTTCGGATGATTGATAGTATCCAGAACATAGCGCACTAGCTTCACACATCCAGTACTGTGAGCAGTGATAATGACATCATCTAATCCGCGCGCCTTCACAAACGCGATCGCCGCCTCAATGTCATAAGCAGCATCTGCTAAACGCTCATGCGCACCGCCTTTGGAAACGGTTTCACGCCTTCCGTCAATTTCCTTAATGGCGTCAGAAAAATAGTCATGACCACGGTTATTAAAAAGCAGTATTCTACAATCGGAAGATTCCGCCGCACTCGCTAAATTATCGACGAACCTTTGTTCATAGAAATTACCAGCCAGACCATGAACATGAATTATCGCTCTATTTTCAAATCCAGTACCCTTAGACATCATCCCGCAAAGCTCGACACCATCTCGCGTCTTAATACGAACAAATTCAAAACAAGTAGACATGACAAATCAACCCTATTTAGATTTCTGGAAGGCAAATAACACCGCGGGCATGCGGCAGATTCTGTATAGCAGAATACATCCTTATTACGGCATCACCTCCAAAAACATAGAATGGAAAAGGTTCTGCTATAGCAGCCGTAATACCACGACCCACAAGATACGGCACCAAGTGCGCCGCGGTTTCTGCGTAAAGCAATAGAGGCTTGTCGTAAGCGTTCGCAAAACAGACGAGTGTTGCGAGGGTGTTAGTCCAGAGTGACATTCCTGTGGCTAGAATAACGTCACAGCGGCTTAGATCATCGAAAGACGAGATACCGTGACGCACCTCAACTCCGCCATAAATCTTACCTACAACAATCGGGTCAAGATCGAACGCGATTACATTAAAACCTTGCTCTTTAAAAGACTTAACAAACTCCGAGACGACACCTACAATTCCAATTGTAAAGCCTCGTTTACGTGAAGCGTATGAGCCCACAAATTCCGTGATGAGACGCGCACGCCTTCGACTACGTTTGGCTAGAGAACCGTCCAGCGAGAACGTTGATTGCGGACTACCAGGAAATCCTGCGTAGATTGCATCTGTAACAGCTATACGTGTAGCAAGGTCCATACCTTGCTGATCCAAGGCTGACCGACCGATAAAATTATCATCAAAGTTAGCGCAACTACCCATATAGCAACACCCTTGACCATAAACATACGCCATTCTGATAGTATAGCGGAAGTGACGTTCTTCGGCGGTGGGTTGAACACTTAGAATAATGTTCGCCAGCTGTTTAATATGGATTCCCGGCGTATCGCTGCTCGACACTCGAGAAAGCGACGCTAGCAGCGAGTTTAGTATCGCAGCAGAATTCTCATACATACTTTGAGGCCCTGAAGAATTTTCTGAGTTTCATCAACAGCTAATACGGGGCGCATATAATGCGTCGTGCACAACTGATTATTTTACGTACCGCGCAATCATACTTCCTGCCGAAGCCATACCAAAAAAATACGGTAGTGCCCTGACCGATAATAGGTGCCGGTAGCGCCCTGACTGGATAGGTTTCGATAAGATCAGAATTTCTTGCTTTAAGGGTGAAGACGATGTATCTGACATGTCCGCATGTGTCACTCCAACCATGTGACCAAAAATGGATTCAACCGGCTGAAAAAGCAGTTGTACAAGTGTCAAGATTGCGGTCTGCAGTTCGTTCTCCATCCTGCCAAGGGACCGGTTTCTCAGGAAACCCGCGAACTGATCGATCGGTTGCTGCTGGAAAAAATCTCCCTGGCCGGAATTGCCCGTGCGGTGAAGGTCTCCGAGGCCTGGCTGCAGAACTACGTGAACGAGAAGTACAAGAAGGTTCCTCGTCAGGTCGCGCTAAAAAAAACACCACACCCTACGGAGTGATCCTGGAGTGCGACGAGCTGTGGTCCTTTGTCGGAAAACGCCTGAACAAACAATGGATCTGGCTCGCCATGGATCGCCTGACCCGGCGCATCGTCGGGGTCCACGTTGGCGATCGTACGGAGCGCTCCGCACAGGCGCTGTGGGATTCCATCCCAGCGCAATATCAGACTTCCGCTCCCGTCTACACAGATTTCTGGAGCGCCTATGCACGAGTCATCTTGGCACACCGCCATTACCCCAGTGCGAAGTCACAAGGGGAAACCAACCACATCGAACGGTTTAACGGTACACTCCGGCAGCGTATCTCCCGCTTGGTGAGAAAGTCGCTCGCGTTCTCGAAGAACCAGGAAAACCATCTGGGTGCACTCTGGAACTTCATTCATCATTACAACGCTACGATGTGCGCGTGATTCATTGCGGGCGAGCCAAAAACATCGAGCGATTCAAAATCCTATCGGTCAGGGCACTACCTAAAATTGGTCGCCAGGTTCGGCAATGCATCCGGAAACCAATATAAGAGGCTCTATCAAAAAGCCGTTCGCGTTGTCAGAGGCGTCGAGATCACGCACACATTGACGGAGGATAGCCATGGCCAAGCCGTTGCTGCCCGATGACCTGTGGGCCGAAATCGAACCCTTGCTGCCGTCGCCCAAGCCGCGCCGATATCGCTACCCCGGTCGTAAGCCGATCGACAATCGTCGGGCGCTGACCGGGATTCTGTTCGTGCTCAAGAGCAGGATCCCATGGGAGATGTTGCCGCAGGAGATGGGGGGTGACTCTGGGATGACCTGCTGGCGTCGGCTGCGCGAGTGGCAGCAGGCCGGGGTGTGGGAGGCGATCCACCACAAGCTGCTCGAACGGCTTGAGGCCAGTGATCGCATCGACTGGTCGCAAGCGTTGGTCGACAGCGCCTCGATTCGCGCCGTCGGCGGCGGTGAATGCACCGGCCCCAACCCGACCGATCGCGCTCGCCCGGGAAGCAAGCACCATCTGATCACCGACGCCCGGGGCATTCCGCTGCATGCCGTGCTCTCCGGCGCCAACGCCCACGATGTCACGCAACTCATCGCCCTGGTCGATGGCATCACACCCGTGCGCAGCGGACGGCGTGGTCGCCCCCGCCATCGACCAGAACGCGTGCAGGGCGACCGCGCCTATGACTCCAGGGCCCACCGTGCGGCACTGCGCACGCGCAACATCCAACCGCAGCTCGCGCGACGCAACACCCCACATGGCAGCGGCCTGGGAACGACCCGCTGGGTCGTCGAACGTTCGCTGGCGTGGCTGCATCAGTTCCGTCGACTGCAGGTGCACTTCGAGCGCCGGGCCGATATTCACGAGGCGTTTCTCTTTCCTGGGACTCGCACTCATTTGCTGTGACTCATTTGCTGTGGAGTGGGCGTAGGGCTTTACTGATAGAGCCTCTTAGCCCCCTCCTAATTCCACACTCATCCCACCCCAAAAATCAACACAAAATGTGAACGATCCGACAAACTCATCGCCCCACCCCCTCCCCCCAATGACACAACCCCTGCAACACCGCACTCATCTCCAGCACCTGTTCCAGGCTCCCGACCTGCCCCAGCCGCATCAGCCGCTTGGCATAACGCAGTGCCTGCGGGGACTTGGCGGCGATTGTTGAGGCCATTTCGTGGACGCGTGCGGTGAGTGCGTCGGGTTCGACGACGTCGAGGACGAGGCCGAGGCGGTGGGCCTCGGCGGCGTCGATGACGCGGCCGGTGACGGTGAGGGCGAAGGCGGCCTGATAGCCGATCTGGCGTTGCAGGAACCAGGCGCCGCCGTCACCGGGGATGAGGCCGAGGTCGATGAAGGTCTCGCCGAAGCGGGCGCGGGTGGAGGCGATGCGCAGGTCGGCCATGCAGGCGAGGTCGCAGCCGGCGCCGATCGCCGGGCCGTCGACGGCGGCGATGACCGGCACCTCGCAGCGGTAGAGGGCGCGGGGGATGCGCTGGATGCCGTGGCGGTAGCGGCGTTCGAGTTCGGCGGCGTCGCCGGCGAAGTCGCCGCGGCGTGCGGCCATGTCCTTGATGTTGCCGCCGGCGCTGAAGGCCGCGCCCTCGGCGGCGATCACCAGCACCGAGACCGCCTCGCAGGCGTTGACCCAGTCGACGGTGGCGACGATGTCGTCGATCAGGGCGGTACCGGTGAGGGCGTTGCGCACGTCGTCGCGCGCGAGGGTGAGGGTGGCGACCCGGTCGGCGAGACCGAGCCGGGCATCGGTGAGGTCGGGCGGGTTCATCGCGGGGCCTTCCATGACGGGGCGCCCCGACGGGCGCCGGGGCGCTTGCGGGGATTGCGGATCAGTCGCCGGCCGGTTGCATCACCAGCACCGGGGAGCGCGCGGCGAGCAGCACCTCGCGGGCGAAGCTGCCGAGACGCATGCGTTGCAGCCCGGTGCGACCGTGGGTGGTCATGGCGATCACCGCGCCCTTGATCAGCGCCGCGTACTCGACCACCGCACGGCTCACGTCGGTGCCGTGGAGCACGTCCCAGTTGGCGCTGACGCCGTAGCGCTCGGGCAGGTGGTCGGCGACGCGCCGCAGATAGACCCACTCGCCGGCGTCGGCGCCCTGGCCGAAGCTCGGCTTGAGCACCTGGATCAGCCGCAGCTCGGCGCCGATGGCGCGGGCGAAGGCGACCGCCTCGGGGAGCATCGCCTCGGACAGCGCCGAGCCGTCGAGACACACCAGCAGGCTGCGGATCGGCCCGCTCCAGGCGTCGTCGAGGTGCGGACCGGTGAGCAGGATCGGGCGGTGGGTCTGGCGCAGCAGCTCGCTGGCGACGCTGCCGAGCACCGCCTCGCCGACCACGCCGCGGGCGTGGGTCGACATCACCACCGGGTGATCCGGGCTGGTCGCGCCGATGCGCTCGATCAGCCCGTCGGTGGCGACCTCATGGACGCCGACCTCGACCTCGGCGTCGTTGAGCCCGCGCGCGACGAGCAGGCTCTCGAGCAGGGCGCGGCGCTCGGCGGTCTCGCTCTCGCGGGTGACCACCGAGAGCAACCGCGCCCGGGCACCGAGCTGGCCGGCCAGCGACAGCCCCGGACGCAGCGCGCCCTGGGAGACGGTGGAGGCATCCACCGGGATGGTGACGACAGCAGCGGACATGACGGACTCCTTGCCGCGTCGGCTCAAGCGAGCCAGCGCTTGCGGCGGCGATAGTGTTTGACGTTGAGATAGTCGACCCGCTCGGCACCGCCGAGATAGAACTCCTGCACGTCGGGGTTCTCGCGCAGCACCGCCGCCTCGCCGCTCATCACCACCTGCCCGTTCTCGAGCAGATAGGCGTGATCGACCACCTCCAGCGCGGCGGCGGCGTTCTGCTCGACGAGCAGCACGCCGACCCCCTGCTCACGGTTGATCTCGCCGATGATGGCGAAGATCTCCTGCACCAGCAGCGGCGAGAGCCCGAGGCTCGGCTCATCGAGCATGATCAGCTCGGGCTCGGTCATCAGCGCACGCCCGATGGCGAGCATCTGCTGCTCGCCGCCGGAGAGATAGCCCGCCTTGGTGCGGGCGCGCTCGCCGAGCCGGGGGAAGTAGGTCAGCACCCGCTCGCGCAGCTCCTGGTAGCGCTTGCGGCTGCCGCGCAGCGGGTAGGCGGCGAGCAGGTTGGCCTCGGGGGTGAGGTGCTCGAAGATGCGCCGCCCCTCGAGCACGTGCACCAGCCCGCTGGCGACCCGCGCCGGCGGCGCCAGCGCCAGCATATCGGCGCCCTGGAAACGAATCTCACCGCGCGTGACCAGCCCGCGCTCGGGCGCGAGCAGGCCGCTGACGGCCTTGAGCGTGGTGCTCTTGCCGGCGCCGTTGCCACCGAGCAGGGCGATCATCTGGCCCTTGCCGATCCGCAGCGACACCCCCTTGATCGCCAGGAACACCCGGTCGTAGACCACCTCGACGTTGCTCAGCTCGAGCAGCGGCGGCGTCACCGGCAGCGACGCGACGCGATTGGCTGCTGTCTCCATGAAGGCCCTCGCTCTCTCCTTGGTCGACCGGGCAGGCCGGTCGGGTTCGATCGGCGCCGACGACGCGCGCCGGCCCCCTCGCGCACGGTCACGGACGGGGCGCCCGGCCCCGCCCGCGCCGACTCAGCGCCCGTCGCGGAAGCCCGCGGCGTCCTTCTCGATCTCGTCCCAGACGATGTCCTGATAGGCGCTGCGCCACTCGGTGACCGGCACCCAGGCGCCGCCGTCCCAGCGCGACACCCGGCCGAAACCGCCGCCCTGGTGGTCGGTGGCGCTGAAGCTCAGCGGCGGCATCAGCCCCTCGGCGTCGAAGTTGCTGATCTGCTCGAAGCCGCGGCGCAGCGTATCGCCGGTGAGCGGCGCGCCGTACTCGGCAAGCGCCAGGCGCGCGGCCTCGACCGCCACCGCCATGGTCGCCACGCCGATGTTGTAGTAGCTCGAACCGACGTTCTCCTCGGGCCCACTGCCCTCGCCCTTGGCCACCACCTCGTCGAGGATCGCCTGGATCACCGGCAACTCGCGTCCGGGGGCGACCGCCTCGTAGCGCTTGACCCCGGTCATGTGCTTGCCGAGGTGCTCGGCATCGGCCTCGGCCAGCCACACCACCGAGAGGATGTGCTCGGGGCGGATGCCGTTGCGGATGGCCTCGCGCACCGAGACCTGCTGGCCGCTGCCGGCGCCCCAGATCAGCACCTGGTCGGGCCGGTAGCGACGCACGTCGGACCAGGTCGCCGACTGCTCGGTGCCGGGGCTGGGATAGGCGAAGGCGCGCAGCTCGAAGCCGTGACGCGCGGCCAGGGTCTCGAGCACCGGCACCGGCTCGCGCCCGAAGGGCGAGTCGATGTGCACCAGGGCAATGCGCTTGCCGGCGAGCCCGCCGAGTTCGGTGTCGATGTAGTCGGCGAGGATCGCCGCCTGCGACCAGTAAGTCGCCATCATCGGGAAGACGAAGGGGAAGGTCTCGCCGTGGCTGGCGTCACCGCGACCGTGCAGCGGGGTGATCATCACCACCTCGTCCTCGAGCACGCGGTTGACCGCCGCGCGCGACACCGGGGTGCTGAGGAAATCGACCAGCACCGCGCCGTCACCGCGGGCGCGGTTGTAGGCCTCGATGCCGCGCTGGGGCTCGTTGGCGGTGTCGCGCACCAGCGCCTCGACGGGGTGGCCATCGAGCCCGCCGCGGGCGTTGACCAGACGCAGATAGTCCTGCTGGCCCTGGTTGTACTCGTTGGTGAGGAAGGTGTAGACGGCGGTGAAGTCCTGCAGCAGCGCAAAGCGCACCGGCTCCTTGTCGGGCACGTTGGCGAGACTCGCGCCCAGGGCCAGGGCGCTACAGGCGCCGAGCAGGCCGCTCAACCATGTCTTCTTCATCGATGGGGTCCTCCTTGTCTTGTCGTTGTCGTGGATCTCGATCAGCGCTGGGCGTGGCGGAAGGGCCAGACCAGGAAGTACTTGCGGATGTTGTCGTAGATCTTCGCCAACCCCAGCGGCTCGAACAGGATCACCGCGATGATCAGCGCGCCGTAGACCATCAGCGGGATGTGGGCGATGAGGTTGAAGGAGACCGGGAACAGCTCCAGCCCCGCCACCCAGGCCAGCAGGTTGGTGAGCACGATCGGCAGCAGCAGGATGAAACCGGCGCCGAGATAGGCCCCGATCACGCTGCCCAGACCGCCGACCAGCACCATCGCCACCAGCTGGATGGAGACGTTGAAACCGAACTGCTCCGGGGTCACCGCCTGGTAGTAGCAGAAGGCGAGGATGGCGCCGCTGACACCACCGAGGAAGGAGCTGGTGAAGAAGGCCAGCAGCTTGTAGCGCAGCGGGTCGACGCCGATCACGGCGGCGGCGAAGTCCTTGTCGCGCACCGCCACCAGCGCTCGCCCGACGCTGCTGCGCTTGATGTTGAGCAGCAGCAGGGTGCAGATCAGCGTCCAGCCGAGCGCGGTGTAGTAGAGCGCGGTGTCGCCGTCGAGGGGGATGAACAGCAGTCGCACCTCGGGGGTGGCGAGGGTGGCCTGCGCCCCGCCCGAGATCGCCGGGACGTTGATGATCACCCAGGAGACCAGGTACTGCATCGCCAGGGTCGCCATCACCAGATAGAGCCCCTTGACGCGCAGCGCGGCGGCGCCGAAGACGCAGCCGATCAGCGCCGCGGCCAGCCCCGCACCGACCAGCGCCAGCTCGAAGGGCACGCCAGCGCGGGCGAGATGGATGCTGGTGTAGGCGCCGATGGCCATCACCGCGGCGAAGCCGAAGTGGAGCTGCCCGGCGATCCCCATCAGCAGGGTCAGCGACAGCGCCGCGGCGGTCCAGATCAGCCAGGGCGCGAGATAGCTGTTGAGATACAGCTCGGGCAGCAGCAGCGGCGCGAGCAGCGCCAGGGCGAGCAGCCCACCGAGCAGGCGGCGGTCGGCGGCCAGCGGCCACAGCTTGCGGGTGGCGGCGTAGCGGGTGTGATGGATGCCGGATTGACGATAGAACATGATCTCAGACCCTCTCGATCTCTTCCCGCCCGAAGATGCCGTGGGGGCGGAACAGGATGGTGAGCAGGATGATCAGCGAGGTCACCACGTCACGGGTGCCGCCGCCGACCAGGGGATCGACATAGCCGGGGACGACGCTGCCGAGGATGCCGACGACCAGCCCCGCGACCAGCACCCCGTGGATGCTGTCGAGCCCGCCGAGGATGACCACCGCCACCGCCGGGAAGAGCAGCGTGGTCAGGCTCCAGTCGACGCCCTGCACCGAGCCCCACATCACCCCGGCGGCCACCGCTGCGACCCCGGCGAGCCCCCAGGAGACGGCCACCGCGCGCTCCACCGAGATCCCCACCGACCAGCTCGAGACGTGATCGTCGGAGACGGCCAGCAGCTTGGTGCCGAGGCGGGTGCGGAAGAAGAACAGCGCCAGCCCGATCATCAGCGCGCCGATCGCTCCGCCGATCAGGTACTCGCGGTTGATGAACACGTCGCCGACGATAATCGGCATCATGTCGATGCCGAGATCCAGGCTCTTTGGCGCGGCGCCGAGCAGCCCCGGACCGAGGCCGCGCAGCAGGCTCTCGAGCCCGAGGGTGAGCATCACCACCATGATGATCGGCTGCCCGACCATGCGCCGCAGCAGCACCCGTTCGGTGAGCATGCCGAACAGGAACATGCCGAGCACGGCCACCAGCAGCGCCACCACCACCGGCGCGCCGAGCCAGCCGGCGACCATCCACACCAGATAGGCGGCGATCATCACCATCGCCCCCTGGGCGAGGTTGGGCACCCCGGAGGACTTGTAGATCAGCACGATGCCGAGTGCGACCAGGCCGTACATCAGCCCGGTCAGGGCGCCGTTGATGGTCAGTTCGATGAGGAATGCGATATCCATGCTCAGGCCTCCTCGGCGATGCGGTCGGCGTTCACCCGGGCGATGGCCAGGTGACGCTTGAGGGTGCCGGAGGCGCCGGTCTCGTAACCGATCCGGGCCTCGTACTCGATCGAGTCGCGTCCGGCGTAGAGCGACTCGATGATCGGCGCATAGTGGGCGTCGATGACGTCGCGGCGCAGCTTGCGGGTGCGGGTGACCTCGCCGTCGTCGGGGTCGAACGCCTTGTGCAGGTTGACGAAGCTGCGGATCGCCAGCGCCGGTGGCAGCAGCGCGTTGACCCGCGCCACCTCGGCGCGCACCAGCGCATAGACCTCGGGCTTCTGCGACAGATCGGCGAAGGAGGTATAGGGCACGCCGTTGATCTGCGCCCAGTGCCCCACCGCCTCGCTGTCGATCACCACCAGCGCGGCGAGGAAATCGCGCTCGCGCCCGAGCACGCAGGCCTCGCGGATGTAGTCGCTGAACTTCAGCCGGTTCTCGATATAGGTCGGGATGAAGCGCTCGCCGGTGTTGGTGTAGACCACCTCGGAGAGCCGTCCGAGCACCACCAGCTGACCGTCGGCCTCGAGCTGGCCGGCGTCGCCGGTGTGCATCCAGCCCGCGCGCAGGGTCTCGGCGGTGGCCTCGGGGTTGTCGAAATAGCCATCGAAGACGTTGTCGGCGCGCATCAGGATCTCGCCCTCGTCGCTGATGCGCAGCTCCACCCCGGGGAAGGGCCGCCCGGCGGTGTGCAGGCTCACCGAGCCCGGGTCCTGGGCCACGCACAGCGCGCAGTTCTCGGTCTGGCCATAGAACTGGCGCAGGTCGAGCCCGAGCGCACGGAAGAACAGGAACACGTCCTCGCCCATGGCGTCGCCGGCGGTATAGGGGCGCGCCACCCGCCGCAGCCCGAGCTGGTCCTTGAGCGGGCCGAACATCAGCACCTCCCCCACCCCGCGCCACAGCCGCCGCCACGGCGCCGGACGTCGGCCCTCCAGGCGATCGCGCTCGAGCCGCTCGGCGAAGGGCATGAAGTGGGCATAGAGCGCGCGCTTGAGCGGACTCGACTCCTTGATGCCGACCTGGATGCGGGTGAGCATGCTCGACCAGGCGCGCGGCGAGCCGAAGTAGAGCGTCGGGGCGATCTCGCGCAGGTCGTGGAGCGCGGTCTCCTGCTGCTCGGGGATGTGGACACAGAAGCGCAGCAGGATCGCCGCGCCGACCGAGAAGATGAAGTCCCCCACCCAGGCCATCGGCAGATAGGCCATGTGCACCTCGCCCTCGCGGAAGTAACCGGCGCGCGAGGCATTGCGCACCGCCGCGATGATGTGGCCGTGCTTGAGCGGGATGCCCTTGGGCCGCCCGGTGGTGCCGGAGGAGTGCAGCAGCACCGCCGGGGCGTGGACGCTGGTGCGCTCCTGCAGCGCCGCGCGCAACCCCGGCTCGGCGCTGAAGCGCGCGCGGCCCTGCGCGCTCAGCGCCGCGATCGCCCGGGCGCCCGGCGGTGGGGCCTGCTCCAGCCCGCGCGGGTCGTCGTAGAGGATATGATCGAGCGCCCCGTAGCCGGCCGCGCGGATCGTCAAGAGCTTGTCGACCTGCTCCTGGTCCTCGACCAGGGCGCAACGGATCGACTCGGTCTCGAGCTGGCCGCGCAGCTCCTCGGGCGGGGTGTCGGGATAGGCCGGCGAGGGCAGCGCGCGCAGCGCGATGGCCGCGAGCATGCCGAAGTAGAGCGCCGGGCGGTTGTCGCCGATCACCAGCACCCGGTCGCCGGGCTCGACCCCCAGGGCCTCAAGCCCGGCGGCCAGCGCCAGCACCTCGTCGAGGTACTGGCGCCAGGTGTAGCTCTGCCAGATGCCGCGCCGACGCTCGCGCAGCGCCACCTCGTGACCGTGGTGCTCGGCGTTGTACACCAGCCAGTGGATGAGATGGTCGTGGGACTGCCAGTGCGGGTGCAGCGCGATGTCCCCGATCGCGTGCGGCTGGCGCTGTTCAGGCTGCATCCTTCACCCTCCCGATATAGGCCGCGACCACGGTGGGATCGTTGATCGCCTCGCGGGTCGGTCCCTCGGCGATCTTCTCGCCGTTGTTGAGCACCACCGCGCGGTTGCAGATGGCGGTGACCACGTCCATGTGGTGCTCGATGAGCAGCATGGTGGTGCCCATGGCGTCGCGCGCATCGAGGATGAAGCGCACCATGTACTCCTTCTCCTCCTGGTTCATCCCCGCCATCGGCTCGTCGAGCACCAGGAAACCGGGCTCGGCACAGAGCGCGCGCGCCAGCTCGACGCGCTTTTGCATCCCCAGCGGGATGACGTCGACCGGCTCGTCGCGCACGCTCTCGAGCTGGAGCAGGTCGATCACCTCCTCGACCCGCACCCGGTGGGCAACCTCCTCGCGCTCGGCCCACCACCAGTAGAAGGCCGCGCCGAGGATGCTCGGGCGCATGAACAGGTGGCGCCCGAGGAGGATGTTGTCGAGCACGCTCAGCCCGCGAAACAGCGCCACGTTCTGGAAGGTGCGCGCCACCCCCTTGCGGGCGATGCGGTGGGGCTTGAGCCCGCTGATGCGCTCGCCGCGATAGCGGATCTCGCCCTGCTGCGGCGGATAGAAGCCGGTGATGGCGTTGACCAGGGTGGTCTTGCCCGAGCCGTTGGGACCGACCAGGCCGAAGATCTCACCCCGGTGGATGTGCAAATCGATCCCCTTGAGCGCCTGCAGTCCGCCGAACCAGCGGCTGACCGCGGCGCATTCGAGTATCACCTCGTCGGGATCGTGGTCCTGTCGCGTCGTCGTCACGCCTGTGTCCTCCCTGCTCTCCTCGTTTGTCTCGGCGCCCCTGTCATGGGTGCAGGGGAGCGCGCCCGCTCGCACGGCGGGCGTCGTCGTCATGGCTCGCGGATCGGACCGGGCGCGGCCCGGTCGGGGAGAGACCGGCCCGCCGCCCTCCGTGGCGTGGCCGGTGCACTGGGCCGGGGCGCGTGCCCGGCCCCGCGGCGCCCTCCCGGCGCCGCCCGTCGCTCACGCGATCAGCCGGTCTCCTCGGCGCGCCCGAGCGCGGCGATGCTCTGCTCGCGCAGCATGGTCTTGAGCGCCCGTCCGGTGCTGCGCGGCAGCTGCGGATAGAGACGCACATAGCGCGGCACCTTGAAGTAGGCGATCTGGTCCTTGCAGTACTCGCGCAGCGCCTCGGGCGCGAGGCTCGCGCCCGGCTGCAGCTCGACGCAGGCGCACACCACCTCGCCGAGGCGCGCGTCGGGCACCCCGACGACCACCGCCGCGCGCACCGCCGGGTGGGTCTCGAGGAAGCGCTCGACCTCCTCGGGGTGGATGTTCTCGCCGCCGCGGATGATGGTGTCCTTGACCCCGCCGACGATGCGGCAATAGCCCTCGGCGTCGAGCACCGCGAGATCGCCGGTGTGCAGCCAACCGGCCTCGTCGATCACCCGCGCGGTCAGCTCGGGGTCGTCCCAGTAGCCACGCATCAGGCTGTAGCCGCGCACGCACAGCTCGCCGGGCTCGCCGACCGGGCGGATGCGCCCGGCGTCGTCGATCACCTTGGCCTCGAGGTGCGGGCCGATGCGCCCGACCGTCTGCAGCCGCCGCTCGACCGGGTCGTCCGGGGCGCTCATGAAGGAGACCGGCGAGGACTCGGTCATGCCGTAGGCGATGGTCACCTCGGCCATCCCCAGGCGGCGTCTCACCTGATCCATGGTCTCGGGCGGACAGGGCGCGCCGGCCATGATGCCGGTGCGCAGTCGGCCGGGGTCGAAGGTCTCGGCGCGGGGGTGCTCGAGCATCGCCTTGAACATCGCCGGCACCCCGTAGAGCGCGGTGCAGGACTCGGCAGCGACCGCCTCCAGGGTGGCGAGCGGGTCGAACCCCGGCCCCGGATAGACCATGGCGCTACCGTGCAGCAGACAGGCCATGTTGCCCATCACCATGCCGAAGCAGTGATAGAGCGGCACCGGGATGCACACCCGGTCGGCGGCGCCGAGTCCGAGCTGACGCCCCACCATCAGGCCGTTGTTGACGATGTTGTGATGGGTCAGGGTGGCGCCGGCCGGCGGGCCGCCGGTGGCGTTGCTGAACTGGATGTTGACCGGGTCGTCGGGGTCGACCGCGGCGGCGAGCGCGCGCACCCGCTCCAGGGTCTCGGGGGCGGGCTCGACGAGCAGCGTGGAGAAGGCGACGGTGCCCGGCCAGGCCTCGTCGTCGAGACGGATCACCCGTTCGAGCGCGGGCAGCGCCTGGGCCGCCAGTGGCGCCTCACCGGCCGTCGCCAGCTCCGGCAGCAGCTCGGCGAGCAGCGCCGGATAGTCGGTCTCGCGGATGCGCTGCTCGACCACCAGCGCGCGCGCCCCGACCAGCGCCAGGGCGCGCTCCAGCTCGGCCGGGCGCAGCGCCGGGTTGAGGCTCACCAGGATCATCCCCAGCCGCGCGGTGGCCAGCTGCACCAGGGTCCACTCGATGCGGTTGCCGGTACACACCGCGATGCGGTCGCCGGCGACGAAGCCGAGTTCGAGCAACCCGGCGGCGAGCCGGTCGACCCGGGCATCGAGCCCGCGCCAGTCGAGCCGCGCATCCCGCCCCCGATCGACCAGCGCCAGCCCCTCGGGCCGGGTCTCGGCGAGTCGTCTCAGACAGTCGCCGACCGTCACCCCCTGGAGCGTCTGCGTTGCGGTCCCGTGCACATAGCTGCGCCGAAGCTGGTCCATCTGGCTCCTCCTGAGAAGGTTGTCTGACGGCGTGGCGGGCGTCTCGGCCTCGATGCGGATCCTGCCGCTGGGATAGAATCTATTTGCCGTTTACGTCCACGTCAACTATTTTCTCGCACAACCGTCGGGGTTGAGCCGGGCCCTCCGGTCCCTTATTCGAGGTCCCCCGGAGATTGCGTAAAATAGATCGCTTACCGGCCAGCGCGCCCGCCCCAGTCAGCGCCCGGAGCGGGCTCAAGACGTCGACGTCAATCAAGCCCCACATCCACCGCAGGAGTCATCGGCGCATGAGCACACCCACCAATCCGCACCCGGAACAGGAACCCGGCGGCACCACCTTCACCATCGGCGAGCTGGCGCGCGAGTTCGACATCACCACCCGCACCATCCGCTTCTACGAGGACCAGGGCCTGCTCTCGCCGACCCGCTCGGGCACGCGCCGGCTCTATCGCCGCCGCGACCGCGCCCGCCTCAAGCTGATCCTGCGCGGCAAGCGTCTCGGCTTCACCCTCGCCGAGATGCGCGAGGCCTTCGACCTCTACGACGAGGCCCACGGCGAGGCGCAACAGCTGCGCTACTACCTCTCGGTGCTCGAGGAGAAGCGCCAGCACCTGCTCCAGCAACGCGAGGACCTGGAGGAGACCATGCGCGAACTCGAACAGTCCTACGCCCACTGCCAACAACTGCTCGAACAGCAGGAACGCGAACGCGGCGACACGCAGCGGATGGCGTCGTAGGGGTAGCGGCCAGGGCTCAGCGGCCAGCCGCCAGGGCTCAGCGGCCAGCTGTCAGCCGCCAGCCTCCAGTCAGCGGGATCCGGACACCTCGCAGGTCATCGGGCGTCGATCGAGCCGTGAAGACGTAGTAGCGGCGATGGTGGTCGAGGCACGGTTTCCAGCGACCAGCGACCAGCGACCAGCGACCAGCGACCAGCGACCAGCGACCAGCGACCAGCGACCAGCGACCAGCGACCAGCGGCCAGCGGCCAGCTGCCAGCCTCCAGTCAGCGGGATTCGGACACCCTCGCAGGTCATCGGCGCCGCTCGAACCGCGAGGACGTAGTAGCGGCGATGGTGGTCGAGGCACGGTTTCCAGCGACTAGCGGCCAGCTGCCAGCTGCCAGCTGCCAGCCTCCAGTCAGCGTGATTCGGACACCCTCGCAGGTCATCGGCGCCGCTCGAACCGCGAGGACGTAGTAGCGGCGATGGTGGTCGAGGCACGGTTTCCAGCGACCAGCTACCAGCTACCAGCTACCAGCTACCAGCCGCCAGTCAGCGGGATTCGGACACCTCGCAGGTTATCGGCGCCGCTCGAGCCACGAGGACGTAGTAGCGGCGCTGGCGGTCGAGGTACGACTACCTGCCACCAGCGACCAGCTTCCAGCCGCCAGTCAGCGGGATTCGGACACTTCGCAGGCCATCGGGCGTCGCTCGAACCGCGAGGACGTAGTAACGGCGCTGGCGGTCGAGGCACGACTACCTGCCACCAGCGACCAGCTTCCAGCCACCAGTCAGCGGGACTCGGACACCTCGCAGATCATCGGCGCCGCTCGAACCATGAGCACGTAGCGGCGGCGCTGGTGGGCAAGGCATGGCTTCCAGCCCTCAGCCACCAGCCGTCAGAACAGCGAGACCCAGCTGCCTCGCAGACCATCAAACATCTCTCGAACCGCGAGCACGTAGCAGCGGCGCTGGCAGCTGGCGACTGGCGACTGGCGACTGGCGGCTCCGGTGAAATCATGACGGCCTGATCCCGCCGAGCCCCACTCTTCCCCGCAGACCACACCCAGTCGCGACTGCCGACTGGCGACTGGCGACTGGCGACTGGTAGCTGATGGCTGGCCGCTCCCCCCTATTGACGTTTACGTCAACGTAATTTAGCATCCAATTCAACCGCAGGGATGCGCCCGGACCGCGTCTGGACGCGAGCGAGGACGCGCGCCCCGCGCCGCCACGCCGCAGGCCGGTCGAGGACCGGCCCCGGCGCACCGATCCGTCAACGGAGGACACGCGCATGATGCAGTTCCCGACCCTGGACTTCGACCTCGGCGAGGAGGTCGAGATGTTGCGCAGCGCGGTGGCCGAGTTCGCCGCCGCCGAGATCGCTCCGCGCGCCGCCGCCATCGACCACGACAACGCCTTCCCCGCCGACCTCTGGCGCAAGTTCGGCGACCTCGGGCTGCTCGGTCTCACCGTCGACGAGGACGATGGCGGCACCGGCATGAGCTATCTCGCCCATATCGTCACCATGGAGGAACTCTCGCGCGCCTCGGCCGCGGTCGCCCTCTCCTACGGCGCCCACTCCAACCTCTGCGTCAACCAGATCCGGCGCAACGGCACCCCCGAGCAGAAGGCCCGCTACCTGCCCAAGCTGATCAGCGGCGAGCACGTCGGCGCCCTGGCGATGTCCGAGCCCGGCGCCGGCTCCGACGTGGTCAGCATGCGGCTGCGCGCGCACCGCGAGGGTGATCGCTACATCCTCGACGGCAACAAGATGTGGATCACCAACGGCCCCGACGCCGACACCCTGGTGGTCTACGCCAAAACCGACCCCGAGGCCGGCTCGCGCGGCATCACCGCCTTCATCGTCGAGCGCGACATGCCCGGTTTCTCCACCGCGCAGAAACTCGACAAGCTCGGCATGCGTGGCTCCAACACCTGCGAGCTGGTGTTCGAGGGCTGCGAGGTACCGGTCGAGAACGTACTCGGCAGCGAGGGCGGCGGGTCGCGGGTGCTGATGTCCGGGCTCGACTACGAGCGCGCGGTGCTCGCCGGCGGGCCGCTGGGGATCATGGCCGCCTGTCTCGACGTGGTGCTGCCCTATGTCCACGAGCGCGAGCAGTTCGGCCAGCCGATCGGCGAATTCCAACTGATCCAGGCCAAGCTCGCCGACATGTACACCAACCTCAACGCCTGTCGCGCCTACGTCTATGCCGTGGGCCGCGCCTGCGACCTTGGCCGCACCACGCGCAAGGACGCCGCCGGCGCCATCCTCTACAGCGCCGAGCGCGCCACCGCGATGGCGCTCGACGCAATCCAGTGTCTCGGCGGCAACGGCTACATCAACGAGTACCCCACCGGGCGGTTGCTGCGCGACGCCAAGCTCTACGAGATCGGCGCCGGCACCTCGGAGATCCGGCGCATGCTGATCGGCCGCGAGCTGTTCAGGGAAACGGCCTGAGGCCGAGGAAGGACGGCGGGGACGAGGAGGACAGCCCGACCTCGCCGTCGGACACGCGCGAAGCATCAGGGTCAGGGACAACCGATGAATGTCATCAAGAGCAAGATCGATCCGCGTTCGGAGACCTTCAGCGCCAACCGCGAGGCGATGGACGCGCTGGTCGCCGACCTGCGCGCGCGCGTCGCCGCGGTCGCCGCCGGCGGCAGCGAGCGGGCGCGGGCGCGCCATCTCGAACGCGGCAAGCTGCTGCCGCGCGAGCGCATCGAGGTCCTGGTCGACCCGGGCTCACCCTTCCTCGAACTCTCGCAGCTCGCCGCGCTCGGGCTCTACGACGACGCCGTGCCCTCGGCCGGGATCATCACCGGGATCGGTCGGGTGTGCGGGCGCGAGTGCATGATCGTGGCCAACGACGCCACGGTGAAGGGCGGCACCTACTACCCGCTGACCCTGAAGAAACACCTGCGCGCCCAGGAGATCGCCCAACACAACCGCCTGCCCTGCATCTATCTGGTCGACTCCGGCGGTGCCAACCTGCCCAACCAGGACGAGGTCTTCCCCGATCGCGACCACTTCGGGCGGATCTTCTACAACCAGGCGGTGATGTCCGCGCAGGGCATCGCCCAGATCGCGGTGGTGATGGGCTCGTGCACCGCCGGCGGCGCCTATGTGCCGGCGATGGCCGAGGAGAGCATCATCGTCAAGGAACAGGGCACCATCTTCCTCGCCGGGCCGCCGCTGGTGAAGGCGGCCACCGGCGAGACGGTCAGCGCCGAGGCGCTCGGCGGCGCAGAGGTGCACTCGCGCACCTCCGGGGTGACCGACCACTTCGCCCTCCACGACGCCCACGCTCTGGGGCTGGCGCGCCGCGCCGTGGCGCGGCTCAACCACACCAAGCCGATGCCGCTGGAGATCCGCCCCAGCCGCCCGCCGCGTCACGACCCGGCCGAACTCGGCGGCATCGTCCCGCCCGACAACCGCACCGCCTACGACGTCCGCGAGGTCATCGCGCGCATCGTCGACGGCTCCGAGTTCGACGAGTTCAAGGCGCTCTACGGCACCACCCTGGTGTGCGGCTTCGCCCACCTCAACGGCTATCCGGTCGGCATCGTCGCCAACAACGGGGTGTTGTTCTCGGAGTCGGCGCTCAAGGGCACCCACTTCATCGAACTCTGCAGCCAGCGCGGCATCCCGCTGATCTTCCTGCAGAACATCACCGGCTTCATGGTCGGGCGCAAGTACGAGTCCGGCGGCATCGCCAAGGCCGGGGCGAAGATGGTCACCGCCGTGGCCTGCGCCCGGGTGCCCAAGTTCACCGTGATCATCGGCGGCAGCTTCGGCGCCGGCAACTACGGCATGTGCGGGCGCGCCTACTCGCCGCGACTGCTGTGGATGTGGCCCAACGCGCGCATCTCGGTGATGGGCGGCGAGCAGGCGGCCAACGTCATGGCGCAGGTACGTCGCGACACCCTGGAGACGCGCGGCGAGTCTTGGTCGACGCACGAGGAGGCGGCGTTCAAGCAGCCGATCCTCGAGCAGTACGAGCGCCAGGGCCACCCCTACTACGCCACCGCGCGACTGTGGGACGACGGCGTGATCGACCCCGCCGACACCCGCACGGTGCTCGCGCTCGGGCTCTCGGCGAGCCTCAACGCGCCGATCGAGGAGACCCGCTTCGGCCTGTTCCGCATGTGAGCATTCACCCACAGGAGCCACCCCGATGCCACAGACCCGACTCAGCCTGCGCATCGAGGCCGGCGTGGCCCAGCTGCGCCTCGCCCGCCCCGAGCGTCACAACGCCTTCGACGACGCCCTGATCGCCGAGCTGACCGAGACCCTGCAGGGCCTCGAGCGCGACCAGCGGGTGCGTTGCGTGGTGCTCGGCGGCGAGGGCGCGAGCTTCTCGGCCGGTGCCGACATCGACTGGATGCGGCGCATGGCCGACTACGACGAGCCCGCCAACCAGGCCGACGCCCGCGCCCTCGGCGCGCTGCTCTCGACCCTCCACCGACTCGCCAAGCCGACCCTCGCCCGGGTGCAGGGCGCGGCGATCGGCGGCGGGCTGGGGCTGGTGGCCGCCTGCGACCTGGCCTTCGCCACCGCCGACGCCGCCTTCGCCCTCACCGAGGTGCGCCTGGGGCTGATCCCGGCGGTGATCGCGCCCTATGTGATCGCCGCCATCGGGCCACGTCAGGCCAGCCGCTACATGCTCACCGCCGAGCGCTTCGACGCCGCCGAGGCCGAGCGCATCGGCCTGCTCCACGGCATCAGCCCGGACCTCGCCGCGCTCGATGCGCGCATCGCCGCGATCACCGCCGCGCTCGCCGCCAACGGCCCCGAGGCGATGGCCGCGGCCAAGACGCTGATCCGGCGCGTGCACGGCCAGCCGATCGGTCCCGAGCTGGTCGAGGAGACGGCACGCCGCATCGCCCGCATCCGTGTCGGCGCCGAGGCGCAGGAGGGCCTCGGCGCCTTCCTCGACAAGCGCGCGCCGCACTGGCGCGCGACGCCCACCGGCTGAGCCCCGTCCAACCACGCAGGGAATCGCACATGTTCGACAAGATCCTGATCGCCAATCGCGGCGAGATCGCCTGCCGCATCGCCCGCACCTGCCGCGCGCTCGGGGTGCGCACCGTCGCCGTCCATTCCACCGCCGACGCCGCCGCACGCCACGTCGCGCTGTGCGACGAGGCCTGGCCGATCGGCGCGGCACCGGCGCGCGAGAGCTATCTCGACGGCGCGCGCATCATCGAGGTGGCGCGCCGCGCCGGCGCCGAGGCGATCCACCCCGGCTACGGCTTCCTCGCCGAGAACGCCGCCTTCGCCCGCGCCTGCGCCGAGGCCGGGCTGGTGTTCATCGGTCCACCGCCGGCGGCAATCGAGGCGATGGGCTCGAAGCAGGCGGCCAAGGCGATCATGATCGAGGCCGGGGTGCCGGTGGTGCCCGGCTACCACGGCGACGACCAATCGCCCGAGCGCCTCGCCGCGGCGGCCGCGGAGATCGGCTATCCGGTGCTGATCAAGGCCACGGCCGGTGGCGGCGGCAAGGGCATGCGCCGGGTCGACGCCCCGGCCGACCTCGCCGAGGCGCTGGACGCCGCCCGGCGCGAGGCGCGCTCGGCCTTCGGCGACGACCGGGTGCTGATCGAGAAGTACCTGCTCACGCCGCGTCACGTCGAGGTCCAGGTGTTCGCCGACAGCCACGGCGAGGTGGTGCACCTGTTCGAGCGCGACTGCTCGATCCAGCGCCGTCACCAGAAGGTGATCGAGGAGGCCCCGGCCCCCGGGCTCGACGCACGCGCGCGCCAGCACCTCGGCGAGACGGCGATCGCCGCGGCGCGCGCCATCGACTATGTCGGGGCCGGCACCGTGGAGTTCATCATGGACGCCGAGGGCCGCTGCTACTTCATGGAGATGAACACCCGGCTGCAGGTCGAGCACCCGGTCACCGAGGCGATCACCGGCACCGACCTGGTCGCCTGGCAACTGGCCGTCGCCGCCGGCGAGCCGCTGCCGCGACGCCAGTCGGAGCTGACGATCGCGGGTCACGCCTTCGAGGTGCGGGTCTATGCCGAGGACCCGGCGCGCGACTTCATGCCCGCCACCGGCACCCTGCACCACCTGCTCACGCCGCCGCCCGACGCGCATGTGCGCATCGACAGCGGGGTGCGCGCCGGCGACACCATCTCGGTGCACTACGACCCCATGATCGCCAAGCTGATCGTCCACGACCGCGACCGCGCGCGCGCGCTGGCGCGGCTGCGCCAGGCGCTCGAGGGCTTCGTGGTGGTCGGGGTCAGCACCAACCTCGGGCTGCTCGGGCGCCTCGCCGCGCACCCGGCCTTCGCCGCAGCGCAACTCGACACCGGCTTCATCGAGCAACACCGCGACACCCTGCTCGCCGCGCCGACGGCCCCCGACTGTCGCATGCTCGCCGCCGCCACCCTGCACCAGCTGCTCGGCGTCGAACGCGAGGCGCGCGCCCGCGCGGCCGACTCCAGCGACCCCCACTCGCCCTGGCACGCCACCTCCGGCTGGCGGCTCAACACCGACTGTCACCGCACCCTGCACTTCATCGACCCGCTGCGCGCCGAGACCCTGACCGTGGTCGCCCACTATCGCGACGACGGCTTCCGGCTCGAGACCCCGCGCGAGACCCTCGCGGTCGACGGCCAGCTCGACGCCGAGGGTCACATCCGGCTGCGCGTCGACGGGGTCCAGCGCGAGGCGCGGGTACTGCAGGACGGCGCCGAGCTGACCGTGGCGATGGCCGGTGAGACCCGCACCCTGGTAATCCACAATCCGCTCGCCGCCGGCATGGACGACGCCCACGAGGAGAATCGTCTGGTCGCGCCGATGCCGGGCATCGTCGTCGCCGTCCACGTCCGCCCCGGCGAGCGCGTCGACGAGGGCGACGCGCTGCTGGTGCTCGAGGCGATGAAGATGGAGACGGTGATCCGCGCCAGTGCCGCCGGCGTGGTCGAGACGGTGCACTATGGCGAGGGCGATCAGGTCGCCGAGGGCAGCGAGCTGGTGGTGATCGGCGAGCCGGCGACCGCCTGAGCCGGCCCCGGCGACAGCGGCGTGCGTCACCGCGCGCGCTATCAATCCGAGGGAGTCAGTATCGATGGAACAAGACGCGACCTATTACCTGGAGGACCTGCCCCCGGGCACCCGCTTTCGCAACGATGCGGCGGTGACCCTGACCGAAACGGAGATCATCCGCTTCGGTCGCGAGTTCGACCCCCAGCCCTATCACACCGACCCGGAGGCGGCGCGTCACACCTTCTTCGACGGGCTGGTGGCCAGCGGCTGGCACACCATCGCGGTGATGACCGGGCTGGCGATCCGCTCGCCGATGCGCCTGGCCGAGGGCCAGATCGGTCTCGGCGCCGAGGGCATCCGCTTCATCAAGGCGGTGCGACCGGGCGACGCCATCCGTCTGGAGATCGAGGTGCTGGAGAACACCCCGTCGCGCTCGCGTCCCGGCTGGGGGGTGATCCGGGTGCGCTGGCGCGCCTTCAACCAGCACGACGAGGCGGTGCTCGAGGTCTGCCCGAGCATCCTGGTGCGTGCCCGCGGCACGGAGGCGGCGGCATGAGCCGGGTACGCGTGGTCGAGGTCGGCCCGCGCGACGGGCTGCAGAACGAGCCCACGGCGGTCGCGACCGCAGTCAAGCTGGAGCTGATCGCGCGGCTCGCCGCCGCCGGGCTGCGCTGGATCGAACCGACCGCCTTCGTCTCGCCGCGCTGGGTGCCGCAGATGGCCGATCATGCCGAGCTGCTGGCCGCGCTCGAACAGACGCCGGGCATGCACTACCCGGTGCTGGTGCCCAACCTCCAGGGGCTGGAGCGCGCGCTCGAGGCCGGGGCGCGCGAGATCGCGGTGTTCACCGCCGCCTCCGAGTCCTTCACCCGGCGCAACATCAACTGCGGCATCGACGAGAGCCTGGCGCGCTTCGCCCCGGTGATCGAACGCGCCGGCGCGCGCGACATCCCGGTGCGCGGCTATGTCTCCTGCGCCCTCGGCTGCCCCTACGAGGGCGCGATCGCGCCGACGGCGGTGGCGCGGGTGGCCGAGCGGCTGGCCGCGCTCGGCTGTGCCGAGATCTCGCTCGGCGACACCATCGGCACCGGCACCCCGGGACAGGCGCGGGCGATGGTCGAGACGGTGGCCGAGCGGGTGCCGATGGCACGGCTCGCGGCGCACTTCCACGACACCTACGGTCAGGCGCTGGCCAACCTCCACGCGGTGATCGAGGCCGGGGTACGCACCGTCGACGCCTCGGTCGCCGGGCTCGGCGGTTGTCCCTACGCGCGCGGCGCCTCGGGCAACGTCGCCACCGAGGAGGTGGTCTACATGCTCCACGGGCTCGGCTTCGACACCGGGGTCGATCTCCCCGCGCTGGTCGAGACCGCACGCTGGATCGGCGAGCGGCTCGGGCGCCCGCCCTCGCGCCTGGCGCGCGCCCTCGCCCCCGCCGACTGAGGCCGCGGGCGGCTCAGCGCCGCACGAACCCGGCCTGGAGGATGCGGATGCGGTCGGCGGCGAGGTTCTCCATCAGGTTGCTCGCCATGGTGCCGAAGCCCTCGCCGAAGATCAGCGCCGGTCCCAGCACGGCGCCGCCGTCACGGCGCTCGCGCGCGCTGTGCTTCTGGCGCCAGCGCAGCCCGTCGGCGGTGATGTCGTCGACGAACGCGGCGCGGAAGCCGTGGCCGGTGAAGCGCTCGATCAGCGCCTCGCGTTCGAGCAGATGGCTGTGGCGCGGGCTGTCGGCCCAGGGCACCGGGAAGCGCAGCGCGTCCTCGGCACCGCCGGCGACCACCTCGTGGACCAGGATGCGCCCACCGGGGCGCAGTACCCGCTGCGCCTCGAGCAGCACCCGCATCATGTCGGGGACGTTGAGCAGCACGTGCTGCGCCCAGATCAGATCGAAGGCGCCCTCGGTAAACGGCAGGCGCTGGGCGTCGCCGCAGACGAAGTCGCCCGCCGCGACCATGCCGGTGGCGCGGGTGAGCCAGCCGGCGACCCCGACGAAGCCGGCGGTGAGGTCGATCCCGGTCACCTGCAGGCCGTACTCGGCCATCAGCAGCCGGGCACTGCCGCCGGTGCCGCAACCGAGGTCGAGCACCCGCGCGCCGGGCTCGACCCCGGCGCGCTCGAGCAGCCGGCGACTGGCCTCGCGCCCGCCGACGTGGAGCTGGTCAATGGCGGCGATGTCGTCGCAGTCGAGCCGGTCGGGGTCGAGCGCCTCCTCGCACAGCGCCGCACGCAGCCGTTGTTGCAGATCCTCCGGCGCATAGCGCGCCGCGAGCGAACGGGCATAGGTCGATTGGGACATGAATCCTGCTCCTCCATGAACACCCCGGCCAGGGGCGGGGCGGACGCCTCCCCCGACCCCGCGCGGGCGGGGCCGGGGACACACTCAGAACTCGGTCCGTAGATTGAGGCTCAACGCATCGACGCTGTCCACCCCAGGGATCAGGTCCGAGGTCGCGGCATAGCCGTAGCTGCCCCAGATCCGGGTCGAGCGGGTGACCTGGTAGCTCAGCTGGACGTCGCCGAAGACCACGTCCTCGGCCTCGTCGAGATCACGGGTCAGGCCATCGTAGCGCACCCAGCCCCCGGCCAGCTGCAGCCGCCACTTGTCGGTCGGGCTGTAGCTGCCGCGCAGCGCCAGCAGATAGCGGTCGAAGTCCTGGTCGATGCCGCCGAGTTCGCGATCGCCCTTGCCCACGCCGGTCAGATCGAGCGCCGGGATGCGGGTGGCCGAGGCGTCGTGACGCGGGCTGTTGTGGATCAGGCTGGAGAAGCTGTCGAAGCCGGGCTCGATCAGCGAGCCGCCGAGGTTGAAGAAGCCCTGGGCCTCGAACAACAGCTCGGGCGTGACCTGATAGCCGCCGCGCAGGAAACCAGCGAAGGTGTTGTTGGTAAAGATCGCATCGCCGCCGCCGAGATAGTGCGCGCCGGTGGTGATCTCGACCGGGCCGAGCATGCCCTGGGCCCAGGGCGAGACCAGGGTGCCGCTGCGCGGAGTGTAGAAATAACCGGGCTGGTAGCTGCCGTCGAAGGCGCGCTCGTCGTCGCCGATGTAGTGGCCGAGCAGCGCGCCCCAGGACCAGCCGGCGGTCTTGCCGACGAACCCGGAGAAGACCAGATAGCCGTCGTCGAGCCGGTCGTCGTAGGTGGTGTTCTGGCGCTGGTCGCCGCCGAGGATGAAGGTGATGTCCTCGCCCACCGGCCCAAGCAGCATGATGCGGTCACGGCGGTCGTCGGAGACGGTCATGTCGAAGTTCCAGTTGGCGATCTGGCGGCCGACGCGCAGCGTCCAGTCGTCGAAGGGCAACTCGACATAGCCGTAGTCGAAGGTGACGGTGCGGTGGGTACGCCCGATGGTGAAGGGCTCCTCGTCCTCGACCGCCTTGGCGGACTCGTCACCGCGCCAGGTGTCGTTGGTGAGGTTGACCCCGGCATGGAGGCTCACCCGGTCGTCGAGGGTGAGGCTGCCGCGCAGCCGCAGCCGCTGCTCGAAGCCGCTCTGGGTGTCGCCGACGCCGGGATCGCGGTTGAAGGTGCGGACGTCGAAGTCACCGCTGAAGTCGTATTCGACGGCACGCTCGATGGCCTGTGCGGCGGGCGCGGCCAATAGGCCGAGCAACGCGGCGAGTCTGGCGGGTCTGATGCCCATTCGGATGCCTCCTGCAATCTCTCTCGTTGTGCTTATCGTGGTCCGTGGCTGTGTCCACGGACGGCGCACACGCTAAATTACGTTTACGCTAACGTCAACTATTGATCTTGTTAACGTAAACGTTAATACTCGCGATCGATGATCCTACAGGGAGGTCGAGGCAATGACGACGGAACGGGCGGAGATCCTCTGGCAACCGGATGCGCATGCGCTCAACGACAGCACCATGGCGCGCTATCGCGACTGGCTCGCGCGCGAGGGCTACGGCAGCTTCAGCGACTATGGGGCACTGCACCAGTGGTCGATCACCCAGACCGAGGCGTTCTGGGAGAGCCTGTGGCGTTTCACCGGGGTGATCGCCTCGCGCGGCTACACCCGGGTGCTGGCCGACCCCGGGCTGCCGCCGCGCGGCTGGTTCGAGGGCGCGCGGCTCAATTTCGCCGAGAACCTGCTGCGTCACGCCCTGCGCCACCCCGATAGCCAGGAGTGCGTGACCGAGGTCGGCGAATCGCGCGCGACCGTGCGGCTCGGGCGCGGCGCCCTGCTCGCCCAGGTCGGCGCCCTGCAGGGCTGGCTGCGCGCCCAGGGCGTCGGCGTCGGCGACCGGGTCGCCGGGGTGGTCGCCAACACCCACGAGGCGCTGGTGGCGATGCTCGCCACCACCGGGCTGGGGGCGATCTGGAGTTCGGCCTCGCCGGACTTCGGCACCGCCGCGATCCTCGATCGCTTCGGCCAGATCCGCCCCAAGGTGCTGCTGACGGTCACCGGCTACCGCTATCAGGGCCGCGACCACGACCGCGGCGCGCAGAACCGCGCCCTCGCCGCGGCGCTGCCGAGGCTGGAGCGGGTGCTCTCGATCGCCCTGCTGCCCGGGAGCGCGCACCCCGACGACCCGGTCTTCGTCCCCTGGGAGCAGGCCCTGGCCGCGCACGCCGGCGCCCTCCCCGAGTTCGTCCAGCTGCCGCCTGACCACCCGGTCTACATCCTCTACTCCTCGGGCACCACCGGGGTGCCCAAGTGCATCGTCCACGGCGCCGCGGGGATGCTGCTCAACCACAGCAAGGAGCTGCTGCTGCACGCCGACCTCGGCCCCGGCGACAGCCTCTGCTACTTCACCACCACCGGCTGGATGATGTGGAACTGGATGGCCTCGGCGCTGCTCACCGGGGCGCGGCTGGTGCTCTACGACGGCTCGCCGGCGCAGCCCTCGCTCGAGCGGCTGTGGGCACTGCTGGCACAGGAGCGGGTGAGCCACTTCGGCACCAGCGCCAAGTATCTCGGCAACTGTCGCAAACAGGGGCTGACCCCGGGCGCCGAGCACGATCTCGCGGCGCTGCGCGTGCTCTTCTCCACCGGCTCGCCGCTGCTTGCCGAGGACTACGACTGGGTCTACGAGGCACTCGGGCGCGAGCTGATGCTCAGCTCGATCTCCGGCGGCACCGATATCTGCGGCTGCTTCGTCGGCGGCAGCCCGCTGGTGGCGGTACGCCGCGGCGAGATCCCCTGTCGGCTGCTCGGCGTCGACGTACGCGCCTTCGACCCCGAGGGGCGCGACACCGAGGGCGCGCGCGGCGAGCTGGTCTGTCTCAGCCCACTGCCGTGCATGCCGGTGGGGTTCTGGGACGACGCCGACGGCAGCCGCTATCGCGAGGCCTATTTCAGCCGCTTCCCCGGGGTCTGGGCGCACGGTGATTTCGTCGAGTTCACCGCGCACGGCGGCGCCATCATCCACGGTCGCGCCGACGCCACCCTCAACCCCGGCGGGGTGCGTATCGGCACCGCCGAGCTTTATCGCCAGGTCGAGACCCTGCCCGAGATCGCCGACAGCCTGGTGGTCGGCGCCCCCCTGCCCGACGGCGACGTCGAGGTGCTGTTGCTGGTGGTGATGGCCGAGGGTCACGCGCTCGACGCCGCGATGATCCAGACCATCCGCCAGCGCATCCGCGCCAACGCCAGCCCGCGTCACGTCCCGGCGCGCATCCTCGCCGTCTCTCAGGTGCCCTACACCCGCAGCGGCAAGAAGGTGGAGCTGGCGGTCGCGCGCATGCTGCGGGGAGAGACGGGCGACGACAACGCCCACGCCCTGGCCAACCCCGAAGCGCTCGCCGAGATCGCCGCGGTGCTCGCCGCCGCCCCTCCACGTCCACGCGCGACGCCGGCGACCACCTCCTGAGCCCGGCGGCATCGGGTACGACGCATCGTGCACGATGCCGCCAGACGACTGGCGCACCGCTGCCACCACCAGTACTATCCGCGCGCGGTCATTGCATGGCCCGCCCGCGCGAACGGACGACGCGTCTGACGACTCCGCCCAGGACAATCCGATCGTGGCAGTACCAAACCGTGACGCGCTCCGCTTGTTTACCTCTCCCTCGACCATCACCTATCGCTCACCCCGCCGACGAGGGGGAGACGGCGACGGCGGGCGGCGGTCATCGCCGCCCTTGGCGTGACGGGGACTCTCCCCCCTCCCCCAGACGACACCGCTCCTGCTCTCCGTGCCCACCGGCGGGCTGCCCACGCACCACCGCAGAGCGGCCACGGACCGGCGACGCACGATGACCATCACGTCCGGCCCGACGACCTCGACCCACATCGGGCGCCACACCGGGCAGACCGACAGTGGAGACCCGTTCATGCCACGACCCGAGCCCATCGCCTCACCGCTCCCGGGGCTCGTGGCGCGAGCGGCCGCGCTCCTGGTGGTCGTGCTGGGGGCGACGGCGGTCCTCGGCTGGCTGCCCCACCCACCCGGCGCGCCAGCATTGCCGGCACCAGCGGAGACGATGCGCCCGGGCACCGCGCTGGGAGTGTTGCTCTGTGGCCTGGCACTGTGGGCAGCGGCCGACGGACGCCAGCGCACTCCCTCAACCTCCGCCGTCCTGGTCGGCCTGGTCGGTGTCCTGACACTGCTCGGTCATGCCCTGGGGGTCGAGCCCGGCGCCGCCGCCCCACCGCCGGACGCCGCGCTCGCCCTGCTCCTCTGCGCACTCGTGGTGCTGCCACCGAGCGACGCCGGACCACCCTGGAGGCAGTTGCTCGCCGGGGTGTGCGCCGGCGCGCTCTCCGGGCTCGGCGCCTTCGCTCTCCTCAGCCGCGGACTCGACCCAGCACACCTCCGGGCCGCGCACATGGCGCCGTACGCAGCCTGCGCCTTCCTGCTGCTCGGCGCCGGTGGCGCCAGCTTGCTCGGACTGCGCGGGGACGCGGCGCGGGGGCGGACGACGGTGCTCGGCGCCGTTGCACCCGCGGCCCTCACCCTGGTGTTGTGGCAAACCCTGGTCGCGCGTCACGCCACCGCCGGCGTCGACCCGGTGGCGACCACCGTGCTGGTGGCCGGCCTCAGCATGACGGTGGTGCTCACCCGCGCGCTGGAGCAGGCACACGCGGCCCGGCGGCTCGCCGCCGAGCGCGGCGCCGAGGTCGAGCGTCACGCGCGTGCCGAGGAGATGCTTGGTCACTTTGAACTGCTCGCCCGCCACAGTCGCGACATCATCCTCTTCATGCGCCGCGTCGACGGTCGCTTGCTGGAGGTCAACGAGGCCGCGGTGAAGGCCTACGGCTACTCCCGAGACGAACTGCTACGACTGACCATCCACGACCTGCGCGCCTCCACCACCCACTCGATCATCCCCACACAGATGGCCAAGGCCCACGCCCGCGGACTATTGTTCGAGACTGCACACCGCCGCCGCGACGGCCACGTCTTCCCGGTGGAGGTCAGTTCCCAAGGGGCGCCGATCGGCGAGACCGAGACCTTGATCAGCGTGATCCGCGACATCACCGAACGCACCCGGTTGGAAGCGGAGCTGCGCGCGCACCAGACCCAGTTGGAGCAACTGGTCGACGCGCGTACCCGCGAACTCACCCAGGCCAAGGAACAGGCCGAGGCCGCCACCCAGGCGAAATCGATCTTCCTCGCCAACATGAGTCACGAGATCCGCACCCCGTTGAACGCCGTGCTCGGGCTCGCCTACCTTTTGGAGCACCAGTCGTTGCCGGGTGAGGCACGCGACTTGGCACACAAGATCCATCGCTCCGGCCGCAGCCTGCTGGCGATCCTCAACGACGTCCTCGACGTCTCCAGGATCGAATCGGGCAAGATCGAGATCGAGCAGGCGCCGTTCCGGCTGACGACGGTGCTGGACAACCTCGCCACCCTCATGACCGCCACCACCAAGCGCACGGCGCTCAATCTCGCCATCGTCCCGCCGTCGTGCAGCGAGTGGCCGTTGTGTGGCGACGCGCTGCGACTCGGTCAGGTGCTGACCAATCTCGCCAACAACGCCATCAAGTTCACCGATTCGGGATCGGTCGAGGTCCGTGTCGACCCGATCGAGACCACCGACACCCGGGTCTGGCTGCGCTTCAGCGTCAAGGACACCGGGATCGGCATCGATCTCGCGACTCGGACACGCCTGTTCCAACCCTTCGGCCAGGCCGACGTCTCCACCACTCGCCGCTTCGGCGGCTCCGGGCTGGGGCTGGTGATCTCGCGCCGACTGGTCGAGTTGATGGGTGGGCGCATGGGGCTGGAGAGCCGGCCCGGCGTCGGCAGCACCTTCTGGTTTGAACTCTCCTTCTCGCGCCTGGCGGCCGACACCTTACCCGAGCGCGCGCCACTACGGACACGGCTGCTGCTCATCGCCCAACCGCCTTGCGTGCGCGACGGCCTGTTGGCAACGACCGCCGCCCTAGGGTGGACGGGGCGCGCGACGGACTCCGCCGAAACTGCGCTGCACTGGCTCCGCGACGACCCGACACTGCAGGGCCCGGAGACCGCCGTACTGCTCGACTGGCGAGCGCCCACGCGCCGCGGAGCCGCCACCGCGCGGGCGATCCACGCGGCCCTACCCGAGGCGCGCCGACCGTTGCTGTTCGCGCTCACCACGCACCCCACCGAACAGACACGGGCAGAACCGGACGCCGAACTGGTCGAGGCGGTGCTGGTCGAGCCACTCGCGCCCTCGGCACTGTACGACACCGTCGCGCGAACGCGTGCGCGGCGCCTCGGCACGCCCGACGCCTCGCGTGACACGCCGACCCGAGCGCGCCGACTCGCCGGGCTAAGGCTGCTGGTCGTCGACGACAGCCAGACCAACCGTGAGGTCGCCCAACGCATCCTCGCCGACGAGGGCGCGCAGATCAGTCTCGCCGACGAGGGCCAGCAGGCGCTCGATCGGCTCGCCGCCCACCCCGAGGCGGTCGATCTGGTGCTGATGGACGTACAGATGCCACACATGGACGGGCACGAGGCCACCCGACGTATCCGCCGCAACCCGACCCTGTCGCAACTACCCGTGGTCGCGATCACCGCAGGTACCATGCATACGCAGCAGCACGCGGCCCGAACGGCAGGGATGGACGGTTTCATCGGCAAGCCATTCGATGTCGAAGAGGTGGTAGCCGTCATCCTGCGCCTGGCGCCCCCGGATGCGGTACGCCGGGCCGACGACGATACGGCGCACGAGATCGATATGGAACCGAACCCGGCCGACCACGGCCCGAGCCTACCGGGCTTGACGGTCGACTCCAGCCTGGCCGTCTGGAAGGACTCCGACACCTATCGGCGCTATCTGCGCGCCTTCGCCCGCGAGCACGGCGACACCGCCCAACGCATCGCCGAGGCCGAGCCGGAGGTAGCGCGGCAGACGGCGCACAAGCTCCGCGGCATCGCCGCGAACCTCGGACTCGCCGAGGTCGCCGCGCGCGCCGCCGAGGTCGAGGAGCAGGACGCGGACGACCATGCGCACACAGCGGCGACGGCAGCGCTGCAGAGCGCCCTCGCCACCGCGCTCGACTCCATCGCTCGCTACGCCCCCGACCCTAGCGCCACGCCGGAACAGCCGAACACCATCCCCGCCACGACACCATCGTCGACGGGCATGTCTTGAGCGAGCACCTGCCGCGCCCGGTGCGCCGACACCGGCAGCACACACGGTGACGCGGTCAGCACGCCGAGGTTCGCCTCGCGCCAGCGCATGTTCAGCAAGCGATCGTCCGAACGCGGCCAGAGCATCTCCTGGGCGCAAAATATACCGCTTTACAAATATAACGAATAACGTATATTAAAGCCCATGGAAACAAAACCCACGGCCTTCTTCGCCGCTCTGGCCAACGACACCCGACTGCGTTGCCTGGTGCTGTTGCGCGAACAGGGCGAGCTGTGCGTCTGCGAGCTGACCCACGCCACCGGCTCGGCGCAACCACACGTCTCGCGCCATCTCGCCCAGTTGCGCGAGCTGGGGCTGGTCGCCGACCGGCGCGCCGGACTCTGGGTCTACTACCGCGTCCACCCGGCGCTGCCCGACTGGGCGTGCCGAGTGCTCGACGAGACCGCCGCGGCGGTGCGCGGACAGGCCCCCTTCAGCAGTGACGCCGCCAACCTGGCGAGCATGCCGGGACGCCCCTCGGCGCCGCGCTGCGCCTGACTGGCACCGACAGGCATCGCATCGTCACCGATAGCCGCCCCGCTGTCGCCGTCGGGGACGGCCAGGATCCGCACAGCGACATGCACAAAACCAAATATATGATTTGGTAGATATTACGAAACCGCGATCGCACGCCCCAACCGCCATGACACCCGCCCGACACCGGGCACCAAGGATCAGATCGAGGATCCCTGCATGAACGCCACCGCCAAGACCGTGCTCGTGCTCTGTACCGGCAACGCCTGCCGCTCGCAGATGGCCGAGGTGCTGCTCAATCACGATCTCGCCGGTCGGGTGCGCGCCCTCTCCGCCGGCACCCGGCCACAGCCCCGGGTCGCCGAGGGGGCCATCGCCGCGCTCGCCGAGGCCGGGCTGCCGACCGCGGGGCTCCATCCCAAGGCGGTCGAGACCCTGCTCGACCAGCCCTTCGATCTGGTAGTCAGCGTCTGCGACAACGCCCGCGAGCAGTGCCCGATCTTCCCGCGCCCGCTCCCCCGGCTCCACCTCCCCTTCCACGACCCCCACGGCGAGCCGCTGGACGCCTTCATCGCCGTCCGCGACCAGATCCGCGCGCGCCTGGTGCCGGCGGTGGCCAAGGCGCTGGGGCTCACCATCACGCCACCATCGGAGTAAGTCATGTCGGTACCGTGCGAGGTCTCCGCCACACAGGCGAGCGGCGCGCCGATGAGCCTCTTCGAGCGCGGTCTGACCCTCTGGGTCGGGCTCTGCATCCTCATCGGCATCGGGCTCGGGCAATGGGCGCCGGCGCCCTTCCAGTTGCTCGGCGGACTGGAGGTCGCCCAGGTCAACATCCCGGTGGGTCTGCTGATCTGGGTGATGATCATCCCGATGCTGATGAAGATCGACTTCGGCGCCCTCCATCAGGTGCGCACGCACTGGCGCGGCATCGGCGTCACCCTGTTCGTCAACTGGGCGGTCAAGCCCTTCTCCATGGCGCTGCTCGCCTGGCTGTTCATCCGCGGGCTGTTCGCGCCCTGGCTGCCGGCCGAGCAGCTCGACGCCTATGTCGCCGGGCTCATCCTGCTCGCCGCCGCGCCCTGTACCGCGATGGTCTTCGTGTGGAGCCGGCTGACCGGGGGCGATCCCTACTTCACCCTCTCGCAGGTAGCGCTCAACGACGCCATCATGGTGTTCGCCTTCGCCCCCATCGTCGGGCTGTTGCTGGGGCTGTCGTCGATCCTGGTGCCCTGGGAGACGCTGCTGACCTCGGTGGCGCTCTATATCGTGGTGCCGGTGATCATCGCCCAGTGGTGGCGGCGCCGACTGCTGCGCCACGGCAGCGCGCGCTTCGAGGCCACCCTCGAGACCCTCGGCCACGCCTCGATCCTCGCGCTGCTCGCCACCCTGGTGCTGCTGTTCGCCTTCCAGGGACAGGCGATCATCGACGCGCCGCTGATCATCCTGCTGCTGGCGGTACCGATCCTCATCCAGGTCTTCTTCAACTCGGCGCTGGCCTACTGGCTCAATCGCGTCGTCGGCGAGCGTCACAGCGTCGCCTGTCCCTCGGCGCTGATCGGCGCCTCCAACTTCTTCGAGCTGGCCGTCGCCGCGGCCATCGCGCTGTTCGGCTTCGAGTCCGGCGCCGCGCTCGCGACCGTGGTCGGGGTGCTGATCGAGGTGCCGGTGATGCTGCTGGTGGTACGGGTGGTCAACCGCACCCGGGGCTGGTACGAGCGCGGGCCACGGGTGCGGTCGTGAAGCCAGCCGCCAGCCGCGCCAGCAACCAGCAACCAGCAACCAGCGACCAGCAACCAGCAACCAGCGACCAGCAACCAGCGACCAGCGACCAGCGACCAGCTTATAGCCTGCAGTGGCGAGGCTAGCCGCATGACCGACGACGACGGACAAGCGGGTCCTGGTGGTTCCTTTCTTCACATGCAGAGACAGGCATGAACATTCCTCTCCATATCCATCCCCACCGCTCACCGGGAGCAGGCCCCCATGTTTGAGCAACTCGGCAACCTGGTCGCCTTCACCCTGCTCGGGCTGGAGCCGGCCTCGCGCAGCGGCGCGGCGGTGCAGTTCTTCGTCATGGACGTGGCCAAGATCTTCGTCCTGCTGGTGTTGGTGATCTATGTCATGGGGCTGTTACGCGCCATGCTCTCACCGGAGCGGGTGCGCGCCTTCGTGCGTGGCCGCCCGGACTGGCAGGCGCGCGGCATGGCCGTCACCCTGGGCGCGGTGACGCCCTTCTGCTCGTGCTCGTCGGTGCCGCTGTTCATCGGTTTCGTCGAGGCCGGCATCCCGCTCGGGGTGACCTTCTCCTTTCTCATCGCCAGCCCGATGATCAACGAGGTCGCCGCCGTCGTCCTGGTCGGTGTCCTGGGCTGGAAGCTCGCGGCGCTCTATGTGCTCGCCGGGCTGCTCGTGGCCTGGTTCGGCGGTCTCGCCATGCAGGCCTTCCGGCCCGAACGCTGGGTCGAGGACTATGTGTGGAAGATCCGCATGGGCGAGACGGCCAGGGCCGAGCCCGACACCAGCCTGCGTGGGCGCCACCGCTACGCGCTCGGCGAGGTACGCGAGATCGTCGGGCGGATCTGGCGCTGGGTGCTGCTCGGCATCGGCGTCGGCGCCCTCTTCCACGGCTTCGTCCCCGCCGCCTGGGTGACCGAGCACCTGGGCGGGGAGGACTGGTTTAGCGTGCCGGCGGCGGTGCTGCTGGGCATCCCGCTCTATGCCAACGCCACCGGCGTCATCCCGGTGGCCGAGGCGATGCTGACCAAGGGCGTGGCGATCGGCACCACCCTGGCGCTGATGATGAGTGTTGCGGCGCTCTCGCTGCCGGAGCTGCTGATCCTGCGCAAGGTCATCCGCTGGCCAGCCCTGGCGCTGTTCGCCACGGTGCTGGCCGTCGCCTTCACCCTGGTCGGGTGGGGCTTCAATCTGATCGTTTGAGGAGTCGAGACATGAAGACATTCAAGGTGCTGGGCGGCGGCTGCCGCAACTGTGAGGTCACCGCCAAGATCATCGCGCAGGCTGCGGCGGAGGCCGGCGTGGACATCCAGCTCGAGAAGATCACGGACATGGCCGAGATCCTGGGCCATGGCGTCATGTCAACGCCTGCGGTCGTCATCGACGACACGGTGGTCCACAGCGGCGGGGTACCGAGTTCGGATGCGGTGCGGGCCTGGGTCAAAGACGCCGATCAGTAGGCGTCCAACCCTGCCCTTGCCGATCGTCATGGGTTGACGACAGCAGCCGCCCGCGGATGATCGAAGCGCCCGGGCAGGGCGCCGACGAGCGAGGGTCCGGGCCCGGCAATGAGCGCGCGGGCGCTCTTGCCGTCACCCCGCCCCGACAGCGGGTCCTCGAACACGAGCCCCTTGATAAGAGGATCATCCGGGCGCGCGTGCCATCGACCAGGCGGCACCGCGTGTCAGCGCCCCGTCGTCGTCGGACGCGCCGCGTCTCATGCGCCTCATTGCTTCGGCAAGGCATCGTCGATATCGACGATGCGCCGATCGTAGAAGTCATGCGCGCTGGATCGGAGTGCTGTCGGCAGCTGGTTGCCGTTGCACTTGTGGATCAGCAGCTGCGAGACCAGTCGCCACCCCATGGCATCGGCGACGAAAGCCCCACCCGGCTCAGGCGGGCGCACCCGATTGCGGCTCGCCTCCCGGCCAGGCCGAGGCGCGGCGCTTCACATCGAGGGTCGGCGTCGGGGCGCGGCGCACCGGGACCCGAAGGCCTCGGTTGCGTCTGGGGCAGATCGCGATCAGCGCGTTCTCGATCGCTCAGGACGAGTGATCCGTGCCCAGGTCTTTGGTATATCCCTTCGGCGGCGGCGTCCACCCGCGTTCCGTGCGGTCGTGTAGCTGGAGCCGATCCACCTCCATCATCTCTGCCAATGTCTCGCGATGCGCCTTCGCCTGCGCGAGCAAGGCGCGATTGCGGGCCATGTCCGGATTCTCGCCCCAGAGGTCGTAGAGCTGGTCGAGCCCGACCACATCATGCTCGCGAAAGCTGCGCACCATCTTCTCGACCTTGAACGGGTGTGTCCCGAGCACCTTGAGTGTCTCGCCGCCCAGTTTCAACGAGGCTTCAAACAGTTCGCGCTCGGCCAGGTGGACGCCGGCCCTGCGCAGCAGATAGAGATGATTGACGTCGAAGGCACGGGCGAGGACGGGCACATGCGGAAAGTGCCGGCGCACATGCTCGACCATCCGTATCGCGCGGTCATGGTCGTCGATGGCGATGACGAAGGCCGACGCCTCGGCGATGCCGGCGGCCTCGAGCAGATCGGGACGCGAGGCATCGCCGTAGTAGCTCTTGATCCCGAACTTGCGCAGCATGTCGACCACTGCCGCCTCATGGTCAAGGACCACGGTGCGCACGCCGGCGGCCACCAACAGACGATTGACGATCTGCCCGAAGCGACCATTGCCGGCGATGACCACGGCGCCCTGCTCATCAATGGCATCGGCCTGCCCGGTACCGTCGCTACGCAGTCGCGGCAGGACCAGCTGATCGTAGAGGATGAACAGTGCCGGGGTCAGCAGCATCGACAAGGCGATCACCAGCGACAGCGTTTTGGCCAGCTCCGACGGAATCACGGCAGTCTGTACCGTGAAGCTCAACAGCACGAACCCGAACTCGCCCGCCTGCGCGAGCGCCAGCGTGAACAGCCAACCATCGCGGGAATCGAGCTTGAACGCACGGGCCAGCGCAAGCAGCACGCCGCCCTTGACCAGCATCACGCCGAGAGTAAGGCCGAGCACCGTCGCGAGATCGCCGAACAGGATGCCGAAATCGATCCCGGCGCCCACGGTGATGAAGAACAACCCGAGCAACAACCCCTTGAACGGCTCGATATCGGACTCGAGTTCGTGACGGAACTCGCTGTTGGCCAGCACCACGCCGGCGAGAAAGGTCCCCAGCGCCGGCGACAGCTCCACCAGCGTCATCAACAGGGCGATGCCGATCACCAGCAGCAGTGCCGCCGCGGTGAAGATCTCGCGAAGACGCGACGCGGCAATGAAGCGAAACAGCGGCCGGGACAGGAAGTGCCCGCCGAACAGGACCAGCGCCACCGCCCCGAGCACCACACCGGCATGGGCCCAGCCGGGGAGATCGGCGACCAGACTCATGGACGCCGCATGGTCGCCTGCGTCATGTCCATGGGTGGCGACCGCATCGATCCCGTGCCCGGCCAGTTCCGGCAGCGCAAGCAGCGGAATCAGCGCGAGCATGGGGATCACCGCGATGTCCTGGAACAGCAACACCGAGAAACTCGCCCGCCCGCCGTCGATGGCAGTCAACCCCTTCTCGCTCAATGTCTGCAGAACGATGGCCGTGGACGACAGCGAGAAGATCAGCCCGATGGCGACGGCAAGGCGCCAATCGGCGCCCAACCCAAGGGCGATGAGCGCGATCAGGACGGCGGTGAGCATGACCTGCAAGCCGCCGAGACCGAGCAATCGTGAGCGCATCTCCCAGAGGAGTCGAGGCTCCAGCTCCAACCCGACCAGAAACAGCATCATGACGACGCCGAATTCAGCGAAATGCTGGATCTCCTCGGTCTCCGAGCCCACCAGCCCGATGACCGGGCCGATGACGATACCGGCAATCAGGTAGCCGAGCACCGAGCCCAGGCCAAGCCGCTTGGCGATCGGAACGGCGACGACCGCCGCGCAGAGATACACGAAGGCCTGGAACAGAAGCCCCTCCATGACTCAGCCCTCCGCGAGGATGGCGTCGAGATCGACGTTGAGCCTCGGCAGATCACTGGCGGCATCGAGATCGATGCGCGCGTCGCGCAAGGCTCTCAACAGGCGTACCCAGTCGGCCACGTGGGCATCGACAAGCCGCTCCTCTACCGCCGTGCGCGCGCCGAACAGCGCAAAGGGAGGCAGATAGCGCATGCCGCACAAGCGCGCGGTCTGCTCCAGCGGGTGCAACAGCTCGCGAATGGTGAAGTGGTTGAAGCCCTCGGCCCGATAGGCCGCCTCGGGTCCGCCCGCGGTCAGGGCGTCGAAGAAGAGCTTGCCATGCAGCGCCGTCCCCTGTGAGCCGTAGGCGAAGCCGTACTCCAGCACCAGATCCTGCCATTCCTTCAGGATCGATGGCGTCGAGTACCAGTAGAGCGGATGCATGAAGACGATGACGTCATGGTCCAGCAGGCGCTGCTGCTCGTGATCGACGTCGATCTGGAAATCAGGATATTCGGCATACAGATCGACCAGGGTCACGCCCTCGACCCCGGACGTGGCCAGCATCAATGGGCGATTGACCTCGGAGCGTTCGAGAGACGGATGAGCGAACAGGACGAGGATGCGTCGCATGGGGGAAGTGCCTTTGGCGGGTTTGGATATGATGCACCGTCAGCCTCGAGGCGAGCGCCGGGGACGATCAACGCCATCGACGATCCGGACAGGTGCGCCCCGTCTTCTCTCGCGTGGCGTGGCACGTATCGACGGCGGCGGATCCGGGCAAATCGAGCCACATGAAGTGGCTTGCAAGCGATTCGGCAAGCCCCGCCGCCGGTTTGACAGGCATTGAGATGGTGTGTGGACGAGCCACATGCAACCAGCCCCGAGCGGGCGGACTCACTCCTCGTGGAGCATGGAGTCGGCGGCCAGCACCACCCGCTCCTTGTCCGCCGACTTGCTCCGAGAGATGACTCCGGCCGACAGGCGTCATCGGCGCACGAGACGAACAGCGCAGCGCGTGTCGGGCCCGCCAAGGTCTGATCGCCGGTCGACCGGAATCCTGAGGAGCGCCTCAGCGTCGCTCTTCTTGATCGCGATGTTTGCGCGCAAGCTCGACGAAGGCGCTCAGATAGCGGGTGTCGGCATCGGCCGCGCGAATGCCGAGAAAGATCTGCTTGGCGATCCCCTTCATGCCGAGCCGTACCGCGGTCAGTTCGAGCTTGGGCGCGTACTCATCGACCAGCCAGCGCGGCAGGGCCGCGACACCACGTCCACTGGCCACCATCTGCAGCATGATGTCGGTGGTCTCGATCGGCTTGTGGCGCTTGGGCCGGATGCCGACCGGCAACAGGAACCGGGTGTAGATGTCGAGCCGGTCGATGGCGATGGGATAGGTGATCAGGGTCTCGCGGGCGAGCTGCTCGGGCTGCACGAAGGGGGCCGTGCGCAAGGCGTGCTGCGGCCCCACCACCAGCACCTGCTCGTAGTCGAGCACCGGCTCGAAGTGCAATCCCGTCTCATAGAGCGGGTCGGGCGTCACCAGCAGATCGATCTCATGCGCGAAGAGCGCGCCGATGCCGCCGAACTGGAACTCCTGCTTCACGTCCACGTCCACGTCCGGCCAGGCGGCCAGGTAGGGCGAGACCACCTTGAGCAGCCACTGGTAGCAGGGGTGGCACTCGATGCCGATGCGAAGCGTCCCGCGCTCACCCAGGGCGAACTGACGCAGGCGTGCCTCCGCGTGGGTGAGCTGCGGCAGCAGGCGATCGGCCACCGAGAGCAGATACTCCCCGGCCTGCGTCGGGCGCAAGCGGCGTCCCTCCCGGGTCCAGAGCGCCACGCCGAGCTGGTTCTCCAGCTTGCGCACCGCATGGCTCAGGGCCGACTGGGTCAGGTTGAGCTGCTCGGCGGCGGCGGTCAGCGAGCCCTGCTGGTCGACGGCGCGAACGATGGCCAGATGGGAGCGCTCGAGTTGTGTCATCAGGGCAATCCATGAGCAATATGCATGCTTAGATGAGAAAATACCATTATATTTCATGTGTCGAGCTGGTGAGAATGGCCGCATTCCTTCTCCATCGATCAGGACACTCGACATGGCCATCACCCACAACCTCGGTTTTCCCCGCATCGGCGCCAAGCGTCAGCTGAAGTTCGCGCTCGAGTCCTATTGGAAGGGCCAGTCCTCGATCGAGGACCTCAAGGCCGTCGGCAGCCAGCTCCGCGCACAGCACTGGGAGGACCAGACCGGACTGGACCTGGTCCCGGTCGGCGACTTCGCCTTCTACGACCAGATGCTCGACATGAGCTTCACGCTGGGCAACCTGCCCGAGCGTGTGCGCGGTCTCGCCGGCGATGCACTCGACACCTATTTCCGCGTCGCGCGCGGTCGCTCGGCCCCGGCGGCCGAGGAGCAGGCCGGCTGCACCGGCGGCGTCGCCGCCGGTGAGATGACCAAGTGGTTCGACACCAACTATCACTACATCGTCCCCGAGCTGACCGCCGACACCCGGTTCGAGCTCGACGCCTCGCGTCTGCTCGAACAGTTGGCCGAGGCCAAGGCACAGGGCGTGCGGGCCAAGCCGGTGGTGATCGGCCCGGTGACCTATCTCGCACTCGGCAAGACCAAGGACGGCTCGGATCCGTTGGCGCTGCTCGAGCGCCTGCTGCCGGTCTACGCCGAGCTGCTGAACACGCTGGCCGAGCACGGCGCCGACTGGGTGCAGATCGATGAGCCCATCCTGGTCACCGAGCTTGAGGAGCCCTGGCGTCATGCCTTCGAGATCGCCTATCACGAACTCAAGAGCGCGCCGGTCAAGCTGTTGCTGGCGACCTATTTCGGCGAACTCCAGGAACAGCGCTATCTGGCCGCCAACCTGCCGGTGGCGGGCCTGCACATCGATGTCGTGCGCGGACGCGAGGACCTGGTGCCGCTGCTGAACCTGCTGCCCTCGAGCAAGATTCTCTCGCTCGGGGTGATCGACGGACGCAACATCTGGAAGACCGATCTGAACGGGGTGCTCGAGTGGCTGGAGCCGATCCAGGCGCAGCTCGGTGAGCGTCTGTGGATCGCACCCTCCTGCTCGCTGCTGCACGTGCCGGTGGATCTCGACAGCGAACAGAAGCTCGATGCCGAGATCCAGTCCTGGCTCGCCTTCGCCCGGCAGAAGCTCGACGAGCTGCGCGTCCTGGCCGGCGCACTGAACCAGGGACGTCATACGGTCCAGGCCGAGCTGGCCGCCAACCGCGCCGCCATCGCGGCACGCCGCAGCTCACCGCGCGTCAACAACCCCGCGGTCAAGGCCGCGCTCGCCAAGATCGACGCCCGGCTCGGAGAGCGCAACAGCCCCTATGCCGAGCGCGCCGCCAAGCAGGCCGAGCGGCTCCAGCTGCCCAAGTTCCCCACCACCACCATCGGCTCCTTCCCGCAGACCGCCGAGATCCGTCAGACCCGCCGTCAGTTCAAGGCCGGCGACATCGAGGAGGCGGCCTATGTCGAGGCGATGCGCGGCGAGATCGCCCGCTGCGTGCGCGAGCAGGAGGCGCTGGGACTGGACGTCTTCGTCCACGGCGAGCCCGAGCGCAACGACATGGTCGAGTACTTCGGCGAGCAGCTCGACGGCTACGCCTTCAGCCAATTCGGCTGGGTGCAGTCCTACGGCTCGCGCTGCGTCAAGCCGCCGATCCTCTTCGGCGACATCAGTCGTCCCAAGGCGATGACGGTCGACTGGATCACCTACGCCCAGTCGCTGACCGACAAACCCATGAAGGGCATGCTCACCGGTCCGGTGACCATCCTCAACTGGTCCTTCGTGCGCGACGACCAGCCGCGCTCGGTCACCTGCCGCCAGCTGGCCCTGGCCATCCGCGAGGAGGTACTGGACCTGGAGCGGGCCGGGGTGCGCGTGATCCAGATCGACGAGGCGGCGCTGCGCGAGGGCCTGCCGCTGCGCAAGTCGCAATGGGATGACTATCTCGGCTGGGCGATCGAGTCCTTCCGCATCACCGCCAACGGCGTCGCGGACGAGACCCAGATCCACACCCACATGTGCTACTCGGAGTTCAACGACATCATCGCCGCGATCGCCGACATGGACGCCGATGCCATCACCATCGAGACCTCGCGCTCGGACATGGAGCTGCTCGACGTCTTCGACGACTTCAAGTACCCGAACGAGATCGGTCCCGGCGTCTATGACATCCACTCGCCCAACATCCCGGCCGAAGAACAGATGGTCGCGCTGATGCGCAAGGCCGCCGAGCGCATCCCGGCCGAGCGTCTCTGGGTGAACCCCGACTGCGGCCTCAAGACCCGCCAGTGGAACGAGGTCATCCCGGCCCTGACCAACATGGTCTCAGCGGCCAAGACCCTGCGGGCGAGCCTGGGCTGATTCGAGTCGCCAGCCGCCAGCCAGAGTTTGCCGCCCAGTTCGGCCGATGGCTCCCGGCGGGAGGCTGGAAGCTGGTGGCTCCCATGACGCTGTCAGCCACCAGCGGCCAGAAGTCGCCGCCCGATTCGGCCACTGGCTCCCGGCTGGCCGCTGGAGGCTGGAGGTTGGAGGCTGGAGGCTCTCACAAAGAGAACAAACATGTTTGATCGCACCCAATACCGACTCGACCGCATCGACCCGGAGGTCTCCGCCGTCATCGAGCAGGAGAACCGGCGCCAGGAGGATCACATCGAGCTGATCGCCTCGGAGAACTACACCTCTCCGGCGGTGATGGCCGCTCAGGGTTCGCAGCTCACCAACAAGTACGCCGAGGGCTATCCGGGCAAGCGCTATTACGGCGGCTGCGAGCATGTCGACGTCGTCGAGCAGCTCGCGATCGATCGGGTCAAGACCCTGTTCGGCGCCGAGGCGGCCAACGTGCAGCCCAACTCGGGCTCCCAGGCCAACCAGGGCGTGTTCTTCGCCATGCTCAAGCCCGGCGACACCATCATGGGCATGAGCCTGGCCGAAGGCGGGCACCTGACCCACGGCATGGCGCTCAACATGAGCGGCAAGTGGTTCCGGGTGGTCAGCTACGGTCTCAACGCCGAGGAGGACATCGACTACGAGGCGCTGGAGCGCCAGGCGCGCGAGCACAAACCCAAGCTCATCATCGCCGGGGCCTCGGCCTTCGCCCTGCGCATCGACTTCGCGCGCATCGCCCGCGTGGCCCGCGAGATCGGCGCCTATTTCATGGTCGACATGGCCCACTACGCGGGGCTGATCGCCGCCGGCGTCTATCCGAACCCGGTGCCGCACGCCGACTTCGTCACCACCACCACGCACAAGAGCCTGCGCGGCCCGCGCGGCGGCGTCATCCTGATGCGCGAGGCGTACGCCAAGGCCATCAACTCGGCCATCTTCCCCGGCATCCAGGGCGGCCCACTGATGCACGTCATCGCCGGCAAGGCGGTCGCCTTCAGGGAGGCGATGACGCCCGAGTTCAAGACCTATCAGCAGCAGGTCGTGACCAACGCCGCCGTGCTCGCCGAGACCCTGATCGCGCGCGGCCTGCGCATCGTCTCCGGGCGCACCGAGAGCCATCTGATGCTCGTCGACCTGCGTGCCAAGGGCCTCACCGGCAAGGAGGCCGAGCGGCTGCTCGGCGAGGCGCACATCACGGTCAACAAGAACGCCATCCCCAACGACCCCGAGAAGCCCTTCGTCACCTCGGGCATCCGCATCGGCACCCCGGCCATGACCACGCGCGGGTTCGGCGCCGAAGAGGCCAAGCTCGTCGGCAACCTGATCGCCGACGTGCTCGATGCGCCGCAGGACGCCGCGGTCATCGCCCGGGTACGCGAGCATGTGTCGGGACTGACCGAGCGGTTCCCGGTCTATCGCTAGCGAGCCATCGAGCCGGCGGAGACTGGGGATCCGCCGGCCTTGAACCCGCCTCGATGCGCTCGACCCTCCACTGGATCGACCGTCCCTGCCCCTCCTTCAAGGCTGTTCATCATGGCAACCGTCTATCTGAGTCTCGGCACCAATCTGGGCGACCGACTCGGCAACCTCGAGCGTGCGGTCGCGCACCTCGCCGAGGTGCTGGATACGCGGGTCCTCTCGCCGGTCTATGAAACCGAACCCTGGGGGCTCACCGATCAGCGCGATTTCTACAACCTCTGCGTGCGCGGCGAAACCAGACTCGACGCGCCGACGCTGCTGCTCCGGCTCAAGGCCCTGGAACGCGCGCTCGGTCGGGTCGAGGGCACCCCGTGGGGGCCGCGGTTGATCGACATCGACCTGCTCTTCTACGACGATCTGCTCCTCGACGAACCCGCGCTCAAGGTGCCCCATCCGCGCATCCGCGGTCGCGCCTTCGTGCTGATCCCGCTGCTCGACCTGGTCGACGACCTGCACCATCCGGCGCTCGATTGCTCGATTCGCGCGCTCGCAGCCGAGGTCGATGCCACGACGGTGCGCCGTTTGGATCCAACCCTTGCGGATGAGATGATCGAGGCGGATGCGGGATATCCGCATCACGCGTGTCCTCAGTCGTGAGACCCTCGAACGTCGCCTCCAAAGGCTAGACATGGACTGACGATCAACTCCTGGCCCGAGATGCGTCGGTATGTCGTTGAGGGCATCCACCAGGCTCTTGATCTCGCCCGGCACGCCAACCTCGGGCAGACACGCCTCGCAACGGCTCGTGTCGAGGGCGACGAGGTGCGAGACCACGCGCCGCGTCGATCGTCAGGCGCAACCGGTGCACAGCCTCGTCGACAACGCCGGTATCGCTGTCGAGATTCATGTCCCACACCTTTTATCCAGACCATCCCCTGTCCGCGCATCCTATCTGCCTCGCCTTGAGAGAGGCCTTCTTGCCTGATTCCGGGCACATGATGCGGTGACGGGAAAGCCCCTTCACCGACTCGGAGCCCTCCCCGAAAGCGGTCCGGGCACCGGAGCCCAAGCACCGACCGAAAGGCGTCGAACGGATCTTGTATCGCCCGGGCGTCAATGTAGAAGAGGATTCAGGCGGGCCGACCACACCCTGAGATCGCCCTCTCGAACGACACCTGCAGACGCAGCCGAACGCGATTGGAATCACCCCCAATCACCAGCGCCGCCGCAAGGCTCACCGCACACCGCCGGATCGACACGAGTCGGCAGGGTCTTTTACGCATCGCGCCGATGCGCTGCTCTTGCACTGCTCCGTCAAGCCACCAAATCAATCATGGATTGATTCAACCGGGTGCCGAGCGCGCCCTTCAGGTCTCTCCTTCCGGGATTACAGCTATTTGTGGGTTTCACAATAGAGACAGGACGCATCACGTTGTTCAATCGTTACCGATAGAATCAATAGGGATACGATGCAAACTCAAGATGGCGACCAGAGCAATGGATTTCCGATCTCAACCGGCGACGGCATCTGCAGAGTCCTCGTTTCGAAGGAGCTGTCGGTCGTCGAAGCCGTACCCTTTAGAAATGCCGTCCACTCGCTCTGCGAGGCATCCGAGCGCCCCATGAAGGTGGTGCTCGACTTTTCCAAGACCAGCTTCCTCGACAGCAGCGGGATCGGCGCGCTGGCCAACTGCATGAAGATGACCCAGGCCAACGGCATCGCGCTCGTCATCACCGAGCTACGCCCGGAGGTCAGGTCAGTGCTGGCCATGACCGGGCTGGACAAGGTGCTGACGATCGAATCGGACGGCGCGAACCAGGAGAAAACGCGCACGATCGATGCCGCTCTCCTGCCCGTCACCCACCCATCGGTCCGCTCCAAGGCAAAGCGCGTCATCGACGTCCTCGGCTCGCTCGTCGGCCTGGGCATCACCGCCCTGCTCTTCATCCCCATCGCGATCGCCATCAAGCGCGACAGCCCCGGCCCCGTCCTGTTCAACCAGACCCGCTGCGGCTGGATGGGCAGACGTTTCAAGCTGTGGAAGTTCCGCTCGATGGTCCCGGATGCCGAGGCGCGCAGGGGCGAGATCCGGAACGAGGCCGAGGGGGCCATCTTCAAGGCGGAGAACGACCCGCGCATCACCAAGGTGGGTCGCTTTCTGCGCCGCACCAGTCTGGACGAGCTGCCACAGTTCTGGAACGTGCTGCAGGGCTCCATGAGCCTGGTCGGCACACGCCCGCCGACCCCGGACGAGATCGACCAGTACGACGTCCCCGAGTGGCGCCGGCTCGACGTCAAGCCGGGCATCACCGGCGAGTGGCAGGTCAACGGTCGCTCGTCGATCAAGAGCTTCGAGGACATCATCCGGCTCGACCTGCGCTATCAGCGCAACTGGAGCCTCTGGTATGACATCAAGCTGATGCTCAAGACCATCCTCGTCGTCTTCAACAAGGACAGCGGCGCCATGTAGCAGTCCTGTCGCGACAGGAGCCCCACCTGTACACGGCGACCGGCACAGAGGCGGCCCAGCCAGGGAGACCGTTCCATGCCCTCGATCCTCTTCCTCACCCCGGAACTGCCCTACCCGCCGCACAGCGGTGGCCGCATCAAGAGCTGGAAGCTGGTCGAACACCTGGGCGCGCACGCCGACCTCGGGCTGGCCTGCGCGCTCAAGGGCGACGACGAGGTCCATGTGGCGGACTTCCGACGCCAGGCGCGGCTCGTCGAGCTGGTCAGCGAGCCGGTCAAGGTCCCGCGCACCGCGCGCACGCTCATCGCCAGCTACCTCCGGCGCATCCCGCTCAATGTGCTGCGCACGCGCTCCGAACAGCTCGCGCGCGCGATCAGCGCCATGGCCCCGCGCTACGACCTCATCTTCTGCGACCACTACGAGGTCTTCCAATACGTCCCCAGGGACTATGCCGGGCCGGTCGTCCTGCACGAGCACAACGCCTATTTCCTGATGTGGAAGCGCTATGCCGAGAGCGGCGCCAACCCGGCGATGCGCCTGGCGAGCCATCTGGAATCCCTGCGGGTACGCCGTTACGAGCTGGCGGCCTGCCGCCGCGCCGATCTGGTCTTCGCCTCGCCCAACGACATCGACAGCCTGGTCGAGGCCGGCGCGGATCGCGCGAAGTGCCGCGTGACCTATCACCTCGGCGACGAAACGACCCTGGGCCGACCGCCGCTCGACTACGCCAGCACCCAGCCCATCCTGCTCTATGTCGGCACCCTGACCTGGGAGGCGAATGTCGACGGACTGCTCTGGTTCCTCGAGACGGTCTGGCCGAAGGTCGGACGAAGGCACCCGGACGCACGCATCCAGATCGCCGGCAGAAATCCCGACCCCAGACTGCAGCACGCCGCGGCGGCGGACCCCAGGGTCGAGCTGCTCGGGTTCGTCGCGGACCTGGAACCCCTGTTCCAGCGCAGCCGCGTCTTCATCGCCCCGCTGCGCTTCGGCGCCGGCATCAAGGTCAAGGTCCTGAGCGGCATGGGACGCGGGCTGCCGACGGTGACGACCTCGGTCGGCAGCGAGGGGCTGGAGATCGAGCACATGCGTCATGCCGCCATCGCCGACACCGCCCCGGAGACGATCGCCGCGATCGACACCCTGCTCACCGACCGCGCGCGCTGGGAGGCGATGGCCGGCGCCTCCCGCGCGCTGATCGAGGAGAGCTACAGTTGGGGGCCGCTGCTGCGCGACATGCAGCGCGAACTCGACACCCTGCTCGGAGGACGCCGGTGATGAGCGCCAAGGTCTATATCGTCCTGGTCAACTGGAACGGCTGGGCCGACAGCATCGAGTGTCTGGAGTCCGTCTTCCGCCAGCATTACGACGACTACCGCGTGGTGCTCTGCGACAACGCCTCGGCGGACGGCTCGCTCGAACGGCTGGCGGACTGGGCATCGGGCCGCGTGCCCTTCAGCCTACCGGCGGACTCGCCGCTGCGCCGTCTGAGCGATCCGCCGCTGCCGAAGCCGATCGACTTCGCCCGCCTCGACCGGGCGAGCGCCGAGCGCGCCGAGCTGGCGACCGACCCGCCCCTGCTGCTGGTCGACACCGGCGACAACCTGGGCTTTGCCGGCGGCAACAACGTCGGTCTGCGCCACGCCCGGGCACGCGGTGACGCCGACTATGTCTGGCTGCTGAACAACGACACCGTGGTGGAGCCGGACTGTCTTGCCAACATGGTGCGCCGCCTGGAGCGCGAGCCGCGCCCCGCCAGCTGCGGCTCGCGCGTGCTCTTCTACGACGACCCCGGGGTCGTGCAGGCGCTCGGCGGCAGCCGCTTCAACCGCTGGACGGCGATCGCCTCGCAGTCCCTCGGCCGCTTCCTGCCCGACGAGACGCCGATCGATCCCGCCGCCTACGAGCGGCGCTTGGACTACATCGTCGGCTGCTCCTGGCTACTGCCCGGACGCTATCTCGACGAGGTCGGACTCATGGACGAGCGCTATTTCCTCTATTACGAGGAGATCGACTGGGTGCTGGAGGCCAGGGGTCGATACGCGCTCTGCTACGCCGACGACGCCCGTCTCTATCACAAGGAGGGCCGGAGCGTCGGGACGCCGACGGGGGAGCGCACCTCGACGCTCCGATCGGACTTCTACATCTTTCGCAACAAGCTCCGGATCACCCGGAAGCACTTTCCGCTCGGCCTGCCGAGCGTCTATCTCTCGTCGATCGTCCAGGCCCTGCGCCGCGCCCGGCGCGGTCAGTGGGACAAGTGCTGGCTGATCCTCGCAATCCTGCTCGGCAAGCGCCGACTCAAGACGCTATGAGGTGGTCGCGACCACACGCCGCGCGCGCGACACCAGCCCCATGTCCTCGTACAGACAGGCGGTGATCCCGACCGCGAAGGCCGCCGTGGTCAGCCCCTGCATATAGGCCAGCCCCGGATTGAGGATCAGATTCAGCGTCAGCGCCGTCATCATCATCAACAACGACCAGATCAGGGGGTGATGGACACCGTGCCGCTTTCGGTAATACCAGTTGGTCTTGATCAGGCGAGACAGCACATAGAAATTGGCGAACAGATAGAGAAACACCCCGAGGAAACCATACTTGAACGCCGTCCCGACGATTCCGAGGTCGTCCGGAAAGAACTTGGGGCCGAAGACATCCTGATAGGTCTTGCTGTAGCCGCTCGATTGGCCGAATCCGATGACTGGATGCTCCAGCGCCGTCTGCCAGGCGATGACATAGGCCTTGGCGCGGACATCGGCGCCCTCGGCGTTCATGAAGGCATCGACCAGCGTCGAACCGGCGGCCAGAAGCAGCATGAGTCCGACCGGCACCACCAGCACCAGCAGATTGGCGCGGTTCGGACGACTGAGGAAGATCGGATAGAGCAGCATCGCCATGGCGACCGTGGCCATCTGCGAGCGGGCCATGATCAGCGACCAGACATAGCCGACGAGCAGGAGCGGCACGACCCACAGCAGCTTGCGCAGCGCACTCCCATCCTGGAAGAGACGGATCGATGCATAACAGGTCAGGATGATGAGGGCGAAGGTCGGCGGCTTGAGCCGATAGCCGCGCCATTCATCATAGGTGACCAGATAGGACATGTACCCCGTGGAGAAATAGGCGGCCTCCAGATCGACCCTGTGATAACTGAGGATATAGTTGAGGATGATGATGACGAGGCTGGTGACGAACAGCCTGTGCATATCCTCGACCGCAAAGCCGAGCCTGTAGAGGAAATAGAGGGTCGGCGCCAGGAACAGGATCAGGAACTCACGCGAGGCGAACAGGCTCGGCATGATGGGGACCCCCGCATTGAGGGCGAATGCGGCCGATGAACTCAGCATCACATAACCGACGATCAGGGGTGCCGACCAGAACCACCACGACCAGCGAATGGTCCGATCGGTCAGCGCGGTGAAGACCGCGCCGTAGAAGAAGAGCAGGAAGGTCAGAGCCAGCCCGACCTCCTGAAAGCGGTTGTTCGCGAAATACTTTCCGCCCTGATAGCCAGCGAAGAAGATCAGGATGAACAGGAAACCGACGATGCTCTTGACCGAGAGTCGCACTGTGGTTGGCACTGTGATTTACACGGCATTGTGTACGAAAATCAAGGGTGAGGCGGGGACAGGTCCGTGGCATCCCGACGAGTCGCTTGCGAATGACGCTCGACTCGCCATTCGGGATCGCGGGGATCCTGGTACCGAGTCTAATCCTGACGGTCGAAATCCGCAGGGCGATCGCATCAAGACATCAGCAAGTGCCGTTGGATGACCGCCTCGTCGTTCAGCGACACGCCGGCCGTCCGATCCCTGCGGCTGGCCGGGGAGGCCCGTCACCACGGCCCGAGACGTCGATCGATCGAGCCCTGACCGGCCATTGATCGATCCTCGAGGATCCACGCTTCACAGGTGGATCCGCACATTGAGCACATCAATGCATTGAATCAACGAACCAGGAAATCTTGATGCGATAGCCTCGCCGACATCCGAGACCCGACACATCGAATCGAGGCCGTTCCGGGAATCGATTTTTTCTATGGTCAATCCGTTCGATCGAGCCACCTTTTCGGCCCGGCCGCGCATCGATCGAGCCATGAGGAGAGACATGTCCAGGATCGCCTTGATCACACCCAGCTATGCCCCGGATTTCGACCGTTGTCGCATTCTCTGCGACAGCGTCGAGCGTTTCCTCTGCGGTCATGACGAACACCTCATCATCGTCGACCGTCAGGACCAGGCACTCTTCTCCAGGCTCGTCACAGCGCGCACACGGCTGTTGCTGAAGGAGGAGATCCTGCCCGGCTGGCTGCACAAGATCCCGTTCAGCCGCAAGTGGTGGCTGAATCTGCACGGACTGCCGGTGCGCGGCTGGATCCTGCAACAGATCGTCAAGCTCTCGGTCGCCGAGGCCATCGATGCCGATCTCTTCGTCTTCGCCGACTCGGACGTCGTCTTCATCCGTCCCTTCGACTGCGCCGACGTCCTCGATGCACAGGGCCGAGCCAGGCTCTATGCCGGCCCGCGCAAGCCTGAGGACATCGCCGATCCCAGGCACCGCGCCTGGTATCGCTTCGCCGGCAAGCTCTTCGGGCTATCCGGGGAGGGATTCCAACAGCACGACTACATCAGCCAGCTCGTCGTCTGGCGCCGCGATACCCTCGAACAGCTCACCTCGCGGATCGCCGCGCAGGCCGGACGCTCCTGGCAGAGGGTATTGGCCAATACCCTTGATTTTTCTGAGTATGAACTCTATGGCATTTTCGCCGAACATGTGCTTGGAGCGCACTCGGGGCATTTCCTCACCGACACCGAACTCAGCTACTGTTCCTGGCATCATCCAATCTCGAGCCGAGAGGATCTGCTGGGATTCTTGCGGGATATCCCGGATCGCTACCCGGCCGTACTGATCCAGTCCAATCTCGGGATAGAGCCGGCGGATTATGCGAGAATTCTGGGCCAGCTCGAATGAGCGAAAGGACTCGCCCAGGGATCTTCGATGTCTGTCCGCTCCATCATCTATGCAGCGCTCGCCGCCATGATCCTGACGACCGGTTGCTCGTCCTCCGGCCCGATCCGCGCGAAGCAGGTCGTCACCGAAGACGCCTATGCGAACGCCGAGACACGCGTGCGCCCGCTCCTCGAGGATGAGTCCACCATCTCGGCCAGGGCGCTCGCGGCGCGCAAGGAGCGTCCGGTCCGCGTCCACTCCGCCGTCGTGCTCATCGACGATGGCGGAACCATGCGCGAAGAGGCGCCGCCTCCCTTCGAGACCCGCGCCGGCCTCGCGCGCGCGCTCGCGAACCGGCTGAAGGCGACACTCTCCCACCCCGGGTTCGACGGTCGGTTGACCACCCGTCCGATCCAGCTCCACGTCGAGCGACTCAGCGATCGGGATGGCTGGCGTCCCAAGCTGACCGATGCACTGACCGACGTCGAGTCCCAACTGACCGGCACGGGCGGCGAAACGGCCCTGATCCTCTTGAGCCGCGCCGACCGCCTCGACGAGGACACGGTACGTCTGATCGAGCGCATGCAGGCGCGCAGGGGCCATCGACTCTGCGTGCATCTCGTCACCGTCGGCGACGCCTCCGCCTGCTTCAAGCTGCGCCGCTTCGACAGCTGTGGGAGCGCCGTGCGCGACGTCGATATCGCAACCTCCGAGACCATGGCCGCCCATGCCCTGAGACTCTTCTACGGCGACCCACCGGATACCGACGGAGACGGTATCCAGGACTACAGGGACAGGTGCCCGGGCACTCGTCCAGGCACCCGGATCAATTGGGAGGGCTGTCCCTTCGACCAGAAGGCGCTGATGCACCTGCTCCCCGACGAGATCGTCCGCGAAGGCCGGGCATTGCCCCCGCCCTCGCGCCTCTAGACCCGGGAGACCCGATGGAACCGCTCATGTCGACCCGACTCGCGCGACTGCTCCGCCTCGGCCCGATGCTCCTCCTCCTGGGGGGGCTGTCGGGTCTCGCACAGGGTCAGCAGCTACCGATCCTCGAGGCGCTCGACGAGCAGCAGGTCGTCGAGCGGATGCAGGCGGCACCCGATGGCGACGACGAGCCCCTGGAGCAGCCACTCACCCCCACGACGATCCCCGAGGCGTCACCGCTCCTGCAACCGGAGGAGCCGGTCTCGGCCATCGAAGAACGCGCCGCCGAGAAGCTCGACGAGGTCAGTCTGGAGGAAAAGATCCAGAAGCAGATCCTGCAACCCGAGCTGAAACAGTTCGGCTACGACCTCTTCGACCAGACACCCACCACCTTCGCCCCGGTCACCGACCTGCCGGTCCCGAGCGATTATGTCATCGGTCCGGGCGACACCCTGGTGGTCCAGGTCTACGGCAAGCTCAACGTGGAGTACAGCCTGGTCGTCACCCGTGACGGCCGACTGCTGGTCCCCGAACTCGGCCCCATCCAGGTCGGTGGACTGCGCTTCGACGAGGTCCGCGACCTGCTGCGCGTCCGTTTCGAGCAGCAGATCGTCGGCGCCAAGGCCGTGACCACCATGGGGGCGTTGCGCACCATCCAGGTCCTGGTCGTCGGCGAGGTGGTCAAACCCGGCAATTACAGCGTCAGCGGACTGACGACCCTGCTGAACACGCTGATCACCTCGGGCGGCGTCAAGCGCACCGGAACCCTGCGCAGGATCGAACTCAAGCGCGCCGGCCAGGTGAGCGCCACGCTCGATCTCTACGACGTCCTGCTCGGCGGAGACACCTCGGGCGACGTTCAGCTTCAGCATCGCGACGTCATCTTCGTGCCGCCGATCGGACCCACCGTCGGCGTCGCCGGTGAGGTCCAGCGTCCGGCGATCTACGAGCTGCGCCGCCCACGCCGCGTCGAAGAGCTGCTCGAGCTGGCCGGCGGACTGCTCCCGACCGCCTCGCTGGCCGATGCCCAGATCGAGCGCATCCAGGACGGCGACCGCTACACCCTGGTCGATACCCCGCTGGACGAGACGAGCGGCCGGGCCACCCTGACCCGACCGGGCGACATCCTGCGCATCTTCCCGGTGACCCCCTCGATGGACGGCGTGGTGCTGCTCAGCGGCCACGTATTGCGCCCCGGCGGCTTCCAGCACCGACCCGGCATGCGCGTCTCCAGCCTGCTGACCTCGCCGCGCATCCTCAGACCGAACGCCGACGTCTCCTATGGCCTGCTGCGGCGCGAGAGCCCGCAGACGCGGCGCATCCAGATCGGCTATCTCGACATCGCAAGCATCCTGCGCCGTCCGGGTGGTCGAGCCGATCTCGTGTTGCAACCACGCGACGAGGTGATCGTCTTCGATCTCGCGGTACCGCGCTCGCAGCGCGTCGCCAATCTGGTACGTGACCTGCGCACCCAGGCCGAGCCCGGCCGCTACCCGCCCATGGTGGTCGATGTCCGCGGTCAGGTCCGCGCCACCGGTACCTTCCCGCTCGCCGCCGAGGCCCGTCTGCTCGACGTCATCGGCTTCGCCGGCGGGGTCTCGGAGGAGGCGGACCGGCGCTACGGGCTGGTCGCCCGCAAGCACTACACCGGCGGCCGACTCCAGTTCCTGTCCTTCAGTCTGGATCGCGCCCACGCCGCGCCGCACGGCAGCGAGAACCTGCTGATCTACCCGGAAGACACCGTCTACGTCTTCGACCGACAAGGCGAGCGCACCGGGATCATCGCCGACGACATGGATCTGCTGGTGCAGCAGACGCCCTATGGCGAGGCCTCCCCGGTCATCTACGTGCGCGGCGAGGTCCGCCACCCCGGACGCTATCCGCTCGAGCCCGGCATGCGCGTCGCCGACCTGCTGCGCGCCGCGGGCGGGCTGAGCGAAGAGGCCTACGGGCTCTCTGCGGAGCTGACCAGTTTCGAGCTGCTGCAGGGCGAGTACCGGGCCGTCCAGCACCGCCAGATCGACCTCGCCGAGGTCGCGCTGGATGCCGAGAGCGGACGCATCCTCGAGCCGCACGACGAGCTGGTCCTGCACCGCAAGCCCAACTGGCTGGGACGCGCCAACGTCACCCTCGCCGGCGAAGTCCGCTTTCCCGGCGAATATCCCATCACCCGCGGCGAGACGCTCTGTCAGGTTATCAAGCGTGCCGGCGGACTCACCGAGGGCGCCTATCCATTCGGTGCCGTCTTCATTCGCGAGCGGGTGCGCAAGCAGCAGCAGGAGGCGCTGGACCGGATCCAGAACAATCTCGACGACCTGCTGGTCAATCTCTCGCTCTCCTTCGGCGTCAAAAACGACGAAAAGACCCCGGCCGGCGAGCGCAAGCAGGAACTCATCAAGGTGATCAAGCAATTGAAGAAGCAGGAGGCCATCGGGCGCATGGTGATCGATCTCGACCGGGCCATGCGCTGCTCGGGCGAGGCCAACATCCAGCTCCAGGACGGCGACAAGCTGACCGTGACCGGGATGCAGGAAGAGGTCACGGTGGTCGGCGAGGTCTACCACCCGACCTCGCACCTCTATCGCAAGGGGCTGAGCAGCGCCGACTACGTCGATCTCAGCGGCGGCACCACGGTGCTCGCCCGGCGCGATCACGTCTTCGTGATGCAGGCCAACGGCGAGATCGTCTCGGTTCGCGGCGGGGACTGGACGCATCGCACCGGGCGCGTCAGCGTCACCCCGGGCGCCACCATCTACGTCCCGCTCAACGTCGATCGCATGAACAAGCTGGAGGTCGCGCAATCCTGGACCCAGATCCTCTACCATCTCGGTATTACGGCCGCCAGTCTCAACACCGTCGGACTCTTCGACTGATCCAGCCATGGCCGCGTCGAACGCGCACAAGAAACCGGACATCCAGCCCGCGCCGAAACCGGACATCCAGCCTGCGCCGGCGCCCCAACCGCTGCCGTTCGGACTCGAGGACGAGATCGACCTGATCGAGTACCTGGTCACGGTCTTTCGCAACAAGCACTGGATCATGCTCTTCGCCCTCCTCTGCGCCATCGCCGCCTACGGCATGGCCAAGACGATGCCGGACCGCTACGAGGCATCGGTCCAGCTCGCCCTGCGCCAGCCGGACGACCCCGGCGGCATCTCGCCGGACAACAGGCGCGCCCCGGAGGCGCTGACCCTGATGGAGCACAGCTTCGTGCTGCGCACCGCCAACGAGAACTACCGCCACATCGTGATGGCGAAGATGCGCAGCCGCTCCTTCGGCATCGACTTCATCCAGCGTCACGACCTCCTGCCACACCTGTTCGCCGAGCACTGGGACCGCGAGCAGCAGCAATGGATCGAAGGTTTCACGCCCGATATCGACCTGGCCTTCAAGATCTTCAGCGAGCAGGTCCGCAGCCTGGTCCACAACCCCGAGAACGATCTCCTGCGACTCTACATCCGCTGGCAAGACCCCAGGATCGCCGCCGAGTGGGCGAACGACTATGTGCAGGCCTTCAACGATTACATGCGCGAACAGACCATCACCGAGAGCCGGCGCAAGCGGGCTTTTCTGCTGGAACAGCTGAAGGACACCCGGGTCGTCGAGGTCGAGAAATCCCTCTATCGCATGATCGAGGCGGAGACCGCCCTCGAGGTGCTCGCCCGAGCACGCGACAACTATGTCCTGCAGGTGCTGGACGCCGCGGTGCCGCCCGAACACAAATTCAGCCCATCGGTCAAGCGCTTGACCTTGCTCGGGCTGTTCGGAGGGTTCGGTCTGGGGATCGCCGTCGCGATCGGCAGCGTGCTGGTACGCAAGATTCGCAAGGCGATGGCGGCATACCGGGCGAAATCCACGAATGGTTGATCGGAGCCCTCGCCATCCGGCGGGCTCGCGACCGAATCCAGCCACCTCCCGCCCGCTGCACACGCGCTCATCGAGCACCCTGACCTTCCCGCCTTCAAAACTCCGCAGTGAGACCATACCTTGCGCATACACGCATGGTTTCAACAGCATGGAAGGCCTCGTCCAGCAAAGGGCGGCGGTTGCCCACAACCATTCGCCAGGGAATCGCGCTCATGAGAATCCCGCCCCGCATCCTGCGCAAGACAGTCTCGGCCCTGACGGTGCGCGGCCTCGGACTGGGCCTGCAGATCGCCATGAGCGTGGTCATCGCCCGTCTGCTGGGCGCCGAGGGCATGGGGCTCTACACCCTCTACGTCACCTGGCTGGTGCTCTTCGCCGATGCCATCAGCATCGGCATGCCCGTCTACGCCATGCGCACGGTCGCAGCACTCGGGGCACGCGGACAGGGGGCCTCGGCCGATGCCTTTGTGCGCCGCGCCCTGGCACTCGTCATGCTCGGCGGCGCGGCGGTGATGTTGGTCCCGTGGTTCGGGGCGCGGCCCATGGCCCAGCTCGTCGCCGGGGACGTGGACCTGGCCCCGTCCCTGCGCATCGCCGCCGTGGGGGCGCTGGCCTTCGTCGGCCTGCGCATCCTCGCCGAAACGCTCAAGGCGGCCGGAGCGACGCAGCGCGGTCTCTTCGCCGAGGCGGCGACCATCCCGCTGATACTGCTGTCGGCCTTGCCGGCGCTGGTTTTCCTCGACAGACTGCAAGACCAGAGCCTGCTGTGGCTGCACGCGGCATCCGTCGGCTGCGCCTTTCTGGTGGCCGTCGCACTGTGGCGAGGCGTCAGCCGCCGACTCGGCGGCGAGGGCGGGAGAGCGCCGCCGGTCATCAGCCCGGCGCTGTGGCCACTGTGGGGGGGCACGCTACTCAATGTCGCCTATGTCAATCTACCCATCCTGGTGCTGCCGCATTTCGCCAGCGTCGAGGAGCTGGGACAGTTCGGCGTCGCCTTTCGGCTCATCAGCCTGACCACCGTCATCCTGGTCACGTTGGCAGCCATCCTCGGTCCGCAGTTCGCCGCGGCCTACGAGCTGAAGGACCCGGCTCGGCTGCGCCTGCTGCTGAAACGCAGCCAGCAGTTCTCGCTGCTGCTGTTCCTGCCGCCCCTGCTCGCCTTCACCCTGTTCGCCGATCCTCTCCTCGGCATCTTCGGAGCGGAGTTCCGCGACGCCAGGCCGCTGCTCTGGATCATGACCGCCGGTCAGCTGGTCAACGCGGCGACCGGGCTGGTGGGCTATCTGCTCAACATGATGCACCGGGAGCGCACGGAGCTTCGCATCCTGCTGGCGACCGGGCTGGCCATGTCCGTCGCCATGATCCTCGGCGGCACCATCGCCGGCGTACTGGGGGTGACCCTGGCCTACAGCGCCGGTCTCATGCTCAAGAATCTGCTCTCGCTCGGCTTTTCACTCCGCTCGCTGCGCCAGCTCGATGCAGCCGACTCAGATCAGGGACCATGACGATGACGACACCCAAGCCGCTCGATTTCTGCATCATCGGCGCCCAGAAATCGGGCACCACCTCGCTCTTCCGCTATCTGGAGAAACATCCGCGTCTCTATCTGCCCCCGGACAAGGAGCTGCCCTTCTTCAGCCGCGACGACCTCTACGCGGCGGGTTGGCCCGCGCTCGTGGAACACCATTTTCAGGAAGCGGACAGCGATCGGCTCTGGGGCACGGCCAGCCCGCAGTACATGACCGATCCGCGCGTCCCCGGACGCATTGCCGCGGCGAACCCGGACATTCGCCTCGTCGCCATCCTGCGCAACCCCATCGATCGCGCCTTTTCGCACTTCACCATGTCGCTGCGCCGCGGCATGGAATCGCGGGACTTCGCACAGGCGGCCGAGGCGCTGCTGCAACCCGACGCCCTGGCGCGCGACCGCGAGGCCATCCCGCCGGACTATGCCGAGGGCTACAGCCAGGCCAACGAGGAGGTCACCCGCTATTATTTCGTGTGGAGCGAATACGCGCGCGCGCTCGATCGCTTCCTGCAGCACTTCCCCAAGGACCAGCTCCTGGTGCTCTACATGGAAGACATGCAACAGGCGCCACAGAAGGCCGTGGACGCCGTCCTGACCTTCCTCGGCCTGCCCGCCGACTTCCAGCCGCCGAACCTCGGGAAGGTCTATCACAAGGGCGGCGGGCGACTGCTGATCCCCGCCGAGTGGCGCGAATGGCTCAAGCGCAACACCCTGTTCCGAGCGGTGTGGGACCGGGTTCCGCCGCGCACCCGGGGGATCATCGATTACTGGTACGACCAGCTCAACGTGCGTCCCGACAAACCCGCCGCGGCGGCCGGTCCCACGCCGCAGACGCGCCGCCGGCTGGCCGAGCACTTCACCGAGGACGTACGCCGCATCGAAACGCTCGTCGGCAAGCCCGCGCCCTGGAGGGATTTCGCACGATGAGCGCCCCCCGGCACGAGGACCCGGTCATGCCCCAGTCCCCATCCAATCGCGTGGCCCTGGTGCTCGGCATCCCCATCGATGACCTGACCCTCGAGCAGGCCGTGCGACGGACGCTGGAGCTGGCCGATGCCTACCGCACCGATGGCCGCCCGCGCCAGATCGTGACGGTGAACGTCGACTTCCTGACCAATGCGCTCGGCTGGACGCCCTGGTCGTCCCCACGACATCCGGAGCTGCTGGAGATCCTGCGCCGCGCCGACCTGGTCACCGCCGACGGCATGCCGGTGGTCTGGCTCGCCAGGCTGCTCGGCACGCCGATCGAGCGACGGGTGACCGGGGCCGACCTGGCCCCGGCGCTGGCGAGCGCCATGGCGCAAAGCGGCCATCGGCTGTATCTGCTCGGCGGTCGCGGGGACATCGGTCAGCAGGCGGCCGACCGGCTGGTCGAGCTGAACCCGGGCCTGCGGATCGCCGGCGTCCACTCGCCCTTCGTCCACACCGAGGGCGAGGCCATGCTGGAAGCCGAGGAGCAGGATGCGGACACGGTGGCCCGCATCAACGCGGCCGAGCCCGACGTGCTGCTCATCGCCTTCGGCAATCCCAAGCAGGAGGTCTGGTTCCAGCGCAACCGTCATCGGCTCAAGGTCGGGGTTGGCATCGGCATCGGCGGGACCTTCGAGTTCATCGTCGGGCGGGTCTCACGGGCGCCGGTCTGGATGCAGCGCACCGGTCTGGAATGGATCTACCGCATCGCCCAGGATCCGAAACGACTGTGGAGGCGCTATGCCGTCGGGTTCAGCAAGCTGGCGGTCATGAGTCTCCCGCTGGTGTTGCACGACCGCTTCCAGCACTGGCGCTTCCGCCGCCGTCTCCAGCATCGACCAGGCGACATCGACCAGACCGCCTCGCCGGGTACGAACACCAACCCACCGGAGGACGGGGCGCGGCGTCTGGTGCTCCCCGAGATCGTGGACGCCGACTGGGTCCGATCGCAGCAATCGATGCCGGACCAGGACGCGACCGATGCCCTGATCGTCGACTTCAGCGCCACCCGCTTCCTCGACTCGACCGCACTCGGATACCTGGCGCGAATCTGGAAGACGCGGCAGAACACCCGACGTCGCGTGCGCGCCGAGGGGCTGGAGCACACGCCGGTCGCGAGCCTGCTCAAGATGACACGCACCTGGGACCTCTTCACCGAGCGCCATGACCAGCCGCCGCCCGCCCCCCAAGGCACCACCGGCTCGCGGGGCACCGCGCTGCTCGAACCGGAGCGCCCGATCGACGGGATCGGCGTCGCCCGCCTGAGCGGCCGGCTGGACGCCGATCGCGCCGCCCGGCTCGACCTCGACGCCTTCGGCGCCGAGCTGGGCGGGACGGACCTGCTACTCGACCTGAGCGACCTGCAGTTCATCGACAGCACCGGGCTTGGGCTGCTGTTCAAGCTGCAGCGTCGTTTCGCCAGCCAGGGCAGACGCCTGGCCCTCTGCGAGATGCAACCGCCCGTGCGCCAGCTGATGGAGATCACCCGGCTCACGACCCTGTTCCTGCACGCCCGGACCCGCCAGGAGGCGCTCGCGCTGCTCGCCCAACCCGAGACGGATGCGATGCGATGAGCCGCCCGAACGACATCCATGCCGCCGACAGGCCGCTGGACCTCATGATCCGGGCGCTGTACCGGGTCGGCTACCGGCTCATGCTGGGGGTCGATTTCGTGCGCAGACCCCGCACCGAGGGGGCCTATGTCGCCGTTTGGCACGACGGGCAGCTGCTGCTGATCCGCAACAGCTACAAGGGTGTCCATACGCTGCCCGCAGGCGGCATCAAGCGCGGCGAGCACGCCGTCGAGGCGGCGAGACGCGAGCTGTGCGAAGAGGTCGGCATCGCTGTGTCGACTGACGCCCTGCACGAGTCGTTCCAGACGCTGAGCCTGACCGAGCACAAGCGAGACCATATCCGGGTCTTCGATCTGCGCCTGGACAGTCCTCCGCCCGTCTGCCTGGACGGACGCGAGGTGATCTGGGCCGGTTTTCGCACCCCCGAGGAGGCCCTCCGGCTACCGCTGCATGCCCCGGTCGCGGCCTATGTGCGGGCAACCCTGAGTCAGGACCGCGAGGACTGAGCCGATGAAGATACTGGTCGTCGACGACGAGGCCTGGATGCGACGCACGCTGAGCGTCATGCTGCAGAAATGGGGACACGAGGTCCTCGAGGCCGCCGACGGAGAGGAGGCCTGGACACGGCTCCAGCACGAGCCCATCGGCATGGCGATCTGCGACTGGGTGATGCCGCGTCTGAACGGGCTGGAACTCTGTCACCGGCTCAGGGCGGCCGGCTTTTCCCACTATGTCTATCTCATCCTGCTCACGGGCAAGGATCAAACCGAGGACATCTATACCGCCTTCGACGCCGGGGCGGACGACTTCATCAACAAACCGGTCAATGCCAAGGAGCTGCAGGTCCGCATCAAGGCAGGCGAGCGCGTGCTGCAACTGGAGCAGGCGCTCAAGACCAAGAACGCCGAACTCAGTCGGGTCAACGAGGCGCTGCAGGCCAGCCAGGCCCATGTCCAGCGCGACCTGGATGCCGCGGCCGCCGTGCAGCGCAGCCTGCTGCCCGCCTCCAGCGAGACCGGCCTGCCGCTGCGCCTGGCCTGGGCCATGGCGCCGGCCGAGCAACTGGCCGGGGACATCTTCAATTTCTTCAGGCTCGACGAGCGCCATCTCGCCCTCTATCTGATCGACGTCTCCGGTCACGGGGTACCGGCCGCGATGTTCTCGGTCCACCTGACGCAGCTGCTCTCCCCGCACCCGGGCACCAGCGGCAAGGCGCAGCTCCAGCCGCCGACCGATTCTCACCCCGCCATGACCGTCTCCTCGGGGTTCGCAACGGCCGAGGCCATCGCGCCCCAGGAGTCCCTCACCGATCCGGTCGCCGTCGTCACCCGACTCAACCAGGGTTTCCAGGTCCATGATCGGAATATGATCTACTGCACCATGGTCTATGCCGTCATCGACACCCACACCGGCAAGGGGTCGCTGTGCCAGGCCGGACATCCCTATCCCCTGCTCTACCGGCGCGAAGGCCGCGTCGAGACCCTGGGCGGAGGCGGACTCCCCGTCGGGCTCATCGCCGACGCGGATTACGAGGCCGTCGATTTCCAGCTCCAGCCCGGCGACCGGCTCCTGCTCTACTCCGACGGCGTCACCGAGTGCTTCGCCCCGGACCGCTCGCCATTCGGACTCGAACGGCTGGCAGAGACGCTGCGGCTCGCCCGGGGCGCCAGCCTGGACGAGGCCATCCTCCAGATTCAGGAGGCACTCGAGCGCTGGAGACGACCGGCGAATGGCGAGAGCCCGACACTCGCCGACGACATCTCCATGCTGGCCGCCGAGCTGGACGCGCCCCAATCATCGAGGTGAACGACGTGAGATATTGGCTCGAGCACGAGGACGACCGCGGTTACCTGCTTCAGCTGCAGATCAAGCAGCTGACCGCCGCATCGGCGCCCCAGGCCTTCGCGGAGGTCCGCCAGCGGATGCGCGTCGTCCACCCCCTGGTGATGGACATGCGTCAGCTCGACTTCATCGACAGCTCCGCGATCGGCGAACTCGTCTTGCTCGCGCGCCAGCTCAAGACGCAAGCGGCCGCATTCGTCATCAGCGGACTCAGCCCGCCGCTCATGGGGCTGATCGAGATGATGCGGCTGAATCAAGTCATGGACTTCAGCCCTGACGTCGACAGGGCCTTCGCCAAGATGGCGACAGACACATCCGGGGCGGACTCGCGTCATGACCGATAGCGCAAAGACACTGCTCGTGCAGATCGACAGTCGGCTGGAGATGGCCTCTCTCGTCGGCACCTGCATCCGCGCACTCTGTCTGGACGCCGGGCTCGACGAGATGGCCGCCTATCAGGTCCAGACCTGCACCATCGAGGCGGTGAACAACGCCATCATCCATGCCTATGGACGCAAATCGGGCCACAGCGTCGAGATCCGCTGGATGCTCGGTGACGCGGGCCTGAGCATCCAGGTCGGCGACCGCGGCAAGGCCATGGCCGAAATGCCCCCAGAGACCGAACCTGATCCGCTGGCCGAGAGCGGACGCGGCTGGTGGATCATGCGCCAATGGATGGACGGCGTCGACTACGAGACGGATGGCACCGGCAACAGGGTCATACTGAGAAAGCTCCTCGTCTGAACCCGCCAGCAGCACGACGCCACTGTCGACAACCGGGACTCACGAACCTGCTCCGCGCGCCGAGATAAACAACTCCACTGATTCAAGAGACACAGCGATCAAACCGCCTGGGTCAGACGCCGAGACGCCCGTGCTCGATCTGTAGCGGTTTCAGCACCTCTCGGATCAGGACGAAACCATCATGCACTTGGTGGCCAGGACATTCCTTGGCGATCTATCGGTGCGGATCGCAACCATCAGGCAACACGTCTCGGCAGGAGATGCGGAAAAGGCCACGGCCGTGGCACAGAAGATCAAAGGTGCCACCGCCCCTGACCCGACCGACCGCACCCCAGGGGTGCCCTGAATGTGCGTACCAGGAGATCAGCATGCGATCGATCGGCACCCTCGCCTTCCTCTCGTCCAAGGCCTTCGCCGCGCATCCACGCCTCGCGGCGCACTGGGCCGCCGCAGTCGCCTCGGCCCGCGCGGACATGGATCAGGATAAGACGGTAAGGACCTTGCGCGCGACCGTCGACTGCAACGGCATCGCACCCGCGCGGGACACGCACCGGGACGATATCCGCGCCCTCGGCATCGAGCAGCTCGAGGAGCTGACGGGAGAACGACCTTGAGCTTTCGCCTCAAGACCATCCTCGGCATCGCGCTCATCGAGAGCATTCTGCTGGTCATCCTCATCGTCAGTGGCCTGAGCTTCCTGCGCGCGTCCAACGAGACCCAGCTCGCTCAACACGCGTTCACCCTGACGCACTTCTTTGCGGCGACCATCAAGGATGCCGTCATCACCACCGACCTGGCGACCATCGAGTCGGCACTGCAAGAGATCCTCGACACCCCGGAAGTGGTCTACGTACGGGTGTACGGCCAGGGCATGGTGCTTGCCGAAGGCGGGGCGCCGAGTGCATTGGAGCACGCCGCCCCCGACCACCATCAACGGCGGGCCGACGACCCGGTGTTCGATGCCAGGGCGGAGATTCGGGTCGGCACGCAGCCGATCGGACAGGTCGAGATGGGCTTCTCGGCCGACCACATCCATACGGTCCTGGCGAGCGCGCAACGCTGGTCCAGCGCCATCGCCGCGATCGAGGTGGTCCTGGTCGCAATCTTCTCCTTCGTCCTGGGGACCATCCTGACGCGTCGACTCCAGCGGCTCCACGACGGCGCGGAGGAGGTGACCCGCCGCGGCCCCGGCCTCCAGATCCCGGTGCAAGGGCGCGATGAGGTCGCCCGCCTGACCCGATCCTTCAACCGCATGTCCGGGCGACTGGCGGAGACCTACGAACAACTCAGCGTCGCGCTCCAGGACTCGCGCGAACTGGCCCGTGCCACGACGCAGGGCGAGGCGAAGAATGCGGCGACGCTGGCGGCCTCGCTCGACGCCATCGTCACCGTCGATGCCGATGGGCGCATCATCGAGTTCAACGGCAACGCCGAGCACATCTTCGGCTATGCCGCACACGAGGCGATCGGTGCCTCGATGTCGGAGCTGCTCATCCCGCCGGCCTACCGCGCGGCACACGAACAGGGCATGGAGCGCTATCTCGCCAGCGGCGTCGGCCGGGTGATCAACCGGCGGATCGAACTCAGCGCGCTGCACAAGGACGGCCACACCTTTCCGATCGAACTCAACATCGCCCCCATCGCGACCGAGGACGACCTGATCTTCACCTCCTTCATCCGCGACATCACCGACCGACAGCGCGTCGAGCAGGAACTCAAGCTCGCCGCCCAGGCGCTGGAGGCCGACGAGGCGATCTTCATCACCAACCGGGACGGCGAGATCCTGCGCATCAACGAGGCCTTCACCCGCATCACCGGCTACTCGGAGGCCGAGGTCCTGGGGCGCAACCCGCGCATCCTCTCCTCCGGGCGGCATGACCGCGCCTTCTATCAGGCGATGTGGGGAAACATCGCGCGGCGAGGCGGCTGGCGCGGCGAACTCTACAACAGGCGCAAGGACGGCACCATCTACCCGGAATCGCTCAGCATCACCGCGGTCAAGGACGCTACGGGCGCAACGACCAACTATGTCGCGCACTTCGTCGACATCACCGAGCGCAAGCGCAACGAGGAGTCGCTCAAGAATGCACGGCGCCAGGCCGAGGCCGCCAGCGAGGCGAAGAGCCGTTTCCTGGCCACCATGAGCCATGAGATCCGTACCCCGCTGAACTCCATCATCAACATGAACAACCTGCTGCTGGAGTCTGACCTGGACGCCGAGCAACGCCAGTTCGCAACCGCGGCGGTCAACGGCGGACAGCTCCTGCTCGCGCTGCTGAACAACGTCCTGGACTTCTCCAAGATCGAGGCGGGCAAGCTGACCCTCGAGCGCCAATGGTTCCGTGCCATCGATATCGTCAACACCGTTGCCTCACTGTTCAGCGCCGAGGCCCAGAGCAAAGGGGTCGAGGTCGTCGTGGTCGCCGCGTCCGGGATACCGTCCGAATACCACGGGGACATCCTGAGGACCAAGCAGGTTCTCACCAACCTGGTCGGCAATGCCGTCAAGTTCACGGACTCGGGCGGCATCAGGATCGGGCTGGATTACCGCCGCTCGACCGACGCGTCTCGGGGGACGCTGCTGCTGGAGGTCGAGGACACCGGCATCGGTATCTCCGAGGCGCAGCAGCGCACCCTGTTCGAAGAGTTCGTGCAGGCTGACAACAGCCCGACCCGACGCTATCAGGGAAGCGGCCTGGGCCTGACGATCAGCCTGCGTCTGATCGAACTGATGGGCGGCCACCTCGAGTGCCGAAGCCGCGAGGGCGAGGGCGCACGCTTCACCGCCGAACTCCCCGTCTCCGGACGGGGCGCTCACGACGCCGACCTCGCCGAGATCCTCGGACATCTGCGCCACCGTACGGTTGACGTGTTCTCGGCAAATCCCGTGCTGCTCAAGGGGATCGTCGAGCAGCTCGAGCGCTACGGCATCGCCAGCCAAGCCTTCGACCGGGCGCCGGACCTCGAGGCGGCGCTACAGCGGCTCGATCCCGAAGACGCGCCCCTGGTGCTCCTGGACACGCCCTCTGGAGCCGCCCAGGCCGCCGACGTCGACTACGTGAAACGACTCCCGAACAGATACCCGCTGCTGCGCTTCGTCCGCCTCGCCCCCATGGGCGAGGTCGGGGCCATCGATGTCTCGAAGCGTCTGGGCTTCCGCTCCGTCGTCCGCAAGCCCGCCCGTCTCTACAGCCTCCTCGCCTATCTGGCCGAGGCCCTGGGAAGCGTGGCGTCCGCAGCCGCGCCCACCACAGAGGCGGCACAGCAGCCCAGAGCCCCAGATCCGCGGGGGACGCGACCGGCGCGCATCCTCCTGGTCGAAGACAGCCCGAGCAACGTCGCGGTCGCAACAGCGATCCTGCAGAAGTCGAAACACGAGGTCGTGGTCGCCTGGAGCGGAGAGGAGGCGATCGAGTGTGCCGAGGAGTCGAGGTTCGACCTCATCCTCATGGACATCTCGATGCCACTGATGGACGGACTCGAGGCGACGCGCCGGATTCGCGCAGGGGACTCGCCGAACCGCGAGACCACGATCATTGCCATGACCGCCAACGCCTTCGCCGAGGACAGGGAACGCTGTTTCAGTGCCGGGATGAACGACTTCCTCTCCAAGCCGATCGACATCGGCAATCTGCGTCGCATGATCGCCAAATGGTTGTCCCTGCAGCCCGCCAGGCGCCCCCCCTCGCCGCCCGAGGATCCCGGCGCTTCGCCCACCGCACTGGGCGTGGAGCCCCCTCTCCCCCATCTCGATCCACGCGTCCTCGATCAGCTCGCCGACAACACCGCCCCGGAGCTGGTGCCCGAACTCATCGGCATGTTCCTGAAAGAGAGCACCGAGCGTGTTGCGACCCTGATCGACCAGCGGATCAGCGAAGATACGGGCCGAATACAAAACGAGGCACATAGCCTGAAGAGCGGCGCGGGCAGCTTTGGCGCACTGCGCCTCCAACGACTGGCACAAGAGATCGAAAAGGCCGCCAAGGAAAAGGATCGCGAGGCGCTCGCAACCAGCTTGCTCGAGCTGCCGAACGTCGCCGAGACAAGCATCGAGCTGCTGCGCCAGGCCTGCGTGCAATGGCGTGAAAAGTCCCCCACTGTTCAGGGCGGGGAGCCATAGCGCCCGTCTCGACACTGTGTTGCGATGAGCGTTTCATCGCCTCACCGACGATCATGGCAACAAGCCGCAGCCCCCTCGAGACACAACCTGTCGCGTCTTGCGATCGGCGCCCGCCATCCGCATTCCGTGCTGATGGAGGGCAGCACGCGCCGCTATCCCCGCACCGACCGGAAGGTGGCTGACGCCGGGTGGAGCGACTGGACAGCGGCCTGGTGCAGGGTTGGTTCTGCACGCCATATGCCCGGAGACAACAAAGCCCTGTTCGTCTGGAACGGACCATCGCAACGTGCGGACACCAGGATGCAAGACAGAACCCGCCCCACCCCGAAGCACCCCACCCGCCCCGCGCGGACCAAGGGCACGAACAGCCGCCGCTATCTCGCCTGGATCGTGCTGCTGGCGGCGCTGCTGCCGGTCCTGCTGGCCTGGCAGGGGCTGATCGAACAGCGCCAACTGATCGCCGATCGGCAGTTTCATCTCCTTAGCCAAGAGATCCGCGAGGCGATCGACGAGCGTCTGCACGACCACGAGCAGATCCTGCTCGGCGGCGCCGGACTCTTCGACGCCAGCGAGGCGGTATCCCGCCAGGAGTGGCGCACCTATGTGGAGCGCCTGCGGCTGACGGAGAATTATCCCGGCATCCTCGGCGTCGGCTACAGTCAGGTCGTCCGTCCCGACCAGTTGGCCGCCCATGTCGCCGCCGTGCGCGCCGAGGGCTTCCCGGACTATCGGCTCAAGCCACCCGGCGAGCGCGCACTCTATACCGCCATCGTCTATCTGGAGCCCTTCTCCGGGCGCAACCTGGCGGCCTTCGGCTACGACATGTTCTCGCAGCAGACCCGGCGCGCGGCCATGCAGTCGGCCGTGGACACCGACGCCACCACCATCTCGGGCAAGGTCCGGCTGGTGCAGGAGACCCACGGCAAGGAGCAGGCCGGCTTCCTCATGTACGTCCCTCTCTACCGGCCCGGTCTGCCCCTGGACACGGCGGCGGAGCGCTGGGCGGCGCTGCGGGGTTTCGTCTACAGCCCCTATCGGGTCGACGACCTCATGGCCGGGATCCTCGGCAAGCGTAGCCTGACGATCGACTTCAGGATCTACGATGGCGATGGCACCGATCCGGACGCTCTCATGTACGACTCCGCCGAGCAGCGCGCCCCGGAACCGAACCCGAGCCACACGGGCCTGCAGCGGATTCAGGCCTACGGCCGCACCTGGACCCTGAGCCTCTACAGTCGATCGGGCTTCGCGGCCGAGACCGACCTGGCGACCATCTGGCTGGTGCTGGGACTGGGTATCGGTATCAGTCTGGCCCTGTTCGCCGTGACCCGGCTGCTGCTGGACCGACGCGCTCAGGCGCTGGCGCTGGCCGAAGAGATGACGGCGCGGCGCCAAGAGTCCGAGGAGCGCTTCCGCTCGGTCTTCCTGCACCTGGGCCAGGGGGTGGTCATCCATGGCGCCGAGGGCCGCATCCTGGATGCCAATCCGGCCGCCCAACGCATCCTCGGCGCCCCCCTGGAGCAGATGCGGGAACTCACCTCGATCGACTCGCTCTGGCAGGTCGTTCGCGAGGACGGACGCGCCTTTTCCAGCACCGATCACCCGGTCATCCAGACCCTGCGTCTCGGCGCACCCGTCACCGGCGTGGTGATGGGGGTCCGTCACGCCCGCGCCACCCCCTGGCGCTGGATCCAGGTCGACGCCTACCCCAGACAGGACGCCTCCGGCGCCGAGGTGTACCAGGTCTATGCGGTTTTTACCGACATCACCGCACGCAGGCGGGCGGAGTTCGCGCTCAGGGACCAATCGCAGCACACCCAGGCCATTCTCGACAATGTGATCGACGGCATCGTCACCGCCGGTCCAGAGGGTACGGTGACCTCCTTCAACCCGGCCGCCGAACGCATCTTCGGCTATACCGCCGCCGAGGTGGTGGGCGGCAACCTCAGCATGCTGATGCCAGAGCCCTATCACAGCGCCCACGACGGCTACATGAACCACTATCTGCGCACCGGGGACGAACGGGTCATCGGCGTCACCCGCGAACTCAAGGGACGACGCAAGGACGGCACCGTCTTCCCCATGGAACTGGCGGTCTCGCGCATCGAGCGCGGCGACCGGCCCTTCTTCATCGGCATGATCCGCGACATCACCGAGCGCAAGCAGCTCGAACGCATGAAGAGCGAGCTGATCTCGACCGTCAGTCACGAGCTGCGCACGCCCGTCACCTCCATCCGCGGCGCGCTCGGACTGGTGGTCGGTCGCTACGCCGAGGCCCTGCCCGAGAAGGTTCGCGCCATGCTCGAGATGGCCGAGCGCAACAGCGCGCGCCTGACCCTGCTCATCGACGACATCCTCGACCTCGAGAAGATCGCCTCCGGGCGCATGCACTTCGATCTCCACCCCACCGACCTCGCCGCCCTCGCCCGCCAGGCAGTGGAGGCCAACGAGGGCTATGCCCGCCAGCTCCAGGTGAAGCTCTCGGGTCGCCTGGAACTCGAGCGCGCGCCTGTGGTGGCCGACGACAATCGCATGCTACAGGTCTTCGCCAACCTCATCTCCAACGCGGTCAAATACTCGCCTCGAGGCGGGGAGGTCCAGATCGGACTGCGGCGTCACGGACAAGGATTCCGCGCCCTGGTCGAGGATCAGGGTCCAGGCATTCCCGACTCCTTCAAGGACCACATCTTCCAGCGCTTCGCCCAGGCCGACAGCTCCGATACCCGCGAAAAGGGCGGAACGGGTCTGGGGCTCTCGATCACCAAGGCGATCCTGGAGCGACACCATGGACACATCGGCTATACCTCAAGGGAAGGCGGGGGCACGACCTTCTACTTCGACCTGCCCGAGTGGAGCGGAGGCCGCGCCGATGTCCCCCCACCGACAAACGAGGATGATCCGAGCCTCAGGAGCACGTCATGACACTGCATATCCTGCACATCGAGGACGAGCCCGACATCCGGCAGATCGTCGAATTCGCGCTGGAGGAGGATTTTCGGCTGACCCAGTGCGCATCCGGGGACGAGGCGCTGGGGGGCGCGCCCGGACTCGCACCGGACCTCATCCTGCTCGACGTCATGATGCCGGGCATGGACGGTCCGAGCACGCTCCAACGGCTGCGGCGGCTACCCCATCTGGCCCAAACCCCGGTCATCTTCATGACCGCCAAGGTCCAGCAGAAAGAGCGCGAGCAGCTCGAGGCACTGGGGGCGCTGGGGGTGATCTCCAAGCCATTCGACCCGATGTGCCTGGGCGATGAGATTCGTGCCCTCCTGGGGCATTCGGCAGCCTGACCTCATCTCTTGTCAAACCATCGTGGAGCCGCTCATGTCGACATCTCAGACGAGCCGAGGCGAGAGACTGCGCCGAATGCGGGAGCGCTTCATCGGGGCACTCCCCGAACGTCTCGAGGAGCTGGAGCGTGTCTGGTCGCATGTGCTCGAGACAGCAGGTCGACCGACCGCCCTGGAGGCATTCCACCGGTCGGTGCACAGCCTGGCAGGGACTGCGGGGACATTCGGGCAACCCGGGCTTGGCGATCAGGCCAGAAAGATCGAGGACGTGCTCGATCGCCTCGGCCGGAGCGAAGAGAAATCCGTCCGGCTGGAGCTGTTCGAGCGCATCAGCGCTCACCTCAAGGCCTTGAGACAGTCCGCCTTGCAGATCAAGCCGGGGGTTCTCGAGACCGCCGCAACGGTCGAGCCGACACGCCTCGAACCGGCTCCGCCGGAGACCGTGGTCGAGGCCCCCTCCTGCCTACTGCTGATCGAAGAGGATCGGGCGAGCGCCGAAGACCTGGTGGAGCAGCTTGGCTACTACGGCTGGAATGTCATCTGGTGCGCGTCATCATCGCGCGCTCGGGAGGTGTTGGAGACGCAGCGGATTCGGGCGGTCGTCTCCGAGTCTTCGACCCTTCCCGAAGGGGGGATATTCGGTCCCCCATCAAGCGCGTCGCCAAGCCGCGCCGGCGCCGGGCTTCCCCTCATCATGGTGTCCAGCCACTGGGGCTGGGACAGCCGTCTGGCCGCGGTACGCAGCGGCGCCGATGCCTGTCTGTCCAAACCGATCGACGTCCATGGACTGGCCGACCTGCTCGACAAGCTGACCTGCACGCGCCCCTCCGATCCCTATCGCGTGCTGATCCTCGACGATTCGGTGCCCCTGGGAGACTACTACGTGGCGGTGCTCAGAGACGCGGGCATGCTCGCACACGCGATCAGCGAGCCGAGCGCATTGCTCGACAGCATCGCCACACTCGAGCCCGAGCTGATCCTGCTGGATCTCTACATGCCCGGCTGCAATGGCATCGAGGCCGCGCGTGTCGTACGGCAGGAAGAACGCTATGCAGGCATCCCCATCGTCTTTCTGTCCGGCGAATCCGATCGCCAGCAGCAACTGTCCGCGATGGGAACGGGCGCCGACGACTTCCTCACCAAGCCCATCCCGGACATCGACCTGGTGAGAGCCGTCCAGCTGCGTGTCTCACGCTTCCGCTCGCTCACCGCACTCATCCGTCAGGACAGCCTGACGGGACTGCTGAACCGTATCGCTTTCGATCTGCATCTCGAGACCGAGGTCGCCCGCTCGAGCAGGAGCAACGCTCCACTTGTACTCGCCATACTCGACATCGATCATTTCAAACGGGTCAACGACACCTATGGCCATCCCGTTGGCGACCGGGTCATCAGAAGTCTGGCGCAGATGCTGCGCAAGCGTCTGCGACGCTACGACGTCACCGGACGCTATGGCGGCGAGGAATTCTCGGTGCTGATGCCCGACACCACGATCGCCGCAGCCGAGAAGGTCATGAACGCCCTGCGCGAGCAATTCGCCCTGTTGCGTCTACCCAACGCAAGCGGCCATTTCCAGTGCACCTTCAGTGCCGGACTCGCCGAACTCGAGGACGATCACTCCAGCATCGTATTGACCTCAACCGCCGATGCGGCGCTCTACCAGGCCAAGCGACTCGGGCGCAATCGCCTCGTGTGCGCCAGCGCGGGCAGCGAGTCAACGACACCGCCTTGGATGCACGAGGCCTGAAACCGATTGTCCTGAGTAGCCGCAGCGTCGCTGTTCATCACCACGCCCACCGAGCAGCACGAATCGGTGTCATTGGACATCGGTCGCGGGCGCTCACATCCCGTCTCCGACATGGAGATTCCTTGGCGCGCGCCAGGGGGCTGTCTGTCCAGGATCTCCGCCAACTCGCCCATTCCGGGGATGCGTCATTGCTCAATGGCTGGCCACCAGGGATCGGAGTCCGAGGGACCTGTGCTCCGGTTGGCCTCGATCCGAGCGATGCATCCCTGTCCGTGTCGACAGACACACCGCTGCACCTCCAGCCGTCACGCCGACCAAATGGATGCTCGGCGCCTGGAGAGAGGGCGAGCATGCGGCAGGCTCATCTCGACAGAGATCGAGCGCAATGGCCGCTGTCATGACCGGAAAGGAATGACCGCTGAAACAGCAAGCAGATCGCAAAAGGGATCACGCATGAATCAAACAGCATCCGACCAGCAGCGACGCGAGGAGCTGTGTCAAGACGCAGCATTGCAACACCTCATGGCAAGAATGCCGCCGAAGATACAGACGAGCTTCTCCGAGGAACAACTCTCCTATCTCAAATTGGCGCTTGTCGGGCGCAAATGGGGCAATCACTCGATCGATTGGCGCGGCACCCTGAAGTTCATCCACTACCGCTATTACTTCGTCATCCTATTGGGCCGCAACCGTCGCGAGCTATCGCGAGGCGAACGTCAGATCGGGCTGTTGTTCCAGGCGGCTTTTCTCGGCATCTTTCTGATCTTCAGCGTCCTAATGGGACTGCTGATGCTCTATCTCGCCAAGTCGGCGGCGGGGGTCGATCTCATTCCCGGGTTTTCCCTTGGGATTTGGGACTGGTTCAAGTCATAGCCTGCCCCGAAGATCCCCTGAGCCTTGTCTCCTCAGAGAAACCGCTGGACCGACGATCAACGCATGGAACGCGATGCGAAAGAGCCCGACACGCCGGTGCTCAGGGAACAAGCGGTCAAGCGGTCAAGTGGATGCGGTCTGGACGTACAGGAGAGGCGCTATCGGGAACGACGCACGCGATTTCACGACCTATGATCGAGGCCGGGATTCGCCGATTGCTTGGGGAGTGAGAACAGGTGCGCCGCCCCACAGACGGGGGCGGCTCGTTGCACGCTGTACAGAAGATGGTGGCTACGCCCTGACTCGAACAGGGGACCCTCGCATTATGAGTGCGATGCTCTAACCAACTGAGCTACGTAGCCTCAAGAGACCGAGAATGTTACAGACCTCGATCCCGAGTGTCAACACTTTTTCAGACGTTGAAACGGAAGTGGATGATGTCACCGTCCTTGACCACGTATTCCTTGCCCTCGGAACGCAGCTTGCCCGCTTCCTTGGCGCCCTGCTCGCCCTTGCAGGCGACGAAGTCCTCGTAGGCGATCACCTCGGCGCGGATGAAGCCGCGCTCGAAGTCGGTGTGGATCACCCCGGCGGCCTGCGGCGCCTTGGCACCGGCGGGAATGGTCCAGGCGCGGGTTTCCTTGGGGCCAGAGGTGAAATAGGTCTCGAGCCCCAGCAGCTGGTAGCCGGCGCGCACCACGCGGTTGAGACCTGGCTCGGCGAGACCCAGCTCGGCGAGGAACTCGTCGCGCTCGTCGTCCTCCAGCTCGACCACCTCGGCCTCGATCGCGGCACACACCGCCACCACCTCGGCCCCCTCGGCGGTGGCGTGAGCACGCACCGCCTCGAGCATGGCGTTGGCCTCGAAGCCGTCCTCGGCGACATTGGCGATGTACATGGTGGGCTTGGCGGTGAGCAGGAAGAGGTCGCGCAGCTCCTGCTGCTCGTCCTCATCGAGTCCCATCGCACGCACCGGCGCGCCGCTGTCGAGCTGTTCGCGCACGCGCTCGAGCAGCGCCTTGCGCGCCAGCACCTGCTTGTCGCCGGTCTTGGCCATGCGCTGGGCGCGGTCGAGGGCGCGATCGACCGACTCGAGGTCGGCGAGCGCCAGTTCGGTGTCGATGACCTCGATATCGCGCAGCGGGTCGACGCCGCCGGCGACGTGCACCACGTCGTCGTCGACGAAGCAGCGCACCACATGGGCGATGGCATCGGTCTCGCGGATGTTGGCGAGGAACTTGTTGCCCAGACCCTCGCCCTTGGAGGCACCGGCCACCAGACCGGCGATGTCGACGAACTGCATGGTGGTCGGCAGGACGCGCTCGGGCTTGGTGATGCCGGCGATCACGTCGAGCCGGGGATCGGGCAGAGGCACCACGCCGACGTTGGGGTCGATGGTGCAGAAGGGATAGTTCTCCGCCGCGATCGAGGCCTTGGTCAGGGCCTTGAAGAGGGTCGACTTACCGACGTTGGGCAGGCCGACGATACCGCATTTGAATCCCATGGCGAGGTCTCGCTGGAAAACCGTTCATTTTACACCAGCGATCAAGGGGATTGAACCGCGATCAGCCGCCAGCCGGGAGGATTGAACCGCGAGGACGCGAAGTGCGCAAAGGAATGGGATATTCAAGACTCCGGCGCCGGCGTTGCGCTCCACTGGAAGCCGGCGGCTGGCGACGGCTGGCGGCCCGGCTCAGCAATCGCTGGCGTCGCGGTTGTAGCGGTCCTCGTAGCGGACGATGTCGTCCTCGCCGAGATAGCTGCCGGACTGCACCTCGATGAGTTCCAGCGGGATGGTGCCGGGGTTCTCGAGACGGTGACGGGTGCCGACGGGGATGTAGGTCGACTGGTTCTCGGTGAGCAGGAAGGTCTCCTCGCCGCATGTCACCCGCGCGGTGCCGGAGACGACGATCCAGTGCTCGGCGCGGTGGTGGTGCATCTGCAGCGAGAGCGACTCGCCCGGCTTCACCGTCAGCCGCTTGACCTGATAGCGTGCGCCCTGGTCGATCGATTCGTAGGCCCCCCAGGGGCGATGCACCCGCTGGTGATGGCGGTACTCGTTGCGCTGGGCGCGGCGCAGCGACTCGGTCACCGCCTTCACATCCTGGGCGTGCGCCTTGTCGGCGACCAACACCGCGTCCGGGGTCTCGACCACGATCAGGTCGTTGACGCCGATGGCCGCGAGCATGCGGTGCTGAGCGATCAGCAAGTTGTCGGCGGCCTCGTGCACGAAAGTGTCGCCGTCGCACACATTGCCCTCGGCATCGCGCGCGCGCACCTCCCACAGCGCCGACCAGGCGCCGACGTCCGACCAACCGACGTCGAGCGGCAGCACCACCGCCGGCACCGATTCGCCCTCGGCGGTGAGACGCTCCATCACCGCATAGTCGATCGAATCGCTCGGACAGGCGGCGAACAGCGCCGGGTCGACGCGCTGGAAGTCGCCGTCATCGCTCACCGCCGCGCAGGCGCGGGTCACCGCCTCGGCGATGTCGGGGCGGAAGCGCTCGATCAGCGCCAGCCAGCGCGAGGCGCGGAGCACGAAGATGCCGCTGTTCCAGAGATAGTCGCCGCTGGCCAGATAGGACTCGGCGGTGGCCGCGTCGGGCTTCTCGACGAAGGCCTCGAGCCGGTAGGCCGCCCCCTCGAGCCCGTCACCGTGATAGGGTTGACCACGACGGATATAGCCATACCCGGTCTCGGGCTTGCCGGGGACGATACCGAAGGTGACCACGGCCCCGTCGCTGGCCAGCGCGAAGGCATCGGAGACTGCGGCGCGGAACCCCGGCTCGTCGGCGATGGTGTGATCGGCCGGCATCACCAACAGCACCGGATCGGCGCCCTCGGCGGTGGCGATGCGCGCGGCCAGGGTCAGCGCCGGGGCAGTGTTGCGGCCCTCGGGTTCGAGCACGATCGCTGCGGCGCGGCGCTCCATGGCGCGGAACTGCTCGGCGACGAGGAAACGATGCGCCTCGTTGCAGACGACGATGGGATCGACCAATCCCGCTCCGTGGCGCGGATGCTCACGCTCGAGTCCGTCGAGACGGCGCACCGTCTCCTGGAGCATGGTGTGCTCGCCGGTGAGCGGCAGGAACTGCTTGGGGTAGGCCTCGCGCGAGAGCGGCCAGAGCCGTGTCCCCGAGCCTCCAGACAGGATGACGGGTTGCAGAAGCATCGACGGGTACCTGTTGCTGAAGTTGAAGGACTTGGCCCGTAGATTACACCAATCCGGGCCAGACCGGGCCAAACCGACGGACGGAGGAAGGAGGTCGCATGAGTCCCGATCCGACACGACTGGGCGCGCTGCTGCGCGAGGTCGCCGCCACCGAGATCCTGCCCCGCTGGGGACGGATCGAGACCGACACCAAGGGCGACGGCAGCCTGGTGACCAGCGCCGACCTGGCGGTGCAGCAACGCCTGACCGAAGCGCTGGCAGCGGAGTATCCAGGCATCCCGCTGCTCGGCGAGGAGATGTCGGAGGCGGCGCAGCAAGCACGCCTGACCGAGTCCCCCGAGGGCGTTTGGGTGCTCGATCCGATCGACGGCACTGGCAACTACGCCTGCGGCTTCCCCGGCTTCGCCATCTCCCTGGCGCTCGTCCGTCACGCCCGGGTGGAACTCGGCGTGGTCCTCGACCCGGTGCGCGACGAGTGCTTCAGCGCGGTGCGCGGCGCCGGAGCGACGCTCGACGGCACCCCGATCGCCCCCTTCGCCCCCGGTCCGGCATTGGGCGACTGCATCGCCATGGTCGACTTCAAGCGCCTGCCGCCGAAGCGCATCCCGGCGCTGCTGCGCCCGGGCGGCTTCCGCTCGCAGCGCAACCTCGGCGCGGTGGCGCTGGAGTGGTGCTGGCTCGCCTGCGGGCGCTACCAGCTCTATCTGCACGGTGGGCAGAAGCTGTGGGACTACGCCGCCGGGCGACTGATCGCACACGAGGCCGGCGTGGCCGCGCGGCTCTACCGTCTCGGCGGCGTCACCCCGGTCGAGACGCTCGATCTCGAACCACGCGTTGCCCTCGCAGCCGCCGATCGGCCACTGCTCGCACTCTGGCACGACTTCGTCGCCCTCCCCTTGATCGAGACCTGAATCCTCAGTAACCGAGGCGTCTCCAGGGCTGGCATCACGCCTCGGCTTGCGTCAGCATTGCCCCTTGGGGACGCGCCCAACCAGCACAGGGCGCGTCCCGGCCCCGAGCTCGGACAGTCACGGAGTCTTTCAGCATGAGCGATCGAGACGACACGCAAGGGCTGGACATGGATCTGGCCAGCGGTATCGCCGCCTTCGAGGCGCGTCAGTTCACCAGCGCAACCAGCCTGCTCGCCCCGCTGGCCGAGGGCGGCAACCCCGAGGCCCAGTACCGGATGGCGATCATGGCGCAAAACGGGCTTGGCATGGCCGCCAACAGCGCACTCGCCTATCGTTATATGCGCGCTGCGGCCGAGAGCGGCCTGGGATTGGCCCAGCACGGGCTGGGGTTCATGTACATGCAGGGCGAATGCGCCGAGCAGAACCACGGCGAGGCGGCGCGCTGGTTCCGCAAGGCCGCCGACCAGGGCCTGGTCGGTTCGATGACCACACTGGCGATGCTCCACGAGGAGGGGCTCGGCGTCGACAAGGACCCGGAGGAGGCCAAGCGGCTCTATCGGCTGGCGGGGTTCGAGGAGCGCGGCTAACAGGGACTGGCGCCCGCGGGCATTGCGCCTTATAATTGTCCGCTGCGTTGCCGGGGTGGCGAAATTGGTAGACGCATCAGACTCAAAATCTGACGGTGGCAACACCGTGCCGGTTCGAGTCCGGCTCCCGGTACCAGACCGATTCCGAAAAAGGCCAGACAGTCGTCTGGCCTTTTTTGCGTGAGCGCCCCGCCGGCGCCTCATCCGTGGACAGCGCGCGAGGGACCCCGTGAGCACCACCGCCACCATCGTCACCGTCCTGCTCTATCTCCTGCACCTGTCGCTGCAGATCGCGGTGCTCGGCCGCGTGCTGCTGCGCCCGCACCGCCAGCCGGCCTCGCGCGTGGCTTGGGTGGTGGTGGTGCTGGTCTTCCCGGTGGTCGGCATGCTCGCCTATCTGTTCTTCGGCGAGGTCGGGATCGGCCGCAGCCGTGTCGCCCGGCTGCGCGCGGTGCTCGCGCGCCTGCCCAGCCCACCGCCCGGCGCGCCAGCGCTGGTACCGGAGCAGCATGCCCACCTGTTCCGGCTCGGCGAGTCGATCTGCAACTACCGCGCCGTCGGCGGCAACCGCGGCCAGCTGATGGCCGACTCCGACAGCACCGTCGAGACCCTGGTGGCGGACATCGACGCCGCACGCGCGCACGTCCATGTGCTCTTCTACATCTGGTTGCCCGACCACAACGGAACCCGGGTGGCCGCCGCCCTGGCCCGCGCCGCGACGCGCGGCGTCACCTGCCGGGCGATGGCCGATGATCTCGGGTCTCGTGCGATGATCCGCTCGCGCCACTGGCGCGCGATGCGCGAGGCCGGGGTACGGCTGGCCACGGCACTGCCCATCGGCAACCCGCTGATGCGTCCGATCAAGGGCCGCATCGATCTGCGCAACCACCGCAAGATCGTCGTCATCGACGACCGCATCACCTACTGCGGCAGCCAGAACTGCGCCGACCCCGAGTTCCGCGTCAAACCGCGCTACGCCCCCTGGGTCGACGCCATGATCCGCTTCGAGGGACCGATCGCCCGCTACAACCTGCACCTCTTCGCCAGCGACTGGATGAGCCATGTCGACGACCCGCTCGACGAGCTGCTCGCCCGACCGCTGCCGCCGGCCCACCCCGACGGCTTCGCCGCGCAGGTGATCGGCACCGGACCGACGGTGCGCTACTCGGCCATGCCCGAGGTGTTCGAGACGCTGATGCACAGCGCGCGGCACGAGCTGGTCATCACCACCCCCTACTACGTCCCCGACGAATCGATGCAGGACGCGCTCTGCGCCGCCGCCCATCGGGGCGTGGCCACCACCCTGATCCTGCCGGCGCGCAACGACTCGCGGATCGTCGGCGCGGCCAGTCGCAGCTACTACGCCGGGCTGCTCGAGGCCGGGGTGCGGATCTTCGAGTTCGTCCCCGGGCTGCTGCACACCAAGTCGCTCACCCTCGATGGCGCGGTGGCGCTGATCGGCTCGGCCAACCTCGACCGCCGCAGCTTCGAACTCAACTACGAGAACAACATCCTCTTCCACGACCCCACGCTCACCGCCGCGCTGCGCGCGCGCCAGCAGGACTATCTCGCCCAGTCGCGCGAGATCACCCGCGCGGCGGTCGCCGACTGGTCGCTGCCGCGCCATCTGGTCAACAACGCCGTGGCGATGTTCGGCCCGGTGCTCTGAGGGCCGACTCAGCGCCCGGTATCGAGTTCAAACATCGGCCGACTGGCCGGGCCGGGCTCGTGGAGTCGGGGGCTGAGCGAGGGCAGGTCGAGCGTCGGCTTGACCTTGAGCGAGAGCAGCGAGGGGTCGAGATAGCGCTTCATCAGCCGTCGCGCGCCCCCGGCGCTGCGCATCCCGCGCAGCGCGCGCACCTGACGCAGCGCCGCCTGGGTCGGCGCCTGGCCGCCGTTGCGGACGTACTGCAACAACACCGCCTCGGTGTAGTTGAGGGTCTCGAGATAGGTCACCCGGCTGTTGGTGCGGTCGACCACGCCCTCGCCGGCGTTATAGGCCATCACTGCACGCCCGTAGTCGTTGTCGTACTTGCTGAGCAAGCGCTTGAGGTGGCGGGTACCGACACGCAGGTTGGTGCGCGCGTCGAACAGCGCCTCGACCGAGCCGATGCCGTAGTCGGCGGCGGTCGCCGGCATCAGCTGCATCAGCCCGACGGCGCCGGCGTGGGAGACGGCATGGGCGTTGAAGTTCGACTCGGCGGCGATCACCGCCAGCACCAGCGCCTCCTCGACCCCGCGGGCCTCGGCGATCTCGGGGACCATCGCCTCGACCTCGGCGCGGCTCGGACGCGGCGCGTCTGGCGCCACCGGCAGCAGACGCTGACCATCGGACACCGAACACCAGCCGGCGAACGGCAGCATCAGCAACAGCACCAACAGCAGCGGCATGGGTGGAACTCCCCCGAGCGGATGATCTCGGCCAAATGGATGCGGCTAGGTTAACAGAGCCCGGACACGCGGGCAGCGTCACGCATCCGGTTACAATGGCCGCCTTTTGCGTCCCGACCCGACACGCCCGATGAACCTCAGCACCCGTCGCGAACTCTTCGAGCGGCTGCGCGCCGCCAACCCCCACCCCACCACCGAGCTGAACTACGCCAGCCCCTTCGAGCTGCTGATCGCCGTACTGCTCTCCGCCCAGGCCACCGACAAGAGCGTCAACCGCGCCACCGCCGGACTCTTCGCCGCTGCCAACACCCCGGCGGCGATGCTCGCCCTCGGCGAGCAGGCGGTGCGCGAGCACATCCGCAGCATCGGCCTGTTCAACACCAAGGCGCGCAACATCATCGCCACCTGCCAACGGCTGATCGAGCACCACGACGGCGAGGTGCCACGCACCCGCCCCGCCCTCGAAGCCCTGCCCGGGGTCGGGCGCAAGACCGCCAACGTCGTCCTCAACACCGCCTTCGGCGAGCCGACCATGGCCGTCGACACCCACATCTTCCGCGTCGCCAACCGCACCGGTCTCGCCCCCGGGCGCACCCCGCTCGCCGTCGAGCACGGCCTGCTCGAACAGGTGCCCGAGCCCTATCTGCACGCCGCCCACCACTGGCTGATCCTCCACGGCCGCTACACCTGCACCGCCCGCGCCCCCCGCTGCCCGACCTGCCCCATCGCCGACCTCTGCGAGTATCCGGAGAAATCGGGAGGGGTGAACCACGAAGGCACGAAGGACGCAAAGGGGGGGTGAGCGGTCAGGCGACAGCGACCAGCGACCAGCCACCAGCGATCAGCCTCCAGCCACCAGTGGGCGCGATCATCCGACGGCAGCGCGGACCCGCACCGGACCCGCACCGTCCACGACCGCACGCCGTCATCACGCATCGGTGTCTTTGCGCACTTCGCGGCTTTGCGGTTCAATTTTCCGGCTGACGGCTGACGGCTGACGGCTGACGGCTGACGGCTGACGGCTGACGGCTGACGGCTGGCGGCTGGCGGCTGGCGGCTGGCGGCTGGCGGCTGGCGGCTGGCGGCTGGCCGACCGCTTCCCTTCACCCTCGTCCTTATGTGAAAGTTATTGGTTGGACCATAAGAGCCAGGACAGACCCCGCCATGTTCTCCGACGATCGACAGAGCTATCGCAGTGCCTTCGTGACCGCCTGGCGCAAGGCCGCCGAGGAGCAGCCGCTCGACCCCACCGAGACGCAGATCGTTGCCGTCGCACGCGCCCACCCCGAGTACCACGCCCTGCTCGAGGCCGGCGACGACGCGCTCGATCGCGACTTCCTCCCCGAACACGGGGAGACCAACCCCTTCCTCCACATGGGGCTGCACATGGCGGTGCTCGACCAGTTGGGCACCGACCAGCCGCGCGGCATTCGCGCGCGCTACCAGACGCTGGTCGCCAGACTCGGCGACACCCACGCCGCCGAGCACCGCGTCATGGAGTGTCTCGCGCAGACGATGTGGCGATTGCAGCGCGAGCCCGGCGCCACTTTCGACGAGACGACCTATCTCGACTGCATCGGCAGGTCGTCCAAGCCCGGCAAGTCGCGAAAATCCCGCAAGTCACGCTGAGCCTTCGCGCGGAGACGCGCCGCTCACCCTCGATTTCCTCGAAATCCATGCGTTGAATTCGCGTTCAACGCAGCCACTCTCTTAATCCCGACCTCAAAGGTCGGATATGACGGTCGTCCCCGGTGCGACAGGCGCCCGACCACCAGCACACGCGACGCTTCACTCACTATCGAGGATCGAGACCATGTCCGACATCAAGACCAAGACCACCCTGACCACCGCCTCCGGCCTGCTCGGCGCCGCCCTGGTTGGCAGCCTCGCCGCCGTCGCCCCGGCCAGCGCCGAGCAGAACCCCTTCGCCGCCACGGTGATGGATAGCGGCTACATGCAGCTCGCCTCGGCCGACGCCGAGGGTAAGTGTGGCGAAGGCAAATGCGGTGGCGACAAGGACAGCGAGGGCAACTGCGGCGGCGACAAGGGCATGGAAGGCAAGTGCGGCGAAGGCAAGTGTGGCGGCGCGAGCTAGCCGATGACCACCGGACCCGCGGGCATCCACGGCGCCGGTCTGGGGCTACGGCGCGAGTTCGTGCGCGCCGTGCTCGACACGCCTCCGGCGGCGGTCGATTTCTATGAAATCGCTCCGGAGAATTGGGTCGGCATGGGCGGGGCCAACGCCCGACGGCTGCGCGCCCTGACCGAGCGTCACCCTTTCGTCTGTCACGGGCTGTCGCTCTCGCTCGGCGGACCGGCGCCGCTCGACCTGGAGCTGGTGCGTGCGATCGGCGACTTCCTCGATGTCCACGACATCGAGATCTACTCCGAGCACCTGAGTTATTGCAGCGACGACGGCCAGCTCTACGACCTGCTGCCGATCCCCTTCACCGAGGCAGCCATCGCTCACGTCGTCGCCCGCATCAGTCGGGTGCAGGACATCCTCGGGCGCCGCATCGCCGTCGAGAACGTCTCCTACTACGCAGCGCCCGGCCAGGAAATGACCGAGATCGACTTCATCGGCGCGGTGCTCGAACGCGCCGATTGCGAGCTGCTGCTCGACGTCAACAACATCCACGTCAATGCCGTCAATCACGGCTACGACGCCCTCGATTTCCTCCGCGCCCTGCCCGGCGAGCGCATCCGCTACGGTCATGTCGCCGGACACTATGTCGCCTCCCCGGAGCTGTGCATCGACACCCACGGCAGCGCGGTGATCGACCCGGTCTGGTCGCTGCTGGCGGCAGCCTACGACCACTTCGGCGTCTTCCCCACCCTGCTCGAGCGCGACTTCAACATCCCACCCCTGGCGCAACTCATCGACGAGGTCGCACAGATCACCACGATCCAGCGCCGCGCCCTGCCGGAGCGCGCCCATGGTTGAGTTCGCCGCCCACCAACAGGCCTTCTGCGCCCACCTGCGCGACCCCGAACGGGCCGACGCGCCGACTGACGTCGCACCCGAGCGGATGCGCGTCTATCGCGAGCTGATCTTCAACAACCTCGACTCACTGCTCGCCGGCAGCTTCCCGGTGCTCCACCGCATCCTCAAGTCGGCGCACTGGCACGCGCTGGTACGCGCCTTTCTCGTCGAACACCGCGCTCGCACGCCATTGTTCCACCGTCTCCCCGGCGAATTCGTCGACTTCCTCGGGCAGCGCCCCACCACCGCCGACGACCCGCCCTTCCTGCTCGAACTGGCGCACTACGAATGGGTCGAGATCGCGCTGCACAACAGCGAAGCCGAGGCCGACCTCGAGGGCATCGACCCCAACGGCGACCTGCTCGCCGCCACGCCGGTACGCAGCCCCCTGGCCTGGTCACTGAGCTATCGCTTTCCCGTCCATCGCATCGCCCCGGATCACCAGCCCGAGACCCCAGCCGCCGAGCCGGTACAACTGGTGGTGCTGCGCGACCGCACCCAGCAAGTGCGCTTCATCGAGATCAACGCCGTCACCCAGCGCCTGCTGCAACGCATCGAGACCACCCCATCGTCGAGCGGACGCGAAGCGCTGCTGGGCATCGCCGCCGAACTGCGCCACCCCGAGCCCGAGCGAGTGATCGAATTCGGCGCCACGACCCTCGCGCGTCTCCGTGCCGAGGGCGTGCTGCTCGGCACCCGTCCCGCCATCACGCCAGTGATCGCGGCCTGAGTCCGGCGAGAAAACGCCGGGCACCGCCCGCCCCCTTCCCCTGCCCGCCCCATCCATGACCAAGCTGTTACACTCAGCCTGGACGGGAGGGCGTGTCTGGCAAGCGCAGCGCCCGGCGCGATTCGGCAGCCAACGCATTCGCGCACGCCTCCGTCATCATCCATGGCCGATGCCGGGCAACAACCTGGAGGAAGGTGACACCATGCCAACTTGGGTTCTGGTCGCTGATACGAGCCGTGCTCGAATCTTCCACGCCGAGAAGGCCGCAAGCCCGATCGAAGAAGTCCACACCCTGGCCTTTCCCGAGGCCCGATTACGCCAGGGGGACCTGAACACCGACCGCGGCGGCCGCGGACACGACCCCAGCACCGGAGGACATGGCATCAACGGTGAAGGCGGACTCAAGCAGGAACACGCCGAGCGCTTCGCCAACCTCATCTGCAACGCCCTCGAGACCGCGCGACTCGAAGGCGCCTTCAAGAAACTCTACGTGATCGCCGCGCCCAGTTTCCTCGGCGTGCTGCGCAAGCAACTGTCGACCTCGCTGCGCCAGCTGGTCGCCGGCGAGGTCGACAAGAACCTCACCACCCAGAGTCCCACCAACATCCGCAAGAACCTGCCCGACTTCCTCTGAACGCGGGTATCCGTCGTTAATCGATAGGGACACTTGAACAGGGCGCACAAGGAGGTGCGCCGCGCCCTCCGGCAGTCGGCTGTGCTACCCTGTAGCACTCTGCAAGACGACACAGCCGGAGCCTGCATATGACCACGCGCGAGTTCGACACCATCGTCATCGGGGCCGGCCCCGGCGGCGAGGGGGCGGCCATGAAGCTGGCCAAGACCGGTCAGCGCATCGCCGTGGTCGAAGCCCATGAGCGCGTCGGCGGCGGCTGCACCCACTGGGGCACCATCCCCAGCAAGGCGCTGCGCCACGCCATCCAGCTGCTCGCCGACTATCGCCGCAACCCGCTGTTCCAGCACACCCAGCACCAGATTGAGGTCGAGTTCCCCGACCTGCTGCGCGCCGCCGATGGCGCCATCGATGATCAGGTCCGCACCCGCTTCCGTTACTACCGGCGCAACCGGGTCGAGGTGGTGTTCGGGCGCGCGGTGTTCCTCGAGCCCGACCTGATCGAGGTGCGCCGCGCGCGCGGCCCGAGCGAGCGGCTGCGCGCCAAGCACTTCGTCATCGCCACCGGCTCGCGCCCCTATCATCCGCCCGACATCGACTTCTCGCACCCCCGGGTGCTCGACAGCGACTCGGTGCTCGGACTGCAGCAGACACCGCGCTCGCTGACGATCTACGGGGCCGGTGTCATCGGTTGCGAGTATGCCTCGATCATGGGCGCACTCGACGTCAAGGTGAACCTGGTCAACACCCGTGACCGCCTGCTCTCCTTCCTCGACGACGAGATCACCGACGCGCTGAGCTATCACCTGCGCCAGCAGGGCGTGGTGATCCGACACGACGAGGTCTACGAGCACGTCGAACCGGAAGCCGACGGCGTGGTACTGCACTGCCGCTCGGGCAAGAAGTTCAAGACCGACTATCTGCTGTGGGCCAACGGGCGCGCCGGCAACACCCAGGACATGGGCCTGGAGGAGATCGGCCTCGCGCCCAACAGTCGCGGCCAGCTCGAGGTCAACGCCAGCTACCAGACCGCACTGGAGCATATCTATGCCGTCGGTGACGTCGCCGGACCACCGGCGTTGGCCAGCGCCAGCTACGACCAGGGTCGTTTCGTCGGCGCCCACATCGCCGACGGCGAGTGCGGCTGGTCGCTGATCGACGAGTTCCCCACCGGCATCTACACCGTCCCCGAGATCAGCTCGGTGGGTCGCACCGAGCGCGAGCTGACCGCCGCGCAGATCCCCTACGAGGTCGCCCAGGCCGACTTCAAGAGCATCGCCCGCGCCCAGATCACCGGCCACACCGTGGGCATGCTCAAGCTGCTATTCCACCGCGAGACGCTGGAGATCCTCGGCATCCACTGTTTCGGCGAGCAGGCCGCGGAGATCGTCCATATCGGACAGGCGATCATGTCGCAGCAAGGCTCGGCCAACAACATCCGCTACTTCACCGAGACCACCTTCAACTACCCGACCATGGCCGAGGCCTATCGCGTCGCCGCCCTCAACGGCCTCAACCGGCTGTTCTGAGCGCCGATCGAGGACGCCGTGACGGACCACGCGCGAGGTGTCGTGTCACGGCCGATCGGGGATGCTTGATAGTTTAGCAAACGCTTATATAATCAAGACCTGATCCGGAACTCGCCGCCCCGTCCACCAGGCGCGGTGCGCAGACGGCAAGAGACGACCGAGGGCGCGTGTCACCGTGCCCTACGAGCGCAGGCGTCAAGCCGCTGACCCGGATCCGGCGCGACGCACGCACAAGAAGATCGACACGACAGGGATGTCCGAGCCAGTCCCGAGGATGCGCACCGAGCGGCGTGCCCACGACGATTGCGCTGACCGAGCCTGTGGTGTCCGGGGGACGCCGCGCGTCGGCCATCTGGCCGAGGGCACGGCCTCCCCGCGATCGACTCGACTCAATCTTCGCAACCAAAGGTGTGTTCAATGTCCAGACTCCTTACAGCAGCCTCCATCCTCGTCCTCGGGGCCACCGCTACCGCCGCCAACGCCTGGTACGGCGCGCCCTACTACCCGGCGCCCATCACCCCGCAACAGCAGCAGGCGCTGGCCGAGCAGCAGCAGGCCTTCGCCGAGCGCCAGGCCCGGGCGATCGAGCAGGCGATGGAGGCACAGCGCCGCTTCATGGAGCAACAGGCAGGCGCCTTCGCCATGCCGCAGCAGCCCCCGGGCTTCGCCGACATGCCCGCACCGCCGGCGATGCCCGCCTTCGGCGAATACCCGGAGATGCCCGAAATGCCTGGCATGCCGGAGATGCCTGGCATGCCCGAGATCCCCGGCATGGCTGACCTGCCCGAGCCGCCGGCCTTCGATCAGTACCCGACCCCGCCGGCCTACGGCCAGCGCCCCGAGATGCCCGCGCGCGACGCCGACATCGAGGCCCGTCGTCAGGCGATCGAGACCTACCGCACCAAGGTGCGCGAGGCGATGGAGGCACGCCGCGCCGCGATCCAGGCGATGATGCCCGCCTATCCCCAGCGCGCATCGATGTATCCGGCCGCCCCCGCAGCGAACGCCCAGGCGGCACAGGGCGCTCCGTCCGAGGACTGACCGCCGCTCGCCCCGGCCGCGCCCCGGCGCGGCCGGGGTTCGGCGCCCACGGATTGCCCGGCTGGAACTAAAGCCCGAGCGCCTGCCCTACTCCCCCCCCTGGGCGAAATAGCGCGCCAGGAAGTCGTCGAAGCTCTCCTCCTCACTCTCCTCGAGCGCGCGCTGCTGCTGGTGCGAGTCGTGCGCCAAGCGCTCGAACAGCGCCTGGTGCGCAGCACTCGGACGCCGCTGCTGAAAATACGCGCGATGCGCGTTCGACATCCGCTGGGCGAAGGCGAAGAAACCCTCGCCGTGGGCGCGCATCTCGGCGAGCACCCGCGCCGAGGGTGTGACATCAGCATCAGCCACCTTGTCGCGCTGAGCCCGCAGACTCGCTGCGCGCGGCCCGTCCTCGCCGCCGTCGAGCAACACCGCGAGTGCGGCGAAGCGATCGAGCAGCTCCTCGGCCCAGTCGCGCAGTCGTGTCTCGCGCCCGGCGCGCACCAGCGTCAGTCCCGGCTCACGCCCGCGGTGCGCGGTGAGCACCAGGTTGGTGTCGATCGCGCGGCGCTCGGCGGCATCGATCAGCGGGCTCTCGGCGAGCACGCAGTGGAGCATCAGCAACTCCATGAAATGGAGCTGGGCGACGCTCGCCCCGGTCGGCTCGAACACATCGATGTCGGGCGAACGCAGCTCGACATAGCGGATGCCGCGACGGGCGAGCGCCAGGGTCGGGCGTTCCATCCACTCGGTGAGCTGCTTGGGACGCACCGTGCTGTAGTACTCGTTCTCGATCTGCAGCACGTTGGCGTTGAGCTGCTCGTAGCGATCGCCGACCTTGACGCCGATGCGCTGATACTCGGGACAGGGGGTCTCGATCGCCCAGGTGAGGGTGCGCACATAGTCGGCGAGGCTGTCGTAGCTCGCCTTGATACCGGTGCCCTCTTCCTGCTGGTTCTGATAGCCGATATCGCCCATGCGCAGCGAGGTGGCATGGGGGTAGTAGAGGGTGGTGTCGTCGAAGTACTCGAGGTCGGTCTCCTGCCCCTGCACGAAGCTCGCGCAGATCGCCGGCGAGGCCCCGAACAGATAGGGCACCAGCCAACCGATGCGCTGCAGGTTGCGCAGCATCCCCATCTGCATGCGATCGCGAAAGGCGCGTGGATCGCCGCGCTCGCCCTCGATCGCCTGGAGCCGGTCCCAGAACGCCTCGCCGAAGGAGAAGTTGTAGTGGATCCCGGCGATCACCTGCATGGTACGCCCGTAGCGGTTGCCCAGGCCGCGCCGATAGACGGTCTTCATCCGCGCGGCGTTGGAGCAGCCGTAACGCGCCAGCGGGATGCGGCGGCCGCCCTCGAGCACACAGGGCATGCTGGTCGCCCACAGCAGTTCGTCGTCGAGATGACGATGGACATGGGCATGGAGGTCGGCGAGGAAGTCGAGCGCCTCCTCGGCGCTGGCCAGCGCCGGGGTGATCAGCTCGAGCAACGCCTCGGAAAAATCGGTGGTGATGTAGGGATGGGTGAGCGCGGCGCCGAGCGCGTCAGGATGCGCGGTAGCGGCGAGCTGGCCGCCGGCGGAGACGCGCAGCCCCTCCTTCTCCAGTCCGACGCGGTTGCCGGCGAACAGCGGGACGGTGGCACCGGCGAGTCGCTCGACACGGCGCGCGTAGATCGATCGGGGGTCGTTCAAAGGGGTGTCCTTGAGTCTTGCGGGGGAATCGGCCGGACGCCGCCGGCGTCCGGCCAGGAGGCGCGACGTCAGTTGGTCATCGCCGCGCGCGGCTGGGCATGACGACCGAGCAGGATGCCATCGGCGAGGATGCGCGCGGCCTCCTCGACCTGGATGCGCGAGATCGCCTCGCGCTGGGTCTCGAGCGCGTCCTCGTCGATCGGGTCGGCGTCCTCGTCGACCGGGGTGATGCCCTGGGCGCGCAGGAAACGGTCCTGATGAGCCTTGAAGGCCGACTCCAGCCGTTCGTCCTCGGCGCGCCGTTGGGCCTCGTTGAGCGAGACCTGGGTGCGCTCCTCCATCTCGCGCAGCAGCTTGCCGCGTTCGGTGAGCATGCGGAAGCCGAGGTCGTCGGCGATGCGCGCCTGCGACTGGCGCACCAGGGTCTCGACCCCGTCGGCCATGTCGAGATAGCGATAGTCGGCCGGTGAGATCCGCGTCCACGGCAGCGGGTTGTCGAGCGCGCGCTCGCCGTGGTCGATGACGGTATCGGCGGTGGGGAAGCGGATGTCGGGCTCGACCCCGCGCAGCTGGGTACTGCCACCGCTGATGCGGAAGAATTCGGCCATGGTCAGGCGCAGTCGACCGAGATCGGTCTGCTCGCCGGGGACATAACGGTTGAGATCGATCAGGGTCTGCACCGTACCCTTGCCGAAGGTCGGCTCGCCGATCACCCAGCCACGCCCGTAGTCCTGGATGGCCGCGGCGAAGATCTCCGAGGCCGAGGCGCTGTCGCGATCGACCAGCACCGCCAGGGGACCGGTATAGAGCACCCCGGACTCGGGGTCGGACTCGACCTCGACGCGACCGAAGGCGTCCTTGACCTGCACCACCGGCCCGGTGTCGATGAACAGTCCGGTGAGTGCGGTGGCCTCGGCCAGCGAGCCGCCGCCGTTGGTGCGCAGATCGATTAGCAAGCCGCTGACGCCCTGCATCACCAGATCGTCGATCAGTGCGCGCACATCGCGAGTGGTGCTGCGGAAATCGCGCCGCCCCTCGCCCTCGGCCTGGAAGTCGCGATAGAAGGCGGGGATCTCGATCACCCCGACGCGCACCCCAGGGGTGGCCTCGAGATCGTCGATGACATAGCTCTTGGCCGCCTGGTCCTCGAGCTTGATCTCGTTGCGCACCAGCGCGACCTCGCGCGCCCGCGCGCTCACCCCGGCGCCCTTGGAGAGCAGCTGCAGCCGCACCACCGAGCCCTTGGGACCGCGGATCTTCTCCACCACGTCCTCGAGACGCCAGCCGACGACGTCCTCGAAGGGACCGTCGAGTCCCTGGCCGACACCGACGATCTGATCGCCGGTGTGCACCTGCCCCGACTCGCGCGCCGGGCCGCCGGGCACCGTGCTCTGCACCACGGTGTACTCGTTGTCGGCGCGCAGCACCGCGCCGATGCCCTCGAGCGAGAGCTTCATGCTGATGTCGAAGTTCTCCGAGGTGCTCGGCGACATGTAGCTGGTGTGCGGCTCCAGCGCCAGGGTGTAGGCGTTCATGAAGGCCTGGAAGACGTCGTCGCGGTCGAACTGCTCGATGCGTCGCGCCAGCCCCTCGTAGCGCTTGCGCAGGCGTTCGCGGATATCGGCGTCGTCGCGATCGGCCAGGCGCAGCACCAGGAAGTCGTTCTTCACCCGCTTGCGCCAGCGCTCGTCGAGCGCGGCGCCGTCCTCGGCCCAGGCGTCCTCGGCCGGTTCGAGGTCGTAGTGTTCGTCGCGGGTGAAATCGAAGTCGCCCTGCAGCAGTCGCAGCGCGTAGTCGACACGATCGTCGACACGCATGCGATAGAGGCGGAAGACGTCGAAGGCGGTGTCGAGTTCACCCCGGCGCAGCCGCTCGTCGAGTCGACGGCCGCCGTCCTCGAAGCGACGCACATCGCGGGCGAGGAAGAACGACTTGCTCGGATCGAGCGCGTCGAGATAGTTCGCCAGCACCGCCTGGGCGAAGGCCGGATCGAGCGAGAGCTTGCGGTAGTGGTAACGCTCGAGCACCTTGTTGATGACCACCGCCGACTTGGTCTGCTCGGGGACCGGATAGAGGTCGGCGAGCGCCACCGGTCGCGGCGAGGCGACGGCCAGCCCCGCGGTCAGCAGCAAGGCGATGAGGAAGGGATACCGGAGGGGACGCGGTCTCATGAGCGGTACTCGTGTTCGGACCCCCGCGTGGCGGGGGCTGACGGTTGGCGGAGGGGTGGCGCGAGCGCGACGACGAGAGCCGCGCGGACAGCTCTCGACACCCCGTCCCATGGGGTCGAATTAAGGCCGATTATCGAGGGCTTCAACGCGCCGGCGCAACGCCGCCGCCAGCGCGCCCCCGTGATCGTCACCGACGCGCTCAGGCCGCCGGCTTGGATTTCTTCTTCTTGGCGTAGGTCTTGCGCTGGTACAGATCGGTGCGTCGGCTCACCACCCGGTCGACGAACAGCATGCCGTCGAGATGGTCGATCTCGTGCTGCACCGCGCGCGCCTCGTAGCCCTCCATCTCGTACTCGTGGACCGCGCCCTCGGGGTCCTGGGCACGCAGCCGGATCTGGGTGGCGCGGATCACGTTGCCGGTGTAGTCGGGTACCGACAGACAGCCCTCGCGGCCCATCTCGTAGCCTTCCCAGTGGACGATCTCGGGGTTGATCAGCACCAGGTTGCCGTGATTCGGGGTCTTGGGTCGCGACGAGCAGTCGACAATCACGATGCGTTCGAAGCGCCCCACCTGGGGCGCGGCGATGCCGACGGCGGCGGGGCCGTCCTGGCGGGTCTCCTCGAGATCGGCGACGAAGTCGCGCAGCGCGGCGTCGAAGTGCTCGACCGGGGTCGAGGCCTGCTTGAGCCGCGGGTCCGGGAGTTTCAGTATGTCGAGTATCGCCATCGTTCAGCCGATCATCAGGTCGATGGCGGCGACGTCGACCGAGACGCCGCGCGCATCCAGTCCGGCGAGCGCCTCGACCAGCACCTCCACGGGCCGCTCGCTGTGACCCTGGATGTTCATGATGTAGAGCGGGCTGGCGCTGTCGCCGGCGACGTCCGACTCCAGCTCGAGGATGTGGAAGCCCTCGGCGGCCAACGCCTCGGTGACGTCGGCGACGATGCCGGTGCGATCGGCCCCGCTCACCCGCACCTGGACGTTGGGCAGCAGGTGCTGGTGCAGCTCGCCGTTGACGGTATCGATGTGCAGGCGCAGCCCGAGTTCATCGGCCACCGGCGCGAGCGCCGCGCGCAGCGCTGACTCGGGCTGCTCGGTGGCGACCATCATCATGATGGTGAAGTTGCCGCCGAGACGCAGCATCGAGGCCTCGCCGAGGTTGCAACCGACACCGCAGAGCGCGCGGGTGACGCGCGAGACGATCCCGGGGCGGTCGGCACCGACCAGGGTCAGCATCATCCAATCAGACATGTTCAGGGTCTCCAGTGGGCGCGGCGGCGGTCGGATCGAGCCAGATCAGGCTCGCCTGCCGACCGGTGACACCGTCGCGCCGGTAAGAAAAGAATCGTTGGGGATCGATATGGGTGCACAGATCGCCGCCGTAAACCGCCGTGACTCCGGCGCCCACCAATCGTTGACGGGCAAGCACGAACAGGTCGGCCAACCAGCGGTCGTCGCGTCCCCGGCGGAAGGCCGTCGCGGCGGCCGGATCGAGGTCGACGAAGCGCTCGCGTACCTCGGGGCCGACCTCGAAGGCGTCCGGGCCGATCGCCGGTCCCAGCCAGGCGAGCAGCCGTGCCGGCGCAATCGCCAGCGTCGCGACCGCGCGCTCGATCACCCCGTCGGCCAGACCGCGCCAGCCGGCATGCACCGCCGCCACCCGGGTGCCCTCACGATCGCACAGCAACAGCGGCAGACAGTCGGCGGTGAGCACCGCGCAGACTCGTCCCGGGCGCAGGCTCACCGCCGCATCGGCCCGGCAGCCGGGTGCGGCGGTGTCGTCGGCGACGACACAGCCGTGGACCTGTTCGAGCCACAGCGGCTCCTCGGGCAACCCGGCCTGGGCGCGCAACAGGGCGCGGTTGCGCGCCACCCGCGCCGGATCGTCACCGACATGGGTGGCGAGATTGAGTCCGGCGTAGGGGGCTTCGCTGAGGCCACCGGCGCGGGTGGTCGAGAGCGCGCGCACCCGCGCCGGGGCGGGCCAGTCAGGCCGGATCGGCGTCATCCCCGCCCTCCTCGCGCAGCTGCGCGAGCAGCGCCTCCAGATCAGCGGCCATCGCCACCTCCCAGTGCAGCTCGCGCCCGTCCTCGGGGTGGCGCAACCCGAGCCGGATGGCGTGCAACGCCTGGCGCGGGAAGCGCTGCAGCGCCCCGCGCAGCGCCTCGCTGCAGCCGCGCGGCGGGCGTGGACGACCGCCATAGAGACGGTCGCCGACCAGGGGATAACGCAGATGCGACATGTGCACGCGGATCTGGTGGGTGCGCCCGGTCTCGAGTTCGACGGCGAGCAGGGTGTGGCCGGGGAAGCGTTCGAGCACCCGGTAGTGGCTCACCGCCGGGCGCCCGCCGGCGACCACCGCCATGCGCGTACGCTGGGTGGGGTGGCGCCCCACCGGGGCCTCGACCCGAGCGCCGGCGACACACTCGCCGATCACCAGGGCGCGATATTCGCGATGGACCTCGCGCAGCCGCAGCTGCTCGACCAGCGAGCGGTGGGCGGCGAGCGTCTTGGCCACCACCAACAGCCCCGAGGTGTCCTTGTCGAGACGGTGGACGATCCCGGCGCGTGGCAACGCCGCCAGCCCCGGGTCGTGGTGGAGCAGCGCGTTCTGCAGGGTGCCGTCGGGGTTGCCGGCGGCCGGGTGCACCACCAGCCCGGCGGGCTTGTTGACCACCAGCAGGGCGTCGTCCTCGTGGACGATGTCGAGCGCGATCGGCTGCGCCACACAGCGCTCGTCGAGCGCCAGGGTGGCGGCGAGCCGGATGCGCTCGCCGCCCCAGACCTTGTCGCGCGGACGCCGGCGCTGGTCGTCGACCACGAGTTCGCCGGACTCGATCCATTGCTGCAGGCGGCTGCGCGAGAACTCCGGCAACAGCTCCGCGAGCACCTGGTCGAGACGGCGTCCGGCGTGGTCGGCCTCGAGCACCAGGTCACGCTCGATGCGTTGGTGTGCGACTCCGCCGTTCATGTGCGCACCGCCCGAGATCGGGGACGGCAAAGGGGGGCGCTGGCGCGAACGCCTTCGCGTATACTGGGATGATTTTCGAACAGGTATTCCACGGACATGCCAAGAACGTTAACACGACTTCCCGCGCTGCTGCTCGTCGCGCTGCTCACCGGCTGCGGCGTGTTCGGCGAGGAGATCGACCAGACCGCGAACTGGGGTGCGTCCAAGCTCTACGCCGAGGCCGCCGCCGAACTCGACGCGGGCAACTATACACGGGCGATCGAATACTACGAAAAACTCGAGGCGCGCTACCCGTTCGGGCGCTACGCCATGCAGGCCCAGCTCGATGCGGCCTACGCCAACTATCGCGCCGACGAGCCGGAAGCGGCGCTGGCCGCGGCCGATCGCTTCATCAAGCTCTATCCGCAGAACCCTTTCGTCGACTATGCCTACTATCTCAAGGGCATCGTCAACTACAACCGCAGCGTCGGCTTCCTCGATCGCTATATCCCCACCGATCCGTCGCAGCGCGATCCCGGCTCGGCGCTCGACGCCTTCGAGGACTTCGCCATCCTCGTCGAGCGCTTCCCGCAGAGCCGCTACGCCGCCGATGCCCGTCAGCGCATGCTCTATCTGCGCAACAACCTCGCCAAGCACGAGGTCAATGTCGCGCGCTACTACATGAAGCGGGGGGCCTATCTGGCGGCGGCCAACCGCGCCGAATACGTCATCCAGCGCTTCCAGCGCACCAGCGCGGTGGAGGGCGCCCTGGAGGTGATGGTCGACGCCTACGAGGCGCTCGGCAAGGAGGCACTGGCCGCCGACGCGCGTCGGGTGCTCGAGATCAACCGCGAGGCCGGGCGCTTCATCGACGACACGCCCAAGCCCGATGAGATCAGTCTCGCGCGCAAGGTCTGGGACTATCTCAGTCTCGACGAGAACTGAGCCCGCGCCCCTCGGAGCACCTGCTCCCCCACGCAGCGTCAGCGATCGGCCGTAATCCCCGACGATGCGTGGGGCGACGGGCGCCCCTCGGCAAACCGGCTAGATCGCCGCTTCGTCCTCCTCGCCGGTACGGATGCGTACCACCCGCTGGACGTCGGAGACGAAGATCTTGCCGTCGCCGATCTTGCCGGTGCGCGCGGCGGTCATGATGGCGTTGATGCAATCCTCGACCTGATCGTCGCCGACGATCAGGTCGATCTTCACCTTGGGCAGGAAATCGACCACGTACTCGGCGCCACGATAGAGTTCGGTATGTCCCTTCTGACGCCCGAAGCCCTTGACCTCGGTGGCGGTCATGCCGGTGATGCCGGCCGCCGACAGCGCCTCACGGACGTCGTCGAGCTTGAAGGGCTTGATGATCGCTTCGACCTTTTTCATGCAATCTCTCCAGAGTTTGGATCACGGCCTGGCCGTGAGTATACGTTTGCGTCCGGGCAAAAGACAGCGAGCCCCGGGCGCGGCGCGGGGCTCGCAGGCGTTCGCATCGGGGTTCAGAAACCGCTGGTGATGGGATAGCGCCGATCGCGACCGAAGGCGCGCGCGGAGATGCGCACCCCGGGCGGGGCCTGACGGCGCTTGTACTCGCTGCGATCGACCAGGCGCGCGACGCGCTCGACCTCCTCGCGCGCGTACCCGGCGGCAACGATCGCCGCGACGCCCTCGTCGCACTCGATATAGCGGCGCAGGATCTCGTCGAGCCGGTCGTAGGGCGGCAGGCTGTCCTGATCGGTCTGATCCGGGCGCAACTCGGCCGAGGGCGCGCGGGTGATCACCCGCTCCGGGATCACCTCGACCTCGCGGTTGCGATAGCGGGCGAGACGATAGACGAGCTGCTTGGGCACGTCCTTGATCGGCGCGAAACCACCGGCCATGTCGCCATAGAGGGTGGCGTAGCCGACCGCCATCTCGCTCTTGTTGCCGGTGGTGAGAAGGATCGCCCCGCGCTTGTTGCTGATCGCCATCAGCAGCACGCCGCGACAGCGCGCCTGGATGTTTTCCTCGGTGACATCGGCGGGGGCACCGGCGAAGACCGGCTCGAGCATCCCGAGAAAGGTGTCGAAGGCCGGACCGATGGGGATCTGGTGCGTCCGCACCCCGAGTCGACGCGCCTCCTCGAAGGCGTCCTCGTTGCTGATCTCGGCGGTATAGCGCGAGGGCATCAGCACCGCCTCGACCCGATCGGCGCCGAGCGCATCGACCGCGATCGCCAGGGTCAGTGCCGAATCGATCCCGCCCGAGAGCCCGAGCACCGCCCCCTTGAAGCCGTTCTTGCGCACATAATCGCGCACCCCCAGCACCAGCGCGCGGTAGATCGCCGCCTCGCCCTCGAGCGGTTGCGGCTGGGGCTGCTCGGCACGGGCCGGACCGGGCGCGCCGCCGGCATCGAGCACCAGGTCGAGCGCCGCCTCGTCGAAGCAGGGCGCGCGCGCCACCAGCCTGCCCGTGGCATCGACGGCGAAGGAGGCGCCGTCGAACACCAGCTCGTCCTGACCGCCGACCAGATTGGCGTAGAGGATCGCCACCCCGTGCTCGCGCGCGCGGCGCGCCACCAGCGCCTCGCGCTCGACGCGCTTGCCGGCGTGGAAGGGCGAGGCGTTGATGTTGACCAGCAGCTCGGCGCCGGCCTCGACCGCCTGGCGGGTCGGCGCCTCCTGCCAGATGTCCTCGCACACGCTCAGGCCGATCCGCAGCCCACGGTGCTCGAACACCCCGGCCAGGGTGCCGGGCTGGAAATAGCGCTTCTCGTCGAACACGCCGTAGTTGGGCAGCGCCTGCTTGGCGTACTCGACGACCGTCTCGCCGTCGCGGATCACCCCGGCGACGTTGAACAGTCCGCCGACAGCGGTGCGCGGATAGCCGAACACCAGAGTGATACCGGTGCTCGCGGCACGGATGCGCGCCAGCGCCGCCTCGACCCGCTCGGCGCACTCCGGACGCAGCAGCAGGTCCTCGGGCGGATAGCCGGTGAGCGCCAGCTCGGGCAAGACCACCAGGTCGATGCCCTCGGCGCGGGCGCGTGCCAGCGCCGCGATCACTTGTTCGGCATTGCCGGCGATGTCGCCGACCAGTGGGTTGCACTGGACGACCCGGACCCGGCTCGTCGGTTGCGATGCGTTCATCGATTCCATCATCACGGCTTCAGATCAGCTCGGCGATCCGCGCGCCCATCAGCGCCGGTGAGCGCACCACCGCCACACCGGCGGCATCGAGCGCGGCGAACTTGCCCTCGGCAGTGCCCTGCCCGCCGGTGACGATCGCCCCGGCATGGCCCATGCGCTTGCCCGGGGGTGCGGTGACCCCGGCGATGTAGGCCACCACCGGCTTGCTCATGCGCTGCTCGATGAAACGCGCGGCGGCCTCCTCGGCACCGCCGCCGATCTCGCCGACCAGGATCACCCCCTCGGTCTCAGGATCGTTCTCGAACAGCGCCAGACAGTCGACGAAGTCGAGGCCGTGGATGGGGTCGCCGCCGATGCCGATGCAGGTGCTCTGACCGAGTCCGACCTGCGTGGTCTGCCACACCGCCTCGTAGGTGAGGGTGCCCGAGCGCGAGACGATACCGACCCGGCCGCGGCTGTGGATGTCGCCGGGCATGATACCGATCTTGCACGCCTCCGGGGTGATCACCCCGGGACAGTTGGGACCGATCAGACAGGCTCCGGTACAGGCGAGCACGGTCTTGACCCGCAGCATGTCGTGCACCGGGATACCTTCGGTGATGCACACGATCACCCGGATGCCGGCATCGGCCGCCTCGAGGATGGCGTCGGCGGCGAAGGGCGCGGGCACATAGATCATGCTCGCATCGGCGCCGGTGGCGGCCACCGCCTCGTGGACGGTGTCGAACACCGGCCGGTCGAGATGGCGCTGCCCGCCCTTGCCCGGGGTCACGCCGCCGACCAGATTGGTGCCGTAGGCGATCGCCTGCTCGCTGTGGAAGGTGCCCTGACGACCGGTGAAGCCCTGGCAGATCACCCGGGTGTCGGCATCGATCAGTACGCTCATCGCCCCTGCTCCTCGCGGGCGCCGCCCGCCAAGGCGACCACCCGGGCCGCCGCATCGTTGAGACTGCTCGCCGGCTCCAGCGCCAGCCCACTGGCGGCGAGCAGCGCCCGCCCCTGCGCGGCGTTGGTGCCCTCCAGGCGCACCACCACCGGGACGGCGACCTGGACCTCGCGCACCGCCTGCATGATGCCCTCGGCGATCAGGTCACAGCGCACGATACCGCCGAAGATGTTGACCAGCACCGCCTCGACCTTGGGGTCGGACAGGATCAGCTTGAACGCCTCGGCTACCCGCTCGGCGGTGGCGCCGCCACCGACATCGAGGAAATTGGCCGGGGCGCCACCGTGGAGCTTGACCAGATCCATGGTCGCCATCGCCAGCCCGGCACCGTTGACCATGCAGCCGATGTTGCCCTCGAGACTGATGTAGTTGAGCGCGTGAGCGCGCGCAGCGGCCTCGCGATCGTCCTCCTGCCCCGGATCGCGCAGCACGGTGATCGCGGAGTGACGATAGAGCGCGTTCTCGTCGAGTTCGATCTTGGCGTCGAGCGCGACCAACTCGCCCTCCTCGGTGACCACCAGCGGATTCATCTCGATCAGGGTGGCGTCATGGTCGATGGCCAGGGTGTAGAGCGCGGCGAGCAGCCGACCGAGCGCGGCGATCTGGTCGCGCTCGAGCCCCAGCCCGTAGCCGAGCCGACGCGCGTGATAGGGCCGCAACCCGGTGGCCGGATGGACGGCGAGACGGAGGATGCGCTCGGGGGTGGCCGCGGCCACCGCCTCGATATCGACCCCGCCGGCGGCGCTGGCCATGAACACCACCCGCTCGCTGGCGCGATCGACCAGCACCCCGAGATAGAGTTCGCGGGCGATCGCCGTCGGACGCTCGATCAGCAGGGTCTCGACCGGCAGCCCGTGCGGACCGGTCTGCGCGGTGACCAGACGGCTGCCGAGCAGCCGTTGCGCCTCGCGTGCGACCGCTTCGGGGTCGTCGCACAGCACCACCCCCCCAGCCTTGCCCCGGGCGCCGGCGTGGATCTGCGCCTTGATCACCCACCGCGTGCCGCCGAGACGCTCACAGGCGGCGCTCGCCTCCTGCACGGTCCGTGCCTCGCAGCCGTCGGGCACCGGGATTGCGCGCTCCCGCAAGAGCCGCTTCGCTTGGTATTCGTGTAGATTCATCGAAACTCGTCGTCACGCTGATGACAGAAGACGCCGCCCCCGCCCCGGGGCGCCGCGATGACAAAGGGGCGCAACCGATGGTGGCGGACGCCGCCGTGCGCGGCGCGCCATCATGCCAACCATGGTCGCAACGCGACAATTCTGGTCTAATTCCAGCGGCTTTGGCAAAACGCCGCCCGCCTCCCGACAGCATCCCGATGCCCAAGCACGCCTCGTCCCAAGCCACCGCCGCTCCCCTCGACCCGGCATCCTATCCCACCTGGGGGGCGCTGCGCTGGCTGCTGCTGATCCGGCTGCTGCTGGTCGTCGGGCTGACCCTGGTGTTCTCACCCAACGCGGTCGATCCGCTGCTCGCCCGCGCCGACACCGAGCTGGCCTGGTCGGCGCTCTTGGTCTACACCCTGCTGGTGCTGCTCAGTGGGCTGAGTCTCTACGGTCAGTGGCCAGCGCGCAAGCAGCAGGTCTATCTCGCCATCCTCGTCGACATCGTCGTCTTCACCCTGCTGATGCACGCCGCCGGCGGCGTGGCCAGCGGCCTCGGCATCCTGCTGACGGTGACGGTGGCCGCCGGGGCGCTGACCATGGAGGGGCGGCTGACACTGCTGTTCGCCGCGCTGGCCACCATCGCGGTGATCGCCCAGCAGGGCTATCAGGCGTTCCAGGGACAGGCGCCGGCCTTCACCCAGGCCGGGCTGCTCGGCATTCTCTTCTTCGCCGTGGCGCTGATCTCGCAGATGCTCTATCACCGCGCGCGCACCGCCGAAGCGCTGGCGGCGCGGCGTCAGGTCGACCTCGATGACCTCTCCAAGCTCAACGAGTTCATCATCCAGAACATGGCCACCGGCATCCTGGTGGCCGACGGCGAGCGGCGGCTGCGACTGATGAACCAGGCCACCCGCGAGCTGCTCGGCATCGCCCACGACCACCACGCCCCCGGCGTCGCCCTCGGCGCGGTCAGCACCGCACTGGCCGCCGAACTCGAACGCCTGGTCCAGCCCGGCGCGCACCGTCAGGCGGTGGTCAGCCATCACGGACGTGCGCTGCGAGTCAGCGTCAAGCTGCTCGGCGCGCACCGCGCCAGCGGCGTGATTCTCTATCTGCGCGACGATCGCGAGGCCACCGCCGAGGCACAGCGGATCAAGCTCGCCGCGCTCGGCACCCTCACCGCGAGCATCGCCCACAACATCCGCAACCCGCTGAGCGCGATCTCCCACGCCGCCGAGCTGTGCGCCGAGGCCCCGGGACTCTCGGGTGACGAGCAGCAACTGCTCGCCATCGTCCATCGCAACAGCGCGCGCATCGACGAGATCGTCAGCAGCGTGCTCGAACTCTCGCGGCGCGACCGCATGCAGCGCCAGACGCTCGAACTCTACGACTGGTTGCGCGGCTTCGTCGACGAGTTCACCGAGACCCGCCAACTCGGCCCGCGTCGGCTGCACCTGCACCTCGAACGCGACCCCGGCGCGGTCGAGGCCGACCCCAGACACCTCCACCAGATCCTCGCCAACCTGTGCGAGAACGCCCTGGTGCACGGCGCCGACGGTCCGGTGACCCTGGTGCTCGACCGCGATCACCACACCCGTCGTCCGTTGCTGGAGGTGATCGACCAGGGGCCGGGAATCGCTCCCGAGATCACCGACGCCATCTTCGACCCCTTCTTCACCACCCGCCACAGCGGCACCGGACTCGGGCTCTACATCGCCCGCGAGCTGGCCGAGAGCAACGCCATGACCCTCGCGCTGCTGCCCAACCGCCCCAGCGGCTGTCGCTTCCGCCTGCTGTTCGCGACCACGACCGACGAGGACCGGGCGGATTGAACCCAGCCGCCAGCCGCCAGCCGCCAGCCGCCAGCCGCCAGCCGCCAGCCGCCAGCCGCCAGCCGCCAGCCGCCAGCCGCCAGCGGATTGAACCGCAAAGCCGCGAAGAACGCGAAGGGAAAAGCGATCAGCTACCAGCTGTCAGCCTCCAGTGGGCGTTCTTCCTCCCGCCGTCGCCGCAAGACATCAGCCACTGCCGCCATCATGGACGCCAACCTTATCCACTGGCGGCTGGCGGCTAGCGGCCGAAAACCTTATCTCTATCTTCGCGCTCTTCGCGCCTTCGCGGTTCATCTTCGCGGTTCATCCCTTTGCGGTTCATCTCTCTGGCCGCTGAGCGCTGGCGACCGGTCGACGCTCCGCGCTATCCTTGATGCAGCGCATGCCCTACCACCGACGGACCCAGACCGACCCAATGCCGACTGACAAGGCCCAGGCGCTCGTCGTCGACGACGAGACCGATATCCTCGAACTGCTGCGGATCACCCTCGCGCGGATGGAGATCCGCGCGGTGACCGCCACCACCCTGATCGAGGCGCGTACGCGCCTCGCCGAGCAGTCCTTCGACCTCTGTCTGACCGATATGAAGCTGCCCGACGGCAGCGGCATCGAGCTGATCCGTCATATCGCCGCGCACCACCCGGAGCTGCCGGTGGCGATGATCACCGCCTACGGCAACATGGACTCGGCGATCGAGGCGATGAAGGCCGGCGCCTTCGACTTCGTCTCCAAGCCGGTGGAACTGCAGCGCCTGCGCCAGCTCGTCGGCGCCGCGCTCAAGCTCGCCCACCGCCCCGGCGGCGAGCACGGCGGCGAGCGCGTCCCCCAGTTGCTCGGCGACTCCCTGGCGATGGCGCAGATCCGCCAGCTCATCGCCAAACTCGCGCGCAGCCAGGCACCGGTGTTCGTCACCGGCGAGAGCGGCACCGGCAAGGAACTGGCCGCGCGGCTGATCCACGCCCAGGGGCCACGGCGCGACGGTCCCTTCGTCGCGCTCAACTGCGGCGCTATCCCCCACGACCTGGTCGAGAGCGAGCTGTTCGGCCACAAGAAGGGTAGTTTCACCGGCGCCAGCAGCGACAAACAGGGCCTGTTCCAGGCCGCCGAGGGCGGCACCCTGTTCCTCGACGAAGTCGCCGAGCTGCCGCTGCAGACCCAGGTCAAGCTGCTGCGCGCGATCCAGGAGAAGGCGGTGCGACCGCTTGGCACCCAGCACGAGCTGCCGGTCGACGTGCGCCTGATCAGCGCCAGCCACCGCGACCTCAACGCCGAGGTCGAGCGCGGACGCTTCCGCCAGGACCTCTTCTATCGCATCAATGTCATCGAGCTGCGCATGCCGCCGCTGCGCGAGCGACGCGGGGACATCCCCGCGCTGGCCGACTGGCTGCTCGCGCGCATCGCCGAAAAGAGCGGCGCCGACACCCCGCGTCACCTCGCCCCCGAGGCGCTGGCCGCGCTCGCCCATCACCCCTTCCCGGGCAACGTGCGCGAACTCGAGAACATCCTCGAACGCGCCACCGCGCTGTGCGAGCACAGCCTGATCGAGGTCGGCGACCTCTACCTGCCCGACCCCGCCTCGACACACCACGACACCGCGCCCGAGATCACTGCACCACCGACCGCGCCCACCGAGCCGACGCACTGGGACCATGCCGCCGCCGCGCGACGCCTGGGCATGTCACAGCGCTCGCTGCACTATCGGCTCGCCCGGCTCGGTATCGAATAAACCCCCGCCGCCCCACGGCACCACACCCGAGGACCCCGCGCTTGCCCGCCTCATCCAACCGCCCACGCGACCCCTTCGTCGACTGGGTCCGCCAGGTCACCCCCTATATCCACGCCCATCGCGGCAAGACCTTCGTCATCGCCATCGGCGGCGAGGCGCTCACCGACGCCCGCTTCCCCGACCTGGTACACGACATCGCCATGCTCCACGGGCTCGGCATCCGTCTGGTGCTGGTCCACGGCGCGCGCCCGCAGATCGAGGCGCGGCTGGCCGAGCGCGGCGCGCGGATGCGCTATGTCAACGCTCTGCGCGTCACCGACGACACCGCGCTGGCCTGCGTCAAGGAGGCCGCCGGGGTGGTGCGGGTGGAGATCGAGGCACTGCTCTCGCTGGGGCTGGCCAACTCACCGATGGCCGGGGTGCGCATCCCGGTGGTCTCGGGCAACTTCGTCACCGCGCGACCGTTCGGGGTGCTCGACGGCGTCGACTACGGCCATACCGGCACCGTACGGCGGGTCGATCGCCACACCCTGCGCGCACTGCTCGACCAAGGCGCGGTGGCGTTGATGCCACCGCTCGGCTACTCGCCCACCGGCGAGGTGTTCAACCTCAGCGCCGCCGACGTCGCCCGCAGCACCGCCGAGGCGTTGCAGGCCGACAAGCTGGTGTTCCTGCTCGAGGACGAGGAGGTGCGTACCGCGGCCCTCCCCCCGACCCTGCTCACCGGCGAGGTCGACGCCCTGCTCGACGCCGCCACGCCGCTACCCGAGGGGCTGGGCAAGTGTCTGCGCGCCAGCGCCGAGGCCTGCCGCCACGGCATCCCACGCGTCCATCTGGTCGGGCGCAGCGGCGACGGCGCGCTGCTGCGCGAGCTGTTCACCCGCGACGGCAGCGGCACCCTGGTCTCGGCCGAACCGTTCGAGGAGTTACGCGCGGCGCGCATCGACGACGTCGCCGGCATCCTCGAACTGCTGCGCCCGCTCGAGGAGCGCGGCATCCTGGTGCGGCGCTCGCGCGAGCGCCTCGAGACCGAGATCGAGCGTTTCGTGGTCGCCGAGCGCGACGGCCTGATCACCGCCTGCGCCGCGCTCTACCCCTATGCCGACGAGGCCATGGCCGAACTCGCCTGTGTCGCGGTGCACACCCAGTACCGCGCCGGCGGACGCGGCGACCGGCTGCTCGAATACATGGAGCGACTGGCGCACGCGCAGGGGATCACGCGACTGTTCGTGCTCACCACCCAGACCGCGCACTGGTTCCAGGAGCGCGGCTTCGCCCCGGCCGGGCTGGAGGCGCTTCCCATGGCCCGGCAGGCGCTTTACAATTTTCAACGCAACTCCAAGGTCTTCATCAAGCGACTCTGACCCGCTCCCTCTCGCAACGAAGTCGAACGGGAGATCCGTCTCCCTTCCCCCGATCGACCACAGAACCGCCGGACACCCCGTTCCACGACGGGAGCCGAACGCCCTTCGCCCGTAACCCAGACCTGGTGCCAGACGTGCTGCCCGACACCTGCTCCCGCCATCCCCGACGTCCCTGGATCAACCTGCTGCCGTGGCTGCTGCTCGCCCTGCTCGCGATACCGCCGGCAGGGGCCGAGACCACCACCGTCAACCTGCCCACCATGGCCCAGGTCGAGGCCCGCGCCACCGAGGTCGAGAATTCGACCGCGCTCGACGAGAGCGCCAAGACCACCCTGCTCGAACGCTATCGTCGTGCGCGCGCCAGTCTCGAGGACACGCGCAACTTCGATCTCAAGGCCGAGGAGTTCGCCCGCTCGCTGAAGACCGCGCCGCGCCAGCGCAAGGCGCAGGAGCGCGAACTCGAGGCCGCCCGCGCCGCCACCACCACGCCCGAGGCGGTGATCCCGGACGACCTCACCAGCGAGGCCATCGCCCAGCGACTGAACAAAGCGCTGGCCGATGTCGCCGTCGAGGAGACGCGACTCGGCGAACTCGAGAAACTGATCCAGACCACCGAGAACCGCCCGGCGGCGGCACGCGCGCGCATGACCGAGGTCAAGCAAGCGCTCGACCAACTCGGCGACCTCCCCGCCCTCGACACCGCCGAACTCAGTGGACAACCGGGCGACCTCGTCCAGGCCCAGCGTTGGGCGCACCAGGCGCGTCGTCAGGCGCTGTGGTCGGAGGCGCAGATGCTCGAGCAGGAACTGCTCAGCCAACCTGCGCGCATTGCGCTCTATCAGGTCAGGCGCGATCTCGCCGCGCTGCGCCTGCAGCGACTCAAGACCTATCAGCGCGCACTCGAGGAGCTGCAGAACCAGCGGCGCAACGCCGAGGCCGAGGCCGCCCAGCGCGCCTCCGAGCAGGCCCAGCGCGAGGCCGCCGACAAGCACCCGCTGGTGCGTCGCGAGACCCAGACCAATGCCGAGATCAGCGCCTCGCTGGCGCGGATCGCCAAGCAACTCGAGACCCTCAACGAGCGCCAGGCGAGGATCGAGAGCGAGCGCAGGCGCATCGAGGAGGACTTCCGCGGCGCCAAGCAGCGTCTCGAGGCTGCCGGACTGAGCCGCGCGCTCGGCCAGGTGTTGCTCGATCGTCGCACCCAGCTGCCCGACCTGCGCCAGTACCGCAAGGACATCGCCACGCGTGAGGACGCAATCGCCGAGGCCACGCTGCGCCAGATCCGCTACCGCGAGGAAAAGCGCCGACTGCGCGACCGCAACCGCTATCTCGACGAACTCACCCTCGACGTCCCCGAGGACGAGCGCGCGCAGGTACGCGAGCAGCTCGACGAGGTGCTCGAGCAGCGCCGTCGGCTGATCGCGCAGAGCCTCGACATCGAGGACGACTATGTCCGCCAGCTCTCCGATCTCAACTATGTCACCGACCAGGTGGTGAGCATCGCCGAGACCTATGACGACTTCCTCGCCGAACGCCTGCTGTGGGTGCGCAGCGCCCCCCCGATCGGCGTCGAGACGCTCAATTCGCTGCCGGCGGCGACCCTCTGGCTGCTGTCCTGGCAAGGGGCCTGGGAAGCGATTGCGGCGACCCTGCTCGAGCGGCTGCAACACGCCTGGAGCTTCTGGGCCGGGCTGCTCGTGGTCGTCGCGCTGCTGTGGCGCCTGACGGCGCTGCGGCGCGCCATCCGCGCCACCGCCGAACCGCTGCGCCGGGTGCGCAGCGACGGCATCCAGCACACCGTCAAGGCGATCGCCCTGACCCTGCTGATGGCACTCCCCGTCCCCCTGCTGATGGCCCTGCTCGGCATGCAGCTACAGGCCTCGACCGAGGCCACGCCGTTCACCCGCGCCTTCGCCAGCGCGCTCACCGAGGTCGCCGGCGGACTCTACTTCCTGCTCGCCTTCCGTGGGCTGTGCATCACCGGCGGCGTGGCCGATCGCCACTTCCGCTGGAGCACCGCCACCCTGGCGCGCATCCGGCACGCCATCGACTGGTTCTCGGGCTATATCGTGCCGGTCTCACTGGTGGCCGTCGCCGCCTACGAGAACAACAACCCGGTCGACACCGGCGAGCTGATGCGGCTCACCCTGGTCGCCTGCATGCTCGGCTTCACCGCCTTCTTCTGGCATCTGCTCAACCCCGCCAAGGGGCTGTTCAAGGGGATCCTCGCCGAACGCCCCGAGGGTTGGCTCAACCGGCTGCGCCACGTCTGGTTCCCCTTCGTGGTGGGCGCGCCGCTGGCCCTCGCCGGGCTGGCGCTGGCCGGTTACGTCTATACCGCCGGGATGTTGTTCCGCTCGCTGGTGGGGCAGACCTGGCTGGTGCTCGCCCTGCTGGTGGTCCACCAGACCATCGTGCGCTGGCTGATCGTCACCCGCCGCCGCCTGGCGCTACAGGCCGCGCTCGAACGCCAGGCCGCGCGCCGCGCCCAGAACAACGAGCCGAACACCCCGAGCGAGGTGCTGGCGATCGAGGAGACCGAACCCGATCTGGCGGCGATGGACGAGCAGACCCGACGCCTGATCAACGCCTCGATCTTCTTCGCCGCGGTGGTCGGGCTGTGGATCACCTGGTCGGACGTGCTGCCCGCCTTCTCGATGCTCGAACGCTTCGCGCTGTGGCACTACGAGGGCACCATTGAGGGCGTCACCCAACTGGTCCCGGTCACTGCTGCCGATGTCGGGCTGGTGTTGGTGATCATCTTCGTCGCCACCGTGGCGGCCAAGAACCTGCCGGCGCTGATCGAGTTCCTGCTGCTGCAGAGCGAGGCGGTCTCGGCCGGCGGGCGCTACGCGATCAAGACCCTGGCGAGCTACACCATCACCGCCGTGGCCTTCCTCCTCACCTTCTCCACCCTGGGGCTGAGCTGGTCGCAGGTGCAATGGCTGGTGGCCGCGCTCGGTGTCGGCATCGGCTTCGGTCTGCAGGAGATCGTGGCCAACTTCATCAGCGGCCTGATCATCCTCTTCGAGCGTCCGGTACGGGTCGGCGACATCGTCACCATCGGCGACACCACCGGGGTGGTCACCAACATCCAGATTCGCGCCACCACCATCCGCAACTGGGACAAGCAGGAGCTGCTGGTGCCGAACAAGGAGTTCATCACCGGACGGCTGCTCAACTGGTCGCTCACCGACCAGCAGAACCGCGTGACCATCCCGGTCGGCATCGCCTACGGCAGCGACACCCGCCAGGCGCTCGAGATCCTCACCCAGATCGCCGAGCAGCACGAGAAGGTGCTCGACGACCCGGCGCCGCTGCTCAGCTTCGAGGGCTTCGGCGACAACGCCCTGACGCTGGTGATGCGCTGCTATCTCGACTCGCTCGACGGGCGCATCGCGATCATCACCGAGCTGCACCAGGCGATCTACGACCGCTTCGCCGAGGCCGGGATCGAGATCTCCTTCCCCCAGCGCGACCTGCACCTCTCCGCCGCCACGCCGCTCGACGTGCGACTGCACCGCGCCGTGCGGGCGCCACTCGATTCAGAAGAGGAACCGCCGAAGGCGGCGGGGACGGACTGAGGGGATTGGGAAAGACGTGCGGCGGCGGCGCGCCCGCCGCCCGAGCGGACGGAACCCGGGCGCACGCGGCCCGGGACGAGGGCGTCAGATCTGCTCGTCGAAGTCCGGATCCTCCAGCAGGTCGCGCAGCCGCTTGAGTTCGCGCATCTGCTCGATGCGCCGGCGCGCCGCCAGGACGTCGCCACCATCGGCGTCTTCGTTCTGGTTCATCAGATGAGGGGCGCGCTCGAGCACCTCGTCGCCATAACCGCCGTCGGTCTCCAACATCTCTCCGTTACCTCTGGATTACAGTGCAAACCACAGGCGGCTATCTACTCCAAAGTCTCGCGCTCAGAAAGAGAATTTTTTTGATCGTCAGGATCAACGTTGGCGATCGACGGCCGCAACGGCGCATCACTGCTGATGTTCGACCCGCACCCGCTTGAGATTGGTGAACAGCTGATAGGCGATGGTGTCGCTCGCGCGGGCCAGCGCACCGGCGTCGATCCGCGCCCCCCACAGCTCGACGCGGTCGCCGACGACGGCCTCGGGGAGGTCGGTGAGATCGACCGTGATCATGTCCATCGACACCCGTCCGGCGAGCGGCGCACACTGCCCGCGCACCATCACCGCCACCCCGTCCGGGGCATGGCGCGGATAGCCGTCGGCATACCCGATCGCCACCACCCCGATGCGGCTCGGACGACGGCAGACGAAGCGCCCGCCGTAGCCGACCGGCTCCCCGGCGGGCAGCGTGCGGATGGCGATCAGCGCCGACTCCAGGGTCATCGCCGGGCGCAGCGCGGCGGCATTGGGATGGGCCGCCTCGAAGGGTGAGACGCCATAGAGCATGATCCCCGGGCGCACCCAGTCGCGATGCGCCGCCGGTAGATCGAGCACCGCCGCCGAGTTGGCCAGGCTGGCCGGCACGATCCCGGCGACCGCGTCGTCGAAGGCGGCGAGCTGACGCGCGCTGTAGGGCTCGCCCGGCTCGTCGGCACGCGCCAGATGGCTGATCGCGCGCAGCCGCCCGACCTGGGGGCAGTCACGCAACCGCGCCAGCGCCGCAGCGACATCCGGCGGCGCGAACCCCACCCGGTGCATCCCCGAGTCGACCTTGAGCCAGCAGCCGAAGGGGCGCTCGGGACGGGCTGCCGCGATCCACTCGAGCTGGTGCTCGGCGTGCACCACCATATCCAGCCCGGCGCGATCGACCGCCGCCAGCTCGTCGGGCGCGAACACCCCCTCGAGCAGCAGGATCGGCCCCTCGACGCCCGACTCGCGCAGCTCCAGCGCCTCCTCCAGGAAGGCCACCGCAAAGCCGTCGGCCACCGGCGCCAGCGCCCGCGCCACCGCCACCGCGCCGTGCCCGTAGGCATCGGCCTTGACCACCGCCCACGCCCGCGCCGAGGGCGCGCAGGACTTGGCGTGCAGATAGTTGTGGCGTATCGCCGCGAGATCGATACGGGCGCGAGCCGGACGTGACATCTGGGAACATCTCCTGGGTTGCAAGACGATCCAAGATACAACGAGCCGTCAGCGACCAGCTACCAGCTATCAGCGATCAGCCTCCAGCCTCCAGCCTCCAGTGGGGGAGACGGGCGTGCATGGTCGGCGGTTGACGGGAAGGACGGTCTCTTTGCGGTTCAACGCGCCCGAACCTTCAACGCCGCCGGGCACGCTGCGCCTTGCCCGGCCCACGGGGCTTCTGCGCGCATGATGCCGCTCTGCTTCGAATCCCCCCCTGCCCCCCCTTTCGCCAAAGGGGGGGAGACGGCTGGCGGCCAGCCGATACGCCTCTTGCTTTGCGTCCTTGGCGTCTTTGCGGTTCAACTCTCCCAGACCGTCAACGCCGGACGCCCTGCCCGGCCCACGGAGCTTCTGCGCGCATGATGCCGCTCTGCTTCGAATCCCCCCTGCCCCCCTTTCTCCAAAGGAGGGAGACGGCTGGCGGCCAGCCGATACGTCTCTTGCTTCGCGTCCTTGGCGTCTTTGCGGTTCAAGTCCCCCAGACCGTCAACGCCGGACGCCCTGTCCGGCCCACGGGGCGGATTGTTCTCGCGCCCGCGCCACGCACAGTTGCCCCAGCGCCAGTCCGCCGTCGTTGGCGGGGACGCGGCGGTGGAGGAGGACCTGGAGGCCCTGGGCCTCCAGGGCGGTGGCGAGGGGTTCGACGAGGCGGCGGTTCTGCATGACGCCGCCGCTGAGGGCGACGGTGTCGAGCCGGTGGCTGGCGCAGAGCCGGGTGGCGCACGCGACCAGGGCGTGGATCAGACCGTCGTGGAAGCGCGCGGCGGCGCGCGCCGGGGTGGTCCCGGCGGCGAGATCGTCGAACAGCGCGGGCCACAGCGGCGCGGAGTCGATCATCAGCCGACCATCGGCGGCGATGTCGAGGGCGAAGGGGTAGCCCTCGGGCGCGGGGGGCACGGTGGCGGCCAGGGTCTCGACGGCGATCGCGGCCTCGCCCTCGTAGCCGAGCCGGGCCGGGGCGAGGCCGAGCGCGGCGGCGACGGCGTCGAACAGCCGCCCCGCAGAGCTGGACGGCGGGGCGTTGAGCCCGCGCGCGATCAGGGTGCGTAGTGCATCGAGCGGTTGTGCGGCGAGCGCGCGCACCGCCTCGAGCGCGGCCCAGCGGCGCAGCGCGGCATCGAGCAGCCCGGCGCGCTCGAGCTGGGCGAGCAGATTGCGCCAGGGTTCGACCATCGCCCGCGCCCCGCCCGGCAGCGCCGCCGGGCACAGCCCGCCGAGCCGTCGCGACCCGCGATAGTCGACCTGCAGCAGCTCGCCGCCCCAGAGGGTGCCGTCCTCCCCCCAGCCGAGCCCATCGAGGGCGATGCCGAGCACCGGCCCGGCCTCGGGCGGGCGACCGTGCTCGGCGAGCAGCGCGGCGATATGGGCGTGGTGGTGTTGCACCTCGACCAGCGCCAGCCCGGCGCGCGCGGCCCAGTCGCGACCGTACTGGCTGGCGCGGTAGTCGGGGTGGGCGTCGATCGCGATGCGCGTGGGCCGGTGCTCGAACAGCGTCAGATAGCGCGCCAGGGTGGCCACCCAGGCGCGCGCGCTGCCCGCCTCTTCGAGATCGCCGAGGTGCTGGCTGAGGATCGCCCGCTCGCCATCACCGAGACACAAGGTGTTCTTCAGCTCGCCGCCGAGCGCGACCGTCGCCGCGCCTCGCGCCAGCCCCGGCGGCAGGACGAGCACGCCGGGGGCGTGGCCACGGGCGCGGCGCAGCAGCCGGGGGCGCGCGGCGATGGTGCGCACCACCGAGTCGTCGACGCGGTTGCGGATGTCGCGGTCGTGCAGCAGCCAGGCGTCGGCGATCCCGGCGAGCGCCTGCAACGCCTCGTCGTTGTCGATGCACTGCGGCGCGCCGGCGCGGTTGCCGCTGGTCATCACCAGCGGGCGCGTCCACTCGGCGAGCAGCAGCAGGTGCAGCGGGCTGTAGGGCAGCAGCATCCCCAGGGTCGACTGGCCGGGCGCGACCGCCTCGGCGAGCGGTGCGCCGTCGGCGCGACGCGCCAGCAGCACGATGGGCGCGGCGGGGCTGGCGAGGGTCTCGGCCTCGCCGGGGGCGAGCAGGCAATGGCGGCGCACCACCGCGAGATCGCGCGCCATCAGCGCGAAGGGCTTGCCCGAGCGCCGCTTGCGCCGACGCAGCTCGGCCACCGCCCGGTCGTTGCCGGCGTCGCAGGCGAGATGGAAGCCGCCGATGCCCTTGATGGCGAGGATCTCGCCCGCGGCGAGCCGGGCGCTGGCGGCGGCGATGGGGTCGGCCTCCGCCTCCTCCAGCGCCCGCCCGTCGGCCCCGGCGAGCCAGACCCGCGGGCCGCACACCGGGCAAGCGTTGGGCTGGGCGTGGAAGCGCCGGTCGGCGGGGTCGGCGTACTCGCGCGCGCACGCCGGGCACAGCGGGAAGCGCGCCATGCTGGTGTTGGCCCGATCGTAGGGGACGGACTCGACGATCGACAGCCGTGGCCCGCAGTGGGTGCAGTTGGTGAAGGGGTAGCGATGACGGCGGTTCGCCGGGTCCCGCACCTCGGCGGCGCAGGCGCTGCAGGTGGCGGCATCGGGGACGATGGCGGTGTGCACCGGGGTGTCGGCGCTGGCGACGATGACGAAATCGCCGACCCCGGCGAGCGCGGCGGGGTCGGCGAGCGGCGCGCGCTCGATGCGCTCGATCCGCGCCAGCGGCGGGCACTCGGCGCGCAGCCGGGCGCAGAAGCGCGCGATCGCCTCGGGCGGCGCACCGGCGCCGGGACGGACGCGGATCAGCACGCCCTCGCCGTCATTGCGGACATCGCCGACCAGGGCGCAGTCGCGCGCCAGCCGCCACACCGTCGGGCGGAAGCCGACGCCCTGCACCTGACCGCGCACCCGGATCGACTCGGCCGGTGCGCCGCTCCCGTCCGCCCCCGACACCCTAGCCGCGCCGCGCACGCCGAGCCATGCCCCTCATTGCCGTCCGGCCAGCGCGGCGTGCGCCGCCGCCAGCCGCGCCACCGGCACCCGGGGGCCGGAGCAACTGACGTAGTCGAGCCCGGCCTGATGGCAGAAGGCGATGGAGTCGGGGTGGCCGCCGTGCTCGCCGCAGATGCCGACGTGCAGGTTGGGCTTGACCCGCCGCCCCCACTCCACCGCCAGCTCCATGAGCTTGCCGACGCCCTTGCGGTCGAGCACGTCGAAGGGGTTGTCCTGGAGGATGCCGGACTGGTTGTAGAGCGGCAGGAACTTGTTCTCGGCGTCCTCGCGCGAGAACGAGAAGGTCGCCTGGGTGAGATCGTTGGTGCCGAAGGAGAAGAAGTCGGCCTCCTCGGCGAGCGACTCGGCGCGCATGCAGGCGCGCACCACCTCGATCATGGTGCCGAAGCGGAAGGCGACCGGCGCGCCGTAGCGCTCGGCGACCTCGGCGTGGATGGTCTCGACCGAGGCGCGGACCATGCGCAGCTCCTGCGCGGTACAGACCTGCGGCACTTTGATCTGGGGATGGACCTCGATGCCGGCCTTGGCGCACTCGGCGGCGGCCTCGAGGATAGCGCGCACCTGCATCTGGTAGATCTCGGGGAAGGTGATGCCGAGCCGCACGCCACGGTGGCCGAGCATGGGGTTGGTCTCGTAGAGCAGGCGCACCTTGCGCAGCATCGCCTCTTTCTTGGCGATCGCCTCCTCGACCAGCGCCGGCTCGACCAGCCGCCGGGCGCGGTCGACCTCGTGGCGCAGGGTGTCCTCGGCGTGCAGCAGGCCCATCGCCCCGGCGAGCACGCCGAGCCCGCGCGCGCCGCACTCGAGCGCGCGCAGGTCGGCGATCTCGCGTTCGAGAACCTGGGCGTCGGGGAGAAACTCGTGGATCGGCGGGTCGAGCAGACGGATGGTCACCGGGTTGGGCGACATCACCTCGAACAGCGACTGGAAGTCGGCGCGTTGCAGCGGCAGCAGCCGGTCGAGCGCGTCCTGACGCTGCTCCGGGGTCTCGGCGACGATCATCTCGATGACGATCGGCAGCCGCTCGACATCGTTGAACATCCGCTCGGTGCGCGCCAGCCCGATACCGACGGCGCCATAGCGGCGCGCCCGACGGGCGTCGTCCGGGGTGTCGGCGTTGGCGAGCACGCGCAGCCGGGCGTGCGCGTCGGCCCAGCCGAGCAGAGTGCTGAGTTCGGCGGTGAACTCGGGCTCGACGGTGGCGATGGCGCCGATGTAGACCTTGCCCGAGGTGCCGTCGATGGTGATGGTCTCGCCCTCGCGAAAGCGGGTCAGCCCGACCCGCGCCTCGCGCCGCTCGACATCGACGCTGATGCCCTCGGCCCCGGCCACGCAGGGCTTGCCCATGCCACGCGCGACCACCGCCGCGTGCGAGGTCTTGCCGCCGCGCGAGGTGAGGATGCCGGCGGCGGCGAAGAAGCCGTGGATGTCCTCGGGCTTGGTCTCCTCGCGCACCAGGATCACCTTCAGCCCCTGTTCGCGCCCGAGCTGCTCGGCGCGATCGGCGTCGAACACCGCGATCCCCGAGGCCGCCCCCGGCGAGGCCGGCAGCCCCTGGGCGACGGACTCGGCCACCACGCCGGGGTCGAGCCGGGGGAAGAGCATCTGTTCGAGCAGGTCGGGGGCGATGCGCAACAACGCGCGCTCGCGCTCGATCAGCCCCGCCTCGACCATCTCCACCGAGGTGCGCACCATCGCCGTGGCGTTCATCTTGCCGTTGCGCGTCTGCAGGCAGTAGAGCTGGCCGCGCTCGATGGTGAACTCGAAGTCCTGCACCTCGCGGTAGTGGCGTTCGAGCTTGTCGCGCAGCTCGGTGAGCGCGGTGGCCATCTCCGGCATCTCGTCGGCGAGACGGTCGATCGGCTTGGGGGTGCGGATGCCGGCGACCACGTCCTCGCCCTGGGCGTTGACCAGATACTCGCCGTAGAGCCGGTTCTCACCGGTGCCCGGGTTGCGGGTGAAGGCCACGCCGGTGGCCGAGTCCTCGCCACGGTTGCCGAAGACCATGGTGACAACGTTGACGGCGGTGCCGTTGGCCATCTCCGGGGTGATGTGGAACTGACGCCGGTAGTCGACCGCGCGCTTGCCCTGCCAGCTGTTGAACACCGCCTGGATGGCGAGTTCGAGCTGTTGGTAGGGGTCCTCGGGGAAGGGCTGGCCGGTGTGCTCGCGCACCAGCGTGAGGAAGCGCTCGCAGACCTGTTCGAGTTCGCGCGCCGAGAGGTCGACGTCCTGGCGGGCGTGGGCGGCGCGCTTGATCGTCTCGAAGGCGGTGTCGAAGACCGCGTCGTCGATGCCGAGCGCGACCTTGCCGAAGAGCTGGATGAAGCGGCGATAGGCGTCGTAGCCGAAGCGCGCGTCACCGGTGGCGCGGATCTCGCCCTGCAGGGTGGCGGCGTTGAGCCCGAGGTTGAGGATGGTGTCCATCATCCCCGGCATCGACATCGCCGAGCCCGAGCGCACCGAGACCAGCAACGGGTTGTCGGGGTCGCCGAAGCCCTTGCCGGTCTTCTCCTCGACCGCGCACATCTGTGCGCGCACCTCCTCCATCAGCGCCGCCGGCAGCCCCTGCTCGGGGGCGGCCAGATAGTCGAGACAGGCGGTGGTGGCGATCACGAAGCCGGGCGGCACGTTGAGCCCGATCTGGGTCATCTCGCAGAGATTCGCCCCCTTGCCGCCGAGCAGCTGCTTGTCCTTGCCGTCGCCGTCCTCGAATGCGAACACGGATTTGGTGGTCGCCATCGTCTCAGTCCTCCCGTACCAGTGCAGATGGATGCCGGCCACGCCGGCGGCGTCGGTTCGAGTCTATCGTGTCGACGGGGAAACGCACGGGGAAATGCGGGGGGCGAGCTGCCAGTTGCCAGAGGTTTGAACCGCAAAGCCGCGAAGAGGGATTGAGCCGACAGCCGCCAGCGATCAGCCACCAGTGGGCGCGATCACCCGATGGTGGTGCAGACCCGCGCCGTCCATGGCCTCGCGCCGGCATCATGCATCATTCCCTTTGCGCGCTTCGCGGCTTTGCGGTTCAAGCCTCCCCGCGACTGGCGACTGGCGACTGGTGGCTGGAAGCTGAGGGCTGGCGACTGGAGGCTGGCGGTTAGGCGAGCGCCCTCGTCCGTCATTTTCAGCCCCTGTGCATCGGGTATACTGATAGGTTTCGCATTCGCACCATCAACGAGCCCTAAACCGACATGCTGGACAAGAATTACGACCCGCAGAACCTGGAGAAGACCTGGTACAGCCACTGGGAGGAGCGAGGCTACTTCGTCCCGCAGACACAGCAGGGCGAGTCGGGTGCCTATTGCATCATGATCCCGCCGCCGAACGTCACCGGCAGCCTGCACATGGGGCACGCCTTCCAGGACACCATCATGGACGCGCTGATCCGCTACCAGCGGATGCAGGGCAAGCAGACGCTGTGGCAACCGGGCAGCGATCACGCCGGTATCGCCACCCAGATGGTGGTCGAGCGGCTGCTCGACGCCGAGGGCAAGACCCGTCACGACCTCGGTCGCGAGGCCTTCACCGACCGGGTGTGGCAGTGGAAGGGCGAGTCCGGCGGCAACATCACCCGTCAGCTGCGCCGCATGGGCGCCTCGCTCGACTGGGAGCACGAGCGCTTCACCATGGACGAGGGGCTGTCCGAGGCGGTGCGCGAGGTCTTCGTGCGGCTCTACGAGGAGGGGCTGATCTACCGCGGCAAGCGGCTGGTCAACTGGGACCCGGTGCTGCACACCGCCGTCTCCGACCTGGAGGTACTCTCCGAGGAGGAGCAGGGCCACATGTGGGAGATGCGCTATCCGCTGGTGCGGCCGATGCGCATGGCCAAGGTGCGTTATCTGGTGGTCTCGACCACCCGTCCCGAGACCCTGCTCGGTGACTGCGCGGTGGCGGTCAACCCGGAGGACCACCGCTACAGCCACCTGATCGGCGAGTATGTCGAGCTGCCGCTGACCGGGCGACGCATCCCGATCGTCGCCGACGAGCATGCCGACCCCGAGTTCGGCACCGGCTGCGTGAAGATCACCCCGGCGCACGACTTCAACGACCACCAGGTATGGCTGCGTCACCGCGACGAGTCGGCGATCGCCGACCAGCCCCACGGCGGTCTGATCAACATCTTCACCCCGGATGCGGCGATCCGCGCCAACGAGCCCGACGAGGGCAAGCTGATCCCCGAGGCCTATGTCGGGCTCGACCGCTACGAGGCACGCAAGCGCATCGTCGCCGATCTCGAGGCCCAGGGTCTGCTGGTGGCGGTGCGCGACCACAAGCTGCAGCAGCCGCGCGGCGACCGCTCCGGGGCGGTGATCGAGCCCTATCTCACCGACCAGTGGTACGTGCGCGTACAGCCGCTGGCCGAGCCGGCGATCGCGGCGGTGGAGAACGGCGACATCCGCTTCGTCCCCGACAACTGGAAGAACACCTATTTCGAGTGGATGCGCAACATCCAGGACTGGTGCATCAGCCGCCAGATCTGGTGGGGACACCGCATCCCGGCCTGGTACGACAGCGAGGGCAACGTCTATGTCGGGCGCTCCGAGGCGGAGGTGCGCGAGCGTCACGACTTCGGCCCCGAGATCGAGCTGCGCCAGGACGACGACGTGCTCGACACCTGGTTCAGCTCCGCGCTGTGGCCCTTCAGCACCCTCGGCTGGCCCGAGGACACCGAGCGCCTGAAGACCTTCTACCCGACCTCGGTGCTGGTCACCGGCTTCGACATCATCTTCTTCTGGGTCGCGCGGATGATCATGATGGGCCTCAAGTTCATGGGCGAGGTGCCCTTCCGCGAGGTCTACATCCACGGCCTGGTGCGCGACGCCCACGGCGACAAGATGTCGAAGTCGAAGGGTAACGTGCTCGACCCCATCGACCTGATCGACGGCATCGAGCTGGAGGACCTGGTCGAGAAGCGCACCAAGGGGATGATGCAGCCGCACCTGGCCGAGAAGATCACCAAGGCCACCCGCAAGGACTTCCCCGAGGGCATTGCCGGCTACGGCACCGACGCGCTGCGCTTCACCTTCGCCGCGCTCGCCTCGACCGGACGCGACATCAAGTTCGACCTGGGGCGCATCGAGGGCTACCGCAACTTCTGCAACAAGCTGTGGAACGCCTCGCGCTACGTGCTGATGAACACCGAGGGCGAGGACTGCGGCGCCGCCGGCGGCGCGCTCGAACTGAGCGCCGCCGATCGCTGGATCCGCGCGCGGTTGGCCGAGACCACCGCCACGGTGACCGACGCCATCGATCACTACCGCTTCGACCACGCCGCCCAGGCGATCTACGAGTTCACCTGGAACGCCTTCTGCGACTGGTACCTGGAGCTGTGCAAGCCGGTGCTCACCGGTGCCGAGGCGAGCGACGCGGCCAAGCGCGGCACCCGCCACACCCTGGTCCACACGCTGGAGACGCTGCTGCGTCTGGCCCACCCGATCATGCCCTTCATCACCGAGGAGATCTGGCAGAAGGTGCGCCCGCTGGCAGGCGTCGAGGGCGAGACCATCATGCTCGCGCCCTACCCCAAGGTCGACGCCGCCGCGGCCGACCCCGAGGCGGTCGCCGAGATCGAGTGGGTGCAGCAGTTCGTGCTCGGGGTGCGACGGATCAAGGGCGAGATGAACATCGCCCCCGGCAAGCAGCTGCCGGTGCTGGTGACCAACGCCTCGGCGCAGGATCGGGCGCGGCTGGAGAGCGCGCGCCACTATCTCGACTTCCTCGCCCGCACCGAGTCGGTCACCGTGCTCGACGATCCGGCGGCGGCGCCGGAGTCGGCCATCGCCCTGGTCGGCGAGATGAAGGTGCTGATCCCGATGGCGGGGCTGATCGACAAGGCGGCCGAGCTGAAGCGACTCGACAAGGAGATCGAGCGTCTGGAGAACGACGTCAAGCGCACCGAGGGCAAGCTCGCCAACCCCAACTTCGTCGACAAGGCACCGGCGGCGGTGGTGGACAAGGAGCGCGCCAAGCTCGAGGAGCACAGCCGCGCGATCGCCGAGTTGCGCGCCCAGCGCGAGCGCATCGCCGCGCTCTGAGCCACGCTGGCGACCGGCCGGGGCAATCCCGGCCGGAGCACGCCGGGCGCGCACCCGCGCGCCCGGCTCCCCCTCCCCTCCGACAAACGCCTTGAACGCGACCGGGGCGCGTCGTCCTCAACCGAAGGTACGACTCATGTCGTGGAGACGCTGCAGCTGTCTGAGCGCCTCCTCGGCGACCTCGGCCAGCTCGCGGCTCTTCTCCAGGGTGTTGCGCGCGGCATCGTCGACGCGATGACTGTTGCGGCTGATCTCCTCGGCCACCGCGCCTTGCTCCTCGGTCGCCGAGGCGACGCGGTGGATGTAGTCGAGCACCTGACCGAGCTGCTCGGTGATCTCCTCGACCAGGGTGATCGACTCGCGACTGTCGGTCGAGCACACCCTGGCGCCCTCGACGCTGTCGCCGAGCGACTGTACCAACGAGGCGATATAGGTGTTCATCTGCTCGATGTTGGCGCGGATCTCGCCGGTGAAACGTTGGGTGCGGGTGGAGAGGTTGCGCACCTCGTCGGCCACCACCGAGAAGCCGCGCCCGTGCTCGCCGGCGCGCGCCGCCTCGATCGCGGCGTTGAGCGCGAGCAGATTGGTCTGCTCGGCCAGCCCGTTGATCTCCTGCATCGCCCCGCCGACCTTGTCGGCGGCCTGACGCAGGTCGTTCGACTGCCCGGCCACCGCCTCCATGGTATCGGCCAGCCGCAGGGTGCGCTGGGCGCTGTCGTGGATACGATCGCGGGCACTGGTGCAGTTGGCGCTGGTGCGCTCCAGCAGCCCCTCGGACTCGTTGGTGATGTTGGCGATGTCGGTGATGGTGGTGCTCATCTGGGTCATCGCAGTGGCGATCTGCGAGAGTTCGTCGCGTTGCAGCTCGACATCGCCGAGGGTCTCGGCGGAGGCGTCGGCGGTGCGCTGGGCGAGCAGCTTGAGTTTGTCGGCGCGATCGCTCACCCGCCCCAGGATGGTGCGCACCCGAGACTCCAGCAGCCCCACCCGGAAGCGCACGACGTCGGCGATCGAGTCACCGTCGTAGACCAGACGGCTGATACTGTCGTACTCCGCGCGCATTCGCGACAGCAGGCGCAGACAGCCCACCAGCTCGGCACCACCGAGCACCAGGGTGATCACGGCGATCGTCGCACCCACCAGCACCGCCAGCGGAGAGAGCAACCAGGCGGCCGCCCCCAGGGCGAGCACGCCGAACACCCAGGGCGCGACCAGTCGCACCCGACGCACCAAGTCGAGCCGGTGGTCACGCCGCATCCGCGCATAGAGCCGCTCGGCGCGCTCGACCAGGTGCGGCGCCGGCGGACAGGTCCGTACCGATTGGTAACCGACCCGCTCGCCGCGCTCGAAGATCGGCGTGACATAGGCGTCGACCCAGTAGTAGCGCCCGTCCTTGCAGCGGTTCTTGACCAATCCGCGCCAGCTCTCCCCGGCCTTGAGCTTCTCCCACATATCGCGGAAGGCCACCGCGGGCATATCGGGGTGGCGCACGATATTGTGCGGTCGCCCGACCAGCTCGTCGAGGGTGAATCCGCTGACCTCGACGAAGGCGTCGTTGGCATAGGTGATGACGCCGCGCAGGTCGGTCGTCGACACCAGCTGAAGCTCCCGATCGAAGGTGACCTCGGAATCGACCACCGTCCTGTCACGCTTGCGATCCCCGCCGACTCGACCTGCTTGAACGTGCATCTCCAACATCCCACCCCCCATCCTGGTCCATCGTATTGGTTCAGGTCATACCGGGCAGCCACCACCAGGCACCGTGAACACCAACATGCCGGGGACGACACGGGCGAGCGCTCCGAGCGAAGCGGCCACGCTCACCTCCCACCCTGGATCCCGAGCCGATCGTCTCCATGCAATGGTCCCCATCGAGGGCTTTTCAAGACACGTATCGTGCTGATAATGCAGTGACCGAGCCACGCACCGCAGCAGTGCGGCAATGCACCCGGATACCGCTCGTCGGGCTTTCAACAAATCGGATCAGCGCGACGGAGGTCGTGCCGGCGAGCGCACGGCAGCGACCCAGGCGCCGGGTTCGCATGAAACCTTTTCGTGGACGCAGACAGGCGACTCCCAACAGCCGGCATCATGCGCAAGCTCGCACTCCGCCGACGGAGCTTTGACCATGACGAAAGTCTGAAAAAGGCACAGGACTTGCCAGAGACCTTTGCCAAGCGGCATCCTAAAGTGTTTTCCGTTTGCGAAAATCCGTGTTCCACGGCGCCCCGGTCGAACGGCCGGCCTGCCCGCGACGTGGTCGTCACGAATCCTCATGAACTAAAGGAAACCCTATGCATCATCCCGTCTTCAGGGGGCTGATCACCGCCCTCTTGTTCATTTCACCGGCTCTGGCCATGGCCTCGGAGTCGGTCGTCGAGCACTTCGATCTCACGACCAGCTGGGTCGGCTTCTCGGCGCTGGCGATCTTCGTCGCCGCCTATGCCCTGGTCATGGCCGAGGAGTTCACCCACCTGCGCAAGTCCAAGCCGGTGGTGCTCGCCGCCGGTGCGATCTGGCTGGTGATCGCCTACTACTACACCACCCATCATGGCGCGCCAGAAGCCGCCGCCGAGGCGGTGCGCCACAACATCATGGAGTTCGGCGAGCTGTTCCTGTTCCTGCTCGCGGCGATGACCTACATCAACGCCATGGAAGAGCGTCGAGTGTTCGACGCGCTGCGTTCCTGGCTGATCCGCATGGGCTTCAGCTATCGCACCCTGTTCTGGACCACCGGTCTGCTCGCCTTCTTCATCTCGCCGGTGGCCGACAACCTCACCACCGCGCTGCTGATGTGCGCCGTGGTCATGGCCGTCGGCGCCGACAGCCCACGCTTCGTCGGTCTGGCCTGCATCAACATCGTGGTCGCGGCCAACGCCGGTGGCGCCTTCAGCCCGTTTGGCGACATCACCACGCTGATGGTGTGGCAGAAGGGCTTGATCGACTTCCAGACCTTCTTCTCGCTGTTCATCCCCTCGGTGCTCAACTTCGCCATCCCGGCCGCGTTCATGCACCGCGCCATCCCCAACGAGACCCCGCCGCCGAGCGACGAGCGGGTGCGGATGAAGCGCGGCGCGCTGCGCATCGTGCTGCTGTTCCTCGCCACCATCGCCACCGCGGTGAGCTTCCACAACTTCTACCACCTGCCGCCGGTGCTCGGCATGATGACCGGTCTGGCCTATCTCAAGTTCTTCGGCTTCTATCTCAAGAAGACCGGCGAGCAGGCCACCATCAAGCGCGGCGAGATCGAGGACACCCTCCCCTTCGACATCTTCACCGGCGTGGCGCGCGCCGAGTGGGACACCCTGCTGTTCTTCTACGGCGTCATCCTCTGCGTCGGCGGTCTCGGCTTCATCGGCTATCTCGAGCTGGTCTCGCAGTTCGCCTACGGTGACCTCGGTCCGACCATCGCCAACACCCTGGTCGGCGTGCTCTCGGCGATCGTCGACAACATCCCGGTGATGTTCGCGGTGCTGACCATGAACCCCGACATGACCCAGGGCCAGTGGCTGCTGGTCACCCTCACCGCCGGCGTCGGCGGCAGCCTGCTGTCGATCGGCTCGGCCGCGGGCGTGGCGCTGATGGGGCAGTCGAAGGGCATGTACACCTTCTTCGGCCACCTGCGCTGGACCCCGGTGATCGCGCTCGGCTACGTGGTGAGCATCCTCGCTCACTTCATCATCAACCACCGCTACTTCTCGATGCCGGTGGGCGGCTGATCGCGCCGGTCCACGCCGCCCGGCGTGGATCGACCACGCCGGCCCCGCCCAGGGCCGGCGTTCAGAGCAGCAACAGGGTCGCCAACCCGAGGAAGATGAAGAACCCACCGGAGTCGGTCAGCGCGGTGATCAGCACCGAACTGCCGAGCGCCGGATCGCCGCCGAAGCGCTGGCGCAACAGCGGGATCAACACCCCGGCGGTGGCCGCCAGCAGCAAGTTGAGGGTCATCGCGGCGATCATCACCAGCCCCAGCCCGGGACTGCCATAGAGCACCCCGGCGAGCACCCCGATCACCCCGCCCCACACCAGACCGTTGATCAGCGCCACCCCCAGCTCCTTGCGCAGCAAGCGTCCCAACGCTGCCGATTCGACCTGCCCCATGGCGATCGCGCGCACGATCATGGTGATGGTCTGGTTGCCGGCATTGCCGCCGATCCCGGCAACGATCGGCATCAGCGCGGCGAGCGCCACCAGCTGACCGATCGAGTCCTGGAACAGATCGATCACCCGCGAGGCGACGAAGGCGGTGATCAGGTTGACCGCCAGCCAGGCCCAGCGGTTCTTCACCGAGCGGATCACCGGGGCGAACAGATCCTCCTCCTCGCGCAGACCGACGTTGCCGAGGATCTCGGCCTCGGACTCCTCGCGGATGTAGTCGACCATGTCGTCGACCGTCAGTCGCCCGATCACCCGATCACGCTCCGAGACCACCGGCACCGAGACCAAGTCGTAGCGCTCGAAGGCCTGTGCCGCGGCACGGGCGTCGTCGTCGGGGCGGAAGGTGACCACCGCGCGCGATTTCATCACCTCGGAGACGGTACGCTCGGGGGCGTTGACCAGCAGCGATTCGAGCGTCAGCAGACCGCGGAAGCGCTCCTCGCGATCGACCACGAAGAGCTTGTCGGTGTGGTCCGGGAGCGCGCCGAAGCGGCGCAGATAACGCAGCACCGCACCCAGGGTGACCTGCTCGCGAACCTTGATCAGGTCGAAGTCCATCAGCGCGCCGACCGTGCCCTCGGGGTAGGACATCGCCGCGCGCACGTGCGCCTGCTCGTCCTGATCGAGCGCGGCGAGCACCGCTTGCACCACCTCGGCCGGCAGGTCGGGGGCGAGGTCGGCCAGCTCGTCGGCGTCGAGCCCCAGTGCCATCGCCTTGAGCGCGTAATGATCCATGGTCTCAAGCAGGCTCGCGCGCACCGCGTCGGAGACCTCGAGGAGGATGTCGCCGTCCTTGTCGGCGCGCACCAGCTCCCACACGAACAGCCGGTCGGCGAGCGGCAGGGTCTCGAGGATCCAGGCGATGTCGGCCGGATGGAGACGATCGAGCTTGCGCTGCAGCCGCGCCAGGTTCTGCTTGTGGGTGATCGACTCGACCAGGTCACGGTGCGGCATCTGCTGACGGTGCACCAGCTCGTCGACCAGGCGCTGGCGCGAGAGCAGCTCCTGCACGTCGCGCAGATGACGATGGAGGACGTCGGGATCGCGGGATTTCGACTGTGACATGCGCGTGAGGCCGGGCTGAGCGGGGAGAGAGGATCGCCGTGCGGACGGCCTCGGAGGCGGCGCACCGCGCGACCGCGGACCGAGGCGATTATACCGATCCGGGCGTGACGATCAGCGCTCCGGGACGGACGCCGCGGGGGACATGCTTTCGAGTTCGCGCTTGAACGACTCGATATCGCGCAACAGCTCCGGAGGCAAGGCCGCCACCGGCGCCGGGTCGGCGCCCGGCGGGCGCGTCCTGGACGAGTCGGACGGCTCGACTGCCTCAAGCGCCTCGGGCAGCGGTCGACGGGGGACTGGCGGCGGAGTTGACGACGGCTCGAGCGCGCCCTGCGGCGGCGCGGACGCGACCGCATCCGACGCGGTCGCGGGCACCACCGATACCGCCACCGTCGACACCCGCCACGCCCCGTAGAGCGCCACCGCCAGCGCTAGGGTCGCGAGCAGCGTCGCCACCAACCCCCAACGCGAGGGGACCGGCGCCGGCGCGAGGGCCATCGACGGTGGCGCTCGATCACGCCCGCGTGCCTGCTCCGACTGGCGCAGCGCCTCGAGGATGTAGCTCATGGCGAGACCTCCCGCAGCCGGGCGATCCCCGGCAGATCGACCTGATTGTGCAGTGCGATCAGGGTTCGCGCACCGGCCAGACCGTCGGCCTCCAGCCCCTGGCTGCGCTGAAAGCGTTCCAATGCCTTGCGCAACACCGGATCGAAGCCGGGGGTCTCGAGGTCGCTGAAACCAAGCTCGGGCACCCCAGCGAGCAGTCGGCGCAGCCAGCGGATCGCCTCGGCCTCATCACCGGGACCGATCACCGCCCCGCCGACCGGGGGTGGCTGCCAGAGCACCACGAAGTCCCCCGACCAGGCCCGCTCGAGCGCCTTGGTGGCGACCTCGACCATCCCCTCGGGCCCCGCGATCAGCGCCACCCCTCGATGCAGTCCGGTGAGTACAAGATAACGCGATTCGGGGGCCTCTTCCTCGGGCTCGACCGCGAGCAGCGCCGGGCGATCGAGTCGCCGCAGCACCGCGAGCGTTCCCCGACCCGACTCGCAACGCAGCCCGAGCGTGGCGACACGCGCGCAGGGCGTACCCTCGCCCAGGGTATCGAGTTCGACACCCCAGCGACGCAGCAATCGCAGCATCGCCTCGGGCTCGGTCGCGGCAGCCGACCGCAACGGCTCGGGGAGACGCCGCGACAGCGGCTCCACGACCTCGGCGACACCGCTCGCGCCCGATTCGACGAGCGGATGCGACGAGCGCGCATCGAGCCAGCGCATGCCCCACCAGCCAGCCCCGAGCGCTACGGCCAGCACCACCCCGACGACCCATGCCGGGGAAGCACCGCGCGAGCGGTCATGATGCTCGATCGGGTCGCCGCCAAGCTCACGCGCGGCGCGGGCGACGATCCCGGCATCCACCCGTGGGTGACGACTGACATAGGCGCCGAGCAGGGCGCGATCGCAGAGGATGTTGATCAGCCGCGGCAGACCCCGGCTCCAGCGGTGGATGCGCCACAGCGCCATGGCGGTGAAGGGCATGCGTTCACAACCGGCGATGGCCAACCGGTGGCCGATATAGGCGCTGGTCTCGGTCCGATCGAAGGGGTGCAGGTGGACCCGCGCGGTGATCCGCTGGTCGACCTGACGCAACTGCGCGCGCGCCAGCATCCGGCGCAGTTCGGGCTGACCGATGAGAAAGATCTGCAGCAGCTTGTGGGTGCTGGTCTCGAGGTTGGTGAGCAGGCGGATCTGTTCGAGCACGCGCGGGCGCAGGTTCTGCGCCTCGTCGATGATCAGCAGCGCGCGCCGCCCCTCGGCGTGCAGCACCAGCAGATACTGATTGAGGGCATCGACCAGACGCTTGAGCGAGCGCTCGCCGACGGCGATCTCGATGCCGAATTCCTCGCACACCGCGATCAGCAACTCGCTGGCGGTGAGGCTCGGGTTGAGGATCAGCGCCACCTCGACGTGCTCGGGCAGCTGTTCGAGGAAGGCGCGACAGACCGTGGTCTTGCCGGTGCCGACCTCGCCGGTGAGCAGCACGAAGCCGCCCTGCTCGCCGGCGCCATAGACCAGGTGCGCGAGCGCCTCGCGATGCTGCGCGCTGAGGAACAGATAGCGCGGGTCGGGCGCGATCGAGAAACAGGGTTCGGAAAGGCCGAAATAACTGGGATACACGGCTGTCGCTCGCGGCGGCTGCCGACTTACTGGATGATGAAACTGCCGAAATAGAGACCATCGACGGCAAAGGTGCCGGCCTGTTCGAGCAGCGCCTCCTGTACCGCCTTGAGCGCGCCCAGACGCAGCGCGTCACGCTGATCGAGCGCACTCACCTCATCGACCGTGCGGCCGGCGAAATAGCTGATCAGCCGATCGCGGATCAGCGGCATGTGGGTGTTGACCGCGTCGGCCGCCTCGGCGGTACGGACATAGAGATCGATGCCGACCTTGAGGAAACGGGTACGACTCTCGCCGGCGAGGTTGACGATCAGGGCCGGATCGATGGCGATGTAATTATCGGTAAAGGGCTCGTCCTGGGCCGCGACCGGCTGGAGCTGTGCCAGCCCGAGCACCAGGGTCAGCACGAGTGCGAGCTGAGTCACTGCGTTCTTCATGGGATTCACTGTGTACGTATGATGCCCCGCCTGGGGCCGGAAGGTGCCGTCCTTGCGTCCGGCGTCCAACCGATGACTCTACCCCAGGCGGGCGGCCGGGCAAAGGGCCAGGCCCGGGCGCCTGTGCTCAACCGCCGGGACGCGGCAGGTCGTGCTCGATGATCGCCATCGCGCGGCGGCAGATCTCGCGCCCGTAGTCGGTCCACTCGCCCTGCCCCCAGTAGCGGTAGCAGCTCGTCTGCGAGCACAGCAGATGGAAGAGCGCGTTGCGGTAGCGCGGGTCGTCGCTGTCGATCCCGGGCACCAGCACGCGCTCGTTGAACAGCGCGCTGGCCGCCTCCATCGGCCCGAGCACGTTGTCGTAGCCCGCCACCCAGGACAGATCGCTGGTCCAGCTGCCGCCGTCCATGTGGAAGCGGTCGTCCTCGCGCTTGAGCGTGTCGATCACCTCGGCCAGCCGCTGCGGGCCGTCGCCGGGCTGCATCCGCGCCCAGATGCGGTCCTGGAACAGCGGCTGCACCTCGGGCAGCGCCGACTCGCGCACGCCGAGCGCGAACAGGTGTTCGAGATACTCGCTGACGTTCATCAGCGGGGTGTCGGAGCCGCTGGCCGCGCGCACCACCTCGATGAACTTGGGCGGGAACTCGTTCATCATCACCCCGCCGTTCTCGCCGTCGGCGATCTGGGTGACCAGCGGCGGCACCTCATGCCCGTCGAGGGTCAACGGCGCGAGCCCCTGGGCCTCGTACCAGGGTTGCATCTGCGCCACCAGCTTGGTGTCAGACCCCTGGGTCTTGACGATGGCGATGATGCTCGCCTGCTCGCCCTTGGAGTTGGTGCACACCAGCCGGTGCGGCAGGTGCGGTTGGCGCGGATGACCACCGGTCTCGGGCTCGATCACGGTGTGTTCCTGCACCAGCACCCACTGATAGCCGCAGTCGACCAGGGTCTTGACGAACTCGTAGGCGACATCGGGGTGGTTGGGCAGGGCCATCTCCGAGGGCGAGAAGCCGCGTACCCGCTCCAGCGCCTCCCAGCCGAAGAGGGCGGCGAAGTGGTGCTGGAAGGCGCGCACGTGCAGCCGGTAGTCCTGCACCGGGGTGGAGGGCGCCACCGCGTGGCCCCAGGGCATGCCGAGCCACTCCACCGCGGGGCTGTAGTCGGGGTTGCAGGTGATCGTCCGCAGCGCCTCGATCACCCCGTGCCCGCCCATCCGCCGCAGCCCGTGCAACAGGGTGCCGGAGTACTCGAGCATGCAGCGCGGCGCGTGGCCCTCGCCGATCAGCTGGGGGATGAACTCGCCCATGCGCTTGTAGCACCAGACGAACACCGGGGCGTTGTGGTTATCGCCGATGTCCTGGTGCTCCATCATGTACTGCAGGTTGCTGATGATGGCGGCGCTGCGCAGGTCCGAGCCGCCGGCCGGGATCAGCGGCTGGTGCTGGTGCAGCGCGATGGCGGTGGCCGCACGCACCCGCGGGAAGTCGATGCCGCCGGGCGCGGCGAACAGCGGACGCGCGCGCGCCGCTGTCGCCACCCGCGCGACCTCGGCCTCGTGACCGCTGATGTTGGGCAATTCGTCGATGTATTCGGGTAACTGGTCCACGACGGTGCTCCTCTGCTGCTGATGATGCACGAGCGGGCGCGGCGCCGGGCCGCGTCCGTGGATCCTGCGCGGCGGGCGTGCCACCGCCGCGCCAGCCCGGGGCTCAGTCGTCGGCGACGGGCTCGGGCGACGACCCGGCGAGTAGCGCGCGCGCCCGCGTCAGGTCGGCCTCGGCGCGCGCCACCCAGTCCTCGCCCCAATAGAAGTTGCAGCTGGTCTCGGCCCGCAGCAGCGCGTTCAGCGCCTCGTCCAGCATCGCCAGGGCCTCGCCGTCGTCGCGCTCGCCGGCGGCCCAGCGCGCCTGGTGCAGCGTGGCGCTGACCCGGGCGCAGTCGTCGAGTGCCGCGCGCTGGCGCGCCGAGCCGGTCCACTGGGTGAAGTCGCGACCGTGGTGCCAGCCGGTGTTCCAGGCCCCGGTACGCACCCGTACCTCGCCGTGGAAGCCGTGATGTTCGAGATAGTCGCCGATGAAGGTCGGCACCAGCGCCGCCGTCCCGGCGCCGACGCGCTCGAGCAGCGGCAGGTAGAAGGCGCTCCAGAAGTTCGCCCCCGGGGTGACGTTGCGGAACCAGCCGCCGTTCTCGCCGTCGGTGGCGGTGGTCACCAGCGGCTCGAAATCGCACCACTTGGTGCGCTCGGCCACCTCGCTCAGGAACCAGTCGACCTCCATCCCCGACTCCTGGGCGTCGGAGAGTTCGCGATCGCGCACCACCACCACGATCTCGGCGCCACCATGACGGGCGATGTGCGGACGGTAACGCAGCGCCTGCCAGCTCATCGGCGTGACCGGCTCGACGTGCTCGCTGTCGACCAGCACGTAGCGATAACCGGCGGCGCGCAGCTGCGGGATCAGCTCCATCGAGAAGCCCATCTCCGGCGGCCAGAAGCCGTCGAAGCGCGGGCGCCAGAACAGGTGTCGCGCCAGCCCCCGCCAGCGTTCGAGATGCTCCAGACGATCGGCCTCGGGGGTCAGCGGCAGCACCGGGTGGTAATAGCCGGTGCCGAGGATCTCGAACAGCCGCTGGTTCTGCAGGTGCCAGAGCAGCGAGCCGCAGTCGACGACGCCGTAGACACGCTGCTGGAACTCGGGGTCGGAGAGGGTCTCGAGCAGGGTGCCGGAGAGCGACAGGTGGACCCGCGCCAGCGCCTCGTGTCCCCACAGGGTGCGCGGGATGCGATCGAGTGCGAAGAGGATCTCACGCGCCTCCCAGGGCTGGTGCTCGAGCAGCTGCTCGAGGTTGCCGGTGGGTTGGTGCAGGTTGAGCACGAGCGCATGGTGCACAGTCATGACGAGCGACCCCGCGACGGGTGGTGAGCGACCGACGGCATCCGGCCGTGGTGTCCGGCGCGCCCCGGAGATGCCGGGCGACCGTCCCTAGAGCATAACAGAGGGTCCGGGACAGACATACTACGCTCGGATGACGGTCACTCGCACCCCATTTGATCCAACCCCATCGATACCGCCGGGCATCGCCCCTTGTGCCTGTCGCCCCCGCCCACCATCTCGCCGGGAGACACCCCCGTCAGCCACCCGCTGGAGAGGCCATGCCCCACACCGATGCCCTGCTCCGCGCCCACGACCTGCACCGGCACTACCGCGAGGCCGGCGGCCACGGCGAGCGCCGGGTGCTCGAGGGCGTCGGCCTCAGCGCCCACGCCGGCGAGTGCGTGGCGCTGCTCGGGCGCAGCGGCTCGGGCAAGTCGACGCTGCTCAATCTGCTCGCCGGCATCGACCGGCCCGATCACGGCTGGGTGGAGATCGACGGCACGCGGCTCTCGACCCTCGGCGAACCGGCGCTGACCCGGCTGCGCCGCCGCCGCGTCGGCTTCATCTATCAGTCGTTCAACCTGATCGACGAGCTGACCGTGGCCGAGAACCTCGCCCTGCCGCTGGCGCTCGACGGCGTGCGCGCCCGCGAGGCGCAACCGCGCTGTAGCGCGCTGCTCGAACGCCTGGGGCTCGATGCGCGCGCCGAGGCCTTCCCCGACCAGCTCTCCGGCGGCGAGCAGCAGCGCGTGGCGATCGGTCGGGCGCTGATCCACGCGCCCGCGCTGGTGCTCGCCGACGAGCCCACCGGCAACCTCGACGCCGACACCGGCGCGCGGGTGCTGGAGCTGCTCGCGGCGCTGTTTCGCGAGCAGGGCCGCGCCCTGGTGCTGGTCACCCACAGCCGCGCGGTGGCGGCGATCGCCGATCGGGTGCTGACCCTCGAGCGCGGCCGGCTGCGCGCCGACGACACGGCGCTGTCCTGGTGATCCCGATGCTCGCCCGCATCAGCCTGCGCCAGCTCTCGCGCCAGCCCTGGCAGAGCGCGCTGGCGGTGCTCGGCATCGCCCTCGGGGTCGCGGTGGTGGTCGCGGTGGGGCTGGCCAACGACAGCGCGCGCCGTGCCATCGCGCTCTCGGTCGAGCAGCTCGACGGTCGCGCCAGCCATCGCATCGAGCCGAGCGGCGCGGGCATCGCCGACGCCGAGGCCGCGCGACTGCTGCGGACCCTCGCCCCCTACCCGGCCACACCGGTGATCGAGCAACCGCTGCGCCTCGAGGGCGCGGGCCTCACCCTGCTCGGCATCGACCTGCTCCAGGCCGACGCGCTGCGCGGCAACGCGCTCGCCGCCGAGGCCCTGCCCGACCCGGCGCGGCTCGCCGCCCTGCTCACCGAACCCGGCGCACTGCTGCTCGGCGCGGCCGATGCCCGCCGTCTCGGCGCACGCCCCGGCGACCGACTGACCGTGCGGCACGGCGGGAGGACGCATCAGGCGCGGCTGGTCGGGGTGATCGAGCAGGGACTCGATGGCATCGCGCTCGCCGATCTCGGCAGCGCCCAGTGGCTCGCCGGGCGCGACGGCGTGGTCGATCGCATCGATCTGGTACTGCCGCCCGAGGCGGTCGCCGGGGTCGCCGCCGCGCTACCGCCGGGACTGCGGCTGGAAGCGAGCGCCCAACGCGGCGCGGCGCTCCACGAGATGCCCCGCGCCTTTCGCATCAATCTGCTGGCGATGAGCCTGATCGCGCTGCTGGTCGGCGGCTTCATCGTCTACAGCACCCAGACCTTCACCGTGGTGCGCCGACGCGCGCTGTTCGGCACCCTGCGCGCGCTCGGCGCCACCCGCGCGCGGATCGCCGCGCTGGTGCTCGCCGAGACCCTGGCCCTCGCCCTGGTCGGGGCGCTGCTCGGGGTCGCGCTCGGCATCCTCGCCGGGCGGGGTCTGGTGCAGCTGGTCGCGCGCACCATCGACGATCTCTATTTCCGCCTCGAGGTCAGCACGCTCGCGCTCGACCCCGCGACCCTGGTGCTCGGCGCCGGGCTGGCGCTCGGCGTGGCGCTGCTCGCCGCGCTCGCCCCGGCGCTGGAGGCCGCCGGCGTCGCGCCGCGCGAGGCGATGCGCGCCCAGGGGCTGGAGCGGCGCGCCCAGGGCTGGACCGCGCCGCTCGCCCGGCTCGGCGCCGCGCTCGCGCTGACCGGCTGGCTCGCCACCCTGCTCCCGGGCGAATCGCTCGCACAGGGGTTCGCGCTGCTGCTCGTGGTGGTGCTCGGGTTGGTGCTCTGCGTCCCGGCGCTGCTGCGCGGGGCCGCCGCCGCGCTCGCCGGGCTCGGCGCCCGGCTCGGCGCGCCGCTGGCGCTGGTGCTGGCGGCGCGCACGGTGGCCGGCTCGGTCGCCCGCACCGGCATCGCCGCGGCCGCGCTGACCCTCGCCGTGGCCACCAGCGTCGGGGTCGGGGTGATGATCGAGAGCTTCCGTCACGGCGTGATCGACTGGCTCGACCACACCCTGGAGGGCGAACTCTATGTCACCGCCGACAGCCGCGATGCCCCGCTGCCCCCCGGTCTCGACGAGGCGCTCGTAGCGACCGACGGGGTCGCCTCGGTGATCCGTGCACGCCGCATGACGGTCACCACCCGCGAGGGCGACGCCACCCTGCTGGTACGCGACCGCCCCACCCCCGAGGCCACCGGCCCGCTGCTGCTCGCGCGACTCGACGGCGACCCCTGGGCGGCTGGACGCATCCTCGTCTCCGAGCCCTATGCCCATCATCACCGTCTCGCCCCCGGCGACCGCATCGAGCTGGCCACGCCTGATGGCTGGCGCCGCTTCAGCGTCGGCGCAGTGTTTCGCGACTACGGCTCGGATCGTGGTCTGCTCATGCTCCCCTACCGCGAGGCACGCGCACACTGGGAGGGAATCGGCATCGGCTCGCTCGCCCTGAGGCTCGCCCCCGACGGCGATCCGCAACGGGTGCGCGAGCGCGTGCAGGCGCTCGCCGAGTCCCACGACCGCACCCTGCTGCTGACGGCCAGCGGCGAGATCCGCACGCTCACCCTGGAGATCTTCGATCGCACCTTCGCCATCACCGAGGTGTTGCGTCTGCTCGCACTCGCCGTCGCCTTCGTCGGCGTGCTCAGCGCGCTGCTCGCGCTGCAGCTCGAACGCCGCCGCACCCACGCGCTGCTGCGCGCCACCGGGATGAGCGGCCGTGCCCTGGCCCTGACGCTGCTGGCGCAGGGCTCGATCCTCGGACTGGTGGCGGGGCTGCTGGCCATCCCGCTCGGGCTGGTGATGGGCGAGCTGCTGATCCGCATCATCAACGTGCGCGCCTTCGGCTGGAGCATGGCCCTGCAGATCCCGCCGCAGGCGCTCCTCTCCGGCCCCTTGCTGGCCTGGTGTGCGGCGCTCGCCGCCGCCCTGCCCCCGGCGCTGCGCGCGGGGCGCGAGCCACCCGCGCGCGGGCTGCGTGGGGACTGAATTCGCCCCCCGCACACGCCTATCGCCATCGCCCTGGACGCAGCCCGACACGAGGTCGATTATGTGTATTCTATGGAGGTCTCGAGGCGATGCCGGCCGTCACCCGCCAGGCCAGATCGCGGCAATCGCGCCGACCCCGCCCCGGACCCCTTTCCGTCGCGCCGGATCAGCGATCCCGCGACGGTCGTCCGTGCAGGCAAACCGAAAGGGTACGGCCCAGGGGTTTGGCCCGACAGGAATCCACAAGCGAGTGTGCGACATGGCTGAAGAAAAGAAGATCGTGACCAAGAAGACCGCCCCCAAGCGGGCCACCAGCACGGACAAGGCCGCGGCCAAGAAGACCGCGACCAAGCCGGCAACCCCGCGCAAGAAGCGCGCGAGCGCCGCGAGCACGACCAAGAGCCCTCGCACCAGCGCGCGCACCACCACCAAGAAGACCACCGCGGCGGCCACGAAGAGCAGCGCGACGGCGACGCCGCGCGCGCAACCGAAACCGGCGGCGAGTGCGCCGGCGGCGACGCCCGCCGCGAGCTACACCCCGCCGACGCGCTTTCTCACCGTCGACCCCGAGCACCGTCTGGCGATGATCCGCGAGGCGGCCTACTACAAGGCCGAGCGGCGCGGCTTCGCACCCGGACACGAACGCGAGGACTGGGTCGAGGCCGAGCGCGAGATCGACGCCATGCTGGCCCACGCACAACTCTCCGGGCGCGGCTGAGCCTGCCAGGGCGGTGCAGGGACGCGCCGGGGGCGGGCGTCGAGCGGGGGAAGGATGGATCGATGCGTCGTCGAGACGCATGGCCGCGGCACATCCCTGTGCCGGGGCGTCGGTGACCGGACGGGCTAGAGACCCAGCTCCTCGAGCAGGTCGGTGTCGACCAGCGCCGACTGCTGCGGCGCGCCGCTCTTGACCGAGCCGTCGCCCTGCTTCTGCTCGGCGAGGATGCGATCGGGATCGACCTCTTCGCGCTCGAAGTCGTGGAGCTTGAGGAACTCGGTCTTGTCCATCGCCAGCTCCATGTAGAAGACATTGCGACGGGCGGTGGTGAAGGCGACGCGACGGGCCTGCGGGCGGTCGAGATTGGTGTCGATGCTGACCATCACCTCCTTGTTGATGGTGAGCATCTTCGGCTGGTTCTGGTTGATCGAGACCTGCAGATCACGACCGACGTTGCCGGTGAAGTCGCCGACGATCTGGTTCATCAGCTCGCCGAGCATGTTGGCCACCTCGTCGGAGGTGTGCACGGTGGCCAGCTCCGACTCCGAGATCCCCATGTTGGTCATGTAGGAGCGATAGATCTCCATCGCCGCCTGCGACGAGAAGTTGATGATCACCAACCCCGAGAATCCACCGTCGAACAACACGAAGCAGCCGATGTCCGGGCGCAGACAGGTGCGGGTGATCTTCTGCACCATCGGCGAATAGCCGATCTGGTTACCCGTGGCGGTGGAGAGTACCTTCGTCACCGAACTGCACAACATCACCAGAATGTCGTCTGTCGAAATAGTCTTTGGTTTTGCCACCAGAATCGTCTCAAGCTGGATGGGCGACCCCGGGCGTCAACGGCATCGGGATCTGGGGGGCGTGGTCCACGCCACGAGGGGCGCGGACCGGCTGGCTCGGGAACCGGCGCACCGTGCCGCGCACGCCGTGCGGCCGGGCCCGGGAGGACGGGCACATTCACCCGGCGCGGTGTCCGTCATCGTCTGGAACTATAGTGGAGCGGCGCGACGCCTCCAAGCCTCGGGGGACGAACCGCCCGACACCTCGTCCGTCCGATTCGCCCCGGCGCACGCACGCCAAGGCTTGCGCTGGGACGCCCTTGCCGCCACGCTAGCAGCCAGGACGATCGTATGACGACAGGGACGCCTCGCCCCGGACAACCCGCACAGGTACACGCCAAATGCACGCCTATGCACTGATCCCCACCGCGCTCATCGCCGCACTCGCCCTCGGCGCCTGCGGCACCACCACCACCTCGCGCACCGGCAGCGGCGCCGCCTTCGGCGCGGCTACCGGGGCCGCGATCGGCTCGCTCAGCGGCGACGCCGGCAAGGGTGCGCTGATCGGCGCCGGCGCCGGTGCCCTCGGTGGCTTTCTCTACGACCGCGACCAGAAGGCCCAGGGACGCCGCTGAGCCAGCCGTCAGCCGTCAGCCGTCAGCCGTCAGCCGTCAGCCGTCAGCCGTCAGCCGTCAGCCGTCAGCCGTCAGCCGTCAGCCGTCAGCCGTCAGCCGTCAGCCGTCAGCCGTCAGCGACCAGCATCGCGCGGGCGGCGGATCCGCTGGAGGCTGATGGCTGAGCGCCGGATGCCACCTCGACTCGACGTCTCATCTCCCGCTCGACCCACCCCACCTCGCGCCCGATGACCGGCGTGGCCGGACATCGACCCGGCGATTTCGATATCCTTAGGGGTCTATGGACCTCACCAATCAGATCATCCTCGTCGGCTCGGCGGTGCTGCTGGTCAGCATGCTCGTCGGCGTGCTCTCCAATCGCATCGGCGCGCCGCTGCTGCTGGTGTTCCTGCTCATCGGCATGCTCCTCGGCGAGCAGGGACCGGGCGGCATCGCCTTCGACGACGTGCAGACGGCGCACCTGTTCGGCAGCCTGGCGCTGGCCATCATCCTCTTCGACGGCGGGCTGGCGACCCCGATCAAGCACTTCCGCGTCGGGCTGCGACCGGCGCTGTCGCTGGCCACCCTGGGGGTGGCGATCACCGCCACCATCACCGGGCTGTTCGCCGCCTGGTGGCTGGGGCTGAACTGGCTCGAGGGGCTGCTACTGGGGGCCATCGTCGGCTCGACCGACGCCGCGGCGGTGTTCTCGCTGCTGCGCGCGCGCGGGCTCGAGCTCAAGCAGCGCGTCGGCGCCACCCTGGAGATCGAGTCGGGCAGCAACGACCCGATGGCAGTCTTCCTCACCATCGCGCTGATCGAGCTGATCATCGGCGGTGGCGACCAGGGCTTCGGGCTGGTAATGCTCACCGAGTTCGCCCGCCAGATGGGGCTGGGCGCGCTGATCGGCCTGGCCGGCGGCTTCGCCCTCACCGCACTGATCAACCGCCTGGCGATGGCCGCCGGACTCCACCCACTGGCGGTGATGGCCGGCGGTCTGACCCTGTTCGGCCTGACCGCGGTGCTCGGCGGCAGCGGCTTCCTCGCCATCTATCTCGCCGGGCTGGTGATCGGCAACCGTCCGCTGGAGTCGACCCAGAACATCAAGCGCTTCCACGACGGTATCGCCCGGCTCTCGCAGATCGGCATGTTCCTCATGCTCGGGCTGCTGGTCACGCCCTCGCACCTGCTGCCGGTGGCCGGCGATGCGCTGCTGTTCGCAGCGGTGCTGATCCTCCTCGCCCGCCCGCTGGCGGTGTGGCTGTGCCTGCTGCCGTTCCGCTTCACCTGGCGCGAGCAGGCCTTCATCGGCTGGGTGGGACTGCGCGGCGCGGTGCCCATCATCCTCGCCCTCTTCCCGCTGCTCGCCGGCATCGAGCACGCGGCGATGTACTTCAACATCGTCTTCTTCGTGGTGCTGGTCTCGCTGCTGGTGCAGGGCTGGACGGTGGCCGGCTTGGCCCGCGCGCTGAGGCTGGAGGTGCCGCCCACCAGCCATGTGGTGCAACGCGTCGAACTCGACATCCCCGGTCAACAGGAGCTGGAGCTGGTCGGCTACCGCCTCGCCGCCGACGCCCCGGTGCTGCTCGAGCGCCGCGCCCCGCATCTGCCCGCCGGGGTGCGCCCGGTGGCGGTGGTGCGCGAGCGCCAGCTGATCGACGCCGGCGATCTCGGCGATCTCAACGCCGGCGACTATCTCTACCTGATGGCCGAGACCCGCGCCCTGCCCGGGCTCGACCATCTGTTCGTCGCTCCGCCGGTGCCCGAGCGGCTCACCGAGCGCGCCTTCTTCGGCGATTTCGTGCTCGACGGCGAGGCGCAGCTCGGCGCAGTCTCGACGGTCTACGGCATGGCCATCGACCCCGCCGACCGCGACCTCACCCTCGATGCGCTGATCCGACGCAGCCTCAACCAGCACCCGGTGGTCGGCGACCGACTGGAGCTGGGCAGGATGGCGCTGGTGGTGCGCGAGGTCGAGGGCGACCGGGTGACCAAGGTGGGTCTCAAGCTCGGCTCCGACGACTGAGAACAGATCCAGGCCACAGTCGCCGAGACCTGGATCACGCAACACCGCTTTGAGATTGATCATCGACAGGCGGGGGCTTAGCTTATCCGACTGACAGAACCCAGGTAGATACCAACCGACCCGGGCGCCCCGGACGCGCCCGTCGATCAGGTCGTGCCGCAGCCTCTCGCCCGGAGCGACCCTCAACCCCGTCATCAAGGAAGCGATCAGGAATCCGTCATGTTCGATGCCCCCTTCGACCGCGTCGAGGCCAGCGCCCCCTTTGCCGACAGCGACTGGTTCCACGCCTGTCGGCAGACCCAGACGCCCTATGTGGTGATCCGCCACACCGAGCAGCGGGCCGACGTGCTGTGGGACTTCGTCACCCTGCCCGAGTGCTGCGACGCGGCCATCCGCGCCCATTTCGAGGCGTTGGAGCAGGCCGCGCGCGCGATCTTCCTGCGCTATGCCGACGCCGAGTCGCACCTGCGCGTCAAGCCGACCCTGATCGGCTTCGACCGATTGCCGATCGAGCAGGCCGAGGCCGCCGCCGACGCGCTCTATGCCCTGGTCGCGACCTATCTGCCCGGCGCCCGCCGCGCCACCGTCACGCCCCCGCCCACGGCGACAGCGCCGCTCCCGACCCGCTCGAACCCGCAGGCCGGACAGCACGCCCAGTAAGCGTCTAAATCACCACATATAGTGCCCGATAGAGAATCTCTATCCCTACATGTTGTGATACCGATTTGACAGCACGCCCCTCTGTGTCGGATGCTCCGCGGCCTTCGACAACGGGTTCAGAACGGCTCCGCCACGACCCCTCCGACACAGGAACGCCTCGCCATGCTCAACTGGGATGACCCGCTCGCCGCCGCTCGCACCGCCAGCCCCGGAGAGGATGCGCCGCCCCCGCCGGCCACCCCGGGCCGGCAGCCCACGCGCACGCGCCCCGGCAGCGGTCTGCTCGACAACGCCACCCTGATGTCGAGCGCCGGCGCCGCGCCGGTGGTCAGCCCCGAGCCCTTCGCCCAGGACGCCGCCCAGCAGACCCTGCCGATCGACGAGCGCCCCGCCGTCGCGCCCGCCGGTGCCGGCGCCACTGGGCTCGAGTCGATCGCCCTCGGCGCCGGGCGCATCCGCGTCGACGACAAGCGCATCATCAACTGTCACGCCGATCTCAACCAGCTGGTGCCCTTCAAGTACGACTGGGCCTGGCAGAAATACCTCGACGCCTGCGCCAACCACTGGATGCCGCAGGAGATCAATATGAACGCCGACATCGCCCTGTGGAAGGACCCCAAGGGTCTGACCGAGGACGAGCGCACCATCATCAAGCGCAACCTCGGCTTCTTCTCCACCGCCGACTCGCTGGTGGCCAACAACCTGGTGCTCGCCGTCTATCGCCACATCACCAACCCCGAGTGCCGCCAGTACCTGCTGCGCCAGGCCTTCGAGGAGGCGCTGCACACCCACGCCTACCAGTACGTGGTCGAGAGTCTGGGGCTCGACGAGGGCGAGATCTTCAACATGTACCGCGAGCTGCCGGCGGTGGCGCGCAAGGCCGAGTGGGCGCTGCCCTACACCCGCCACCTCGCCGACCCGCACTTCGTCACCGGCACCACCACCAACGACCAGCAGCTGCTGCGCGAGCTGATCGCCTTCTACGTCATCTTCGAGGGCATCTTCTTCTACGTCGGCTTCGTCCAGGTGCTGAGCATGGGACGGCGCAACAAGATGACCGGCACCGCCGAGCAGTTCCAGTACATCCTCCGCGACGAGTCGATGCACATGAACTTCGGCATCGACGTGATCAACCAGATCAAGCTGGAGAACCCGCACCTCTGGACCCCGGAGTTCCGCGACGAGCTGGTCGCAATGATCCGCGAGGCCGTCGAGCTGGAGTCGCAGTACGCCCGCGACACCATGCCGCGCGGCGTGCTCGGGCTCAACGCGCCGATGTTCGAGGAATACCTGCGCTTCATCGCCAACCGCCGCTGCGCCCAGATCGGCCTGCCCGAGCAGTACCCCGGCGTCACCAACCCCTTCCCGTGGATGTCCGAGGTACTCGACCTGAAGAAGGAGAAGAACTTCTTCGAGACCCGGGTCACCGAGTACCAGACCGGCGGCGCGCTGAGCTGGGACGACTGAGCGCGGCGCGGGCGCGATGCGGGCGCTCACCCTGGTCTGGATCGGCTACGCCCTGGCGATCCTCTACGCCAGCCTGATCCCCTTCGATCTGCAACCGCTCGCGCCCGTCGAGGCGCTCGCCCGGCTCGCCGACACCGGCTGGCTCACCCTCACCCCGGGACGGCGCGCCGACTGGATCGCCAACCTGCTCCTCTACCTGCCCTGGGCGGCGCTCGGCATGGCCGCCTCGGCGCCGCGCCTCGGCACGGCGCGCGCCGCGCTCCTCGTCGCCCTCGCCGCCACCCTGCTGGCGCTCGGCATCGAGGCGTTGCAGGTCTACTTCCCGCCGCGCACCGTCTCGCTCAACGACCCCGTCGCCGAACTGCTCGGCACCGCCCTCGGGATTCTGCTGTGGACGCGCGCCGGACATCGGCTGGCCCGGCTCGGCGCACGACTGCGCCACCCCGGCGCGGGCGCCGTCGACGCCGCGCTCGGGCTCTTCCTGCTCGTCTATCTCGGCTTCGTCCTGTTCCCCTTCGATCTGGTGCTGGGCGTCGACGAGATCCTCGACAAGGCCGCCGCCGGACGGCTCGGCTGGCTGTGGGCGCCGGTCTCCGACCAGGGCGCGGTCTGGGCCCTGGCCCGCGGCCTCGCCGAGATCCTCACCGCGTTGCCGCTCGGCATCCTCCTCGCCCGTCACCGGCGAGGCCCCGGCACCCTTGCCGCCGCCGTGGTGCTCGGGCTCGCCCTCGGGCTGGCGATCGAACTCGTTCAAGTTCTGCTCGTCTCCGGCGTCTCCCAGGGCGTCTCGGTGCTCACCCGCGCGCTCGGGGCCGGACTCGGCGCTTGGCTCGTCACCGCGCTGCGCGGTCTCGACCCCGCCACCCGCGCCGCGCTCCCGCGTCATGCCCGCTGGGCCTCGCTCGCCCTGCTCGGCCCCTACCTGCTGTTGCTCGTCGAACTCCAGCTCGGCGGCCTCCCGACCCCTGACCGTTGGCGCAACCCCGAGGCCATCCTCGCCGACCTCCAGCAACTCCGCTTCCTGCCCTTCTACTACCACTACTACAGCAGCGAGAGCGGCGCCCTGGTCAGCCTGGTGCTCAACCTCGGGCTCTATGGGATGGCCGGGGTGTTGCTGGTGCCGTGGACACAAAAGGACGAACAAGATTACACTTACAGTGTAAAAGCTGCGGCGGCTGGCATTGGCTTAGCGTTTTCCGTTGAGGCAATGCGATTAACGATAGGACTCGGAGCAGACCCAACGAATATATTAATTGGAGGACTCTCGACTTATTACACAAGAAAATTTTTATATTTCGCAAAAATATAAAAATAGCAACTCAGAATAGGCACACCAAAAATGCAAAAAAACAGCAACAGCAACAGCAACAGCAACAGCAACAGCAACAGCAACAGCAACAAAACAGTAATCAACTTAAATAGTGCGACAGGTGCAACTATAACTTTAATTTCCGCGTTAATAACAGCCATAGTCGGCGCATACGCAAACCAATACCTCTCAAAACAAAACGCCCCTGAAAAAACCATTACCGGAACAAACACACTCATAGGAGAAACCAGAGAAGCAATTGAAATAGCAAAATCTCAAAATTCATCCGACGAAATAATAAAAAGACTATATCAGATAGAATCACAGGCAAAAGCTGTTGAGGCATCGACTAAACTGCTACAAAAACCTGATGGCGTTGTTTCCGGGCAGGCTGATTTCTGGCTTAGAATGGATAGCGGAACAACACTAGGAGAAACAACATCTTTTGGCGTCACTAGCTTTAACAAACAATTTGGCTACATTGAGGTTGTCGTAAACAACAAGGTCGAAAAAAAGGAGCCTGGAGGAAGAGTAGATTTCAAAACAAAAAACGACAACTCTTGCTTTGCTACTTATATAGGAACATCGCCTGACGACAAGCTATTCGGATTCAAGGTTCATTGCAAAAGCGAAAAACCATAAACAACCCCAATACGTCGCGCAGAAAGAAAGTGTCAACTCCCCCTTTTTAGGTCCATCCATAAATAGACACTGTGGCATGTCCGCGGCGGTTGAGAAACTCGATTGGTGAAAGATCGCCGAGCGATTCGTGCGGTCGGCGCAGGTTGTATTCGCTATCGAGGGACACCCATTTATCGTTGACGCTCCCAAGGCCCTCTCCTACGCTTATCCCAACACCCCCAGCGGAGATGCCCCATGACTCGTCCCCGCGCCTCGCTCGTCTCCCTCTCCGATACGCCCTGGTATCACGTCGTCACGCGCTGCGTGCGCCGGGCGTATCTGTGCGGCTTCGATCGGTTGACCGGGCGGAGCTTCGAGCATCGACGCGGGTGGGTGGAGCTACGGTTACGGCAGCTCGCGGGGGTGTTCGCGATCGATGTCGCGGCCTATGCGGTGATGAGCAATCACGTGCATCTGGTGGTGCGGGTGGATGCGGCGCGGGCGTCTCAGTGGTCGGAGACCGAGGTGCTGCGGCGCTGGCGGTGTCTGTTCCGGGGCCCGGTGGTGGTGGAGCGGTTTCTGTCGCCTGCGACGCGGGCAGAGATGACCGAGGCAGAGCTGGAAGTGGTCGCGGGGCTGGTCGCAACCTACCGGGCGCGGTTGGCGGATCTCTCGTGGTTCATGCGGGTGTTGAACGAGTCGATCGCGCGGGCGGCGAATCGGGAGGACGGGGTTCGGGGTCGGTTCTGGGAGGGACGCTTCCGCTCGCAGGCGATCCTTGATGAGACGGCGTTGTTGGCGGTGATGGCCTATGTCGATCTCAACCCGATTCGGGCGGGGATCGCGGAGACGCCGGAGGAGAGCGTGCATACCGGGATTGCGGCGCGGATCGCCGCCTTGCGTGCGGGTGATGATGGCGCGGCGAACGGGCGGTATCTCGTCGTGGCGCCGTCACCCGATACGGCAAGACGAGCATCGCCAGACGTCCATCCCGGCTCGCAACGCGCGCACGCTGCGCAGGAGACCGCAACATCCGAGACTGACACCCCGCCAGCCACGCACACGCCCTCACCTGCCGTGACCGATCACGCCGACAGCTCGCCAGACGCTCGCAGCACTCACCTCTGGGAGACCGTCCTCAATCGCCTGCCCCCTGCCCCACTACTGCCCTTCGGCAACCCCGCCGAGGTCCCCGCAACGATCCCCTTCACCTTCGACGGCTATCTGACCCTGGTCGACTCGCTCGGTCGCGCCCTGCATCCACGCAAGCGCGGGGCGATCCCGGCGGAGCTGCCTGACATCCTCTCCCGACTCGGTATCGTATCGTTAAACGTTAAAGGGACACCCATTTATCGTTGACGCTCCCAAGGCCCTCTCCTACGCTTATCCCAACACCCCTAGCGGAGATGCCCCATGACTCGTCCCCGCGCCTCGCTCGTCTCCTTGTCCGATACGCCCTGGTATCACGTCGTCACGCGTTGCGTGCGCCGGGCGTATCTCTGCGGCTTCGATCGGTTGACGGGGCGGAGTTTCGAGCATCGGCGCGGGTGGGTGGAGTTGCGGTTGCGCCAGCTCGCCGGAGTGTTCGCAATCGATGTCGCGGCCTACGCGGTGATGAGCAATCACGTGCATCTGGTGGTGCGGGTGGATGCGGAGCGCGCCGCTCAGTGGTCGGATACCGAGGTGTTGCGGCGCTGGCGCTGTCTGTTCCGCGGGCCTGTAGTGGTGGAGCGGTTTCTGTCGCCTGCGACGCGGGCGGGGATGACCGAGGCGGAGCTGGAGGTGGTCGCGGAATTGGTCGCGACCTACCGGGCGCGGCTGGCGGATCTCTCGTGGTTCATGCGGGTGCTCAACGAATCGATTGCGCGGGCGGCGAATCGGGAGGACGGGGTACGCGGGCGGTTCTGGGAGGGACGCTTCCGTTCGCAGGCGATCCTCGATGAGACGGCGCTGCTGGCGGTGATGGCCTATGTCGATCTCAACCCGATTCGGGCGGGGATCGCGGAGACGCCGGAGGAGAGCGCGCATACCGGGATTGCGGCACGAATCGCCGCGTTGCGGGCGGGTGATGATGGCGCGGCGAACGGGCGGCCTCTCGTCGTGGCGCCATCACCCGATACGGCAAGACGAGCATCGCCAGACGTCCATCCCGGCTCGCAACACGCGCGCGCTGCGCAGGAGACCGCAACATCCGAGACTGACACCCCGCCAGCCACGCACGCGCCCTCACCTGCCGTGACCGATCACGCCGACAGCTCGCCAGACGCTCGCAGCACCCACCTCTGGGAGACCGTCCTCGATCGCCTACCCCCTGCCCCACTACTACCCTTCGGCAACCCCGCCGAGGTCCCGGCAACGATCCCCTTCACCTTCGGCGACTATCTGACCCTGGTCGACTCGCTCGGCCGTGCCCTGCATCCACGCAAGCGCGGGGCGATCCCGGCCGAGCTGCCCGACATCCTCACCCGACTCGGCATCGCCCCCGAGCGCTTCGTCGAGCACGCCGGTTTCCTGCTCAAGGGCTTCGGTGCCGCGATCGGCGCGCCAGAGCGGCTGACGGCGCTCGCCGCGCGGCGGGAGTGTCGCTATCTTCGAGGTCAGAGAAGAGCCCGCTTGCTCTTCTCTCCGCCACGACAGGAGCAACACGCATGCAGCATTCAATGAAGGGAAGACACCACGGATCCTGTCTGTGTGGTCGAGTCCGCTTCGAGATCGAGGGTGATTTCGACAGCTTCTATCTTTGCTATTGCACGTTTTGCCAAAAGGACACGGGGTCGGCTCACGCCGCCAATCTGTTCTCACAGTCCGCGCGGCTTCATTGGATCGAAGGCAAGGCGCACGTCAAGACCTTCCAGTTACCCAACACCCTGCACGAAAAGAGCTTCTGCATACACTGCGGATCGGCACTGCCGACACGATCGACACCTGAGGCCCCGCTTGTCGTACCAGCAGGCTGTCTGGACTCGGCCCTCGACAGGCGCCCGAACGCGAGGATTTATGTGGACGACAGGGCGATATGGATCAATCCTGATCTGGAAGGGCTTCCCGACTTCAAGGCGGCACCAGGACATTGAGCGCCATCGCGCTCGACACCCTTACCGCACAGCGGGACACACGCAGCTTCGCCGCTTCATCAGCCACGAACACCCGGAGTCGACATCGAGCGGCGTCACGACCCGGCAGCACTGGAGCTGATCTCCCACGACGACGCCTTCCTGGAGGCACTGGATCTGACCGAGCGTCTGGTCGGCGGCGCCGAGGGCTGGCGGCTGGAGCCGTGGGCCTGAACGGCGCACGGCGCGTCATGCTCGTCGTGTCTGTTGACAGTGACGCCCCAGGCAAGAAAGCTCAGGGCCTGGGGCATCCATCAAGACCCGCCCACGGACTCATCCATTCCTCACCGGAGCCGCCGACGAGACATGCGCATCACCTTCAGCCACACCAACATCGTCGCCCAGGACTGGAGGCGGCTCGCGACCTTCTACACCAACGTCTTCGGCTGTACGCCACAACCACCGGAGCGCGATCTGTCCGGCGACTGGCTCGACCGCCTGACCGCCATTGACTCCGTCCACATACAGGGGATCCACCTGCTGCTGCCGGGCTTCGGCGACACCGGTCCGACACTGGAGATCTTCCAATACGATCAACAGGACACGCACGCGGGGAAGGCCATCAACACCTTCGGCTTCGGCCACATCGCCTTCGCCGTCGACGATGTCGACGCCTGTCTGCAGAAGGTGCTCGATCACGGCGGATCGACCGTCGGCGAGACCGTCCATGGCGATGTCGGTGGCGTCGGCGCCATCCATCTGGTCTACGCCAAAGATCCCGAAGGCAACATCATCGAGATCCAGAAGTGGCAGGACTGAGGCAGAACGAAGCACCGCGCCGTCGACGATCTTGGTCGTCGACGGCGCGGCGCATGCGTATACGGGCACCCATGGACGGGAGCGAACGACACCCGGAGACGACGGAGCGCCTCCGAGGTCGGAGTCAGACGATCTCGCGGATCGCCGCGACCACCTGCCCCGCGCCGGGGATGTAGAACTGCTCCAGCGGCGGGCTGGCCGGGACCGGGATGTCCGGGCCGGTGACCCGGCGCAGCGGGGCCTTGAGGTCGGCGAAGGCCTGCTCCATGACCACGGCGGCGACCTCACCGGCGAAACCGCCGGTGCGGGTCGCTTCGTGCAGCACCACCAGACGTCCGGTCTTGCGTACCGAGGCGAGGATGGTCTCGCTGTCCAATGGGGTCAGGGTTCGCAGGTCGACGACCTCGACATCGACGCCCTCGCCGGCCAGCTGTTCGGCCGCCTGCATGGCGACACCGAGCATCTTCGACCAGGTGACGACGGTGACATCGGTGCCGGCGCGCTTGATGTCGGCCTTGCCGATGGGGATGGTGTAATCGTTCTCCGGTACCGCGTCCGGGGCGAAGTAGAGCCCCATGTCCTCGATGAAGATGACCGGGTTGTCGTCACGGATGGCGGACTTCAGCAGCCCCTTGGCGTCGGCCGGGGTGGCGGGCATCACCACCTTCAGCCCCGGACAGTGTGCGACCCAGGCCTCGAGGTTGTGCGAGTGCTGGCAACCGGCACCGAAACCGGCGCCGCTCTTGATCCGCACCACCAGCGGGAAGCGGGTCTTGCCGCCGGAGAGATAGCGCAGCTTGGCGGCGTGGTTGATGATCATGTCCGAGGCCAGGGTGAAGAAGGGATTGAACATCACTTCCACCACCGGGCGCAGCCCACCGGCGGCGGCGCCGACCGCGAGCCCGGCGATCGCCGCCTCCGAGACCGGAGTGTCCTTCACCCGCGCGGGACCGAAGGCCTCGAGCAGCCCCGCGGTCGGCATCATCGGGCTGTCGTGGATGCCGACCCCGATGCCCTCGCCGGCGAGGAAGATCCGTGAATCGCGCGCCATCTCCTCGCGCAGCGCCTGATTGACCGCCTGGCCCATTCCGAGTGTTTGCATCGTCACCTCCCCCTCACGCGACCCAGACATCGTCGAGCGCCTCGTGCGGCTCGGGCCACGGGCTCTCCTCGGCAAAACGCACCGCCTCGGCGACGACTTCGGCCGCCTCGGTGCGCATCTCGCCAAGCACTGCGGCGGACAGCTCGCCGCGTTCACACAGCGCCCCACTCAACCGCTCGATGGGACAGCGCGCCTTCCAAGCAGCGATCTCCTCGGCAGGTTGGTAGCGCTGTGGGTCACCCTCGCCGTGACCGCGCCAGCGGTAGGTCATGCACTCGATCAGCGTCGGCCCCTCGCCGGCCAGGGCGCGCTCGCGGGCGCGCCGGGTGGCCTCGAACACCGCCGGCGCATCGTTGCCGTCGATCTGCTCGCCCGGCATGCCGTAGGCATCGGCGCGGGTCGCCAGCGACTCGATCGGGGTGTGCTCGTCGTAACCCTGCGCGGCGGCATAGCGGTTGTTCTCACACACGAAGACCACCGGCAGGTGCCAGAGCCCGGCGAGGTTGAGCGCCTCGTGGAAGGAGCCCTCGCTGGTCGCCCCATCGCCGAAGAAACAGGCCGTCACCGCCGCCTCGCCACGATACTGTTGGGCGAAGCCCAGCCCGGTGGCGATGGGGAAGCCGCCGCCGACCACCGTGGTGGTGCAGAGCGCGTTGACCTCGGGTACCGCGAGGTGCAGCGTGCCGCTCTTGCCCTTGTTGCAACCGGTGCGCCGACCGAAGATCTCGGCCATCAGCGCCTTCGGGTCGGCCCCGCGGGCGAGCAGGTGATGATGACTGCGATGGTTGGTGACGATGACGTCTTCGGGCGACAGCGCGGCACAGCCCCCCGAGCCGACCGCTTCCTGCCCAGTCGCCAGAATCATCATGCCGTGGATCTTGCCGGGCTGCTGGCACAGCTCGGTCAGGGTTTCCTCGAAACGCCGCGCCAGGAGCATGGTGCGCAGCATCTCGAGCCTCTGCTGGGTGGAAACGGTCATGTGCAACACTCTCTAAACGTTTCGTCGCCGCCCCGCGATCAGCCGGTTGCCCGCGCCGATCTCCGGGACCTATGGCGAGGATGGAGATCCTGACCCCCAGCAACGACCGTACGCCAGGGACCGGCCATGCGACCTCGGACCTGGGATCAGCTTATCCCGACTCCCCTGCTCTGATAAGACAGCAGAATCGCCAAGGACTGTTGCATTGACGCACCAATCAACCCACGACTGGTGCGCTCGATCCACCAGGAGCGGACACGCCGCCCGCCGAGCCAGCAGGAACGCCGCCATCGCGGTGCGCGACTGCGGGAGGAGCCTGCCCCGACGCTTTGCTAAACTGCCATGCCCATGTCCCTCACCCCCGCATCGAATGATGTTATGTCAGTGGCCCGGACCAGCCAGACGCATCCCTTGCAGATTGCCGAGGTCCGAGCGAGCCCCTCACACGGCCGGATCGGGATCACTTTCTGTCCGGGCAAGCAGGACCCCTTCGCCCACACCGGCGCCTGGCGACGCGACCTCGCCACCGATCTCGACGTCATCGTCGCCTGGGGCGCGACCCTGGTGCTGACGCTGGTCGAGCCCGCCGAGCTGGTGACGCTCAAGGTGCCCGATCTGGGCGAGGCGGTGCGGCGACGAGGGATCGACTGGCGCCATCTGCCGATTGCCGACTACTCGACCCCGACTCCGGCCTTCGAGACCCAGTGGCTCATCCACGGCCCCGAGATCCGCCAGCGGCTCCGCGATGGCGAGGCCGTACTGGTGCACTGCCGGGGTGGGCTGGGCCGGGCGGGCATGATCGCTGCCCGTCTGCTCGTCGAGCTGGGCATGGAACCCGAGACGGCGATCCGCGAGGTTCGTGGCGCACGCAAGGGCACCATCGAAACCTCCTCGCAACTCGCCCTGGTGCGCCGCACCCGAGCCATCGACTGAACCAGGAGCCGCGATGATCTCCACCAGAGCAGCGATGGATACCGACACCATGCAACGCATCGGCGACCAGTTGGGCACCAACCCCGCGGGGCTCTTCCAGGACGCAGACGGACGGCGTTACTACGTCAAGACGCTGGAGTCGCCGATGCACGCGCGCAACGAGATGCTCGCCGCCCGCCTCTATGCGCTGACCGGGGCGCCGACCCTGACCTATGTGCGCACCACGCGGACCGACCAGGTCGCGACCGAATGGCTCGAACTCGACAAGCGCTGCGTGGCCCACCTCAGCGAGCACGAGCGCAGACAGGCCCAGCGCTGGTTCGGCGTGCACGCCTGGACGGCCAACTGGGACGCCGCCGGCTTCGACGGCGACAACCAGGGCGTGGTCGACGACCGGGTGCTGACGCTCGACCTCGGCGGCGCGCTGTCGTTCCGCGCCCACGGCGACCCCAAGGGCAGGGCCTTCGGCACCCGGGTGGACGAACTCGACGTGCTGCGCGGTGACGCGGACAACCCGCACGCCGTCAGGCTCTTCGGCGACATGCGGGCCGAAGACATCGCCACGGCCATCGCGGTGGTGATGCGGATTCCCGATGCGCGAATCCGCGCCGTCATCGACGAGGGCGGCGGCAGCCACAAGCTCGCCGACAAGATGATCGCACGCAAGGCGGACATGGCCGCCCGGCTGACTGCGATGGCATCAACCGAAGCGGCGTGCGCACCGACAACCTGACCGAGGTCGGCCATCGCCCCGCCAGCCGATTCGACCCGGCCGCGACACCGACGATCATCGCGCCCGCCCCGACCTCATTCCGCGCTCATCTCCCAAGGAGTGACAGGACGCTCCCGGTCAGGCTGCACAGAGACCAGCGGCCGGATCACATCCGGCACCGCCATCGCTAACCTCCCAAAGGCAACCGTTACCCACGGTCACGCGCCGGATCGATCCGGCCTCCTCCAGCGCGACGAGATGGCGCTCCAGCTCCGGTGCAGACAGGTCGAGGATGGTGGCCAACTCGACCGGGGCCATCCGCCCAAGGGTGTGGATGAGTTCAAGCAGCCCCTCGGCGCCACCGCGCGGCGAGCGCCAGCGCAGCACGCCCTCGCTCAGGCTCTCGATCACCGCGCGCATGTTCGCCAAGCCCTGATAGCCGCGCAGCGACAGCGTGCGCTCGCCGAAGACGAGCTGGAAGCTCGGGAAACCGTGCACCCCGGCTCGGCGAGTCAGTGCCAGATCGGCGCGGAAGGCGTACTCGGCGGAGCCGTCCTCCAGACGCCCGATGAAGGTCGCGAGATCGAGCCCGACCTCGGCTGCCAGCTCGATCAGCACCTCGCGCCGACCGGTCTCGCGCGCCTCGGTGGCGGAGGCCTCGCGGAGGCGACGCAGATAGCGCGGCGCCCGCTCCGGGTCGGTCAGCTCGGCGGCCTTGTAGGCGATGTTCTGCGGATAAGTCGAGACCGTCTCGGCGCTGAACAACCGGAAGCCCTCGGTCCGCACCGGCATGCCGTGACGTGCCGAGGCATCCAGCCAGTGGGCGACGATCGCCACGTTGGCCTCTTCGGGATCGCCACCGATGGCGTTGGCGTGGTCATAGAAGGTGCGAATGTCCTCGACCAGCCCGCCCATCACCGGACGGATGCGGAGCTGATCGCCATAACCGATCCGCAGCGCGCGCAGCACCGGCTCGACTCCCCAGCACCAGGTGCAGACCGGATCGGTGAAGGCAAGGATCTCAAGGGTCGGCTGGTCTGTCATCGGAGGAACCTCATGAATGGCTGAGAGCGGCCTGGGGCCGGGGTGATGCTGGAGCCAGGGTACTGCCGCGCCGTGGCGATGATAAGATGTGGGATCGCCAAAGACTGTTGCGCCAGAGCACCAATCAGCCGTGGACGACTTCAACGACCTGGTCTATTTCACCTCCGTGGTGGAACACCATGGCTTCTCCGCCGCCGCCCGCGCCACCGGGATCGAGAAGACCCGGCTGAGCCGTCGGGTCGCGGCGCTGGAATCACGCCTCGGCGTAAGACTGCTGCATCGCTCGACGCGGCGTATCGCGCTGACCGAGGCCGGAGAGCGGTTCCACGCCCATTGTCGGGCTGCGGTGGAAGGCGCGCGAAACGCCTACGAGAGCGTCGCCGACCTGCGCCGCGAACCCTCAGGGACGGTGCGTCTGACCGCCCCGCAGGTGATGGCCGAGAGCTATCTCGCCCCGGTCCTGGCGAACTATCTGGCCGAGCACCCCAAGGTCAAGCTGGTGGTGGAGTCCACCGATCGCGTGGTCGACCTGTTCGACGGGCGCTTCGACCTGGCGCTGCGTCCGAGTGATCCGGTCGACGAGACGCTCGGTCTGGTGGCCCGACCACTGGCCGACGCACGCAGGATCTTGGTCGCCAGTCCGACCTATCTCGAACAGCGTGGTCGACCCACGAGGCCGGAGGCACTGTCGACCCACGACATTCTCTGTCGCTCGGAGGAATCGATCGACGGTCGCACGCGCTGGCAGCTCAATGGCCCGGACGACGAGCGGCTGACGCTTCAGTGTGCACCGCGTGTCGAGACCAACGACATGCGACTGTTGCACGAGGTGGTCTGCCGAGGACTCGGGGTCGCGCTGCTGCCGGAGCCGGTTGTCGCCCCGGCGGTCCGCGCCGGCACCCTGACCCAGATCCTGGCGCAATGGAGCGGCTCGATGCACCGTATCTATCTGCTCTACCACAGTCCGCGCGGTATGCTGCCATCGGTGCGCAGTCTGATCGACTATCTGGTAAAGCATCTGCCCGAGCGCCTGGAGACGATGAGACCCGGCGACGGCTAGGTCCCAGCAGGCAGCGACCGCTCATCGGGAGCACGAGGCGCGCCGACCGGCTCATCATTCGAGCGCCTCGATGCGAACCGCGACAGCGCGCCGATCCTCCCGTGGCAGTCACCAAGAGACACCGGCCCGCCACTCGCAGCAGATCGGGCGGCTGCGCCGTCGCGCCATCTCCCTGCTCGGACTCATCGGCCTCACGCTGACGGTGCTCGGCCGGTAGTCGTTTGACGCATCATGTGTCTCCCGTCCCGGAGAAGCTTGCCGCGCCCATCAGCCCTGGCAACCACACCGCGCCCCAACGCGCCCAGCACACCCGAACCGCAACCGGACGAGCCTCAGCCCGGCCCGGCATCGGCTGCAGCGCTCCCTCATCCGAGACCATCGAGAAGCAGGACTGTAAGCTGGCGATCATCTCAGTACGGATCGAGAACAGGGCGGAGAACCGCCGCCAGCGCGCGACACACAGTGGCGACGAGGATGGAGGCGCAACACGCCAAGACGGTCATCGCCACTGACTTGCATCATGAAAAATACGAGTTAAATTTAACGTACGTTATTTCTGACTCGTTTATGGTGAGGCGATGAAAGCGAATCCGGGCGGGGTTCTGGCCCCCGAGGACGTGATCGGGCGGGATCGACTGATCGAGCGCCTCTGGTCGACGCTCGAGCGACAGAGCATCGTGCTCAACGCCGAGCGACGCATGGGCAAGACCGTCGTCATCAAGAAGATGGCGGCGGAACCGCCCGAGGGGCTCGACGTACTCGACATGGACGTTGAGGGCCTCAGCCACCCCAACGAGTTCACGGAACACCTGGCAAAAGGGCTGCAGACATCCCTGGGCACGACCGAAAAGGCGAAGAGACGGCTTGGAGAACTCTGGACCAGGCTCGGGGGCACCGAGATCGCCGGCATCCTGAAGTTGCCCGAACACAGTCGACCACACTGGAAGACGGTCCTGGAGCAGCTGTTCGCAGGGCTGGCCGAGGTCGACACGGGGCGACGTCTGGTGCTGATCTGGGACGAACTGCCCTGGATGCTGCAGAAGATCATCGACACCGAGGGACGGCCCGCCGCCGTCGACCTGCTCGACACCCTGCGCGCCGTCCGCCAGACAGCCCCGGGGCTGCGGATGGTCTACACCGGCTCGATCGGGCTGCACCATGTGCTCGCCGGGTTGCGAGAGACGGGTTATCCGCACGCACCGCTCAACGACATGCTTACCCTGACGGTCCCTCCCCTGGCCCCGCTCGAAGCGACCCGACTCGCGGCCGAGCTGTTGCAGGGGGAGGCACTCCGGGTCGAGGACAGACAACACGCCGCGGCCCTCATCGCCCGACTGGTCGACCACGTGCCCTACTACATCCACCATGTCGTCGCCACGCTCGCCGACGAGGACAACGTGGCAACCCCGGAACGGGTCGAGCAGATCGTCGCCCGCGCGCTGACCGAGCCGCAGGACAGCTGGCAACTCGAACACTTTCGAAGTCGGCTCGGCACCTACTACGGCGCACGCGCCGAACTCGTACGCGCCATGCTCGACACCCTGGCCGAGCACCAACCGCTCAGCCTCGACGACCTCCACCAGCGACTCGATGTTCGTCACCAGCGCCTCACCGATACCGCGCGCCGTCTCCTGGAGGGAGAGCGCGAGGGGCTACGTGACCTGGTCAAGCTGATGCAGCGCGATCATTACCTGGAGCAGGACTCCGAGGGCCGCTATCGCTTCGCCCTCGATCTCATCCGCCGCTGGTGGCGGCTCGACCTCGGGATCGACTCATGAGCGGCTTCCACTCGAGCTTCACCCCCAGCCTCAGCGAACCCAGTACCCTGGAAGCCCTGTTCGTGGTGCGCGAGAGGCTGGCGCAACGCCTGATGCGCAACATCGGCGAGAGTGCCACCACCGCTAACAAGCACCAACAGCTGCTGATCGGACCGCGCGGCATCGGCAAGACCCATCTGATCGCCCTGCTCAACCACCGCCTCCGCGCCGATACCGGGCTCGCCGCCCGACTGCGGATCGCCTGGCTGCCGGAGGATCCCTACATCACCGGCTACACCACCCTGCTGGCATTGATCCTGCGCCAGCTACGTCAGGACGAGACGGATCTCGCCTGGCTGGAAGAGCGGCTCGACGACGCGCTCGATCTCCCCACCGAGCAGCAGACGGGGGCGCTGGAGCAACGCCTGCTCGAATGTCTCGACGGGCGTACCCTGCTGCTGATCGTCGAGAACCTCGACGACCTGCTCACCGCCTTGAAGGACGCAGGCCAGAAGCAGCTGCGCGCCTTCATCCAGAACCACGGCAACACCAGCATCCTCGCCACCACCACCAGTCTCACCGAGGCCCTGACCGAGCGCAGCAAGACCTTCTACGGCTTCTTCCGCGAGCAGCGACTGCGCCCCTTCGAGGTCGACGAGGCCGCGACCCTGCTCGCCCGGCTCGCCGAATACGCCAACGACCCGGCGCTCGCCGACCAGATCTGGAGCCCGTTGGGCCTGGCGCGGGTGCGCGCGCTGCACTATCTGGCCGGCGGCAACCCGCGCGTCTACACCATCTTCCACGACTTCCTGACCCGCGACTCGCTCGACGAGCTGGTCACGCCGCTGATGAAGCTGTTGGACGAGCTGACACCCTATTACCAGTCGCGGATGTTCCAGCTCGCCCCGTTGCAGCGCGCCATCCTCGACACCCTGCGCCGGCTGCGCCGCGCCGCCCCGGTCAAGGAGATCGCCCGCCAGGTGATGACCAGCTCCCAGACCATCTCGACCCAGCTCGGCAAGCTGGAAGACCTCGGCTATGTCATCCAGGCCGATTCGATCGGTCGCTCCAACTACTACGAGTTGCGCGAACCGCTGATGCGGCTCTGCCTGGAGGTGAAGGAGCAACGCGGCCAGACCATCCCGTTCTTCATCGAATTCCTGCGCATCTGGTTCTCGCCCCGCGAACTCGACACCCTGGCAAGACGCGCGAGCGCCGGCGAGCTGGAGAGCCTGCACCTCGAGGCAGCCGCCCTCCAGGCGGCCAATGACGAGGACCCGCTATGCTCGATCTTCACACGCTCGATCTCCAGTCATCTGTCACGGGGCGATCACGAGGGCGCCCTCGCAGAGACCGAGTGCGCCCTCCAGCGAGACCCGGACAATCCCGACTACTGGCGGGAGAAGACGCGCTGTCTCGCGCTGCTCGAGCGCCCACTCGACGAGCAGCTCGCCTGCTGGGAGCGGGTGAGCGCGCTCGACCCCGAGGACCATCACGGTTGGAATGAACAAGACGTCATATTGTCCCAGCTCGGTCGTCACGAAGCGGCGCTGGGCGCCAGCGAGAAGGCGCTCGCACTGAGACCAGACGATCCCGTTCTCAACCGTAACCATGCCTACAACCTACAGCGAGCCGGACGACACACGGAGGCGCGGAAGCATCTCCAGAAGTCGATGGAACTGAAAGGCGAGCCGCAGCACGCGGCGGACTGGCACCAGCGCGCAAACTATCTGTACTCCCTCGATCGACAAAGGGACGCACTCCACGCCTATCACAAGACGTTGGAGCTGGCGCCACACCGCATGGAGGCTTGGAGCAATCTGCTCGGCTGGCTGCAGGAACAGGGAAGGTATCGGCTGATCCATCGCATGTGCGAGCGTCTGGCAGCCTTGATGCCGGATGAGGCCGAAGTTCAGACCCATCTCAGCATCGCGAGATACGGGCTCGGAGATCTCGAAGGCGCATTGGAGAGCGGCACGCGCGCGCTCGAACTCGACGGCGAGGGCCAGCGCCGCCGCCTTTATTTCGCCATCCATCTCGTATGGTCAGGTCATCACACCACTGCGCTGGAGCGACTGGAACAGCCATATCCGACCGCCGCCTGGGACTACCGGCGCCGTCTCCTCCATGCCGACACCCTGATGTGGCTCGACCGTTGGGAGACAGGCATCGACGAACTCGATGCCGTCTTGAGGGAGCCGCCCCCAGCCGACTGGTCCGCCCGCGATCTCGGTATCGTCGGTTGGCTCCTCCTCCGCACCCAGGGCCCGCACATCTGGCGCCGCTTCATCAGCACCTGGCTCGATCTCTTCGGCAGACACGACCGACTGCCCGAACTCGGCGAGGCCCTGGTGCGTAGCGCACGCCGCTTCGCCGTCGACTGGATCACCGATCAGACCGCCCGTGCCTGGGTCGAGACCTGGCACGAACTGGCCGGCGACATCGAGGCGCTCGCGCTGCCGCTGCGACTGCTCGCCGCCAGCGCCGACTACAAGGCCAGTCGCGACCGGCGCATCCTGCTCGGGCTGGCGCGCGAGGAGCGGCAGTTGCTCGAACCCTGGCTGGTCAACCTCTTCAAGACCGAGCCGGACGAGATCGACCACGAGATGGAGGCCCTGCTGCAGACGGTTGCGCACAGACTCGCACAAGAGGCCGAGACGGAGCGGTCGCACGCGCGGTGGCAAGCCCCGCCGCCCCCGCCGGACACGCTCGACCCAGCGGCACGGCTATCGCCACGCCCGATCGATCCTCGACACCGCGCGGCCCGCCTGCTGTCCGGTGATTGGAAAACGCTGGATCGGACCGAGGCCGAGGCCGTACTCACCCTGCTCGCCGAGCGCAGCGAGGACGGCGCGCGACTGCTGGCACGGCCCGAACTGCGCGTCATCGCAATCGAGCGCCGCGACCTCGGCTTCAGCCCCTGGCGGCTGCATCAGGTCCATGTGCAAGAGGGCCAGCGCATCGGGGCGGTCGACCTCTTGGCCACGGATGACCAGCTCACCCTTGTAGACGGCACCAGCACGACCGTCTACGCACTCGTCTCAGCGGGACAGCTGCGTCTGACGGACAGCACGGCCGCCGAGGAATATGCACGATTCTATTGCTCCATGCTGCGAGCGGACGCAGGACGTTTTCAGGTTGTCGAGAGCGTCGAGACGCTTTGTGCCGTCATGGACGCCCCCTTGCCGCCCCTCGACGGGTTCACCCCGTGGGCCGCCGAGCCGACGGACACGCCCGACAGCGGGCGCTACTCCGGGACCATCCTCTATGGGAGCGCACTCTTCCGGGCGACGCTCACCCTGGACAGGACCAGCGGGATCGTGAAGATGATCGACGACACCCCGATCACCGAGGAGTTATCGATCCGCCGGGAGGTCTTCGACGGCCCCATCCGCTGGTTGGGCGACCGACCCTAACAGGTTCGCCCCCGACGCCGCGCGGCGCCGGGGGCGATCAGGCTAGAGCGTGGACAGGTCGAGCCCCTCGGGCGGCAGACAGGCGGGGACGCAGCTGGCGTTGCGCCAATCGCTGCCGAAGGTCCAGCGGCGTTCGATCATGTCGCCGAACCAGTCGCTCAACTCGATGCCGCCGGCGCTGTCCTCGTTGAAGAAGTCGTCGTAGAAGGAGACCATGTGGGTCTGCCCCTGGGCGAGGTAGAAGCGGTAGTTCCAGGTGGTGAAGGCGGTACCCCACATCGAGGCGCGGGCGCGGGTGGTCCACTCCAGCCCGGAGAGCAGCAGATAGACCGGATCGAACCAGCGCTCGGGATTGCCGAGGTTGGAGGAGACGTTGAAGAAGAGCACCTGCACCGCGTCATAGGCGCGGGTGTACTGGCCGAAACGGGCGTCCGGGTACTGCCAGCCGAGGGTGTTGAACAGCCCCGGCACCAATTGCCCGGCGCCGTCGTCGAAGGCCGAGGCGATCTCGGGGTCGAGGTTCTCCTGCGCGCCCCACACCCCGTCGGCCTCGAGCGCGCGCTCGAACAGGTCCTCGGAGATCACCCCGTTGGACGAGTCGACCAACACCCGTATCCGCTCGACCCCGGGGAAGCGCCGGGCGAGCGCGGGATAGTTGTAGAGCACGCCGTAGCCGCCGGCGCTGGCGCCGACCAGGACGATCTCCTCGGGCGGCTCTCCGACCTCGTTGGCGTAATAGTCGGCGAGGTACTCGAGCACCGCGATGACGTTGTCGTGCCCGCGATGATAGATGGTCCAGTCGCCACCGTCGGGCAGCGGATAGCTGGTGTCGCGCGCGCCCAGGTGCAGGTCACCGGTGCAGTACGGCAGATAGACCTGGAGATGATCGCGCAACGGGTTGTCGGTGCGGTCGAGATCGAACACCCCGCCGAAACCGGCCAGCTCGTCCGGGGTCTCGTCGACCTCGGGGAAGTAGAGCACGTTGCCGTCGAGCGCGGCGTCGATACAGGTGCCAGCGTCCCAGCAGGCGCCACCGCCGTCGAAGAACAACAGCAACCGCTCGGGATCACCATCGCGGACGAAGAAGGCGTAGTCGGTGTCGGTGGCCACCACCTCCCCCTCCTCCAGCCGTGGCGAACCGGAACAGGCGGGGGTGCGAAACACCCCGTCGGCGTCGACGAAGGGCGCGGCGGCATCGATCCGTTGCCAGTCGTCGGCGCTCGCGGCATGAGGCGCGAGCGCGGCGGCGACGAGCAGCGAGCACAGGGTCAGTCTGGAGACATCCATGGGGCATCACCTCAATGTGATCACGATCCAGGGAGACGCGCCCGACGGCCGGACGCCATCTCCCGCTTCCCTCCCCCCGATCCATCGAACAGGGGCGAAGACATCGACAGGGCGCACCGAGACGCGCCGCGTCATCCAGACGTCATGATACGCCGCGCCCGCCGCGAGCGGCGGACGCGCTCGCGGGTCAGTCGACCCAGACCCGGGCGTTGCGGAACAGCCGCATCCAGGGCGCATCCGCGCCCCAGCCATCCGGGTGCCAGCTGTGCTGCACGGTGCGGAAGACCCGCTCGGGGTGCGGCATCATGATGGTCACCCGGCCATCGTTGGTGGTCAGGCCGGCGATGCCCTCGGGCGAGCCGTTGGGGTTGGCCGGGTACTGCTCGGCGACGTGACCGTCGTTCTCGACGTAGCGCACCGCCACCGCCGCACGCGCCGCGGCGAGATGGGCCTCGTCGCGGAACTCGGCGCGTCCCTCGCCGTGGGCCACCGCCACCGGCATCCGCGAGCCGGCCATGCCGGCGAGCAGCACCGAGCGGGTGTCGGCGGCGACCTCGAGCATCAGGGTGCGGGCCTCGAACTGCTCGGAACGGTTGCGCACGAAACGCGGCCAGTGACCGGCGCCGGGGATCAACTCGTGCAGGTTGGAGAGCATCTGACAGCCGTTGCACACCCCCAGGGCGAAGGTGTCGGCGCGCTCGAAGAAGGCCTGGAACTGATCGCGGGCGCGGGCGTTGAAGAGGATGGTCTTAGCCCAGCCCTCGCCGGCGCCGAGCACGTCGCCGTAGGAGAAGCCGCCGCAGGCGACCAGACCGCGGAAGCGGCTCAGCTCGGCGCGCCCGGCAACGACGTCGGAGAGATGGACATCGACGCACTCGAACCCGGCGGCATGGAAGGCCGCGGCCATCTCCACCTGACCGTTGACGCCCTGCTCGCGCAGGATCGCCATCGGCGGGCGCGCGCCACGGGCGATATAGGGCGCGCTGAGGTCCTCGGCCGGGTCGAAGCCGAGGCTGGCGTTGAGACCGGGATCGGCGGCATCGGCGATGCGCGCATAGGCCTCGTCGGCGCACTCCGGGTCGTCGCGCAGCGCCTGCATGCGATGGCTGGTCGCCGACCAGGTGCGCTGCAGCTCGGCGCGGGTGGCGGCGAACAGGGTCTGCTCGCCGCGCCGGATGCGCACCCGACCATCGACCGAGGGCGCGCCGAGACGGGTCACGCAGTCGCCCAGGCCGGCCGCCTCGAACTCGGCCAGCACCGCGGCGCGCGCCGCGCGAGGCACCTGCACCACCGCGCCCAGCTCCTCGTTGAACAGCACCGCCAGGTCGTCGCCGGCGAGCGGCGCGAGATCGATATCGAGCCCGCAACGCCCGGCGAAGGCCATCTCGGCGAGGGTGGCAAGCAGACCGCCATCGGAGCGGTCGTGATAGGCGATCAGGTGACCCTGGGCGCGCAGCGTCTGGATCGCGGCGAAGAAGCTGCTGAGCAGCGCCGGGTCGTCGAGATCGGGCGCGACCTCGCCGAGCTGGCCGTAGACCTGCGCCAGACAGGAGCCACCGAGCCGGTTGGCGCCCCGCCCGAGGTCGACGAGCAGCAGCTCGGTGTCGCCGAGGTCGGTGCGCAGCTGCGGGGTCAGGGTGGTGCGCGCGTCACGCACCGGGGCGAAGGCCGAGACGATCAGCGACAGCGGCGCGGTCATCTCGCGCCGCTCGCCCTCGGGGCCCTGCCACACCGTCTTCATGCTCATCGAGTCCTTGCCGACCGGGATGGCGATGCCGAGCGCCGGACACAGCTCCAGGCCCACGGCGCGCACCGTGTCGTAGAGCCGTGCGTCCTCGCCCGGGTGACCGGCGGCGGCCATCCAGTTGGCCGAGAGCTTGATGTCGCCGATACGGGCGATGTCGGCTGCGGCGATGTTGGTCAGCGCCTCGCCGACGGCCATCCGCCCCGAGGCCGGGGCGTCGAGCAGCGCCAGCGGGGTGCGCTCGCCCATCGCCATCGCCTCGCCGGTGTAGCCCTGGTAGTCGCTCAGGGTCACCGCGCAATCGGCCACCGGCACCTGCCAGGGACCGACCATCTGGTCACGCGCCACCTGACCGGTGATGCTGCGGTCACCGATGGTGATGAGGAAGCTCTTGTCGGCCACCGTGGGCAGGCCGAGCACCCGCTCGACGGCCTCGTCGAGGGTGATCGCGGCGGTGTCGAGCGGCGCGCGGCGCGGGCTGACGTGGCTGACCTCGCGGTGCATCTTCGGCGGCTTGCCGAAGAGCAGCGACATCGGCATGTCGATCGGGGTGTCCTCGAGCTGACGATCGCCGAGCTTGAGCGCCTCGGACGCGGTCGCCTCGCCGACCACCGCGTAGGGGCAGCGCTCGCGCTCGCAGATGGCGCGGAAGCGCTCGAGCCGCGCGGCGTCGACCGCCAGCACGTAGCGCTCCTGGGCCTCGTTGCACCAGATCTCCATCGGCGACATGCCGGGATCGGCGTTGGGCACCTCGCGCAGCTCGAAGCGCCCGCCGCGCTCGCCGTCGTGCACCAGCTCGGGCAGCGCGTTGGACAGCCCGCCGGCGCCAACATCGTGGATGAAGAGGATCGGGTTGTCCTCGCCGAGCGCCCAGCAGCGGTCGATGACCTCCTGACAGCGGCGCTGCATCTCGGGGTTGGCGCGCTGCACCGAGGCGAAGTCCAGGTCCTCGGCCGAGGCGCCGGTGGCCATGCTCGAGGCCGCGCCGCCGCCGAGCCCGATCAGCATCGCCGGGCCACCGAGCACGATCAGCGGGGTGCCGGCGGGGAACGACTGCTTGTCGACGTGCTCGGCGCGGATGTTGCCGAGCCCGCCGGCGATCATGATCGGCTTGTGATAGCCGCGCAGCTCGTCCTCACCCTCGGCGAGACCGGGGACGGTCTGCTCGTAGGTGCGGAAGTAGCCGGCGAGATTGGGCCGGCCGAACTCGTTGTTGAAGGCCGCCGCGCCGATCGGCCCCTCGAGCATGATGTCGAGCGCCGAGACGATGCGCCCGGGCTTGCCGTGGTCGACCTCCCAGGGCTGCTCGAAGCCGGGGATGCGCAGGTTGGAGACCGAGAAGCCGCACAGCCCGGCCTTGGGCTTGGAGCCCTGGCCGGTGGCGCCCTCGTCGCGGATCTCGCCGCCGGAGCCGGTGGCCGCGCCGGGATCGGGGGCGATGGCCGTCGGGTGGTTGTGGGTCTCGACCTTCATCAGCACGTGGATCGGCTCGGCGTGCGCGCCGTAGACGCCGCTGTCGGGGTCGGCGAGGAAGCGCCGCCCCATGCTGCCTTCGATCACCGCCGCGTTGTCGCTGTAGGCCGAGAGCACGCCCTCGGGCGCGCACTGGGTGGTGTTGCGGATCATCGCAAACAGCGAGCGCTGCTGCGCCTCGCCGTCGATGGTCCAGTCGGCGTTGAAGATCTTGTGACGACAGTGCTCGGAGTTGGCCTGGGCGAACATCATCAGCTCGACGTCGCTGGGGTTGCGCCCGAGCGCACCGAAGCTCTCGGCGAGATAGTCGATCTCGTCCTCCGAGAGCGCCAGCCCCAGCTCGGTGTTGGCCGCGACCAGCGCCGCGCGCCCGCCGCCGAGCAGGTCGACGCGACGCAGCGCACGCGCCTCGGCGCGCACGAACAACTGCTCGGCCTCCTCCAGCGCGCCCAGCACCACCTGGGTCATGCGGTCGTGGAGCAGCTCGGCGGCGCGCGCCAGCAGCGCCGCCTCGGGGGCCGTGCCGTCCTCCAGGGTGACGTAGTAGGCGATGCCGCGCTCAATGCGCTCGACCGCCACCAGCCCGCTGTTGTGGGCGATGTCGGTGGCCTTGGTCGACCACGGCGAGATGGTGCCGGGGCGCGGCACCGCCAGCGCCAGCGCGCCCTCGGGCTCGTGCTGGGGCAGGCTCGGCCCATAGCTCAGCAGGCGTTCGAGCACCTGCTGCTCGGACCAGTCCAGCGGGCGCGAGAGCTGGGCGAAATGGACGTATTCGGCATAGACCCGCAGCGGGCGGGCGGTATGCTCGCTCAGCCGCTCGGCGAGCTTGCGTAGACGGAGATCGGAAAGGGCGGGCGCGCCACGGAGGACCAGCATTGGCAATGTGCTCATGGTTCGGGTTTCAAGCGAAGACCGAACATGATACTTGACCAAGGCCCCAAAAATCGCCACCCGGGGCGCGATTTTCGCCCCGAATGACGTCCTTGCCGCCGATTTGCCGGAGTGCGCCTCAGGCGCCGGGTTCGCCGGTCCGACCGAGCTGCAGCGCATCGCGCAGCTGCAGCACGCCGACCCCGAGCAGCCCCCCGATCACCACCAGCAGATAGATCACCGCGATGGGCTGCTGCAACAGCACGAAACCGAGCAGCGCGAGCCCCGCGGCGAGCTCCGGCAGACCACCGCGCCACTGGCGCCGGCGCGCGCCGGGACCGCCCTGACGCTTCGGGGTACGGACGAACTCGCTGCGATGGCCGAGCAGCGCCTCGGCCCCAGCGCGGGCATTGGAGAGCAGCAAGCCGCTGGTCAGCACCAGGGCACCGGCGACCTCGCGCGCGGTCTTCCGCACCCCGCCGGCGTGACCGGCGAGCAGCAGGAAGCCGACCGGCGCGACCAGCCCGAGCACCGAGGCGGTGATCGCCACCGTGCCCAGCAGCGGCCCGCCGACCGCCGCCCCGGCGATGAACGGCAGGCCCATCAGCAGGCACAGCGAGCCGAGCAGGAAGGCCAGCGGCTGGGCCAGCTCGAGGCTGATCAGCAGCTTCTGCCACGGCGCCAGACGCGGGCTCGACCAGACCATCGGGGCGAGCTTGAGGAAGCACTGCGCGAAGCCCTTGCTCCAGCGAAACTGCTGGGCGCGCCAGGCGCGCGTCGAGGTCGGCAGCACCGCCGGCACCTCCAACCCGCCGAGGAAGGCCGAGCGCCAGCCGCGCAGGTGCGCGCGCAGGCTCAGGTCGAGGTCCTCGGTGAGGGTGTCGCCGTGCCAACCGCCGGCGGACTCGATCGCCGCGCGGCGCCACACCCCGCCGGTGCCGTTGAAGGGCACCGGCAGCCCGAGCCGCCAGCGCGCCTCCTGCTCGACGCGGAAGTGGGCGTCGAGCAACCGCGCCTGCACCCGGGTGAGCAGGCTGTGATCACGGTTGCGATGCGCCCAGCGGGTCTGCACATAGGCCAGCCCCGGGTCGGCCTCGAGCACCGCCACGGTGCGGCGCAGGAAGTCCGGCGGCGGCGCGAAGTCGGCGTCGAAGATCGCCACCAGCGGCGCCTCCGAGCACTCCAGTCCGGCGGCCAGGGCGCCGGCCTTGAAGGCGGTGCGCTCACGCCGGTGGATCAGCTCGACGCGCAGCCCGGCAGCGCGGGCGCGGGCCACCGCCTGCTCGCTGAGCGTCAGCGAGTCGTCGGTGCTGTCGTCGAGCACCTGCACGTGCAGCCGCTCGCGCGGCCAGTCGAGTGCGGCCATGTGTTCGAGCAGCGGGCCGATCAGTTCGCCCTCGTTGTAGAGCGGCAACTGTACCAGCACCTCGGGCAGCCGCTCGGGGTCGAGCGCGGCGCTGGCGAGCGCTCGCCGCGGCGCGAGCAGCCGCGCCAGACTCAGGGTCGCCAGATTGGCGGAGAACAGCGTCAGCACCACCAGGGTGAGCGCGAGGAGCGGAATGAGCAACCATTCCAGTGCGGTCATAGCGGTCGGCATCCGTCAGGCTTCAACAACACCACCCCGACGCCGTGGACGTCGGGGTGACAGCGAGGTCGCGGCGTCACGCGGACACCGGCGCGGGAAAATCACTGGGATCGATGTGGGATTCTACGCCCTCGCGGGACGGACGCAATGCGGCCAGCGGCCAGCGGCCAGCGGCCAGCGGCCAGCGGCCAGGATTGAACCGCAAAGCCGCGAAGCACGCGAAGTGAATGATGTGTGATGTCGGCGTGAGGCCACAGGCGGCGCGGGTCCGCACCCACTGACGGCTGGTTGCTGGCGGCTCATTCCCCTTTGCGCCCTTCGCGGCTTTGCGGTTCAACCCGCTGACGGCTGGTCGCTGGCGACCTCCCTCACCCCTCCAGCCGCACCCGGAACCAGAGGGCGTAGAGCGCCGGCAGGAACAGCAGGGTGATGGCGGTACCGACCAGGATGCCGCCGATCAACACATAGGCCAGCGGTCCCCAGAAGGTGTCGGTGGCCAGCGGCAGGAAGGCGAGGATGGCGGCGATGGCGGTGAGCACCACCGGCCGGGTGCGACGCACCGTGGCCTCGATCACCGCGTCGGCGCGGGCCATGCCTGCGGCGAGGTTGACCTCGATCTGCTGGGCGAGGATCAGGGTGTTGCGCATCAGGATACCGGCCAGCCCGAGCATCCCCAGCAGGGCGACGAAACCGAACGGACGATCGCCGACCAACAGCGCCAGGGTCGCGCCGATCACCCCCAGCGGTGCGGTCGCTACCACCATCAGGGTGCCGGAGAAGCTGCGCATCTGCAGCATCACCACGATCAGCAGCAGCGCCAGCATGATCGGCTGCACCCGCTGGATCGAGGCGTCGGCCTTGGCCGACTGCTCGACCGCGCCGCCGATGTCGATGCGATAGCCCGGCGGCAGGGTCGCGCGCAGCTCGGCCAGTCGCGACCAGATCGCCATGGTGACGTCCGGCGGCTGGGCGCCGCTCACCTCGGCCTGCACCGCGATGAAGGGCTCGCGGTTGTAGCGCTTGAGCACCGGGTCCTCGAAGCCGACGCTGAGGCTGCCGGCCTGGGCCAGCGGCACGGTACGCCCGTCGAGCGTCTTCAGGGTGAGGTCGGCGAGCGCCTCGGCCCGCACCGCCTGGTCCTGGCTGCCGCGCAGCACCAGCGAGACGTTGCGGATGTCCTCGCGGATCTCGGTGGCGACGATGCCGGTGAGCGCGTACTGCATCTGCTGGGCGATCTCGCGTGGGGTCAGCCCGATCAGTCGCAGCCGGTCGGGGTCGAGCGCGAGACGTACCACCGGCACCCGCTCGTCCCAGTCGAGATGGGCGCCGCGGGTGTGCGGGTCGGACGCGACCAGGGCACGCACCCGGTCGGCCAGCGCGCGCAGCTGCAACGGGTCGGGACCGACGACGCGGAAGGTCACCGGCCAGATCACCGGCGGGCCGTAGAGCAGCCGGTGCACCCGCACCCGCGCCTCGGGGAAGTCGCCGGCGGCGATGTGCGACTCCAGCCGCGCGATCAGCGCATCGCGCGCGGCGACGTCCTCGGCCACCACGATCAGCTTGGCGAAGGCCGGGTTGGGCAGCTCGGGGTTGAGCGCGAGGAAGAAGCGCGGCGCACCGGCGCCGACATAGCTCGACACCGAGGCGATCCCCGGTGCTTCGGCCAAGACCGACTCGACACGACGGGTCACCGCGTCGGTCGCGCCGATGCTGCTGCCCTCGGGGAGATAGATGTCGACCAGCACCTCGGGGCGGTCCGAGCTGGGGAAGAATTGCTTCTGCACCGGACCGGCGAGTCCGGCGACGGCCACTGCCAGCAGCGCGAAGGTGAAGCCGACCACCAGCCGCTTGTGGCCCACGCAGCGGCGGATCAGCGCGCGCAGCCGCTGGTAGAGCGGGCCGTTGTAGCCCTCGCCATGGCCCGTGCCGGGCCTGGGGTCGGCGAGCAGCAGCGAGCCCAGGTAGGGGGTGAAGGTCACCGCCACCAGCCAGGAGACGAGCAGCGCGAAGGCCAGCACCCAGAAGATGTTGCCGGCGTACTCCCCCACCCCGGAGCGGGCGAAGCCGATCGGCACGAAGCCGATCGCCGTCACCAGGGTGCCGCTGAGCATCGGCGCGGCGGTCACCGTCCAGGCGTGGGCGGCGGCGCGCAGCCGGTCCCAGCCGGCCTCCATCTTCACCAGCATCATCTCGATGGCGATGATGGCGTCATCGACCAGCAGCCCGAGGGCGATGATCAGCGCGCCGAGCGAGACCCGGTCGAGATCGATGCCGCGGATCAGCATCAGCAGGAAGGTCAGCCCCAGGGTCAGCGGGATGGCGATACCGACCACCAGTCCGGCACGCCAACCGAGGGCGACGAAGCTCACCAGCATCACCACGCCGACGGCGACCAGGAACTTGATCTGGAACAGGTCGACGGCGTGGGCGATGGCGTCGGCCTGGTCGGTCAGCCGGGTCAGGGTGATGCCGAGCGGCAGCTCCGCCTCCAGACGCGCGACGAAGTCATCGAGCCGCGCGCCCAGCTCCAGCCCGTTCTCGCCGCGACGCATCACCACCCCGAGCAGCACCGCGTCCTCGCCACCGGCGCGGACCAGGTACGCGGGCGGGTCCTCGTAGCCGCGGCGCACCTCGGCGACCTCGCCGAGGCTGACTAGCTGGCCACCGACGCGCAGCGGCACCCGACGGATCTCCTCCGGGTCGCGCAGCCCGACGTCCAGGCGCAGCGCCAGGCGTGGCCCCTCGGTCTCGACGAAACCGGCCGGCAGCAACTGGTTCTGTGCCTGCAGCGCGTCCATCACCGCCTGCGGGGTGAGCTGCAGGTTGGCCAGCCGGGCGTGATCGAACTCGACGAAGAAGCGCTGCGGGCGCTCGCCGAGCAGCCGCGCCTTCTGCACCCCTTCGACCCGCGCCAGGCGGTCGCGCACGCGCTCGGCCTCGCGCACCAGCAGACGCGGCTCGAGCCCCGGCGCCGAGAGCGCATAGAGGGCGAAGTAGACATCGGAGAATTCGTCGTTGACGAAGGGACCGCGCACCCCAGCGGGCAGGCTCGGGGCGGCGTCCTGCATCCGCTTGCGTACCTGGTAGTAAAGCTCCGGGATCTCCTCCGAGGGGGTGTAGTCCTGGAACTCGACGAGCAGGTCGACGCGCCCCGGTCGCGCGGTGGTCTCGACCTTGTAGAAGTAGGCGACCTCCTGGATGCGCTTCTCCAGCGGCTCGGCGACCAGATCCTGCATCTGTCGCGCGCTCGCCCCCGGCCACTGCGCCGAGACCACCATCACCCGCACGGTGAAGGCGGGATCCTCGGCGCGACCGAGCTGGAGGAAGGCCATCAGCCCGACCAGTGCGGTGAGCAGGATGAAGAACAGGGTGACGGAGCGCTCGCGCACCGCGAGCGCGGAGAGGTTGAAGCGTCCCTCGCTCATGGCCGCACCCGCACCCGCTGACCGGGTTCGAGCCGATCGACCCCGAGCGCGACGATCGGGGTCCCGGGGGCGAGCCGGGTGTGGATCTCCACCCCGCTGTCGAACAGCCCCAGCACCCGCACCGGCTCGGCCACCACCTGATCGCCGTCGATCCGGAACACCTGGGCGCCGCGACCGCGCTCGAGCACGGCGCCCAGGGGCACCCGCGCCACCAGGCCCGCGGCAGCGTCGAGCGGACTGGTGAAGCGCAGGGTGACGGTGGCGCCGAGCGGCGCCGCGGCGCCCTCGATCAGTCGATAGCGGGCGCGCCAGGTCCGGGTAGCAGCGTCGGCCGCCCCGGCCAGTTCGCGCAACTCGGCATCGAAGCCCGCGCTCACGCCGAGCAGCCGCGCCTCGGCGTGCTCGGGCAGCGCCTCGAGCCGGTCCTCGGGGACCTCGACCACGGCCTCGCGCGCGCCGTCCTCGGCGAGCACTGCGATCTGCTCGCCGGCGGCCACCACCTGTCCCGGCTGACCGGAGACAGCGATCAGCACGCCGCTGGTAGGCGCGCGCAGGGCGGCATAGCCGACTGCGTTGCGCGCCTGCTCGAGGCTCGCCTCGGCGGCCACCAGTCGCTCGCGCGCGGCGCGCGCGGCGGTCTCGGCGCGGTCGTACTCCTGCTGGCTGGCCAGGCGGCGCTCGAGCATGTCGGCGAGACGCTCGCGCTCGCGCTCGGCGTTCTCGGTCTCGGCGCGGGCACTGGCCACCGTGGCCTCGGCCGCCACCCGCTGCTGCTCGACATCGGCCGGATCGAGGGTGAAGAGCACCGCTCCGGCCTCGACCCGCTCACCGGCATCGACCGCGCGCCGGACGATCGCCCCGCCGATGCGAAAGGCCAGCGGGATCTCGTGACGGGCATGGACGCTTCCGGTGAGTCGCCAGACGGTGCCCGCAGCGGGCTCGATGGTGGTCGCGAGCACCCAAGGCGGGGCCTCGGTGACGGCTTCGTTCCCGGAGGGTTGGGGCTGACAGGCACCGAGTAGCAGCGCCAGCGGAAGGATCAGATAACGCACTCGCGGGACTCCACCCGTTCGTCGCCGAACGGGATTCGGTTATGGTCTGGACGGCTCCCGTGACGGGACCTATCCATTATTACTGTACGAAAGCGTTTAGTAAATGCAAAAGACCACGATCAAGCCAGACGCCGCCACCACGCCCCGCCGCGGTCGGCCACCCGATCCCGCCAAGCACCAGGCGATCATCGACGCCACCCGCGCGCTGTTCTTCGCCGGCTCGACCAAGGCCTTGAGCATCGAGGGCATCGCCCGCGCCGCCGGGGTGTCCAAGGTCACCGTCTATGCCCACTTCGGCGACCTGCAGGGCCTGGTCCGCGCCACCGTGCTCGCCCAACGCGCGGAGATGACCGCAATCCTCGACCAGCTGCCGACCGACGCACCGGGGCTGCGCCGCACCCTGATCGAGTTCGGCGGGGTGTTGATGGAGTTCCTCTCCAGCGAGGGCTTCGTCACCATGCACCGGATGGTGGCGAGCCAGGCGAGTCAGCAGCCCTGGCTGGGGCCGCTGATCTATCGCGAGGGTCCGACGGCCACCCGCGACAAGCTCGCCGACATCCTCGCCGAGGCGGTGCGCCGCGGTGACCTGCGGGCGCACGACTGCACCCTGGCCGCCGAGCAGCTGTTGGGGATGTGGCAGGGGTTGCAGACCACCGGGCTGTTCAGCGGCGGCTGTCCACGCGCGGACGCGGCGACGCTGGCGCGCCGGATCGAGCAGGGGGTGGAGGTGTTGTTGCGCGCCTACGCCCCGGAGCCCGCCGACTGAGGACGGGACAGGGGGCGGCGTGGCGCGTCGATGGGTTCAGCCGCGCCGTTGGCGCAGCGCTTCGTAGAGACAGACCCCGGCGGCAACCGAGACGTTGAGGCTCTCGACCTGACCGAGCATCGGCAGCCGCACCAGGGCATCGCAGCGCTCCCGGGTGAGGCGGCGCAGTCCGCTGCCCTCGCGGCCCATCACCAGCCCCAGCGGGCCGCGCAGATCAGCGCCATAGAGCTCGGCATTGGTCTCGCCGGCGGTGCCGATCAGCCAGATGCCGCGCTCCTTGAGCCGGTCCATGGTGCGTGCGAGGTTGGTGACCTGGACATAGGGCACGGTCTCGGCGGCGCCGCTGGCGACCTTGCACGCCACCGGGGTCAGCCCGACGGCGTTGTCCTTGGGCGCGACCACCGCATGCACGCCGACGGCGTCGGCGCTGCGCAGACAGGCCCCGAGGTTGTGCGGGTCCTGCACGCCGTCGAGCAACAACAGCAGCGGCGGCACCTCGAGGGCATCGAGCAGACGATCGAGATCGGCCTCGGCGCGTGCCGCGGGCACCCGCACCCAGGCCACCGCGCCCTGGTGGTTGGCGCCCTCGGCGGCGCGCTCCAGGGTGTCGCGATCGACCTGACGGACCTCGACGCCGGCGGCGCGCGCCAGCTCGGCAAGCTCACCGAGCCGACGATCGCGCCGGCTGCGTTCGAGCCAAAGCGCGCCGACCCCGTCGGCGCCGAACTTCAGCGCCGCGCGGGCGCTGTGGATCCCGGCGACTGCGGCACAGTCCTTCATGCCTGCGGGGCCCCGTTGCCATTGCCGTTACCGTTGCCGCTCTTGTTGCGCTTGCGCCGGTTGCGCGAGCGTGGCTTGCGCGCCTTGGCCTCAGCCTTCGGGGCCTCGTCACCCGACGGCGCCACCGGCTGCTGCGCGGGTGCGGCGGCAGACTCGGGCGCCTTCTTCGGCTTGCGCTTGCGCGGACGCTTCTTCGCCGGCTTGGGGGCATCCCCGCCCTGCTCGCCCTGGGGGGCGGGCTCGGCCGCCGGCTCCGGCTGTACCTGCTGCGCCTGCTCGGACACGGCAGGTTGGCGCGCACCCTTGGGCTTGCGGCGCGACTTGCGCGGCTTCGGCGTCTCCTCGGCGGCGAGCTCGGGCGCGGGCGAGTGCTCGACGACCGGCTGCTCGACCGACTCGACCGGCTGCTGCGGCTGACCCTCGGCGCGCTGCTTGCGGCTGCGACCGTTGCGCTTGCGGCTGTTGCGCGAGGCACCGGGCTTGGGCGCGCGCTTGGGACGGGTCGACTCGGCGAGCACGAAGTCGATCTTGCGGTCGTCGAGGTTGACCGCCGCGAGCTGTACCCGCAGGCGATCGCCGAGCCGGTAGACGGTGCCGGTGCGCTCACCGTCGAGCCGGTGCCCGATGGGATCGAAGTGGTAGAAGTCGTTGTCGAGTGCGGTGATGTGCACCAGCCCGTCGATATGGACCTCGTCGAGTTCGACGAACAGGCCGAAGGAGTTGACGCTGGTGATGGTGCCGTCGAACTCCTGACCGAGCTTGTCGCGCATGAACTCGCACTTGAGCCAGTCGGAGGCATCGCGGGTGGCCTCGTCGGCGCGCCGCTCGGTGCCCGAGCAGTGCTCGCCGGCCTGCTGCAGCTCGGTCTTGGAGTAGTCGAGATCGGCCGCGGTGGCCCCTGCCAGCACCTGCTTGATGATGCGGTGGACGATGAGGTCGGGGTAACGGCGGATCGGCGAGGTGAAGTGGGTATAGGCGTCGAAGGCGAGGCCGAAGTGACCGGCGTTGTCCGAGCTGTACATCGCCTGCTGCATCGAGCGCAGCAGCACCGTCTGGATCAGGTGGCGATCGGGACGATCCTTGACGTAGTCGAGCAGCTCGGCATAGTCCGCCGCGGTCGGCTTGGCGCCACCGGGCAGACGCAGCCCGAGCTGACCGAGGAACTCGCGCAGATCGCTGAGCTTCTCCTCGCTGGGGGTGTCGTGGATACGGAAGATCGCCGGAATGCGACGACGCTCGAAGAAGCGCGCGGCGGCGACGTTGGCCGCGAGCATGCACTCCTCGATGATGCGATGGGCGTCGTTGCGGATCACCGGGACCACGCCGGAGATGCGGCCCTGGTCGTTGAACTCGAACTTGCTCTCGGTGGTGTCGAAGTCGATCGCACCGCGCTCGGCGCGCGCGCGCTGCAGCACCTGGAAGAGCTGGTAGAGTTCGTGGAGATGGGGCAGCACCTCGGCATGCTGCTCACAGAGTTCGGCATCGCCGGCGTCGAGCATCGCCCAGACCTCATCGTAGGTCAGACGCGCGTGCGAGCGCATCACCGCCTCGTAGAAGCGGCTGCGGATCATCTTGCCCTCGTCGTTGAGATAGAGCTCGGCGGTCATGCACAGCCGATCGACGTGGGGGTTGAGCGAGCACAGCCCGTTGGAGAGCACCTCCGGGAGCATCGGGATCACCCGGTCGGGGAAGTAGACCGAGTTGCCGCGGGCATAGGCCTCCTTGTCGAGCGCGGTGCCGGGGCGGACATAGCTCGAGACGTCGGCGATACAGACCAGCAGCTTCCAGCCCTTGGGGGTGCGCTGGCAGTAGACGGCGTCGTCGAAGTCGCGCGCATCGGCCCCGTCGATGGTCACCAGCGGCAGCTTGCGCAGGTCGACACGCCCCGCCTTCGCCTCCTCCGGGACCTCCGCGGAGAGCCCGGCGATCTCGGCATCGACCTCGACCGGCCAGTCCACCGGCAGGTCGTGGGTGCGGATGGCGATGTCGGTCTCCATCCCGGCGGCCATGTTGTCGCCGAGCACCTCGACGACACGACCGATCGGCTGGGTACGGCGGGTCGGCTGGTCGGTGATCTCGGCGACCACGATCTGCCCCTGGTCGGCGCCGGCATAGCGGTCGCTGGGGATGATGACGTCGTGGGCCAGACGCTTGTTGTCGGGCATCACGAAACCGACACCGCTCTCCTTGTAGAGCCGCCCCACCACCGAGCGGGTGTTGCGCTCGAGGATCTCGACCACCGCGCCCTCGAGCCGACCGCGACGATCCCGGCCGCTGACCCGGACCACCGCGCGGTCGCCGTGGAACAGCGTGCGCATCTCCTTGTTGTAGAGATAGAGGTCGTCACCACCGGCATCGGGACGCAGGAAACCGAAACCGTCGGGATGACCGATCACCCGTCCGGCGATCAGGTCACGCTTGTTGACCAGACAGAAGGCGTCGTTGCGGTTACGCACCAGCTGGCCGTCGCGCACCATGGCGCCAAGACGGCGCTCGAGCGCGATCAGGTCCTGCTCGTCGTCGAGCCCGAGCACGCCGGTAAGCTCCTCGAAGGACTGCGGCGCGCCCGCTTCCTCCATGCGTTTGAGGATGAACTCGCGGCTGGGGATGGGGTTTGCGTACTTCTTCGCCTCGCGCTGGCGATGCGGGTCCGCGTGTCGCGCGGTCGATGAGGGTCTTCTTTTTGGCACGTGAATCCAGTCTGTCGGAAAAAAATCAAGTTTAGCGTTGACAGGGTCGGCTTGTCTCACTATTATTTGCCGCCTCGCCAGGGAGCGAAGGTTTTCAACCCTCTCCCGACCCTCATGCCGAGGTGGCGGAATTGGTAGACGCGCATGGTTCAGGTCCATGTGGGCGAAAGCTCGTGGAGGTTCAAGTCCTCTCCTCGGCACCATCTCCCTCCCGAGATACCCCCCGATTGCATCCATCGAGTCGCTCGACCGACGCCATCATCCTGATGACGACGCAGCGATCGAGTCGCACCCTTATGTTAGTCGAAAAGTTGCCGCTTCGCCTTGCGCCCTCTTCGAGCGGTCAGCGCCGGGATTGCTCGACGCGCCAGCTGCGCGCCACCTGAGCGGTACCGCGCCGTGCCCGAATGGTTCAGAGTCGCACCTGATGGTGCTCCAGCGGATGGCCGAGCTGACGGTAGTGACGATAACGCGCCCGCCCCGCCTCGAGTACGCTCGGTGTCTGGTCGAGCGGCTCGCAGACCCGCGCGAAGGGCGACAGGTCATCCGGCGGCGTCAGCGCGAGGTTGACCAGTACCTCGGTCGGCACCGGCGGGCGCGGGTCGGCGCCGATCAGTACCGGGGTGAACTCGGCATCGACCTGCCCGACCAGCCCATGGGGCAGGAAACCGTCCTCGCGGAAGGTCCACAGCAACCGGTCGAGATGGCGCGCCCACTCGCTCTCCGGGCAATACACCAGCGCACGCAACCCCTCGGCACGGATGCGCTCGAGTAGGCGACAGGTGAAGATGAAGCGGTCGCCGCTGCTGTCTGCGGCGAGGGTGTAGAAGTCGATACGGGTCATGGATCCAGAACGCTGAGGCCGTGACGGCGGGATGATCGGGCACGCGCGCCGACGGGTGGCGCAACGGTGCGCCCATCATACCGATCGCGCGCCCGCCATGCCTCACCGAGGCGATGAATGCGGTCGTTCGAGGGCCTGATCGGTACGCAGAAACGAAAAAACCGACCAATGGGCCGGTTTGCTTCTTTCGCTCGAGTCACGTCACCTGGACATGACCTTGGAATATGGTGCCGAGGAGAGGACTTGAACCTCCACGAGCTTTCGCCCACATGGACCTGAACCATGCGCGTCTACCAATTCCGCCACCTCGGCATAAGGGTCGGGATGAGGGCAATAACCCTTAGCTCCCTGGCGAGGACTGAAACTTTAAGGCTTCAGTCCGATCGTGTCAAGCCCATTTGAACCGGTCAGTCCGCCACGCCCTCTTTCCTCCCTTGGAGTCGGCCTCCATCGAGACGTCCGCCTCTTGCCATCCGGCGCCGGTGCACACGCCAAACGCCGCCCCAAGGATCAGCGCTCGCCCGGGGTCATCCGCGCGCGCGCCGCGCCCAACGTCACCAGCGCCGCATCGAAGTCGAAGCGCTCGATCTCGTGGGTGAGCGCGTGCAGGCGCTCGCCGAGCGCGGCGCGCAGCAGCGGCTCGGCCTCTTCGAGCAAGTGCAGCGCGGCGGCATCATCCTCGCGCAGCAAGCGCTCGAGTTCATCGAGGGTCGAGGTGAAGTGACCGGGATCGATCACTTCATCGATCGCGACTCGCTCATCCAGCCCTTCGGCCGCCAGCTCGCCCAACCCGCGCTCGATCCGGCGCAACCCCTGTTCGAGATCGATCAGCAGCTCGGCGCGTCGCTGGCGTGTGTTCTCACTATCGCGCTCGATCAGCGGCAGCAACCGGATCAACGGATCGGTCACGGCATCGGCGGCGACCGTCGCAGCCGCGCCCTTGCACGCGTGCACCAGCTGCCGGGCATGGGCCAGTTGATCACGGGCCAGCGCCTCGGCGATGCGCTCCGGCTCTCCACCATGGTCACGCAGGAAGAGCCGCAACAGCCGCAGGTAGGATTGGGTACGGCCGCGTACCGCGGTCAATCCGCGGCGCCCGTCGATGCCCGGGAGCATCGCCAGCCGCGCCGCCAGCACGGTGTCGTCGGGGACGATCTCGGGTGCCGGCACACGCGCCGATTCGAGAGGCGGCGCACCACTCGACAGCCATTTGAGCAGGAGTCCGTAGAGGGTGTCGGGATCGACCGGCTTGGCGACGAAGTCGTTCATCCCGGCCTGCAGACACTGCTGCCGATCCTCGTCGAAGACGTTGGCGCTCATCGCCAGGATCGCCGGCTGACGCTCCAGCTCCAGGGCACGGATCCGGCGGGTCGCCTCCAGCCCGTCCATCTCCGGCATCTGCACATCCATCAAGACCAGCGCATAACGCTCCACCCCGACCTTGGCCACCGCCTCGCCGCCGTTGTGTGCGATATCGACCTTGAGACCGACCGATTGCAGCAGGTCGAGCGCCACCTCACGATTGACCACATTGTCCTCGACCAACAGCACGCGGGCTCCGGAGAAATGCTCGCGCAGCTCCGCCTCCTGAACCGGCGCGCTGACATCGAGCTGTGGCGGCACCTTGCCGCGCCCGCGCTGCAACCGAGCGGTGAACCAGAAGGTACTGCCGAGGCCGGGCTGGCTATCGACCCCGACCGCACCCTCCATCAGCTCGGCCAGGCGCCGGGTGATCGCCAGCCCCAACCCGGTGCCACCGTGGCGCCGGGTCGTGGAGGCATCGGCCTGCTCGAAGGCGGTGAACAGGCGCGCGCACTGCTCCGGCGCGATGCCGATACCGGTATCACTGACCTCGAAGCGCACCAACACCTCATCGGCGTGCTGCTCGAGCAGTCGCGCGCGCAGCGCGATGCGCCCGTGCTCGGTGAACTTGATGGCATTGGCGGCATAGTTGAGCAGCGCCTGGCGCAGTCGGGTGGGATCACCGTGCAGCCAGTGCGGCACAGCGTCGCAATCGATCTCCACGGCCAACCCCTTGACCCGCGCCTGATCGGCGATCAGCGAGCGTACGTGATCGAGGATCGCGAGCAGTGGGAAATCGAGCTGATGCAACTCCATCCGTCCGGCCTCGATCTTGGAGAGGTCGAGGATATCGTCGATGATCGACAGCAGGTGACGCGCCGCGCCACCGATCTTGTCGAGCCGCTCGCTCTGCTCGAGCCCCAGATCGGCACGCTGGAGCAGATAAGTGAGCCCGAGGATGGCGTTCATCGGGGTACGGATCTCGTGACTCATGTTGGCGAGGAAGGCGCTCTTGGCGCGGGTAGCCGCCTCGGCGTTCTCGCGCGCGCGCTCGAGTTCCACGGTCCGGTCGGCCACCAGCTCCTCGAGGTGATCACGGTGCGCGGCGAGTTCCCGATCGATCCGCCGCCGCTCGGTGACATCGGTCTTGATCGCCGCGTAATGGCTGATGCCGCCGTCGGGCTGACGAATCGGACTGATGATGGCGAACTCGATGAATTCCTCGCCATCCTTGCGCCGATTGATGAACTCACCGCTCCACGAACGTCCGTTGGTGATCGCCTGCCACAGCTCGACATAGGTCTCCCGCGGGGTCTTGCCCGAGCGCAACAACCGCGGGTTCTCGCCGAGCACTTCGGTCTCGGTGTAGCCCGAGGTCCGCAGGAAGGACTCGTTGACGAACTCGATACGACCCTCGAGATCGGTGATGACGATGCTCTCCTGGGTCTGCTCGATCACCCGCGAGAGTCGTGTCACCTCCTCCTGAGCACGCTTGCGCACGGTGATGTCGCGACAGACACAGAACACCAGCCGGACCTCGCGATGCTCGATCTGATTGAAGGCGACCTCGACATCGATGCATTGGCCATCGCTGCGCCGCCACTTGGTCTCGAGAATGCCCGAACCGAGTTCGAAGCGCTGCAGCACCTCCAGCGTACGCTCACGCGACCAGCCCGGATCCCACTCCCAGAGCCGCAGCTGCAGCGCGGTTTCGAGTGGGCGCTCGAGCATCCTGGCAAAGCTCTCGTTGGCTTCGAGCACACCACCGTCCTGGTCGAGTATCACGATCGCATCGCGCGACTGCTCGATCAGGATCTTGCGCATCAGCGCCTCGTCGGCCTGGGCCTGCTCGGCCCGGTGGATCTCGGTGATGTCGCGCGCGACCCCGAACACCCCGATGATCTCACCATTCCCGTTGCGCAGCGGCCCCTTGATGCTCTGCATGATGCGCTCGCCGGCGGCGCAGCTCAGGTGTTCGAGGAAGGTCGTGTCGACCCCGCGGGCGATGGTGTCATGGTCCCTGGCCATGACCTGAGCGGCCTGATCGGGCGGGAACAGCAGCCGGTCGTCGTGCCCCAGCACCTCTTCGGGATCACGCCCGACCAAGATGGACGCGGCGCGATTGAAGAGCAGATAGCGTCCGTCGAGATCCTTGGCGAAGATGGCATCGGGCGAGGCCTCGGCGATCGCCCCGAGCAGGTTCAACGCGCGCAACCGCTCGTCGTGCGAATGGCGCAGCCGCTCGGCATAGAGCAGGCGCTGACGCTGGCGCAACAACGCCGCGCCGGCCAGGACCATCAGCGCCGCCAGCAGCGCCGCCAGCGCGATCCAGCGCACATCGCGCATCACCTCGCCCCACAGCTCGCGACGATCGACCTTGGCGACCAGGAGCCAGTCCACTCCGGCAACCGGCAGCACCACGCCGAGCGAGGGCACCCCGCGATAGTCCACCCCCTCGACCAGGGTGCCGAGCAATTCCGGAGCGCGCGTCACCTGCACCGCGATCACCTGTTCGGCGGTCAGCGGGGTACGTGCCCGCGCGGCACTGTTCGGGCGATAACGAAAGGCGTTGAGCGACAGTACCGTGTCGCCCTCTTGTCGGAACAGCAGGGACTCGCCCGAGGAGTTCGGCAACGGCCAGAAGGCGAGCAGCGGATAGAGTTGCTCGGAGGGATCGTTGTGCAGCACCGCCACCGGCGGCGACTCCTCCGCCTCGAGCGGAAGCGGCACCAGGAAATCGACATGGAGACGGTCGGCGGCATCGCGATAAGGCCCCTGCACCACGACCTGCCGCGCGGCGACGGCCTGCGCCACCGCCTCGCGCAGCAATCGCGGCAACGGCGGCCCGGGATCGCCGACATCACAGAGTTGATCGCCCTCGGCGCTGACCAGCCGCGCCTCGCCGAAATTGTTGAAACGGGCGTACTCGACGATCCGCGTGCACAACGCCTGACCCACGGCGACGTCACCGGCTTGCCAGTCGCGATAGAGTCCGGCATAGAGCTGGCTGGTCTGGACCATCCGTGCGTCACCGAGGCGCTCGCCGAGCCAGTGCTCGACCTGGCGCACCTTGAGCTCGGCGATGGTCTGCAGGGTCTCGGTGAGGTTGGCGCGCTGGTGCTCGTAGGAGAACCAACCCCCGGTAATCGCCAGCGACACGATCGCCGCGAGCATCAACAGCACCGGCGGCCATTGCGCACGCGGCAACCTGGACGGCGGAGTCGACTCCAGCGGTCTGTCCGCGGCGACGAGCAACAGCAGCGCACTGGCGGCAACCAGGAGGGCGCCGGAGAGCACGCTCGCCATCACCAACCAGGATGGCCCACCACCCAGCGCAACCAGCAGCAGGTCGGAGAACAGTACCCACAGCCCGGCGACGATGACATATCCGACCAGCCATCGACGCCCGGCATGTCCCTGCCCCCCGGCGGTGGCGCGCCCCTGATCGCTCTTCATCGACGGGCGTTCACCCGGCAAGCCCTGGCGTGATGACCCGCTGCGGAGCCGCTATGCCATGATCGCGCCATCGCCTTCACCTCCATCTGAATGCTTGATTGGGCTGCACTGGAGCGGGCGCCGCGAATCACCGACCCGCCGTCACGACTGTCACGGACTCATGCCTCGATCTCGCCGAATCGCGTGGCGATCTCGCAGAACTCCTCGAAGCGCGCCATGAAGGCATCGACGACGTCCGGGTCGAAGTGCGCACCCCGACCGGCAAGGATGATGTCGCGCGCCTCCGCAAATCCCATCGGCGCCTTGTAGACCCGGCGCGAGATCAGGGCGTCGAAGACATCGGCGAGCGCCATCAGTCGCGCGGCGATCGGGATGGCATCCCCGGCAAGCCCCTCGGGATAACCGCTGCCGTCCCACTTCTCATGATGATAGTGGGCGATGTCCTTGGCGAGTGCGAGAAACTCGACCGGACGCTCGGCATCGCGCTCGGCCTGCTCGATGGCGAGGCTGCCGAGTTTGGCATGGGTCTTCATCACCTCCCACTCATCGGCCGACAGACGACCGGGTTTGCGCAGGATGTGATCGGGGATACCGACCTTACCGATATCGTGCAGCGGTGCCGAGCGCGCCAGCTCCTCGATGGTATGCCCGGCGAGGAAGGTCTCGAAACGCGGGTGTTCGCGTAACTGCTGGGCCAGGGCGTGGACATAGCGCTGGGTGCGGCGCAGATGGTTGCCGGTCTCGGGGTCGCGGATCTCGGCCAGGTGCGCCAGGGCGAGGATGCTGACCTGCTCGGTCAGCACGTTGTCGCGCATCCGCCGCCTGACCTCCAGCTCGAGCTGGGCGTTCTGGTCACGCAACAGATCACGCGCGCGCTTGAGTTCGAGCTGGGTACGGACACGGGCGAGCAGGATGCGCGGATTGACCGGCTTGGCGATATAGTCGGCGGCGCCAACGTCGAGTCCGCGGGTCTCGGCCTCGTCGCTGTCCATCGCGGTGACGAAGATCACCGGGGTGTCGGCGGTCAGCGGATCGGCGCGCAGCCGCTCGAACACCGCATAGCCGTCCATGTCCGGCATCATCACATCGAGCAACACCAGGTCCGGGAGCGGCGCGCGACTGACCACGCGCAACGCCTTCTCGCCGGAGATGGCCACGCGCACCCGGAACTCCGGCTGCAGCAGCTCGCTGAGCACCACCAGGTTCTCGGGCGAGTCATCGACGAGCAGGATCGTCGAGCGGGTTCCGTCGAGCATCGTCACCTCCTTTTGCCTGTCACCCGTAGCGGTGCGCCGCATCATCGGCAGGGTCTCGCCCTGCCCCGACGCACCCGGCGCGCGCACCGCACCCGGCGCGCGATCAGGTCTCGGCGCTCAGCGCCTCGACCCGCTGGAAGCCACGCGGCAACAACCGACCGCGACGACCACGATCACCGCGATAGAGCTCGAGGTCACGCGGCTTGAGCGTCAGCTCGCGCTTGCCGGCGCGCACCCGCAACGCGCCCTCGGGCGCGACCACCGCCATCGCCACCATCAGCTCCTCGCGCGTGGCGGCGCGCGCGCCGGGGATGGCGATCAGCTTGTTGCCCTTGCCACGGCTCATCTCCGGCAGCTCGTCGAGGGGGAAGAGCAGCAGATGACCGCTGCTGCTGGCCACCGCCACCAGCGCGCCCGCGGCCTCGGGAACCGCCACCGGGTCGAGCACCTCGGCGCCCTTGGGCAGGGTCAGCACGGCCTTGCCGCCCTTGGGCTTGGCCACCAGGTCGGCGGCGCGCGCGAGGAAGCCGTAACCGGCATCCGAGGCGAGCAGATAGCGCCCCTCGGCGGCGGCCAACACCGCCACGAAACGCGCGCCCGAGGGCGGATCGAAACGCCCGGTGAGCGGCTCGCCCTGGCCGCGTGCCGAGGGCAATGTATGGGCCTGCAGGCTGTAGCTGCGCCCGCGCGAGTCGAGGAAGGCGACGGCCTGGTTGCTGCGCGCGCGCGCCGCGGCGAGGAAGCCATCCCCCGAGCGGTAGTTGAAGCCCACCGGGTCGACGTCGTGACCCTTGGCCGCGCGCGCCCAGCCCTTCTCCGAGAGCACCACGGTCACCGGCTCGCTCGGCGCCAGCTCGGTCTCGTCGATGGCGTTCGCCGCGGCGCGCTCGACCAGCGGCGAACGGCGCGCATCGCCGTAGCGCTCGGCATCGGCGGCAAACTCCGCGGCGAGCAGCCGGCGCAGCGCGGCGGGCTCATCGAGGATGGCGCGCAACTCATCGCGCTCGGCGCTCAGCGTCTCCTGCTCGGCGCGGATCTTCATCTCCTCGAGCCGCGCGAGTTGGCGCAGTCGGGTGTTGAGGATGTAGTCGGCCTGGGTCTCGGTGAGCGCAAAGCGCGCCATCAGCACCGCCTTGGGCTCGTCCTCGGTGCGGATGATGGCGATCACCTCGTCGAGGTTGAGGAAGGCGATCAGCAACCCATCGAGCAGATGCAGACGCTCGAGCACCTTGTCGAGCCGGTGGTTGAGGCGACGGCGGACCGTCTCGGTGCGGTAGGCAAGCCACTCGACGAGGATCTCGCGCAGGTTCATCACCCGCGGACGACCATCGAGCACGATCATGTTCATGTTGACGCGATAGCTGCGCTCGAGATCGGTGGTGGCGAACAGGTGCGACATCAGCCGCTCGATGTCGACGCGGTTGGAGCGCGGCACGATCACCAACCGGGTCGGGAACTCATGATCGGACTCGTCGCGGAAGTCCTCGACCATCGGCAGCTTCTTGGCGTTGAACTGCTGGGCGATCTGTTCGAGCACGCGACTGCCCGAGACCAGGTGCGGCAGCGCGGTGATGACGATATCGCCGCGCTCGACCTCGTAACGGGCACGCAGCCGTACGCTACCGCCGCCACTGTGGTAGAGCTTGCGCAGGTCGGCCGCGGGGGTGACGATCTCAGCCTCGCTGGGATAGTCGGGCGCGGGGACGAAGCGCATCAGCGCGTCGACATCGGCATCGGGATGCTCGAGCAGATGGGTGCAGGCGCATGCCAGCTCGCGGAGGTTGTGCGGCGGGATGTCGGTGGCCATGCCGACGGCGATGCCGGTGGCGCCGTTGAGCAGCAGGTTGGGCAGACGCGCCGGCAGCAGCCGCGGCTCCTCCAGGGTGCCATCGAAGTTCGGCTGCCAGTCGACCGTGCCCTGCCCCACCTCATCGAGCAGCACCTCGGCATAGGGGGCGAGACGCGACTCGGTATAACGCATCGCCGCGAACGACTTGGGGTCGTCGGGCGAGCCCCAGTTGCCCTGGCCGTCGACCAGCGGGTAGCGATAGGTGAAGGACTGCGCCATCAGCACCATCGCCTCGTAGCAGGCCGAATCGCCGTGAGGATGGAACTTGCCGAGGACGTCGCCGACGGTGCGCGCCGACTTCTTGAACTTGGCCGTCGCCGACAGCCCCAGCTCGGACATCGCATAGAGGATGCGTCGCTGTACCGGCTTGAGACCGTCGCCGACATGGGGCAAGGCGCGATCGAGGATGACGTACATGGAATAGTCCAGATACGCCTTCTCGGTGAAGGCCCTGAGTGGGCGCTGCTCCAGGCCCTCGGCGGAATAGCTGATGGTCTCGCTCATGGTTCTCGGTAGGTCAGGGGTCGACTCGCAAGGAAACCCATCATGATGCGCCAAGGCGGTCCCGAGGACAAACCAGGGCGCTCCCCCGCCGCGCGCCGCCCTGATCGCCGCCAGTCGCGCCTCGCGGATGCGCCCGGCGATCAACCGCGGCTCGGGGGCGGCGCGGGCGATGGCGCCGACATCGAGCACGGCGAGCGCGGCCTGCAACCGGCGCAACAGCGCTGCCTGCGGATAGGCGCGCTCGGCATAGCCGGTGCGTCCACGGAAATCGGCCTCGCAGGCGATCAGCATCTGCTCGAAGCGCTCGGGCCGACGCAACGCATCGGCGCGCTCGAGCAGATCGAGCACGGTGGTATCGCGCAATTCCTCGACCTTGTGCACCAGACCATGTTGCCCGGCGGTGATGCGCGCCAGCTCGCGACAGCGGTTGGGTACCCGGAAGCGCTCACAGACCGCCTCGAGCAGCTCGACGCTGCGCGCCTCGTGTCCCTTGTGGCTGGGCAGGATCTCGGCCGGCGTGGTGCCCTTGCCGAGATCGTGACAGAGCGCGGCGAAGCGCACCTCAAGCGACGGCGAGAGCCGTGCGGCCATGTCGAGCACCAGCATCGCGTGCACCCCGGTATCGACCTCCGGGTGCCACTTGAGCGGCTGCGGCACCCCCCACAAGCGATCGAGTTCGGGCAGCAGGCGCGCCAGCGCCCCGCACTCGCGCAACACCTCGAAAAACCGCGAGGGTCGGGTCTCGCAGAGCGCGCGCGAGAGTTCCTGCCACACCCGCTCGGCGACCAGGGCATCGACCTCGCCGGCGGCGACCATCTCGCGCATCAGTGCCAGGGTCTCGGGAGCGATGGTGAAACCGAGTTCGGCGAAGCGCGCGGCGAAACGCGCCAGACGGAGGATGCGCACCGGGTCCTCGGCGAAGGCCGGCGAGACATGACGCAGCACCCGCGCCTCGAGATCGGCGAGCCCGCCATAGGGGTCGATGATGCGGCCCTCGGCATCCTCGGCCAAGGTGTTGATGGTGAGGTCGCGACGCAGCAGGTCCTGCTCGAGGGTGACATCGGGGTCGGCGTGCACGGTGAAGCCGTGATAGCCGGGCGCGGTCTTGCGCTCGGTGCGGGCGAGCGCGTACTCGTCCTTGGTGAGCGGATGCAGGAACACCGGGAAGTCCTTGCCGACCTGCTGGAAGCCGCGCGCGCGCAGGGTCTCGGCGCGCGCGCCCACCACCACATAGTCGCGCTCGCGCACCGCCCGACCGAGCAGCCGGTCGCGCACCGCGCCACCGACCAGATAGACACGGAGCCCGGCGGTCGCGGGGTCGGGTTGCGGGCTCGGATTGGGAGTCGGGTCGTCCACGATCACCTCGGGCTGGTTTTTGGGAGGATGATTATATCGGGGCGATGCTTGCGGTTAGAATGCCCCATCGATTCCCGCCCTGACCTGATGAGGAGCGACGATGCGTTTTCTCGGCTATCTGATCCTGCTCGCCGTGCTCGGCTACGGGCTGTGGCCCTACTATGCCGTCTACCAGCTCGATGACGCCATCAACCAGGAGGACACCAGCGAGCTGGCGGCCCTGGTCGACCTGCCGGCGATCCGCGACAACTACAAGACACGGATCGCCGATGGCGTCGAGGGTATGCTGCCCGCGGGCGAGGCCGGCGGAGTGATGGACTGGTTGCGCCGGAACGTCGGCGAACTCGGCGACGCCGCGCTCGAACAGGCGATCACCCTGCCCTGGGCGCGGCAGACGCTGCGCGAAGCGGTCGGACGCGCCACCTCGCAGACTCCACCCTATCTGCTCGCCGGCATCGATTACGCCTTCTTCGAGTCCTACGATCGCTTCCTGGTGCGCATCGGCGAACTCGGCAAGGCGCCGACCCACATCCGCCTCGAACTCGAGGGACGCGAGTGGCGGATCACCGACATCATCCGCTGACCGACCGGACCGCGACGGCTCAACGCGGCTGGAAGCCGATCAGGGTCATGTCGTCGCGCCGCGGCTCGTCGCCGCGATAGTCCTCGAGCAGACGCTCGACGGCGGCGAGCTGCTCGGCCAGACCGAGCCCGGCGTGACGCTCCAGCCAGCCCGCCAGACGGCGGCGACCGAGCAGCCGCCGGGGCTGCCCGCCCATGTGGTCGGAGATGCCGTCGGTGAGCAGATAGAAGCGCGCCCCCGGCGCCACCGCGATGCGGTGCACCGGGATCTCCTCGGGGGCCGGCAGACTGCGGTAGCCGAGATGCGCGCGCGCACCGCGGATCGTCTCCACCCGCCCGGCAGGGTCCATGCACAGCAGCGGGATGCCGGCACCGGCGAAGCTCAGCTCGGCGCGCGCCGGCTCCCAGATCACCGCCGCCGCCTCCAGCCCGTCGTCCGACTCGGCCTCGGGGTGATCCTGACGCAGTCGCGTGCGCACCACGGCATCGATCGCGCGCAGGATGGTCGCCGGGTCGGCGCTGGCATGATCGCGCAGAATGTCGGTCATCGCCGAGGCCAGCACCAGGGTGATGAAGGCCCCCGGCACGCCGTGCCCGGTACAATCGGCGATCAGGATCAGATAACGCGCGTCGTCGAGCCGCTCGAGCCAGAACCAGTCGCCGCCGACCAGATGCAGCGGCTCCCAGCACACCTGGATCTCGCGCACCCCGTCGCCCAACGCACCCTTGTCGGGCAGCATCGCCGTCTGGATGCGCCGCGCGTACTGGATGCTCTCGACCATCATGCGGTTGGCCTTGCCCAGTTCCTGATGGGCGGCGTCAAGCTCACCGAAGGCCCGCTCGAGCGCATCGCGCTGCTGCTCGATCTCCCGGGTACGCCGCCGTACCCGCGCCTCGAGTTCCTGGGTGAGCGCGGTCAGCTCGAGCTGCGCCCGGTCGCGCTGATCGAGACCGCGCTGCGAGGCGGCGAACAGCTCACCGAGGCGCGCGCGCAGCAGCCCGAACTCGTCACCGCGATGATGAGGCAGACGCGGCGGCGCCCACCCCCCTGGACGCGCCGGATCGACCGCTGCGATGGCGCCGACCAGTCGTACCAGCGGGCGGGTGATCATCAGATAGAAGAGCAGCGCGACCAGCACCGAGATCACCAGCGCACGCGCCAGCCCGAGCAGCGCGTCGCGCCCGGCCTGGGCGAGGAAGCGCTGGGTCAACACCGCCGCAGAAAGCTCGACCTCGAGGGCTCCGACCGGCTCCGCATCAGCGCCAGCGAAGCCGTAATCGAGCGTCAGACGCATCCGGGTGACATCGGCAAACAGCCACGACCAGTCCTCGGCCAGCGCAGTCGCTGCGGGTTCGCGCACCCGTTCGGCGAGCACCCGACCGAAGTCGTCACGCAGCTCGGCGCGACGCATCGAGGCGCTGGCGAAGAGCCCGTCGACGAGCTGGCGACCGAGTTCGGGATGGAGCTGATAGAGCGCCTCGGAGGCCGAGCCCTCGACCAGGGTGAGGGTCTCGCGCAGATCGCGCTCGACATCGGCGCGCATCCCGCGCCAGTCGAGGAAGAGTTCCAGCAGCCCCACCAACATGCCCAACAGCAACACCACCGCCAGGGTGACGGCCGCCTGGCGGAAGGTCAGCCCGCGCCAGAACGGGACCTCGGGCGGGGTGGCATCCTGTTGCCCAGGCATACTCAATGCGCCTCCAGCGCGACGGCGCCGAGACCATGGGCGCGTCTGATCGCCTCGACCCGCGCCGCCTCGCTCGCCAACCAGCGGTCGAAGCGTGCCAACACCTCGGGGTGCGCCCGGGTGGAGAGACGGTACTCACCCTGTGCCAGCGGCAGCCCGGGATCGAAGGCCAGGGCATCGGCGCGACCGAACAGCCGACGCGACTGCTCGGCGGCGACCGCGACATTGGCATAGGCGGCATCGATCCGGCCGCTGTGCAGCTGATTGAGCAGCGCGGCAAAGCCGGCGTTCTCGCGCAGCACCGGCGTGCCGGTCTCCAGGCGCGAGTGCCAGGCACAGGGGGTGAAACCGACAACGATCCCGAGGCGCCGTACCCACTCGTCTCCCTGCCCCAGGGACTCGGGCCGTACCAGGGTACCGTCGATATAAGAGACCACCGGGGCGCTGTAGTGGAACGCTCGACCGCCGCGTGCCTCGGTGCGCCAACTCGGATCGTCGGGATAGAGGAAATCGACCTCGTCACGCAGTAGGCTGACGACCATCCGCGGCACCGGCAGCGGTTTGTACTCGAACTCGATCCCGGCGGCGACGGCGAAGGCATCGAGCAGCTCGCGGGCGAAGCCCTCGAAGTGCCCGGTATGCGCGGCATAGTGCGGCAGATAGTCGATGTTCTCGACCCCGATCACATAACGCTCTCCGGCGGCCTGCAACACCCCCGGGAGCAGCATCAGCAGCAGTGCAACCAGCCGCGCGATCATGCGTCTGGAACGTCCTGCCCGCTCGCGCCGGGCAGCTCGGTCTCGGCCAGCTCGACGCGGTCGCGCCCGTTGCGCTTGGCGACGTAGAGCGCCCGATCGGCGCGCGCGATCGCCCGCTCCAGCGGCTCGTCGACGGCGACCTCGGCGACGCCGATGCTGACGGTCACGCGCAGCCGCTCGCCCTTCCACTGGGTCTCGGCCTCGGCCACCCGCGCCCGCAGCCGCTCGGCGACCTCGGCGGCAGCCTCCAGGCGGATCTCCGGGAGCACCGCCATGAACTCCTCGCCGCCGAAACGTCCGGGGACGTCATCCTCGCGCAGCGCGCTGCGAAACAGGGTGCCGAAGTGCTCGAGCACCCGGTCGCCGGCGACATGACCGTGGACGTCGTTGACCCGCTTGAAGTGATCGAGGTCGAGCAGCAGCACCGACAAACCGCGCCGATGACGGGCCATGCGCTTGAGCTCGTGCTCGCCGAGTTCGAGCAGGTGGCGACGGGTGTGCAGTCCGGTCAGCTCGTCGACCGAGGCAATCCGGCGTAGCTCCTGCTCGAGCTGCTCGCGCCGCTCGATCTCCTTGACCAGGGTGGCATTGAGGGCGTTGAGTTCGCGCGTCTGCAACGACAGGGTGCGGTTGGCGTCGTGCAGATCGAGCTGCATGCGGTCGCTGATGCGCACCAATCGGCGTGACTCGTGATAGCCGTCCTGATAGGCGCGGGCGAGCTGACGCACCCCCTCGGCGACCTCGTCGAGCCGCTCGAGCATCGCCTCGGCCTGACGGATCACCGCCTGCTCATGGGCATAGAGCGAGAATTCTTCCTCGGACTCGTCGGCGCTCATGATCGGTGCCGGTCAGTCATCATCGAATTCGCAGAGTTCGAACAGGGCGTGCTCGAAGTCCTCGCTGAAGTCCTCACCGAATTCCTGCATGGTGTCGTCCTCGACATGGTAGTGCCAGCGGATGCGCACCCCGAGCCCGGCGCCGGCGGCCCGCTCCAGGCGCTGGAAGATGTTCATCAACGCCTTGGCGCTGCTGCTGTTGAAGTAGGACATGCGCAGCTCGACCAGCAGCGCGGGAGACTGACCGGTCGAGGCCGTGGCGAGAAAGGCGTCGAGCGCCTGGATCACCGGACCGAAGAAGGCCGCGGCGTCCTCGGGGTAGGACTCACCCTCGATGCGCAGACGGCGATTGGCGAAATCGAACTCAAGCAGCGGCGAGCGTTCGGTCGGTGCGCGATACAGCGTCTCCAACGTCTCCATCCTTCTCTCAGATATAGGCCTTAAGACAGAAGAAGGAGCGAGCCTCGGTGACTTCTACGAAGCCGAACTCGATCGGATCGGTCGAACGACGCGCGATCTCGATCAGCCCGATGTTGCCCCCCCGGCTGTCATCCTCCACCGGGGCGCGCAATCGCTCGCGGTAATAGGACTTGAGCGAGTCCTTGTCCATCGAGGCGAGTTGCTCGAGTCGGCGCTGTAGCTCGGCGGCCTCGTCACGACGCACCATGTTGGCGCAGACGACGAAGAAGCGGTCGCGTTCGCGACCGACCACCACGATCCCCGAGCTGAGTTCGACCGGCTTGCCGAGGTCGCCCTCGACCCGCTCGGCCGAGTAGCGGATGATGTTCTGCACCTGTTCGACGAAGATCGAGAACACCCGCTTGATCACCCGCGAGTCGGCGTCCTCCAGGCTCATCTTCTGCTTGAGCGCCTCACCGAGCGAGAACAGGATCCCCTCGGAGAGATAGCCGACGAAGGAGAACACTACCCCGCGCTCCTGCAACTGCCGATGGAAGGCGAAATATTCCGTGGCGATCGACATGGCGGACACGACTCCTCAAGTCGGTGGGACTCGGCCAATTAGGGTAGAGGCTCCACTCCCGCCGAGGCAAGCGGAATCAACCCTCGACAGCCACGCTGCGTCGACGCCGAAGCGGGGTCTCGACCTGTAGTGGCAGCCCCATCAAGGCCAGCAGATAGAACAGCAGCGCCACTCTCGGGGCATCAAGCAGGGTGCCGAAGGTGCCCACCGCGAGGAAGCCGAGCAAGGCCAGCCAGACGGTGAGCCCGAAGGCCGGCGAGACGACGCGCCCGGCGAGCAGACCACGGGTGGCGACGAGCAGCAGCAGCGACAGCACGACGAGACCGAGCAGGCCGCGCTCGACCAGCAGATGGACCCAGAGGTTATCGGTGTGCCAACGTTGGTGGTCGAAGTCGGAATAGCTCAGCCAATGGTCGATCCCCGCACCGAAGTCGCCGTTGCGCACCAGTTCGCGCCCACCCTCGAGCGGCTGCAGCGAGACGTCGTCGATGTCGACCAGGGTCTGCGGCTGCTCGAGCAGACGGTACTCACGGCGATTGGCGAGGGTCAGCAGCAGCGGCGCGCGCAGCGCCTGCTCGAGAGAGCCGAGGTTGGCGCTGTCGAAGACGAACTCGAGCCGGCGCCACCGACCGGCGGTATCGGTCACCATCGGGGCGAAGCTGGCGCAGCGCGGGTTCCACTCGCTCGGCGCGATCATCTGACGGTGACACAGACGCAGCTGCAACTTGAGTTCGGGGGCCTCGGTACGCACCGCCAGGCGGAGCCGATAGGCAGTGTTCGGCTGCACCCGCATGCGTTGTCCAAGACGCATACCGCGCGCACCGGAGAGACGCAGATAGCGATTGTCCGCTTCGGTGGCGAGGCCCAGGGTGCCAAACTCCTGAGGGGCGCGCCGCGTCCACAGATAGCGCTCGGGAAAGCGCCCGGCGCCGACCCCGAGCAGCCGCTCGGACCAGTCCGCCGGCACCACCGCGAGCGACTCCTGCCAGTGCGTCAGCCGCGCCTGAAGATCGCTCCCGGCCTCGGCGAAGCGCGCCTCCATGCGACTGCCGAAGAGACTCGGGATGAAGGCCCCGAGGATCACGCACCAGAGCATCATCGCGAGGATACGATGGCGCGGCGCCAGCCGAGCGCCCCAGTCGCGTTCGAGCCGCCAGCCGATCATCGCCAGCAGCGCCACCCCGGCGACGACGATCGCCATTGCCAGCGGCAGTGGCAGGCTAGTCCACTTGCTGGTCGCCGCGCCGTGAGCGGCCAGCCCGGCCAGCGCCAGCACCACCGCACCACTCAGCCAGGCGAGACGGCGCACGGACACCCCGAGACCGGCGAGCCAGCCCGGCAGCGCCGCGACCACCAGGGCGAGGAGCGCACAGCTCATCGCCAACATGCCCCCGGAGCGGAACGACCACAACGCCATCGCCGCCGAGCCGGCCAGCGCCGCCAGGGTGAGCAGCGCCACCCCGCGCGGCAACACCCGACGTTGACGCCAGTAGCCGAGCAGCAAGGCCGCCGCCACCACCGCCAGGAACCCGAGATAGACCCCGCGCGAGAAGGTCACCACCATCGCGTAACAGGCGCCGAGCAGGACGATGGCGACCAGCGCGCCCCACCAGCGTGAGCGCGCCATCAGCAGGGCGAGCACCGCGAACGGCCAGGCGAGGCTGAGATAGCCGTCGATCGCGCCGCCACCGACGTGCATGTCGGCGAAGAGCGCGGTGACGCGATAGGCGGTGGAGAAGTCGAGCAGGGTGCCGAGCAGCGCATAGGGACCCTCGAAGAAGATCAGCTGGTGCAGCACCCCGCGCTCCCACACCACCACCAGCGCGACCCCGAGCAGCCCGATCAGCACCCCGGCGACGAAGCGCCGCTCGGCGCGCGCCGGATCGCGACCGCGCGCGGCCAGCCACAACGGATAGAGCAGCAGCGCCCAGACTAGCCCCTTGGTCAGACGCAGGGCGTTGAGCGGGCTGTAGTAGGAGACCAGCGCGTTGGCATCGAGCGGCGGCCAGGCGCCGCCGAGCCCGCGCCAGCAGCCGATCGCGGCGAGCACCATCAGCAGCAGCAGGAGCAACCGGGCGCCGGCGCTCGGGCGCGCCCGCCCTTCTCCACCACCGTGCCACAGTCCGGCGGCGAGGGTGCAGAGCAGCAGCGCATCGAAGGCGTCGACGAACAGCCAGCCGCTCCAGGGCGCGAGCTGGAGCAGCGGCAGCGCCACTGGCACCACCACCAGCCAGGCGTCGGGGTCGCGCAACAGCACCAGCAGGTAAAGCGCCAGCCCCAGCGCCAACCAGGGGGCGATGGCGGGGAAGCGCAGCAGGAAGGGGATCAGCGCCGCCAGCAACAGCAGCGCCGAGAGACGGCGCACCACTGACCAGAGGACGTTGGACGGAACGGATGGTGCGACGGACATGGCGTCGGCCTCCTGGCCGGTTGACGACATGGGGCTGGATCCGACCGCCAGCCTGACAAGCGCGGCGGTCGGGTTCAAGCCTGTCGTCAGTCAGGGCCTCCGGCCCCGACCACTGCGGGCGTCAGTCGTAGAACAGCTCGGACCAGCGCTGGTCGTCGATCAGCGACTGCTTGAGCGTCTCCCACGCCTCCTCGCCGCCGGCCTGCTCGGCCATCACCCGGTTGAACGCCTCGGCAGTCTTGCGCAGACCGGAGATGAACACCTGGGTGTTGGGTTCGCGCATCAGCCGCAGGGTCTCCTCGGCATGGGCCTCGAGCCCCTGCGCCAGTGCCTCGGAGGAACGCATCAGCGGCCGGGTGCCGAGCGCACGGAAGGCCTTGAAGGTCTTCTCGTCGTAGTAGTTGGCGAGGTCCGAGGTCTCGTCGTTGGCATACATCAGGTCGAGACCGGTACGACCGCCGTAGAACAGGCGCACCTGACCGTTCCAGTCGCCGCGCCGCTCGTAGATGTGCTGGGCGAAGGCACGGAAGGGCGCGATCCCGGTACCGGTGCCGATCATCAACAGGTTGGCCCGGTTGTCGAGCGGCATGCGGAAGGCGCTCGCATAGGGACCGGTGATGCTGATCTTGTCGCCGGGTTGGGCGTCGCACAGATAGTTCGAGGCGATGCCCGGATAGCGCTCGCCGCTGACCTCGTCGAGATAGAAACAGCGACGCACCAGCAGCTCGATCACCACCCCCTCGTCGAGCGGCATGGGTCGGGCGTTGGCGATCGAGTAGCGACGCATGTGCACGGCGTTGCCGAAGGGATGCGGCCCCGGCACCAGCACGCCGATGCTCTGGCCCTCGACGAACTGGAAGGCCGGATCGAGCACCTCGAGGGTGAGGTGACGGACCTCCTCGGTATCCTCCGGGGTGATGCGTCGCGAGGCCTTGATCAGGGCCTCGGTCTGCGGGCCGCCAGCGGCCTGTGATTCACTCATGTCAGCTCCTTAAACGCTGTCCTGCGACCCACGCGGGGTCGCGAGAGGGACGCCGATCAGAGACGATCGGCGTTGCACTCGCCGTGCACGGGGCCAGGCACGGCCACCTCGACCTCGCAGTGACCGCTGCCACAGGAGCAGCCACCGCCCTCGGGGCGGTAGGGGCCGAGCTGCGGATGACGCCGCGCGAAGCGTGCGTACAGCTGCTGCACCCCGACCCAGCCGGCAAGCACGACGAAGATGATCACCGGGACCAGCAACAACCTAGCCATGGCTGCCACCCAACCCGGCGAAACCCATGAAGGCGAGCGAGAGCAGCCCGGCGAGCATCAGGCTCATCGCCGCGCCCTCGCTGACCCGGGGCACCCGCGCCAGGGCGAGCTTTTCGCGCAATCCGGCCATCAGCATCAGCGCCAGGGTGAAGCCCACGCCGGCGCCGACGGCATAGACCAGGCTTTGCGCGAAGTCATACTCCTTGGCGGTCTGGAACAGCGCCAGACCGAGGATCGCGCAGTTGGTGGTGATCAGCGGCAGGAAGATGCCGAGCGAGCGGAACAGCGCCGGGCTGAAGCGCTTGACGAACATCTCCACCAGCTGCACCGCCGAGGCGATCACCGCGATGTAGCAGATCAGGCGCAGGAACTCGAGCTGCAGCTCGCCGAGCACCCAGTTGATGCCATAGGCCGCGGCCGAACTCACCAGCATCACGAACATGGTCGCCAGGCCCATGTTCCAGGCCGTCTCCTTCTTCGCCGAGACGCCGAGGAAGGGACAGATGCCGAGAAACAGCGCCAGCACGAAGTTGTTGACGACCGCGGCGTTGAGAAAGATCAGCGACAAGGGTTCAGCGTGCATATGCGCTCTCCGCGGCGGACTGCAGCTTGCGTTCCTTACGCAACCGCAGCCAGTTGAACAACAACAGCCAGGCACCGAGGACGAAGAACCCGCCCGGGGGCAGGATCATCACTACCCAGGGCTGGAAGTCGGCGCCGAACAGCGGGATGCCGAGGATGGTGCCGCTACCGAGCACCTCGCGCACCGTGCCGAGACTGAGCAGCGCCAGGGTGAAGCCCGCGCCCATGCCGAGGCTGTTGACCAGGGTGGTGTGCAGCCGCTGCTTGGAGGCATAGGCCTCGGCGCGACCGAGGATCACGCAGTTGGCCACGATCAGCTGGATGAAGGCGCCGAGCGCGGCATACAGCTCGAGGCTGATGGCCTGGATGGCATAATCGACGATGGTGACGAAGGTGGCGATGATGACGATGTAGCTGGCGATACGCACCTGCTTGGGGATCCAGTTGCGCAGCAGCGACACCAGCAAGCTCGAGCACACCATCACGAAGGTGGTGGCCAGACCCATGGCGATGGCGTTGACCGTGGTGTTGGTCACCGCCAGCACCGGGCACATGCCCAGCAGCATCACGAACACCGGGTTCTCTTCCCACAGCCCGCGCACGAAGGTGTCGAGCGACAGGCTCTCTTGTTGGTTGGGCAGTTCAGCCATTCATCGGCCCTCGCTACGGTTCGGTTCGGAGAAGAGCGCCAGCTCGCGCTGCACCGCCGGTGCCACCCGCTGGGCGGCGTCGTTGACCGCGCGCGCCATGGCGTTGGAGGTGATGGTCGCGCCGGAGATGGCGTCGATCTGCCAGGGCTGGGTCTTGGTGCCGTGCTTGACCGGGACGATGGGGTTGGCGAGCGCCGTCCCGGCGGCATCGAGCCGCGCGTCCAGCGCCTCGAAGTTCTTCAGATACTCGGCATCGGTGGAGATCTTGTCGCCGAGTCCCGGGGTCTCGGTCGACTTCAACACCTTGCTGCCGATCACGCACTGACAGGCGGGGTCATAGCCGAAGAGGAACTGGATGACGTCCTGGTAGCCGCGCGCGGCGCCCGGGAAGGCAATGCCGACGAGTGCGCCCGCGGCATCGTAACCGGCGTAGAGATGGACGCCCTCGGCGCCCTCGCCCGCCGGCACCAGCGCATCCTCGGCGGTGAGCACGAAGTCGCGCTTGGCCACCGCGCCGTCGAGGACGTGGAACACCGCCTTCTCGGTCATCCGCCGCTGGTTCTCGGCGATGATCGGCAGGGTGAACTGATAGACCAGCACCACCAGCAGCCCGGAGAGCATGGCGATGCCGCCGAGGGTGCGCAGCATCGCCCAGGCCGGGGTGCTCGGCGCCGGGGTTTGGGTCTGTTGTTCGATCGTCATGAGTCAATGCCCGATAGAGGTTGGAGCCGGCGATTCATGCCTTGGGCCGCGAGCCGGCGCCGTAGACGCGCGGCTGGGTCCAGCCCGAGATCAGCGGACCGAGGGCATTGGCGAGCAGGATGGCGTACATCACCCCTTCGACGAGGCCGCCGAAGAGCCGGATGATCACCGTCAGCACGCCGATGAACAGGCCGTAGATGATGGCCCCGCGCGCGGTCACCGGCGAGGCGACCATGTCGCTGGCCATGAACCAGGCGCCGAGCATCAACCCGCCCGAGCAGAGCACGAACCAGGGCGAGGGATAGAGCGTGGGATCGAGCAGCCAGAAGGGCAGCGCGGTGAGCACGGCGCCGGCCATCACCGAGGCCGGGATACGCCAGTCGAGCATCCGCCGCCACGCCAGCCACAGCCCGCAGACCAGGATCAGCACGGCCGAGGTCTCGCCCGCAGAACCGGCGATGGTGCCGGAGAACACCTCGCCGAGCGGCAGCTCGATTTGCTGGAACTTCTGCAACGCCAGCGGCGTCGCCCCGCTCCAACCATCGAGCCCGAGTCCGGCGATCCAGTCGGCGACCGGCACCGGCTGCATGAACGGCAGGGTCAGGGTCGAGGGGATCAGCTCGGAGAAACGCTCCGGGGCGAAGGCCGGGGTCCAGGTGGTGATCGCCACCGGGAAGGCGGCCTGCACGAAGGCGCGTCCGACCAGCGCCGGATTCATCACGTTGTAGCCGAGCCCGCCGAACAGCGCCTTGCCGAGGGCGATACCGACGAAGGCGGCGACCGCGGCCATCCACAGCGGGAAGCCCGGCGGCAGGGTGAGCCCGAGCAGCAGCCCGGTGATCACTGCCGACCAGTCGGAGACGGTGTTGCCCTGCCCCGAGAGACGCGCGAACAGCCACTCGGTGGCCACCGCGACCACCGTGGTGGTGATCAGCAGCAGCAGCACGCTGAGGCCGAACTGATAGACGGCGAAGGCGCTCACCGGCAGCAGCGCGAGCACCACCGAGCGCATGATCTGATCAACCGTCAACACCTTCTTGAGGTGCGGCGATGTTCTTATTTCGATGCCTTTAGCCATAGATTTTCGAAACCGCAACGACGCCGGGGCGTCGGAATATCCTGAGGTCCGCACGCCACCGGCCGGGGCCGGGGCGACGGAGGTCCTGGGGCACGGGGCGACGCCAACCCTCGCCTCCATGCCCGCGTGGCACGGGCCGGAAGACGGTCATGACGCCCGCCCCTGCTACTTGTCCTCTCGGTTGATCGCCTTGGCGATGCGGAAATACTGGGTCAGCGGGATGTTCGACGGACACACATAGGCGCAGCAGCCGCACTCGAAGCACTGGTCGAGGTGATAGTGCTCGGCCATCGCCGCATAATCGCGCACCTGCGCCAGCTCGCCCAGCACCGAGGGGTTGAGCGAGATCGGGCAGGCCTCGACGCAGGCGCCACACTTGATGCAGGGGTAGACCTTGCGCTCGGCCAGGTCGAGATCCTCGCGTTCGAGCACCACCACCCCGGAGACGGCCTTGGTCACCGGCACGTCGAGCGAGGCCACCGCCATGCCCATCATCGGCCCGCCGAGGATCACCTCGCCGAAGCTCTCCTTGAGCCCGACCTGCTCGAGCAGGAAGCGCACCGGGGTGCCGACCGGCACCATGAAGTTGCCGGGGCGCTCGATGCCGGGGCCACTGACCGTGACCACGCGCTCGATCAGCCCCCGCCCCTTGGGCAGCAACTCGCCCATCTGCGCCAGGGTGCCGACGTTGTAGACGGCCACGCCGACATCGGCCGGCAACCCGCCGACCGGCACCTCGCGCCCGGTCAGGCTCTTGATGAGCATGCGTTCGGCGCCCTGCGGGTACTTGCTCTGCACCGCCTCGGCGGTGATCGGCAGGTCCGCGGGGAGTTCGCGGCGCAGATGCTCGACGGCATCAAGCTTGTTGTCCTCGACACCGATGACGGCCCGCTCGGCGCCGGTGGCACGCAGCACCAGCTGGATGCCGCGCACCAGCGCCGCGGTCTGTTCGAGCATGATGCGGTGGTCACAGGTGAGATAGGGCTCGCACTCGCAACCATTGACCAGCACCGTCTCGATGGTGCGCCCCTCGGGGGGCACGAGCTTGACGTGACTGGGGAAGGCGGCGCCACCGAGCCCGACCAGACCGGCCTGCTGCACGGCAGCGACGAGCTCGGCGCGCGACATCGCCGTCAGATCGGGGGCGCTGTCGAACAGCACCCGCTGGCTGGCGGCCTGGTAGACCTTGAGGAAGATCGCCGGGGCCTTGGGGCCAGCGGCGGTGGGAGCCAACCCGATGTCGCGGATCACGCCGGTGGCCGGGGCATGCATCGGCACCGAGACATGACCATCGGCCTCGGCGATCGGCTCGCCACGCACCACCTCCTGACCAACGCGCACGGTCGGGATGGCCGGCTTGCCTTTGTGCTGCTCCAGCGGGATCACCAGCTCCGGGGCAAACGGCATGCGTCGAATCGGCTTGTCCGCCGTCAGCTCCTTGTGCTCGACGGGATAGATCCCGTGATCGAAGGTCTTGCGGCGTGGAAAGATGCTGAATAGAGCCATGCGTCAGTACTGCTGTGTGATCGACACCCGAGGGTGTCTGGCGAACGGGGGCACGCGGCGCCTGACGCGGCGCCGCGTGCGCATTCCTCTAGCGTGGCCCGGCGTCAGGACGCCGGGCGGCCAGGGGCGGTCGACTTACTGGAACTTCTCCGCACGCTTGACCAGCTTGTCGACGCCGGGCTCGGACGGGTTCCACGGGGTGCCGGGGTGAATGCACGCGGCGCTGCACTTCTCGGCGGCCTTGACGATGTCCTTGAACGGACCGGCCTTGGGGTCGACGATCTCGGCCTTGCGCTCGGCGTTGTAGCGGAAGATCGACGGGTTGATGTTGACGCACTCGTCACAGGCGGTGCACTCGGGCGTCTCCACCCACACCGGCTCCCAGTCGGCGCTGCCGTTGGCGCCATTGGCACCGTTGGCACCATGACCGTTGGCACCATTGGCACCGTGACCGTTGGCACCGTTGCCATTGCCGTTGCCGATCAGCGCATTGATACCACCGCCCTCGCCGCCGGCCATCGCCAGCAGGTTGGCGGTGAGCTTCTGCGCCATGTCGGCCTTGGCCTCGTTGCGCACGCGGTCGAGGTCGATGCGGTTGAGTTCGCCACAGAGCCCGCGCAGCTGCGCCCAGAACTGCTGGCGCTCCTCACAGCTGAGCACCAGCTCCTGCGACACCAGCACGCGCATCAGGCGGTTCTTGCCGTCGACGCCCCAGATGTAGGGGAAGCGACCCTCGCGATCGTCCTCGTCGAGTTCGAGGAACTCGGCCATCGGCACCATGGAGTCGTTCCAGGTCTCCGGCGGTGCCTTGCGGAAGTGCTTGCGGAAGCGGCCCTCGGTGAGCGCGAAGTCAGCGAAGGTCAGCGGCACCTCGAGGCTGGCCGGCTCGCCGTCCTCGTTGGTGTAGTCGATGCTCCAGCTGATCCAGTCGCGCTCGATCTGCGGGTTGCCCTCGATCGAGCAGCACTCCTCGAAGGTCGAACCGGCATCCGGGTCATAGCGGAACAGCGGGTAGGCGCGCGACTCGACGGCCATGCGACCCTGACGGTTGGACATGTCGTCGCCGATGCCGTGCTCGGGCTGACAGCTGGTGTAGACGTTGAACAGGGCCGGGTGGCGCGAGTTCAGACCGTCGATGTAGCCCTCGAGCAGGTGGGTGAGGTGCGAGGCCGAGCTGTTGAGCACGAAGCTGGTGCGGTGCGCCATGCCGATCAGACCCATCTCCTTGCGGATCTCGGTCTTGCCCTTCCACGCCTTGCCGTAGGGGCTCATGTCCGCGACCTGGCCGATGAAGCCCGAGGTACAGGCCTGACCACCGGTGTTGGAGTAGACCTGGGTGTCGAGCACCATGATCTTGACCGGGTGGCCGGACATCAGCGCGCGCGAGAGGTTCTGGAAGCCGATGTCGTACATCGCCCCGTCACCGCCGACGGCGACCACCGGCGGGCACAGCAGCCACTCCTCGTCGCTGAAGTCCTTCCAGCCGAAGTAGGTCAGGTCGCAGGCCGGATCGGCGGCGTTGTAGCGCCCCTCGAGTTCCATGCGGGCCTGACGGATGGCCTTGAAGCCCTCGCCCATCTTGCGCATGTGGCCCTCGAACAGACCCAGCGCCATCGACGGCGAGTCCTGGAACAGATGGTTGGCCCAGGGGAAGGGATAGGGGCTGTAGGGGAAGGTCGCGCCCCACACCGAGCTACAGCCGGTGGCGTTGACGATACCCATGTTGGCGCGCGGCTGAGCGCTGGTGTACTGCGCCTTGAGCTGACGCAGGGTGTCGAGCAGACCGGTCACCCACTTCAGCCACTCCGGGTCGACCGGACGCGCGCCGTTGCCCTGATCGAGTTCCGAGGTCAGGCCGCTGAGGGTCAGGTCGCTGTCCTTGTGCTCGTCGAGCGCCTTGGTGATGGCGGCGGTGTTGCTGAGGTCCATGCTCTCGGCGAGCTTGAGCCGGACATGGGTCTCGAGACGGTTGATGAGGTCGTCGAGCTCGGCGAGATGACGCTTGACGCGCGGCTGCATCAGCGCGGTGACGGTCGAGGTGAACAGGTGCAGCGCGGTCTTCTCGCCGCAGCCCATGCACGAACCGTCGCCCGAGACCATCGACAGATAGTTGGTCTTGTCGAGCAACAGGGTCTCGAGTGCGCCGACCTTGTCGTCGAGGTCGTCGATGCGGATGAAGTCCGGGTCGGTGGTCGGCAGATCGAGCCACATGTCCCAACGCGCCTGCATCTGGCGGATGCTCTCGTCGGTCTGCGGCTCGGCGACCAGGGCGCCGTCGTTACAGACGTCGATACACTCCATGCAGCCCTTACAGGTATAGGGGTTGACGGTGATGCTGAACAGCCCGCCGCTGCCCTTCTGCTGCTTCTCGCGGTTGCCCCAGTAGGGCTTGGTGACGGCGAACTGGTAGTCGCCGAGCGCCTGCATCAGCAGCCCGAACTCCTGCTCCAGCGCGGCCTTCTGGCTCTCCTCGCCGGAGAACTCGGCGAGCACCTCGAGGATCGCCTGATCCATCAGCTGGCGCAGGTCGGCCGCCTCGCCGTTGATGTTGATCAGCGCACGCAGACGCTTCTCGACGTTGCGGCTCTCGCGACGCAGGTGCTGGGTGGGCATGCTGCGCTCGACGCGCAGGATCGCCGCCGAGAAGATATCGGAGACGCTGTTGACCAGACCCGGCAGCGCGCTGTCGGGACACACGGTGAAGCAGTTACCGCAGGCGGTGCAGTTCTCGGGGATGAACTTGGGGTACTCGAAGCGGATCTGGGTCATGTCGCGATAGACGCCGCTGGCTGCGGGCATCAGCGACAGCGCCATCTGCGGGTCGGCGAGGTTGTCGTTGCCCTGACCGCTGGCGTAGAAGGAGCCGGTCTGCTCCCAGAAGCGGTGCACATCGCTGATGCCGCCATCGCCCTCGGGCATGGCCTTGAGCATCACCGGCAGCGCCGGCTCCTGACGCGGCATCAGCTGGCCGGCGACCAGCGGCTTGTCGACGATCTCGACGATCTCGTCGAAGCCACGCCGCACGATGCGCAGGTTGTCCTGCACCACGCGCTCGCCCTTGGCACCGAACTTGGCGCGCAGCTGCTCCTCGATGGCCGCAAACAGCCCGGCCTCGTCGAGCCCGGAGCGCTCCATCAGCGGCGAGGCGGCGAAGAAGGCACCCTGGAAGGCGTTACCCTGCATGCGGAACTGCAGCTCGGGATTGGAGGCCTCCTCGCGAGCGATCTTGAAGCCGTCGATGAAGAAGACGCGAATCTCGTTGTCGACGATGAACTTGCGCGCCGACGCCGGGAAGCTCGCCCACACCTGCTCGGCATCGTCGAGGCTCGCCTGGATGACGAAGCTGCCCTTGCGATCGAGACCGGCGAGCGGGTTGGAGTGGGTGAACACGTTCGGGTCGGGGCAGAGCACCACGTCGACGTAGGTGTACTCACAGTTGAGCCGGATCGGCTCGGGCGCGGCCGAGAGGAAGTAGGTGGTCGGCTGCCCCTTCTTCTCCGAGCCGTACTTGGGGTTGGCGCGGATGTCATAGCCGAGCAGCTCGTAGAGCGTCATGGCGAGGTTCTTGCCGGTGGTCACCGCACCCCAGCCACCGACCGAGTGCATGCGCACCGTCACCGCGCCCTTGGGCAGCAGGTTGGGGTTCTCGCTGCCGCGCAGCGCCAGCTCGCCAACGTTCGGGTAGGCGTCCTTGAGGCTCTGGATGCGGATCTCGTCCTTGGGGTCGACCGGATCGCGCACGAAGTCGACCGAGAGATAGAAGAACTTGCGCTGGGCGCCGCCCGGCACCATGTTCTCGACCGCGGCGATCAGCCCCTCGGGCTGCAGGTCGCGCGAGCCGAGGCCATAGCTGGCGGAGTAGAGACGCGGCATCTCGCCACGACCATAGCTCGGGTAGTCCGGGTAAGGTGCCGCCTCGCCCTTCTCGATCATGCCGTTCTCGAGGGACTTGGCCAGCGCCGCGCGCACCTCGCGCATGATCGGCAGGTCCTCGGCGAGCGGCTGATCGGTACGCTCGAGCACCGCCACGCCCTTCTTACCCTGGATCATCGCGGCGATCAGCTCGCCCGGGAAGGGCCGGAACATGGTGAGGTTGATCACACCGATCTTCAGGCCGCGAGTCTCACGCAGATAGTCGGCCACCGCCTCGGCCTGGGTGACCATGCTGCCCTGACCGAGCAGCACGTAATCGGCGTCCTCGAGGCGGTAGCCCATGGCGCGGTGATAGCGACGGCCGGTGAGTTCAAAGAACTCGTCCATGCACTGGTCGGTGATCTCGGCGATGTGATCGAAGAAATAGGGGCGCTGCGCCGCGACCGCCTGCATGTAGGCGTCCTGGTTCTGCACCGTACCCGAGGCGACCGGGTTGTCGACGTCCCACACCAGCGGCACGCGCCGGCGGGTCGCGCCGTAGGCGAGGCGCTGGGCCGGGGTCGGCGACTCGATGATGTCGTCGGGGCGACCGCAGAACTCCTCGACCAGGGCGCGCTCGGGCACCTGCAGCGGCTCGATCAGATGGGTGGTGAGGAAGCCATCCTGGCCGACGGCGGCCGGGGTCAGGCTGAGTTCGGCGACCTTGCGCGCGATCAGGTTGAGGTCAGCGGCTTCCTGGGCGTTCTTGGCAAAGACCTGGAAGAAACCGGTGTCGTCGATGCAGTGGTAGTCATCGTGCGCGCAGTGCACGTTGAGACTGGCCTTGGTGATGGCACGTGCGCCGATGTTGAGCACATAGGGCAGGCGCTTGCCGACGGCCGCGTAGAGCGACTCGTGCATGAAGGCCACGCCCTGCGCGGAGGAGAAGTTGACCGCGCGCAACCCGCTCATCGACATGCCGGCGGTGACCGCAGCGGCGGCGTGCTCGGACTCGGGCTCGACGAAGATCAGCGGCTGCCCGGAGACATTGACATGCCCCTTGGCGACCTCTTCGGCCCAGAATTCGCCCATCTGGGTCGAAGGGGTGATCGGATAGGCACCAGCGGCATCGGATGCCTCGCGCTCGCACATGATCACGGCAGTATTGCCGTCCATCGCCATACGGGTGCCAGGATACTTGTACTGCTTATCGTCTTTCTTTCCGAACATGGGCCTTCTCTATTGTTGAACCACCGAGGCGCCGGCGTCGGAACGCCTGTGCGCAAAGCGGGTTTTGATCAGAATTCTTGCGCTCCGAATCGAGCGGCCTGGATCTTGATGATGTGGAGGCGAGGCGGCGAGCGCAGCTCGGTGCGATCGCCGCGGGCCATGCGCGAGTCAAGCCATGGGTAGTGCCGCCTTGCGCACGACCTTGCGGGCATCGCGCCCCTTGGTGACGACACCACCCGGTTCGAGCCAGACGATGGCCCCGGTCGGACAGCGTTCGATCGCCACCTTGGAGGCGAGCGCGTTCTTGTCGTAATCGAGCACGGCGAGGTTGTCGCGGATCTCGATCAGTCCTTCGGGAGAGTCCTGGACACAGCGGCCGCAAGCGGTACAGGCGACCTCGCACTGGTGCTCGACCTCATCACCAGCGTCCAGGCTCTTGCAAGCAACCCACAGCCGGTGGCTGACCGGGTGGATGCTGAACAGGTCCTTGGGGCAGACGGTCACACAGTCGCCACAAGCGGTGCACTTGTCCTCGTCGACCACCGGCAGGCCATGGGCATCGAGCGAGAGTGCGCCGAACTGACACACCTCGACACAGTCGCCCATCCCCAGACAGCCCCAGGAACAGCCCTTGCCACCACCGCCGACCAGGGCCGCAGCACGACACGAGGAGATGCCGCCGTAGGAGGCGCGGATGTAGGCGACGTGGTCACCACCGGCGCAGGCGAGCCTTGCCACGCGCTTCTCGGTATTACCCAGGGAGACGCCGAGGAAATCGGCGATGATCTGGTTGGTGTCCTTGGCGTTGACCGTGCACTTGCCGGGTTCGACCTCGCCCTTGACGAGCAACTCGGCGAAGGTGCGACAACCCGCTTCACCACAGGCGCCGCAATTGGCCTTGGGGAGCAGGTCCTCGACTTGATCGATACGAGGATCCTCGTAGACATAGAAGCGTCTGTTCGCCACCACCAACATCAGGGCGAGCATGAGGCCGAGCGCGGCCATGAATCCTACTGCGGTCAGGATGGTTGCCATATTACTACTTGAGATTCCGGCGAAAGGCGGTCTGGACAATTCGGCGCCCGGGATGCGCCGAGGTGCGCGACAATCACGCTGCCTGGCCGACAGACCAGGGGCCGTGCCAGGGAGCGGAGCGTTGCCACGGCCAGAAAAACCTGTGGGAGTTTACGAAATTATGATCTATTGACTTTCGTAATTATATAAATCGTAAGTATTAGGTAAAGCAAGAAAAGATTCTTTCGGCTCTCGATTCTCACTCCACGACAACTCGCAAACCGCCCCGGAGCGGGGTGCACGCATTGGCGACGACACCCATGCGCACACCCCGTCGATCAGCGCAGCCGGGTCTCGAGACCGCGCTCGCGCAGATAACTCTTCACCGCTTCGATCGGGACCTCGCGGCGGTGGAAGATGCCGGCGGCGAGCGCGGCCTCGACCCCGGTGCGCTCGAACACCTCGGCAAAGTGCTCGACACAGCCGGCGCCGCTGGAGGCGATGACGGGGATGCGAACAGCCGAGCGTACCGCACCGACCAGCTCGAGGTCGAATCCGGCGCCGGTGCCGTCGCGGTCGATCGAGTTGAGCAGGATCTCACCGGCACCGAGGCGCTCGCACACTCGCGCCAGCTCCACGGCATCGATGTCGCGCCCCTCGCGCCCGCCCTTGACGGTGCACTGGAACCAGCAATAGCGCTCGCCGTTGGGGCCGGCCTCGGCGGTCTCGACGGTGTGATGGCGGGTCTCCTCGGGGCGCTCGACATAGACCCGGCGCGGATCGATCGAGACCACCACCGCTTGATTGCCGTAGACCTCGGCGATCTGCTCGATGGCGCTGGTGCCGTCGCCCTTGCCACCGCGCGCGAGCGCCTGCTCGGCGATGTGCACCGCCTCGGAGCCGATCGAGACCTTGTCGGCGCCGGCACGGAAATAACGGTCGGCGACGTCGAGCGCCGAGTAGTGAGTGCCCTCGGCGTCGGAGAAGGCGCGGATGCCGCCGCCGATGGTCAGCGGCACGAACACCCGCTCCGAGGCGCGCTCGAGCACCTCGAGCATCGGCTGGTCGGCGAGCGGGAAGTCGCGGAAACCGGTGATATTGAGGAAGGTCACCTCGTCGGCGCCCTCCTCGTAGTAGCGCGCGGCCAGCTCCACCGGCTTGCCGAGGTTGCGCACCGCGCCGGACTCGCGCACGTCGTACTGATCGCCCTTGGTCACCACCAGATCGCCGGCATCGTTGGCACGCACGTCGAGACAGGCGATCACGCGCCGCGCCAGCTTGGTCGGCGCCGCCGCGGCCTCGCGCACCGCCGGGGTCTCGGGTACCGCATCACCGGCGAGGAAACGGCGCAACAGCCGCAACCCCGCCGCCCCGCTCTTCTCCGGGTGGAACTGCACCGCGCCGACCTGACCGCGCTGCACGGCGCTGACGAAGGGGCTGCCGTAGTCGCTGCTCGCCAGCACCCAGTCGGCGTTCTCGGCGCGCTGCTCGGCGCGGAAGGAGTGGACGAAATAGAACTTCTCGCCGGCATAGTCGGCGAACAGCGGCGAGTCGCGCTCGACGCGCACATCGTTCCAGCCCATGTGCGGCACCGCCAGCTCGCTGTCGTCGAAGCGGCGCACCTGCCCCGGGATCAGCCCCAGGCCGGCGACCCCGGGACACTCCTCGCTGCCCTCGAACAAGGTCTGCAGACCGATGCAGATCCCCAGATAGGGGCGTCCGGCGGCGAGATATTCGCGCAGCGGCTCGACATAGCCGAGTCGGTGCAGGCGCTCCATGGCCGCGCCGAAGGCGCCGACGCCGGGGAAGATGAGGCGTTCGGCCTTGAGGATGTCCTCGGGGCGTTCGATCTCGGTGAGTGAGAAGCCGAGGGCGTGAATGGCGTTGCGCAGGCTACGGACATTGCCGGCGCCATAGTCCAGGAGCGAAATCATAGCTAGAGTCCGAGACGGTCCAATGGTGTTGACAGCGGGCACCCGGCGGACCCGGGCGCGGGCGGGGAGCGAGGCGTCGTCCCACGGCGCGGCGGCAAGCCCCGCACGACAATCTCCCGTGAGGACGCGACGGGCCGCGTGGCACGGAAGCCGGTCAGTTTAACCGCAACCGCGGCGCAGATCAGTCCTTATCTTGACCACAGGTGTCGCCGGCCAGCAACGCGAGCGTGCGCGCCAGGGTGTTCTCAAGGATCGCGCGCGCGTGCGCGGTGGAGCGATAGAGCGCGGCGTGGAGCAGTGCGTTCTCGCTGCTGCGACTCTCGCACTCGGCACCGTAACGCTCGAAGGCGGCCAGTGCCTGGATCAGGTCGACGAGATGACGCGGACACTCGCAGCGGGTATGCGAGGCGGCGGCGATCTCGATCAACTCCGAGTCGGAATAGCGCCGCGGCGGCGGCCCGTAGCCGAGTTCGGGATCGAGACCGGCCACCGCGGCCCCGGGCTGCAACGACAGACAGCAACGGGCCAGCTCGGCGGTGGTCAGGGGCGCGCGACGCGCGATCATCCCCAGCGCCTCGAGCCGGCTCAGCGTGGCGCTGCTGGAGAACACATAGACCACCACGGTACGTGCTGCGCCGGCATGCATCTGCAGTCGCCGGAGATCGTCGAGCTGATCGAGATGCAGGGTCGGCTGCTCGACCACCAGGACATCGGGACACAGCGCCAGCGGTTCGGCGAGAAAGGTCGTAGCGGTGTCGAAGGCGCGCTCGAGCACCACCTCCTCGGGCAAGCCGCCCTCGAGGCGCAACCGCTCGCCCAGCGCCGCGCCGACCACCATCACCCGGCACGGCAGGCGGGCACGCATCGCCGGCTCGAGCAGGTCCGGGCCCTGCAGACGTCCGCGCAACTGAGCGAGATCGAGCCGTGCCACGCTGCCGATGGCGTCGCCACGATCGACCAAGCGCTTGATCAGGGTCAGGCGCGCGACGTCCTCGACGCTGTAGAGACGGACCCCGGAAGGCGTGCGCGCCGGGCTGGCCACCGCGTAACGCCGCTCCCAGACCCTCAGGGTCTCGGCCGGCACCCCGGTCAGCTGGGACACCGAACCGATGCGAAACCGCTGCTCATCGAGCTGTCTGTCGTGCGCTGTCAACCGCCCCTCCACTGATGTCATCAACCGGCACTCATTATGAGGCCTCGCGCGCCCACCTCCACCCCGTCGTCTTTCGCCATTCGGATAATGCCAGCGGACCCACGAATGCAGTACGATTGCGCGCTCGAACGAACCTCCACCACCACGACTACTTCTTCCATGGGGATCGCGCACGTGCGTAAGCTCGCCAACCTCCTCCTGTCGCTGTCGCTCTGGGCCGTGGCGCCCCTCGGTCTCGCCGAGGAGCAGGTCCATCTCTACAACTGGAACGACTACTTCGCCGAGGACACCCTAGAGACCTTCGAGGCTGCTACCGACATCCGTGCGGTGCTCGATCTCTACGACGCCAACGAGATCCTCGAGGCCAAGCTGCTCGCCGGCAGCAGCGGCTACGACCTGATCTTCCCCACCGCGCGCCCCTTCGCCGCGCGTCACATCCGCGCCGGGCTCTATCTGCCGCTCGACAAGTCGCAGCTGCCGGGGCTGGATCGACTCGATCCCGAGATCATGGCCAGCCTCGCCGAGATCGATCCCGACAACGCCCATCTCGTTCCCTACATGTGGGGGACCTCGGGGCTCGGGATCAATCGTGCCAAGGTCCGCGAGATCCTCGGCGACGAGATCCCGCTCGACACCTGGGCACTGGTCTTCGACCCGCAGATCGCCGCCAGGCTCGCCGGTTGCGGCATCGCCCTGCTCGACGACCCGACCGAGGTCTTCTCCGCCGCGCTGGCCTATCTCGGCAAGGACCCCAACAGCCTCGAGCGCGCCGATCTCGACGCCGCCGCCGAGCTGATCAAGGGCGTCTACCCCCATATCCGCTACTTCCACTCCTCGCAGTACATCAGCGACCTGGCCAACGGTGACCTGTGCATCGCCCACGGCTACTCGGGTGATGTGCTGCAGGCCCAGGAGCGCGCCGACGAGGCTGGCAAAGGCGTCGAGGTGATCTATCGCATCCCGCGCGAGGGCGCGGCGATGTGGACCGACGTGATGGCGATCCCGCGCGATGCGCCCAACCCCGAGGCCGCGCACGCCTTCATCGCCCATCTGTTGCAGCCGGCGGTGATCGCCGCCGTCTCCGACTACGTCTATTATGCCAACCCCAACCTGGAGGCCACCGCATTGGTCGACGCCGCGCTGCGCGAGGACCCGGGCATCTACCCGCCGGCCGAGGTCAAGGCGCGACTGTTCGTGCCCAACCAGCGCAGCGACCGCGAGATCCGCGACCTCAACCGCCGCTGGACCCGGCTCAAGGCCAACCACTGACGTGGCGGAGCGCAACTCGTCCATGCCCATCGCCCTCGACCGCCGCAACCTCGACACCTGGCAAGACCCCAAGGCCACGCCCTATGTGCGCATCGAACGGGTCAGCAAGCGCTTCGGCGAGCACCATGCCGTCGAGGACCTGAGCCTCGACATCTTCAAGGGCGAGTTCTTCTCGCTGCTCGGCAGCTCCGGGTGCGGCAAGTCGACCCTGCTGCGGATGCTCGCTGGGCTCGAGTACCCGACGGCGGGGCGGATCTATATCGACGGGGTCGACGTCACCGACGTGCCGCCCTACTCGCGCCCGGTCAACATGATGTTCCAGTCCTATGCGCTGTTCCCGCACATGACGGTGGCGCAGAACATCGAGTTCGGGCTCAAGCAGGAGCGGCTCGGGCGCGGCGAGCGCGCCGAGCGGGTCGACGAGATGCTCGAGCTGCTGCGCATCGCCGAGCTGCGCCGGCGCAAGCCCGAGCAACTCTCCGGCGGCCAGCGCCAGCGCGTGGCGCTGGCGCGCAGCCTCGCCAAGCACCCCAAGCTGCTGCTGCTCGACGAACCGCTCGGCGCGCTCGACAAGCGCCTGCGCGAAAACACCCAGTTCGAGCTGGTCAACCTCCAGGAGCGACTCGGCATCACCTTCATCACCGTCACCCACGATCAGGAAGAGGCGATGACCATGTCGACCCGGATCGCGGTGATGGACGCCGGCCAGATCATGCAGGTCGACACCCCGACGGCGATCTACGAATACCCCTCGTGCCGCTTCGTCGCCGAGTTCATCGGCTCGATCAACCAGTTCGAGGGCAAGGTGGTCGAGAGCGACGGCGACCAGCTGCTGATCGAGACCCGACTGGGCCGGCCGATGCAGGTGCGCAACTTCCACCCGCTCGCCCTCGGCACCCCGGTGACGCTGGCGGTACGCCCGGAGAAGATGCGCCTGTGTCTCGACTATCGCGAGGACGGCGTCAACCAGCTCCGCGGCGTGGTCGAGGACATCGCCTATCTCGGCGACGTCTCCATCTACCGGCTGCGCGTCGAGGGCCAGCGCGTCGAGATGACCCTGACCAACACCCAGCCGCGCACCGAGCAGGTGCTGACCTGGGACCAGGAGGTCGCCATCGAGTGGTCGCCGACCAGCGCGGTGGTGCTGACCGAATAGCCCAACGCGCGCGCCGCGCCATGCACCACACCCGCCCGCGCCGCACCGGCCCGGGCGGGTGCAGGCGTTGCATCGCACCGCCCCGAGGCCCCAGCAACGCCAGCGCCTCTGACCCAACCCGCTCAGGAACCACCCCGACACACCGCGATGCCCGCACCTCAAGACAACCCACCCGCACGCCGCCAGCGCCTCAGCCGCGTCGTCAACATCGGCCTGCCCTATCTGTGGCTCGGCGTGTTCTTCCTGCTGCCGCTGCTGATCGTGCTGCAGATCAGCGTCGCCGAGCCACGGCTCGGCCAGCCGCCCTACACCCCGCTGTGGGAGTGGCTCGAATCGGGCGTGCTGCAGATCCAGCTCAACCTGCAGAACTTCATGCTGGTGTGGGAAGACAGCATCTATCTGACCGCCTTCCTCAACTCGCTGTGGGTGGCGCTGGTCTGCACCCTGCTCTGTCTGCTGATCGGCTATCCGATGGCCTATGCCATCGCCACCGCCCCGCCGCGCTGGCGCATCCCCTTGCTGATGCTGGTGATCCTGCCGTTCTGGACCTCATTCCTGATCCGCGTCTATGCCTGGATCGGCATCCTCAAGACCAACGGCCTGCTCAACCATCTGCTGCTCGCGCTCGGGGTGATCGACACCCCGCTCAACATCCTCCACACTCAGACCGCGGTCTATATCGGGGTGGTCTACTCCTATCTGCCGTTCATGATCCTGCCGCTCTACGCCAATCTCTCGCGCCTCGACCCGACCCTGCTTGAGGCCGCCGCCGATCTCGGCTGCCGGCCACTGCGCGCCTTCGTACGCGTCACCCTGCCGCTGTCGCTCGCCGGCATCGTCGCCGGCAGCATGCTGGTGTTCATCCCGGTGGTCGGCGAGTTCGTCATCCCCGACCTGCTCGGCGGCCCGGAGACGCTGATGGTCGGCAAACTGCTGTGGACCGAATTCTTCGGCAACAAGGACTGGCCGCTCGCCGCCGCCCTGGCGATCGTGCTGCTGGGGCTGTTGGTGGTGCCCTTCGTGTTGATGCAGCGTCTCGAGCGGCGCATGGAGGACAACGCATGAGACGCCGTCGCTGGCCCCTGCTCAGCCTGCTCGCCTTCGGTTACGCCTTCCTCTACGTACCGATCCTGTTGCTGATCGTCTACTCCTTCAACGAGTCGCGACTGGTGACGGTGTGGTCGGGCTTCTCGATCAAGTGGTATCGCGAGCTGCTGCACAACCAGCAGCTGCTCGAGGCGGCCTGGTTGAGCGTGCGCATCGCCGCGGCCAACGCCACCCTGGCGGTGGTGCTCGGCACCCTCGCGGCCAACGCCCTGGTGCGCCACGGCCGCTTCCGCGGCCGCAACGCCTTCGAGCTGCTGCTCACCGCGCCGCTGGTGATGCCCGATGTCATCATCGGTCTGTCGATGCTGCTGCTGTTCGTGGCCATGCAGCACGGCCTCGGCTGGCCCGACGGGCGCGGTTTCACCACCATCGCCATCGCCCACATCACCTTCTCCACCGCCTATGTCGCGGTGGTGGTGCGCACCCGTCTGGCGCAGATGGACGCCTCGCTCGAGGAGGCGGCGATGGACCTCGGCGCGCGTCCGCTCACCGTCTATCTGCGCATCACCCTGCCGCTGATCGCCCCGGCGCTGCTCTCGGGCTGGCTGCTCGCCTTCACCCTCTCGCTCGATGATCTGGTGATCGCCAGCTTTGTCTCCGGCCCCGGCTCGACCACCCTGCCGATGGTCGTCTACTCAAGCGTGCGCATGGGCGTCTCGCCGCAGATCAACGCCCTCGCCACCCTGATCGTGGCCGTCGTCACCCTGGCGGTGATCATCGCCGGGGTGACCTCGCTGCGCGGTCCGCGCGCGCAACGCCGTCGTTGAGCGATACCCGCCCCGGTCGGGGCGGGTTCGAGCCAGCGCAGGCCCCTCACCCGACCATTGATCCGGCCAACCGGGCACGGTTCGATCGGTTGGCGCAGACATCCGAGTGGTTCACGGAGAGGACCGGGACGACCCTCTATAATCAGTCGGTTAGCCGGCCGCAAGACACAAGGAGGAAGAATGTCCACCCTGCCCCAACCCCGCACCTCGATCCGAACCCTGCTGATCGTATTGCTCGTCGTCAGCGTCGGGGCCCTGGCCATCCTGGGTGGAGCCATCCTGTTCGCCAATGCCGGCATGCGCGACAGCCGTGCCCAGTTCGTCGCGCTCTCGCGCGCCCAGGCCCATCAGAGCAATATCCTCGGCGCCCTGCAGGCACTGCTCACCCGCCAGACCGCGGTGCTCGCCAGCAGCGACGCCGGAGAACTCGAGGCCTTGGCGCCACGCGCCCCGATCGCGCAACGGCTCGATCGCGGGATCTCGGCACTGCGCCGTGCCACCACCGACGCGGACGCGCCACTGCAATCACTCGAGACGGCACTGACCACCCTGCTCGACGCCGATGAGCGGGTCGCCGGCGAGATGCTGCGCATCCACCGGCTGCGCGCACAGCTCGCCGGCGTCGGTGACGACCTCGACCAGGCCTTCACCGCGCTACAGTCACACATCGCCGAATTGGTCGAGGAGCTGGCCTTCCGCAACGCCAGCGCGCAGATCATGCTCACCCGCGCGCTGCGCGCGCCGACGGCCGATGACGCGGCGCTCAGGGAGGCGGCCAGGCGGCTGCTCGACGACCGGGTGCGGCGCGCCGCCCGACTCGGCGGCGAACTACAGATCCAGACCGCCCAGCTCGCCACCCTTGCCGGCCTGCTCGGCGCCGCCGAGCACCATCAGGCGCTGAGGAGCCTGCACGACAATCGCCTCGCCCCGGCACTCGAACGCCTCCGCGTCACTCTCGATGAGTTGCGCACACTGCTCGATGACGCCGACACCGCGTCACTCAGCGCCGAGCTGGCGCAGGATCTCGACGCCCTCGCCCGACGCATCAGCGCCGAGCAGGACTCCTTGTTGTCGCTGCGCGCGACGCTGCTGCAGGCCCGTCAGACCCAGGGCGCGGCGCTTGCCGAGCAGCGCACCGCCACCGCCACCATGCACGACAGCCTCGCGGCGCTGGAGCAGAGCGCCACCGCGGCTCAGCAGGCGGTGTTCGCCGACAGCGATCAGGAGATGCGGCACATCGCCCGCACCACCCTGACGATCAACCTCCTGGCCGTGTTGCTGGTGCTCGCCATCGGCGTGGCCATCCTGCGCTCGGTGCTGCGTCCGTTGCGCGGCGCGATCGCGGCGATGCGCGACATCGGCGAGGGCGAGGGCGATCTCACCCGCCGCCTCGACCACTCGCCGGTGCGCGAGATCGACCAGCTCGCCGACGCCTTCAACCGCTTCGCCGAGAAAGTGCGCGCGCTGGTCGCCGAGGTTGCCACAGCCAGCGCCACCACCCTCGATCATACCCGCCAGACCGCCGGGATCGCCCAGCACATCAGCGAACGCGCCGACGCCCATCACGACGAGGCCGATCAGGTCGCCGCAGCGCTCAGTCAGCTCTCGAGCGGTACCGCCCAGGTCGCCGACAGCAGCGAGCGCGCCACCGCTGCTGCCGATCGCGCCCAGCAACGGGCAAGCGACGGCCGCACCATCTCCACCGACTCGCGCCAAGCCGTCGAACAGCTCGCCACCGAGGTCGCGGGCATGGCCGAGCAGTTGCGCCAGCTCGACGCCGATACCCGCGACGTCGACCAGGTGCTGACGGTGATCCACGCCATCGCCGAGCAGACCAATCTGCTTGCGCTCAACGCCGCGATCGAGGCAGCACGCGCCGGCGAGGCCGGACGCGGTTTCGCCGTCGTCGCCAACGAGGTCCGCACCCTGGCCACTCGCACCCAGCGCTCGACCACCGAGGTCGGTGCCATCCTCGAGCGCGTCCGCGCCGATGCCCAGCAACTGGCGCAGGGCATCAGCATCAGCGAGACGCGCGCCGAACAGGCCGTCGAGCGCACCCTCGCCGCCAGCAGTGGTTTCGACGAGATCGCCGACCTGATCGACACCATTCGCGCTCAGAGCGACGAGATCGGCGCGGCAGTCAGCCAGCAGTCGGCGGCGATCAGTCAGCTCGACGGCCAGGCGCACAACATCACCGCCAGCGCCTCGCGAATGCGCAGCAGCGCCCAGGACGCGGCCCAGGTCAGCGGCGATCTCTCGCGCCTGGCCGAGGGGCTGGCCGATACGGTCTCGCGCTTCTGCATCGAGGAGACACCTCAACCGTCCACCGGGCGACGATGATCTGTCGCAACCAATCGACGAATCCGCCTTCTAAGGGGACGAGGGTTTGGGCATGCTGAGTCTCGGCGGCGCATCCCGATCCCTCGTCACCGGGACCGCCGACATGCCGCCCGGGTAACGCGGGCGCGACCTCGTCGCGATCGCGGCAGCAACGACGGGGCGTCGAACCGACGCCCGTACCGTCCGCCACCGACACAGAGATCATGACCCATCACTGCTCACGTCCCCGTCCAACCCGCTGGCTGACGGGCGCCCTGCTCGCGCTCGTGACGAGCCTGCTCGCTCCTGCGGCGAGCGCCGTCGAGACCGCACGCGACCACGACTGCCTGCGCTGTCACGCCATGTCGACCCTCGCCTATCGCGAACCCGACAGCGGCGAGATCCGCAGCCTCGCGCTCGACCCCCGGCGGCTCGATCACTCGGTACACGCCGAACTCGCCTGCAGCGACTGTCACGCCCGTGGCTATGGCCGCTATCCGCACCGCGCCAAGCTCGCCGACGAGCAGCTCGGCTGCGTCGAGTGTCATGCCGACGACCCGGCCGATGCCACCTACCGGCTCGATCGTATCGCCGAGGAGTTCGACGCCAGCGTCCACGCCACCTCCGATCACCACAAGCTGCGCCAGTTCGACTGTCACAGCTGTCACGACCCGCACGCCTTCCGCGCCTCCCAGGTCGGCGACGACCTCGGCGCCATCGTGCGGCGCGACAACCAGACCTGTCTCGACTGCCACCACCGGGTGACCGACCCGCTGCGCGGCTCGCACGCCTGGCTGCCGCAGCGCGACGCCCACTGGGCGGCGGTGCGCTGTATCGACTGCCACACCCCGACCACGCCCCAGGCCAGTCACCAGATCCTCGCCGCCGCCGACAGCAGCAAGCGCTGCGTGGCCTGTCACAGCCGCGACTCGCGGCTGCGCGAGGGGCTCTATCGCTACCGCCTCGCCCAGGACCAGGCCGAGCACGGCTGGCTGACGAGCCTGGTGCGTAACGACGCCTATATCGTCGGCATGAGCCGCAGCCCACTGCTCGATGCCCTGAGCCTCGCCATCCTCGCGCTGGTGGCGCTGGTCATCGCGCTGCACGGCTATGGCCGCTATCGCCTCGCCCGCCGCCGCAAGGAGAACGACCGATGAGCACATCCCCACTCTATCCGCTCTGGCTGAGGGCCTGGCACTGGTACAACGCGGCGCTGTTCCTGGCGCTGGTGGTCAGCGGCGTGAGCATGCACTACGCCGGCACCGACTGGCTGCTCGGCTTCAACCAGGCGGTGGCGATCCACAACGTCTCCGGGACACTGCTCGCGCTCGGCTGGATCGCCTTCGTCCTCGCCAACCTCAAGAGCGACAACGGCCGTCACTATCTGCCCCGGCCGCGCGGGCTGGTGCGGGATCTCTGGGTGCAGGCGCGCTACTACGCCTATGGCATCTTCCGTGACGAGCCCCACCCCTTCCACGCCGGGCCGGCGGCCAAGTTCAACGTGCTCCAGCAACTGAGCTATCTCGGTGCCATGTACCTGCTGATGCCGCTGCTGATCCTCAGCGGTCTGGGCTTCCTGCTCTCGCCGCTGCTGCCCGAGACCCTGCTGGGTATCAGCAGCCTGTGGCTGGTGGCGATGACCCATGTGCTCACCAGCTATCTGTTGGTGCTGTTCCTGCTCGTGCACGTCTACATCATCACCATCGGCGACAGCCTCACCGCCAACCTGCGCGCCATGCTCACCGGTGAGCACGGCACCTCCAACGACACCCAAGAGAGCGATCGGCACGCGTCATGAAGCACGTACTCGCACCCCTACTCCAGACCAGACGCAGGCGCCTCCTGCTCGCCGGGGCGCTGGCGCTGCTCGCGCTCTATCTCGTCTACCGGCTCCTCTACCCGGTGCTGTTCGACGCCTATGTCGGCAAGATCAACGCACCGCTGGACTACGCCAGCTCGCGTGCGCTCACCGACCAGGCGTTCGAGCGCATGGCGCGCGACCTGACCGAGGAGGCGCGGCGTGCGCGCGCCGCCGAACGGGTCGAAGTCGAGGCCGAGTCGGCGTTCGCCCGCGAGGTGCGCATCGAGATGTTGATGAACACCCCCTCGGTGGTCCGCGCCACCGAGCCAAGCCACATCAAATACTTCCGCGAGGCCGGCATCCGTCGCTACGAGGGCCCCAAGACCTGTCTGCAGTGTCATGCCACCATCGAGGTCACCCACGGCGACGGCAGCACCTCGGTGGTCGACACCCTCGACGACCTGGTCAACTCGGTGCACTTCAAGTTCCAGAGCGACTCGCCCGGCTTCTCGACCTACGGCTACGACGGGCGCGAGGTCAACGCCCCGGGCGAACGACCGATCCCGGTGGGCAAGATCAACCGCGCCTGCGGCATCCCCGGCAGCTTCTCCTGGACCGGCTGGGCGGCGTTGATCGAGAGCCGACCGGAGCACGCCGAGGGCGAGGTGGTGCTGCGCAGCGAGGGCTGCGGCCAGTGCCATATCGGCGGTAACTACCAGCCGGCCACCGAGAAGATGATGCCGGTCGGCGACGTCCCGGCCGAGGCCAAGGCCGGGATCGACTGCCTGATCTGTCATGCCACCGACTACGACATGAACCAGCGCTATGTGATCGAGGACGCGCACGGCCTGCGCTGGAACCAGGACCGCAGCATGCGCGCCGCGCTCACCGTCGGCCCGGTGACCAGCGACAACTGTCTGCGCTGTCACCAGCACAACATGGGCGGCGACGCCTATCACGCCAACCAGGCCGCCCAGGCACTCGGCGCGCGTCACCAGCGCCTGCTCCACCAGGGCGCCAAGCGTGGCAACCCGTTCAGCCCCGAGGCTGACGTCCACGCCGCCGCCGACATCCAGTGCACCGACTGCCACGTCCCCGAGGGCCACAAGATCCCGCGCGGGCGCTTCGGCGTCGACCTGGTCGCCAACGACCTGCCCGACAAGGAGGTCGCCTGCGAGGGCTGTCACAGCCGCGCGCCGCACAACGCCTCCGAGCACAAGGCGCTGCTCAACGGCCATATCGACCGCCTCGCCTGCGAGACCTGCCACATCACCGCGCTCGAGGACAACAACGTGGTGCTGCGCGACTGGGTCCACCCGACCTGGAACGCCGAGGAAGGCATCTACGAGCCGACCGACATCTACCGCTCGGGCGCGCCCGGCAAGGGCTTCACCTATCTGTGGTTCAACGGCAACGGCACCTTCCTCGCCAACGCCCTCGGCAGCAACCCCGACGGCGACGGCAGCTACGACCCGCTGATGGCGCAGATCACCCGCATCGACGACCCCGAGGTCATCGCCGCGGTGCGCGCCAGGGCCGAGGCGCTCAAGGCCGACTACCCCGAGATCGACGTCGAGGCCTATGTCCGCGCCGCCACCGACCCGCTCTCCCAGCTCACCCCCGAGCTGCTCGCGCAGCGCCGCGCAATGATCGAGCGCAACCTGCGCCCGGTGATGGAAGGCGGCAAGAGCCGCATCTATCCGTTCAAGCTGTTCAACGCGATGATGTACGAGGACACCGCCAACCAGGGTCCCTTCGGCGCCATGATCCTGCCCTTCGACTACGCCACCTACTACGCCACCGGCGACAGTCGCGCGGCGGTTGTCCAGGCGCTGCGCGACCCCATCGTCCAGCGCATGTACCAGACCCCGTTCAAGGTCTACATGATGGACGAGTTCATGGCCTACTTCGGCGTGCTCGATGGCTGGACGGCGGACTATCCGCTCGACGCGACCGGCCGACTCGGCCCCCAGGTCGAACCGCACTGGATGCGCCAGATGGGCACCCTGATGGTCAACCACGGCATCCAGCGCGCGGCCCACGGCTGCGCCGACTGTCACGCCCCGGACGGGATCATGGACTTCCGCGCGCTCGGCTACGGCGAGCGCCGCGCCGCCGAGCTTGAACAGCTCGACGGCCTCGACCTCGGGCGCATCGACGAGCACTGACAGGGACCCTTTCCACCACCAACGATCGACGGGCCGCCACCGGGCGGCCCCGAGGAGCCCCCCCATGCGACTGCTGCACACCATGCTGCGCACCGGCGACCTGCAACGCGCCATCGACTTCTACACCCAGGTCCTCGGCATGCGGCTGCTGCGCCAGAAGGACTATCCCGAGGGCGAATTCACCCTCGCCTTCCTCGGCTACGGCGACGAGTCCGAGCACACCGTGCTCGAACTGACCTACAACTGGGGCGTCGAGCACTACGACCTCGGCAACGGCTACGGCCACATCGCCATCGAGGTCGAGGACGCCCAGGCCGCCACCGCCCGCATCCGCGCGCAGGGCGGCAAGATCCTCCGCGAGGCCGGCCCGATGAACGCCGGCACCACCATCATCGCCTTCGTCGAGGACCCCGACGGCTACCCGATCGAGCTGATCCAGGCCGGTCAGGCGATCGGCTGAACCTCCCCCGCCGGCGCTCGGCCACGCGCTGCCCGACCGCGCAACTCATTGAGTGATATCGCGGCCCAGCAGCGCCGTTTCCCTTTGTCGGCCAGGATGTTACCGAACGCGTCACGAGTGAACTCGGGGCACAGCGACCCCGGCGCGCCGGGGCGGTGGCTACGACGCCATCAGTGGCTCAGGTGAAGGTCGCCGACCACAGCTGTGCCGGGCGGTCGTGGTAGCGCCCGACGTCGCCGACGTTGGGACCGATGAACACCCCCTCGATCAATCCCAGGGTGGCGTGGCGCAGGTTCATCATCAGGTGACAGGCGGTGGGCAGCACGCCCGGTGGCCCGAGGAAGGTGAGCCGGAAGGGGCGGCGCTCACTGCCGCTGAACAGCGGCGCCTCTCCCTCGTGCACCTCGACCAGGGTGAGCGGTAACGCGCCGCCCATGGTCTCGAGCTGGAAGGGATGGCCGACCTTGTCGCGAAAGTGGTCGGCACGGAGCATGTAGAGACTGCTGGGGGCGGCCTGCTCGGACATGGCGGATCCTCGCGGGAGACGGGCACCAGACTGGGCCCGGTGAGATGGACGAGACGACTGCGGCGCATGCCGATCAGCTACGCGGCGGATAGGTCCCGTCGAGCGCGATCGAGAAATTGATCGCCAGACAGGGGCCGCGCACCGGCACGGCCTGCCCACCACCGGGCTGCATCGCTGTTGCCGTGAAGGGCTTGAGGGTGGTGTCGGCCGTACCGGTCGAATAGGTCCTGGCATCGATGGCGGCGAGACCTGCGGTCCCGACGGTCTTTGCCAGGACACGATCCGGCCCCGGCGCACCCTCACCGCCGTCGCCACTCTGGGCGGGGATCGCGACCTCCACCTGAGGGTAGCCCGAGGGCAGGTTGGTGATGCCGAGGAAGACATCCTCGCTTCCCGCCTGCTGGCCTATCGGGAGCAAGCTCAGTCCCGGCCCGGTGCCGAAACCCACGGGCGCGCGACCGCGCAGATCAGGCAGCGCGAATGTCGTCTGACCGTTTCCCCCGTAGTAGTTCGACAGCAACGAGAACAAGGCTGAATTCTGGGCGGGGGACATCATCTGCCCCTCGCACAACGAAAAATCGCGTGGCGCGAAGTTGAATCCGAACAGCGCGATCTCTCCGATGAAAGGGTCCACCATGACGGCCTCCTGCATTGCTGTCTGTGATCGTTGCCCATGAGACGGGCAGTCCAGGACGAGCGGAGGACATGCTGCGCCACCGCTCGGGATTGGGGATCGATACGACGGGCATCCTTGAGCGGGAAAGCTTGGGTGTACACGATTCGATATCAAGTCGATCCTTCGCTTCGTGGTGGATGTCGGCGCTCACGCCGCGCGCGCCGGACGAGAGACGTCCGAACATCGTCCGTGAAGCCCCCCCTTCAACCCCGCAGAAAAGCCCCAATAAAACAACCTCATCGCTGCAGTATCCACGCGACACCCACGCCCTCACCCCGACACAGGGGAGAGGGGCGGTCATTCCAGTTCGTGCCAGGGAGATCTCCCGATGCCGACGGTCGCAGCACAGAAGGAGTTGTCCGAGAGCAGATCATCTAAACGACTGACCAGAGGTCACCATTCACCCGGTCGCGGCCTGTCGGAGGCACTGCTCGTCGATCCCGGGGTGGCCCGGGCCGAGGGGTTGCTCGATGGACTCGCGCGCCCGATACGGGTGCACCGACTCGGCTCGGGACGATCGCCCCTGGCGCAGATCGCCGAGGCGATCGACGGACCTCGATCCATCGACAGATTACACATCCTGTCGCACGGCGAGCCCGGCGTGCTGTGGATCGGCGGGGCGCGCGTGGATCGCGAGACCCTCGACGCATCCCCCCGGACACTCGCCCGAATCCGGCGCGCGCTCGCCGCGCACGCCGAGGTCGTGCTCTACGGTTGCGCGGTCGCCGCCGGCGCACGCGGGCGCGCACTGATCGAGATGCTCGAGACAGCACTCGGGGTGCCTGTCCACGCCGCCACCACCCCGGTCGGCGAGCACGCCCGGGGCGGCAGCTGGGACGCCTTCCCGGCGCCGCTATCGGCCTTCGACGACCATGCATGCGCCCGCTTCCCGGGCCTGCTCGGGATCAGCAGCGAGGACTTCGACAGCGCAACCTTCACCACCACCAACTCGACCTCTACGACCTTCGGGGACTGGACCTTCACCAGCTCACCCAACTCCACGCTGGCATTGGTCAAGAGTACGGATGCACCATTCAAGCTCAACCAAGACGGTGGTGCCGGTGATTACTGCTTCGTCTGGAACGGCGGTGGAGCGCCGAACGTCAGCGACTTCACGCTCTCATCGACCGACGGTACCGACTTCGATCTCCAGAGCTTCGACTTGGGTTCCAGTTCCGGATCCAGCACCACGGTCACCATCAGCGGCTATCGCGACAATAACGAGGTGGTCGCCGGGGAGGTGGTCGATCTGACCACGGGCGACAGCAGCGGCAACATCACCTACAGCTTCACGGCAACAGATGGCGGTACCAGTTACGGCACCCTGACCTTCGGCGCCGCCTTCGACCGGGTCGACGAGATCCGTTTTTCGTTCTCCGCCACGTCGACCGTAGAGATCGACAACATCGCCATCGCCCAGGTCTCCTCCAACACCGCCCCGGTCACCACCCTGCCGGCGACCCCGAGCATCGCCGAGGACAGTAGCGCCAACGCCATCGGCGGTCTCTCGATCGCCGACGACGACAGCGACGACCAGAGCGTCACCCTCACCGCGAGCAACGGCACCATCGCCCTGACCGCCAACGGCGGCGCCACGGTGACCGACAACGACGGCAGCGACGGCACCCTCGCCTTCAACGGCACCCTCGCCCAGGTCAACGCCGCGCTCGGCAACCTCACCTTCACCCCGAGCGCCGACTTCGCCGGCAACGCCAGCCTCCAGGTGCAGACCGACGACGGCAACGGCGGCAGCGACGACGACACCCTCAGCATCACCGTCACCGCGGTCAACGACGCCCCAGGCTTCAGCGCCGGCGCCACCCTCGGCACGGTCGCCGAGGACAGCACCGACCCCGCCGGGGCGACGGTGTCGAGCCTGATGGGCGCCGTCTTCACCGACACCGCCGACAGCGACGCCCTCGCCGGCATCGTGATCGGCGCCGACGCCGCCAATGGCCTCAGCGAGGGACGCTGGCAGTACTCGACCGACAACGGCTCGACCTGGTACGACGTCGGCACCGTCTCGACCAGTGCCGGACTGCTGCTCGACACCTCGGCCAAGCTGCGCTTCGTACCGGTGGCCGACTACAACGCCAGCCCGGGCGCGCTCACCGTCTTCGCCGTCGACGACTCCTCGGCGACCACCTTCACCAGCGGCTCCACCCGGCAGACCTTCGACACCACCAGCGACGACGCCACCTCCAGGGTCTCGGCCAGCGGCGTCGCCCTGGGCACCTCGATCAGCGCCGTCAATGACGCCCCCACGGTCAGCGCGCCGGGCAGCGCGCTCGCCCATACCGAGGGCACCCCGCTGGCGATCCAGGGGACCGGTTTCAGTGTGAGCGACCCCGACGCCGCCGCCGGTACCCTCACCGCGACCCTCGCCGCCGCCGAGGGCACCCTGAGCGTCGCGGTCGGCGACTCCGGCGCGAGCATCAGCAGCGGCAACGGCAGCGGCACCGTCATCCTCACCGGCACGCTCGCCCAGCTCGACGCGCTGTTCACCGGCGGCGGGACCGGCACCATCGCCTACTCCGCCGTGGACGCCCCCAGCGCCTCGACCACCCTCACCCTCACCGTCAACGACGGCGGCAACACCGGCAGCGACCCCGGCACCAGCGGCGACGGCGCGAGCGAGCAGGGCAGCAACAGCGTCACCATCGACATCACCGCCACCAACGACGACCCCACGCTCACCGGCCTGCCGAGCGATCTCGACGTCAGCGAGGACACCGCCAGCAACCTCGACCTCTCGGCGGCGACCTTCGCCGATGCCGACGCCGGGGCCGGGCAGGTCACCCTCAGCCTCGGCGTCGACGCCGGCACCCTCGCCGCCAGCAGCGGCGGCGGGGTCGTCATCGGCGGCAGCGGCACCACCACCCTGACCCTGAGCGGTACCGCCGCCGCCATCGACAGCTATCTCGACACCGCGAGCAACATCCAGTACACCAGCGCCGCCGATGCCAACGGCAATGACGCCGCCACCCTCACGCTGAGCGCCAACGACGGCGGCAACACTGGCAGCGGCGGCGGCACCACCGTCGCCCTGGGGACGGCCAACCTCGACATCGCCGACACCCCGGACATCACCTCGGCGACCTACGACGCCGCCACCGATCAACTGGTGGTCACCGGCAACGGCTTCGCCACCGGCGGCGGCGCCGGCGACGACATCGACGTCTCCAGGCTCACCCTCACCGGCGAGGGCGGCGCGACCTACACCCTCGCCACCTCGGCCGACGTCGACATCGACTCCGCTACCCAGTTCACCGTCGCCCTGAGCGGGATGGACGTCCCCAACGTCGAGGCCCTGCTCAACCAGGACGGCACCACCTCGGCGACCAGCACGACCAGCTATGCGCTCGCCGCCGACGACGACTTCAACACCCATGTGAGCGCCGGTGACACCAGTGACAGCGCCGGTGTCACCGTCAGCAACCATGCCGCGCCCGCGCTCAGCTCGGCGACCTACGACTGGTCGACCGGGGTGCTGACGCTGACCGGCACCAGCCTGGTGGTCGCCAGCGGCGCGACCAACGATATCGACGCCTCGACCATCACCCTCACCGGCAACGGCGGCGCGAGCCATACCCTCACCGACACCAGCGACGTCGAGGTCAGCTCGGCGACCACCGCCAACCTCACCCTCAGCGCCACCGACCAGCTCGCTGTCCGCGGCCTGCTCAACAAGGACGGCACCCAGGCCGGCGATACCACCACCTACAACATCGCCGTGGCCGATAACTGGGTCACCGGCGCGCCGACGGCCGCCGACATTGCCGACACCACCGGCAACGCGGTCACGGTCAGCAACGTCGCCGCACCGACCATCACCGCGGCGAGCTACGACGCCGACACCGGGGTGCTGACGGTGACCGGGAGCAACTTCGTGGCCGCCAGCGGCGCGGCCAACGACGTCGATCTCTCGACGCTGACGATCACCGGCGGCAACGCGGCGAGCCACACCCTGACCACCGCCACCGATGTCGAGATCGACTCGGCCACCCAGTTCTCCGTCACCCTCTCGGGGACCGATCGCACCGCGGTCGCCGCCCTGCTCGACCAGCTCGGCACCAGCTCGAGCTTCGGCACCACCTACAATCTCGCCGCCGCCGACGACTGGCTCACCGGCGCCGACCCCGGCGCCGACATCAGCGATACCACCGGCAACGCGATCACCGTGGCCGTGCTCCCCAAGCTCACCAGCGCCACCTATGACGCCGCCACCGGCACCCTGGTGGTCACCGGCACCAACATCCAGGCCAACGGCGGCGGCGCGGACATCGACGCCAGCGCCCTCACCCTCACCGGCGCGGGCGGGACGAGCTATACCCTGACCGACACCGCGGACGTCGAGCGCACCTCGGCCACCCAGTTCACCCTGACGCTGAGCGCCACCGATCGCGCCGGGGTCGGACCGCTGCTCAACAGCAACGGCACCAGCTCGACCGGGGGCACGACCTACAACCTCGCCGCCGCCGATGACTGGAACACCGCGGTGAGCGCCGGCGACAGCAGCGATGCCACCGGCAACGGCCTCACCGTCAGCAATGTGCCGACCCCGACGCTGACCTCGGCGACCTATGACGCGAGCAACGGCACGCTGGTGGTCACCGGCAGCGGGCTGCTCGCCCGCGGCGGGGCGGCCAACGACATCGATGCCTCCCGGCTCGCGCTCGTCGGCGAGGGCGGCGCGAGCCATACCCTCACCGACACCGCAGACGTGGAGCTGACCTCGGCGACCGGCTTCACGCTGACGCTGAGCGCCACCGATCGCGCCGCGGTCGGACCGCTGCTCAATCAGGACGGCACCAGCGCGACCGGGGGCACGACCTACAACCTCGCCGCCGCCGAGGACTGGGCCGCGGGCGCGGCGGCGGCGGTGACCGATGCCGATCTCACCGGCAACGCCGTCACCGTGGCCAATGTCCCGGCGCCGACCATCACCAGCGCCACCTACGACCCGACCAGCGGCCTCCTGGTGGTCACTGCCACCGGCCTGCCGAGTGCGGCCGGCGCGGCCAACGACATCGATCTGTCGCAGCTGACGTTCACCGGCGCCGGGGGCGCGACCCATACCCTCACCACCACCACGGATGTCGAGATCGATTCGGCCACGCGCTTCAGCGCCACCCTCGGCGGCACCGACAAGAGCGCGGTCGACGCCCTGCTCGACCAGGCCGGCACCCAGGCCGCCGATACCACCGTCTACAACCTCGCCGCCGCCGAGGACTGGGCCAGCGGCGCGGCGGCGGCGGTGACCATCGCCGATCTCACCGCCAACCCGATCACCGTCGCCGCCGTCAGCAGTGGCGGTGGCGGTGGCGGTTCGACCCCGGACACGGGCGATGACCTGTTCAGCGGCGACGATGGTTCGACGATCGACGGTAGCGGCATCGACACCGGGCTCAACCCCACCACGGACTTCACCGACACCACCCTCGACGGCGCCCCGGTGACCACCGGCACCACCACCGACCGTCGCACCGGCGAGAGTGTCGCGGTGGTGGTCAGCGACCCGACCGCCCCCGGCGAGCGCACCGACGTCGACCCGAGCAGCCCGGAGGTCGACATCCCGGTCGGGGGCGTGAAGGTGAGCAAGCCCGAGTCGCTCGGGCTGATCGCCACCAGCCGGGTGAGCACCGAGCGCAGCGCGCTCGAGACCCTCACCGGCGGCGACGACGCCGATGCCGACCCCGAGGAGGCGGCCGGGCGCGCGGCGCTGATCGATTCGCTGGAGTCCCGCGCCACGGGCGGCGGCGTCGAGGTGGTGCAGGTCACCCCGGTGTGGCCGAGCGAGGGGGGCACGGGGGAGACCCCGCTGCGCCTGACCATCGACCTCGGCGACGGCAGCGGCACCGACGGGCGCCCGACCCTGGTGGTGGTCGACACCAGCGCGCTCTACGATGCCGCGGGCAACCCCCTCGGGCCGGTCGAGATCGTCGTCGCCGGCGCCGGCACCCTGGTGGTGCGCGGGCCCGGCAGCTTCCGCGGCGACGACGGCGACACCGGGGCGGACGTCGACATCGTCCAGGGCGACGGCAGCGCCCAGGTCCTCTTCTTCGGCCCCGACGACGACATCATCCGTGGCGGCGGCGGCGACGACATCGTCAGCTCGGCCGGCGGGCGTGACCGGCTCTTCGGCGATGGCGGCGACGACCGGCTCGACGGCGGACTCGGCGCCGATATCCTCGTCGGCGGCAGCGGCAACGACCAGCTTGCTGGTGGCTTTGGCGCCGACACCGCCCAGGTCGCCGCCACCATGGCCGAGCTGACGCTGACGCGCGCGGCCGACGGCTCGGCCACCCTGCTCGGCCCCACCGGCACCGACACCCTCGGCGCCGATGTCGAGCTGCTGGTCAGCACCGCCGATGGCGCCATCACCCTGGTGCAGACCTTCTCGGCGGCGCGCCAGTTCACCGACGGCAACGCCTTCGACGCGAGCTTCTATCTCGCCGAGAACCCCGATGTCGCCGAGGCCGTCGCCGCCGGCATCTTCGCCACCGCCGCGGATCACTTCCAGCAATGGGGCATGGCCGAGGGGCGCGCACCGCACGCGCTCTGGGACGGCGAGGACTACCTCGCCGACAACCCCGACGTCGCCGCCGCCGTCGCCGCCGGCACCTTCGCCTCGGCCCTCGAGCACTACTGGTCCTACGGCGCCGACGAGAACCGTGCGCCCGGCCCCTGGTTCGACACCGCCGCCTATCTCGCGGCCAACCCCGACGTCGCCGCAGCCGGGCTCGACGCCACCTCGCACTTCGTCCTCTGGGGCGCGGCCGAGGGACGACTCGGCACCGTTGCCGACACCGAGCTGCTGTTGACCTGAATCGCATGCGCTCGAGCATCAGCCTCATGCCCTCGAGGGCATGGGGCGGTGTCCGCAACGCAGACGCGCGCGCTCGGAGCACTCGAAGGAGGATGGCAGGCCGGGAATCGCGCGCGCGCAGATCAGCGCGGCGCGCGGCGCCAGCGCCCGAACACCCGACGCGCCCACAGGCTGTCGGGGAGCAGCGCGAGATAGACGACGGCGAGGATCAGCAGCTGATACCACTGACTGGTCAGCCACAGCGGGGTGACGCCGTCCTCGAGCCAGCCCTCGGCGAGACGCTGAAAATTGAAGAAGCTGAAATAGGCGAGGAAGGCGAGCGCCAGGCGTCCAGTCGAACTCTGACGCGGCGAGACCGCCACCAGTGGGATCGCCAGCACCGCCAGGGTGAAGATCGCCAGCGGCGCGCCCAGACGGTGCTCGAACTCGACCCGATCGGCCAGGTCGGTGGCGACGCGCAACTCCGAGGTCGGGACCGTCGAGCGCTTGCCGCGCGCGCGCGCAGCGCGCTCTTTGGCGCGGATACGGATCTCGTAGGCATCGAAGTCGCCGATCATGAAGGCCGCCTCTCCGGGGTTGCCGTCGAAGCGATAGCCACTGGTGAGGGTGACCAGATGGTCGCCGCTGACCTCCTCGAGCCGGTGCACCCCACCCTCGCTGACCACCATGCGGTTGGTGCCACCGCGCCGATCGAGCAGGAAGACGTCACCGAGCGAGCGATGGCGGTCGATCGCGCCGATATAGACCACCACATCGCCCTCTTCCTCGACATAGAAGCGTCCCGGCTGCAGCCCGGCGATCTGCGCCGCCTGCTCCTTCTGCTGCATGCGGATGTCCTGGATGCCGGTGGCCGCCCAGGGTTGGAGCACCAGGGCGAACCAGGCGGTGAGCGCAGCGACCGGAACGGCGAGCAGCAGCAGCGCGCGATAGGTGCGCGAGGGACCGAGCCCGCAGGCGTGCATGGCGATCAGCTCGCTGTCGCGCGCCAAGCGGCTGAGGGTGACCAGCGCGGCGAGGAAGAAGGCCGGGGGCAACAGGCTGGAGGCATCGCGCACCAGCTGATAGCCGAGGAAGCGGAACACCAGGGTCACGCTCAGCGCGCCGACGTTGACCTCCTCGAAGGTGCGCAGCAACAACATGCTGGCGACGATCAACGCGAGCGTCAGCACGATGGCCAGGAAGACCTTGGTCACCTCGCGCAGCACATAGCGATCGACGATTCCGAGCATGGCGTTTCCGTTACCCGAGCGGTGTCATTCTGACACGCGCGGGCCGATCGCCGCCATCGGCGACCGACCCCGGTGATCGAGGAGGCGCTCAGGCCTTGCGCAGATAGCAGGCCTTGAGCATCAGGTTGCCGAGATCGGTCTTGCAGTCGACCTCGTGGTCGCCGTCGACCAGGCGGATGTTCTTGATCTTGGTGCCGACCTTCAGCGGCGAGGAGCTGCCCTTGACCTTGAGGTCCTTGATCACCACCACGGTATCGCCGTCGGCGAGCAGGTTGCCGTTGGCGTCGCGCACCCCGGCCTCGGCCTGCTCCTCCGTCTCCTCCTCATGCATCGACCACTCGTGGGCGCAATCGGGACAGATGTAGAGCATGCCGTCGGAATAGGTGTTCTCGCTCTCACACCGAGGGCAACGCGGGTAATCGGACATGGTGAATTCCTGACTGGATCGATGGGAAGCCGAGCACGGTAGTGGGTCGGCGCGGCTTTGACAAGGGGATGACAGGCCCCGCCGCGAGCGGCGGGGCCTGTCGCGCTCACTCCTCGAGCGCCTTGGCCGCGACCTCGTAGACGTCGCGCGAGAGCGCTTCGGCGGCGAGCACGCGCTCGATCTCGGCACGCATCAGCGCCTGGCGAGCGGCATCGAAGCGCCGCCAGCGCACCAGCGCGCGCATCAGCCGCGCGGCGACCTGGGGGTTGAGCGGATCGAGTTCGAGCACGCGATCGGCGAGGAAGCGATAGCCGCTGCCGTCGGCGGCGTGGAAGCGCACCGGGTTGGCGTTGCAGAAGGCGCCGATCAGGCTGCGCACACGATTGGGGTTGCGCAGCGAGAAGTCGGGGTCGCGCATCAGCCGCTCGACCCGCGCCAGGGTATCGGGCCGTGGGCTGGTGGCCTGGACGCTGAACCACTTGTCGAGCACCAGCGGCTCGCCCGACCAGCGGGTGTGGAAGCTGCTCAGCGCCTCCAGTCCGGCCTCGCCGCCATGGTCGACCAGCAGGCGCAGCGCGCTGATGCAGTCGGTCATGTTGCGCGCAGCCTCGAACTGAGCGATGCAGCGCGCCAGCCCCTCGGCGTCGCCGGCGGCGAGCAGATAGCCCAGGGCGCGGTTCTTCAGCGCCCGCGCACCGATCGCCTCGGGGGTGAGGCGATAGGGGCCGGCGTCGTCATGCGCGGCGTGGACCGCCAGCAGCTGATCGCGCAACCGCGCGCCGATGGCCCGCTCCAGGGTACAACGGGCGCGATGGATACCGTCGACGTCGACCACCGCCAGCTGATCGCCGAGATAGGACTCGGCGGGCAGGGTCAGCACCTCGGCGAGCAGCGCCGGATCGCCGGCGCGATCGTCGAGCGCCTGGGCGAAGGCGGCGAAGAAGGACTCGGGGATCACCGCGGCGGGATCCTCGACCAACCGCAGCAGCAACCGCTGCATCAGCGTCTGGGCCGCATCCCAGCGGTTGAAGCCGTCGCCGTCGTGGGCCATCAGGAACATCAGCTCGACATCGCTGTAGTCGAAGCGCAGCCGTACCGGAGCGCTGAATCCGCGCAGCAGCGAGGGCACCGGCGGCTCGGGGACATCGACGAAGGTGAAGCACTGCTCGGCCTCGCGCAGCTCCAGCACCCGGGTACCGGCGGGCGCCGCCTCGTCCTCACCGTCGAGACGCAGCGCCAGCTCGCGCCCCTCGGCATCGAGCAGCGCCAGGGCCAGCGGCAGGTGCAGCGGCGCCTTCTCCGGCTGACCCGGGGTCGACGGGGTGTGCTGACGCACCCGCAGCCGATAGGTCGCCGATTCGGCGTCGTGATGACCCTCGATCTCGAGCACCGGGGTGCCGGCCTGGCTGTACCAGCGACGGAACTGACCGAGATCGCAGCCGCTGGCGTCCTCCATGCAGCGCACGAAATCGTCCGTGGTCACCGCCTGGCCGTCGTGGCGCTCGAAATAGAGATCGGTGGCGCGCCGGAAGCGCTCGGGACCGAGCAGCGCGGCCTGCATCCGTACCAGCTCGGCGCCTTTCTCGTAGACGGTGACGGTGTAGAAGTTGTTGATCTCGATATAGGACTCGGGGCGCACCGGGTGGGCCATGGGGCTGGCGTCCTCGGCGAACTGGTGGGCGCGCAGCAGGCGCACGTCGGCGATGCGCTTGACCCCGCGCGAGCCCATGTCGGCGGAGAACTCCTGGTCGCGATAGACGGTGAAGCCCTCCTTGAGACTGAGCTGAAACCAGTCGCGACAGGTGATGCGGTTGCCGGTCCAGTTGTGGAAATACTCGTGGGCGATCACCCCCTCGATGCCCTGGAAGTCCTGGTCGGTGGCGGTGTCGGGACGGGCGAGCACGTACTTGTCGTTGAAGACGTTGAGCCCCTTGTTCTCCATCGCGCCCATGTTGAAGTGGCTGACGGCGACGATCATGAAGATGTCGAGGTCGTACTCACGCCCGTAGCGCGCCTCGTCCCAGCGCATCGACTGCTTGAGCGAGCGCATCGCGTGGTCGCACTTGTCGAGGTTGTGCGGCTCGACATAGATGCGCAGCGCCACCTCGCGCCCGGAGGCGGTGGTGAAGCGGTCCTCGACCGCGCGCAGGTCGCCGGCGATGAGCGCGAACAGATAGCAGGGCTTGGGGAAGGGATCGACCCAGCGCGCCAGCTGGCGACCGTCGTCGAGGGTGCGCTGCTCGGCCGGGTTGCCGTTGGCGAGCAGCACCGGGTAGCGCTCGGTATCGGCGATCAGCGTGGTGGTGAAGCGTGCCATCACGTCGGGGCGATCGAGGAAGTAGGTGATCCGACGGAAGCCCTCGGCCTCGCACTGGGTGCAAAGCATGTCGCCGGACTGGTAGAGCCCCTCGAGCGCGGTGTTCTGGCTCGGGCTGATCGTCACCCGGGTGGTGAGGGTGAAGCGGTCGGGGACGCGGTGAATGATCAGCGACTCGGACTCGACCCGATACTCCGCCGGGGTCAGCAGCTGGTCGTCGATGGCCACCGACTCGAGTTCGAGCTGTTCGCCGTCGAGCCGCAGGTCGCCGTCGCCGCGGGTGGCGGCGGGGTTGCGACGCAGCGCCAGACGCGCCTCGACCCGGGTCCGGTCGGCGTCGAGTTCGAAGCACAGATCGACGGTCTCGATCAGGAACTCGGGTGGACGATAATCCTTGAGATGGACAGGGTGCGGGTTGTTACGATACATGATGATCCTGATGACGAGTCGACGAGACGGCGGCGGGAGACCGCCTGCCTTGCTGCTGCTTGAACCTTTCCGGCGGATCGGCGCGATTTCAACCGCCGGGCGCATTCATCGACATGTTACTACCCGAGCCATCGACAGAGCGAAACCATGCCCCGAGTCACCCTCTACACCACCCAGACCTGTCCCTACTGCATCCGTGCCCGCCGCCTGCTCGAGCGCAAGGGCGTCGCCTACGAGGAGATCGACATCAACGACGACCCGGCACAGCGCGCGGTGATGATCGAGCGCAGCGGTCGCCACACGGTGCCGCAGATCTTCATCGGCGAGCGTCATATCGGCGGCTATGACGACATGGCCGAACTCGACGTCTGCGGCGACCTCGATCCGCTGCTGGCGGCATGAGCGCCGGCGACGCCCGGGCGCTCGACAGCCTGCGACTCGACAAGTGGCTGTGGGCGGCGCGCTTTTTCAAGACCCGCCAGCTCGCCGTCGAGGCGATCAACGGCGGCAAGGTCCATGTCGAGGGGCAGCGCGCCAAGCCCGGACGCACCATCCGTCCCGGCAACCGGCTGGAAATCCACAAGGGCGCCCTGACCTGGGAGATCGAGGTGGTGGCGATCGATCGTCAGCGTCGTGGCGCGACCGAGGCCGCCACCCTCTATGTCGAGGATGAGGCCAGCCGGCTGCGCCGTCAGGCGCTGGTGCACGAACGGCGCGAGCGCGGCGAGACCCACGACCGGCGCGGGCGCCCCACCAAGCGCGACCGACGGCAGATCCACCGCTTCACCGACCCGACCCACGGGCAGGAGTGAGCAACGTTTGGACGAGGAGCCCGGCGAGGCGCGAGAGGCAGCGCGCGAGTGCGCCTTCGCGCTGGCGCTGCTCAACGCGCACGACTGCAGTCATGCTGAGCGCTACTGCATCGGCGAGCGCAGCGGCGTGCGCTGTGGTGCCGAGTCGCCCTGGCGGCGCTGTCGCGCGTTGCGGCTACTGCTGCGCGAGCGCGCGCGCTTCGCGCTCGCCACGCCGGGCATCCGCGAGCGGCTGTCGCACGCCCAAAGCCTGCGGTTACAGCTCGGCGGGCTGCGCGGCATCGCCACCGCGCTGGCACCCGACGCCTCGCCACGGGCGATCCGTGACGTCCATGCCCTGCTGGTCGAGGCACGCGCGCGTTACGGCAGCCTCGAGGCGCTGCCCTTCGAGCACATCGTCCGCCAGATCAGCGCCTATCGCAGTCGTCGCCGCGAGCAGCGCTGAGACGGCGCGCGCTCAATCCTCGGCGGGTGGCTGATAGTGCGGATCCCTGGGGTTGAGGAAGATGAAGTGGAACTGGCCCGGTTCCAGCTCGACATAGTCCATGGTCGCCTCATCGAGCAGCGGCACGTGCTCGGGCGCCATGCAGACCTCGATCCCCTCGGTCTGGAAGCGGATATCTTCCTCGCCGACCTCGTCGAAGCCCATGCGGTAGTCGATCCCGCCATCGGGTCCCTGGTGCGCGGCGAGCCGTAGCGCCAACCCTTCGGTCCCGCCCTGTCTGGCCGCCTCGAGCACCTGTCGGGCAGCCGCCGTGGTGAGTCTGAACATCTCGTCCCCTTGGTCTTCAGTCGTGTTCCCTGACACCGCGCCGCAGCACCTCACGGGCTAGGGCCCGCCGAGACTGCGGGCGACCTGTCGCAGGAAGCGCCCGGTCCAGCCGCTGCCGCCGACGTCGCGCAGATGACTGTAGCAGGCGAGCAGCCGTTGCTGTACCACGCCGTCGTGCCGACCGTCGATGCCGCTGCCGCGCATCATCTCGAAGCCATAGCGCCAGCCCGGGTCGGGCGCGATCAGCGCCGAGTGATGGAACTCGTGCGCGGCCAGCTCGCGCCCCGCCCCGCCACCGGGCCAGGGATGATCCCCGGTCTCGCGCAACCGCACCAACCCCCGGCCCTGCGGGCGCGGGTGCATCATCACCTCGGCGGCGAGCGCCCCGACCATGGCGCGGCGCTCGCCGCGCCAGTGCAGTCCGGCGCAGAGATACATCAGCCCGCCGCACTCGGCATAGACCGGCCGACCCGCGGCGACGAACTCGGCGATCTGGGCGCGCAGCGTACGATTGGCCTCCAGCTCGGCCATCCGCAGCTCGGGGAAGCCGCCGCCGATGAACAGCGCATCGACCGCCGGCAGCTCGGCATCGACCAGCGGACTGAAAGGCACCAGTTCGGCACCGGCGCGGGCGAGCGTGCGCAGGTCGTCGGGGTAGTAGAACCCGAACACCGCGTCGCGGGCGATGCCGATACGCAGCCCGGCGCCGTGCGGCGCCACCGTCGGCTCGGGCGTCGGCGCAGGCGGCGCCGGGGCCGACTCGGCGAGCGTCAGCAGCTGATCGAGATCGAGCTGCTCGGCGATCCGCCGCGCCAGAGTGTCGATGGTCGACTCGGCGCTCGCCGTCTCGATGCTCGGCATCAACCCGAGATGGCGCTCGTCGATGGCGAGCGCGGCGTCGCGCTCGATCACCCCGAGCACCGGCAGGTCGGTGTAGTGCTCGACGGCGCGCACCAGCCCGGCGGCGTGGCGCGCCGAGCCGACCCGGTTGAGCACCACCCCGGCAAGCCGCAGCCCGGGGTCGAAGGTCTGGTAGCCAAGCAGCAGGGGCGCGATGCCGCGCCCCATACCCTGGCAGTTGACCACCAGCACCACCGGCGCGTCGAGCGTGCGGGCGAGCGCGGCGTTGCTGTTGGCACCGTCGAGCGCGGTGTCGTCGAACAGCCCCATGTTGCCCTCGATCAGCGCCACATCGGCGCCGGCGCACTCGCGCCCAAAGGCCGCGAGGATCTCGGTGCGATCCATGGTGTTGAAATCGAGGTTGAGACAGAGGCGCCCGGCCGCCTGGCTCAGCCACAGCGGGTCGATGTAGTCGGGTCCCTTCTTGAACGGCTGTACCGCCAGACCACGCTCGCGCAGGGCGCGACACAGACCGATGGCGAGCGTGGTCTTGCCCGAGGACTTCTGCGGCGCGGAGAGATAGAGATGGGCCATCCGGGATCGCGGCTCGAGGTCCGCGTCGTCGGCTCGGCAGCGACGCGGACGCGGGTGGGTCAGGCGGCCTTGGCGACCGGCTGCTCGATGGTCTCCTCGTCGATCGGCAACACCTCGTCGGCGAGCGACTCGGGGAGGAACTGCAGCACCCGCACCCCGACGGCGGTGATCAGCAACGCCAGCCCCACCCCGCCGAACCCGAGCAGCAGCTCCGGCAGGGTCGGATGATAGGGCGCCGGCTGACCACCGACACCGTCGAGGAAGCCGGACTCGAGGATGGTCTTGCCGGGGAAGAGCTGCAACGGATAGGCCTGGCTGGCGATGATCACCACCGCGAGCGCGGCCAGACCGCCGAGGATCACCAGCACGCAGGCGGCGGCGACCCAGGCGGCCTCGGCGCCGCGCACCGGGTGGAAGAGGATACCGAGCGGCACCAACGAACCGAGCAGGATCCAGCCGACCCAGAAGAGGAAGGTGTAGACCCCGCCGCCGAACAGCAGCCAGCCCTCGAACCCCTGGTCCTTGGCACCATAGGCGCTGGTGAGGTGATAGACCAGGGTGAAATAGAGCACGGCGAGCACGAACACCGCCAACAGGTTCTTCAACCGCCGCAGCATCCGCGCACCGATCGGGCGCCGGTCCTCGGCAAAGCCGAACATCAGCACGAGCACGAACAGCGCCAGTCCGTAGGCGAAGGACATGGCCACGAACATCGGACCGAGGATCGCCGCGTCATAGGCCTGACGGGCCACCAGGAAGCCGAAGATGGAGCCGGTGCCGGTGGTCAGCGCCAGACGCCAGACCAGCGCGAAGGTACCGAGAGGACGGATAAAGGGATCGCCCTTGCGGTCGGCCATGCTCCACAGATAGGCGATCACGATCGCCATGAAGCCGGTGTAGAGGAAGATGTTCCAGGCGAAGATCGACTTGAAGTTGTAGGTGGTGAGCGCGACGACCAGACGCTCCGGGCGTCCCAGGTCGAGCACCAGCACCATCAGCCCGCCGGCGAGCAGGGCCATCGCCAGCAGCCCCGAGAGCCGCCCCAGCGGCTTGTAGATCGGCTTGCGGAAAACGCTGCCGATCGAGGCGATGTTGAGCGCCCCGGACGAGGCGATGATGAGGAACACCGCGAACACGTGCGGCGTGCCCCAGACCACCGCGTTGTTCATCCCGGTGACCCAGTGTCCCTCGTGCTCCATGTAGGCGAAGGCGAGCAGCCCGGCACCCACCATCAGGGCGAGCACGCCGAGGATGCCCCAGTAGCGCGCCGGGGCGAGACGCCATTCGCGATAGACGATTCGCTTCATGCTCAGACTCTCCCGCCGGGATCAGACGCCGGCATAGCGCACCCCGGTATTGAGCGCCAGGTCCTCGCGGATCTGGCGGGTCGGCTCGCTGGCGAGGAACCGACTGATGGCGCTGTCCGGGTCGGCCAGGTCGCCGAACAGGATGGCGCCGTGTCCGGTCTCGGCGCAGGCCTCGGCACAGGCCGTCGAGGGGATGCCGAAGTCGCGCCGGTGGACGCAGAGATTGCAGCTCTCGACACAGCCCTTGCCACGCGGCACATGACTGAGCTGATCGCTCAGCGCCTCGTGGATGAAGCTGCGCGCCTTGTAGGGGCAGGCCATCATGCAGTAGCGACAACCGATGCAGGTGTGACGGTCGACCATGACGATGCCATCGGCGCGCTTGAAGGAGGCGCCGGTGGGACAGACGTCGACACAGGGCGGATGCTCGCAGTGCTGGCACATCAGCGGCAGGTTGGTCTCGCGCCCGGTCTGGTCGTCGCGCAGCCGGACCTTGCGGACCCACACCGCGCGCTGCGCCGCCCAGTCGGCGGGCGTCGCCCCCTCGGGCGGGCGCTGCAGGTCGAGCCCGTTCTCATGGGCGCAGGCATCGACACAGGCCGTACAGCCCGCGGCACACTTGGCCGTGTCGATCGCCAGCCCCCAGCGCACCCGGCCGTCGGCCGGGTTGTCACGCGGGGTGGTCTCGAGCGCGCGCACCACCACCGCCGGCGCGGCCAGCGCCGCCCCGGCGCCGGCCGCCGCCCCGAGCAGCCGACGCCGCTCCCGATCGATCTCCGCTCGTTGTTCGCTCATGGTTGTCCCGCTCCCTGACCGTGGTGCGCCTCGCCCACAGCGCGCCGCGCGGCCTCGGCCATGGGCCCGGCCATGGGGCCACGCGGTACCGCCGCATGGCAATCGAAGCAGTTGAGATCGACCGCGGCATAGGCATGACAGGCGCCGCAGAACTGGTCGGCGCGGTTGATCGGCACGGCCTGTCCCCGGACATCGTGACCGATGTGGCACTCGACACAGCCGGCGAGGCTGTACTTGCTGGTGCGGATACCGCTGTGCACGGTGCGATCGCGCTGGTGCTTGATGAACTCCATGTGCTGGCGACGCATCAGCTCGGTGGGCTCGACACAGGCACCGAGCCCGGCGGCCTCGGAGCCGGGCACCACATAGTTGCGGGCGCTGGCCGAGGGCGCCACCGCGAGGACGGCGAGCATCCACAGCAGGGCCACGGCGAGCGTCCGGGTGGTTGATACAGCATTGACCATCGGCGCCTCTCCCTCGGGACTATTCGCCCAGTCCCATCTTGATGTAGCCGGTCGGACAGACGTCGGCGCAGATGTGACAGCCGATACAGCGACTGTAATCGGTGTCGACATAGCGTCCGGTGGTGCGCGCGGCCTTGTCGACCCGGAACACCGCGTCCTGCGGACAGAAGATGACGCAGTTGTCGCACTCGAAGCACATCCCGCAGCTCATGCAGCGCTTGGCCTCGTCGACCGCCTGCGCCTCGCTCAACCCGGCGACCCGCTCGGCGAAGTGAGCGAGCACCTGCTCGGCGCTCGGCACCTGCTCCTGACGAAGGTTGCGGGCATGGTGATTGAAGTGCCCGAGATAGAGTTCATCGTGGGGGATGACCTCGGCCCCGGAGCGGTCCTCGTAGTTGTGCACCGCATAGTCCGCCGCCGAGGTCCCGCGCAGGTCGCCGGCCTCGCCGACGACGAAGGGCTGCGGCGCGCGCTCGACCTCGGCGAGCTTGTCGAGCAGGTTGAAGTGATGGACGTCGACCTTGGGCCGGCGGCGCTGCTCGGACTGGCCGAGATAGGCGTCGATCGACTCGACCGCGACCCAGGCCTGACCGATGGCGGTGGTGAGCAGGTGGGGACGGATGATGTCGCCGGCGACGAAGTGTCCCGGACGGCCCGGCACCTGATGGAACTTGTCGGCGTCGATCAGCCCGCGACCGTTGTCGAGGGTTTCGAGGCCGGAGAGATCACCGCCCTGGCCGATCGCCGAGACGATCAGATCGGCCTCGAGCACTCGCTCGGTGCCCTCGACCGCCACCGGCCGCCCCTCCTCCATGCGGCAGTCGGCGACCCGCAGCCCGGTGGCGCGCCCTTCGGCGTTCTTGAGCACCTCGAGCGGCATCACCCCATCGAGGATGGTCACGCCCTCGCGGGTGGCATCGGTGACCTCATGCTCGGCGGCGGTCATCTGCTCGCGCGAGAACAGCGAGGTCAGGGTCACCTCGGCGCCCTCGGCGGCGGCCGCTCCGGCGGTGTCGTGGGCGAGATAGCCGTCGTGGATCACCGTCTCGGGGAGGTCGCGCTTGGCGTGCTCGGGCAGGTGGCCGAGACGGCGCGCCACCGAGACCACGTCGATCGAGGTGTCGCCGCCACCGACACAGACCACCTTGGCGGCGGTGACCTTCATCCGCCCCTCGTTGAAGGCCTTGAGGAAGGCGACGCCGGAGACACAGTTGGGCGTGCCCTCCCAACCCGGTACCGGCAGCCCCCGCCCGCTCTGACAGCCGAGCGCCCAGAGCACGGCGTCGTAGTCGCGCTCGAGTTCGGCGACGGCGAGATCGCGCCCGACCCGGGTATTGAGCCGCACCTCGACCTGGCCGAGGTCGAGGATGCGCTGGATCTCGGCATCGAGCCGGTCGCGCGGCACCCGGTAGCCGGGGATGCCGAAGCGGAACATGCCGCCGAGCGCGCTGTTGGCCTCGAAGATGGTGCAGGCGTGCCCCCGGCGTCGCAGCTGATAGGCGGCGGCCAGCCCCGCCGGACCACCGCCGACGATCGCTACCCGCTTGCCGGTGTCGGGCGGCGGCGGGGCGAAGCGGTAGCCGTTGTCGATGGCCGAGTCGCCGATGAACTGCTCGACGGCGTTGATGCCGACGAAGTCCTCCAGCGCGTTGCGGTTGCAACCGTCCTGACAGGGTGCGGGACAGACCCGACCCATCATCGCCGGGAAGGGGTTGGCATCGGTCGAGCGGCGGAAGGCGTACTCGCGCCAGTCCATGTCCGCCGGCGGTTGCTCGAGCCCGCGCACGATCTGCAGCCAGCCGCGGATGTCCTCGCCCGAGGGGCAACTACCCTGACAGGGCGGGGTCTTGTGGACATAGGTCGGACACTTGTGGGAGCTGTCCTCCATGAAGATCTTGTCGGTCAGATCCTCCCAGACGTTGGCCCCGTCCTCGAAGCGGCGCCAGGAAGGCTTGGTCTTCATCTCGTCGCTGGAAGTCGCCATAGGGTTCTCTCTCTAGTGACCGAATTGCCCCCGGATGACCGACCCGGGTGTCTTGTCGCGCGCGTCCCGTCGCCGGCCCGGGATCAGGCCGCCGCGGGCGCGTCCTCCTCGTCGTCGTCCTCGCCGCCCTCCAGCACGATCGCGTTGGAGACCAACTGGTGGAGACTGACGATCTGATCCATCTCCATGCCGTAGTAGGGCAGCACCTTGGTGAACTGGCTCTTGCAGATGGCGCAGATCGCCGCCATGTGCGTCACCCCCTTCTCCTGCATCACGTTGTTGAGCGCATCGAGCCGGGGCTTGGCCCCCTTCACCCGCAGCTCGATGAGGTCGTCGGTGAGCAGCCCGCCGCCACCGCCGCAACAGAAGGTGCGGTCGCGGATGGTGTCTTCGTCCATGTCGTAGAAGTGATTGCAGGTGGCGCGGATGATCGCGCGCGGGATCTCGAACTGGCCGCCGGGGACCTCGCCCATGCGCGAGGCGCGGGCGACGTTGCAGCTGTCGTGGAAGGTGATGACCTTGTCGTCGTTCTCGGACTTGTCGAAGGTCAGCCGCCCCTGCTCGATCAGGTCGTGGGTGAACTCGCAGATGTGCTGCGGCACCGGATAGCGCGGGTCGAGGAAGTCCCAGGGCCCGGCGAGGGTGTTGAGGAAGCTGTAGGCCACCCGCCAGGCGTGGCCACACTCGCCGAAGACGATGCGCTTGACCTTGAGCGCGATGGCCGCCTCGCGAATGCGCTGGGCGACCCGGCGCATGTTGTCGTAGGAGCCGATGAACATGCCGAAGTTGGCCGCCTCGGAGGCGTGCGAACTCAGCGTCCAGGACACCCCGGCGGCATGGAAGACCTTGCCGTAGCCGATCAGCCCGTCGACGTGCGGCTCGGCGAAGAAGTCGGCCGAGGGGGTGACCAGCAGGATCTCGGCGCCTTCCTCGTCGATCGGGTAGCGCACCTTGACGCCGGTCTCGTCGAAGACGTCCTCCTCGAGCCCCTCGAGGGTGTCGACCAGCGCCGGGCCGGGCAGGCCGAGGTTGTTGCCGATCTTGTAGACCTTGCCGATGATCTCGTTGCAGTACTTCTGCCCCACCCCGATGCTGTCCATGATCTCGCGCGCGGCCATCGAGATCTCGGCGGTATCGATGCCATAGGGACAGAACACCGAGCAGCGCCGACACTGCGAGCACTGGTGGAAGTAGCTGTACCAGTCGTCGAGCACCTCCTTGGTGAAGTCCTCGGCGCCGACGAGCTTGGGGAAGAAGCGACCGCCGAGGGTGAAGTAGCGGCGATAGACCTTGCGCATCAGGTCCTGGCGGCCCACCGGCATGTTCTTCGGGTCCTGGGTGCCGAGGAAGTAGTGACACTTGTCGGTACAGGCCCCGCACTTGACGCAGGAGTCGAGATAGACACGCAGCGAGCGATACTTGCCGAGCAGCTCGCCCATCTTGTCGATCGCCCGCGTCTGCCAGTCCTCGACCAGCTCACCGGGAAAGCCGAGCGGCCCCTGGAACTCAGGTTTGGAGACAAAGGGCGCGCTGTGGGCCATGGCCTCCGGGGTAACCTCAGGCACCTCGGTGTAGGGGGTCAGCTCGGGGACGTCGAATGTTGCCTTGGCCATGGCTCAACCTCGCGGATCGGACGACGCGGCAGGCGCCTGCTGCTCGAGTTCGCGCGCCCAGGGCGCCAGGTGGCGACGCTCGCGCGGATCGTCGACCTGGTTGCGCGTCGGGCTGAAGAACAGACCCGGGGCATGGAGCAGCTTGCTGTAGGGGAAGACGATCATCAGCAACGCCACCAACAGCAGGTGCAGCAGCAGCAGCGGATCGGCCGGCAGCGGCTCGGGATCGAGGGCGTAGAGACCGAGGAAGAAGCTCTTGATGGCGACCACGTCGGTGTGGAAGACGAACTTCATCAGCAGTCCGCTCGTGCCGATGAGCACCAGCAGGGCGAGCATCAGATGATCGGAGGTCGAGGAGATGTAGCGCACCCGATCGACCAGGAAGCGGCGTGCCCACAACCCGATCAGGCCGATGACCATGGCGATCCCGCCATAGATGCCGAAGGGCTGGACCAGGGCGATCGGCGCCCACACCGGCTCGATGAAATAGCGCAGATGACGCAGGGTGACCAGGAACAGCCCGAAGTGGAAGATCCAACCGAAGATCCAGGTCCACTTGTTGCCGCGGAACAGGCTCTCGAACAGCACCACCTCGCGGGTCATGCGTAGCGCCACGCCGCTGCGACTGGTCGGCGCCGGGGTGGTGGGGATCTTCAGCGGGGCCGGAGTGCGGACATAGCGCACCACCTTGACGGCCAGGCCGGAGATCAGCACGAAGGCGGCGACATAGAACAGGACGGCGTAGAAATGCGTCAGGAACGCCATACTTCCGCTCCCTTTAGGGTGATCTCTCTGCGGTTGCCGGAGAGACGCCGCCGGTCGCCCGACGCCGTCCGTCGACGCCGGGGCGGGCACGCCCGCCCCGGACATCGGCACTCAGACGCAGCCGGTCGGCTTGGGCAGCCCGGCGAAGCGGCAGGCCTGCTTGGCCGGCCCGTAGGGGAAGAGGCTGTAGAGATACTTGCTGTTGCCCTTCTCCTTGCCGAGCTTCTTACCCACCGCCTTGGTCAGCACGCGCACCGCGGGAGCGATCTGATACTCCTCGTAGTACTCGCGCAGGAAATTGATGATGTCCCAGTGCTCCTCGCTCAATTCCAGGTTGTCCTGCTTGGCCATCACGTCGGCCACCGCGGGCACCCAGTCGTTGAGGTCGGCCAGATAGCCCTCCTCGTCCACGGCCAGTTGTTTGCCGTCAACTTCGATGGTGTCGGACATGGTGATGTCTCCTTCTTCGGTGCGTGAATTGAGTTACAACCAGGCCTGGACCTTGTCGTGCTCCGCGGCGAGATCCACGAAGCCGGCGTAGTCCACGACGCCGATTCCCTCGATGATGCGATCCTCGGACAATCCGCGCGCCTTGAGGTCGGGCCCGAGCACGTAGAGCCTGAGTCTGCCGAGTGCCTCGCGAACCCGTGACTCCGCGCCGGTCCCGGCGAGGGCCGCGTAGACGCCGTCCTCGAACAGCAGGACGGCCGCGCCATCGCTGGCGAATTGCACACAGGATTCTAGCGAATTACGCTCGAACGGTGACTTGTTGACGGTATGCAGGATGCTCATGCGTCCCCCTTGCCGGAGACGCCCGCAACGGTCGCCCCCGCGATACATGGATACGACGACGGCACCGGTCTACCCCCGGCGACCGGTGCCGACTCAGAAGCTGAAGACCACATCGGCCTCGTCCATCAGCGCCCGCGCCCGGGTACGATCGACCACCTCGACGATGTTGTCGATCTCCTCCTCGGTGTCCGGATCCTCCCAGGCGATCTCGACCAGATCCTCGGCGGTGAGCCCACGCGCGGCGAGCGAGGCGCCGTCGACATAGATGCGCCCGACCTCGTAGTCGCCGAGGGTGCGGAAGGTGGGCGAGAAGTTCTTCATGCCGATCTCGCGAGGATCCTGCCCCTTGACCAGCTGATAGACCCCGTCGTCGACGAACATCACCCCGACGTCCTGGTCGAAGGCGGCACCGATCAACACCACCTCGAGCGCCTCCCAAGCGTAGATGGTGCCGTAGGGGGCCTTGCGGTTGAGATAGAGAAACTGTTTCACGGTTTCAGACATCGTCTCGCCCCCTAGTCGCCGAAGACCACCAGCCGGTCGGCGGCGATCGCCGCCTCGACCAGCTGCCCGAGCCCCGAGATGCGGAACCTGGGGTGGATGTTGGTGGCATCCTTGCCGTTGCGCTTGGCCTCGCCCTCGTCGACGATGCCGCGACGCTGCGCTGCGGCCACGCACACCACCAGATCGAGGTCGTGCTGCTCGGCGAGTTCGGCCCAGCGGTTGACGACATGGCGATCGTCCTGCGGCGGGGTGGTCAGGCGTGTCGCGTTGTTGACCCCGTCGTGATAGAAGAACACGCGGAAGATCTCGTGCCCCTTCTCCAGCGCCGCCCGGGCGAAGTGATAGGCCGAGTCGGCGGCCTGGTGCTGATAGGGTCCTTCGTTGATCTGTAGAGCGAACTTCATGACGTCCTCGCTCGAGGTGGATAGGGCCGCATGGCCTCAGAAACGGATGTAGGAAGAGCTGTTGAAGCTCGCCCGCGAGCCGCGCCAGGTATCGATGTGATACTTGGTGAAGGGTAGCTCGACCTCCTCGAAGAAGCGCGGCCAACCGATGCGCTCGATCCACTCGTTGATCCGCTCCCAGTCGCGCGCGCCCTCCTTGTAGGCCTTGAGGATACGCTTGACGATGGCCGTCGCCTCGGGCCAACGCGGCGGATTGTTGGGGATGCCGGCGGCGACCAGCTTCTGGAAGCTCGGCTTGCTGCGCGCGTTGGAGTGACTGCCGCCGACCCAGATGGCGAGCTTGGTGTGCTCGGCGTCGTTGATCTGCATCGGCGGACAGGGCGGATAGCAGGCGCCGCAGCAAATGCACTTGCGCTCGTCGACCTCCAGCGAGGGCTTGCCGTTGACCATCGCCGGGCGGATCGCCGCCACCGGACAGCGGGCCACCACCGAGGGGCGCTCGCAGACGTTGGCCACCAGGTCGTGATTGATCTTCGGCGGCTTGGTGTGCTGGACGTTGATCGCGATATCGCCCTGACCGCCGCAGTTGATCTGGCAGCAAGAGGTGGTGATGTGCACCCGGTTGGGCATGTTGGTGTTGCGGAACTCCTCGACCAGCTCGTCCATCATCGCCTTGACCACGCCCGAGGCGTCGGTACCGGGGATGTCGCAGTGCAGCCAGCCCTGGGTGTGGGAGATCATGGTCACCGAGTTCTGGGTGCCGCCGACGATGAAGCCGGCGTCCTCCAGGGCCTCGATCAGCGGCGTGACCTTGGACTCGTCGGTGACCAGGTACTCGATGTTCGAGCGCAGGGTGAAGTGCACATGACCCTCGGCGAAGGTGTCGCCGATGTCGCACAGCTTGCGCAGGGTGAAGACGTCGAGGATGCGCTGGGTGCCGGCCTTGACCGTCCACACCCGATCACCGTTGTAGGCCACGTGCAGCAGCACGCCGGGACGCGGGTGCTCGTGGTACTTCCACTGCCCGAAGTTCTTGCGCATCACCGGATGCATGTACTGCCAGGGATCCGGGCATCCGGATTCGATCGGCTCGCGCATGTCGGCCATTGCCTTGTCCTCCAGTTGTCTCAGTCAGCCATCGCTCGTGCGCGACCCGGCACGGGCCGCCTCCTCGTCACTCAGCCCGCCGCCTCGGTCTGACGCTCGAACCAGGCCTCGGCGGCCTGATCCCAGCCGTCCATGCGCACATAGGAGCTCTGACGCGGATGATTGAGCATGTTGGGATCGGGCTCGATGCCGATGCCCTCAAGGAAGTTGGCCAGACCGATGCGCTCGATCATCTCGCCGCAGCGCTCGTGCTCGAGCCCGTTCTCGGCCCAGAAGTCGATGATGGTCTCGGCCAGCTCGACCAGCGACTCGTAGTCCTCCTCGGTGTCGAGCTTCTTGAAGGGCACGATCACGGTGCCCATCAGGTCACCGATCTTGAGGGTGCGCTTGCCGCCGACGAGGATGGTCACGCCGCGATCATCGCCGGGGTGCAGCGCCTTGGGCATGACGTTGAGACAGTGCATGCAGCGCACGCAGTCGCGGTTGTCGACGGCGAGGGTGTCGTCGTCGTTGAGCGAGAGCGCCTGGGTCGGACAGCGGGTGATGACGTTGTCGATGTAGTACTGCCGGCCCTTCTCGGCGACATAACGACGGACCTCGTCCTGGTCGACCTTCATGTCGTCGCGCCAGGTGCCGATCACCGCGAAGTCGGAGCGCTCGATGGCGTTCTGACAGTCGTTGGCGCAGCCCGAGATCTTGAACTTGAACTTGTAGGGCAAGGCCGGACGATGCACGTCGTCGGTGAAGTTGTTGACCAGCAGCCGGTGCGCCTTGAGTTCGTTGGTGCAGGACATCTCGCAGCGCGCCGCGCCGATGCAGGACATCGCGGTGCGCACACAGGGACCGGCGCCGCCGAGATCCCAGCCGTAGTCGTTGATCTCGTCGAAGAAGTGTTGGGTGTTCTCGGTGCTCGAACCGATGAACATGATGTTGCCGGTCTGACCGTGGAAGGTGACCAGCCCCGAGCCCCACTTCTCCCAGCTGTCGGCGAGCTGGCGCAGCATCGCGGTGGAGTAATGGTTGCCCGCCGGCGGTTGCACCCGCAGGGTATGGAATTCCTTGGAGCTGGGGAACGCCTTGCCGACCTCGGAGAAGCGCGGAATGATGCCGCCGCCATAGCCGTAGACCGAGACGGTGCCGCCCTTCCAGTACCCCTTGCGGGTCTCGTAGGAGTGCTCGAGCTGACCGAGCAGGTCGTTGGCCATGGCGTTGATGCGATTGTCCGGGTGCTGATCGCGCAACCGCTTGATCCCGGAGATGAAGCTCGGCCAGGGCCCGCTCTCGAGCTGATCGAGCATCGGGGTGGTGTGCTTATCGATGGACATTGCGCTGTCTCTCCTACGCTGTGAACCAGGAAAGTGGCGTGCGTGCGAGATCGAACCGGCACCCCTCAAGGCAGCTGCGGGCGGCGGCTCGATGCATCGCGTCGCGTCTGTGGCGAGGATGGGCCCTCGGAACCGAGACCCTGTCGATCTCGGGAACTCCATCGTCTGAGCATCACTGTACCCGGCGCGCGCCCGGTCGCACACTCCACGATCGGGGTGGATGCGCCAGCCTCGTCTATCCCTTTCGGGATAGGTTCGCACCGTTCGTCCCGAAGTACTCGACACAGCGGCTGCATGCAATCCATACAGCTGTTAGGCTCTGATAAACATTGAATAATATAAGAACCTACTAATAAAAAGCCGTCATGTCCAATCCCTTCTCACTCACGGATGAGCAGGCCTATCAACGCTGGCGCGCGACCAGGCTCACTCGCCCGGCACCGAGCACGGCGCGCTTGCGCGTGCGGGTACAACACCCGGCGGCGCCCAGTCGCGCCGAACTCGCGGCCATCGGCGCACGCATCGCCAGCGACGGCATGGCGCTGATCAGCTGCGCGCCCGAGCAGCTCGATGCCGAGTCACTGCTGGCGCTCGGACGCGCGCTCGGACTGCGTCGCACCGAGGCCAACCACTTCGCCGACATCCAGGCGGTGAGCCGGATCACTCCGGTCGAGGGCCGGGGAGATGGACGCGGCGACTACATTCCTTATACCGACCGCGCGTTGAACTGGCACACCGACGGCTATTACAACCCGCCCGATCAGCAGGTGCGGGCCTGGATGCTGTTCTGCCTTCAGCCCGCGCGCGCGGGCGGCGAGAATCAGCTGCTCGACCCCGAGATCGCCTATATCCGGTTGCGCGACGACTCGCCAAGCCACATCGTCGCCCTGACGCACCCCGAGGCGTTCGCCATCCCCGCCCACGTGGTCGATGGCCAGGTGCTGCGCGCCGAGAGCCGGGGACCGGTGTTCTCGATCCAGCAGGGTCGGCTGCACATGCGTTACTCGGCGCGTCGCCGTCACGTGTGCTGGCGCGACACCCCGGAGACCACCGCCGCTCGCACCGCGCTCGACGAGTTGTTTTCACGCGAAACTGTCTTCACATTCACTCACAGACTGGCCGCTGGCGAGGGGCTGATCAGTAACAATGTGCTGCACAACAGGACGGCCTTCGCCCCCGCCACCCAACGGGAGCGGGCACGTGAATTGTTGCGGATCCGTTACATCGACCGGGTCAACCCCGATTCGTGGACGGTATAATCGCGCACTCGTCCATCGACGTGACCACGAGACGTGGTCGAGTCCCGACCGATGCCGCGAGCGAGGTCCACCGGCCCGGCAACGCTCAGCATGATAGGCACAGTCTCCAGCAGACGCCCCACACCACGATCAGAAGGAACGGTTGCGTCAACCCATGCTCAAGCTCAGTGACATCCTCATCGCCAACCAGGATCTCGAATCCTTCGACGAACTCCTGCCCCTGGTCCAGACCGTCGCACGCACCGGAGAACGCTTCTTCCGCATGGACGTCCGCCCCCCCCTACCCCGACACCCCGGATGATTGGGAAGACCGCCTCGAAGCCGCCTTCAACGGCCTCATCCGTTAGCCGCAGGCCAGCCCCATGAAGCATCTCGATCTATTCGCCGAGCACCTGATCGACACCGCCGCCGAGTCGGTGATCGGTCACGGCGCCGAACAAACGGCGTTGCAGGCGCATCTGCAGGCACTCACCGAGCGGCTTGCCGAACTCGAACAGAGCAACGCGCCATGCGACGTGCTGGCCGACGCGCAGCTCCAGATGGCTCGCGCCCTGGTCGGCCTCGGTCGCGGCGACGAGGCCTGGTCGCTCGCCCGCACGGTCTTCGACACCTTCATCGAGCACGACCAGTTCGAACTCGCCGCCGATGCCTGCGATATCCTCTTCCAGTGCAACCGTCCCGAGTCGCTCACCGCCCTCGGCCAGGGCATCTGGCTGGCGGTCACCTGCCCGATCGACCCCGAACTCACCACCGAGCTGCTCACCCATGTTATCGAGGAGACCCCGGATGACGCCGATGGCGCCGCGGTCGCCGCGACCACCGCGCTGTTCCTCGCCGACGTACGCGCCGCCGGGCACCAACGCGAGGACCTGATGTTCTTCGCCACCCAGATGCTCGGCACCGTGGCGCGGCGCCACAGCGGTGTCGACAGCCCAGAGCAGCTCGATCAGTGGATGGAGCGGCTGGAACTCAAGGAACCGGAGAAGTTCCTGGTGCGACTGCGCAACGTCGTCGACGTGCTGGTCCAGGACGACTGGTGGTTCGACCGCCAGGCGCTGCAGGACCGCCTGCCCTTCGGACGCTGACACCATGTACTGGCAAGAACCCGAGCAGGAAGACGACTTCAGGGTCCCGGCAGACGTTGTCGAACTGGTCTTCGCGATCGACTGCCGGGCGCTCCCGGTCGATCATGCCGATGCCCTGCATCGCGCACTGATCGTCGCCCAGCCCTGGCTGGCCGAGACCGCCGGGCTCGGCATCCACAGCATCCACGGCGCCGGCTCACAGAACGGCTGGGAGCGCCCGCCGCACGGCACCGACACCTGCCTGCAGCTCTCGCGCCGCACCAAGCTGCGGCTGCGCGTCCCGCAACACCTGTCCGACTCGCTGCTGGCGACACTGCCGGGCAGCCACATCGAGGTCGCCGGTCATCCGCTGACCATCGGGCAGGGACGCATCCGATCGCTCGATCCCAACCCCACGCAGTTCGCCCGTCATGTCGTCTGCAGCGCCGAGGAGGACGAGAACGCCTTCCTCGAACGCGCCGCCGAGACGCTCGCCCGGATCGAGGTCGGGGTGCGCAAGGCGCTGTGCGGTCGCGCCCTCACGCTCGTCACCGCCGACGGCCCCCTTCACACCCGCAGCCTGCTGCTGGCAAATCTGCCGCCCGACGAGTCGATCCGGCTCCAGCAGCATGGGCTCGGGTCGCACCGTCACCTCGGCTGCGGACTGTTCATCGCACACAAGGGCATCGACCCGGTCCGGCCGGGCTGACGACCGCGCAGAGACACCAGATACCCGAACCGGCGCACCCGGCGCCGGTGATCATCGAGCCTGCAGTAGGGAGGAGTCCGCAATGGCCATCGAGGTCAACGGTAAGACCATCGCCACCACCGCCAATGGCTATCTGGAGAACGCGGCCGACTGGAGCGAGGCCGTCGCCGAGGCGCTCGCGGCCGAGGAGTCGGTCGAGCTGAGCGAACGCCACTGGGACGTGATCCGCTACCTGCGCGAGGAATACTTCGACAACGGCCAGAACCAGCCGATGGAGCGCGCGGTGCTCAAGGCGATGGCGCAACGCTGGGGCAGCAAGCCGACGAGCAAGGACCTCTATCAGCTCTTTCCGCTCGCCCCGACCAAGCAGGGCACCCGCATCGCCGGGCTCCCCGAGGTCAGGCGCAAGGGTGGTTATTGAACCCGCAGCAACAGGCCGACGTCAGCCGCGCCGCGCGCGCCACCACAACGCCACCCCGGTGAGCCCGAGGATGTAACCAAGCCCGCCGAGCAGATCGCGCAGCCGCACGCGCGCCTGCTCGGCGGCCAGCTCCTCGCGCAGCGGACGCAGCTGACGCGCCACCGCCAGCTCAATCGCGGCGAGCAACGCCGGATCGGCCATCGACGGCGGCGCGCTCATCTGGGTCGCGGCTTGAGGGGGCGGCGCGGCGACGAACTCGGCGGCACCGATCCGCCACTCGGCGCGATGACCGTCGGCGGTCCGGGCCACCAGCCGATAGTCGGCCGCACGGATCACCGTCTGCGCGAAGCGCCCCTCGGCATCACTCACCAACGCCAGCGACACCTCTCCCCCCGACAGCTCGATCGGCACGCCGACGGCAGGAGCCCCGCCGGAGAAGTAGACCGACCCGGTGATCCGCATCCCCTCGACGCCTGCGAACAGGTTGAGCCGATGCGCCCAGACCGGCTGCCAGCACAGCATCAGCAATGCCAGCAGCAGCACCCGCGGCTCACTCGGGCGCACGCGCCCGCACCCAGATCAGGGCACCGAGTTCGACTGGCACCGCCTCACCCTCGGGGTTGGTCATCGGCTGCTCGCCGGGGAGCAGCGCGGCAAAGCCCCACCACCCCGGGAAGGGCATGGCATAGCTGAACACCCCGTCGCCGTCGGCCCGCACCACCTGGGTGAGGAAGGCTGGCGCCGGGGCCTCGACGCTACCATCGTTGCGCCACTCCACCTCGACCTCGGCGAAGGGCACCGGCTCGCCGTCGCGACGCACCACGCCCTGGAACAGATTGCCGGCCCAGAACCCGTATGGGCGGGTCAAGGGCTCGATCTCGACCGGCAAGCCGAGCAGCCGGTCCCAGCCGTCCTGAGCGTCGAAGGCATCGACCACCACCTTGGTGTAGTGGACGATCATCACCCCCTCGGCCGGCTCCCAATAGGGCGCTGGCTCGACCATGAAGAGATGATCGCCCGGTCCCTTCACCCGATAGTCGGCGCGATAGCCACGCATCCCGTCGGGGTGCTCGACCACCTCGAGTCGATCGCCGAGATCCTCGCGCCCCTGCGGACCGAGCACCTCGAAACGCACCGGTGGCGCCATGTCCATCCGCGGCCCGCCGGCCATCGGATGGGTGAACTCGAGTTCGAGCGAAAGCTCGGGACCGGTCGCGACATCGAGGATCTCGTGCGAGGGGATCAGGGTTTGGAAGTGTGCCTGGAGCGGGAACGGAAACAATGGCGACAAGGCCACGAGCAGTCGGATCGGGAGCGGGAACGAGCGTCTTTCCATGTCGACCTCCATACAGTGACGGACAGACTCGCGACGGCGCGACGACGCATCGCCGCACCCGCAATGGCTCAAGGCATGTGATCGAATTCGATGCGCCCGGCGCGTGGCTCATCGTCGGCGGGGCGCAGCAGCAATGGCAACAGCGCCACTAGGGTAGCGAGCAGCAGCACGATCTCCAAGACGTAGACCAAGTCATACCCGACTGCCGGACCGCTCAGCCAAGTACCGAATACGCCGCGTTCGGCAAGCATCGCGAAGAGGTCCTGCAGGGCGCCGCCCAGCGCCACCGCCAGCCCCATCGCGGTTGCCTGCACCGCGCCCCAGGCCCCGAGCGCGAGCCCGCTGTGACCGCCACGCGCCATCCCCATGGCAGCGGTCAGGGTGCCGATCAGGAACAATCCGGAGCCGAAGCCGATCAACCCCGCGCCGAGGCGATAGAGCCAGGCTTGATCGAGCGCGGCGGAGGCGATCACGCAAACAAAGGCCGCCAACCCCACCACGACACCGGATGCGGCAAGACGGTAAGGCATCCCGCCGCGCCCGAGCAGCCGCGCCGAGAACATGAAGGCGAGCAGGGTGCCACCAGCGAGGATGGCGGTCAGCGTCGTCGTCTCCGAGACGCTCAGGCCGAGCACCCGCCCACCGTAGGGTTCGAGCAGGATGTCTTGCATGGTGAAACCCATGGTGCCGAGCCCGACGGCGACCAGCAAGCGGGTCGCCTGTCCACCCTCAACGAAACGGCGCCAGGTCTCGACGAATGGCGGCCGTGGGATCTTGGCGCGCGCGCGCGCCCGATCCACCGCTTCCTGTCGCCACAAGGCGACGACGTTGAAAAACAGGGTGGCGCCAGCCGCGCCCTGGATGAGCTGGATCAACAGCTGCTGCGAAAAGTTGGTCAGCAGCTCGCCGAACAGCAGCGCACTCCCGCCCATGCCCACCAGCAGGGTCACGTAGAGCAGCGCCACCACGCGCGGGCGCTTGTCCGGCGGCGCCAGGTCGGTGGCCAGCGCAAGACCCGCAGTCTGAGTGGTGTGCAACCCGGCACCGACCAACAGGAAGGCCAGGGCGGCGCCGAACTGTCCCATGAAATTCATGCTGTTGTCGGTGTCCGAGAGCAGCAGCAGGGCAAAGGGCATGATCGCAAAACCGCCGAACTGCAACATGCTGCCGATCCAGATGTAGGGGATGCGCCGCAGCCCGAAGGCCGAGCGATGGTAGTCCGAGCGATGGCCGATCAGCGCCCGCAACGGCGCGAAGGTCAGCGGCAAGGCGACCATGGTGGCGACCAACCAGGTCGGCACCCCGAGTTCGACGACCATCACCCGATTGAGGGTTCCGGTCAGCAGCACCATCGCCATACCGACCGAGACCTGGAACAGCGACAACCGCAACAGGCGGTGTAACGGCAGGCCGGGAGAAGCGACATCAGAAAAGGGCAGGATCTTGGGCAGGAAAGCCCAGAATGCGGCCATCAGGGAATCGTCGGGGCGACTCATGCCGGAATCAGCTCCAAAATCACGTTGACAACAAACCAATGTAGGATCCGGAGCGACGCGCGGCTCCGAGGAGCCGAGGACACACGCTCGCAAGACACCTATCGCGCCGTGCGCCACGGGTCACGCGCACGCGCCAGGGGGGTGCATGGTACGCCGTGAGCACGCGTTAGGGGAAACCAGCAAGTTCAGCGCACTGATCACCGATCGCTTCTCGGGGAACGACGATCGGCCAGCGAACACTTGGCAAGATAAGAAATCATTCCTATTAATATTCTCATCGAAGATCACTCTCAACGATGCACCACTATGTCCCAACGCCCCCACTCTCATCGCCTCGGCAGCCCACTGCGCACCCTGTTGTGCAATCTGATCCGCACCCGCCCCTATAGCCGCCAGTGCCAACGCCGCGCCCTGCTGCGTCGACACCTCTGCCCGCCCGCGCCACCGACGGGGCAACAGCGACACCGCTGAACCAGTTCGGCGCAGCGCTCATATCCTTCTTTTTTGCACCCCGAGATCGGACAATGGCCAGATGTCGATCTCGATCCGTGTCAAGCTGTTCCTCACCCTGCTGCTCGCCTGCGTACTGGTGCTGGTCGGCACCCAGGCGTTCATGCACTGGTCACTCGAGCGCGGTCTGGTCGAGCTGGTCGACGCGCGCGAACAGGCGCGGCTCGAGCAGGTCGGCGAACACCTGATCGACAGCTATCGCGAGCACGGCGACTGGCAGGCGCTGCGCGCAGAGCCTCGGCGGTGGTTCAACGCCATCAGTGGTCGCGCCATCGCACACTCCGCTCGACGCCCCCCCATGCACGGCGCTCTCGGCGATGGCGTCTGGCCGCCGCCACACACGCTCGAACGGCTGCGCCATCACGACCGCCCCACGCCACTGGAGCTGCGCCTAATGTTGCTCGACGCCGAGGGCGGCATCGTCTACGGCCGCAGCGAACTGCTCGCCGAGGCCCGCCGTCAGCCACTGCGACTCGACGGCGACATCATCGGTACGCTCGCCATCCTCCCCGGGCGCCCGGTGACCGAGGTCGCCGAGCTGCGCTTTCGCGCCCGTCAGGGCGATCGGCTGTGGCTGATCGCAGTGGCGATGCTCGCCCTCTCGGCCGTTCTCGCCTATCCGCTCTCGCGGCGTCTGGTGCGCCCGGTGCACGAGCTGCAGGAGACGGCCCGCCGACTCGCCGCCGGCGACTTCGCCGCGCGCGCCGCCCCCCGGGGTGACGACGAACTCACCCGGCTCGGACGCGACGTCAACGCCCTGGCCGCGGCGCTCGAGAGCAACGAACAGGCACGCCGGCGCTGGGTGGCCGACATCTCGCACGAACTGCGCACCCCGCTCGCGCTGCTGCGCGCCCAGCTCGAGGCGGTCCAGGACGGGGTCAGACCACTCGATGCCGACACCGTCGATCAACTCCACGCCGACGCGCTGCGACTCGGGCGCCTGGTCGACGATCTCTACGAACTCACCACCACCGATCTCGGCGCACTCGGCTACCGCTTCGAGCCGACCGATCCGGTAGCGCTGCTGCGTGCCGACTGCGAGGCCTTCGCCGAACGCTACGAACACGCCGGGCTGAGCCTCGCGCTCGTCGCCACGCCGCCGGGCGAGACCACACTACTGGCCGACGCCCAGCGTCTCTCACAGCTCTTCCGCAACCTACTCGCCAACAGCCTGCAGTACACCGACCCCGGTGGACGGCTGGAGATCCGGGTCGCGCGCGCCGCCGCGGGGCTGACCGTCGACTTCCAGGACACCGCCCCCGGCGTCCCCGAGGCGCAGTGCACACGCCTGTTCGAGCGACTCTACCGGGTCGAGGGCTCGCGCAACCGCCACACCGGCGGCGCCGGGCTGGGACTGGCGATCGCCGACAACGTGGCGCGCGCGCACGGCGGCACCATCAGCGCACGCCCCGCGCCGCTCGGCGGGTTGTGGATCCGTCTCGAACTCCCATCCGACCCCGGACAACGCAGCGACCGATGACCGACAACACCAACGCCCCGCTGATCCTGATCGTCGAGGACGAGCAGCGTCTCGCCGCACTGCTCGCGGACTACCTGCACGCCGGCGGCTATCGCAGTGCCCATCTCGCCGAAGGCACCGAGGTGCTCGAGTGGCTCCGTGATCACCGGCCCGCACTGGTCCTGCTCGACCTGATGCTGCCGGGACGCGACGGGCTGACCCTGTGCCGCGAGATCCGTGCCGAGAGCCAGATACCGATCATCATCACCACCGCACGCGTCGAGGAGATCGACCGCCTGCTCGGACTCGAACTCGGCGCCGACGACTATGTCTGCAAGCCCTACAGCCCACGCGAACTGGTCGCCCGGGTCAAGGCCGTGCTCAGGCGCCAGCAGGTGAGCGCGGAGCCGGTCGGCGCGCAGTCCGGCGCCATCGACCTCGATCCGGCGCGCCTGCGGGTCAGCGACGGCGAGCGCACGGTCGAACTCACCGCCGTCGAGTTCGCGCTGCTCGAGACCCTGCACCGCGCGCCGGGACGGATCTACTCGCGCGAGCAGCTGATGGAGCGCATCTATCGCGACCGCCGGGTGGTCTCCGACCGCACCATCGACAGTCACGTCAAGAAGCTCCGGCGCAAGCTCGCCGAACTCCACCCCGACCGCGAACTCATCCACGCCGTCTACGGCGTCGGCTACCGCTACGAGGACCAGCCCGACACGCCCGCCTGACAGACAGCGGCCGGGGGATTGAACCGCCAAGAGAAGAAAAGCCTCCAGCCGTCAGCCTCCAGTGAGGGAGGCGCGGTTGGTCTCGCCGCAGTTGAGTGCAAGCCAACACTGGAGGCTGGCTGCTGAAGGCTGGTCGCTTTCTTCGCGCCCTTCGCGCCTTGGCGGTTCAGTCTTTCCCGCTGGCGGCTGGCGGCTGGCGGCTGGCGGCTGGCGGCTGGCGGCTGGGCACAGCCTGACCCGAATCATCGGCGTCGGCGCACGAACGCGTTATCATTCACCGGCGCACCCGGTGGCAGCCTCGTGCCACGCGCGCCGCCCCCTGGCCCGACGAGGCGTCATCAGGACGATCAAGCCTTGCCCCTGCCATCCGTCTCCAGCCCGATGTCCCGCGCCACCCTGCTACGCCTGACCCTGTTGGTTGTGATCCTGCTCGGCAGCGGCGCGCGCGCGCTCGATCTCGCCGGGCTGCCGGTCTGGCACGACGAGACCTTCTCCCTACTGCGGATCTTCGGTCATCCGTTCGAGGCGCTGCAGGCGGCACTCGAGGCCGCCGAACCGATCAGCGCCGCCGAGCTGCTGCGCTTCCAGCGCCCCGATCCCGCGCTCGGCTGGGCGGCGACACTGCGGGCACTGGCCTCGCACCCCGAACACGCCCCGCTTTACTACCTGCTCGGACGCGTCGCCGGCGGCCTCGCCTCCGACCCGGTGGTGGGCCTGCGCGGGCTCGCCGCACTCTTCGGCGTACTGCTGGTCCCGGCGGTGTTCTGGTTGACACGCGAACTCGGCGGTCGCGGGCTCACGCCCTGGGTCGCCGCGGCCCTGGTGGCCGTCTCCCCGGTGCAACTGCTCTATGCCCAGGAGGCGCGCCAGTACGCGCTCTGGCTGCTGCTCGTCGTCGCCGCCAGCGCGGCCCTACTGCATGCCTGCCGACACGACCGGCGCGGCGACTGGTGGGGCTACGGCGCGCTGCTCACCCTCGGGCTCTATACCCATCTGCTGTTCGTACTGATGCTGCCGGTACACGCCCTGGTGGTTCTGGCGCGAGGCGAGCGGTGGCGACGCTGGCTCGTCGCGGTGGTGACGGCCGGCGTGCTGTTCCTGCCCTGGGTGGCGGTGATGGCCTTCGCCCCGGAGCGCATCGATGAGTTCACCGCCTGGATGCAGCGTCCGATCGACGGCGCACGCATCCTCGCCGCCTGGCGCGACCACCTGGTGCACACCTTCATCGATCTCGGCCCGACGCGGCTACCCGGCTGGACGGTGGCGCTGTTGCTCATGACCCTCCTCTGGGCGCTGTGGCGCTTCGTCGTCACCGCCCCCGGCGTGGCGGTGAGGCTCCTGCTCGCGACCATCCTGGTCCATCTGGGCATCGTACTCGGGCCCGACCTGGTCCTCGGCGGCAGCCGCTCGCTGCACCTGCGCTATGCCCTGCCGGCGCTGCTCGCGCTCGGCCTGATCCTCGCCTGGTCGCTAGGACGAGCGCTCGAGGCCCCAGGACCGACAGCTCACGGCGCGGCCCTGGTACTGCTCCTGCTGCTCGCGCTCGGGCTCGGCTCGCAGCACGCCATCCTCGAGGCCGAGACCTGGTGGACCAAGCAGTTCAGCGCCGACAACGCCGCCATCGCCGAGCGGATCAACCGCCAGACGACAGGCGTCGAGGTGCTGGCCAGTCCCAGCGGGGTGAGCGCCGGCGAGCTGCTCTCGCTCGCCCACCAGCTTGCCCCCGAGACCCGACTGCGCCAGCTCGCCGACCCGGCCGCGCTCACGCCCGCGCCGGAGCGCACCTACTACCTGCTCACTCCCTCCGAGTCGCTGCGCGCGCAGCTCGCGCCGACCCACCGGATCACCCCGATCGCGCCGACCTGGCAGTGGTTCGTCGCCACGCCCGAGACCGATCCAACCCCAGACAGCGGAGCCAGCCGATGAGACGCGCCGGCAACTTCCTCATCCCGATCCTGATCGCCCTGCTCACCATCGCCGCCTGGGCGTTGCTCAATCAGCCCGACGACGAGCCACCCTGGCCCGCGCGTATCCAGGGCTTCTCGTTCGCGCCGATGCAGGCCGACGACGACCCCAGCGCGCACATCTACCCCACGGTCGAGGAGATCGATGCCGATCTGGCGCTGCTCCAGGGCGATGCCTATGCGGTGCGCACCTATACCGTCGAGGACACCCTGGCGGCAGTGCCACGACTGGCCGCCGCGCACGACCTCAACGTCACCCTCGGCGCCTGGGTCGGCCCCGACACCGAGGCCAACGAGCGCGAACTCGAACGCCTGCACCAGGTGCTCGCCGAGGGCTATCGCAACGTGGTGCGGGTGATCGTCGGCAACGAGGCGATCCTGCGCCGCGACGTCTCGGTGGCGACGCTGATGGACTATCTCGACCAGGTGCGCAAGACCACCTGGCTACCGGTGAGCACCGCCGAGCCCTGGCACGTCTGGTTGAAATATCCCAAGCTCGCCGAACACGTCGACTTCATCACCATCCACCTGCTGCCCTACTGGGAGGGCGTGCCCTACGACGAGGCGGTGGACTACGCCATCTCGCGCTACGAACAGGTCAAGGCCGCCTTCCCCGACAAGCAGGTGATCATCGGCGAGGTCGGCTGGCCGAGCAACGGCCGGCGCAACCGCGGTGCCGAGCCCTCGCTGACCAACCAGACCCGCTTCCTGCGCCGCTTCCTCGCCCACGCCGAGTCCGAGGGCTATGTCTATTACGTGATGGAGGCCTTCGACCAGCCGTGGAAGATGAAGATCGAGGGCTCGATCGGCACCTACTGGGGCGTCTACGACGTCGAGCGCCAGCCCAAGTTCGCCCTCACCCAGCCGGTGGTGCGCATCCCCGATTGGCAGGAGTTGGCCGCGCTCTCGGTGCTGATGGCGGTCTTGCTGCTCGCCTTCCTCTATCGCGACAGCGCCACCCTGTCGAGCAAGGGCAAGGGGTTTCTGGCGATCGTCACCTACGCCATCTCCACCGCCGCAGTGTGGATCGTCTACGACTACACCCGTCAGTACATGACCCCGGCGACGGCGGCCGTCGGCATCCTGCTGCTGCTCGGCGGTGTCGGGGTGATCGTGCTGGTCTCGGCCGAGGCGCACGAGTGGGCCGAGTCGCTGTGGCTGCGCCGCTGGCGCCGCGCCTTCCCGCGCCACCAACTGCCCGATGACGCACTGCCGCTGGTCTCGGTCCAGGTTCCGGCCTACAACGAGCCCCCGGAGCTGCTGATCGAGACCCTCGATGCCCTGGCCGCGCTCGACTATCCGCGCTTCGAGGTGCTGGTGATCGACAACAACACCAAGGACGAGGCGGTGTGGCGCCCGGTCGAGGCACACTGCGCACGGCTCGGCGCGCGCTTCCGCTTCTTCCACGTCGCACCACTCGAGGGCTACAAGGCCGGCGCGCTCAACTTCGCGCTGCGCCACACCCATCCCGACGCCGAGGTGGTGGCGGTGATCGACGCTGACTACATCGTCTCGCCGAACTGGCTGCGCGACCTGGTGCCGGCCTTCGCCGATCCCGAGGTCGGCATCGTCCAGGCCCCGCAGGACTATCGCGACGCCGACCAGAACGCCTTCAAGGCGATGTGCATGGCCGAGTATCGCGGCTTCTTCCACATCGGCATGGTCACCCGCAACGAGCGCAACGCCATCATCCAGCACGGCACCATGACGATGATCCGGCGCGGACCGCTCGAGGACGGCGGCTGGTCGGAGTGGTGCATCACCGAGGATGCCGAACTCGGGCTGCGGGTGTTCGAGGCCGGCCACAAGGCCCTCTACATCCCCTGCACCTATGGCCGCGGGCTGATGCCCGACACCTTCTCCGACTTCAAGAAACAGCGCTACCGCTGGGCCTACGGCGCGGTGCGCATCCTCATCCACCACTGGCGCGAGCTGTTCGGGCTGCGCAAGACCGCGCTCACCGCCGGGCAGCGCTATCACTTCCTCGCCGGCTGGCTGCCCTGGTTCGCCGACGGCATCAACCTGCTGTTCAACCTCGCCGCGCTCGGCTGGACGGTGGCGATGGTGATGTTCCCGGGCGAGGTCACCCCGCCCTACATCACCGTCGCCCTGGTGCCGCTGGTGATGTTCGGCTTCAAGATGTCGAAGAGCTTCTTCCTCTATCGCCGTCGCGTCACCGCCACCCTGCGCCAGAGCCTCGCCGCCGGCCTCGCCGGTCTGGCGCTCTCGCACACCATCTCGCGGGCGATGTTCGGCGCCCTGGCCAGCGGCAGGCTTGGCTTCTTCCGCACCCCCAAGCTCGCCAGCGCGCCGGCCGCGGTGCGCGCCCTGCTCGACGCCCGCGAGGAGGCGCTGTTCGTGGTCGCGCTATGGCTCGGCGCGGTGCTGGTACTGCTGCGTGACGATGGCTACATGCTCGATGTGCGCATCTGGGCGGCGGTGCTGCTGGTGCAGTCGATCCCCTATCTCGCCTCGGTGGTGGTCTCGCTGATCAGCGCCGCACCGCGACTGCCGGCGCGACTGGTCGGCCCGATGGGGACGATGGAGTGCGAACGACTGCAGCCCTCCGACGACACCTCGGCGACCTGATGGACGGACTCAGGGACACGGCGGAAGCATCCACCCGAGCGGATTAAGGGTTTACCCCTAGGTGGTTTCCCTATAGACTCGCGCCAACCTCTGAATCACGGCGTTCACCCGTCCCGCGCACCAGCGCGGGACGGGGTGTCCATGCGCCGCAATACAACAGAATCAGGTTGGCCTCATGCACAGAATCCCCGCTATCCTCCGTAGCGGCGCGCTCGCCGCGCTGCTCGTCCTCCCCGCGGCCCAGGTCTCGGCCAAGGTCGCCCCCGGCGACGTCCAGAAGGGCATCGCCTCCTACTATCACGACAGCCTCCACGGGCTGCCGACGGCCAGCGGCACCCCGTACGACAAGACCCGGCTGAGCGCCGCGCACAAGACCCTGCCGCTCGGCACCAAGGTGCGCGTCACCGACACCGCCACCGGCAAGAGCATCGAGGTACGGATCAACGACCGCGGCCCCTTCATCAAGGGCCGCATCATCGATCTCTCGCGTGCCGCCGCCGCCAAACTCGACATGCTCCACAAGGGACTGGCGCGAGTCCGCGTCGAGATCCTCAGCGTCCCCGGTCGACGCGGGTCGTAGGAGCGATCAGCGATCAGGGGATTGAACCGCCAAGGCGCAAAGGACGCGAAGAAGAAAAGCCTCCAGCCATCAGCCTCCAGTGAGAGGGCTGGCTTGTCTCGTACCGTGGCAGTTGACTGCAAACTGACACTAGAGGCTGGTTGCTTCCTTGGCGGTTCAGTCTTTCCGGCTGGCGGGCAATTGAACCGCAAGGCGCGAAAAGGCAAAAAGGGATTCAAGCTGCCAGTCATCAACCTTGAGCCGCCAGTAGATGTGCGGCTTCGACGACGGCGCCGCGTTCCATCCACTGCCGTTACCGGTAAGCACGCACTCTCGGCGTCAGTGTTCGAAGACAGGCAGCGACTGGCGACCGGAGGCTGATCGCTCCCCACCGAAACATGAAGCGACCTGAGTTCCGCAGCTTCGTGTTCCTTGGCGCCCTTCGCGTCTGAGCTTCCCCTGTTTTTTCGCCCCCCAAGAGGTTGGTCTCATGCGACCGTCTGGTCGCGGCGCTGCCTCGCCGCCCACTGTTGCATGAACTCGACGGGGGAACGGTAGCCGAGTGTCGAGTGCAGTCGCTTGCGGTTATAGAAGACCTCAATGTACTCGAAAGCCGTTGCGCGCATCGCCTCGCGGGTCGGGAAGCGCTCGCCGAAGACGCGCTCGTGCTTGAAGCTGTTGAACCAGCTCTCGGTCGGGGCGTTGTCCCAGCAGTTGCCGCACCGGCTCATCAAGCAACGCATGGCATAGCGGCGCAGGCGTTGCTGGAAGGCGTGGCTGGCATACTGGCTCAGCAGCCCTGGAGGCGGACGGCGCCGAGCATGGGCCATGTCGAGGGCGCTGATGACCAGCTCAGCGTCGATTCGTACGCGCATCGACCAGCTGACGACCTCGCGGTTGAACAGGTCGAGGACGACGGCCAGATAGAGCCAGCCCTCATTGGTCCAGAGGTAGGTGATATCGGCGCTTCATACCTGGTTCGGGGCGCTGGACCGGAAGCCCTGGGCGAACAGGTTCTCGGCGATGCGGAGGCGGTGGCCCGAGTCGGTCGTGACGCGATCGCGACGCCGATGACGCCCGCGCAGGCCGTGCTCACGCATCAGCCGCTCCACGCGCGCCTTGCTCGCGCTCAGGCCGCGGGCTGCCGTAGGCGCCTCCGGTCTCGGCGTGGATGGCCTGCAGCAGCATCAGCTGCGCATCACTCAGCCCCTGGCGCTGGCCGCCGCGCTGCCAGGCCCGATAGCCGCTGACACTCACGCCCAGCAGCGCGCACAGCCGGCGTAGGCCGCACGCGCCGCGATGCGCATCGATCCAGGCGTACTTCACAGCGCATCTCTCGCGAAGGACGCCGTCGCTTTTCGCAGGATCGTGTTCTCCTCGCGAAGCTCGGCAACCTCGGCGCGCAGCCGCGACAGCTCCATCTCCTCGGGCGTGACCGCCTGGCCTACCTCCAGACATCGAAGTTCAACGATTGAGCCAACGAGTCAAGCCAAAAACGAGCCGGCAATCCGGGCGATTCGAGCGGCTCCATTCAATTTCGAACCGGCCGCTGACAAGCCCGCCCATCCAAGCATGTCATGGTAGAGAAACGACCACCGACGGCCATTCGCCGAGCGAGCGGACGCCGGGGTCGGGGCTTTTTTTGTCCGGCGATCGCCGGCGCAGGCACGACGGGGCTGGACAGACCTGATGCGCAGGGACGCCATCCGTGAACGGCGCCCATCGGGCGGGGATCTGTACTCGAGAGGCGGAAGCCGAGGTTGTTGTTGCGGTTCGACGGGTGCCTGTTGTTGCGGTACGCCGAACGGCAGTTGTCGGCATCGTTGTTCCAGGAGCCGCCGCGAATCACTCGGTTGGAGCCTGTGTCCCGTCAGCCACGAGTGATGCTGGCATCGGAGACCCGTCGGCGCAAGCGGTAGGCATCGGCCTGGCTGACGTGGGCGAAGAGGCAGGCGGCACGGTTGGCCAGCTCACTCTCGTCGATCCGTCCCTGACTGGCCGCCGCTTCGAGGGTCCTGACCTGACGGCGGAACCGCCGACGCGTACGCTGGTTGAGCCGAATGGTGCGCGGGTAGATCCGAAAGCCGAGGAAGGGAATCCCCTCGCTGACCGGTGCAACCAGGGTGGCCGCGTCTTTGAGCTCCAGATGGAGGCGCTCGGCGAGGAACTGGCGAATCTCGGCGAGCAACAGATGCAGACTCGGCTTGTCCGGTGCGAACAGCAGCAGGTCATCCATGTAGCGCAGATAGGCCTTCACGCGCAGGCGCTCCTTGACGAAATGATCCAGCTCGCCCAAGTAGCGGTTCGCGAAGTGCTGGCTGGTGAGGTTGCCGATCGGCAATCCCTTTCCCGGCGGCGCGTCCGGTGGCCCGTGCACGATGATCTGGCCCAGCAGCTCGAGAAGCCGGGGCTCACAGAAGTGGCGTGCCAGTTGCGCCTTGAGGACCTCGTGATCGACGCTGGCGAAGAAGCGCCGGACATCGCATTTGAGGAAGAAGGCATCACGCCGGGCAAACGCCTGGGCGCGGGCGATGGCCGCATGAGTACCTTTGCCGATCCGGCAGGCATAGCTGTCGAAGATGGCATAGCGCTCGAAGACCGGCTCCAGCACGTCGCAGACTGCGTGATGCACCACCCGGTCGCGAAACGGCGCGGCGCAGATGGCGCGAGGTTTGGGGTCGCGGACCTCGAAGCTGTAGAAGGTGCCGGGCCGATAGCGGCCTTCCATCAGCTCCTCCTGGAGCTGGATCAGCTCGCGCTCCAGATGAAACTCGAAGCGCGCCACCGAACCCCGATCACGCTTGCCGCGTGCGGCCAGGCGCTCGGCGGCGAGCAGGTTGTCGAAGGCGACGATACGCGCGAAGAGCCCGTCAGCGCGTTTCATGGCCGGGGACGTTGCTCCTGCTCGCGGATCCAGCCGCCGAGCATGCGCCCAACGCCGTTGATCGACTTGGCCGCGTGCTCGTAGCCGGCGTGGGGCAGGTACTGGAGACGATGACACAGCCGCAGCAGGACCCGCAGCTTCTCCAGGCGCAGGTTAACCCGGCGCAGGATGGCGGCCTTGTCACGCGTGTAGCGCGCCTCGACCAAGTCTTCGGCGATGTCGAGCGCCAGATTGTTGATGCGGTCGGCGAAGGTGAAGCGGACCCGCTTGGGAAACTTCTCCGTGGCCGGCAACAGCCATTCGAGGAACTGCATCCAGGCGGTAAAGATCGGCAGATCCTCCTGATCATCCGGCCGCATCCTCACCCTCCTCTGCGCCGGCACTCTGGATGATCGCGAGCAGCTCGCGGCCGTATTTCTTCAGCTTGGCCTCGCCGAAGCCTTCGGCCTCGGCCAGGGCGTTCAGAGTGCCGGGCTTGCGCTGGACGATCTCGGCGAGCTGGCGGTTGTTGCAGATGACGTAGGGCGGAATGCCCTCCGCCTTGGCACGCTCTCCGCGCCACTCACGCAGCCGATTGAACAGCGGCCAGTCCTCCTGGCGCAGGAGGTCACGCCAGGCGGCGTCGCGGCCCGCAGCGCTCCGCGACGACTTGGCCGAGGTCTGAGTGGATGCCGCAGGTGCTGCCAGGCGATAGCGGACGACCAGCGTCAGATAGGGCCGGCCGGCGTGGATGAAGAAATGGTCGCTGATGGCGTCGACTTCCTTGTCGGTCAGGAAGTCGCGGACGGGGCTATCGTCGAACCGCCCGTTCACCGGATCGAAGCCGAGCGTGAAGACGCGTACCTGCATGGGCTCAGTCACCCCGGCGAGCCGTTCGGCTCATGCCGGCCGCGCGGCTACGCACGCGCGGCGGCCAGGGGGTTTGGTCGTTTCCGAGCGCTGCCCCTGATGGCGGAAGCCAAGGGTCAAAGGGTAAGAGTGCCAAGCTATACGGTCCTCGAGAGGCGGAAGCCGAGGATGTAGTAGCGGTCCGACGGGTGCCAGTGGTAGCGGTACGCCGAACGGCAGCCGTCGGCAACGTAGTCCCAGGAGCCGCCGCGAATCACCCGGCTGGAGCCCGACTCGGAGCCAGTTGGGTTCTCTCTCGGCGTCTGCTCGGAGCCTGCTCCGAGTAGCTGGGAGTAATCGCTTGAGTACCAGTCCGAGCACCATTCCCAGACGTTGCCGTGCATATCGAAGAGTCCCCAGGGATTCGGTTGCTTTTCGCCCACCGGATGGAGCTTGCCTCCAGCGTTCTGCGCGTACCAGGCATGCCGACCCAATTCCTTCTCGTCGTCGCTACAGCTCCAGCGGGTCGTCGTTCCGGCGCGGCAGGCGTATTCCCACTGCGCCTCGGTCGGCAGGGCATAGTGCTCGCCGGTCTGCTCGGAGAGCCAGACGCAGAAGGCAACCGCGTCGTCCCAGCTGACACCGACGACCGGCAGGTCCTCCGCATCTGCCGAGATGCCGCACTGTCGGTAGTCGTTATTGCTGCCAGTGTCCAAATGGTACTGGTTGCCCTTTTCCAGCCATTCCGGCCAGTGAGAGTCCTTGGCCTCGCAGAAGCGCCGGTAGTCGCCCCAGGTGACGGGCGTGCGGCCGATGGCAAAGGCATCGAGCCGGACCGGCTGCACTGGCTTCTCATCGTCCCAGCCCCACTCGTCGCCCATGAGAAAGGTGCCACCTGGAAGATAGACCAGCTCGGGGGCGTCGATCGAGGTCTCGGCACCATCGCGGCCGACGATCCGGAAGCGATCGCGGAAAACCTCCCGAGGAGCGTAGCGGGAGCGGCCGGTCGGCCCCGCGGCTGACGCGCGCGGGGCCGTTTCCGGTGACCTGGTTTGTGGGTCGGCCTGGGTGTCCGGACTCGGCTGCGCGCCGCCAAGGGTAAAAGGGTGAGAGCGCCAAGGGCCAGTCCTCGAGAGGCGGAAGCCGAGGTAGTTGTAGCGGAACGACGGGTGCCAGTAGTTGCGGTACGCCGAACGGCAGTCGACGGCATCGCCGTTCCAGGAGCCGCCGCGAATCACTCGGTAGGAGCCGGATTCGGGACCACCCGGATTCTCACTCGCAAACTCTCGAGCACTACTCAATGGCGATTTGGATCCACTCGAAAGATTTCGAGCAGATGCTGAGTGTTGTTCGAGTTCATTTAAGAGTTGCTCGTGATAGCTGTCCGAGTACCAGTCCCGGCACCACTCCCAGACATTGCCGTGCATGTCATAGAGATGCCAGGCGTTGGGCTGCTTCTGGCCGACCGGGTAGGTCTGGCCACCTGCGTTTTCGTCATACCAAGCGTAGTCGCCGAGCTGCGCCTCGTCGTCTCCGCAGCACCAAGGGGTCTCGGTTCCCGCCCGACACGCGTATTCCCATTCGGCCTCGGTCGCGAGGCGATACGACTCGCCGGTCTCCTGGCTCAGCCAGTCGCAATAGGCTTGAGCGTCCTCCCAGCTCACGTTGATGGCGGGGCGCTCCTCCCTCCCCCAGCCTTGGTCTTCCGGCTTCTCGCGCCCGGTCGCCTCGCAGAAGCGGTCGTACTCGGCGAAGGTGACGGGATACTGGCCGATGGAGAAGGCATCGACCCGCACCGGGTGCGCGGGCTTCTCGTCGTTGTAGGGACTATCCTCCTGCCCCATGGTGAAAACTCCGCCCGGTAGCCAGACCATGGCCGGGCCTTCGCTGTGGTCCTTGAGCGGATCGCGCAGACCGGCAATCGGTTCGGGCCTGACCTCGGGCTCCGGCGGGCCGAGGGTAAAAGGGTAAGAGTGCAGAGGGCCAGTCCTCGAGAGGCGGAAGCCGAGGTCGTAGCCGCGGTCCGACGGGAGCCTGCGGTGGCGGAACGCCGAACGGCAGTCGTCGGCAACGTTGTACCAGGAGCCGCCGCGAATCACACGGTTGGAGCTCGACTCGGGGCCACTCGGATCCTGCTCGGGCTCGCTCGAGTAGCCGCCGTACCAGTCCTCGCACCACTCCAAGACGTTGCCGTGCATGTCATGCAACTGCCAGGCATTGGGCTTCCTATTGCCCACCGGATGGGTGCCGTCGCCCGCGTTGCGGCTGTACCAGGCATGGGCACCGAGCCCTTCCTCATCGTCCCCGAAGCAGTAGGCCGTGTTGCTGCCCGCACGGCAGGCATGTTCCCACTGGGCCTCGGTCAATAGCCCATAGGTCTGCCCCGTCTCCTTGCTCAGCCACTGGCAGTAAGCCCGGGCATCGTTCCAGCTGATGCAGACCACGGGATGGCTGTCGTCCTGTGAGATGTAGGGGTTGCGCCAACTGGCGTCGCGCTCTTGCTTGGGACTTCCCTTGTTCCAGAGCCATGCCCCATCGCCCACCTCCGCTTCGGTGCGGTGGCCGGTGGCCTCGACGAAGCGGCGGAACTCCCCGACGGTGACCGGATGCTGGCCCACGGCGTAGTGGTTGAGGGTGACCGCGTGGACGGGGTGCTCTTGGTCGCGACCGACGCCTTTCTGGCTGCCCATGGTGAAGGTGCCACCGGGGAGGAAGACCATCTGTGGTCCCACACCGGAGCCGTCTTTGAAAGGATCGCAGAAGGGAACCGGTGAATGCGGGAGCGCCTCGTTTGGGATGTCGACCTGGGCGCCGATGTCGGGCAGCGCCACTCCGGCGACGCTACGGACACTGGAGGCCGCTTCGGGATGGGCGAGCCGTGCGCCCACGACCTGCAACGCGCGCGGATCCTGCAAGAGTCGCGCGACTTCGCCCGCATACTCGAGCAGTTCCGGGTGCTCACCAAGGCGATCGGACAGGGCCTCGGTCAGTCGGATGAGGCGTTTGAGCTCCGCAGTAGAGATCAGCCCGTCCCCAGACTCCGGCGATGCACCGCCAAGTCCCGCCGCGAATGCGATGGCAATCTGCCGCGCCGTCTCGCCCCGCTGCTCGGCGAGATAGGCCATGGCCGACCACTGCTCGGCCTGAAGCTGCGCGGGTCCGAGTCCAGCCCCGGCGGCACCGAGCTGACGAACATAGCGCAACAGCAGACTGGCGGCTTCACGCATTGGCTCGGATCCCAGCCGCGCGCGCATCTCGGCGATCAGGCAGGCGCGTACGTCCTGATCCAACACGAACTGCTCGTATCCGGCCTGCTGGCACAGATCGGAGAGCAGCAGATCGGCCTCGGCAATCCAGGGCACGCCGTCGCGCCCGCGCAGAAAATGCGTACGCAAGTAACCGAGCAGCTCGGGCGTGATCACCAAGGGCAGCGCGGCATACCACGCCAGCTCGCGATATGGCTCGCCGAAACGCCGGACGAAGCGCTCGATGCGTGCTTGGGCGATGTCTTGCGCAGAGTTCAACGCGGCCTCCAGCCGACCTGGCCCCGCAGCCGGTCCACCGCGTTGCTGAATCCGTCCTCGTCCATGGGAAACATGTCAACGATGGCGCCGATGAGCTGCGCGGTGGTCCCGGCCCAGCGCTGACTTGGGACCGGATTGAGCCATGCGAGGCGCGCGGTGCGCTGCTTGAGATCCACGAGCACGCGCGCGCTCGCACGAAAGCGTGTCTGGTCGCGGCCCCCTCGGGCGGCGCCGGCGTCGCTCATGACGAGGATGCTCGAATCGCCGTCACACTCGGCCAGGAGGTCCTCGAGCGGCATCGGACGTGTGCGGTGCGCATCCATATAGACCTGCGCGGCCGGTGTGTTCTGGAAATAGCCGATATCGACCCGGCCGAGACCCGCGTCGTTGAGCGTCTCGACCAGCTCGCGGGTGAGGTGGTGAAAGGGCACCATGGAGCCACCCTGATCGAGGAGGACAACGAGGTGGCTGTGGTCGGTCACACGCCGCTCGAGCACGGGCTGATCGAAATAGCCCTGACGAGCGGCGCGATCGATGGTGGCAGGCAGATCGAGCTGATCGCGCGGACCGTCCTTCACGGGCCGGCGCAGGTAGTGCCAGGAATACGCCATGCTCCGACGCGACACCGGATCAGCACTGATCAGCATGGCGTCGTCCACCAGCGGCGCCGGCATGTCGGGCGCCCGCACGGGCAGTGGCATCAGGGCGCGCATGGGGCGCGGTTCGAGCTGCGGCGGTGGCGACGACGGTACCTCCTCGGCAGGCGGATGCGGCGGCTCCGTGGCTGACGGCGGAGATGGCGGTGTCTCGTCGCGCTCCGTCGGGGCCGTGCGCATCGGACGCTCGGCCAGCAGCCGCTCAAGCTGGGCCTCGAGCTCGGCATTGTGGGCGGCTGAGGTGCACCAGAGGAGCTGCAGGATGCGCTTCAGCCGCGGCTCGGCAGCCCCTCTGTGAGCCTCCAGGGCTCGACGCGCATCGAGTAGCTCGGGCAAACCCAAGGGCACACCGGCTGCACGGAGGCGCTGGAAGAGCGCGGTCAGCAGGTCATCGAGGTCCTTGGGTTCCATGGGCGCGGCCAGACTGCCGATCCCTCAGACGACCGGCCCGTAGCGCTGCCAGTCGGCGCGCAGCTTGAGCAATACCTCAGGGCACGGCAAGGGGGCCTCCGGGCGGCTCAGCTGCTCGAGCAGTGAGCGCGTGCGTGTCCCGCGTGAGCCGGCATCGCCGCGCGCGAGAGCACGGCCGAGCGCTTGTAGCCAATCGAGCAGCTCACTGGTGCCGGGCTTTTTGAATAGATCGTCGCGCTCGCGCAGGGCCAGGAATCGCTCAACGGCGACGTCGGTCAGCTCGGCGGAAACCGCCGCGGCTTGGTGGATCGCCAGGATGTCCTTGAGTTGCTTGGTGTCCGTGGGGAAGCGGATGTAGCTATAGATGCAGCGACGCAGGAAGGGGGCCGGCAAGTTGCCCTTCTCCTTGTTGCTGGTGATGATGACGATGGGCGGATGCTCGGCCCGGATGGGCGCATGATCCGCCTCCTGGACGCAGAACTCGCGGGGGTCGTCCAGCACGGTCAGCAGATCGTTGGGAAAATCGATGTCCGCTTTGTCGATCTCGTCGATCAGCACGACGGCTGGACAGTCTTTGCAGCGAAAAGCCTTGCCCAGGGCGCCCCAGCGCACGTAGTCCATTGGATGCTGCGGGTTGCGCGTCACACGCGCTTGGGTACGGGGCAACGATGCCATGTGCACATCGTGCAGGCGCAGCATCGCCTCGTAGGTGTAGAGTCCATCCTGCGCCTTGCTGGTGGAGCGCACGAGCCAGGGATAGAACGGCAGGCCCAGTGCAGCCGCCACATGCTTGGCGAGCTGGCTCTTGCCGCTGCCGGCCTCGCCTTCAAGCAGAAGCGGACGGTTCAGGTGGATCGCGAGATTGACCGCCTCGATCAGCTCCTCCGAGGCGATGTAAGGCACGGGCTTGGGGGCGTCCGGGTGTCGCTTGGCGGGTCCCGCGGTGCCGGGCCGCAGCTCGAACGGGCAGGCGTCGGTCATGGTGTCTGTCCTCGGGTCGTTCAATCGGTCATGGGGCACAACTGTTTGAGCAGCTCGTGCTCGATCAAGCAGGGGACGCCGTCGCTAATCCGCATCACCAAGTCGCGAACGCTTCGGATGGTTTCATCAGGATGGTTCGTCATCCCGAAGCGCGCGAGCCAATCATCCACCTCGTCAGCCGTCCAGTTGCGCAGCTCGATCTCCAGGCAGCGATCGCGATGGACATCGGCCAGGCTACAGCAATGCTCGGGGGACAGAGCGCCTTCCGGCAGTTGGTCGTCGACGAAGAGCGCCGCGAGCAGCGTGACGCTACCCGCTCGTTGCCTCGCGACGATCTCCAGGTCGGCGATGAGCCGACGCCAGAAATCCATCACCACCCAGTGCAGCGCCGTGGGCTCGTTGTCCACTAGCCAGTTGCATCCGTGGATCTCGATGAAGGCGATACTGCCAGCTTGGAGGGAGCCGCAGAGCGTGGTGCTCACGGCTTCGAGCTGCTCGCGTCTGGACCGCCCCTCCAGACTCAGCTCCAAGTGGTCTGCCATGACACGCAAGAGTTGATCGACATCGTTGCGCGCGCCGTTCTTGGCCTCCAATCTGACCGGAAACGGCCGGAACAGACCACCCGCTTCGGTCTTCAGCAGGCTGATGATGCGCTTGGCGCAGAGCAAGCCGCTGCGAAGGCTGCAGCACTGAAAGAGCCAGAGACCGGCGCGTCCGTCCTTCGATTGATTCTTCAGAAGATCTCGGACGCAGTCGTCCACATGGGCGAAGTCGATCCGATGCAGGCGCGCGTGGAGGAGGTCGTGGACTTTGTCCGGCTCACGGCGATCGCTCGGACAATCGACCTGCGCCGGCGCCAAGGTCATTGCTTGGCTCTCTCGCTCAAGCTCCTCCATACGATTGGCAATCCGTTCAGCTTCCTGCTTGGCTCGCACCCCGTCTGCCTCGCTGTGCAACGCGCTTTCGACCAGAGCTGCCTCGTACTGTGAGGCTAGGAGTTCAAGCGCTTTCTCCATAGCTTCGCGTCGCCTTGTCCGTGAGACCCCTGTCACCTAAACCTCTCCGGCCAGTTGGCGCTCGATCTCGTCGATACGCTGCGCGAGCGCGGCGGCTTCCTGCTCGGCACGCACACGAGCGGCGCCGCTTTGCAGCGCGCCTTCCACGAGCGCAGCTTCCCATTGCGCCGTGAGGAGGCTCAGTTGCTGCTCCAAGCCCCAGCGCCGCCTCTCGTTGCCCCTGGGCGCCGTCTCAGCAGCCCTGGGTGTCTCAACTCTCGCAGCTGGATCGGTTCCATCGCGTGGGACGCTGATGTAGTCCCGAGTCGTTTCAGACTGCGCTTCGTGCGATGACGGAGGCTCGCCTGAGGCGAGCTCCAGCCGCGCGACGATCAGATCTGCCGCCGCCTCCGGCGTGCGATCCCGCACATCAGGCACGATTGCGTTGAAGTGGATGCCTGCGACATCGCCATCACCCACCCGGATCGGCAGAATGCGGTCGCGGTCTCGCTCATCATTGGAAGCGCGAGCCTGCATCAAGCGAGCGCGAATCGCCTCGTGCTCGGTCAGCGTCCAGGGCTTTTCGCCGTAGCGCTCCGCAACGCAGACGACCACCAGCTCCGAGCGCTTTCCGTAGATGGCTTGCAGCTTAAGGTCGGCGTCCGCCCCCGCAAGATAGTGCTCAAACCACGCGTCCAGGAAAACGCTCCCTTGCCCGAGTCGGGCCTCGACAGCCTCGGCAATGCGCCGCACGAGCTCGCGCTGCTCGCCGGCAAAAGAGAAGGCGACAAGGAACGTTTCCGGAAGCTTGCGCACGGCGGTCTTGGCACCAACCTTGAACGCCTGCGCGACTGGCTTGGTGTCTGGCTGCGGCATCGGCGCGCCCAGCCATGCGGCGGCTTCGGGATACACCCGCGGCAGCTCGGCGACGCTGATGGCAAAGCCTTTGTCCTCGCCGACCCGATGCGTCACGACGGCCACGACCTGCTCCTTTGCTGGGTCGTAGATCGGTGATCCGCTGTAGCCGTTCTTGATGCGCTCGAAGGCGCCGGCTTGGTCATTCAGGTAGTAGTCCCAGTAGGCCAGGTCTTCGCCTGCGGCGTGAGCCCAGGCGGTGCGCTGACCGAGCCTTCCGTTCAGGCGGCGTCCCTCCGGCCCGAAACCATAGATCCGCACTGGCAGGCCTTCGACGCCCTGCGGGGCGAGTGACAATGGTTGAAGGCCCGGTAAACCAGGAACGCGAAGAATGGCAAGATCAAGGGATTGGCCGCCTGGATCGGAGATGAGCTCTCCGCGCTGGCCTTTGATGTACAAACGCTCTGGCCCGATGGTCTCGACGACGTGCCAGCAGGTCACGAGCAGTAGCGCGTCGCCGTCGTGCGCCACGGCAAAGCCCGTCCCCTGCGGCTTGTCGGTCGACGTGGGACCCGTGATGCGGAAGACCGTCTGCTGCCAGTCCATGCGGGCTTCCGTTGGCCTATTCCGGTGCCTTCGGCCGGACCTTGAGGGTAAAACTGAGATTGGCGCTGCCCGTGCCTTGTACGATGAAAAGCTTACCACTGGCTTCAAATCCGAGACCGAGCTGGATCTCGATTTCGTCGATGGTGAGATCGCGGTTGAGCTCGGTCCACACCGACGCCAACGGCTGGACCGCCTTGAGCAGCAGCTCCTGGGCTTGGTCCATAGCACCCTCTGCCAGCTCGGCGGCGCTGGCGGCAACGTGCTTGGGAGTCTCTTCGGGATTGGAGGACACCTCCACCAGGAGGCCGTCACGCAATTGAATCAATTCAGTGGCCATACGCTTTCCCTTCGTTAACCTTACTGACCCGTCGCCGAATTGTCACCGAAAACGCGCCGATTGTCTCTCTTTTCGGTCTTAAAGCCTTGCGGCTTTTCGCGAACGCATGACATGAGCCATCCACAGATTGAGGTTCAATCTTTCCGGCTGGCGGCTGGCGGCTGGCGGCTGGCGGCTGGCGGCTGCGAGCTGCCTGAGCGCTCCCCCTACTCCCAACGGAACAGCCGGGCGGCGATGGCGAGCAGCGCGGCGGCGATGGCGAGCAGGATGCCCAACTCGGGCAGTACCGCGATGAATCCGGCACCGTCGATCATCACCGCGCGCGCGGCGTCGACCACATGGGTCAACGGCAGCAGCGGCGCCAGCGCCCGGGCGAGCGCGCTGGTCCCCTCCAGCGAGAACCACACCCCGGAGAGCAGCATCATCGGCCACACCATCAGGTTGAGCACGCCGTCGGCCAGCTCCTCGGTGCGCAGCCGCGCGGCGACGATCAGCCCCAGGCTGATCATCGCCAGGGCACCACAGGCGAACACCGACGCCAGGGCGAGATAGGAGCCACGCATCGGGAAGTCGATCAGGGTCGCCGCGCCGAGATAGACCGCCAGGGTCGAGCCGAGCACCACCAGCAGCCGCGACAGCACCTGGGCGATGAGGAACTCGGCGGCGCGCAGCGGGGTCGCGCTGAGTCGGCGCAACACGCCGTTCTTGCGATAGCGCACGATCACCCAGCCGACGCCCCACAGGCTGGAGAACATCAGGTTGAGCGCCAGCACCCCGGGCAGCACCCAGTCGATATAACGCACCGCCGCGCCACTGACCGCGCGGCGCTCGACCTCGGGCACGCGGCCCACCTCGGCGGGCGCGTCTCCTCGCCCGCCGAGCAGCAGGCGCTCGGCGAGATAGCCGGTCGGCGAGTCGTCGTTGACCCAGTAGCCGATCGGTTCACTGGTGAGATCGACCACCAGATCGAGCTGGTGACGCTCGACCTTGGCGCGCGCCGCCGTCGGGTCGCTCAGCGCCACCTGCTCGACGTGCTCCAGGGTGAGCAGCGGCAGCGCCACGACATGCGCGTCGCCGAGCACTCCGATCTTGAACACCGGTTCGGGACCGGCGCGGAAGATCGCCGCCAGCGCGATCACGATCACCAGCGGCATCACCACGTTCCACCCCAGACCGGCGCGGTCGCGATAGAACTCACGGTTGCGCGCGATCAAGACCGCGCCGATTCGCTGCAACATCCTCATCACCCCCGCAGTGCGTGACCGGTCAGTTTCAGAAACAGGTCCTCGAGCGTCGGCGCACTCACCCGCAGGGCATCGAGATCGGCACCGCTGGCGGCCAGCTCGGCGAGCACCGGAGCCAACCGCTCGGTGGCGATCTCCAGGGTGGCGTCGACCCGACGCGCGCCCTCGGGCAGCGCCAGCCCCGCCGGCCAGGCCGCCGCCGGCAGCCTGACCACCGCCGCCGGCAGGTGCGCACGCAGCAGCGCCGCCGGCGTGCCCTCGGCGATCACCCGACCGTGGTCGACGATGGCGATGCGATCACACAGCCGCTCGGCCTCTTCCATGTAATGGGTGGTGAGCACGATGGTGGTACCGCGCGCACGCACCCGCTCGATCAGCCGCCAGAAGTTGCGGCGCGACTGCGGGTCGAGCCCGGTGGTGGGCTCGTCGAGGAAGATCAGCTCGGGGTCGTTGACCAGGGCGATGGCGAGCAGCAGGCGCTGGCGCTGACCGCCGGAGAGGCGTCGGGTGTCGCGCCCGAGGATGGGCTCGAGGTCGCAGAGCGCGATCAGCTCGTCGCGGTCGGCGCCGCGCCGATAGAGCCGTGCGAACATCTCCAGCGCCTCGCCGACGCGCTGGAAGTCCTGCAGCGCGGTGGCCTGGAACTGGATGCCGACCACCTCACGATAAGCGGCATCGAGCGGCCGACCGCGATAATGGACCTCGCCGCCACTCGGTGCCAGCACCCCCTCGAGCATCTCCAGGGTGGTGGTCTTGCCCGCGCCATTGGGGCCGAGCAGACCGAAACATTCGGCGGCCCCGACGGCGAAGCCGATGCCGTCGACGGCGCGCACGCCCCCGGGGTAAACCTTGACCAACTCACGCGCCTCGAGTATCGGCGTCGTCATGCTCGCTCGCTCCCAGGTGAAAATCCGATGTCGGGCGTCACAGCCCGAGTTCGCGCCAGCGCGCGCGAATACGCTTGACCGAGACCGGACCATCGGTGCCGAGCTGCTGGGCGAACAACGACACCCGCAGTTCTTCGAGCAGCCAGCGGATCTCGTCGAGCCGCGGATCGGCGCGATCGGCCGCGCGCGCCGCCGCCATCCGCTCGCACCACTGCGACTGCAGCGGTGCCATTTCGTTCATCCACTGGCGATCGCGCGCCGCACCCAGCGGCAGCTTGTCGAGCCGCTGCTCGATCGCCTGGAGATAGCGTGGGTAGTGACGCAACCGCTCCAGCTCGACGCCGTCGAGAAAGCCGCGGAACACCAGGGCGTCGAGCTGGGCGCGGATGTCGAGCACCGCGTGCATCCAGTTGATCTGATTGATCCCGGCAAGCGTCTTGCGCACCCGTTGGTAGACGCCGAGGATCTCGCCGGCGAGCGTACAGACCGCGCGCGCCTCGGCGGCCAGCGCACCGCGCCGCTCGGCCAGGCGCGCCTCGAAGGCAGCACGGGTGCGAAGCGGCTCGGCAGCGCTGGGGAGAAAGGTGCGATCGAGCGCCAGCGCGATCAAGGCGTCGGCGAGGTCGGCCTCGCGCACCCGTCGCGCACCCTCCTCGCCGCTCGCACCCTCGGGCTGCGGTGCCTTGGCGTACTGCAGCCGCATGCGGTCGAGCTGCGGCAACTGACGACGCAACTGGCGCAGCTCCTGCCCGAGGTGTAGCGCGAACAACCGCCGCACCCCGTGACGATGCGCCGCGGCGGCGCGCGCCTCGGCATCGAGCACCCGCACCGCCACCGTCTCGCCCTGATCGACCAGCGCCGGGAAACCGCTCAGACGAATCCCGCCACGCTCCAGCTCGACGCGCTCGGGCAACGCCTCGAAGTCCCAGCGGGTGAGTCCGTCGCGCTCCAGTCCGGGGTCGGGCAGATCGGCGAAGCCCTGCTCGGCGTGCGCGGCGAAGCGTCGGCGCAGCCGCGCCAGATCGCTGTCGACGGCCAGAGTCGCGCCCTCGTCGCCGAGCACCCGGATCTTCATCCGCAGGTGCTCGGGGACCGCCGTCGGGTCCCAGGCGTCCTCGGCCACGTGCACGCCCTTGACCGCGCGGATCGCCTCGCCGAGCGCCTGGAGCAGCGGCCGGTCGCCGGGCTGGAGGCGCACGACCAGTTGCGCGGCGGTGTCCGGGATCGGCACCAGCGAGCGGCGGATCGACTTCGGCAACGCGCGCAGCAGCGCCTCGACGCGCTCGCCGAGCAGCCCCGGCACCAGCCACTCCAGGCGTTCGGCCGAGACCTGGTTGAGCAGCGCCACCGGCACCGACAGGGTCAGCCCGTCGTCATCGCTGCCGGGCTCGAAGTGATAGGCCAGCGGCAACCGCGCGGCGCCGACGGCGAGCGCGTCGGGGAAGCGTGCCGCGTCGACCCCGGCGGCGTCGTGACACATCAGGTCAGCGCGCCCCATGTGCAGCAGCTTGGGGTTGTCGCGGCTGGCCTCGCGCAGCCAGCGCTCGAACTGCGGGCGCGAGTAGATCCCCGAGGGCACGCGCTCGGCATAGAAGGCGTAGATCGCCTCCTCGTCGACGAGGATGTCGCGCCGACGCGACTTGGCCTCGAGCGCACGGATCTCCTCGATCAGCGCCTGATTGTGCCGCCAGAAGGGCGCGCGGGTACTGAAGTCGCCCTCGACCAGCGCAAAGCGCAGGAAGATCTCGCGCGCCTCGCCGGGGTTGATCGGGCCGTAGTTGACGCGCCGGTGCGCCACCAGGGTGACGCCGAACAGGGTGACGCGCTCGAAGGCGGCGACCTGACCGGCGCGCGACTGCCAGTGCGGCTCGCTGTAGCTGCGCTGCAGCAGATGCCGCCCGGCCTCCTCGATCCAGGCCGGCTGCACCCGCGCCACGGTGCGCCCGTACTGACGCGTGGTCTCGACCCGCTCGGCGACGACGACCCACTTCGGCGGCTGGGCGAAGAGCCCCGAGCTGGGATGGAGGTGGAAGCGACTGCCGCGCGCGCCGAGATACTCGCGCTGACCATCGCGAAAGCCGATGTTGCCGAGCAGCCCGCTGAGCAGGGCGCGATGGATCTGCTCCTCGCCGCCCTCGGCGCTGTCCTCCTTGTCGCCCATCTCCAGCATCTGCTCGCGCAGCTGGGCGTGAACATCGCGCCACTCCTGCACCCGGGTCGGCGAGAGGAAGTGACGCTGACAGAGCTTGGTGAACTTGTTGCGCGAGAGCGCGTGACGCTCGCGCTCGAGGAAGGCCCAGAGGTTGACGAAACCGAGGAAGTCGGAGTGCTCGTGGGCGAAGGTGGCGTGGATCTCGTCGGCGGCCTGCTGCTGGTCGTGGGGGCGCTCGCGCGGGTCCTGCACGCTCAGCGCCGCGGCGATGATCAGCACCTCGCGCAGACAGCGCCGCTCGGCCCCGGCGAGCAGCATCCGGCCGATGCGCGGGTCGACCGGCAGGCGCGCCAGCCGTCGTCCCAGCTCGGTGAGTTCGCCCGCGGCGTCGATCGCCGCCAGCTCCTCGAGGGTGCGGTAGCCGTCGCGCACCAGTCGCCCGTCGGGCGGATCGATGAAGGGGAAGCGCTCGATCGCGCCGAAGCCGAGCAGCTTCATCTGCAGGATGACCGCGGCGAGGTTGGTACGCACGATCTCCGGCTCGGTGAAGGCGGCGCGCTCGGCGAAGCCCTCCTCGTCGTAGAGCCGGATACAGATGCCCTCGGCGACACGCCCGCAGCGCCCCTTGCGCTGGTCGGCCGAGGCACGCGAGATGCGCTCGACCGGCAGACGCTGCACCTTGGTGCGATGGCTGTAGCGGCTGATGCGGGCGAAACCGGGGTCGATCACATAGCGGATGCCCGGCACCGTCAGCGAGGTCTCGGCGACATTGGTGGCGAGCACCACCCGACGGGTGCTGTGCGGCTGGAACACCCGCGCCTGCTCGCGCGGTCCCTGGCGGGCGAACAGCGCCAGGACCTCGGTCGAGGGCGGGTGATGCTTGCGCAGGGTCTCGGCGGTCTCGCGGATCTCGCGCTCGCCGGAAAGGAACACCAGCACGTCGCCCGGCCCCTGGGCGGCGAGTTCACCGACGGCGTCCGAGATCGCCCGCTGCATCGAGGCGTCGCGCTCGCCGGCGTGCGGCGACTCGGGCGGGCGATAGCGCACCTCGACCGGATAGGTGCGCCCGGAGATCTCGATCACCGGCGCCGGGCGCCCGGCAGCGTCGGCGAAGTGATCGGCGAAGCGCTGCGGGTCGATGGTCGCCGAGGTGACGATCAGCTTGAACTCGGGGCGCCGCGCCAGCACCCCGCGCAGATAGCCGAGCAGGAAGTCGATATTGAGGCTGCGCTCGTGGGCCTCGTCGATGATCAGGGTGTCGTACTCGCGCAGATCGCGATCCTGCTGCACCTCGGCGAGCAACATGCCGTCGGTCATCAGCTTGATCGCGGTCTCGGGGCGCACGCGGTCGTGGAAACGCACCTTGTAGCCGACCAGGGCGCCGACCTCGCCGCCGAGCTCCTGCGCCACCCGCGCGGCCAGACTGCGCGCGGCGATGCGCCGCGGCTGGGTGTGGCCGATACGCCCGAAGCGGCCGCGACCGAGATCGAGACAGAGCTTGGGGAGCTGGGTCGATTTGCCCGAGCCGGTCTCGCCACAGACCACCACCACCTGATGCTCGCGGATCAGCGCAGCCAACTCCTCGCGCCGCTCGCTGACCGGCAGGGCCGGCGGATAGTCGATCGCGGGGACCAGTGCGCCACGGCGCTCGCACAGCGCCTGCGAGGCACGCAGCCGCTGCCACAGCGCGTGCAGACCGCGCTCATAGGGCTGACCGGCGCGGGCGCGGCGGCGCAGTCCCTTGATGCGGCGCCCGAGGGTCGGGCGGTCCTGGAGCAGACAGCGCTCCAGTTCGGAATCGGCGGGAAACGATTGCTCGGTCAAGGCGATGATGTCGACGGACTTGGCAAGGAAGATGAGGATAACAGCACCGGGCGAGTGCCCGGTGCGGCTCAGGCGCGCTCGACCGGGAAGGCGAGCACGGCGTCGATGTCGGACGCGCCGGTGGCGATCATCAGCAGCCGATCGAGCCCGAGGGCGACCCCGGCGCTCTCCGGCAGCCCGGCCTCGAGCGCGGCGAGGAAATGCGCGTCGAGCGGTACCTCGGCCAGCCCGTTGGCGCGCCGCCAGTCGAGATCGGCGTGGAAGCGGGCACGCTGCTCGGTGGCGTCGGTCAGCTCCCGGAAGCCGTTGGCCAGCTCCACGCCCTCGACATAGAGTTCGAAGCGCTCGGCCACCGGGGGCGTGCCCGGGCGCACCCGCGCCAGCGCCGCCTGACTCGGCGGATAATCGTGGACGAAGCTCAACCGACCGCGCCCCAGCCCCGACTCCAGTCGGTGACTGAGCAGCAGGTCGAGCCAGCCGTCGCGATCGAGTTCCAGCCCCTCGATCCCGCCGATCCCGGCGCGGCGCGCACAGTCGCGCAACTCCACCACCGAGGTGTTCCAGGGATCGATGCCGAGCCCGTCACGGAACAGTGCCCGATAACTCACCCGCTCGACGGCGAGCGCCGGACGGTCGAGGGCGGCGCGCACCAGCGCGGCGACCTCGTCGATCAGGCGCTGATAGTCCCAGCCCGGGCGATACCATTCGAGCAGGCTGAACTCGGGGTGGTGCCAGCGCCCGCGCTCATCGTCGCGGAACACCTTGCAGATCTGGTAGATCGGCCCCGAGCCCGCGGCCAGCAGACGCTTCATCGCGAACTCGGGCGAAGTGTGCAGATAGCCCCCGGCGACCCCGGTGCCGGGGCACACCGCCAGGCTGGTCAGCGCCGGATCGGTGACCGCCGCGCACGAGAGCAGCGGGGTCTCGACCTCGAGCACCCCGGCGGCGGCGAAGAAGGCGCGGATGCGCGCGAGCATCGCCGCGCGCGCCTCGAGCATCTCGCGGGTCGCGCACGGGCGCCACGGCAGCCCTGCCGCAGTCGTGTCCCGGGCGACGGGGCTCATGCCTCCTTGGCGCGCGAGACGTACTCGCCGGTGCGGGTGTCGACCTTGATCAGCTCGCCGGTCTGCACGAACAGCGGCACGCGCACCACGGCGCCGGTCTCGAGGGTCGCCGGCTTGCCGCCGCCGCCCGAGGTATCGCCCTTGAGGCCGGGATCGGTCTCGGTGATCTCGAGCACCACGAAGTTCGGCGGCTCGATCGACAGCGGCACGCCGTTCCACAGCGTGACCTTGCAGAGGTCCTGCTCCTTGATCCACTTCGCCGCCTCACCGACCGCCTGCTCGCTGGCGATCAGCTGCTCGAAGGTGTCGGGGTCCATGAAGTTCCACTCGATGCCATCGTTGTAGAGATACTGCATCTCCGTATCATGGACATCGGCCGCCTCGACCGACTCACCGGACTTGAAGGTCTTCTCCACCACGCGACCGGTCTTGAGATTGCGCACCCGGACGCGGTTGAAGGCCTGTCCCTTGCCGGGCTTGACGAACTCGTTCTCGACGATGGTGTATGGATCACCGTCGAGCATGATCTTGAGCCCGCCCTTGAATTCATTCGTGCTGTAAGTCGCCATGTCATCCTCAATTAATCGAGAGTTAAACCCTACGATCTTACCGCGAAGCGATAGCGGTTGTCAGACCCGCGACTGGAAGCAGGCGCTGCGCCAGGCGATCACCGAGACCGACGACCTGCTCGACGCGCTCGGCCTCGACCGCGACCGACTGCCGCCGCTCGATCCCGACCCGCGCCCCTTCGGCCTGCGGGTGCCGCGTGCGTTCGTCGCGCTGATGCGCCCCGGCGACCCCGACGACCCGCTGCTGCGTCAGGTGTTGCCGCTCGCCCGCGAGCGCGTGGTGGTGCCCGGCTTCAGCGCCGACCCGGTCGATGACGCCGCCGCCGACCAGGGCGACGGGCTGTTGATGAAGTATCACGGTCGCGCCCTGCTGATCGCCACCGGCGCCTGCGCCCTGCACTGCCGCCACTGCTTCCGCCGTCACTACCCGCACGCCGCCGCGGAGACCGGCCAGACCCGCCTGCGCGCGGCGCTCGCGCGACTGGCGGCCGACCGGTCGGTCAACGAGGTGATCCTCAGCGGCGGCGACCCGCTGATGCTCGACGACGACCGACTCGACGCCCTGATCGACGGGCTCGAGGCGATCGGCCAGCTGCGGCGGGTACGGTTGCACACGCGGATGCCGGTGGTGCTGCCGGCGCGGATCACCGAGGCACTGTGCGCCCGCCTGGCGAGGGGCCGGCTGGAGACGGTGGTGGTGATCCACGCCAACCACGCCAACGAACTCGGCGAGGCGGCCGCCGCCGCGCTCGCGCGACTGCGCGAGACCGGGGCGATGCTGCTCAACCAGGCGGTGTTGCTGCGCGGGGTCAACGACAACGTCTCGGCACAGTGCGCGCTCAGCGAGCGGCTGCTCGGCTGTGGTGTCCTGCCCTACTATCTGCACCAGCTCGACCGGGTCCAGGGCGGCGCCCATTTCCAGGTCGACGATGCCGAGGCGCGCGCCCTGATCGCGACGCTGCGGGCCCGGCTGCCGGGTTATCTGGTACCGCGTCTGGTACGCGAGCGCCCCGGCGCCGTCGCCAAGCTGCCGCTGGCCGTCGGCGACGAGATCTGAGGCCGTCGAAGCCATCACTGGGTCGACGGTCGTTTTCATCGGCGTCGCAAACCCCGATAATCGATGCAAGCCTTTTCCTGCGTTCTTGAAACCGGTCGCCCAGCATGCCTGCCCCGAATCCAGCCGTCACACTGCTCATCCTGACCGCCGAGTCCAGCGAGGCCGAGCGCCTCGTCGCCACCCTGCGCGAGGCGGGCATCGCGGCGCGCGGCATGGTCAGCGCCCAGGTGGAACGACTCGGCGAGTTGCTCGCACGCACCCCCTGCGATCTGGTGCTGTGCTGCGCCCACGACCGCGACATCGATCTCGAGGCGGCCCTCGCCGCCCACCGCAGGCTCGACAGCGACACCCCGCTGATCGTCATCACCGGCCCCGAGAGCGACGCGGCCGAATCGCTTCGCGCCCGTCGCGGCGGCGCCCGCGACCTGGTCCGGCGCGACGACCCCGAGCACCTCCAGCTGGTGGCCAAGCGCGAGCTGGCCGATCTCTACCAGCGCCGTGAGGCGCGCGCGCTCGCCACCCGGCTGCGCCAGTGCGAGCGCCGCGCGCGCGAGTTCATCGAGGGTAGCCTGGACGCCATCGCCTTCGTCCAGGAGGGGCTGCACCTGCACGCCAATGCCGCCTATCTGTCGCTGTTCGGCTACGCCGACGCCGACGCGCTGGCCGGCGCCACCTTCCTCGACCTGATCCCCGCCGAGCAACGTCCCCGGGTGCGCGAGTTCCTGCGCGCGGTCGAGTACTCCGATCGCGAGGACGGCGCCGAGCTCGACACCCAGTGCCAGGGCGCCGACCGCCAGCCCTTCGCCGCACGGCTGCGCGCGGCCAGCTCGGAGATCGACGAGGAGCCCTGTCTGCGCATCCTGGTGCGACCGGCGGCGGGCGCGACGGCACCGCTCATCGAGAGCGACAACGGCAACGCCGAGGCGATGCCGGGGCGCGCGCAGATGATCGCCGCCATCGCCGCACGACTCGATGCCGAGCACCGCCCCAGGCATCCCTTCGCGCTCTTCTTCATCCAGATCAAGGGCCGCGCCGAATTGCTGCGCGACCTCGGCCTGACCACCGCACTGACGCTGATCGAAGGCCTGCGCGAACCACTCCAGGGTATCCTCGCCGATCACGCCGGAGGCATGCTGGCTCAGGTCAGTGACGACGGTTTCATGCTGCTGATCGACGGACTCGACACCACCACGGTCGAGCAGATCACCGCCCGGATCGAGCACGAGGCCCGCCTCCAGCGCGGGCGCAATGGCGAGCGCGAGGACGAGGCCGCCGACTGTGTCGTCGCCCACGTGCTGGTGGAGCTACGCGCACGCGAACCCAGCGACATCGTCAACCTCGCCCACCAACGCTGTCTGCGCCTGCTCGCCAGCGGCCCGGGTCAGGGCGGGATGGGCAAACCGACCTCGCTCGCCTCGCGCACCAAGCAGAGCGCCGAGGAGGGCGATGAGCAGATCGCCGAGCGCATCGAGTACGCCCTCGAGCACGACCAGTTTCGTCTGGTCTATCAGCCGATCATCAGTCTGATGGGCGACAACCAGGAGCACTACAGCGTCCTGGTGCGGCTGTTCGACGAGGACGAGGACATGCTCGAGGCCAAGGACTTCATCGGTCCGGCGATCCGTCGCGGGCTGATCGAGCGCATCGACAAGTGGGCCATCCGCGCCGCCATCCAGGCACTCAGCGAACAGCGCCGCGCCGGTCACAACATCAGCTTCTTCATCAACCTCTCCGAGGACACCTTCCGCGACCCCAGCATCGTGCTGTGGATCTGCGACTGCATGCGCGAGTTCGACGTGCGCGGCAACTGGCTGACCTTCCAGTTCCAGGAGGCGCTGGTCGCGGCCAACCTCGCCGGTCTGAGCAAGCTGGTCGAGGCGCTGCGCAAGATCAAGTGCCGGGTGGCGATCAACCGCTTCGGCATGGCCGAGCGCCCGGAGATGCTGCTGCAGGGGCTGGCGCTCGACTTCGTGCTGCTGATGCCCGACTTCTCGCAGCGTCTGGCCGACGATCAGCAGAAGCAGAAACGGGTGATGGAGCTGGCCAACCTCGCACGCGAGTTCAACATCAAGAGCGTGGTCACCGGGGTGGAGGATGCGCGCACCCTGACTGTGCTGTGGACCGCCGGGGTCGATTATGTGCAGGGCAACTTCCTGCAGCGCCCCTCACCGACGCTGGAGGTCTCCAGCGGCGGCTAGCGCGCCGTCGGCGGCGCCCGCAGATAGCCCGGCGGCGCGCGTCTCAGGCTCGGCGCGGCGAGCCGTTGCGCACCGTCCCGACGAGCGGCGAGCGTGGCGCCCGCGGCGGCCTGTCGCGCCGCCATCTCGGGACGCAACGCGGTACGTGCGAGCACCGGACGCAGCACCCCCTCCGCCCCGCTCCGCTCGCCCCCGGCCCGGGCCATCGCCGGGGACAGCTCGATCCCGACCAGCGCGCGCGCTGCTTCCGAGTAGGGTGCAACACCCTTGCGTCCGAGATAGTCGGTGAGCACCCGATGGGTGTAGCGCTGGGTCTCGGGGTAGTCGACCCGCCCGCCGCCTCGTGCCAGGGCCCCCTCGCCGGCGTTGTAGGCCATCACCGCCTGGCCGATGTTGTCGTACTTCTCGAGCAGCCGCTTGAGATGACGCATCCCGGTCGTCAGGTTGGTCGCAGGCTCGGCGAGACGGGTCTGACCCTCGACGCCATAGTCCCGCGCCGTTTCCGGCATCACCTGCATCAAGCCGACCGCACCGACCGGCGAGACCGCGTCCGGGTCATAGGCCGACTCGGCGGCGATCACCGCTTGTACCAGATCCCGGTCGAGTCCGATGCCGTCGGCGATGCGCCCGGCCAGTTCGGCATAGCGCGTCGGCTCACCGGCCACGACGGACAGCGGCGCATGGAGCAGCAGGATCAGCAGCACGGCACGGGGGCAGCGGCACATGACACGGGACCTCGGTCGCTAGCGCAGGGCGGGGTTTTCGAGCATAGACAGGGCGACAGTGGGGTGTCCAGACAATCGCGGACAAGACTGACAAAAAACGTCGGGATTCTTGTCAAGCGATCATGCTGCCCCGATCATCAAACAATGAAAACAACGACATAAAAACTGGTCCAGTTCATGCTTTGTTGTTTCCGGAGACGCACCGACCAACACCGCATCGCGCCACCGACGACAACATGGCGCGGTCACCCAACGGGCAGGTGGACCTGCCGGAGATGGCCGAGATGACGCACAACACCACCCTGCTGCTCGCGCTGACCCTGCTGTTCGGCGGGATCGTCCCTGCCACCGCCGGGACCATCACCACCAGGATCGAGGACTTCACCAACGGCGGCGGCTTCTTCGCCGAGGTACGGGTCAGCGATCTCGGCCCCGACCGCATCCGCCTCACCCTCGATGTCTCCGATCCGGTCAATCCGGGGCTGACCCAGGCCGACCTGCTCGCACTCTGGTTCGATCTCGCCGACCCCGGGCTGCTGCCGTCATTCACCCGTCTCGATACCAGCGGCGCGACCGCGAGCCTCGCCGACGACCCCAGCCAGGTGTTCCCGAGCGGGGGTGTACTCGATGCCTGGTTCGACGCCGACGCGATCGGCAGCCTCGGCGGCAACAACAACCTCAACGGCGGTGGCGGCGTGGCGACGGGCTTTGATATCGGCCTGCTGCTCGGACTCAACGGCGGTCGCGACGGCTTTCAGCAGCAGCGTACCTTCGACCTGGTGCTGCCCGGACTGAGCAGCGCGGCGCTGACCGATCAACGCATCGGGCTGCGGGTCCAGAGCATCGCCGGCGGGGCCTTCGACGGTATCGGCTCGTCGAAGCTGCTCGGTGAGCTGACCGACACCACGCCGCCGCTGATCGCTACCAGTTTCGCGACCTTTGCAGCGCCATCGGGCAGCATCCCGACCCCTGCCCCCTGGGTGCTGATCGGGCTCGGCCTCGCTGCACTGACCCCCTGGTCACGGCGACGCACCGGCTGAGCAGCTCAACCGTTGGCCACACCGTGCGGGACGTGTCCGGTGGCCACCCGCAACCGCGCCGCCTCGCAGTGCTCGGCCTGGTCGTCGAAGAAGATGTCGGCGTCGAAGGCCTCGAGGAAGGGTGACTTGCCGAGGCCGCCGAGGAACAGTGACTCGTCGAGCCGAATCCCCCAAGCGCGCAGGGTGCGGATCACCCGCTCGTGCGAGGGCGCGCCACGCGAGGTCACCAGTGCAGTACGCAGCGGCGCGGCATCGGCCGGGAAAAGCCGCTGCAGCCGATGCAGCGCGACCAGAAACCCCTTGAAGGGCCCGCCCGGCAGCGGGTCGTGGGCGGCGGCCGATTCACTGGCGTTGAACACCGCCAGCCCCTGCTGGCGATAGAGTCGCTCGGCCTCGTCGGAGAACAGCACCGCGTCGCCGTCGAAGGCGATGCGCAACTGGGCGTCGTCGTCGCCGTGCGGCGGCGCGCTGCTCGGCAGCACGGTCGCGGCGGCACAGCCGGCGTCGAGCGCCAGACGCACGTCGGTGGGATCGGCCGAGAGGAACAGATGGGCGCCGAAGGCGGCGACATAGCGATAGGGGCTCTCGCCCCCGGTGAAGGCGGCGCGCTCGATATCGAGCCCGTGGTGATGGGCCGAAGTGAGCACCCGCAGCCCGGTGTCGGAGCTGTTGCGCGAGAGCAGGATCACCTCTACCCGGCCACGATCACCGAGCAGGTCGTTGAGATTCATCAGCTTGCGCACCAGCGGGAAGGCCACGCCGGGCTCGAGGACCTCCTGCTCGTGGGCGATCTGGTAGGCATGGTAGGCATCCACGCCCTGCTCCTCGAACACCCGGTGCGAGGCGCTGAGATCGAACAGCGCGCGCGAGGAGATCGCCACCACCAGCCGCACCTCATCCATCTCCGTCATCATCCCGACAGCCAGCTACCAGGGCATGAACCAGTTCATGAACTGCATCGGCCGGCTGATGCTCTGGTTCATCACCGCCATGTCGTTGCGCATCGACGAGGTCGAGTAGGTCATGTGCTGCATCGCGCGGTCCATCGACTGCAGGCTGTCGAGCATCGGCTCGAGGGTGTTGACGTCATGGGCGAGCGAGTCGACGCCGATGCCCATGTTGCGCATGGTGGCGGTCATCTGGCCCATGTTGTCGGAGATCGACTGCATGTTGCTGGCCAGCACGGTCATGTTGGTGTCGACGCTGATCGCCAGATAGTGCACGTCCTTGGCGAGACTGAAGACCAGATAGAAGCCGTAGGCGGCGAGGATGATGAAGGCGAAGAGGGTCGGATAGACGATCAGCTCCCAGCGCTTGGCGCTGGTCTCGAAGGCCTGCGAGAGACGCTCGATGGCATAGGCATTGAGGTGCGACTCGGCGGCGACCTCGTCGATGGTCTCGCTGCTGGCGCGTCCCCGCGCCTCCTCCTCGCCCGCTGGGTTCTGATGATCGGCCATGATGAGACAGACTGCTCGTTGTGATTGTCCACCGGCCAGGGCCGGACGACCGGCTCGGAACGCTGATCTTCGAGATTAACAGAATTGCCACGACGGGCAACACGGACGATCCCAGTGGAAACGGCCAAGTACCGTGCGAAGCCGGTCGGCTGGCTCAGACGAGTTCGGGGTAGAGCGCCGCGGCCAGCGCCAGGAACTCGCGCGCGCCCTTGCCCCGGTGTTCGAGCTCGAACACCGCCAGCCCCTCGCTGAAGGAGCGCCGGAACAGGGTGCGCTGCGACAGGCGCGGGCGGATGAAACGGAGACCGGGGAGCGCGACCAGCGCTGCGGCGGCCTCGGCGGTCTCGCGCACCGCGTGGTGGGTGTCTCCGCGGTTGATGAAGCCGAGGATCTCGGGCGTGCGCGCCAGCCCCTCCTCGGCGATCAGGCGGATGTAGCGCTGCGCCGACCAGATATCGGCCTGCGACGGCTGCACCGGCACCAGCACCCGGTCGCACACCGCCAACGCCCGGCGCATCGCCGCCATGTCGGCGGTGCCGACATCGATCAGCACCTCATCGGCCTCGCCCAGCGCGGGATCGTCGAGCGCGGCCAGCGGCTCGACCGCCAGCGCCGGCTCGAACCCCTCCTCCCGGCGCACCTCGAGCACGTCGCTGAGGGTCGCCTGGGGGTCGGCATCGATCAGCCGCACCCGGCGCTCGGCCATGGCCAGCCACACCGCAAGATTGAAGGTGACGGTGCTCTTGCCTGAGCCACCCTTGAGACTGCCGACGATGGTGATCATGCTGCACAACTCCTCAACGACTGCTCCCCGGGCGGACCAGGCGGGGCGCCGCCGCCATGCCCGGCGGCACCTCCTCCCTAGCGCTGCTGCTGTGGCTCGGCGCGGCTATAGCCCTCGGGGACGCTGAACAGGTGATCGGGCTGCGGGCCGACGTGGATGGCGTCGAGTTCGCGCACATAACCGCCGGGGAACTCCTCGCGCACCGCCAGCCCCAACTCGGGGTCGAACCACTGGAAGGTCCGGGTCGGCTGCTGGTTCGGCGCGCTGGCGGTCACCTCCCACTTCTCGACTTGGCGTCCATCGAGCCGCTCCTCGCCGATCAGATGCAGCTCCATGCGCCGACCATCGGGCATCTCGTACTTCAGCGGCAGCCCGCGCTCGACATCGAGCCACTGGGCGCCGGTGAGGGTCTGGCCGTCGCGGCTGATCGTCATCTCCCACTTGACCGCGACACGACCGCCGACGGTCTCCTCGCCGGCGCGCCGACAGTTCATCTCCGGCAGCCCGGCGCAGGGGTTGCGCTCGGCCGAGGGGGCGGGCAACGGATCACTGCTCGCCTGGGGCGGGAGGCTGCGCTCCATGTAGACGCGCTGCGCCGGCAGCAGCAACCACTCGCGCCCCTGGTCACGATCGACGATGCGCACCATCTCCCGCCCCTCGCGGGTCATCTCGACGCGCATCCGTCCGTCGCCGACATACATCCGCCCCGAGGTCGTCTGCCCGTCCGGGGCGCGACTGAGCATCTCGGCGGAGAACTCGGTCGCCGCCGAAGCCCCCTGGGCCATCGCGGCCAGACCGGCGCCGAGGGCGACGGCCGTCTGCATCCATTGTTTCAACCGCATGACGTCAGCTCCTCCTGATGGTGTGTGGGATGGTGATCGGGACCACGCCGCTGAGGTCAGTCCAGGGACCAGGGGGCGGGCCAACCGAGGGGTGGCGGCGCCTGGCCGTCACTCGAGCGCTGTCGTCGCGGCCGCCAGTCGCGATTCCTTGTCTCATCACGCCGCATGCGTTCGCGCTCGGTCAGCGGTCGGAAGCGATACTCGATCCCCTCCCCCGGCACCACCAATGGCGCATCGGCGCGACGCCCGGGCTCACGGAAGCGATAGCCCGGAACCTCATCCGTCCTCGTCTCCTCAGCGCCCCAGGGGCGGAAGCGATAGCCGTCGTCGCGAGCGCGCGGCGGCGCTGACCAGACAGGCGGTGCGGCCTGCTGCTCGAGCCCCTGCTCGAAGCCCTGGCGATAGGGTGAATCCGCCCCATCGGGGGCCGACCACAGCGATTGGGCGGCCCCGGGGGCCGCGCACCAGAGCGCGCACACCAGGGTGGCGGCCGACAACCGACGCATCATGAACGTGACTCCTTGTGCACGCTCACACGGCGACGTGCAACGCAGCGACCTTAGCAGACCGCCCCGGCAGGCGACCAGACGGAGACGACTCAGTCATCGCTCGGCGGCTCCTGAGCGTCGTCCTTCAACTGGATGCCACGCCGCCCGCTGCGCTTGGCGGTCTTGCGCGTCGTGGTCGACTTCGCCGTGGTCTTGCGCGCCGTCGTCTTCTTCGCGGTGGCCTTCTTCGCCGTCGTCTTCTTGGCGGTCGTCTTCTTCGCCGGCGACTCGGACTCAGGCTCAGGTTTCGGTTTCGGCTCGGCGGCACGCGTCGTGGGCGACGCACCCGCTGCCGGAGTGTCGCTCGGCGGCGCCGCCGTGGTCCGCGGCGGTACCGGGCGCTGCGGCTGGCGCCGCTCGCGCCAACGCCCGAGCATCCCCTTGAGCGCCTCGAACAGCAACACGAAGATCGCGCGCACCGCATAGAACACCATCACCAGGATCTCACCGACCTGGGCGGCGATCCGGCGCATCCGTCCCGCGCCTTGCGCGGCATCGGGACGCGCACGCGCCGCGGCCTCGGCGGCCTCCTCGCGCTCGGCGAGACAGGGTACCCGCACCCCGGGCGGCGCGCTCGCCGCTGCGACCTCGCACATGGCCTCGCTCGCGGCGACACAGCCGAGCGGGATCACGATCAGGGTGAGCAGGGTCGAGACCACCACGCCCGAGAGCAGCGAGATCGCCATGCCCTGGAAGATCGGGTCGGTGATGATCACGCTGGAGCCGGCGACCAGCGCCAGTGCGGTGATGAGGATCGGGCGCGTGCGGATCTTGCAGGCGCGGATCATCGCCTCGGCCACCGGCACGCCCTTCTGGATCTCGTGGATGGCGAAATCCACCAGCAGGATGGAGTTGCGCACGATGATCCCGGCCAGGGCGATCCAGCCGATCATCGAGGTGGCGGTGAACTCGCCGCCCATGCCCATGGCGAAGACCAGCGCGTGGGTGGGGATGATGCCGAGCAGGGTCAGCGGGATCGGCGCCATGATCACCAGCGGGATGCGGAAATTGCCGAACTCCCACACCACCAGGATGTAGATCAGCACCAGGGCGACGGCGAAGGCCGCACCCATGTCGCGGAAGGTCTCGAAGGTGACCGTCCACTCACCGGCCCACTGCCAGGCGAGCCGCCCGTCGTTGGGCGGTGCGCCGAGCCAGTGGAAGGCATCGCCGAAACCACCGCCGGCGTTCGGACGCGAGCCGTCCGGGGCGAGGTAGTCCTGCTCGGCCATCAGGTCCTGGACCTGGAACATGGCATAGACCGGCGCGGCCAGACGCCCGCCGACATCGGCGACGACGTATTCGACCGGGCGCAGGTCCTTGTGATAGATCAGGTCCTCCTCGGGGGTCAGCACGAAACGCCCGAGCTCGCTCAGCGGCACCGTGAAGCCCTGCTTGGAGAGGATCGGCAGATCGCCCAGACGCTCGATCTGCGAGCGCTCGGCCAGCGGCACCTGGATGACGATCCGGGTCGGCTCGTGACCGCTCTGACGCCCGGTCTGCTGCTTGATGTCGCCCATGGTGGCGCCACCGAGGGCCATCTCGAGGTTGCGGTTGATGGTGTCGACCGAGATGCCGCGACGCACCGCCTTCTCGGTATCGACCTCGAAGCGCCAGTAGTCGAAGTCGTCGCGCAGATAGTTGTCGACATCGCGCGCGCTCGGCGCCTGCCCGAAGAAGGCGGTGACATCACGCGCGAACTCGCGACGCAGCTCCGGGGTCGGACCGTAGATCTCGGCGACCACCGATTGCAGCACCGGCGGCCCCGGCGGCATCTCCACCACCGCGACCCGCGCACCGGCCTGGTGCGCCGTGGCGGTGATCAGCTCGCGCGCGGCGACCGCGATCTCGTGACTGCTGCGCTCGCGCGCGTGCTTGTCGGTGAGCTGGACCTGCAGCTCGCCCTGCCAGGGATCGGCGCGTAGATAGTAGTGGCGCACCATGCCGTTGAAATCGAACGGGCGCGCGGTGCCGGCATAGAGCTGGATTGCGGTCACTTCGGGCAGGGTGCGCAGCTGCTCGGCGAGCCGGTGGGCGAGGTTCGCCGTCACCGGCAACGCCGTGCCCTCGGGCATGTCGATCACCACCGAGAACTCGGGCTTGTTGTCGAGCGGCATCATCTTCACCGCCACCCACTTGAAGTAGAACAAGGAGCAGGCGAAGAGGAAGGTGCCCCAGAGCACCAGGCGGAAGATGCGCCGCTTGGCGCGGCTCTCCATCAGCGGGGTAAGCACGCGGCGGAAGAAGCGCTCGAGGCGCTCGGCGTCGCGATGCTCGCGCCGCTCGGCGGCGGCGAGATAGCCCATCGAGGGCTTCAGCCACTTGGAGATCGCCAGATAGGGGGTGAAGACGAAGGCGGCGAACAGCGAGACGAACATCGCCACCGAGCCGAGCACCGGGATCGGCGCCATGTAGGGTCCCATCATGCCGCTGACGAAGCCCATCGGCAGCAGCGCCGCAATCACCGTGAAGGTGGCGAGGATGGTCGGGTTGCCGACCTCGCGCACCGCATCGACCGCGGTGGCCTCGTCGGTGCGCCCCTCGGCGAGCCAGCGCCGATAGATGTTCTCGACCACCACGATGGCGTCGTCGACGAGGATGCCGATGGAGAAGATCAGCGCAAACAGGCTCACCCGGTCGATGGTGAACTCGCCCACCCAGGCGATGAACACCGTCATGAACAGCACCACCGGGATCACCAGCATCACCACCAGCGCCGGGCGCACCGCGCGGAAGGCGATCAGCACCAGCACCACCACGAACAGGGTGGCCTTGATCAGCTTCCAGATCAGCTCCGAGACCTTCTGGTCGGCCGACTCACCGTAGTTGCGGGTGACGCTGACCTCGACGTTGTCGGGAATGCGCGAACCGCGCAGCTCCTCGACCCGCTCGAGAATGGCATCGGCCACGGTCACGCCGTTGGTCAGCTCCTTCTTGGCGATGGCGAGGGTGACGGCGGGACGACCATCGGCGCGGGTCTCGATCTCGGCGGCCGGTCCGGTGTAATAGGTGACGAGCTGGCTGGCGTCCTCGGGACCGAGACGGATCTCGGCGACGTCGTACATGTAGACCGGGATGTCGTTGTAGGTCCCGACCACCAGTCGGCTGATGTCCTCGACCCCGGTGAGGAAGGCGCCGGTGGTGACGGTGAAGTGCGCGCCGCTCGACTCGACCCCACCGGCGACGGTCTCGGCGTTGGCGCTCCTGAGCGTCTGCGCCACCTGATCGAGACTGATGCGATAACCCGAGAGTCGCTCGGGCGAGACGTCGATGGTGACCTGCTCGCGCCGCCCCCCGACGATGAAGGCGTTGCCGGTGTCCTCGACCTGTTTGAGCGCCTGCAGCAGATCCTGGGCCAGCAGGCGCAGTTGACCGTCGTCGACATCGGCGATGCCGTTGTCGTCGAGATCCTTCGACCACAGCGTCAAGGTGACGATGGGCACATCGTCGATGCCCTTGCTCTTGACCAGGGGCGGCAGCACCCCCGGCGGGATCAGATCCATGTTGGAGGCGAGCTTGTCGTTGACCTTGACCAGCGAGGGACCCATCTCCTCGCCGACGTCGAACTCGACGGTCACCAGCCCCTCGCCACGACGCGAGGCCGAGTAGACATGCTTGACCCCGGGGATCTCGCTGATCAGCCGCTCCAGCGGCTGGGTGGCGATATTGGCCACCTGCTGCGCCGAGGCGCCCGGATACTGCACCATGATGTCGATCATGGGCACCGAGATCTGCGGATCCTCCTGGCGCGGGGTCATGATCAACCCGAGCAGGCCCATCATCAGCATCGCCGCGTAGAGCAGCGGCGAGAGCGGCGAACGGATGAAGAAGCGGGCGGTGCGCCCGGCGATACCGAGGTGCGCGTCGTCGGCGAGACGGGTGTCTTGATCCGAGGTCATGGGGGTTACGTCTTGGCTCATGTCGAATCCAGCTTGTACGGGCCAGCGCGGCGTGGCGGCGATCGGCGGACGCCCGCGGCGGGCGTCGCTGCCCAGCGGCGCGACGGTCGCAGGCCGTCACGCCGGGTCGCGGGCGGTCCTGCGCGCCGCGACCGGTTGATCCGTCAGTGCCCGGCGTCCTCGCCTCGGGCCCAGCCGGCACTCACCCCGGGACCGGGGTCGGCGAGCACTCGCTCGCCCGGGCGCAACCCGCTGAGCACGGTGATGAAACCGCCCTCGAGCGACTCGCCGACACGGATCAGGCGCAGCTTGGGCGCGCCCTCGGCGTCGAGCACATAGACCCCGGGCAGGCTGCCGTTGTAGCGCACCGCCGAGCGCGGCACGACCGGATTGGCGCGCGCCGGGGCGTTGTGATCGGGCACCAGCACCTTGGCGTACATCCCCGGTTCGGAGACGCCCTGGGGCAGGTCGAACTTGATCTTGATGGTGTGACGCTGGGGATCGGCCATGGGGAAGATCTGCGCCACCCGGACCGGCACACGCTGGTTCGAGGGATCGATCTCGGCCTGCAGCATCATCCCCTCGCGCAACCCCGCGCGCAGGCGCGCCGGGACATCGACCTCGACCTGGAGGTACTCGATGTCGGCATAGTTGAGCAGCGGCTGACCCGGCTGCACGGTATCGCCGACCTCGACGAATTTCTTCACGATCACCCCGTCGAAGGGCGCGATACCGCGCGCATCGCGGATCTTGGCGTCGAGCGCCTGCAGCTCGGCCTGCAGCCGCAGCATCAGGTTCTGCGCCTCCTGGATCTGCACGCCGGAGGCGAACAGGTCGGCCGAGCGCTCGGCGCTGCGATCACGCTCGCCGATGAAGGACTCGACCGGACGGGTGAACATCTGATCGAACAGGTTGGGCAGACCCATGCCGCCGGGCACCGCGCGCGACTGCGGCGAGAAAATCTCGCGGGTGTACTGCACCCCGGCGTTGCGCAGCTGGGCGTCGGCGCTGGCCATCTGCGCGAGCAGCGCACGGCGCTTGGCCAGCAGCTCGGCGTCGCCGATGGCTACCAGCAACTCGGCATCATCGAAGGCATCGCCCTCGCGCCCGGCGATGAAGGTCACCCGTCCGGGGAGCTGGGCGGCGAGCATCACCTCCTTGTAGGGGACCACGGTCCCGCCGATGGAGACCGTCGGCGCACCCTGCGCCTGCTGGACGACGAAGGTCTCGTCCGGACCGCCCCGCCCCTGCGCCGTGGTTGCGGCGCCCACCAGGGCGAGGGCGAACAGCCACACGGCTGAGGCCTTTCTCATCTGTATTGCCATCGGATCGCACACCAAACGCTGTGTGTTGAGTCGGAAGCCCGAAGGGCGCGATTGCGGTTCGGAGCGGAACTCGGACACCGTCGGGAGGGAGGGTCGTTGAGCCCGGCGCGCGTCCGTCTTTCATGGACCAGGCGATCTTCGGCCGGGTACTGCGAGACATGCCAGGTGCCGCATCCCTGTGCTCCGGACGGCGCAGTTGTCCAGTATGCCTGTGTCGCCGCGAGACATTCAACCCAGTCCATGGGGCTGTCCTTGGACCACATCATGGCCGCCGCGCGGCCCACTATCACTGGCCTGGGGGTTCGTTGTAACATCGCGGGCCATCGCGCGCCGGGAAACCGCAGGTGAACCCGATCGAGTGCGCGTCCGCCGCGACGTGCCCGGCACACACCCGCAAGCTGACGAGCGCACGGACCATCGCAGAGAGGAACCCAATCCATGCCGTCTACCGCTGACGCTGTGCAGCAGCGCCTGAAGGAACTGGAGTCCCACCTGGAGCAGGAGAACCCGGTCCTGCTCAGTGCCGTGCAGAGCTTTCGGGCGATCGACGAGGTCGCCTACGCCACCGGCGTGCTCCAACCCAATCAGACCTTCTCCAGCCAGATCCCGTGGTGGCCGCTGATCTCGGTGCTCGGGACCTTCTCGGCGGGCAAGTCGACCTTCATCAACCACTATCTCGGCGAGAAGCTCCAGCGCACCGGCAACCAGGCCGTCGACGACCGCTTCACCGTCGTCGTCTACAGCGCCGACCCGATCAGCCACTCGCTGCCCGGCGTCTCGCTCGACTCTGATCCGCGCTTCCCCTTCTACCAGATGTCGCACGACATCGCCCAAGTCGACGCCAGCGAGGACAGCGGCGACGGCAACCGCATCGACACCTATCTACAACTCAAGACCTGTCACAGCGACCGGTTGCGCGGCAAGATCCTGATCGACTCCCCGGGCTTCGACGCCGACGCCCAGCGCACCACCATCCTGCGCCTGACCGATCACATGATCGACCTCTCGGACCTGGTGCTGGTGCTGTTCGACGCCCGCCATCCCGAGCCCGGGGCGATGCGCGACACCCTCCAGCACCTGGTGCGCGACACCATCAACCGCGCCGATTCAGGCAAGTTCCTCTACATCCTCAACCAGATGGACTCGGCCGCCACCGAGGACAATCCCGAAGACGTGGTCGCCGCCTGGCTACGCGCGCTCGGCGAGGCCGGACTCACCGCCGGACGCTTCTACACCATCTACAGCCCGGACGCCGGCACCACCATCGCCGACGAACACCGCCGTGCCCGCTTCGAGAAGAAGCGCGACGAGGACCTCGCCGAGATCTATCTGCGCATGGAGCGCGTCGAGATCGAGCGCGCCTATCGCATCGTCGCCGCGCTGCGCAAGACCGCCACCGACTTCTCCCACAGTTCGATGTCGCTGCTGCAGGAGGCCAAGCGCCGCTGGCGCCGCCGCACCCTGGTCACCGAGACCATCCTGCTCGCGCTGTGCGCCACCGCCTTCATGATCTGGAGCCTGCGCGCCGGACACTGGCACGGGCTGGCCTACGACCCGCAATGGCTCGATTTCTTCACCACCGTCTCCTGGGGGTTGTGGGGGCTCGAAGGCGTGGTCGCGGTCCTGGTGATCGGTGGACACTTCACCATCCGCCGGCTGGCGGCACTGAGCGTGATGCCCTGGTTGCGCGGCCAGGTCGAGAAACACGACCCGCCGGGCGACGTGATCGCCGCCTTCCGGCGCAACACCCGCTTCTGGCGTACCGTGCTGTCGGGCACGCCGAAGGGCTGGCGACGCAAGCGTCGGCACGCCATCGACGAGGTCCTGCAAAACTGCGAGAACTACATCCAGAGTCTCAACGAGCGCTTCACCAACCCACGTGGCCTGCCCGACAAGCCACGCCAGGCGGCGACCCCCGGGAACGACACCGAATCGGTCTCGGCCTGATCCGCCGATCCCGCCCGCCGCAGACACCACCCCGGCCACCCCGGCCGGCGGTGGCGTCCGACACGACCGTCCAGTGTCCAGGGATGGCCTCGTCCGCCACGGCGCGACGACACACCCGGACGGGAGCATTCACCCGCGAAGACAGGTCCGAGACCATGACATCGGAAGGCGCCCGACGCCCTCGCCGTCGACTCGGAACCCATCACGACACACTTAGAGAACGACCATGCCAAACGCGACCACGGGGGGTGGCTCCCGCCCCACTGTCCAGGTACCGCCCCAGCCCCAATGGCCCACCCTCGGCGCCGACGAGAAGCGCGCCACCAAGGCGCGCATCGCCGAACTGCTCAAGGCGCAGGACGCGGTACTGGTCGCCCATTACTACACCGACGGCGACCTCCAGGAGCTGGCCGAGGAGACCGGCGGCCGGGTCGCCGACTCGCTCGAGATGGCGCGCTTCGGCACCCAGACCGAGGCCAGCACCCTGGTCGTCTGTGGGGTGCGCTTCATGGGCGAGACGGCCAAGATCCTCAACCCCGAGAAGCGGGTACTGATGCCGGACCTGAGCGCCACCTGCTCGCTCGACGAGGGCTGTCCGCCGGAGGACTTCGCCGCCTTCTGCGCCGCTCACCCGGATCACACCGTGGTGGTCTACGCCAACACCAGCGCCGAGGTGAAGGCACACGCCGACTGGATGGTGACCTCGAGCATCGCGCTCCCGGTGGTGCGCCATCTCGCCGAGCGCGGCGAGAAGATCCTGTGGGCGCCGGATCGTCATCTCGGCCACTACGTCCAACACATGACCGGCGCCGAGATGCTGATGTGGGACGGCGCCTGCGTGGTCCACGAGGAGTTCAAGTCCCTCGCCCTCGAACGGGTCCGCGCCCTACACCCCGACGCGGCGGTGCTGGTCCACCCCGAATCGCCCGATGCGGTGGTCGAGCAGGCCGACGTGGTCGGCTCCACCACCCAGCTGATCCGCGCCGTCACCGAACTGCCCAACCCCGAGTTCATCGTCGCCACCGACACCGGTATCTTCTGGAAGATGCGCCAGCTCGCCCCGCACAAGACGCTGATCCCGGCTCCCACCGCCGGCGAGGGCGCAACCTGCGAGAGCTGCGCCCACTGTCCGTGGATGGCGATGAACGCGCTGCAGAACCTCGAGCGCGTGCTGCGCGAGGGCGATCAGGAGATCCAGGTCGAGGACGCCATCCGCGAACGCGCGGTACGCCCGATCCAGCGCATGCTCGAGTTCTCCGCGCAGCGCTAGAGGCCGTCACACCAGCGACCAGCGACCAGCGACCAGCGACCAGCGACCAGCGACCAGCGACCAGGGGATTGAACCGCCAAGGCGCGAAGGGCGCAAAGAGGCTCAAGTCGTAAGCGACCAGTCTCCAGCAGCCAGTGGGAGTACACCCTCGACGACAGCACGTCTTGCCCGCATCCGTGGTGCAGGTCTTTGGCGCCAGTGCTTGAGGGTAGTCAGCCACTGGCGACTGGCGGCTGATCGCTGGAGGCTCTTCCTGCCTTTGCGCCCTTCGCGCCTTCGCGGTTCAATCTCCCCGGCTGGCGGCTGGCGGCTGGCGGCTGGCGGCTGGCGGCTGGCGGCTGGCGGCTGGCGGCTGGCGGCTGGCGGCTGGGCACCCTACCGCCCGCTCACCAAAGCGGCGAAGCGTTGGAGCAGGCCGGCCGCCTCGGGAGTGTCGACGACCTCGACCTCGGCCCCGCGCGCGCCCAGCTTGTCGATCTGACGATCGACATAGACCTGGGTCACCTCGCGATCGAACTCGGGATGGAACTGCACGCCCCAGGCCGTCTCGCCCAGGCGTAACGCCTGATGAGGATCGTGATCGTTGGCCGCCAACACCTGCGCTTCGGGCGGTGGGCGCAAGACCGATTGGGCATGGGTGAGCGGCGCCACGAAGCGACCGGGCAGCCCGCCGAACAGCGGATCGTCACGCGCCACCGCAGTCAGCCGGATCTCGACACAACCGAGTTCGAGTCCGCGCGGATTGAAACCAACCTCACCGCCACAGGCGCGCGCAAGCAACTGATGCCCATAGCAGATCCCGAGCACTGGCACCCGGCGGGCCAACAGCCCCGCAAGCCATTGCTCGACGCTCAGACTCCAGGGCGCGGCCTCGGTGACCATGGCATGCGAACCGGTAATCACCACCCCAGCCAGCTCGGCACCGTCGGGCAGCGCCTCGCCAGCAGATGCGTCGATCACCTGCCACCTGCGTCCGTCCGCGCCGAGGCCGGCGCGGATCCAGTCCTCGAAGTCACCCCGACACGCGGTCAGCGCACCAAAACTGCCCCCGACCTTGATGATGCAACGGCGTCCCTGCATCGCCTTACCTCCTTCGACTCGATTCGACCTCGCACCCGACACCCTCGCCCGATCAACCCTCGCCGCACCTCGGCGACAGCGAGGCAAGCGCGGAAACGCGCACCCCGCTGTCGGTCGTAGTGGTGTGACGGAACTCGGCGTGGGCACGCCGTGCCTCGCGCCGACACCGTGCGAACGGGGCTCGGCACGGACGCCTCACGCCCCGCAGACACTTTCCGGCCGAGGAACTCGGGCACCGGCCTTGGCAACCAAGTAGCACTTCACTTAATATCAATGACAATTATCAAGGCGGAGACGCCCGCCCGGTCTCATCAGGGCGCATCGTCAATCCGCCGTCGGGGAGGATGGTTCGCATGCCCCAGCGCAAGACGTCTCGACGCAGATTCTCCATGGCAGTCCTGGTGCTGATGTTCTTTGCCGGCATCGGCTTCGTCGCCGCGCTCGACTTCGGCATCCGCTCCACCAACACCATGGAGTTCTGCACCTCCTGCCACACCATGCACACCAACTTCGAGGAGTACAAGGAGACACTCCACTACAAGAACCCCTCGGGCGTACAGGCAACCTGCGCCGACTGTCACGTGCCCAAGGCATTGTGGCCGAAGCTGGTCACCAAGGTCATCGCCGCCAAGGACGTCTATCACGAATTGGTCGGCACCATCGACACCCCCGAGAAATTCGAGGCACGTCGCTGGGTGATGGCCTCGCGAGTGTGGGCAAAGATGGAACGCAGCGACTCGCGCGAGTGCCGCACCTGCCACGACTTCTCCAGCATGGACCTGTCCGAGCAGGGGCGCTCGGCGCGCAGCCGTCACGCCGCCGCCGAGGACAAGGGACAGACCTGCATCGACTGTCACAAGGGCATCGTCCACGAAGAGCCCTACGAACCGCTGCCCGAAACGGCCGCCGCCGATTGAGGTCGACGCCCGCGCAACGACGAGGCCGGAGATGATGACCAGCAACAGGACCCGCTGCGCCCCGAGAATCCCCCTGCTCGCCGCCCTGCTGCTCGGCGCGAACGGCACCGCAGCGGCCGACCTCGCCACCGAACTCAGGCTCAATGCCATGGTCGGCGACACCGATGCCATGGTCGAGCTACTCGACCGTGGTGCACCGGTGGACGCCGCCAACGCCTTCGGCAAGACCGCGCTGATGTTCGCCGTCGAGGCCGACGAGCTGGAGACGGTGGCGCTGCTGCTGACCCGTGGCGCAACGGTCAACGCTCGCACCGTCGCCGGCTGCACCCCGCTAACCTTCGCCGCCGAGGGCGGACACATCGGCATCTCGGCGTTGCTGATCGCGCGCGGCGCCCATGTCCACGACCGCACCCGCGCCGGTTGGGACGCGCTGATGATCGCCGCACGCCACGGCATCCTCGAGATGGTCGAACAGTTGCTGTTTCGCGGCGCCGACCCCAAGGCCGCCGATCGCGACGGTCGCACCGCACTGATGCAGGCGGCCGAGCGCGGCCATGTCGCCCTGGTCGCGCCGCTGCTCGGCGCCGGTGCCGAACTCGAGTCGCGCGACCGCGACGGTGCCACCGCGCTGCTGATCGCCGCCGACCGCGGCCAGCTCGCCATGGCCCGCGCTCTGCTCGGCGCCGGCGCCGAGGTCAACGCCCGCGACGCGCTCGACGCCAACGCGCTGATCCTCGCCGCCAGCCAGGGGCACCTCGAACTGGCGCGGCTGCTGCTGGAACAGGGCGCCAACCCCAACCTGCAGGATAGCGACGGCACCACGGCGTTGATGGAGGCCATCTCGACCGATCACAACGCCCTGATCGATCTACTGATCGACTACCGCGCAAACCCCGCTCTCGAGGATGCGCAGGGACGCACTGCGGCGGACCGCGCCCGCCAGCTCGGCAATCGCGAGGCGATCGAGCTGCTGGCCCGCGGTCACTGACCCCGCTCGCCGCCGCGCGACGACACGACTCCGCGCACCGCGCACTTGCTCAAGAGGCAGTGGCCCAGGCCGCTACCCCTTAGCCGCCGACGCCCCGGAGGGCGTCGGTCTACCGCAAAGACGCAACAGGAGGAAGGAATGGCCGACTCGATCCGCAACAGACTGTCCCTGACCGCGGGACTCCTCGCGCTCGGACTCGTCTCCGCCGCCCAGGCCGGAGACGCCACCCCGGAGATGCTCGCCAATGCCTGCGCCGGCTGTCACGGCACCGAAGGCAACAGCATGGGGCCGGCTGCGCCCAGCATCTCGGCGATGGACCCGCTGGTGTTCGTCGACACCATGGAGGCATTCAAGAGCGGAGACACCTACTCGACCGTGATGGGCCGCATCGCCAAGGGCTATGACACCGCCGAGTTCGAGGCGATGGCCGAATACTTCCACGCCCAGCCCTATCGTCCCGCGCCCCAGGACTACAACGCGGCACTGGTCGACACCGGCGCCCAGCTCCACGACCGCTTCTGCGAGAAGTGCCATGCCGAGGGCGGTATCCCGCTGGTCGATGAGGAGGACTACAACATCCTCGCCGGGCAGTGGGTGCCCTATCTGCGCTATGCCATGGAGGACTTCCGCGCCGACCGTCGCGAGTTGCCGAAGAAGATGCGCAGCAAGCTCGAGGACCTGCTCGAGCGCCACGGCGAGGACGGTCTCGAAGCCCTGTACGCCTTCTACGCCAGCCAACAATAAGGACATCGGAGGATCAGCACGCGATGAAGCTCAGCAGACGCGATTTCGTCAAGACCGGCGCCACCGCCACCGCCGCCCTCGGCCTGCTCTCGGCCCCCTATCTCGCCCGGGCCGCCAGCCACCGCGTGGTGGTGGTCGGCGGCGGCACCGGCGGGGCCACCGCAGCCAAGTACCTCAAGCGCGCCGACCCGGCGATCGAGGTCACCCTGATCGAGCCCAACGAGACCTACTACACCTGCTATCTCAGCAACGAGGTCATCGGAGGCGATCGTCAGCTCGACACCCTCGAGCACGGCTATGACGGGCTGCGCGCGCACGGTATCCGTGTGGTCCACGACACCGTCACCGCGATCGACCCCGAGGCGCGCGCGGTCGATACCGCCGGCGGCGAGCGCTTCGAGTATGACCGCTGCGTCGTCGCCCCGGGCATCGAGCTGCTCTACGACCGCATCGAGGGCTACAGCGAGGCCGCCGCCGAGACCCTGCCGCACGCCTGGAAGGCCGGCGCCCAGACCGCGCTGCTGCGCCGCCAGCTCGAGGAGATGGCCGACGGCGGCACCGTGGTGCTGGTCGCCCCACCCAACCCCTTCCGTTGTCCGCCCGGACCCTACGAGCGCGCCAGTCAGATCGCCCACTACCTCAAGGGCCACAAGCCCAAGTCCAAGGTCATCATCCTCGACAGCAAGCAGGCCTTCTCCAAACAGGGACTGTTCACCCAGGGCTGGGAGCGGCTCTACGGCTTCGGTACCGAGGACAGCCTGATCGAGTGGCACCCCGGCCCGGACGCCGCCGTGGTCAGGGTCGAGGCCGAGGGCATGGTCGCCGAGACCAGCTTCGGTGACGAGATCCGGGCCGACGTGATGAACGTCATCCCGCCACAGCGCGCCGGCAAGATCGCCCAGGTGGCGGGCCTTGCCGACGACAGCGGCTGGTGCCCGGTCGACAAGCGCACCTTCGAGTCGAGCATCCATCCCGGCATCCATGTCATCGGTGACGCCTGTATCGCCACCAAGATGCCCAAGTCCGGCTACTCAGCCAACAGCCAGGGCAAGGTCGCCGCCGCGGCGATCGCCGCACTGCTCAAAGGCGAGGAACCGGGAACGCCCTCCTACATCAACACCTGCTACTCGATCATCGGCACCGACTACGGCATCTCGGTCGCCGCCGTCTACCGCATCAGCGAGGACGGCGCCACCATCGCCCCGGTCGAGGGCGCCGGCGGCCTGACCCCGAGCGACGCACCCGACTGGGCGCTGGCCCGCGAGGTGCAATACGCCTACAGCTGGTACAACAACATCACTCACGACACCTTCGGCTGATCCGCCACCCGGCGGGCCGCCCGAGAGGGACCAAAGGAGGAGGAATCTTCGGGGGCCGCACGGCCCCCTTTTTTCGCCATCGCGAGATGTTAGGGGCATCGCCTAGAATGAACAGCACCGACCAGCCACGGAGCGGGGCCAGGCGCCCCGGACCTCGCCATCATGACAGACCCCAGCCTCGGCAACTGCTGGCACTGCGGCGGCTCCTTGACCCGCCTCGACTACACCCGCGAGGGCCGCTGCCCGAACTGCGAGCACGCCACCCATTGCTGCCGCAACTGCCGGCATCACGCCCCGGGACGCGCCAACGACTGCATCGAGCCGATCGCCGAGGCGGTGACGGACAAGGTCCGCGCCAACTTCTGCGAACTGTTCGAGCCGCGCCACCAAACCGGCGCCGCCGCGCCCGCCGATCAGGCCGAGGCGCTGCGTCAGGCCGCCGAGGCGCTGTTCAACTGAGCGCCCGGCAAAGCCGCCGTCGACGAGCGGTCGACGGCGTTTTCGGCTAACCTCTCAGCCACGGCCAGCAGTGCGGGACCGCCCCGGGATCGAGCCGATGCGCAACTTCTGGAAACACCTCACCGCCCCCAGGGGCGAGACCCGCCCCGGACCAGAGCCTCTCCACGCCGAGCAGACAACCGCCTTTCCCGATCTCCCCGAGACCGAGATGGTACGACTGCACAATCGCGCCCTCCCGCTGCGGCTCGCCTCGGGTGACGTGCTGTTCCGCGCCGACAGCCGCGCCGAGCGACTCTACGTGATCATCACCGGCGAGATCGTCATCGGCGACACCACCGCCCCGGACGCCGAGCGTTTCGGCCCGGGCGACTGGATCTGCGAGTTCGACCTGACACAACCCGGCATCCACGCCGCTACCGCCACCGCCCTCACCCACAGCCAGGTGCTGGCACTCGAACGCAGCGCCATCGTCGACCTCGAACCCACGCTGCGCGACTATCTCCGGCACCGCGTGCACCAGTTCAGTCTCCAGCGACTGTACCGGGCGCAGCGGCGCCAGGCGGCGCTCGCGCGTCACAGCCGGGCGCTCACCGATGCGCTGATCGCCGCGCGAACCAGCGGCGGCGCAGGCTTTGCCGAGACCGAGACCGCGCGCCAGCTCTTCGCCAAGGTCCCGGCGCTGCCGATCTCGACCACCGCGCTGCTTAACAAGATGCTCGACGAGCGCACCACCAAGGGCGAGATCGTCGAACTGGTGACCATGGACCCGGCGCTCACCAGCACCTTGCTCAAGTCGATCAACTCGCCCTACTACGGCCTGCAGCACCAGGTCACCAGCGTCAGCCACGCCATCGCCCTGCTCGGTCACAACGCCGTCTACCAGGTGATCATGACCGAGAGCATGCGCCGCAGCCTGCCCAACACCGAGCTGTTCACGGACATCCACCAGCGCGCCATCGAACTCTCGCACCTGGCCTTCACCCTCGCCCAGACGCTCGCCGTCGGGCGCCCCGCGGAGGTCGCCACCCTCGGCATCCTCGCCGACATCGGGTTGGTGATCAACGAACTGCTCAAGCGCGTCAACCCAAGGCTCAAGCCCTTGTTCGACCTGCTCGACCCGGCCGAAATGGGCGCCGCGTTGCTGCGCAGCTGGCACCTGCCGACGGTGGTGTGCGACAGCCTGCACCACCAGCACCACCCCGAGTTCGCACCGCCGGCGCGGCTCTCCGAGACGGTGCGCGACAACGTCGCCGTGCTCTATCTCGCGCGCCGACTGCTCGCACGACTACACGGCCACACCCCGAGCGACCCCGGACTCTTCCTCGAGGCCTATCTGGCGCTACTCGGACGCGCGGGCATCAGCGAGGTCGAGCTGCTCTACGAACAGCTCGTCCCCCGGCTGCGCGCCCAGCTGCGCCAGCTGCCGCGCTCGCTGGCCGAACGGCTCGACGGCTGAGCCGGCTCAGGCCGGCTGCGGGCGGCGCCAGGTGTAGACCGCGGTCACCGCATAGTTCCACACCGCACCGACGAGGATGCCGGCGAGCGCCGAGAGGAACCAGCCCGAGAGCCCCTCGATGAACAGATAGTTGGCGATGCCGACATTGGCCAGGGCACCGACGCTGCAGACCACCACGAAGGAGAGCCAGCCGCGCAGCAGCGCGCGACCGCGCAGGCGCATGTCGCGATAGGTGAGCAGGTTGTTGAGGAAGAAGTTGCTGGTCATCGCCACCAGGGTGGCGGTGGCCTGACCGGCGAGGAAGGCGCCCTCGCCGAGCAGTGCCAGCAGCGGCCACAGCACCGCCATGTGGACGAACACGCCGAACCCGCCGATCAGCGAGAAGGCGAGGAAGCGCACCGGGATCGCCGAGCCCAGGGTCTTCTGCGCGAGCATCAGCAGATACTCCCAGAGCACCGCGTTGTCGAGCTTGCTCGTCCCGGCATGACGCTCGCGGAAGGTGAAGGGCAGCTCGCGACAACGCAGCGGCCGCTCGCTCGAGGAGACGATGTCGAGCAGGATCTTGAAACCGACCCCGCTGAGCCGGTGCACACAACCCTGGAAGGCGGCGGCGCGGACCATGAAGAAGCCGCTCATCGGGTCGGCCAGCTCGACCCCGAGCAGCCGCTGCCCGACGCGGGTGGCGAAGCGGCTCATCGCCTGGCGCCGCGCGTTCCACTCACCGACCCCGCCACCGCCGACATAGCGGCTGCCGACCACCAGGTCCAGCTCGGGCTCGGCGTCGAGGGTGTCGTACATCTGGCGCAACAGCGACTCGTCGTGCTGCAGGTCACCGTCCATCACCGCCACGCAGGGCGCGGTGGTGGCGAGCATCCCCTCGATACAGGCCGAGGACAGCCCGCGCCGCCCGATGCGCCGGATCAGCCGCACCCGCGGGTCCTGCCGGGCCTGCTCGCGCACCCGCTCGGCGGTGCCATCGGGCGAGTCATCGTCGACGAAGATCAGCTCCCAAGCGAGCCCGTCGAGCACCCGACGGACACGTTCGACAAGCTCGGGGACCGATCCCGCCTCCTTGTAAGTGGGCACGACGACGGCGAGCTGGGGCGGCTGGTGGGGGGGTCTGTGTGGCATGGATCCGAACAACCTGAAACAAGGGATTTGGCGCGCCGGCGGAACCGGACGCGGCATGACTGAGCGGCGATCGCGCACGCGGGTCGGTTGCGCGGCGACCCTGGTGGGCGGCATTCTAACGCGTTCGTCCACCGAACCCGTGCCCGCCATGTCCACCGCCGTCCCGAGCCGTCCCGCTGCCGAGTCCATCGACTGGCGCCCGATCGCGCTGCTGATCCTCGCGCTGAGCGCGCTGCGCCTGGCCATCGCCGCGCTCCTGCCGGTCACCCAGGACGAGGCCTACTACTTCGACTGGGCGCGCACGCTCGGCTGGGGCTATTTCGATCACCCGCCCGGGGTCGCCGCACTCGGGCTCGGCACCCTGCTCGAGCCCGGCTCGGCGCTCGCCGCACGGCTCGGCACCCTGCTCGCCGGCGTCCTCACCCTGGTGGTACTCGCGCGGCTCTACTGGCGCGCCGGGCTGACCACCACCGCCACCCTGGCGAGCGCGCTGCTGCTCGCCTGCGCCACCCTGCCGGGGCTGGTCGGCGGCGTCATCACCACCCCGGACACCGTGCTCGCGCTGGCCTGGGCGCTGGCCCTGCACGAGGCCGAGCGCGCCCTCGGCGGTGCGCGCCGGCGCTGGGTCACGGCGGGCATCGCCGTCGGTATCGGGCTGCTCGGCAAGTACACCATGGTGCTGATCGGGCCGGTGCTGCTGTGGGCGATCCTCTGGGTCGACCCGCGCGCGCTGCGCACCCGCTGGCCCTATCTGGGTGCGCTGACCGCGCTGCTGGTGTTCGCCCCCAACCTGTGGTGGAACGCCAGCCACGACTGGCTCAGCCTCGGCTTCCAGCTCGGCCACGGGCTCTCCACCGAGCTAGCCGCGCCCGAGACCTTGGGCGCCGGCACCATGGCGCACAGCGGACCGCAGACGCTCGCCGAGCGGCTGGCCAGCCTCGGCGGCTATTTCGGCGCCCAGCTCGCCTTCTGGGGGCTGTTGGTCCCGGCGCTGGTGATGGCGCTGCGTGGCGCTGGCGATACGCCGCCGCGACAGCGATTCACCCGTCACGCCCGCGCCCTGCTGATCGCCGCGACCCTGTTCCCGCTCGGCTTCTTCGCCGTCATCGCCAGCTTCAGCGAGGTCGAGGCCAACTGGCCGGTGATCTATCTGCTCGCCGCCCCGGCGCTGCTCGCGCCGCGACTGCTGCGACGACCGCGCTGGCTGCTCGCCGGCGCCGGGGCCAACCTCGTCCTGGTCACGCTCTATGCGGCGCACGCGGCGAGCGCCGCGCTGCCGCTGCCCGACAGCGCCAACCGGGTGCTGCGCGAGACCCACGGCTTCGCCGCGCTAGCCGAGGTCGCCGCCGGGCTCGACGCCCCGGTCCATGCCGACCGCTATCAGCTCGTCGCGATGCTGCGCTTCCACGCCCCGAGGCTCGCGGCCACCACCAGCCAGTGGCCGGGACTGCACCGCCCCTCGGAGTATCTGCACGGGCGCATCGCGCCACGCCTCGACCCGGCGCGCATCGACCAGCCCTTCTGGCTGGTCTCGCGCGCCGGTCATCCGCCCGCGCTCCCCGGCTTCCGGGTGACCGAGCAGCGCCTCCTCCAGGATTGCGCGGGACAGCCGCTCCACCAGGGGACGAGCGCGCCCTGCGCGCGACCGCTCCACGTCTGGCGGCTCTATCGCTACGCCCCGCTCGGCGACTGAGCCGGGCTCAGTCGAGACGCTCGTCGTCGAGTTCGCTGTGGATCAGCATCAGTGATTCGAGCGAGCGGTTGACCGGGGCACGCTCGGCGACCTCCAGCAACCGTGCCCGCTGCCCGGCGGTGAGATGGCCGAGCAGGTTGATGCGCTGCTGCACCCGGTCGACCCGGACCTCTTCGCGCTCGCAGGCGGTGCAGTCGGCGGCGTGACTGCGATCGAAGGCGAGGCGCACCTCGACGTCGTCGAGATCCCAGCCCTTGGCGGTGGCGTATTCGCGCAGCGTCATCGAGGTGCAGGCGCCGAGCGCCATCAGCATCAGCTCATAGGGATCAGGACCCAGCCCGCTGCCGCCGACGGCCGAGGGCTGATCGGCGAGCAACTGATGGCGACCGGTATAGAGCCCACGGAGGAAGCGGGCGTGCAGCTCGGTGACCAGCACCTCGCCCTCGCCCACCTTGGGCGCGGTGCCCAGGCTCTGCTCGAAGCGATGACCGCCGAGCCCGAGATAGCGGCTGGCCCAGGCCACCAGGGTTTCGGCGACGTACTCGGCGTCCTCGCGGTCACTGAGCATGTGGTCGGCGTTGTCGAGCGAGATGAAGCTCTTGGGGTGACGCGCGGCCTGATAGATCTTGGCCGCCTCGTCGATCGAGACGATGGTGTCGAGCGGCGAGTGGAACACCAGCAGCGGTCGGTCGAGGTCGCGGATGTGGTCGGCCGCACCGTACTGCGCGAGGTCCTCCAGCAACTGCTTGCGGATACGGAAGCGACGCAGCCCGATCTTGACCTCGGCCTCGCCGCGCGCCTCGAGTTCGTCACGGGCGTCGCTCAACAGGTGCTGGACGTGCGAGGCGGTGGCCGGCGCGGCGATGGTCACCACCGCCTCGACCGAGGGCAGCTGGGGCGCGGCGGCGAGCACCGCAGCACCACCGAGGCTGTGGCCGATGAGCAGCGCCGGGGCCTGGAAGGCCTCCTCGAGCTTGCGCGCCGCCGCCAGCAGGTCCTCGACGTTGGAGGAGAAGTTGGTGTTGGCGAAGTCGCCGTCGCTGTTGCCCAGCCCGGTGAAGTCGAAGCGCAGCACCGCGATCCCGCGATCGGCCAGGGCGCGACTGATCCGGCTCGCCGCGGCGATGTCCTTGCTGCAGGTGAAGCAGTGGGCGAAGAGCGCATAACGTCGCGTCGGCACCCGTTCCGGCGGCATCTCCAGCAGCCCCGCCAGTCGGTGCCCTGCGGCATTCGGAAACTCGAGCTTGATACGTGGCATTCCGATCTCCTCGGTGTCTTCTCGTGCGAATCGCGACCAAAACAGACCACCCGCGCAGACTGCGTGCGCGGGCGGCACGAAACGAAGTGATGAACCGCCGTGGCCGCGCCACGGCAAGCCCTCCATCCTCTCGCATCCACGAGCGCGGTTCCAGTCAATCGCACACACTCCGCATCGGTGGCGCGCCCGGCGCAAGACGATCAGGTCGACCGGACCGTCTCGTTCGGCATCCCCCGCGCCCGCGGGTTCAACGCAAGGACTGCTCGGCGCCGAGGATCCATCCCTCGATCGCCGCCTGATCGCGCTCCACCGCGTCGAGCGACGGCGCCAACCAACCATCGAGTCGTCCGGCGCGATCCTCGCGCGCCAGCCACAGCGCCACGGCGCGGGCATCGCACTGATCCGGGGTGAGTCCGCCGCACGCCTCATCATCGCGATAGAGTGCGGGATAGGCCTCGACCAGTACCGATCGACCCGGCGCCAGGGTCCAACCGTCGAACGGCCAGCAGTGCAGTCGCTCGCCGAGACGCGCGCGCAGCAGACGCACCCAGGGCAGCCCGGCATGGGTCGACTTGGCCACCGAGCCGGGCACGTCGAAATGGAATACCGACTTGGCGCCACCGGCGCGACGATCGGTGAGGCGCCGCCAGCGCGCATCACCACTGCGCGCAGCTCCGGCCCCAACGCGCCCGCGGCGCACATCCTCGACCCTGACCCCAACGGCATCGGTTGGCCAGTGACACTGGAAGTCGTCGAGAAAGGCCGGCCAGTCGTGCCTCAGCCCATGCTCGACGAAGTACTCGAGCGGGAAGGAGAGCGCGTGATCGATCCCGACCAGGGTCGGCACCGGCTCGCGCAGCACCGTTTCGAGCCACTCGGCCAGGGCGCGTCGTCCCCAGCGACGGGCGCATCCGACGGGGAAGATCTCGCGAGGGACATGCTCATCGGCCTCGAGCCGATAGACCCGGATTCCGGCCAACCGCTGTTCCGGGGTACCGGCCCCGGAATAGTCGATCCCCAGATAGCGCGAGAAGGTGGGTGTGGGCATGGAAGGCTCCTGCGGCAGGGTCACGGAGCGGGCCGCCTTGCCCACCCCCAAACGCAAAACGGGCCAGCCGCTTTCGCGACTGGCCCGTTTGCTTGTTGGCGTCCCCACGGGGGTTCGAACCCCGGTTACCGCCGTGAGAGGGCGGTGTCCTAGGCCGCTAGACGATGGGGACTGAAACTCGGTCTCAGTCAAGACAGGGCCTGCCTAGGCGATCCTGTCTTTCTTAGCTGAATTTGGTGGAGCCAGGCGGGATCGAACCGCCGACCTCAACACTGCCAGTGTTGCGCTCTCCCAGCTGAGCTATGGCCCCGGCTTGATACTTTTAACGGACTAGCCAGCCGAATTGCTAACCCGTTATGCTTGTTGGCGTCCCCACGGGGGTTCGAACCCCGGTTACCGCCGTGAAAGGGCGGTGTCCTAGGCCACTAGACGATGGGGACTGAAACTTTTTCAGTCTTGCAGATCGGGCCTGCCTAGGCGATCCGATCCAAACTACCGAATTTTGGTGGAGCCAGGCGGGATCGAACCGCCGACCTCAACACTGCCAGTGTTGCGCTCTCCCAGCTGAGCTATGGCCCCAGCGACCTGAGACCACGTATGCTACGCACATCTTTTGACTTTGTCTACCCCTTGTGCGGAATTTTTTTCATCCCGTCGGTCTCAAGGGGGGTAAAGAGCCAACCCCATCGGTTCACCCGACCGATCGATGGTTCTCTTGTCCGACGATCCAGGAGCCTTGTTCCATGATGCGTATCTTCCTCTTCCTGACGACCAACCTCGCGATCCTGGTCGTCATCAGCGTGGCCTTCCGGCTGTTCGGCATCGACGGCGTGGTCCAGCAGAACGGACTCGACATGGGCGCGCTGCTGCTGATGGCGGCGATCATCGGCTTCAGCGGCTCGCTGATCTCGCTGTTCCTCTCCAAGACGCTGGCCAAGCACGGCATGCGGGTGCAGATCATCGAGCAGCCGTCGACGCCCTTCGAGCAGTGGCTGCTCGAGACCGTCGCTCGCCAGTCCGAGCGTGCCGGCATCCGCATGCCCGAGGTCGGCATCTTCGACTCACCCCAACCCAACGCCTTCGCCACCGGCTGGAACCGCAACGACGCCCTGGTCGCGGTCAGTACCGGGCTGCTGCAACACATGAACAAACAGGAGGTCGAGGCGGTGGTCGGCCACGAGATCAGCCACGTGGCCAACGGCGACATGGTCACCCTGGCGCTGATCCAGGGGGTGGTCAACACCTTCGTGGTATTCCTCGCGCGGATCATCGGCCACACCGTCGACCGGGTGATCTTCAAGAACGAGGACGGACCGGGGATCGGCTACTTCGTCGTCTCGATCATCGCCGAGATCCTGCTCTCGGTGCTCGCCACCATGATCGTGATGTGGTTCTCGCGCTATCGCGAGTTCCGCGCCGACGCCGGCGGTGCCGCACTCACCAGCCCCAGACAGATGGCCGACGCGCTGCGCGCGCTGCAGCGGGTCCACGAGCCACAGGATCTGCAGGCCAAGGAGTTCGCCGCCTTCGGCATCTCCGGCAAGATCGGCAGCCTGTTCAGCAGCCACCCGCCGCTCGAGCAGCGCATCGCCGCGCTTGAACAGGCGGGCTGAACGGCCACCACATGCCCCGGCCCGCGCGCCGGGGCGCGCCCTCCCCGGCTCACAGCAGACGTTCGATCGCCCGCACCAGCCGACCGCTCTGCGGCTTGGTGACGCTCGAATAGCTCTCGACCAGATTGCCCTCGCGATCGATCAGATACTTGTAGAAGTTCCACTTCGGGTAAGGCGCACCGGCGGCAGCCAGGCGCTCGAACAGAGGCGCGGCCCGACCACGCTTGACGCTGACCTTCTCGAACATCGGGAACTCGACCGAGTAGGTCAGACGACAGAAGTCGCGGATCTCGGCCTCGTCGCCCGGCTCCTGGTTGGCGAAGTCGTTGGAGGGGAAGCCGAGCACCACCAGACCCCGATCGGCGTAATCGCGATAGAGCGCCTCCAGCCCCTCGTACTGCGGGGTGAAACCGCACTTGCTGGCGGTGTTGACCACCAGGATCACCTTGCCCTGATAGGCCTCGCAGAGATTGACCCGCTCGTCCCCGGCGAGCCGACGCACCTCCAGGTCGAGCAGTGACGAACAGGCCGGGGACTCGGCCGCGACCTGGGTGGCCGCGGCCAGACCGAGGGCGAACAGTGGCAATCTCATGATGGGTCTCTCCCGAGGTATCGACGAACATGGAGCGAGACATGGCGCCCGTAAGCGTCATTGCAATAATTTCCTACCAAATTGGTTGGAAAATCTCGAAGGTGCGCCCACATCCCTTACTCCGAACCCATCAACACGCCCGCGTCGCCTTGCGGGCCATGAGCAGCACAGCATTCGAGGAGCCAAGATGAGCGACTGGGTCAAAGGCAGGGTAGCAGCCAAGCAGCAATGGGCCGAGGGGCTCTACAGCATGCGCTTCGAGGCAACGCTCGAACCCTTCAGCGCCGGGCAGTACATCAAGGTGGCGATGGACATCGATGGCGAGCGCGTCGGTCGTCCCTACTCGCTGGTCAACCCACCGGGGCAGGCCGAGCCCGAGATCTATTTCAACGCCATCCCCGAAGGGCCGCTCACCCCCCGACTCTCCGACCTCGAGCCGGGCGACACCGTCTGGCTCAGCGCGCGCGCCAGCGGCATCTTCACCCTCGATACCGTGCAACCGGCCAAGACACTGTGGCTGCTCGCCACCGGCACCGCGCTCGGGGTCTATCTCTCGATCCTGCGCACCGCCACGCCCTGGGAACAGTTCGAGCGCGTGGTCCTGGTCCACGGCGTACGCCAGCCGAGCGACCTCACCTATGGCGACACCCTCGCCGAGATCGTCGCGCACCATGGCGAGCGCTTCACCTTCATCCCCGCGATCAGCCGCGCCGAGGCCCCGGACGCGCTCTATGGCCGCATCACCGACCTGCTGGTCTCGGGCACCCTGGAGGCACGCGCCGGCGCCACCATCACTCCCGAGGACAGCCACGTCATGCTCTGCGGCAACTCGGCGATGATCAAGGAATCCAAGGCGATCCTCGAATCACGCGGACTCGAACGCCACCGCCGCCACGCCCCGGGGCAGTACACCACCGAGCAGTATCATTGAGGGCAGCGAGCAGCTGCCAGCGATCAGCCACCAGCTTCCAGTCACTCGGCGGCTGGCGGCTGCTTTGAACCGCAAAGACGCGAAGGACACGAAGGCTTTTTCAGCCATCAGCGACCAGCCGTCGGCCTCCAACGCAACACCTTGCTCACAGGCAGCGCCAGCTGGCGACTGGCGGCTGATAGCTGGCGGCTGGCGGCTGGCGGCTGGCGGCTGATAGCTGGCGACTGGCGACTGGCGACTGGCGACTGATTTGAACCACAAAGACGCGAAGGACACGAAGGTTTTTTCAGCCATCAGCGACCAGCCGACGGCCGCCGGCACAAGACTTTGCTCACAGGCAGCGCCGACTGGCGGCTGATAGCTGGCGGCTGACGACTGACGGCTGGCCGCTGAAAAGTAGCTAGCAGCTCACAACCGACCGCTCCCCTCCCTCATCATCACTTCGCGTCCTTCGCGCCTTCGTGGTTGACCTCTTCGTGGTTGACCTCTCCCCTACGCCACACCGGCAGATAGCCGATCATCGCACTGCAGAGCGCCGCCACGGCGATCAGGCGCAGCGGCCAGGTCGCGGCGGCATAGCCGCCGTTGTCGAGCAGCAGCGAGACGGCGAGCAGCGCAGCCACGCCGACCAGCAGCAGGTGCGGCAGTGGGCGCGTCGCGCCGCCCGGCCAGCGCGCGGCCAGCCAACTCCCGAGCAACGCCGCCAGCCCACCACCGGCGAGACCGAAGGCGACGTCGACCGGCCAGTGCACCCCCAACGCCACCCGGCTTGCGCCGACCAGCAGGGCGCAGCCGAGCCACACCCAACCCCAGGCGCGGGCGTGCACCGCCAGCACCCCGAAGAAGACCCCGGCGGTGACGCTGTGCCCGGAGGGGAAGCTGTGCCGGGTATGTCCCGGCCCGATCAGATTGAAGGCATCGGCGCCAAACACCGCCGGCGGACGTGCGGCATCGACCAGCGGCTTGAGCCCACGCGCATAGAGCGCGGCGATCAGCGCCGCCAGCACCAGCGCCCAGAACAGCCGGGGCCGCCGCCAGGAGAAGAGCAGCGCCAGCGCAAAAGCGACCCGCTCGTCGCCGAACAACGTCAGCCACTGCCACAGCCAGTCCGGGGCCAGGGCCGCTGCGGCATTGAGCCGCAAGAAACCGGCGTGATAGCCGCAGACCAGATAGAGCACCGCCCCCAGCGCCAGCCAGCCGAGCGCCCAGCGCCACTGCCGTCGCGCCCCCGGCAGCGCCGCCGATTCGGCCCCGGCGCGCGCGGCGAGCCGCGCGCCTAGGCAGGTACGCCAGTCGCTCATTGCTCATCTCCCGGCACCGCGCCCTGCGCGCGCGGGTGCATCAGTACCAGCGCCACCGGCCCGCGCCGATAGAGCTGTTCGCCACGCAGCAACGGATAGTCCTCGACGAGCCGGTCGAGCTTGTCGACGCGGAGGAACACCAGATCACCGGCACGCGGCGGGCGGTGCGGGGTGATGGCGTCGCGATAGACGCTGAAGCTCGGCATCGAGGTGCGATAGACCACGGTCGGACGATCCAGCTCGCGCGCCAGCAGCCCGGCCTCCTTCACCGGCGCCTGCATCACCGCGAACACCCGAGGGACCACCGTGCCATAGACCACCGCCGTCTGGATCAGCCCGACCAGCACCAGCCGCTGCCACAGCGCCGGGCGCGACCACAGCGCCAACGCCACCACCAGCACGGTGGCGAGCGCGATCTGCGCCAGATAGGCCGGGCCGAGCAACGGCAGCGCCAACTCGAACTGGGCGACCTCGTGGGCGCGCCCGCCCTGCCCGGCGGCGATCTGCACCACCAGCGGCAGCGCCAGCAACAGCGCGAGGAAGACCAGCGGCGGAGCCATCGCCAGCGCGCGGCTGGTCAAGGCGTCACGGTGGCGCGCCATGAGGATGAACAACGGCGCGGCGCCATAGAGCAGATAGTGCGGCAGCTTGGTCCCGGAGAAGGAGAAGAACACGAACACGGTGGCAAACCACAGCCACAGGAAGCGGTCGAGCGGATCGGCCCAGCTCGCGCGCAACCGCGCCAGCAGGCTGAGGAACCAGCCGGTGAAGGGCAGCAGGATCAGCGGCAGCACCACCAGATAGTAGCCGGGGAAGCCCGCGTGGCCGTGCATGGTGCCGCCGAAGCGCCCGGCGTTGTGTTCGAGGAAGAAGCTGCGGAAGAACCCGGCGCCGTCATCGAGATAGACCGCCAGGTACCAGGGACCGGCCACCAGCACGAACACCAGCCAGCCGAGCGGCGCGAAGGCCGCGCGCAGCCAGCGTTCGAGCCGCCCCTGCGACCAGAAGAACAGAAAGCTCACCACGACCGGGAAGAACACCGCCACCGGCCCCTTGGTGAGGAAGCCGAGCCCCATCCACAGATAGGCGCGCAGCAGCGCGTTGCGGCTCCGCCGTTCACCGGGATCGAGGAAATAGCGATAGATCTCGAAGAAGGCGAGCGCGATGAAGAGGTTGAGCACCGCATCGGCCACCGCCGCCTTGGCGATCAGCGAGACCTGCAGCGAGAGCGTCATCACCAGCGCGGCGACGGTCGCCGTGGGCGCATCGAGCCGACCACGCACGAACCCCCACAGCGCCATCACCCAGAGGGTGGCGGCCAGCGCCGAGGGCAGGCGCAGCGAGAACTCGTCGAAGCCCAGGCCGGAGGCCGAGAGCGCCTGCAGCCAGTAGATCAGCACCGGCTTGTCGTAGCGCGGCTCGCCGTCCTTGTGTGGGGTGATGAAGTTGCCGCTGGCGAGCATCTCGCGGGTCGCCTCGGTGAAGGCGCCCTCGTCGAGATCGTAGAGCGGCACCGCGCCGAGCTGCCAGTAGAAGGCGAACAGCACCACCGCGGCAAGCAGCCACGGCGAGGTCAGCGTCCGCGTCAGCGGAGAGTTCTCCGGCCGGCTCATGCCTCGGGCTCCTTCCAGGCAGCGGTCTCGGCGGGTGAACTCCAGCGGATGCGGAAGTGGGTGCGATCACCCGAGGCGAAGAAGGTGCGGGTGAGCATCTCGGCCAACACCCCGGTGGTGAGGAGCTGCACCGAGGCGAGCAGCATGAGGATGGCGACGATCAGCAGCGGGCGGCCGCCGATGTCCTCGCCGAGCCAGAACTTCACCCACAGCAGGTTGGTCATCAGCAGCCCGCCGATCACCCCGAAGGCGATCCCGATCAAGCCGAAGAAGTGTCCGGGACGCGCCCCGAAGCGCAGGAAGAAGAAGGCCGAGAGCAGGTCGACCAGCACCCGGAAGGTGCGCGAGATACCGTACTTGGAGGTGCCGAACTGGCGTGCCTGGTGGCCGACCTCGATCTCGCCGATACGCTGCGGCGCGGTCACCCCCGCCACCCACACCGGGATGAAGCGGTGCATCTCGCCGAGCAGCGCCACCTCCTGGATGACCTCGGCGCGATAGACCTTGAGGCTGCAGCCGTAGTCGTGCAGCGCCACCCCGGTGACCTTGCCGATCAGCTTGTTGGCGATGCGCGAGGGGATCTTGCGCATCACCAGCGCGTCCTGGCGCCGCCGCCGCCAGCCCTGCAACAGATCGAGATCGCGTTCGAGCAGCGCATCGACCATCCGCGGGATGTCGGCCGGGTCGTTCTGCAGGTCGCCGTCGAGGGTAGCGATCAGCTCGCCGCGCGCGCTCTCGAACCCGGCCTGCATCGCCGCGGTCTGGCCGAAGTTGCGCCGCAGCCGGATCACCCGCACGTGCCCGCCCCGGCGCTCGGCGCAGGCGCGCAACCGCTCGCCGGTGCCGTCGCGGCTACCGTCGTCGACACAGATCAGCTCCCAGGGCGCGCCATAGTCCGCCAGCCCCTGGTGGACGCGTTCGAGCATCGGCTCGACGTTGTCGAGCTCCTGGTACATCGGGATGACGACCGACAGCGACGGCCGGGAGGGGGTTCGATCTGGGGTGCTCATCGCAGACAGGGATCCATTCGGTTGAATTCGAAGACCGGGCAGCGACTGCCGGGACCTGGTGGGCGCGCGCAGTATTCCGCTCAGTCGGCGGCGGCGTCCATGACCTCACGCAGATAGCGAAACAGCTTGCGCGGCGCGTCAGGACGCCCCTGCTCGGCGTCGCGCCGCGCCGCACGCACCAGATGACGCAGGTGCTGACGATCGACCTGAGGGCAGGCGTCGATGAACTCGCCAAGGGCCGCCTCCTCGGCGATCAGGCGCTCGCGCCAGCGTTCGAGTTGGTGATGGCGTGCGGAGGCGGCGCGCTCGCGCGCATCGGCCTCGTCGAGCAGGGCGTGGACGGCGTCCATGTCCTCGCGTTCGAGCAGGTTGGCGATCCGCTTCCAGTGACGCTTGCGCGCGCGCAGATCCTTGATCCGCGGCGTCTCGTCGATCGCCGCCCAGGTCGCCTCGCTCAGCGACAGGCGCAACAGCTCGGCGCGCGGCATCCCCACCATGCGCTCGGCGAGCGCCTGCAGCGCCTGGCGCTCGCGCTTGATCTGGCTCCTGCTCGGGCCGAGATCCTGTTCGAGTTCGTCCTCGGTCACGGTGGGGTCGTGGTCTGTGGTCATATCGGTTGTACTGATTCCAGGATGAGTTGTGGGCTCCGACGGCCCCGATAATCATTGACGTCGAGCCGGTAGGCCAGACGCACCCGCCCGTGCGCGAGCGCGAGCTGCTCGGCCAGATCGAAGCCGATGGCCTCGATCGAGCCGCCCTCGGGCGGCGCCACGCGCAGCTTGAGATGACGCTCGCCGACCAGACGCGCCTGCAACACCTCGAACTCGCCGTCGAAACGCGGCTCCGGGAAGCCCTTGCCCCAGGGACCGCCGAGACGCAACGTCTCGGCCGTCTCCAGGGTCAGCAGCCGCGCCGGCAACGGACCGTCGGAGACCAGCTCGGGGCCGCTCGCCACGCCCTCGAGCATCTCCTCGACCACCGCCGCGAAACGCGCGCGGAAGGGCTCGAAGGCCTCGGCGCGCAGGCTCAGCCCGGCGGCCATGGCATGACCGCCGAAGCGCGCGATCAACCCCGGCTCGGCCCGGTCGACGCGATCGATGGCGTCGCGCACGTGCAACCCGTCGATCGAGCGCGCTGAGCCGCGCAGCAGCCCGTCGCCGCCGTCGGCAAAGGCGATCACCGGGCGATGATAGCGTTCGCGGATGCGCGCGGCGACGATCCCCGAGACCCCCTGGTGCCAGTCCGCGCCGTACAGACAGAGTGCTGCGGGCAGTCCCTCCTCGGCGAGATCGAGCGCCTGCACCGCCGTCTCAGCCTGGGCCTTCATCTCGCCCTCGATCTCGCGCCGGCGGCGATTGATCGCATCGAGCTGCTGGGCCAGCGCATTGGCCCGCTCGGCATCGTCGCTGAGCAGGCACTCGACCCCGACCGACATGTCCTCGAGCCGCCCGGCGGCGTTGAGCCTGGGCGCGGCGGCGAAGGCCAGATCGGTGGCGCTCGCGCGCATCGGATCGCGCCCGGCCACCCGCAACAGCGCGCGCACCCCGGGACCGCAGTGCCCGGCGCGGATGCGCCTGAGCCCCTGCTCGACGAGGATGCGGTTGTTGCGATCGAGGGTGACCACATCGGCGACGGTGCCGAGCGCGACCAGATCGAGCAGCGTCGCCAGATTAGGCTCGGCGCGCCCGGCGCCGAACCAGCCGCGCTCGCGCAGACGCGCGCGCAGCGCCATCAGCAGATAGAAGACCACCCCGACGCCGGCGAGATCCTTGCTCGGGAAGTCGCAACCGGGCTGATTGGGATTGACGATCGCTGCCGCCTCCGGCAATCGCTCGCCCGGCAAGTGATGATCGGTGACCAGCACCGCCAGCCCCAGCTCGCGTGCCCGCGCCACTCCCTCGACACTGGAGATGCCGTTGTCGACGGTGATCAGCAGATCCGGGCCGAGCGCGTGCGCGGCCTCGGCCACCGCCGGACTCAGCCCGTAGCCGAAGTCGAAACGGCTGGGGATCAGATAGGAGACCCGCGCCGCGCCGAGCGCGCGCAGCCCGCGTACCGCCAGCGCGGTGCCGGTGGCGCCGTCGGCGTCATAATCACCCACCACCAGCAGGTGCGCGCCGTCGTGCAGCGCCGCCTCCAGGGTGTCGAGCGCGGCATCCAGCCCGCGCAGCGCGGCGAAGGCCGCCAGCGCCCCGAGCCCGGGTGGGGCCTCGCCCGAGCGCAACGCATAGAGCCTGGCGAGCAGCTCGGCGGGCGAGTGGACATCGACGAAGGGGGCGTCGCCACCACGGCGACGGATCTGCGGCTGGGTCATGGACACGGGACAAGACAGCAAGGGACGCGGGGCCCGGCCATCAGCACTCGTTCGCGCAAGGCGCGTTGGTTCGACGGCTGATGGCGCGACCGCCCCGAGGACCGGGATTCGGGCGAACGCTATAGCCTAGCCGGATCGACGCCCCGGGTCGAGCAGCCGCCGCACGCCCTGCCCCACCCGGTCGCGCACGAAGGGCCACAGCCGCCCCTTCTCCCAGAGGATACGGGCGAACATCCGCCCCTTGTCGCGCGGCGGGATCGCCGGGTTGGGACGCGCCACCAGGGTGATCGCGCCCTGCGGACAGGCATCGAGACAGGCCGCGCAGCCGAGACAGACCGTCGGGTCGATCGCCGCATATCGCTGTGCGCGCGCCACCCCACGCAGCCCCTCGGCCAGACCGATGCACTTGACGTTGCACACCGGGAAGCAGGCACCGCAGTAGTCGCAGCGCTCGGGGTCGATCTCGGCGAGGAAAGGCGTCTTGGCGATGCCGTCGCTGAAGCCCATCTGCACCCCGGCCATCAGCTCGCAGCAGCAGCGACAGCAGTTGCAGAGGAAAGAGGGCTGCTCGCGCACGTTGTCGGTGACGTGGGTCAGTCCCAGCGAGCGCGCCAGCTCCAGCTTCTCCAGCATGGTCGGCAGGTCGCACTCGCGGGCGAAGCCCCGGCGCACCAGGAAGCGCGCGCCCTCGCCGAGCACCATGCAGATGTCCTCGACCGGCGCGCCCTTGCGACAGTGCTCGCCGAGGTGCTCCTTCTTGTGGCGGCAGTAGCAGAGGGTGACGGCGAGATAGTCGGCCTGTTCGAGGATGGCGCGCGCGTCCTCGTAAGAGGTGATGCGCGAGTTCACCGGCACGTGCTCGTCATAGACCAGGGCGCGGGTGAGCTGGGTGGGACTGCCGAAGAACTCGGCGGGCTGACCCCCGCGCCCCTGCTCGTGCAGATACTCCGACATCAGCTGCGCCAGACGCTCGAGCGGCAACTCGGTGTCGGCGCGCCGACGCATGAAGCTGAACTCCATGAAGCCGATCAGCCCCGGCACCAACAGATAATAGGTGTGACCGGCATAGTCCATGTCCATCACCAGCCCCTTGTCGGCCATCGACTCGAGTATCGGCGCGAGCGCCTCGGCGGGTGTCCCGGTGCGCTCGACCAACTCCTCGAGCGTGGCCTCGTGCAGCGGGAAGGCGGCGCCGACCCGCGCCTCCTCGGGCGAGAACAGGATCGACAGGATCTCGCGCAGATGGGCGTTGTCGACCAGCCCGATCGGATACTGGTTGAGACGATCGATCAGCGGGATCAGCGAGGACTTGCTACCGGCCAGATGGCCCATGGCGGGCTCCAGATTCGAGGGTGACGGAGTGGCTATTGGAGCACGCCACGGCACGCCGGCTCAAAGGGCCGGAGCGGGCGGCGAGAGTACCCACGACGAGATAACCGTCTTGCCCGTCAATCCCCGATCATGCACACCAGCCTCCCCGACTGGAGGCTGGAAGCTGATCGCTGGAAGCTGGTTTGAACCACGAAGGCGCCAAGGGCGCAAAGGGGAATAAGCCGCCAGCGACCAGCCGCCAGTAGGTGCGGACCCGCATCGCTTGTGGCCTCCCGCCGACATCACACATCATTCACTTTGCGTGCTTCGCGGCTTTGCGGTTCAATCCTGGCGACTGGCGACTGGCGACTGGCGACTGGCGACTGGCGACTGGCGACTGGCGACTGGCGACTCCCTACTCCATCCAGGCTGCGACCACGCGATTGCGACCCGTTTCCTTGGCGCGATAGAGGGCGCGGTCGGCGGCGGCGATCAACGCCTTGGGACTCGCTTGGGCGGAGTCGTAGAGCGCTACCCCGATGCTGGCGGTCAGGGCATGGCCGGGGAAGCGTTCACCGAGAAGCTGGCCTCGACGCTCGATCTGGTGGCGGATGCGCTCGGCATAGTTGAGCGCCCCGCTGCCACCGGTGTCGTGGAGCACGAAGAGGAACTCCTCGCCACCGTAGCGGGCGAGGAAATCGCTCGGTCGGGTCAGCCCGCGCATGGTGTCGGCGACGATCCGCAGCACGTCATCGCCGGTTTGGTGGCCGAAACGGTCGTTGAAATCCTTGAAACGGTCGATATCGAGCAACCCCAGGGCGAACCCGCGCCCCGACTCGGCGCTCTGGGCGAAAGTGCTGTCGAGGTACTCGTCGATCACGCTGCGATTGTGCAACAGGGTGAGCGCATCGATCTGCGCCCGGGTCCGCTCGCGGGCGAAGGTCTGACTGCGTTCGATCGCGATCCCCAACTCGCCGGCGACCAGTCCCACCTCTTCGAGCAGACGCAGGGGAAACGGCTGTTCGCCGCCGAGCCACAACACCCCGAGGATGCGACCATTGCCCAGCACCGGCACCGCAGCGGCCTGCTTCAGCCCGAGCCGATCGAGTAGCGGCAGGTTCTCCGGCGTATTCGGCACCAGTACCGGCTGGCGCGCTCGCAGCGCGCGCACCAGATCACCGGAGAGCATCGGAATGCTCAGCTCGATCGGCTCGGCCTCGCGCATCAGCAACGCCCGTGGCAGAGCGTGAGTGGTCACCAGGCTGCGACGGCGCGCCTTGATCTGCATCATCAGCAGCTGGTCGATGCCGAACTCGGCGCGCAACGCCTCCAGGGTGGAGGGAATGAACTCGTCGGGTTCCAGGCTGTGATGCGGCGCGGTATGGCTGCTGCGTCCACCGTGCGGCAGCGGTGGCGCATCATGGCGACACAGCCCGATGGCGGTGTTCACCATGTTCGCGCGCAACTGCATCACCGAAGGGAAGCGGACCCCGTAGAAGCCGCCGATCTCGCCCACCTCGCGATCGGCTTGGGCGAGCAGCTCGGCCAGATCGAGCTGGTCGAGCGCGATCAGCGCCGGGACCTCGGGCGCGAGCAGCGGACAGCCGACCAGATCGACCGAACCGATCCCCTGGGTCCAGGCGATGAAGTCGGCCAAGGAGACGATCGCCACCTCGCGCGCGCGCTCAACGTCGAGACCACTGTCGGCGATCGCACAATGGTGCAGCGACTGCACCCGGCAGATCAGCTCCGGCAGATCCCAGTCTGCGCACACCACCGCGCCGACCTGATCGTGCGAGACTCCGAAGAAGGTCTGCTCGTCGTCGCGGATGGGGTTACCCGAGTTGGTCACCGCGGCGAGGAAATCGCTGTAACGCACCCGGCCGTGCGACTCGAGGATCACCTTGCCGAGATCGTGCAGCAGCCCGGCGGCATAGAGCGCGTCGGGGTCGGGGTGGCCGACGCGCTCACCGATGCTGCGGCTGAGGATGGCGACCAGCAGACAGTGCTGCCAGAAGTAGACGCGATCGAACCCCCCCTGCCCGCCGCGCCCCACCATGCCCTCGAAGAACAGCGCGTGCAGCGCTGCCTGACGGACCGCCGAAAAGCCCAGCAGAGTGACCGCGCGCGAGATCGAGCGGATACGTCGGGGAAAGCCGTAGAAGGCGGAGTTGACGACCTGCAGCACCTTGGCGGTGAGCGCGGGCTCGGTCTCGATCACCCGCGAGATGGCGGCGATATCGCTGCTCTCGTCGTTGGTCAGACGCAGCAGCTTGACCGCCGCTGCCGGTGCCGGCGGCAACTCGCTGACATCACCGCGCAGGGCCGTGCGCACCGCCCGCGCGGTCCACTCGGGATCATCCATGCAGCGCCGGCCCCGTATCGCAAAATCGGCTGGAGACATCGAATCATCTCTATCCTTGGCGCGCCCACCGCCTGCCGGAGGCCTGATGGACACTATTCCTGCTCAACCACAGCATAATCACGCACTGGACTCCATCCCTGAAAGACCAGCATCGCATGACTGGCAACGAAAGCGGCACAGTATACCGGGCGTTGACGCCCGAGGAACTCCGGCGAGCGGCAACAGCATCGGAAGCCCCGCCGAGCGGCAACGTTCCGACGCACCTTATCGTGGTCTAGCCGAGATGCGAATGACTGACAAGCTTATCCGACGTACCCCGAGACCAGCCCGCGACGCGCGAGCACCGTCGGCGAACCGCCGATCGGACAACCATGCCATCCATCCGCCAACCACAACGAAGCCCTCCCGAGGGAGGGATGAGTGCTCCACACACCGTGCCTAACGGCAATCCGGCATCCTACAACGAAGCCCTCCTGCGGGAGGGATGAGTCGCGTCCAGGGTGTTGATGGTTTCGACGCGAGCAGCCCTTCAACGAAGCCCTCCCGCGGGAGGGATGAGTCGTGGCGGATGCCGCCGTCGGCGAGTTCGAGCGCCTCCTTCAACGAAGCCCTCCCGCGGGAGGGATGAGTCGTTCGATGTCACTGAAATACTTCAAGTTTTGCTCCCTCCTTCAACGAAGCCCTCCCGCGGGAGGGATGAGTCGCGAGCACGCTGGTTCGGTTGATAGCGGTGCTCAGCCTTCAACGAAGCCCTCCCGCGGGAGGGATGAGTCCCGAACGCGAGGATGAGCAGGAGGGCGCTAGGGATCCTTCAACGAAGCCCTCCCGCGGGAGGGATGAGTCGCGAGGCCGCGCCCACGGCCACCCCCAACGTGGTCCTTCAACGAAGCCCTCCCGCGGGAGGGATGAGTCCAGCGAGGCCGCGCCCACAGCGACCCCGAGCGTGGTCCTTCAACGAAGCCCTCCCGCGGGAGGGATGAGTCTGCGTGTCTTCAAGTCGCCACGCAGCCAGGAAAAAACTCCCGATTTTCGCGAACTCCTGGGTAAATCGACGCAAACGCTCGTTCGAGATCGAATCAAATCGCACAAGTCTTTGTTTCGTAAAACAACCTGATCTGCGTGAACCTCCCAGGGTTTTGCCGGTCACTTCAGGTTCGCGCAACAGCGGGGCGCGCCCAGCCGAGCACCTTGCCGAACTTGCCGCCACTGAGCAAGGCCGCTGACCAGTAGGTGACCCCCAGCGCCTCGCGCTCCCGATGCGCCAACCGCTCACCGCCCAGGATCAGCGCGCGCAACATCTCGCACCCGACCCACTCGGCACAGACCGGATAGCGCCACTCCCGGGGTGACATGCCGACGGTGCGCCCGTTGACCATCGGCCACAGCGGCAACGATTCCCAGGCCAGCCAATAGGCCCCGGCGACGCCGAACTTGGGGGTGCTGGAGACATCGCGAGGCGAGGCTGCGGGGTCGATCCGCGCCGCCGCGTCCCAACCCCAGGCAATCACCTTGTCGGCGTAGCGCCAGGGACCGAACAGCGCCTCTTGGAGCGCGGCACCGACATCATCACGCCGAGCCAGCGCAGCCATGACATCGCGCGCATTGGCGACGAAGCGATGCCGCCCCCCGAGCAGCAGCAGGCCGGTATCACGAACACCGTCCGCACGCTCGGCGGCATAGGCCGCCAGCCACTCGGACGGGATCTCCTCGGACAGGCGCCGGAACCCTTCGACACCTCCGATATTGTTGTCGCGCGGATCATCCAGCCGGGTGTGTTCCGGCGCGGCCAGTCGCGCCGGCAGCAGCGCCGCCAGGCGTGCGACGGGATCGCCCTCGCACTCCAGCTCGGGATGCACATCGCGCCAGCGCAGGCGTGCCTCGGGCAGCAGGCGCAGGACACCGTAGGCGGCCATCACCGCCACCGGATTATTCGCTCGTAGCGCCGTCAGTCGCACCGCTGTTCCTCCTCGCTCACGCTCCAATCGGCCAGCCGCAACAAGGCCTCCAGATAAGCTAGCCCCCAGGGGCCGAACCGTCGTTGCAGCGTCGCGAACACCTCGGGCCAGTCGTCGAGGCGGTGCCACAGCGCGGGGTCCGGCGCGCACGGCAGCAGAGGCCGACCGTGGCCGTGATGGGCACCGACGAGATGACGCAGCAGCGGCTCGCGCTGCCGCGCCGCCGAGGCCATCTCGTGTCGCCAGCCACGCGGCAGCGTCAACCAGCCGTGATCGCCCCCCGGCCCCTTGGCCAGTGGGGTGTCGATGTCACCGCCGACCACCGCCTGCCAACGCGGATCGGCCTTGCCGAGATCATGGCCGCAGCCCGCCCGACGCAGCACGTCGACCAGCTCACCATCGAGCCCGACACCACGGGCGAACGCCTCCGCCCGCGCGCCGACCGTGCCCGAATGGTCGGCCAGCGCCACGGGTCTGAATGCGCCGTCGCTGCTCCAGGCCGACTCGGCCAGCACCACGCAGCCGCGTGCATGGGCGAGCACTCGCCCCGGTCGTTGCAGCCCGGCCCGACGCGCCAGCGCCCGCCACTGTTCGGTGGTGGTCGTCTCGGCGTCGAGCAATGCCAGGATCTCCTCGGCCAGCTCGGGATGGACCTTGGGGTGGAGCCGTACCCGCCGCTCGCCGTCACCGAGATCGACCACCGTGGCCGAGGAATCGGGCGCCCAGCCATAACGGTCGCAGCCACCGACCTCGGGGGACAGGACCAGGGTATCGCCGACGCGTACCTCGGTGATCGACACCCGGCTGACCGTCTCGCCATCCCAACGCCACAGCGGCCTCCCCCACCGCTCGGTGTCTCTCGGGTGCTGCGCCGATACCGTGCCCTCGACATCGGCGATGTCGGCATTCCATCGACGCAGCGCATGGAGGGGAACGGCCAACAGCTCGTGGCGTATCGGCGGCGCCAGGCGCAGCGCAGCGCTCGGGTCGGGATCGGCCAGCTCGGCGCGCCAGCAGAGATAGACGTCCGGCGTCCCGCGCTCCCAGCCGTGCAGCCAGGGAGCGACCTCGACCCCGTGGGGGATGCCAGTACGCGAGAGCATCTCGACATGAGCATCGAGCAGCAACGGCGAGGCCGGCGCGGACTCCTCCGGGGGTGGCTCGGCGTCCATCAGCGCCGCCATCGTCACCAGCCCGAAGTCGACATGCTTGGGCTTGCCACTGGCAACCTTCGAGAGCCAGCGCCAGGCATCGTCGACGGCCGGGCCGTACACCGGATCGTGCTTGTCCAGTCGATGGACGATGGCCATCGGCGCGGAACCCAGCGCCCCGACCCGGTTGAGCCGCCCGGCGCGCTGACGCAGCGCCGAGAGCGGCGCGCACTCGGTCACCAAGGCGTCGAGATCGAGGTCGGCGCCGACCTCGATGGTCTGGGTGGCCACCACGTAGAGCGGCGCGCGCCCCGCCTCGCGACGACCCACCGCGATGCGTGGCAGAGTCGTCTCCAGCAAGGCGGCGCGATCGCCGGGGCGCACCCGACCGGTCAGCAGCACCGCCTCGTCCTCGGCATGCAGCGCCTCGAACACCGCGCGCGCCCGCGCCACCTGGTTGCAGACCACGCCGATCACCCCGGCCCCCGCCGCCCGCATCGCCCGCGCCTCGGTGACGAGCGCCCGCTCACGCCGCGCGTCCTTGCGCAACTTCACCAACCGCGCCGGCTTGGCGCCACGCAGCCGCGAGGCGAGCACCGGGTGCGCAAGATCGGCGTCGGTGAGCCCGTGTGTGCGCTCGCCCGTCCAGGTCGCGGACATCACCAGCACCCGCCAGGGCAACGTGATCGCCTCCCCGCGCAGCGCCTGGATATGCGCGAGCGTGCGCAGGAAGGGCTGCGCCAGATGCACCTCGTCGAGCACGAACAGCACATCGTTGCCGAGCAGCCCGGCATGGATCGGCGCCGACCGGGGCGAGACGCCGTAGCCGGAGAACAGCAACCGCGAGCCGACCTGATCGATGGTGGAGACGAGCACCGCGGGGCGTCGCGGATCGGCCAGCCAGTCCTCGTCGATGGTGATGCCGCCGCGTAGCCGGGCGAGCCCGGGGCGATCGGACACCGGCAGGGAATCGATCAGCCGCTCGACATAATCACCGACCCCGTCGACCACCAGCCGTCGGTCGATGACATAGACCAGGCGGCGCGGCACCACGCCGTGGCCGCGCAGCCGCGCCCACAGCCAGACGTCGACGATCGCGGTCTTGCCGCACCCGGTCGGCGCGCTCAACGCCTCGGGCCAGTCGCCGGCGGCGACACGCGCGGCGAGGGCCGACTGCCAGGGAAAGGGCGGATAGCCGTGGCGTTGCCGGTACCAGCGATCGAAGTCGGCCGACTCGGCGGTCTGCTCGCGCGTCGTGGTCATGCCCCGTCCTCCGGTCGCATCAGCCCCATGCCGAAGTGACGCTCGCGCCCGATCAGCAGCGGCCCGGCGACGGCGCGATCGAACCCCAGCGCCACATGCATCCAGCGATGGCGGCCACGCGGGCGGAAGTCGCGGGCGACCGGCACGCCGATGAACGGCCCCTGCTGACCGACCCGCACCTCGATCGGACGCGGGTAGCCGGCCATCTCCACCGAGTCGGCGATCAGCCGTTCCACCGCCTCCCCCTTCTTGGGATGACGGTCGAGCACCACCGGGGTGACGCTCGCCCAACGGGTCGCGGCACGCGCCCAGGTGGCGCGGTGCAGACCGGCCGGCGGCGGCCGATGCGCGGGCTGTCGCGACAGCTCGACCCGCATCCCGTCGACCTGGAGATGGCGCACCCCAGCGAGCGCCAGGGCGCACTGGGCACGCGCGTCCTCGTCGATCCCACGCGGCAACCACAGCCCCAATCCCAACACCTGACCACGCGCATGCCGATGACCGACGTGCGGCAGCACGCACCAGGCGGCGTGGGCACCGTCGTGTCCGTGCAGTAACGGTGAGGCGTCATCGCCGGCGATGCTCAGCACCGCGGCCCGCAGCGCCGCGGCGAGCCGGGCGGCACGGCGGATGGAGAGTTCACGCCCCGGTCGCAGTACCAGCAGCTCACCCCAGGGCGAGGGCCGACGACGCACGCGCGAATCGGCGTAGGCCACCAGCGGTGCGATCGGTGCTCGCAGCCCGGCCTCGAAGGCCGCGTCGAGTTCGTCCAACCGCCCTTGCTGGGGCACACGCAGGAATCGATCACCGTCGGCGTCCGGCACCAGGCGCCGGGGCAGCTCCGGCGGCTCATCGAGCACCGTGCACGAAACCGGGCTCTTGGCTCGCCCGAGATAATCGACCTCGGCGGCAATCGCCGCGATCGGCGCACGCAACTCGGCGGGCACACCCGGCCAGCACATCACCACCGGATCGCGAATCTCGACCATGCAGGGGTCGTACTTGGCCACCCGGGTCTGCTTGGCCTTGTAGGCGGCCGGCACATAGAGGGTGCCATGACGCGCGCGCCGCGCCGGGCCGAAGCGCAACTCCGGCGCCACCCCCTCGAGTGCACGTAGCGGCGCGGGGTCCTGACCGCTCTCGTAGGCACCGGCAACCAACCCTTGAAAGGTCCGATCCACCGCCAGGGGCCACTCCGGCTCGCTCGGCGCCATCGGGTCGGCGGCGTGGTAGCACCCGTTGAGTAAATCCATCTGCAGCGTCAGCATGCTAGCGACTCCGCGCGATGAGCTGTTCCAGGTTGGGGCCGGGGGCGAAGGTCACCGGCGCGGCCAGCGCAACCGCCTCGCGCGCCGCGCGCAACGCCTCCAGCGCCGTCGCCCGGGTGATCGTCAGCGGCGTCGCCTCGGACGACCCGGTGACAGGGATCGACCAGTGCACCTCGGTGGCGACCAGCTCGCAGTCACGCCGCAGATCGAGCCCATCCTCCAGTACGGCGGCAACCCCGTAGACGCCCATGCAGGCGAGCAGGGTTCGCGCGGCCACATTGGTGGCCTCGTCCTCCCCGAAGCGATACCGGCGCAGCCGCGACAGGCTGAGCACGCCATTGAGCGCGATCGAGTCGACCAGCACGCCCTTGGGCTTCAGGGTCGGGGCGATATTGCCGTGGTTGATCTCAGAGGGACGCTTGGTCGCGGCACCGCTCGGCGCCTGCTCGCCCTCGGGCAGCAGCTGATAATCGGTCTCCCCCGCCTCGTGGAGGATGGTCGCAACATCGCTGGGGATGCCCAGGGGGTCGAGCCTGCCGCCAGCGCGCGCCACCGGGCGCGCCCCGGCGCCGGCGATCTCGACACTGAGCGCCGCCGCCCACTTCCGCTCCCGCCCGCCGCGACGCCCCAACCGGGTGGAATCCCAGCCACCAAGCAGTAACACCGCCGGGTCATGACGCAACAGCCCCGTCGCATCGACCGGGGAGGCGCCGAACACCGCCCGGCCGATCTCGGTGTCTTCGAAACGGGTGCCATTGAGCTGTGAGTCGCGGAGGATGGCGTCGAAGGCGCGATGCGGCATCTGCAGCGTCGACAGGTGCGTGCCATCGGGCAGTTGCACCGCCACGGGGGCTAGGTCCAGACCACAGCGCAGCAGCTGTTCCTCGACCCGGTTGGCGAACGAGGCGGCGCTGTCGATGCTGACCCAGGCGGCGACCCCGTGCTCGTCCGGCTGGGTCATGTTGTGACCATGGGGCGCATCGGCATAGGTCGGCGGCAGGATGTGATGCCCCCCGTTGAGCGGGCTGAGCTTGGCGTTGATACGCAGACCGGGGGACGCCTGTACGGCTTGACGCATGGTGGACAACAAATCGGTCACGACTCCCTCCTGTGGAGAATTAACGTCAATCTGGTAATGAATAAAGCACTTCGATATGTGTTCGTCAACTCATACTCGAACCCGACAAAACCCCCATCAATGCGATAGCGACCCTCACTCCGCACACACGCGACGCACACAAACCAGCCACACCACAGGAGGCGCGATCAACACGTACGGCGGAGGAACAGCGGACGGGCGACATCACCACTCCGCTCTGCAAGCGGCAATGACGGCAAAGTGAACGGGTTTCCGATCGTTGGGCGGGGTATCGAAGCGCGGAACCGGAGCCGCGCCGAGACGTGGCGCGCCACGCCTGGATATCGACGAAGTTCAGCTGTAACGAAAAACGGCCCGGACGCTGAACGTCCGGGCCGTTGCATTTTCTGGTGCGCCCTGTTGGGTTCGAACCAACGACCACCTGATTAAAAGTCAGATGCTCTACCAACTGAGCTAAGGGCGCCGAAGACCGAGGATTATACGTAAACCATCGGCGCGATGTAAACCCTAGCGTCCGGTGGCGACGCCTTCGACCTCGTCGAGCCGCGCCAGACGCGCGCGAGCCAGGCGCGACTCGGTGCTGTTGGGGTAGTTGTCGATGACCTGTTCGAGGCGCGCGCGCGATTGCTCGAAATCGCGCTGCTCGAAGTGGATGTAGCCCATCTTCAGCAACGCACCGGGGACCTTGGGGCTGGCCGGGTGACGGCGCACCAGATCCTCGAAGGCGGTCAGCGCGGCGTCGTAGTCGCGCTGACCATAGAAGGTCTCGCCGAGCCAGTAGCGGGCGTTGTCGGCATAGCGTCCCTGCGGATAGCGCCCGAGCAGCGACTCGAAGGCGGCGCGGGCCTGGTCGTACTTGCGCGCCTTGAGCAGATCGAAGGCCTTGCCGTAGGCGTCACGTTCGTCGCCGGCGGCAGTCTCCGGGCTCGGCAGCGAGGGGACGCCGGCACCGAGGGCAGCGGCGGGCGTGGCCGATCGAACCGGCGCGGGCGCTGGCTCGGGCTGGTTGATATCGACCGGGGCCTCGAGCGCGGCCGGTGGCTCCGGGGTCTCGGGGCGCGCGCGCGCGCCGTTGAGCCGGGCGTCGATGTCGATCGACTGCTGGCGCAGCTGGCGCTCGAGACGCTGGATCTCGAACTGCTGGACCTCGACCTGACCGCGCAGCGCCTGCATCTCGCTCTGCAGTTGCTGAAGCTGTAGCTCGACGGCCGAGCCACGCTGGTGCTCGATGACGCGCTCGAGCCGCGCCACCCGGTCCTCGAGCCGGGCGTCGGCGGCGAGCACCGGCGCGGCGGCGGCACTCAGCACCAGGGCGACGACGACCCCGAGGCCGCCACGAACTCTCTGCGGGACTCGCATTCGCGCCTCCTCAGTACTCGATGACCACACGCCGGTTCAGCCGCCAGGACGACTCGCTCTGTCCCGGCGAGGCCGGACGCTCCTCGCCATAACCGATCACCTCGAGCTGATCGCCACGCACCCCCTCGGCGAGCATCACCCGGCGCACCGAATCGGCGCGCTGATCGGAGAGCGCGAGGTTGTACTCGCGGGTGCCGCGCTCGTCGGTATGGCCCTCGAGGGTGACACGCACCTGCGGATGGGTGCCGAGATAACGCGCGTGGGTGCGGATCAGCGCCACGTACTCGGAGGCGATCTCGGCGTTGTCATAGCCGAAATAGATGACGCGCTTGGAGAGCGGGTTGGCCGGGTCCTCCCAGGGACCGGCGTAACGGGCGCCCGCGCCGTCGATGCCGGCGGTCGAGACCTCCGCGCCGGCGCCGGCGCCGGCACCGGCGCGGCCGGTCGCATCGTCCACCGCGGCGCCGTCCGTGTCCTGGCGGGGCGTGGTCGAGCATCCGGCGAGCACCAGCAGGAGGACGCCGGGCAACAGGGACCAAGGGTGGATGCGCATGAGTCTGACTCCTTACTGCACCATGGGCGACCAGGCCGGCTCGCGCACCTGATCGGTTCCCTGGGTGAGACGCTGATTGGCACCGCCGTCGACGGCAGCGGCGGCGAGCACCGCGCGACCGCCATGGGTGGTGGCGTAAATTACCATGCTCGAATTCGGCGCGAAACTCGGCGACTCGTCGAGCGGCCCGCGACTGAGCAGACGCGAGAAGCCGCGCTCGACATCGAGCAAGGCGATGCGGAAGGCGCCGTTGATCCGGCGCGCCATGGCGATCGAGCGACCATCGGGGGCATAGACCGGGGAGGCGTTGTAGTCACCCTCGAAGCTCACCCGGGAGACCGCCCCACCGCTGGCCGGGACGCGATAGATCTGCGGATTGCCGCCCCGCCCGGAGGTGAACACCAGGTGCGAGCCATCGGGCGACCAGGCCGGTTCGGTGTCGATGGCGAAGTGATTGGTGAGCCGGGTGAGCGCGCGCGAGTCGAGATCGAGCACATAGATCTCGGGATTGCCGTCCTTCGACAGGGTCATTGCCAGACGCCGGCCATCGGGCGAGAAGGCCGGCGAGCTGTTGATGCCGGGGTAGCTCGCCACCCGCTCGCGCCGACCGCTGGCCAGCTCCTGCACATAGATCGCCGGACGGCGGCTCTCGAAGGAGACATAGGCGATGCGGCGCCCATCCGGCGACCAGGCCGGGGACATGATCGGCTCGGTCGAGGAGACGATCACCTGCGGGTTGTAGCCGTCGGCGTCGGCCACCTGCAGGGTGACGCGGGCGTTCTCGCCGCGGCCGGTGGCGCTGATATAGGCGATGCGGGTGGCGGCCACGCCGGGGATGCCGGTCAGCGTCTCATGGATCTGGTCGGCGATGCGGTGCGCGGCGTTGCGCAGCCCGGCGGCGGTGGCCGTTAGGGTGGCGCCAGCCAGGCGCTCGCCGCGGAAGACGTCGTAGAGGATGAAGCTGATGCGGTAGCGCGCACCCTCGCGCACGACCTGCCCGATCACCAGATTGTTCATGTCGAGCAGACGCCAGTCACGCAGGTCGACCTCCTCGTGGGTGGTCGGCTGGTCGAGCATGTCGCGCGTCGGCATCGGCGCGAAGCGACCGGTGCGGGCGAGATCGGCGGCGATCACCGCGCCGGGATCGACCGAGGCGCTCCCGCCTCCCGCGAACCCGAAGGGCACCACGGCGATCGGTTGCGCGGCCTCGACCCCGCCGGTGATCTCGATGTTCAGCCGCGCCAGCGCAGCGCCGGGCAGCGCAGCCGCCAGGAGGACGCAGAGGATCAGCAACAATTGGATGGATCGGGTCATGACACGCCCCCTGCTCAGGGTCGGAAGGTAAAGGTGAATTCACGGAACTGGTCGAAGAGTGCCCCGGTGGGCACCGGTAGCGGCTCGGCGCGCCACAGCGCGGCGAGCGCTGCCTGATCGAAGGCCGGGGTGCCGCTGGAGCGCTGCATCGCCACGCTCCCCGGGACGATGTAACCCGCCGAGGTCACCCGCACCTCGAACTCCACGCTCAACCCCTCGGACATACCGGGCGGATAGGCGAAGTGCTGGCGGACACGATCGCCGATCGCGCCCTTGTAGTAATCGACCTGGCGCTGCTCGGCGCTGCTCAGCCCGCCACCACCGCCGCCGGCGACGACCGGCGACGATCGGCGTGCGGTCTCGGCCGCCTCGGCCTCGAGTCGCTCGGCCTCGCGCGCGATCTCGTCCTCGAATCGCTGCTGCTCGAGTGCGGCCATCTGCTCGGCCTCGCGCGCGATGCGCTCCTGGCGCGCCGCAGCGGCCTGGCGTTCCGCCTCACGGCGTGCGGCCTCTTCGGCAGCGCGACGCTCAGCCTCGGCACGGGCTGCGGCGGCCTGACGTTCGGCCTCGCGACGGGCGGCCTCCTCGGCAGCGCGACGCTCAGCCTCGGCACGGGCTGCGGCGGCCTGACGCTCGGCCTCGCGACGGGCGGCCTCCTCGGCGGCGCGACGTTCAGCCTCGGCGCGGGCCGCGGCGGCCTGACGCTCGGCCTCGCGGCGGGCGGCCTCTTCGGCGGCGCGACGCTCGGCCTCGGCACGAGCCGCGGCGGCCTGACGCTCGGCCTCGCGACGGGCGGCCTCCTCGGCGGCGCGACGCTCAGCCTCGGCACGAGCCGCAGCGGCCTGACGCTCGGCCTCGCGGCGGGCGGCTTCCTCGGCGGCGCGGCGCTCGGCCTCGGCGCGCGCCTCGGGATCGAGCCGTTCGCGCACCTCCTGGACACGGGCGCTCAGTGCCGGATCGCCGAGCACGCTGGCCTGGACCACGCGCGGGCGATCGCCGCCGTTGCTCGCGTCCTGGGTGAAGCGCACGCCGACGAACAGCAGCAGCGCGAACAGCAGATGCAGCCCCAGCGACCAGTAGAGCGCCCCGGGGTCACGCCGCAGGATCTGCAACATGGTCAGGGTCCGTCATGCTCCGGCGGCAGGGTGATGAGTCCGACCTCGGCGGCCCCGGCGGCCTGGGCGATCACCATCGCGTTGACCACCCGGCCATAGTCGACGGCGCTGTCGCCCTTGACCAGCACCGGCGTCTGCGGGGCGTAGTCGAGGACCTTGCCGATGCGCTCGAACAGCGCCTCCTCGCCCACCGGTTGGTCGCGGTCCTCACCGATGTCGATGTAGTAGTCGCCGAACTGATCGACGCTGATCACCACGGAGTCACCACTCTCGGAGGTGACCGCCCCGGCCTGGGCGCGCGGCAGGTTGACCTTGACCCCCATGGTGATCATGGGGGCGGTCACCATGAAGATGACCAGCAACACCAGCATCACGTCGATATAGGGGACGACGTTGATCTCGGCCACCAAGCGGCGGCGATTGCGACTGCGCGCGCGTCTGCTCAAGGCTCGGATACTCCCGGGGCTCAGCCCCGCCCCTGACGTTGCAGCAAGGTCGAGAACTCTTCCATGAACTCCTCGTAGCGGTTGCTGAGGCGCTCGACCTGATCGGTATAGCGGTTGTAGGCGACCACCGCGGGGATGGCGGCGAACAAGCCGATGGCGGTGGCGATCAGCGCCTCGGAGATACCCGGCGCGACCAGCGCCAGGGTCGCCTGCTCGACGTTACCGAGGGCATGGAAGGCCTGCATGATGCCCCAGACGGTGCCGAACAACCCGACATAGGGGCTGATCGAGCCGACCGTGGCGAGGAAGGCGAGATTGCTCTCGAGCCGGTCGAGTTCGCGGCTCAGCGCCACGCGCATCGCCCGCTCTGTCGCCTGCAGCACGGTCATCGGATCGACGCCGTCGGCCTTGCGCATGCGCACGTACTCCTTGAAGCCGGCGCGGAAGATCGCCGCCAGCCCGCGCGCACTGCGCCCGTCCTGTCCCAACTCTTTATAGAGCGCGCTGAGATCGCCGCCGCTCCAGAAGCGTTCCTCGAAGGCGTCGGCGAGCTTGCGCGCCCGACCGAGCACCCGCGCGCGATCGATGATCATGGTCCAGGAGACGACCGAGGCGAGCACCAGGATCAGCAGCACCAACTGCACCACCAGGCTTGCCTGCATCACCAGGGCCAACAACGACAGATCAGAGGTCATGAGGCGTCACTCCGCGACCGTACGGCGAATGTCGGCGAGCAGCCGGGGCGGGATACGCGTCGGGCGCAGCGCCTCGCCCGCGGCATCGATACAGCCCACCTTAACCGTGCCCCGGCAACAGAGTTCGCCGTCGGCCTCGCGCACCAGCTCCTGGTCGAAGGCCATGCTCGCCCCGCCGATCCGGGTCAGCCGGGTATGGACGTTCAACCGCTCGTTGAAGCGTGCCGCGGCGAGATAGTCGATCTCGACGCGACGCACCACGAACAGCACCCCCTCGCGTGCGCGCAGCTCGTCCTGCTCGTAGCCAAGCTCACGCAACCATTCGGTACGCGCGCGCTCGAAGAAGCGGAGATAATTGGCGTAGAAGACCACGCCGGCGGCGTCGGTATCCTCGTAATAGACACGGATCGGCCAGATGAAGCCGGGCTGGGCGGGTTGGCTGGATGTGGGCACGGGACTCGAAATCACCGGATGGCTTGATTCTCAAGGACCGGCAGTGTATCGAAAACCGCCGCATCCGGCATCCCGCAGCCGGCGCCGACGACCGACCGACGGCCACCCCGACCACCCATCATCCATCGCGCAAGGAGTCATCATGTCCCTCTTATCCCGTCTCCAGGGCCGACGCGGCGAGCACCTCGTCGTCCTCCAGTTCGTGCTCTTCTTCGGCTTCGTCCTCACCCCGAGCTGGAACCCCTGGCTCACCCCCGGCATCCTCGAGGCGATGGCGCCGCTGCGCTGGGCGGTGCTGATCGCGCTCGGCACCTTTGCCATGGTGCTCGGCGCGGTCGGCTCACTACACATCCGCGACTACCTCACCCCGCTGCCCTACCCGGTCGATCACAACCAGCTCGTCCAGCACGGGATCTATGCCCTGGTGCGCCACCCGCTCTACAGCAGCCAGCTGTTCGCCGCGCTCGCCTGGGTGCTGTTCAGCCTCAGCCTGACGCATCTGGCGATCCTGGTCATCGGCTTCCTGTTCTTCGACTACAAGGCCGGCAAGGAAGAGGGCTGGCTGCGTGAGCGTCACCCCGAGTACGCCGACTACACCCAGCGCGTGAGCAAGTTCATCCCCTGGATCTATTGATCCGTCGCCGGACGCTCGGCGCTGGCGAGCACGTAGTCGAGCCCGGCGAACACGGTCTCGGGTTCGAGCCACAGCCCGAAGCGCACCGCCGTGCGCAGCGCCGGCGGCAGGGTCGAGAGCCGCTCGGGATTGGCGCGCAGATAGGCGTGCAGCGGGGCATAGACCCGGTCGCGGATCGACTCGACCTCGACCCCGGTGAAGCCGCAGGCACGCAGCCGCTCGGCGTACTCGGCGCGCGGATAGGCGTTCTCCGTCGGGATCGCGAACTTGGTGGCGACCTCGCGCCACGACCACCGCTGCGCCAGCCGCTGCGACCAGCCCTCGGCCGGCGCCAGCGGCAGGATGTCGGCGAGCACCAGCCGCCCGCCCGGGCGCAGCAGCCGCAGCGCCTCGGCGAAGAAGCGCTCGCGGGTGCGGAAATGGAAGGCGCACTCGAGCGCGACGACGATATCGAACGACCCTGACTCGAGCCCCGGCTCGGTGGCCGAACCCTGGCGCAGGTCGATGCGCGCAGCCTCGCCGGCGGCGGCCACCCGTTCGCGCGCCAGCGCCACCTGCGAGCCGGTGACATTGAGCCCGACGATGGCCTCGGGGCCGAGGGTGCGCATCCACTGCAGGTCCTGCTCGCCGAAGCCGAAGCCGAGATCGAGCACCCGCTTGCCCGGCGCCATGCCGGCGCGCGTGCCGACCAGATCGACCAGGGCGCGGCAGGCAGCGTCGAGTTCGTCGGCCTCGGCCCAGTAGCCGAGGTTGAGATAGTGCCCGTCGGCGGCCGGCGAGTCGGTGCCGAGCAGGTCGTAGACGGCGCTCACCGGCAGCCGGCGCAGCGGGTTGTAGATCCAGTCGAGCAGCGCGAGCGCACGGCGCGGTGGGTTGCGGGTCATCCAGGGCTCCTCGATCGCAGCAGCGATCCATTGGTCTCGATACTGCGCCGCCGACGGCGGCGCATCAGGGGCGGGCGGCGCGCGACTCAGAGCTGCTCGCGCGGCGCCTCGCAGTGGGTGCCGACACAGCGATAGACCCGCGGACGCGGCCCGGGTGCCATGGCCGCGAGCAGCGGTGGCAGCGATTCGGCCTCATCGGGGATGGCAAACACCAGTCGATCGGCGCGATAGCCGCGCTGCGCCTCGCGCCGCCAGCTCGCCAACAGCTCCTCACTGGCGCGAATCACCAGTTGCTCGGGCGGGTCGAGCCATTCGTCGAGGGCGCAGAGCAGGGTGGCGTGGGCGTGGGGCAGCCGCCGCATCGCGGTCGCGGCCAGACGCAGCGTGCTCTCAACGGCGGCGAGATAGCGCGGCTCGCCGACCAGATGACCGAGACGCTGCAGCGCCAGCGCTGCGACCCCGTTGCCTGCGGGCAGGGTCTCGTCGGCGAGCGGCTTGGTGCGGTGGATCAGACGTTCGTGATCGTGGGCGGTGAACCAGAAACCGCCTGCCTCGGGGTCGTGGAAACGCGCGAGCAGGGTCTCGGCCAGCTCGATGGCGAACGCCAGGTCGGCGCTCGACCAGCGCGTCTGCAACAGCTCGAGCACTGTGGCGAGCAGCAACGCGTGGTCGTCGAGATAGGCGTCGAAGGCCACGCGACCGTCGCGACAGCTCGCCAGCAAGCGGCCATCGCGCCACAGTCGCTCACGCACGCAGCCGAGCGCCTGCTCGGCCGACTCCAGATAGTCGTCGCGCTCAAGCACCCGCGCGGCGCGCGCCATGGCGCCGATCATCAGCGCGTTCCAGGCGCCGAGCACCTTGTCGTCGCGACCCGGGCGCACGCGCCGCTCGCGCTCGGCGAATAGGGTGGCGCGCGCCGCGCCGAGCAGCGACTGCACTTGTTCGAGGGTGAGCCCCTGGGCGGCGGCCACCGCCGCCGGGGTGAGATGGCCGTGCAGATGCCAGCGGCCCTCGAAGTTCGGCGGTCGGTCGAGCCCGTAGACGGCGGCGAAGGGCCGGTACTCGGCCTCGGGCAGCAGCGCCCGGACCTGCTCGCGCTCCCACAGATAGAAGCGTCCCTCCTCGCCCTCGCTGTCGGCATCCAGGCTCGAGTAATAACCGCCCTCGGGCGACTGCATCTCGCGCAGCACCCAGTCGGCGGTGGACTCGGCGGCGCTGCGAAACAGCTGCTCGCCGGTGCAGGCGTGGAGGTCGCAGCAGAGCGCGAGCAGCGCGGCATTGTCGTAGAGCATCTTCTCGAAGTGCGGGATCATCCACTGGGCATCGACCGCATAGCGACAGAAGCCGCCGCCGAGCTGGTCGTTGAGACCGCTGCGAATCATCCGCTCGAGGCTGACGCGGGCCATCTCCAGTGGCTCCGGCGCATCCTCGCCGGGACGATCGCCGCGCGCCGCGCAGCGCAGCAGCAGCGCCAGCTCCGGGGCGTGCGGGAACTTGGGCGCACCGCCAAAACCGCCGTGCCTGGGATCGAAGCTGACCGCGAGCTGGTTCAGCGCCGCGCCGATCAGGTTGCGCTCGGGGGGGCGCTCGCCGGGCTCGGGTTCGAGCCCGGCAAACGCCTCGATCAGATTCTCGCCCTGCTGGAGGATCTTGTCGTGTTGTTCGCGGTAGGCGCGCTCGACCCCGGCGAGCAGCTGGGTGAAGGCCGGCAGGCCGTGGCGCGGCGTCGGCGGGAAATAGGTGCCGGCGAAGAAGGGGCGCAGATCGTGCGGGGAGAGAAACACGGTCAGCGGCCAGCCGCCGCCACGGCCGTTGAGTAGCTGGTGGGCGCGCTGATAGAGCCCGTCGAGGTCGGGACGCTCCTCGCGATCGACCTTGATGTTGACGAAGGCGCGATTCATCAGCGTCGCGACCTCTGGATCGGCGAAGGACTCGTGCGCCATCACGTGACACCAGTGACAGGCCGAGTAGCCGATCGAGAGCAGGATCGGACGGTCGCGCTCGCGCGCCTGCGCCAGCGCCTCGTCGCACCAGGGCCACCAATCGACGGGGTTGTCGGCGTGTTGCTGGAGATAGGGGCTGGTGGCCCCATCGAGACGGTTGCGACCGCCTGCTGCGGGGAGCGTGACGCTCGGCATGGACTCACCTCTGCTGGTCTGTCGCGATCGTTGGACGAACGGGTCCCGGGTCTGCCTTCGAGAGTGGGAGCACGAGCGCGACCTTTCCATGCCGGCTCGCGCGATCGTCGCTTCTGGTAGTCTTGATGGCCGACACACACCGACGGCGGCGCGCCGGAGCGAGCATCAGGGCCGCGCCCACCCGTCCCGAGACACGGACGCCGCACCGAACACGCAGACGATCACCAGACAACGGTAGACCTCCAACGATGAACCCCCAACCCATCCTGTTGCGCAAGGACCAGGAGCGCCGGCTGCTCGCCGGGCATTGCTGGATCTACAGCAACGAGATCGACACCAAGGCGACCCCGCTCAAGCAGCTCGAACCCGGCCAAGCGATCGAGATCCTCAGCAATCGCGAGCGCTGGCTCGGACACGGCTATGTCAATCCGCACTCGCTGATCTGTGCCCGGCTGGTCAGCCGCAGCCCGGAGCGCCACCTCACCCCGGCGCTGTGGATCCAGCGCATCCGCGATGCCCTGGCGCTGCGCGAGCGACTCTACGAGCGGCCCTACTATCGGCTGATCTTCGGCGAGAGCGACGGGCTGCCGGGGTTGATCGTCGATCGTTACGGCGACCTGCTCAGCGTGCAGATCACCACCGCCGGGATGGAGCGGGTACGTGGCGAGCTGCTCGCCGCGCTCGAGCAGGTGCTGCGTCCGCGCGCGATCGTGCTACGCAACGACACTGCGGTGCGCGCGCTCGAAGGGCTCGACCAGCAGGTCGAGGTCGCGCTCGGCGAGCCGGACGACACCCTGGTGCTCGAGGAGGGCGGGTTGGCGTTCGAGGTCGCGCCGCTCTCCGGGCAGAAGACCGGCTGGTTCTTCGACCAGGCCGAGAACCGTCAACGGCTCGCCCGCTACGGCGTCGGCGAGCGGGTGCTGGATGTCTGCAGCTATGTCGGCGCCTGGAGCCTGCGCGCGGCGCATCTCGGCGCGCACCGGGTCACCACCGTCGACGCCTCGGCCAGCGCCCTCGAGCGGGTCGCGGCCAATGCCGCGCGCAACGGTCTGAGTGATCGCATCGAGCCGCTGCAAGGCGATGCCTTCGAGGTGTTGCGCGAGCTGCGCGACCAGGGTGCGCGCTTCGATACCGTGATCCTCGACCCACCGGCCTTCATCAAGCGCCGCAAGGACGAGAAGGACGGCACCCAGGCCTATCAGCGGCTCAACCGCCTGGGCCTCGAGCTGCTCGAGCCCGGCGGCCTACTGGTCACCGCTTCGTGTTCATTCCACATGGGCCGCGACGGTTTCCAGCGTACCGTGCAGCAGGCTGCACGCAAGAGCGCGCGCAGTCTGCAGCTGCTTGAGGTCGGCCAACAGGGACCCGATCATCCGGTGCATCCGGCGATCCCCGAGACGGCCTATCTCAAGACCCTCTTCATGCGCGCCCTGCCCCACTTCTGAGCAGACCCGGAGACACCGCGCACAGAGGTGCGCGGTGTCGAAAAGCACTGTGCATGCAGCGGCGCCGTGCTTAGAATTCCACCCTCGCACCCTCACCTAGCCGAAACCGACCTTTCCACCAGGACCCAGCGATGCCACGCGATGCCTCGTGTCTCCCGTCCAACCCGCCCGGCCTCCAACGGCGCGCACCCGCGGCACACCCATCGTGGCCAATCCTATTGTTCATCGTGCTCCTCGCCGGCTGTGCCGGGACCCCCGGTCCGCTGCCCGACCAGGCCGATCGCGTAGTGGTGCACAAGTCCGAACGCAGCCTCGAGCTGTGGCACGGCGAGACCCTGCTGCGCAGCTACCGGGTGGCGCTCGGTGACGCGCCCGTGGGGCACAAGTTCCGCGCCGGCGACGAGCGCACCCCGATCGGCGACTATGTGCTCGACTGGCGCAACCCGCACAGTAGCTTCTACAAGTCGATTCATATCTCCTACCCCAACGAACGCGACCGCGCCACCGCGCGGCTGCTCGGCCATGACCCCGGTGGGATGATCATGATCCACGGCCAGCCCAACCACATCCGCTCCGAGCGGGTGCGCCGCGAATACGCCACGCGCGACTGGACCGACGGTTGCATCGCGGTCCAGGACGACGAGATGGACGAGATCTGGCGCATGGTGCGCGATGGCACGCCAATCCGCATCCTGCCGTGAGTCGAGACATGCTGGAATTCAACGAGGATCTGGAGACCTCGGCCGACTATCTGCGCAAGGCCATCCCGCTGATGGTCCAGCGCGGCATCCCGCCCACGCCCTACAACTATGCACTGTGGTATGCCCACGTCCAGGGGCTCAACCCCGAACTCAGCCGCGAGCTGCTCGCCGAGTTCCCGGTCTCCGGCAGCTACAGCGCGAAGAAGAGCGAATCGCTGTTCTTCAAGTACTTCATCAAGAACTATCTGCCCAACAACCCCAAGGCGCAGAACCTGCTCGTCAGCCTGGTCGCCCAGCTCGCCCGTGCGGTGGCCCGCAACCTCGCCGGCTCGCAGCAGTACGGCGACTCGCTGCGCGAGGCGCGCCAGATCCTCGAGCAGGCATCGGACCCGGCGCTGATCCAGGAGACGCTCTCGCAGCTGCTCGCCGACACCCGTGCGGTCGAGGGCATGCACCAGGAGTTCCAGGGCGAGCTGCAATCGGCCCGTGACGAGGTCGAGCTACTCAAGCAGGAACTCGCCCGCACCCAGCAGCGTGCCCTGGTCGACGCGCTGACCAACATCCCCAACCGTCGCGCCTTCGATCACGCCCTGCTGCGCGCGCTCCAGGACCCGGAGGCGCCGACTTGCCTGCTGCTGCTCGATCTCGATCACTTCAAGCAGTGCAACGACACCTTCGGTCATCTGATGGGCGACCGGGTGTTGCAGATCACCGGTCAGCTGCTCGCCGGTCTGCGCGACGAGCAGGTGTTCGTCGCCCGCTACGGTGGCGAGGAGTTCGCGATCATCGTCGAGGGGAGGTTGGAACGGGCCGTGGCGCTGGCCGAGCAGGTACGCAAGCAGGTCTCGGCGATCCGCTTCCGCCAGAAACCGCCGGCCTCCGGGGTGGGCACGGTGACCACCTCGATCGGCGTGGTCGAGGCGCGTGCGCACGAACGCCCCGAGGAGCTGATCGAGCGCGCCGACCGGGCGCTCTATCGCGCCAAGTCGGCGGGTCGTGATCGGGTGGAAGTGGGAGAGACGCCGGCTGCCGATTAAGCGCCCCGCCACGCCGGGCGGCGTGACGGGACAGGACGTCGTCGGGCGGACTCAGATGCGGAAGCGACCGACCACGGCCTCGAGTTCGGCGGCGAGCTTGGCCAGCCGGTCCGAGGCGTCGGTGGTCTGCTTGGCGCCCTCGGCGTTGCGGTCGGAGACGTCAGAGATGGAGGTGACGTTGCGATTGATCTCCTCGGCCACCGCGCTCTGCTCCTCGGCCGCGCTCGCCACCTGACTGTTGACGTCATTGATGGTGGCCACCGCCTGGGTGATGGCGTTGAGCGCGGTCTCGGCCTCGGCGGCGCTCTCGCGACTGACCTGGGCATGATCGCGACTCTCGTCCATCACGCTCACCGCGCGACGGCTGGCCTGCTGCAACCGCTCGATCATCGCCTGGATCTCCTGGGTGGAGTTCTGGGTGCGATTGGCGAGGTTGCGCACCTCGTCGGCGACCACCGCGAAGCCGCGCCCGGCCTCGCCGGCGCGCGCCGCCTCGATCGCGGCGTTGAGCGCGAGCAGGTTGGTCTGCTCGGCGACCCCACGAATCACATCGAGCACCTTGCCGATCTCGTCACTGTCGGCGCCGAGGTCGCGGATCACCGTCGAGGCGTCCTGGATCTCCTCGGCGAGCTGCTCGATACGTTTCATCGTGCCGGAGACCACCTCGGTGCCCGCCTGTGCCGCGTCATTGGCCTCACGCGTGGCCTCGGCGCCCTGCTGGGCATTGCGCGCCATGTCCTGCGCGGTGGCGCTCATCTCGTTCATCGCGGTGGCCATCTGATCGACCTCGGAGCGCTGCCGACGGCAACCCGAGTCGGTGATGTCGGTGATCGACTCGAGGTCGCGCGCGGCCTGGGTCAACTGCGCGGTGGAGGCGAGCACGCGACCGATGAGATCGCGGAAATTGTCCATCATCGCGTTGAAGGCGCTCGAGGCCTGACCGATCTCGTCGCTGCCCTTCACCGGCAGGCGATGGGTGAGATCGCCGTCGCCGTCGGCGATGCCGCGCAGCCCCATGGTCATCTGGCGCATCGGTCGGGTGACGAAGCGCGAAGTGAAGATATAGAGCAGCAGCAGCACCGGCAGGCTGAACAGGATGGCGACGGAGAGGATGCTGATACCGAACCTGTCGACGCTGGCATTGACGTCGTCGAGACTGATCTCCATGCTCACCGCGCCGAGCACCGAGTCGACCGGCGGCAGCGAATGACACATGGTGCAGTTCTTGCCCAGATAGTCCTCACGCACGAACACCGGCGCCACCGAGCGCAGCACGCTACCGTCCTCCGACAGCTGCATGTAGGGCTCGCCGGTCGCGATCACCTCCCGCTCGACCTCATCGCGCGGATGCTCGTCCTCGGTGCCCGGACCATACTGATCGGCGACCCCGGGGCCTCGCAGCACCCGCAAGTCGTTGAGATTGCGCAGCTCGACGATCTGGTCGAGAAATTCCGCCCGCTGGGAGATGGTGCCGGTGATCATCAGGGTGGTGAGCCCGGCCATGGTCATCTCGTGGAGGGTGTCGGCGAAGGCCGCTGCCTGATCGATGGCGGTCTGGCGCTGCTCGCTGGCTGCCCAGAAGATCATGCCGGTCCAGGCCGGCACCAGAATCAGCCACATGGCGGCCATCAGGCGCACCCAGATCGGCAGGTCATTGATACGTCGCATGTCGGATACCTGTGAGTCCTCGTCAATGGCGGTCGAAATCGGCCACTCTGGAGCGCGTTTGATTTGTTGATGATTGATCGCGACAGGACGGATTCCCCGACAGAATGCACCCAGGCCAGCCATTCCTAACGCCTGCGACGTCGAGTCTCTCGCCCACGATCAAGGCCGGTTTCTGGTCCCGGACATCCCCCGTCCAGTCGAACCGCTTGAATCCCAAGCCGAGGCCCCTATCTCGTTGGCAGGCCTCGCCAAACTCGAACGCATTCTATTCCCTCACGCGATACGCGCCATTCCAGCAACATGTGACTCTGCACCTAAGGCATACCGCACGCAAGGGCATGCCACACCGCGTTTGACAGCGATCAAACAAGCCCTGCAATGCGAATTTTTCTTTCAAAACTGTGAGATGACTCACCACCCCCGGACTGTTCCGGTCGCGCCCTGAGCGATGCCGAGATGACGGCGCAGCGGTTGCTTCTGCTACCATTTCGCGCCTCGACTCTCTCCGCCGGATCCAGCCGATGCCCGCAGACGCCCCGCAACCCGCCAACCCCGAGCCCCAGGTGGTCGCCGCCGTCGACCTCGGCTCCAACAGCTTCCACATGATCGTCGCCCAGGTCGACGACGGTCACATGCGCATCACCGACCGGCTCAAGGAGATGGTCCGACTCGGCGCCGGACTGCGCGCGGACAAGACCCTCGACCCTGAGGTCGAGACCCGCGCCATCGCCTGTCTGGAGCGCTTCGGTCAGCGTCTACGCAGCCTGCCGCCGGGCACGGTACGGGCCGTCGGCACCAACACCCTGCGCCAGATCAACCCGGAGTGCGGCTTCGTCGAGCGCGCCGAGGCCGCACTCGGCCACCCGGTCGATGTCATCGCCGGACGCGAGGAGGCGCGACTGATCTATCTCGGCGTGGCACATGGCCTGGCCGCCGGAGCCGAGCGCCGGCTGGTCGTCGACATCGGCGGCGGCAGCACCGAGATCATCATCGGCATGGGCTTTTCGCCACGGCTGCGCGAGAGCCTGCACATGGGCTGCGTGAGCATGTCGCAGCGCTACTTCGAGGACGGGCGGATCACCGCCCGGGCGATGGAGAAGGCGACACTCGCCGGCGCGCTCGAGGTCCGCCCGGTGCGCGAACTCTTTCGCCAGAGCCGCTGGCAGACCGCCGTGGGCACCTCCGGGACCATCCGCGCGATCGCCGCCGTGGTACGCGCCGAGGGCTGGTGCGACGACGGCATCTCGGCTGCCGCGCTGAGCCGGTTGCGCGAGGCCCTGGTCGCGCGCGGGCGGGTCGCGGCGCTCGACTTCAAGGGACTCTCGGAAGAGCGCCGCCCGGTGTTCGCCGGCGGCGTGGCGGTGCTGTGCGCGATCTTCGAGACCCTCGGCATCGAGCACCTGCAGGTCTGCGACTACGCCCTGCGCGAGGGGCTGATCTACGAGATGGCCGGGCGCGACCAGCACGAAGACGTGCGCGAGCGCACCGTCACCACCCTCTCGCGCCAGTTCCAGATCGACCAGACCCACGCCCAGCGGGTGCGCGCCAGCGCGCTCGATCTGCTGCGCCAGCTCGTCACGGCCTGGTCGCTGCAGGACCCGACGCACCAGCTGATGCTCGGCTGGGCGGCGCGCCTGCACGAGATCGGGCTGCTGGTCGCCCACAGCCAATACCAGAAGCACGGCGCCTATCTGCTGCGCAACGCCGACCTGCCCGGTTTCACCCGGCGCGAGCAGGCCGTGCTCGCCGCCCTGGTGCTCGGCCACCGGCGCAAGTTCCCCACCCAGGAGATCCAGTCACTGCCCGAGTCGCTGCGCGAGAGCACCGAGTGGCTCTGTCTGATCCTGCGCCTGGCGGTGCTGATGCGCCGCGCCCGCTCCGACGAGCGCAAGCCCTGTCCCGAGATCGAGGCCGGCGAACGCACGCTCGTGCTGCGCTTCCCCGACGGTTGGCTCGAGGCGCACCCGCTCAACCGGCTGGAACTCGAGCAAGAGGCCGAACGACTGGCGAACGCCGGGTTCTCGCTACGTTTCGAGTGACCCTGTCCCCACGCCGCCCCATCCCGTGATCGGGTTCCTGATAGAATCGGCCGGCACCCATTTGCAGTAATCCACAGGAGGATATGGAACCAATGGCCGCTCTCTTTTCAGATGACTGGATGAAGCAGTTCAAAGACGCCTGGAACGCCGAGCCCGAGGTGCGCGACCGCCTTGCCGAGATCGACTTCAACTCCGTGGTCTACTGCGGTTTCAAGAACGAGGAGACCCCGCGCGGTCTGTTCGTGGTCGAGAAGGGCGAGTGCGTGCACGCCGGCGCCTGGAGCGAGAGCGAACCGGCAGCGAACTGGGACATGCGCGCCGACCTCAAGGACTGGCTGAAGTGGATCGAGAACGGCGTCGGCATGATGGGCCTGGGCAGCGCCTTCGCCACCGGCAAGCTCAAATTCCTGGTCGGGGACTACAAGGGAATGCTCAAGGATCCGCGCATGGCCAACCCCTTCATCAAGTGCTTCGGCCTGATGCACCAGGTCGACACCGACGAGCTGAAGTAATTCAGTCCGGCGGGCGCGCACCGCGCCCGCCACCCTCACCCGAGGGTATAGCCGGCGTCGACCTTGAGGGTCGCACCGGTGATCAGGCGCGCCCGCGCCGAGGCGAGGAACTCCACCGCGTCGGCCACGTCCTCGGGGCGCACCACCTCGCCGCCGAGCACATGACGCCGCGCCACCGTCTCGGCCATCAGCGCGCGCGCCTCGCCCCACATCTCCGAATCGACCACCCCCGGCGCCACGCCGTTGACGCGGATGCCGCGTTCGCCGAGGGCGAGCGCGAGACGCTGGGTGAGCATGTCGAGTCCGGCCTTGCTGACCGAGTAGCTGGTCGAGGTGCAGCTGGCGAAAGGGTGCCCGGCGCAGGCCGAGGAGAGGTTGATGACCACCGGCGCGGCGCTGTGCTCGAGCAAGGGCGCGGCACATTGGGTCAACGCGAAGGGAGCGACCAGATTGACCTCGAGGGTCGCGCGCCATTGTTCGAGTTCGGCCTCCAGGGTGCCGACGTCGAGGATCACCCCGGCGTTGTTGATCAGTACGTCGAGACGCCCGTCACGCGTCCTGATCTCCTCGACCAGCCGCGAGCGGAAGGCCGCGTCGGTGGCGTCTCCGGTGAGCGCGAGCAAGCGCTCGCCGACGACGGCCTCGGGGTACGCCGCGCGCAGCCGCGCCAGGCGCGCAGGATCCCGCCCAAAGGTGTAGACCCGCGCACCGAGTTCGAGAAAGCGCCCGACCAATGCCGCGCCGATCCCCGAGGTGCCGCCGCTGACACAGACCACCCGTGGCGTCGGTGCACTCATCGCTCGCGCTGTCCGAGGTTGGCGTGAATCAGCGCGCCGTTGAGCACCGGCGCGCCGGCGGCGAAGGCCACGGTCTCGGCGATCTCCTCGGGCTCGATCAGCCGGTCGAAGGCGCTCAGACCGGTAAGCGCCGCCAGGGTCTCGGCATTGCCGTCGATCACCCCGCGCAACTGCTCGGTATCGGTGAAGCCGGGGCAGATCATACAGGTATGGACGCCGTGCCCGGCCAGATCCTGACAGGTTGCGCGCATCATCCCGGCGAGCGCGTGCTTGGCGATGACATAGCTCGCCACCCCCGGCACCGCCTTCTCGGCCAGGGTCGAGCCGATATAGATCACGCTCGAGCCGGCGCCCATCCGTCCCAGCAGCAGGCGGTTGAGGGTCGCGGCGGCCACCAGGTTGAGTTCGAGCACTGCGCGCAGGTGCTCGGCCTCGAGCGCATCGGCACGATCGGCGTGCATCACCGAGGCGTTGTGCACCAGACATACCCGCTCGGCGCCGGCGACCGCCTCCTGCAGCGCCCCGGCACATTGCTCCAGCGCGCCGGGCACGGCCAGATCACAGGCGAGATTGTCGACACCCACGTCCGGACAAGGACGGCGCGACAGGTTGAGCACGCTCCAGCCATCGACCAGGAAGCGCGTGGCGATGGCGCGTCCGATCCCCGAGCTGGCGCCGGTGACGATCAATCGATTCATTCTGACTCCCAGGTTGAATAGGCCCACTGCCCGAGCCCCGACGAGACCCCCAGCTCGATACCGCGCACGTCGGCGCCGATCAGCTCGGGACGATCACGCAGCCGCGCGAGCAGCAGCTCGGCGAGTTCCTCGATGGTCACGTTGCGCAACGGCAACAGCAGCACGTCGCGTTCGAGAAAGGGGATGCGCTCGCGATCGAAGCACGCGAACACCATGCCGTCGCCGCGCTCGATGCGCAGGTACGGCGACAGCTCCGGCAACAGCATGCGCTCGTCGAGGGCGTCGCACAGCTCGCGCAGCACGCGCTTGAGCACCACGTAGTCGAAGGTCATGCCATCGGCGCCGATCCCGGCGGTCACGGCGCAGCGGACCCGAAAGTTGTGTCCATGAAGGTTCTCACGCGCGACGGACGAGAAGATGGTGAAGTGTCCGGCGCTGAAATTCAGATATTCCTTGCTGATCTCGATACGGGTCAGGGGATGCTTTGCCACTGCTTGGGGTCTCCGGCTGGTTGGCGTCGCGCGCCGTCCTCGGGTTGTTGGGTCCATGGCTCCATGTGGGGGCGTCGGCGCGGAACACACCCGCGCCACCCCGGGGCGTAAATCCTCAACGATCCGCGCGGCGACGCCACACCATGCCCGACAACAGCAGCAACGGCAACGACAGGGTCAGCACCACCAGCTCGAAAACAGGCAGCAGCGATGCCTCGGTGGCGCGTAGCGTCACATGCGCGAGATAGAGTGCGAAGGCGATGATGAACAGGGCGCCGACCCATCGCCCGATCGCGATCCCACCACGAAACAGCGGCACACAGAGCAGCACGACGGCGATCATGATCGGCAGATCGATCAACAGGGTCTCGCGCGAGATGGCGATGGCCTCCGGCGCGGCCAGGGCGCCGAGCCCGAGCACCGCAAGGATATTGAACAGATTACTGCCGAGCACATTGCCCACGGCGAGATCGCGATGGCCGCGCAGACAGGCGATCACCGAGGTCGCCACCTCCGGCAGCGAGGTGCCGATGGCAACCACCGTCAACCCGATCACCAGTTCGTCGACACCCAGTACCCGGGCGATATCGACCGCCCCCATCACCAGCAGGCGGGCACCGATGGCCAGCAGCAGCAACCCCAGGGCAAGCAGCGCGAACTGGCCGAGCAGCGCTCGCGGCGAACGTGACACCGCCGCCGTATCGGTCCCGACACCCTCGCCACGCCCCTGGCGGATCGACCACACCAGATAGACCAGCAACGCGGCGAACAACAACCCACCATCGAAGCGCCCCACTCCGCCGTCAAGCGCGAGCAACCAGAGCGCGACCGAGGCGGCCAGCACCAGTGGCAAATCGATCCGCACCGCGCGACGATGCACCACCAGTGGCGCGGTCAGGGCCGCTGCACCCAGCACCAGCAGGACGTTGGCGATGTTGCTGCCGACCACGTTGCCGACGGCCAGATCCGCCGCGCCCGCCCAGGCCGACTGCAGCGTCACCGCCAACTCGGGCGCGCTGGTGGCGAAGGAGACCACGGTCAGCCCCACCACCAGCGGGCTGATCCGCATCGCCTGGGCCAGCGCCGAGGCGGCACGCACCAACAGCTCGCCGCCACCGAGCAGGATGATGAACCCGGCCAGGATCAGTAGGGCCGAAAGAATCGACTCGTGCATGAGGGCTCCCTCCCCCGAAAGGGGACAGATTCAGTTGCGCTGAGACCTGACCCGTCACCCTAACCGATCGACACCATCAAAGGCCACGCACCGACTGCGCGGTGCACCCACCTACACCGGCCAGACCGCCATCACGGCTCGCTCGCCCCTCGACGCCGCGGTCGAGCCCGGCTCACCTACCGCCTCCTGGCGAGATAGAAGCCGTAGCCGTAGCAGTCCCCGTATTGTGCATAGAGCGCCATCTCCGTCTCCTCGGCGGCCACGATCGCGCGGGCCCGCTCACTCCCGGCATGGCGCGCCAGGAAGGCCGCGAAACGATCTCGCAGCGGTCGATAGTAATGCGCCTCCCAGCACGATTCGGGCAGCACGAAATAGCCGATCGGGGCATAGCCGTGACGCTCGAGCACGGCGAGCTTGGCCGCGGCGGTGTCGATTTCGGGGTACTCGGCCTCCCAGTGCGTCTGCACCTCGGGCGGACGCGAGGCCGTCGTCCAGGTGATCTCGGAGACGGCAAGGACACCGCCGGGCCTCAGGTAACGGCGCCACTGCTCGACCCCGCGCGCAAAGCCCATGTTGTAGATCGCGCCCTCGGACCAGAGGAGGTCGTATTCCTCGTCGGCGAACGGCAGGTCGTCCATCGAGCGACACAACGCGGTCACCCTGTCCGCCACCCCGGCGCGCGCCAGACGCGCGCCGAGCACCTCGACAAAGCTCGGGAGGACATCCACGGCAGTGATCTCGGCCGTCGGCAACAGACGCGCGAGCGCCAGGGTCGAGGCGCCGGTACCGCAGCCGATGTCGGCGACCCGCAGGGGCGCGGCACGGTCGATCCGCGCGAGATCGAGCGCGCGCGCAGTCTCCGCGTCGCTCCCCGGTCCCTGCCTCGCGGCGTCCTTGTGCAAGTCGATCAGAAGTTGCAGATCTTCATCATCCATCGTCGAGGGTCCCGTCGGTCAAGGAAGAAGCGTCGGAGCAACAGTGCTCGACATCGATACGGCACGTCACGGCGGCTAACGCCGGCGCATGCGTGCCTCGCGCGCTCACCGACACCCCTCGCACACCCCGATCACCTCGACCACCTTGCGGCTCGGTGCGAAGCCGCTCTGCGTGGCGGCATCGAGCAGACGCGCGGCGATCGCCTCGTCGTCGATCTCGACGACCCGGCCGCACTCGCTGCAGATGAGGAACTGTGCCGGGTGCGGGCGCTCGGGATGACGACAGTCGATGAAGGCGTTGAGGGTCTCGAGGCGGTGGACGAGGCCCTGGGCGAGCAGGAATTCCAGCGCGCGGTAGACGGTCGGTGGCGCCAGGACGCGCTGCCCCTCGGCCATCTCGGCAAGGATCTCGTAGGCGCCGAGCGGGCGTTCGGCCTCGATCAGAATGCGCAGCACCCGGGCGCGCTGCGGGGTGAGCCGGACACCGCGCCCGGTGCACAGCCGCATCGCCCGCTCGAGCCGCCTCTCGGCGCTCATCCGCCCGCCCTCGCCCGTCGCGCGGCACGATGACGCGCCAGCAGCCGCGCGACCAGCGCCGAGAGCACGTAGGCGGCACCGGCGAGCAGGATCATGGTCGGCCCGGCGGGCAGGTCGGGACCGTAGGAGAGCGCCAGCCCGCCGCTGGTGAAGGCCATGCCGAGCAGGGTCGCGACGACCATCATGGCGCCGAGCGAGTGCAGATAATGCCCGGCGATCGCCGCCGGCAAGGTGAGCAGCGCGATCACCAGGATCAACCCGACGACCTGGATCAGCAGCACCACGGTCACCGCTACCAGACACAACAGCAGCAGATAGAAGAAGGCCACCGGCACGCCACGCAGGCGGGCGAACTCCTCGTCGAAGATCACGGCGACGAACTGGCGATAACACAGCCCGACGACCACCAGCAGCACCAGATCGAGCGCCCCCATGAACCAGAGCGCGCGCTCGGGCACCAGCAGGATATTACCGAACAGCAGGCTGATCAGATCGGTGGCGTAGCCCGGGGTCTTGGCGATGAAGAGGATGCCGACGGCCATGCCGATGGCCCAGAGCGCGCCGATCAGGGTGTCCTCCTGCGCCGCCCAGGCCAGGCGCACGCCGCCGATCAGCAGCGCCGAGACGATCGCCGCGAACAACGCGCCGAGCAGCGGGTCGAGACCGAAATACAGCGCCGCGCCCATGCCGCCGAGCACCGAGTGGGCGATGCCCCCGGCCATGAAGGCGATACGCTTGACCACCACCAGGGTGCCGACCACGCCGCAACCGATGCTGGCGAGCAAGCCGGCGAGCAGCGCGCCCTGGAGGAAGTCGTAGTGGATCAGTGCGTCGAGGAATGCGTTCATGTGTGATGTCGATGTGCGCCCGGACAGGGTCCCGGCAAGTCGTGAGCGACGGCGCGCAGCCGCGTACCGTAGAGGTGCTGCACCAGCTCGCCGTCGAGCGCGTCGGTGGGGTGGCAGGTGAGCGTGCGGTTGAGACAGGCGACCCGGTGGACATAGGCCGAGATGAAGGCGATGTCGTGCGAGACGACGAGGATGGTCGGCTGCGGGTCGAGCCCGGCGAGCAGGTCGAAGATGTCGCCCTCGGCGCGTTGGTCGACATTGGCGGTGGGCTCGTCGAGGATCAGCAGGCGCGGCTCGGTGACCAGCGCGCGGGCGAGCAGCACGCGTTGCAGCTGGCCGCCGGAGAGCGCGCCGACGCGCCGCTCGGCCAGCCCCTCGGCGCCGACTGCGGCGAGCGCGCGGCGCGCCGCGGCGCGATCGGCGCGACGGGTCCAGCCCCACCAGGACCCCTGCCCCAACCGGCCCATGGCGACCACCTGCTCGACGGCGATCGGGAAATCGCGCGGGAAGCCGGGGAACTGGGGGACATAGCCGATGTGGCGCGCGGCACGCTGTGGCGACTCACCGAAGACATGGATCTGGCCGCGCTGCGGGCTGAGCAGACCGAGGATCAGCCGGAGCAGGGTGCTCTTGCCTCCGGCATTGGGTCCGACCAGCCCGATGAACTCGCCGGCAAGCACGGTGAGATCGACCCGCTCGAGGATCAGCGCGCCATCGTAGGCGAAGCTGAGATCGCGCACCGCGATCGCCGGAGTCGCACTCATCGATCCTCCCCGGCGACGAGCAGGGTGGCGAGACGACGCAGGGTGGCAAAGTACTCGGGTGAGAGCGGATCGACCACCTCGACCCGACCACCGATGGCCTCGGCGACGCGCTCGGCGGCGCGCGGATCGAGCTGCGGTTGCACCAGGATCAAACGGACGTTCTCATGGCGTGCCTGCTCGATGAGCGCCGCCAGCGCCCGCGCTCCGGGCTCCTTGCCAGCGCGTTCGATGGCAACCTGCTCGAGTCCATAGGTCGCGGCGAAATAGCCCCAAGCGGGGTGATAGACCATGAAGCGACGGTGCGTGAGCCCATCGAGAGACGCGTGGAGTTCGGTATCGAGGGCATCGAGTTCGGCAACGAAGCGGTCGTGATTGGCGGCGAATTGCTCGGCGTGTGCCGGGTCGAGCGCGCCGAGGGCATCGCGCAGGTGCCCGGCCATCACCCGCACCAGGGGCGGACTGGTCCAGATATGGCTGTCGATCTCGCCGTCATGGTGATCGTGTCCATGGTCATGATCGTGGTGCACGTCCTGATCGGTCGCGAGCTGGCGCAACGCGATGTCCTGGCGGGCGTCGAGGATCGGCAGCTCGGGGTTGGCCGCGCGTAACCGTGCCAACCAGCCTTCCTCGAAGGGCGCGCCGATGCGCACGAAAAGATCGGCCTCGGCCAGCGCGGCGATCTGACGCGGGCGCGGCTCGAACAGGTGCGGGCTCTCGCCCGGTGCGACCAGGGCATGCACCTCGACGCGATCGCCGCCGATGGCCTCGACGAAAGTCTGCTGCGGGGCGAGACTGACGAAGACCTCGAGCGGTTCGGGCTCGGCGGCCACCACCGGCAGCGATGCCGCCAGCAGCACCGGACACAGCAGGCGCGTGATCAGGGACATGGGGATGGACCTCGCGGACATGGATTCGGAGACACGAAAAGATACAATATAACGTTTTTCGCCCACCGCACCAGCGACCGGGCCATCGCTCGTCTCACCGTCATCCAGGGGGATGCTGATCCGTATGTCCTTCTCGACCCAACTGCTCTGGGCCTGCGCCCTCGGTCTCTACATCCTCGCCGTGCTCATCGCCACCCGACTGCCCTACGCCTGGATGGTGGCACGCGGCATGGAGCCGATTCGCGCCGTCTACTACACCCGCAAGATCGTCCACATGCTCGCCGGCGGTGTCGGTTCGCTGATGGTACCGCTGGTGTTCACCGATCCCTGGTTCCCGCTGGTCAGCGGTCTGTTGCTCACCTTGGCGGTGTTCGTCGCCCATGTCAGCGGCTGGCGGCTGTACTGGTTCCAGATCACCGAGAACCGCAACGACGTCAAGTTCGCGCTGATGTGGTCGCTGTCGGTGTCGCTGCTGTGGTGGCTGCTCGACAACCCCTGGCTGGCGATCCTGCCCTCGCTCTACATGGCCTTCGGCGACGGCGTCACCGGGGTGGTGCGCAACGCGCTGATCCGACGTCGCTCCAAGAGTCCGGTGGGCAACATCGCGATGCTCGCGGTGAGCGCGCCGATGGGCTGGTACATCGGCGCGCTGGCCACCCCGGCGATCCCGGTGTGGGGGCTGATCTCGGCGGTGGTGGCGACCGTGGTCGAGCGCTACGAGTTCGGCCCGATCGACGACAATGTGTTGATCACCGTCGCCGCCTCTGCAGTGCTGCTCGTGGGTACCGCTGTCGGCCCGTTGATCTGAACACGGGCACCGGCGCAAGGCAGTGCTGGCACATCCCCGCCAAGTGCGGTTAGCATCGACCTATCGCAAACGATTCAGGGAGATAGGCGATGCGAACCACCGGCAAACGCCCCCGCACCACCGCCCTGCTCGCCACGCTGACCGTGCTGCTCTGCCCCCCCCTGGTGCAGGCCGAGGACCCAGCGGGCCGATTGCTCGGCGCCAAGACCAGCGAACACCCGACGTGGTTCAAGGAGAGCTTCCTCGAGATCGCCGAGGATGTCGACGAGGCCAGCGCCGCCGGGCGCCACCTGATCCTGTTCATGGAGATGAACGGCTGTCCCTATTGCTACAAGATGGTCGAGGAGAACTTCAAGCACGGCCCGCATCGCGACTTCATCCGCACACATTTCGACATCATCGCGCTCAACGTCAAGGGTGATCGCGAGGTCGCCATCACCCCGGATACCCGCCTGCCGGAGAAGGCACTGGCCGAGTTCTATCAAGTCGAGACGACCCCCACGCTGATCTTCCTCGACGCCACCAACACCCCGGTGGCAAAGATCGGCGGCTATCGCAACCCCGAGGACCTCAAGCGCATCCTCGACTATGTCGACACGCGCGCCTACGCCGAGCAGTCACTGGCCGATTATCTGCGCAACCACCGCGAGCAGGGTCGCTACCAGCTGCGCACACACCCGCAGATCCGCGAGATCGAGGATCTTTCAACGGTCGAGGGAGCACTGGCGGTCCTTTTCGAGGACGACGCCTGTCTTGCCTGCGATGCACTTCATGATGGTCATCTCGCCGACCCCGCAGTGCGCGAGGCACTCGCCGATTTCACCCTGGTGCGGCTCGATGCCAGCGCCGAGACCGCAATCGTCGCCCCCGACGGCACAGCCACCAGTGCACGCACGCTGGCCCGCGACCTCGACATCCTCTACCGCCCCACCCTGGTGCTTTTCGACCAGGGCGAGGAACAGGCGAGGATCGAAAACATGCTCTATCGTTACCATTTCATCGGCATGCTTGAGTATGTCGGCGCAGGTCACTATCAAGACTACGCCGATCCCTTCGACTATATCGACGCCAAGACCGCAGCCCTGCTCGCCGCTGGCGAGGATGTCTCGATCTCGGACGAATAGCCTTCCGGCACTGGCCGGTTCGTCCCTCCTTCAGCCGACCCAGCCGTCACCCCGACGGTATCTGGAAAGGCCTTGCAGCGCACCCGGGACAGGAATCCCGCGCAGTTGACAGCCGCGTACGGAAACAGGCATCGCGACGATCAACGACACTGGGAGAGACAGGCATGCAGACACGACGACTTCGCCAACCGGAGAAGCGCACCCAACGGCGGATCCCGATCCAGATGCCAATCGATGTGCTGCTCGAGGACCACCCCACGCCGCTCAGGGCGATCAACCAGGACCTCTCCTGGGGCGGGGCGCGCTTCGTCACCGAGCGCGCGCTCGAGACCGACAGCGACACCCTGCGGCTGTTCTTCCCCTGGCAGCAGGACTCGAGCTTCTGCGCCGACGCCGAGATCATCCGCCGCGAGGCGCTCGACGACGGTCGCTTGATCGTCGCCACCCGCTTCTTCCGCGTCCCGCCGCTGAGCGAGCAGCGACTCGAGATCATGCTCGCGCAGCTCGCCGGACCGCAGGCGGCGCTTCCCCTGAGCGAACGTCTCGAGCTGGTCTACAACGACCCCGACGACATCTGCGACGTGCTGCGCCAGATCGCCGCCGGCGGGCTGATGGTGACCACCACCGCGGCCTACCGCGAGGACCAGAGCATCCGCCTGTCGATCGCCGGCACCGAGATGAGCAGCGAGCTGACCCTGCGCGCGCGGGTGATCGATCAGGCGCGCCAACTACTGCCCGGACATGAATGGGCGCCGCTACACCAGATGGAGTTGCGCTTCGAGCACTCGGTGAGCGATCTCTACGGCTTCATCCGTGGTTTCGCGCAGGGACTGCCCGAGGAGACCCTGGGGCGTGAGCGTATCCGCGCCTGCGCCTCACGACTGGCCAGCCACGGCTAATCTTCCGGCTCAGCGCAAGACGGCAAGGATCTCGTCCAGACGCGGCGCGGCGTCGGCAATGTCCTCGGCGGTTGCCAGCGCGGCGCTCGGCACCTCGGCAAGCTCCAGGGTCTCGAGGACCGCTCGACCCTCGGGGTTGAAATGGGCGACCCACCAGCAGTGGCGCAGCCGCGTCGACTCGATCCGGCAGCTGCCGTAACCACGCGACAGGATCGCCACCGGGCCACGACCGAGCACCTGCTCGAGCATCGGCGGATCGGCCGGTCCACGCGGCGAGAGGCTGAGATTGATCACCCGTGGGGCATCCCCCCGACACCAACCATCGTGCGCCGCGCCCAACTCGGCACAGACCGCACGCGCGCCCAGCGCCGCCCCCCAGTCATCGACCTCACGCAGCCGTTCAGCGGCCACCGCGGCGGCGATCCGTGACACGCAGACCGGGATCGACGCCACCTCCAACCGCTCGCCCCGCTCATCGACGACCCACCAGACTCCGGTCAATCGGGTCTCGCGGACACTGAACTCGGGCCGATGGGCACAGACCACCTCGACCTCGCCCCGTCCGAGCGCCTGGGCGACCAGCTCGCGCGCGCTCGAACTGGAGAAATCGAGCGTCAGACACTGGGGCACGGGGCGATCGAGCAGCGCGCGCAGCGCGTCGAGACAGCGCACCCCCTCCCGCTCAGCGATACCACCAGGCGAGTCGATCGAGACAGGCGGCGCATAAGTCTGCATCGGCGCCGACATGGGCGCACCGATCGGAGTGGCGGGATCGGTCTCGTCGCTCTGACGGTCTGTCCCCGGCAGGACCGGGGGGATGGTCGGTTGCATCAGGGTCTCCGGGGGCTCAGTCCTTGGCGCGCAAGTGCTCGGGCAGCTGCGGTTCGCGCCCGATCAGGTCGGCGAACAGATGATCGACCGACTCGCCGGCAAGCGCCAGCTCCACGGCCAGCAGCGCGTCACGCACCCGCTGCGCCTCGCCAGGATCCATCAGCTCGCGGGCACTGTCGAGAAAGACCAGCACCCAGGTCCCCGGCGGCTGTTCGCCGACCAGACGCATGTCGACCCGACGCCGCTGTTCGCCATCGACGCACCAGGCCCAGCACGGACCGCTCTCGATCACCTCCATCGGCACGCCAATGCACATGACTCAGCCCTCTCGCAGCCGTTCGAGCACCCGCGCATCGCCGATCCGACAGGCCTGCTCGACGCTCGGACGTTCCTGCTCGTAGCGCCCCAACGCCAGCGCGCCATGCGGCAGGTCGGCGAGCGCGCTCGGCTCCGAGGGCTGTGTCAGCGCCGTCCAAGCGACCCCATGGGGCGCGAGCCAGTCGCGCGCGGCGGCCACCGCCGGCTCGATCATCGCCCGCACCCCAGGGGTGAGACTGCCGCCGAAGTCCTCGAGTTCAGCAGGCTGGACCCCGACGAGCAGCATCCGCTCGGGCAGGTCGCCGAGCAGCGCGGCAAGCGCCAGCACCTCCTGGAACCCGGTCTGGTGCAGGCTCATCTTGCGCGCGCCGAGAAAGCGCGGCACCGCCTCGCCCTCGACCAGCTCGAGCGTGCCCGGCGCCAGCCCGTAGTCGACCGCATCGAAGATCACCAGCAGCTCGGCCCAGCGCACCTGATCGACCAGATAGATCCCCTGGGTGCCACCATCGAGCACCCGCACCTCGGGGCCGAACCGGTAGTGCCGGGCGAGGTGCTCGACCACCCGCACGCCAAAGCCCTCGTCGGCCCACAGCAGATTGCCGATGCCGAGCAGCAGGGTGCGCGGAGAATCGGAGGCGGCGCTCACGGTCGATCGTCCTTGAACATCCGCCAGCCGCTGATCATGGTGCTGATCAGGCTCTGGCGCGACATGATGTCCTCGCGGATGGCGGTATAGACGTGGAGCATCACGAACACCACGATCACCCACATCCCCCAGTGGTGCCACATGCGCACGTCCTGGCTCTGCCCGACCCAGGGGATGACCCAGCCGAACAGCTCGTCCTGCCAGGAGCCGAGACCGGTCTGCTCGGCATAGAGGGCGAAGCCGGTGACGATCATCACCAGCCCGCCGACGGTGATGATGGCGACCATGAACAGGTGCGCCAGCGGGTTGTGGCCGATGTACTTGCACGGCTCGCGCTCGAGGAAGGCGTACCAGCGCAGCTCGTGCACCAGCTCGCGCCAGAAGCGCCGGCGCCAGAACGGCAGGGTGAAGAGCTGGCGCGAGTAGGTATTGCCGACCAGCGCCCAGTAGATCCTGAACAGGAAGCCGACGGCGAACACATAGGCCGCGGCGAAGTGCAGGAAGCGAATGTTGCCCATCAGGTAGTGATCGCTCGCCTCCCCCGAGAGGGTCGGCGGCGGCGCGCCGATCAGATAGCCGGTGATGGCGAGCACCAGGATCGAGAGCGCGTTGACCCAGTGCCACACCCGCACCGGGGCCTGATAGACATAGACCGCCGTCTGCTTGACCGTTGGGACGTCTTGCAACATGGCTGCAACCTCCGCGTTGTCTGGGGTGTCGTCGGACACAGGTCCTCAACGGACCTTGACCCGGGTCAGCTCCTCGCCGCCGGGCCCCATGACATGGGTCGAGCAGGCCAGACAGGGATCGAAGCTGTGCAGGGTGCGCAGGATCTCCAACGGCTCGTCGGCGCGCGCCACCGGGGTGTTGAGCAGCGCCGCCTCGAAGGCGCCGATGTTGCCGGCAGGATCGCGTGGCGAGCCGTTCCAGGTGGTCGGCACCACCGCCTGATAGTTCTCGATCTTGCCCGCCTCGATCACCACCCAGTGACCCAGCGCGCCGCGCGGCGCCTCGCTGGTACCCACGCCCTTGGCGCGCTTCGGCCAGGTCGAGGGCTCCCAGCGCTCGACGTTGGCGGTGGTGGTGTCGCCGGCGGCGATCGCGGCCATCAGCTTGTTCTGGAAGTGGCGCAGCTTGTGCGCCGCCCAGGAGGCCTCGAGGCCGCGCGCGGCAGTCCGCCCCAGGGTCGAGAACAGCGCATCGAACGGCAGCCCGAGATCGGTCAGCAGCTTGTCGACCGGCTCCTTGAACTCGGCGATGCCCTTGGCGTAGCCGATGGTCCAGCGCGCCAGCGGCCCGACCTCCATGGCGTGCCCGCGCCAGCGCGGGGCCTTGATCCAGCTGTACTTGGCGCGCTCGTCGATCTGCTCGATGCGGGTACGCGTCCCCTTGGTGTTGGGACCGAGGGTGAAGTCGGGCTCGGTGATGCCGTCCCAGGGGTGGAGTCCGCGCGACTCGTCGGGATAGCTGAACCAGGCGTGGTCGACGAACTCCTGGATCTCCTCGGGGTCGCGCAGGTCGACGTCGTGGATCTCGTCGAGCCGACCGTTGATGATCGCCCCGCGCGGCAGCAGCTGGTTCTCCGCCGAGTCGTCGTTGGCGTGCTCGGGGATGTCGCCGTAGGAGAGCACCGCCTGGCTGCTCAGCCCGCCGCCATAGGTCCAGTCCTTGTAGAAGCCGGCGATGGCGATCAGATCGGGGACATAGACCTGGTCGATGAACTCGATGGTGCGGTCGATGATCGAGGAGATCAGGTTCAGCCGCTCCATGTTGACCGCACCCACCGCACCGGTCCCGTCGACGTTGATCGCGCAGGGCACGCCACCGACCAGCCAGTTGGGGTGCGGGTTCTTGCCCCCGTAGACGGTGTGGATCTTGACGATCTCCTTCTGGAAGTCGAGCGCCTCGAGATAATGGGTGAGCGCCAGCAGGTTGGCCTCGGGCGGCAGCTTGTAGGCCGGATTGCCCCAGTAGCCGTTCATGAAGGGACCGAGCTGACCGGACTCGACGAAGCGCTTGACCCGGTTCTGCACGTCGCGGAAATAGCCCGGCGAGGACAGCGGCCAGGCCGAGATCGACTGCGCCAGGCGCGAGGTCTCGCGCGGATCGGCGTCGAGCGCCGAGACCACGTCGACCCAGTCGAGGGCGTGCAGGTGATAGAAGTGCACCAGGTGATCGTGCACCTGCAGCGTCAACTGCATGATGTTGCGGATCGAGTTGGCGTTCTCGGGGATGGCGATGCCGAGCGCGTCCTCCACCGCGCGCACCGAGGTCAGCGCGTGGGTCCCGGTACAGACGCCGCAGATCCGCTCGGTGAAGGCCCAGGCGTCGCGCGGATCGCGCCCGCGCAGGATCACCTCCAGCCCGCGCCACATGGTGCCGGTGGAGACGGCGTTGCGGATCACGTTGTCGTCGTCGAGGTTGACCTCACAGCGCATGTGCCCCTCGATGCGGGTGACCGGATCGACCACCACGCGCCGACCCGAGTCGTCGAGGCTGAAACCGTTGGCTGTCTTCACCGTCATTCTTCACGCTCCTCGTGCTGCGCTTGATCGCGCTGTTTGGTCCGGTGCAGCGCGCTGGCCACCGCATGCGCCCCGATCGCCGCGCCCACGGTGCCGGCGGCGGCGATGCCGACCCGGTCGGCGTTGGCCTCGATGCCGAACACATGGGTATCGGTGACGTGATCGTAGAAGCTGTCCTTGTCCCAGAAGTCGCGTTCGGAACAGCCGATGCAGCCGTGACCGGACTGGATCGGGAAGGACACGCCGTCGTTCCAGCGCACCGTGGAACAGGCGTTGTAGGTGGTCGGGCCCTTGCAACCCATCTTGTAGAGGCAGTAGCCCTTGCGCGCGCCCTCGTCGTCCCACGACTCGACGAACTGACCGGCATCGAAGTGCGGACGGCGGTAGCACTTGTCGTGGATGCGCTGACCGTAGAACATCAGCGGCCGGCCCTGCCGGTCGAGCGGCGGCAGCCGGTCGAAGGCGAGCATGTAGGTGATCACCCCGGTCATCACCTCGGCGATCGGCGGACAGCCGGGCACCTTGATCACCGGCTTGTCGCGGATCACCTCGTGCACCGGGGTGGCGCGGGTGGGATTGGGACGGGCGGCCTGGACACAGCCCCAGGAGGCGCAGGAGCCCCAGGCGATCACCGCCTTGCAGTCGGCAGCGACCTCCTCGAGCTGATCAAGGAAGGGCCGACCGGCGATGATACAGCTCATCCCGTCCTGGGCCAGCGGCGGATTGCCCTCGACGGCGAGGATGTAGTTGCCGCGATAACGCTCGCGGATCTCCTCCAGGATCGCCTCGGCCTGATGCCCGGCGGCGGCCATCAGGGTGTCGTCGTAATCGAGCGAGATCATCGACAACACCACGTCCTGCACCAGCGGATGGGCCGAGCGGATGAACGACTCGGTGCAGCAGGTGCATTCCAGCCCGTGCAGCCACAGCACCGGGGTACGCGGCTTGGTCTCCATCGCCTCGGCGATGCGCCCGGCATAACTCGGCGCCAGACCGAGCGCGGCGGCGGTCAGACTGCAGTATTTGAGGAAACTGCGGCGGCTGATCCCCTGCCGGCGCATCACCTCGTAGAAGGTCTCGGTGCTTGCCATCGTCCTCCCCCTGTTGTCGACCGCTCGCGTCACGACGCGTGGCCATGTCCACGAGGATTATAGGCAAATACGCCAGAACCCAAAAATATCATTGACGGTGCATGACGCACCAGAACGGAGCAGCGACTGGGAGCTGCCAGCCTTCAGCTCCCAGCCGCCAGTGGACGCCAGCCCTCAACGAAGGCGGCGGGAGACCGATTCGAACCACGAAGCCGCAAAGCACACAAAGAGGTCTTGAGCGCTCGACCTTTTGACGTTCGGCGAAGACCCGACCCGAACCGCGACCAGACAGCAACCCGCCTGAGCCACAAGCCGAAGACTGGATGCCGCCCCCGGCGGACACGCCGCGCACTCCCCTACTCGACAACTCCCTTCGCGCCCTTCGTGACTTCGCGGTTCAATCTCTTGGCGGCTGAAGGCCGATTTGAACCACGAAGCCGCAAAGCACACAAAGAGGTCTCGAGCGCTCGGCTTTTTGACGTTCGGCGAGAACCCGACCCGAGCCGCAACCAGACAGCAACCCGCCTGAGCCACAAGCCGAAGACTGGATGCCGCCCCAGCGAACACATCGAGTGCCCCCTACTCGACAACCCCCTTCGCGCCCTTCGCGCCATTGCGGTTCAATCCGCTGGCGACTGGCGACTGGCGACTGGCGACTGGCGACTGGCGACTGGCGGCTGACGGCTGACGGCTAGCGACGTTCGCTTTCTCCCCGCCTTTACGGTTCAATCCCCCGACCGAGACCGAGGATTGGGCCGACGATGACCGCAACGACCACCACACCGACCGCCCCCCGCCAACGCGCCCCCGCGCGCGAGCTGTTCGGCTGGGCGATGTTCGACTTCGCCAATCAGTCCTATACGCTGCTGATCATCACAGTGGTGTTCGGTGATCTGTTCACCCGGGTGATCGTCGGGGACGCGCCGGACTACCGCATCGGCAATCTGCTGTGGAGCCTGGCGCTGGCGGCGAGCTATCTGCTGGCGGTGGTCTGCGCCCCGGTGGCCGGGGCGATCATGGATTATGACGCGAGCAAGAAACGCTTCCTCTTCGCCAGCTATGTGGTCACCGTGCTCGCCACCGCGGCGCTCTATTTCGTCGCCCCGGGGCTCGCTTGGCTGGGGGTGGTGCTGCTGATCGTCTCCAACCTCGCCTACTCGCTCGGCGAGTCCTTCATCGCGAGCTTCCTGCCCGGGCTGGGCCCGCCCGAGGACCTCGGCAAGATCTCGGGGTTCGGTTGGGCGCTCGGCTACATCGGCGGCATGTGCTCGGCGATCTTCGTGCTGCTGGTGCTCGGCGAGGTCAGCGCCGAGAACTTCAAGCGCATCCGCTGGGTCGGCCCCTGGGCGGCGGTGTTCTTCCTGCTCGCCGCCATCCCGACCTTCCTCTGGGTACGCGAGCGCGCGCGGCCGCGACCGCGCCCGCCCGGCCAGGGCGCGTTGCGGCTCGGTCTGGGTCGGGTGGCGCAGACCCTCGCCCACCTGCGCGGGCACCCCGATCTGGCGCTGCTGCTGGTCTCGGTGTTCTTTTCGATGAGCGGGATCTCGATCATCATCACCTACGCCTTCATCTACGGCGCCCAGGTGATCGGCTGGGACGGCGAGGTACGCACCCTGATGTTCGTGCTGGTGCAGATCACCGCCGCGCTCGGGGCGCTGGGCTTCGGCTTCGTGCAGGATCGGCTGGGGGCGCTGCGCACCTATCGCATCACCCTGTGGATGTGGCTGGCAGCGATCGCGCTGATCTATCTCACCCCGGAGATCGCCAGCCAGGCGCAGACCCGCTTCGGACTCGACTGGGAGGCGCAGCACGTCTTCCTGGTGGTCGGTTGTGTGGCGGGCCTGAGTCTCGGCGCCTGTCAGTCCTCGACCCGCACCCTGGTGGGGCTGTTCGCGCCACGCTCGCGCGCGGCCGAGCTGTTCGGCTTCTGGGGGTTGGCGACCAAGCTCGCCGGGGCCTTCGGGCTGCTCGCCATCGGGCTGGTGCAGGGGCTGCTCGGGCTGCACAGCGCGATCCTGCTCTGTCTGTTGCTGTTCGCCGCCGCACTGTTCGGCGCCCGCGGGGTGATCGAGCAGCGCGGACGGGCACTCGCCGAGGCTCACGATCGGGGCCGGGCGCCCTGGTGAGGACGCCCGGCGCCGCGATCAGGCCTCGATCGCGATCAGCACCTCGTCGGGGCTGACCGAGTCGCCCTTGGCGACGAAGACCTCGGTCACGGTGCCGGCGATCGGCGCCTGGATCTCGGTCTCCATCTTCATCGCCTCGGTGATCAGCAGCGGCTGACCGGCCTCGACCCGGTCGCCCTCGGCGACCAGCACGTCGACGATGTTGCCCGGCATCGAGGTGGTGACGTGCCCGGGCGCGCTCGGACGCGGCCGCTTGCCGGCGATCTTCTGCGCCACCGCACCCTCAGCACCGCCGGTGAGCACCAGCTCGTCAAGGGTCTCGACCACCACCTCCTCGGGCACACCGTCGATGGTGAAGTAGAAGTGACGATCGGCCTGCCCCTTGTGGCCGGCGCCGGTGACCTTGATGTGGTAGGTCTCGCCGTGGACCGCGACGTTGAACTCGGTCGGGGCGTTGGCCGCCGTCTCGCTCGGCGGCGGCTCGAGCGGCTCGGGCTGGAGGGTGCCGGCGGCGCGCTGCTCGAGGAAGGCGCGACCGATCTCGGGGAACATGGCGTAGGTGAGGACGTCCTCGTCACCCTCGGCGAGCGCGCCGATCTCACCCTGCAGCCGCGCTAACTCGGGCTCGAGCAGGTCAGCCGGGCGGCAGTCGATGGCCTCGGCGTTACCGATCGCCTGGCGCTGCAACGCGGCGTCGACCGGCGCCGGGGCCTGACCATAGCGTCCCTGGAGATAGCCCTTGACCTCGTTGGTGATGCTCTCGTAGCGCTTCTCGGTGAGCACGTTGAGCACCGCCTGGGTGCCGACGATCTGCGAGGTCGGGGTGACCAGCGGCGGATAGCCGAGATCCTTGCGGACCTTGGGGATCTCGGCGAGCACCGCCTCCATGCGATCGAGCGCGTTCTGCTCGCGCAGCTGGTTGGCGAGGTTGGAGATCATCCCGCCCGGCACCTGGTTGACCTGGACGCGGGTGTCGACCCCGGTGAAGTCGCTCTCGAACTGGTGGTACTTCTTGCGCACCTGGTGGAAGTAGATGCCGACCTCCTGGATCGCCTCCAGGTCCAGCCCGGTGTCGTACTCGGTGCCGCGCAGTGCCGCCACCAGGCTTTCGGTCGGCGGGTGGGAGGTGCCGCCGGCGAAGGCCGAGATGGCGGTATCGATGGTGTCGCAGCCGTTCTCGATCGCCTTGAGATGGCACATGTCGGCCAGCCCCGAGGTGGCGTGCGAGTGCAGGTGCAGCGGCAGCTCGACGCTGTCCTTGAGCGCCTTGACCAGCTCGGCGGTGGCGAAGGGGGTGAGCAGCCCGGCCATGTCCTTGATGGCGATCGAGTCGCAGCCCATCTCGGCCAGTTCGCGCCCCATGCGCACGAAGCCCGCGGTGTCGTGCGCCGGGCTGACGGTGTAGCAGATGGTGCCCTGGGCGTGCTTGCCGGCGGCCTTGGTCGCCTCGATCGCGGTCTTGAGGTTACGCAGGTCGTTGAGCGCGTCGAAGATGCGGAAGACGTCCATGCCGTTGGCCGCGGCACGGGTGACGAAGGCACGCACCACGTCGTCGGAGTAGTGACGGTAGCCGAGCAGGTTCTGACCGCGCAGCAACATCTGCAGCCGGGTGTTGGGCAGCGCCTCGCGCAACCGGCTCAGCCGCTCCCAGGGGTCCTCCTTGAGGAAGCGCACGCAGGCGTCGAAGGTCGCCCCGCCCCAGCACTCGAGCGACCAGAACCCGATGGCGTCGAGCTTGGGACAGATCGGTAGCATGTCCTCGGTGCGCATCCGGGTGGCGATCAGCGACTGATGGGCATCGCGCAGGATGACGTCGGTGATATTGATCTTCGGCATGGTCTCGTTCTCGGCCGGGCCTTGCCCGGCACCGTGAAGGATTGAAGCATCGCGCGGGCAGCGGCGCCCGCGCCCCGGCGGCTAGAGCCCGGCGTGCGCGGCGATCGCCGCGGCCAGTGCCGCGGCGACGTCCTCGCGCCGTCGCTTGGTCGAGTACTCGAGCAGCTCCGGGTGCGATTCGACGAAACTGGTGTTGAAGCGCCCGGCGCGGAATTCGGGATGACGCAGGATCTCCTGGTAGAAGGGGATGGTGGTCCTGACCCCGAACAACCCGGTATCGCGCAGGGCGCGATCACCACGATTGATCACGTCGTCCCAGCTCAACGCCCAGACGATGACCTTGGCGAGCATCGAGTCGTAATAGGGCGGGACGGTATAGCCGGTATAGATGGCGCCATCGGTGCGCACACCCGGTCCACCCGGGGCGTAATAGCGCGAGATCCGCCCGAAGCTCGGCAGGAAGTTGTTCTTCGGGTCCTCGGCATTGACGCGGAACTGGATGGCGAAGCCACGACGCTGGATCTCGTGCTGGGCGAAGCGCAGCGGCAGCCCGGCGGCGATGCGGATCTGCTCCTCGACCAGGTCGACGCCGGTGATGGTCTCGGTGATGGTGTGCTCGACCTGGATGCGGGTGTTCATCTCCATGAAGTAGAAGCGCCCGTCGCGATCCTGGAGGAACTCGACCGTGCCCGCATTGGTATAGCCCACGGCACGCGCGGCCAACACCGCCAGACCACCGACGTACTGGCGTTCGGCCTCGTCGAGCTGCGGCGAGGGGGCGATCTCGATCAGCTTCTGATTGCGCCGCTGGATGGAGCAATCGCGCTCGAACAGATGCACGCAGTGACCATGATGGTCGGCGAGCACCTGGACCTCGATATGGCGTGGATTGACCACGCACTTCTCCATGAAGACCTCGGCGCGGCCGAAGGCCTTGGTCGCCTCTGAGATCACCCGCTGGTAGTTGTGGCGCAGCGCCTCGGCGTCGTCGCAACGCCGGATGCCGCGACCGCCGCCACCCGAGGTGGCCTTGAGCATCACCGGATAGCCGACGCGCTCGGCGCAGGCCAGCGCCTCGTCGAGGTTGGCGAGATTGCCATCACTGCCGGGCGTGACCGGCACCCCGGCGCGGATCATCGCCTGACGGGCCTCGGTCTTGTCGCCCATCCGGGCGATCACCTCGGCGCTCGGACCGATGAAGGTCAGCCCGCGCCGGGCACAGGCGGCAGCCAGCTCCGGGTTCTCGGAGAGGAAGCCATAGCCGGGATGAATGGCATCGCAGCCGGTGGCCACGGCCAGGTTGACGATGGTGTGGACATTGAGATAACCGGCCAGCGGATCGCTGCCCAGGCTATAGGCCTCGTCGGCCTTCTTGACATGAAGCGAATGACGGTCCGCCTCGGAATAGATTGCCACCGAGCGGATGCCCATCTCGGCGCAGGCGCGAATGACACGCACCGCAATCTCTCCGCGGTTCGCGATCAGTATCTTTCGAAGCATTGGTTAGCCTCAGGAATGGCCGGTTCAGTGGACCGAGTCAGAACGGTGAGGATCGTTCGGCTGCACTTGCTGCTTTGCAGCAATATACCCAAAGGCGGTCTGGGTGCAAAGGATGCACACCGGGACATGGCACCGACGTCACCGAAAGGACGGCGTAGAAGCGATCAATTTCGCTGCACGGCGGCGCAGTTTAGCGCAACTTCATCGAATGCTGTCAATCGTGCCCAAACGCGTCCCGTCCCGTCAGGGGGACACGAATGCACCAAAAAGACCGCACAACAATGGATTGCCCCCGGTTGACGCAAGCGTGATCGCGTCCTAGATTTCAAAAAAACCAACTCGTCTGTTTTATGCATAGCGCCAAGGCCCTCAAGACCCGCGCCCGTATCCTCGAGACCGCCACGGCGCTGTTTCATTCCCATGGCTACCACACCACCGGGATCGATCGCATCATCGCCACGGCCGAGGTCAGCAAGGGCAGCTTCTTCTACCACTTTCGCAACAAGGAGGCGCTCGCCAGCGCCGTGCTCGCGCACGATCTCGACGAGGCCCTGAGCGAGTTCGGTCTAGCCGACGGACGAGCGTCCGAGGGCGAGCCCCGGCACGCGCTGCTCGCCCTGCTCGCGGCGATGGCCGCACGGATGTCACGCCCCGACGCGCAGGGACGGCCGCGCGGCTGCCTGTTCGGCAACCTCGCCGCCGAGCTGAGTCTGGAGCCCGGCCCCCTGCACCAAGAGGTCCGCGCCGCCCTCGAGCGTCTACGCGCACTGATCGCGGAGCTGCTGCGAGGCGCCCAGCAACGGCAAGAGATCATGACGACCGAGCCCCCGGAACGACTCGCCGGGATGATCCTGAGCCTGCTCGAGGGCGCGGCCCTGCTCGACAAGTCAGCACAACGCACCGCAGAACTCCCCCGGGCGCTGCACTTCATCGAGCAACGACTGCTCGACTGAGCCGGAGGATGACAGGGGACGTGACAGCCCCCTAAAAAGACAGACTTGTCTGTTTTCGAGCAATCGCCAGGACCGCAACGCCAGACGAGCGCACCAGGCAGTCCGCCACGGGGGAGGCCTCCCCACCAGGGCCCCATCGGCCCTCCATCATCGATGTCTGCGACAACATGGAGCACGCGATGAAGAGCAAGACGCTGATTCAGGTCGCCATGTCCGAGGAGACCCTGACGCGTGTCAGCACGCGGCTGACCCGGCTCGACGGCGTCGAGACCGTCGAGCACCGACGCGCCGGGCTACTGTTGATCGAGTTCGACCCCGAGCGGGTCGGCCTGCGCCACCTGATCGAGACGGCGCGTACCTGCAGCGATCGCGCCGAGATCGTCGACCTCTAGGGCGACCCGGGTCGGGACCCGTCCTCCCCGACCCGGGTCTTCGCCAGGCCCTATCGGCCGCGACGACCCAACCCGCGCGACAGCCCCGCGACAAGCAGCCCACCGCCAATCAGCCCCAGCGGGGCCGGCAACGGCACCGACTGGACCGGCGGGGTCGCGACCGGCGGAAACAGCGCCTCGGTGCTGACCGCGAAGGCGAACCGGAAGGTGGTCGCCTGTTCCTCGGCGGTACGGAAACCCTGACACCCGGCGCCCAACCCGAGCGCGGCGCACTCTTGCTCGTGCAGGGTGGCCATCGGTGCGACCCCGCCGCTGGCGTCCTGCAACAGCAGGCTCACCAGATACGCATTACCGTCGTAGAGGAAGGGGATGTCCAGGGTCTGCACCGCGAGCAGTCCGAACAGATCCGGACAGGGGTTGGTGCTGTCGCCGGCGCACGCCCCCTGGTTCGCCGTCTCCTTGAAGAAGAGTTCGAAGTCCAGGGTCCGGGTATCGATGCTGGGACCAGTGCTGGGCAGCTCTGGCGTCAGGGTCAGGCTGGTCGCGATACGTCCCCACTCGAGGGTCGAGTAGCGCGACGAGAGCCGGTTGTTCCAGTGGGTCAGGCTGGTGCCGACGCCGATCTCGGCGGCGTCATCGACGCTGCCGTCGACGACCGTCGAGACCGAGCCGATGGCCGGACCGCCGCTGCTCAAGTCATCGGTCACGCCATTACCGATGGTCAAGGCGCTGCGGTTGCGATCCGGATCGGTTGACGGTTGGCGAAAGTCGGGACTGATCGTCGGCGGCCTGCGAAACCAACACTTGATCCCCATGAACCCACAACTGCTGTAGTCGATATAGTCGGCAGCTCCCCAGGACAACTCGCGCTCACCGATCCGGACCTCACCGGTCGAGCCCGAGAATCGAGCATTCACGAATCGTGACTCAGCGCCATACTCCCACTGGGTCACCACCGGTCCGGCGAACGCCTCGCCCAACGTCACCAAGGCCAGGACCGGCATCTTCATCACTATCCGCTTGATCATGCTGACTCAACTCCTTTGTCTTCCCTGCTATCTTCCCTGCGCCGGGGCAGTTCATGATGCGCCGCATCCGGGTGGTCCCTTCTCGCAACGATGACGCACCCCCGGTGCGGGCATATAGGGCACGCTCCATGCCACATAACAGCAACAGACTGAAGACAAAGACATTTCATGAAACGCAATGCGCCATGAGCAAAAAACAACACATAAAGTGTAAACAAAACCGACGATCGGTCCTGTCAGATAGAACGCACTCAACCGCACCGCACCATCTGCAGATCCGCCCCTGCTGTGCGAGAATCCCATGCTTGTCGAAGTGACGAGGACCCGTTCGTGAACCAGGCCACATCCGCCACCCTGCACTCCCCGCTCGAACCACCGCTGCCAAAAGGCGTGAGTGAACGCAGGTGCTGGGGAGGACTGCACGGGGCCGGCGCGGCGCTCGCCATCGCCACTGCCGCCAGCCGTCACCCCGGGCTGGTGCTGGCGTTGGCCGAGGACGTGCAGGCCGCGCGGCGGTTGCAGGCGGAGCTGGGCTTCTTCCTCGCCGGTAGCGCACTCCCGGTGCTCGGCTTCCCCGACTGGGAGACCCTGCCCTACGACGTCTTCTCACCGCTGCCCGAACTGGTCTCCGAGCGGCTGCTGACCCTGCACCGCTTGCCGGGTCTCACCCGCGGCGTGCTGGTGGTGCCGGTGGCGACCCTGCTCCAGCGCCTGCCGCCGCGCGACTATGTCGATGCCCACTCGCTGGTACTCGCCTGCGGCGACCGGCTCGATCTCGACGCCACCCGACTGCGGCTCGAACACGCCGGCTACAGCGGTGTCTCGCAGGTCATGGGACACGGCGAGTACGCGGTACGCGGCTCGCTGCTCGACGTCTTCCCGATGGGCAGCCAGCAACCGTTACGCATCGACCTGTTCGACGACGAGGTCGAGAGCATCCGTCTGTTCGACCCCGAGACCCAGCGCTCGCACGAGCGCATCGAGCAGGTGCGGATGCTGCCGGCGCGCGAGTTCCCCTTCGACGAGCAGGCGATCGTCGGCTTCCGCAGCCGCTATCGCGCCAGCATCGAGGGCGACCCACAGCGCAGTCTGATCTATCGCGAGGTCTCGGAGGGGCGCACACCGGGCGGCATCGAGTCCTATCTGCCGCTGTTCTTCGACGACACCGCCACCCTCTTCGACTATCTGCCCGCCACCACCCTGGCAATCGAACCGGCGAGCGGTCGCGAGGCCGGCGCGGGCTTCCTCGCCAGCGTTGCCGAACGCCATGAGCAGCGTCGCCACGACGCCGAGCGCCCGCTGCTCGCCCCCGAGCAGCTCTATCTCGGCGTCGACGAACTGGCCGCCGCGCTCAACCGCATGCCTGGGGTGAACTACCGCACCGCACCGTTCGACACCCGCCCCAAGGGCTATGCCGGAGTCGACAACTTCGCCACCCTCGATCTGCCCCCACTGGAGCTGCAGGCGCGCGCCGCCGAGCCGGCACGAGCGCTGCAGCGCTTCCTCGCCACCCCGGGGCAGCGGGTGCTGCTGGTAGCCGAGAGCACCGGGCGGCGCGAGCTGCTCGCCGAGCAGCTGCGCGACTTCGGCATCCACGCCAGCCAGGTCGCTGATTGGGGCGCCTTCGTCAACGGCGAGCAACCACTGGCGCTCACCGTCGCCCCGCTCGAGCAGGGGCTGCGGCTCGCCGACCAGGGGCTGGCGCTGATCACCGAGACCCAGATCTATGGCGAGCGGGTACGCCAGGAGCGTCGCCGTCGTGCCCGCGAGCGCGACGGCGACGCGGTGGTGCGCAACCTCACCGAACTGACCGAGGGCGCGCCGGTGGTCCACGAGGAGCACGGCGTCGGGCGCTATCTGGGGCTGCAGACGCTCGAGGTCGGCGGCAGCAGCACCGAGTTCCTCACCCTCGGCTATGCCAAGGGCGACAAGCTCTATGTCCCGGTCAGCTCGCTGCACCTGATCTCGCGCTATACCGGCGCCACCCCCGAGCAGGCACCGCTGCACCGACTCGGCGGCGAACAATGGGAACGGATCAAGCGCAAGGCGGCGCAGAAGGCCTGCGACGTCGCCGCCGAACTGCTCGACGTCTACGCCCGACGCGCCGCCCGTCAGGGCGTGGCCAGTCCCGCGCCCGATACCGACTATGGCGCCTTCGCCGCCGCCTTCCCCTTCGAGGAGACCCCGGACCAGCTGCGCGCGATCGACAGCGTGCTCGCCGACATGGCCGACACCAAGCCGATGGATCGGGTGGTCTGCGGCGATGTCGGCTTCGGCAAGACCGAGGTGGCGATGCGCGCGGCCTTCGTCGCCGCCAACGGTGGGCGCCAGGTGGTGGTGCTGGTGCCGACCACCCTGCTCGCCCAACAGCACTTCGAGAATTTCTCCGACCGCTTCGCCGACTGGCCGATCAGAATCGAGAGCCTGTCGCGCTTTCGCACCGCGCGCGAACAGAAGCAGGTGTTCGCGGGATTGGCCGAGGGCACCATCGACATCGTCGTCGGCACCCACAAGCTGCTCCAGCCAGGTATCGAGTTCCACGACCTGGGGTTGGTGATCGTCGACGAGGAGCACCGCTTCGGAGTGCGCCACAAGGAGCGACTCAAGCAGCTGCGCAGCGAGGTCGATATCCTCACCCTCACCGCCACGCCGATCCCGCGCACCCTCAACATGGCGATGTCGGGGCTGCGCGACCTGTCGATCATCGCCACCCCGCCGGTCGAGCGTCACCCGATCAAGACCTTCGTCAGCCCGTGGAACGACGGCCTGATACAGGAGGCGGTACAACGCGAACTCAAGCGCGGCGGTCAGGTCTACTTCCTCCACAACGAGGTCGAGACCATCGAGAACCAGGCGCAGAAGCTCGAGGCGCTGATCCCGAGCGCGCGTGTCCAGATCGCCCACGGCCAGATGCGCGAGCGCGAACTCGAACGGATCATGCGTGACTTCTACCACCAGCGCTTCAACCTGCTGGTGTGCACCACCATCGTCGAGAGCGGTATCGACGTGCCCAGCGCCAACACCATCGTCATCAACCGCGCCGACAAGCTCGGCCTGGCCCAGCTCCATCAGCTGCGCGGCCGGGTCGGGCGCTCGCACCACCGCGCCTACGCCTATCTGATCACCCCGCCGACCAAGGCGATGACCACGGACGCGGTCAAGCGGCTGGAGGCGATCGAATCGATGGAGGACCTCGGCGCAGGCTTCACCCTCGCGACCCACGACCTTGAGATCCGCGGTGCCGGCGAGCTGCTCGGTGACGAGCAGTCGGGACAGATCGCCGAGGTCGGCTTCTCGCTCTACATGGAGCTGCTCGAGCACGCGGTCGAGGCGCTCAAGGCCGGGCGTACCCCGGAACTCGATCGACCGCTCAGTCACGGCGCCGAGATCGACCTGGGGGTCCCGGCGCTGCTGCCGAGCGACTATCTGCCCGACGTGCACGCCCGACTGGTGATGTACAAACGCATCGCCAGCGCCACCAGCAAGGAAGCGCTGCGGGAACTACAGGTGGAGATGATCGACCGTTTCGGGCTGCTGCCCGAACCGGCCAAGCGTTTGCTGGAGATCACCGCACTGAAGCTGCGGGTCCAGCCATGGGGGATCGTCAAGATCGAGGTAGGGATCGGCAGCGGGCGGATCTGCTTCGAGGACAATCCGCGGATCGATCCGGCCCGGCTGATCGGGCTGATCCAGGAGCAGCCCAAGGTCTACCGGCTCGATGGCGGCGACACGCTCAGGTTCTATCGCGAGATGCCCGAACCCGAGCAGCGACTGCGCCAGGTCGAGCAGCTCGTCGAGCGTCTTACCGGCGAGGGCCGTTGAGCGGGCATCAGTCCTGCGACTGACACCCCGGGCAGACGCCGTAGATCACCAGCGAGTGGTCCTGGATACGGAACCCCTTGTCCTCGGCGATCTGCGACTGGCGCTCCTCGATCAGACTGTCGACGAACTCGACCACCTTGCCGCACTTGACGCAGACCAGGTGGTCGTGGTGATCTCCGCTATTGAGTTCGAACACCGACTGCCCGCCCTCGAAATTGCGCCGGCACACCAGTCCGGCGCTCTCGAACTGGGTGAGCACCCGGTAGACGGTCGCCAGACCGACCTCCTCGTCCTGACTCAGCAATTGCTTGTAGACGTCCTCGGCACTGAGATGGCGCTTGCGGCTCTTCTCGAGGATGCCCAATATCTTGACCCGCGGGGCCGTGACCTTGAGGCCCGCACGTTTGATCTGTTGATTTTCCAAAACCGCTCTCCCCGTCTAGCCCGGAGGCGTCGGCGACCGCCCGGACTGCGTTGCTCACGCGCCGCCCGGTGATCGGGATCCGGCGCTGCTGTATCATGCCACGGTTATTCGCACAGTCATCGACGCAAAACAATGCGAAAGATTCTCACGTTTTCGATCCTCGGTTCTTTGTTGATTATCGTCGCGAGCGGTTGTTCGCGGGACAAGCGACCCGACGAGTACCGATCCTCCATGCTGGAGAACCTGCCATTCGTCTACAAGATGACGGTGCAGCAAGGCAATATCATCACCGAGGAGATGATCGATCAGCTCCAGCCGGGCATGACCAGGCGGCAGGTGCAGTACCTGCTCGGCACCCCGCTGCTGACCGATTTCTTCCATAACGACCGCTGGGATTACACCTATACCATCAAGCGTGGACACCAGCCGATGGAGATCCGCTATCTGACGCTGTACTTCGCGGAGGACAGCCTAGTTCGGATCGAAGGGGACATCAAACCCGACCCCATCCGGGCCCAGTCACGCGAACCCCGAGAAATCCTGGTCAAGGTGCCGGACCACGAGGGACGCAAGGGGCTGGTCGAGCGCAGCCTCAAGGCCGTCGGCCTGGAGCCCAAGGAATAACGCGGCGGACGCTCAGCCCGCCCCCGCCGCGCGGCGCTTGCGCGCCGCCTTCGGGTCGGCGATCAGCGGCCGGTAGATCTCGATCCGATCACCGTCCTCGAGCACCTGATCGAGCTTGGCAAGCTTGCCGAAAACCCCCACCTTGTTACGCGCCAGATCGATCTCGGGGAAACGCTCGAGCACCCCGGACTGGTGCAGCGCCTCCTCGAGCCGAGTGCCGCGAGCCACCTCGATGGCACGCAATACCTGCCCCCGCTCGCCGACATAGGCCACCGAGACCTGCAGGTAATCAGTCACGATACACCTCGTCGGCCCGCTTGCAGAAAGCGTCGACCAGGGTATTGGCGATCTGGTTGAAGACGGTGCCGAAGGCCTTGTCGATCAACCGCCCGGAGAACTCGAAGTCCAGCTCCAGCTCGACCTTGGAGGCATCTTCGCGCAACTCGGTAAAACGCCAGCCACCGACGAGCTTGCGGAAAGGGCCGTCGAGCAGGTTGATGCTCATGCGCCCGGGACGCTCGTAGTGGTTGCAGGTGCTGAAGGTCTGGTGGATCCCCATCCGCGACACCTCGATCTGACCGCAGATCTGCTCCGCGCTCTCCGAGATCACCCGGGCGCTCTTGCACCAGGGCAGGAACTGCGGATAGGCACCGACATCATAGACGAGATCGAACATCTGGGCCGCGGAGTACGGCACCAGGGCACTTTTTCTGACTGTAGCCACAACTAATCAAGACCAATCAATTTGAGGATGCCCAGGGCATTGAGCATGACGAGCATTACCGCTGTCGGCGCAACATAGCGGATCAGTATCCGCCACGCCCGGTAGACAAGACCTTCGCCGAGGCGCAACTCGTCGAGTGAGGAGGCACGGGCCATCTTCCAACCGGCGAAGATCGCGATGAGGATCCCACCGAGCGGCAACAGGATGTTGGCCGTGAGAAAGTCGAAGAGGTCGAGGATCCCCTTGCCGAAAACGGTGAAGCCGGACCACTCGTTGAGCGAGAGCAGGCAGGCGATACCGAGCAGCCAGACGGTGACGCCGGCGAGGATCGAGGCGCGCACCCGGCTGAAGCTGAGATTCTCCACCAGCCAGGCGACCAGCGGCTCGAGCAGCGAGATCGCCGAGGTCCAGGCTGCAAACACCAGCAGCACGAAGAACAGTGCACCGAACAGCTGGCCACCGGGCATCTCGCCGAAGGCAATCGGCAGGGTCTGGAAGATCAGTCCCGGACCACTGTCGGGCGCCAAACCGTTGGCGAACACCACCGGGAAGATCGCCAGGCCGGCGAGCAGCGCCACCAGGGTGTCCATCGAGGCGACGATCACCGAGTTGCGAGCGATCGAGGCGTCGCGACCGAGATAGGAGCCGTAGATCATGATCGCGCCCATGCCGAGGCTGAGGCTGAAGAAGGCCTGCCCCATGGCGCTGAGGACGGCCTCACCGGCATGCCCCTTGAACTTCTCGAAGTCGGGCGCGAACAGATAATCGACTGCGCCAGCGAAGTCACCAGCGCTGGCAGCATAGATCACCATCACCACCAGCAGCACGAACAGCGCCGGCATCAGATAGCGCACCGCCTTCTCGAGTCCGCTGGCGACCCCGCGCGAGACCACCAGCACCACCATCGCCATGAAGATGGTGTGCCAGGCGAGCAGACGCTCGGCATCACCCACCAGCGCTGCGAAGATCTCGCCGGCGGCGACGCCGTCGATCCCGTTGAAGACACCGGTGGCGGCGCGAAAGACGTAGGCCAGCGCCCAGCCGGCGATCACGCTGTAGAAGGAGAGGATCAGGAAAGCGGTGACGATGCCCATCCAGCCGACGACCTGCCAGCCCCCGGCGCGTCCCTCCTGGGCGGTCAAGGTGCGCATGCTGTTGATCGGGCTCTGGCGTCCGCGTCGACCGAGCATGATCTCGGCCATCATGATCGGGATGCCGATGGCAGCGACACAGATCAGATAGACCAGGACGAATGCCCCACCGCCGTATTCGCCGGCGGCATAGGGGAAACGCCAGATATTGCCCAGGCCGACGGCCGAACCACTGGCCGCAAGGATGAAGGCGAGACGTGTGGACCACATCCCATGGATGGAAGTGACGGCCATGTGTCGAAACTCCTAAACTGCGATCTGTTCGCGTACGACGTCCGCGAGCCGTTCGCACACACGGCGTACCTGCCCCTCGTCGGTTCCCTCGACCATCACCCGCACCAGCGGTTCGGTTCCAGACATCCGCAGCAGCACCCGGCCACTGCCGTCGAGTTCGCGCTCGGCCTCGGCGACCGCCTCGCGCACCCCCGGCAGCTCGTCGAGTTCCCGGCGCCGGTCGAGCCGCACGTTGATCAGCACCTGCGGATAACGCTCGACCTCGGCACACAGCCCATCGAGCGAACACTCGAGCCGGTTGAGCGCCGCAAGCACCTGCAGCGCCGCAACGATCCCGTCGCCGGTGGAGGTGCGATCGCGGCAGATGATGTGGCCCGAGGGTTCGCCGCCAAGGATGCCATCGGCCTGCTTGAGCGCCTCCATGATGTAGCGATCGCCCACCTTGGTGCGGACGAACCCGGTGCCGAGCCGCGCCAGCGCATGCTCTAGACCGAGATTGCTCATCAGTGTCCCGACCACCTCACCACGCATCGCACTGGCTGCGAGCCTGGATTTGGCAATGATGTAGAGCAGCTGGTCGCCGTCGACCAGCTCACCGCGCGAATCGACCATCAATACCCGGTCGCCATCACCGTCGAAGGCGATACCGAGGTCCGCGCCCTCACGCAGCACCGCCTCGCGCAGCGCCTCGGGCTGGGTCGATCCGACGTCGCGATTGATATTGAACCCATTGGGCTCGACGCCCAGACGCACCACGCTGGCGCCAAGCTCCTCGAAGACATGGGGGGCAGTATTATAGGTCGCCCCGTTGGCACAATCGACGACGATTTTCAGACCACGGAAATTGATCGACGATGGGATGGTGCCCTTGCAGAACTCGATGTAGCGACCACCGGCGTCACCGACTCGCACCACCTTGCCCAGATCGCTGGAGTCGACCGTGCGCAACGGCTGCTCCAGCTCGGCCTCGATCGCCGCCTCGACCGTGTCGGGGAGCTTGTCGCCTTCGGCCGAGAAGAACTTGATGCCGTTGTCCTGGTAGGGATTGTGCGAGGCGGTAATGACGATCCCGGCATCGGCGCGGAAGGTGCGGGTGAGATAGGCCACCGCCGGAGTGGTCATCGGCCCGAGCAGACGGATGTCGACCCCGGCGGCCACCAGCCCGGCCTCGAGCGCGGACTCGAACATGTAGCCCGAGATCCGGGTGTCCTTGCCGATCAGGATCTTGCCGCCACCGCCATTGCCGAGCACCCGCCCGGCCGCCCAGCCGAGCTTGAGCACGAAGTCGGGGGTGACGATGCCCTCGCCGACCCGCCCGCGGATGCCGTCGGTTCCGAAGTATCTACGCATTCAGTGCTCGCCCGCCGGTCCACCGACGCGCCCCTCCTTGGTCTGACTCGCAGCATCCGGCCCGGTCGGACGCTGCGACTGATCGTCCTCCCAGTCGCGCGGCGGGCGCGGCGGGCGGCCGGACATGATGTCGTCGATCTGATCCGAGTCGATGGTCTCGAACTTCATCAGCGCCGCGGTCATCGCCTCGAGCTTGTCGCGATGGGTCTCGAGGATCTCGCGGGCACGCGCGTAGTTGCGCTCGATCACGTCGCGGATCTCCTCGTCGATGAGATGACTGGTCTCGTCGGAGACGTTCTTGTGCTGGGTGACCGAATGGCCGAGGAAGACCTCCTGCTCGTCCTCGCCGTAGGTCAGCGGCCCGAGCCGATCGGACAGCCCCCACTTGGTGACCATGTTGCGGGCGATCTCGGTGGCGCGCTGGATATCGTTCTGTGCGCCGGTGGTGACACTCTCGGTACCGAACACCAACTCTTCGGCGACACGACCGCCGAACAGGCTGGAGACCTGGCTCTCGAGCCGTTGCTTGCTGTAACTGAAGCGATCGTCCTCGGGCAGGAACAGGGTGACACCGAGTGCGCGACCACGCGGGATGATGCTGACCTTGTGCACCGGATCGTGATCGGGCACCAGTCGACCGACGATGGCGTGCCCCGACTCATGATAGGCGGTCAGGCGCTTCTCGTCCTCGGTCATCACCATCGAGCGCCGCTCGGCGCCCATCATGATCTTGTCCTTGGCCTGCTCCATGTCGTCCATGTCGACGAGCTTCTTGTTGCGGCGCGCGGCGAACAGCGCCGCCTCGTTGACCAGGTTGGCCAGGTCGGCGCCGGAGAAGCCGGGTGTACCGCGCGCCAGCACCGAGGCCTGGACGTCCTCGGCGGCGGGGATCTTGCGCATGTGCACCTTGAGGATCTGCTCGCGGCCACGCACATCGGGCAGCGGCACCACCACCTGACGGTCGAAGCGGCCCGGGCGCAGCAGCGCCGGGTCGAGCACGTCGGGACGGTTGGTCGCGGCGATCACGATCACTCCCTCGGTGCCCTCGAAGCCGTCCATCTCGACGAGCAGCTGGTTGAGGGTCTGCTCGCGCTCGTCGTGCCCGCCACCGAGCCCGGCGCCACGATGGCGACCGACGGCGTCGATCTCGTCGATGAAGATGATGCAGGGCGCATGCTTCTTGGCCTGCTCGAACATGTCGCGCACCCGCGAGGCGCCGACACCGACGAACATCTCGACGAAGTCCGAGCCGGAGATGGTGAAGAAGGGCACCCGCGCCTCGCCGGCGATGGCGCGCGCCAGCAGCGTCTTGCCGGTGCCGGGCGGGCCGACCATCAGCACGCCCTTGGGGATCTTGCCACCGAGCTTCTGGAACTTGCCGGGGTCGCGGAGGAAGTCGACCATCTCGACGACCTCTTCCTTGGCCTCCTCGGCGCCGGCGACATCCTGGAAGGTAACCTTGATCTGATCCTCGGAGAGCATGCGTGCGCGGCTCTTGCCGAAGGACATCGCCCCACGGCCGCCGCCACCGCCTTGCATCTGACGCAGGAAGAAAATCCACAGCCCGACCAGGATCAACAGCGGGAACCAGTTGATCAGCACCTGCATCAGCACCGACTGCTGCTCGGGCGGCGCGGCCTTGATCACCACATCGTTGTTGAGCAGGTCGCCGACCAGGCCGTCATCGCCCGGACTGAAGGTGGTGAAGCGCTGCCCGGAGGCGGTCAGACCCTCGATCTTCTCGCCCTGGATGGTCACTTCCTTGACGTCGCCCTGCTTGACCCGCGCGATGAAGGTCGAGTAGTCGAGCTTGCTCGAAGCCGATTGGGTGGTGGTGAAGTTGTTGAACACGGACATCAGCACGATGGCGATGACCACCCAAAGAAGTATGTTTTTCGCCATGTCACTCACGGCCTGGTGCCCTTAGCTGGTTGGTTGCCGGCGCGGCAATGTCGTCACTCAAGCGGATGAAACTAGCATCGACCGCTCAAGGATTAAAGCCTTTGGCCACGAGATAGACCTCGCGGCTCGCCGATCTGGAGGACTTCGGCTTGCGCGTGACCACCCGCGAGAAGGACTGACGCAGGGTGCGCAGATAATCGTCGAAGCCGCTGCCCTGGAAGACCTTGACCGCGAGCGCGCCGCCGGGCTTGAGCCGGGCCTGGGCCAGCTCCAGGGCGAGTTCGACCAGATACATCACCCGCGCCTGGTCGACCACCGCAGTCCCGGTGATGTTCGGCGCCATGTCCGAGAGCACCACGTCGAGCGGTGCGGCCTCGAGCGCCGCCTCGAGCTGCTCGAGCATCGCCTGCTCACGGAAGTCACCCTGGAGGATCTCGACGCCCGGCAGCGGATCGATCGGCAGCAGGTCGAGCGCGACCACCCGTCCCTGCTTGCCGACCAGCCGCGCGGCCACCTGCGACCAGCTCCCGGGCGCGGCACCGAGATCGACCACCCGCATCCCCGGGGCGAGCAGACGATCGCGCTCCTGGAGTTCGAGCAGCTTGTAGGCAGCGCGCGAACGGTAACCGTCCTGTTGCGCCTGCTTGACGAAAGGATCGCCGACGTGACGGTCGAGCCAGCGACGACTGGACTTGCTTCTTGCCATGGATCGAGAAACCGGTGGACTGGTGCGACACGGGGGATCCGCGCGCATGGATACACTATTGAACCACAGCCCGGGGATGGCCGGCGCGCCCGACCGAGCCGATCGAGACATGTTCAGAGTTCGTGGACCCAGGGAAAACGGAAGAGTTCGAGCAGCATTCCCGCCAGCGCGCCACCGAGTACGGCGCCGACCACCGCCTGGGCGAGGTCCTGGTGCAGCGCCAGACTCGCCTGCATCCACCAACCCTGCTCGACGGCGAGCAGCGGCCCGCTGATCAGCCAGACACTACCGGCCGCGACCCCGGCGAGCAGCGCCATCACCAGTGCCTCGATGAGCTGACAGGGGCGCGACTCGAGCAGCAGCCGACGCGCCAGACAGACCCAGCCGCGCACCGTCGAGACATAGAGCACGCCGTTGACGCTGACCAGGAACAGCAGCACCGCGAACACCGCGAACCCACCCGGCTGCAGCGAATCGGCAAGGGCCACGGCGGTACCGACCAGCGCGCCGGTCATGAGGCCGGCCAGGGTCTTGCCCGGCACATGGCGCGAACAGCGCGCGCGGAAGGGCACCAACGCCCCGACCACAGCGGCCAGCGCAGCGGCGAGCAGCGCCGACTCGATGAACCCCACCATGCCGTCGAGCGCGATCAAAGCCCCGACCCCGACCACGCCACCGATGGCCGTGGCCATCAGCGAGATCTCTCGCGCACCGTAGAGCACCGCACCGATCGCGCCGGCCAGTGCCGCGGCCGGCACATAGGCCCAGTGTGACCAGCCGTGCACGCGCAGCAACTCGACCAGCCCGATGAACAGCGGCGCGTGGATCAACCCGATCAGGCACCAGACGATGGTGCGCAGAAACAGCAATCGCCAGCGCACCCCATGACGACTCACCGCGGGCTCGAGGCGGTCGTGGACGCGGACGTCGCAATAATGGCTGGAGAGGACCTGGGGGCGGGATAGAGACATGACCGGGTTACCGCTGTTGCTGCCTGGTAGAGGATCGGGCAAGAGGCAGGGACCCGATCACAAGAGTGCTTCCGTAGAGAATACGGTCGCTGTCTCTGGATTAAAGCAGGGGTGTCAGCGCGCCTACGTGACCTGTGACCCAGATGTTGCCGACGAACGGCGGCCCCGAAACGACAAACGGGGCCGTGCGGCCCCGTCAGTGTACCCCCGGAGGGGAACGTCAACCCGGATCAGCCTGCACGCAGGGTCCAGGAAGCGCACCAGCCGTTGAGGTTGATCAGCTTGCCGGGGAACAGGCTGCAGCCGCGCCACTCGCCAGCACCCTGGTCGGGCAGCATGAACTGGCAGTTCTCGCAGTGCTGCTCCTCGGGCGGAAGACCCGGGCGAGCGGCGGCAACGCGCTCGGACTGAGCCGCATCACGGTGGTACTTCAGCGCAACCGCGGTGGGATCGTCCTCGGTCACAGCGTTTGCAGGAACCTCGGCACGCGCGGTACCGAAGCCAACGAGGTTGATCACCGGGACTGCGGCAGCGGTACCCAGCATCACTTTGACGGCGTCGCGACGGCTCTTGCAAATTGGCTTATCGGACATGGGATCAACTCCTTCAAAAAGGCACACTTGGTGATCTCGATACCTCCGGAAACCCCGGAGGCCGTCGATCATTGTGCAACATGAGTCCCTAAAAGGCGAGCACAAGAGGCCGTCGAGACGGGTCGATTCAGTCGAGATAGGTGCCGGCACCAAGGTAGCGGGCACGCCAATAGGGCGCGTCGAGCCGGGCCAGACGAACCTCGCGGCGCGAGGTCGAGGCGTGCACGAAGCGCTCATCATCGACCATCAGACCGACATGGTGCACCCCTGGACCGGTGCGGAAGAACACCAGGTCGCCCGCGCGTGCCCGCCCCTGGGCGAGCGGGCGGGCGCGGGCAAGCTGCGCCACCGAGACGCGCGGGATGTCGATTCCCGCGGCGTGGTGGGCGTAGTAGGTCAGACCACTGCAATCAACTCCGGTACGCGGATCCGTGCCACCGTAACGGTAGGGTGTCCCCAGCTGGGCGAGCCCAGCCTCGACCACCTGCTGGCGCGCCCCACCCGTGGCGGCACAACCACCGAGCAATACGAGCGCCGCGAGGATCCCGACGCGCACACTGGAAGAGACCGCTTCATTTCTCATAATTGATTGCAACAATCTTTTCTAAGATGCTGTATGTCATACATCTAGAAAAGCCAGTCACACTTGTCAACCCGACTCGGGATCGGCGCTCGACACACGGCTTCCAAGGCAGCGAGGCGCGATTCGACAGCATCTCGCCGACAACCCGCGAGGCGCCGAACGGCGCCCCCGGTCACGCCCCCTGCCAGCACACTGCTTTACGTGTTCCAAACCAGCCCTTACAGTCTACGGCGACTCATCATCGGCCGGGTCCAGCCCCGGCCGTCTCTGTTTTCACGCCCGTTGTCACGCGCCCCGTAGACACGGCGACCCATCCCCTTTGGAGTGACCATCGACATGAGCGACACCAAGCACTGCCGGCTGCTGATCCTGGGCTCCGGCCCCGCCGGCTATACCGCTGCGGTCTACGCCGCGCGCGCCAATCTCGACCCGGTATTGGTCACCGGCCTCGAGCAGGGCGGTCAGCTGATGACCACCACCGAGGTCGACAACTGGGCCGGCGACCCGGATGGCGTCCAGGGTCCCGAGCTGATGGAGCGGATGCGCCGCCATGCCGAGCGCTTCGAGACCGAGATCATCTTCGACCACATCCACTCCGCCGACCTCGGCAACCGCCCCTTCACCCTCGAGGGTGACTCGGCGACCTACACCTGCGACGCCCTGATCATCGCCACCGGCGCCAGCGCCATGTATCTCGGCCTGCCCTCCGAGCAGAGCTTCCGCGGGCGCGGGGTCTCGGCCTGCGCCACCTGCGACGGCTTCTTCTATCGCAACCAGGAGGTCGCGGTGATCGGCGGCGGCAACACCGCCGTCGAGGAGGCGCTGTATCTGTCCAACATCGCCGCCAAGGTGACCCTGATCCATCGCCGCGACAGCCTGCGGGCGGAGAAGATCCTCCAGCGCCAGCTGTTCGAGAAGGCCGAGCACGGCAACATCGAGATCCTCTGGGACCACACCCTCGACGAGGTGCTCGGCGACGCCAGCGGGGTGACCGGCATCCGCGTCAAGAGCACCAAGGACGCGCGCACCCGCGAACTCGCCCTCACCGGGGTGTTCATCGCCATCGGCCACAAGCCCAACACCGAGCTGTTCACCGGCCAGCTGGAGATGGACAACGGCTACATCCGCGTCGCCAGTGGGCTGCAGGGCAACGCCACCGCCGCATCGGTACCCGGGGTGTTCGCCGCCGGCGACGTCATGGACCAGATCTACCGTCAGGCGATCACCTCCGCCGGCACCGGCTGCATGGCCGCGCTCGACGCCGAGAAGTATCTCGACGCCCTGGCCCTGGAGCAGGCCCAGTCCTGACCCCGAGACGGTGACCGCGCAACCGGCTTGCGCCGTCACCACCCGCCCCAACCTGAGGGGACATGCACGATGCATCTCCCCCCTTGCTCAGCCTCACCACCCACGGCGCGATCGACGAGATCCCCGCCGCGGACTGGAATCGGCTGGTCGGCGACGACGCCCCCTTCCTCGACCACCGCTTCCTCGCCGCCCTGGAGCGACACGGCTGCGTCGGCGAGACGTTCGGCTGGATCCCGCTGCACCTGGCGCTGCGCGACGCCGACGGCATACTGCGCGCCGCCGCGCCCTGCTACCTCAAGACCAACGGCTATGGCGAGTTCGTCTTCGACTGGGCCTGGGCCGAGGCGCACCACCGCCGCGGACTCCCCTATTACCCCAAGCTGGTGATCGCCGCCCCCTACACCCCGGCGGTCGCACCGCGCATCCTCAGCGCCGACGACGCCGAGCGCCCACGCCACGCCCGAGCACTGATCGAGGGTGCGCGACACCTCGCCGAACAGCTTGGGGTCTCGTCGATGCACTGGTTGTTCCACACCGAGCGGGAGGGCGAGCCGCTCGCGACCGCGGGACTGCTGCCACGGCTCGGCTGCCAGTTCCACTGGCACCGTGACGACGAGCGCGACTTCGACGGTCTGCTCGCGCAGTTCACCTCGGCCAAGCGCAAACAGGTGCGCCGCGAGCGCCGACGGGTGGCCGAGGCCGGTCTGCGCATCGCACGACTGCGCGGCGACCAGCTCGGCGCCGCCGAGTGGGCCAGCCTCCATCGGCTCTACCGCGACACCTTCGAGCGGCGCGGCGGTGTCCCCACCCTGTCGCCGGCGTTCTTCGCCACGCTCGGCGAGACCATGGGTGAGTCGCTGCTGGTGGTATTCTGTTACCAGGGAGCGCGGATCGTCGCCGCGGCCTTCAACCTGGTCGGCGCCCGAACCCTCTACGGCCGCCACTGGGGCTGCAGCGACGCCTTCCACAGTCTCCACTTCGAGGCCTGCTACTACCAGGGACTGGAACACTGCATCGCCACCGGGCTGACACACTTCCAGCCCGGCACCCAGGGCGAGCACAAGATCAGCCGCGGCTTCCTACCGACGCCGACCTGGTCCTCGCACTGGATCGCCGACCCCGAGTTGCGCGCGGCCATCGCCCGCGCGCTCGAGCGCGAAACCCGAGGCATGCGCGCGTATCTGCGCCGGATGCAGGACCACAGCCCCTACCGCAGGCCGGCATCGTCATCGTCACCCTCGGACTAGCCCGGACATGCTCACCCTGCTCGATCCACAAGACCGCACCCACTTTCCCGACGTCTCGCAGGCGATGCGCGAGCCCAACGGACTGCTCGCCGTCGGCGGCGACCTCAGCACCACGCGGCTGCGCCAAGCCTATCGTCACGGCATCTTCCCCTGGTACAGCGAGGGGGATCCCATCCTGTGGTGGTCGCCCGACCCGCGCAGCATCCTCGTGCCCGATCAGGTGCACGTCTCGCGCAGCCTCGCCAAGCGGCTGCGGCGCACCGATCACCGCGTCACCTTCGATCGCGACTTCGCCGGGGTCATCCGCGCCTGCGCCGCACCACGCGCCGACGAGGTCGGCACTTGGCTGGTCCCGGAGATGATCGATGCCTACGAGCGACTGCACGCCCAGGGCCTCGCCCACTCGGTCGAGGTGTGGCGCGACGACGCCCTGATCGGCGGGCTCTACGGGGTGGCGGTGGGCAAGGCATTCTTCGGCGAATCCATGTTCAGCCGCGCCAGCGACGGCTCCAAGATCGCCCTGGTCCAGCTGTGCCGACGCCTCGCCGAGTGGGGCTTCGGGCTGATCGACTGCCAGATGCACACCCATCACTTGCAGCGCATGGGCGCGGTCGAGGTTCCCCGGCGTGACTTCACCGATCGGCTCGAGCGGTTCTGCGCCCTACCCGGCCATGATCACAGCTGGGACGACGAGGGACAGAGCCGATGAACCAGGACGACATCACCCGACCGGGACGCCATCTGGCGCTCTATCTGACCGGCGAGCACGACTGCTCCTATCTCGAGGCGATGCGCGCGCGCACCCTGTTCGTCGACCCCAACGCCCGGATCGACACCGCCACCTATCAACTCCTGATCGACCTCGGCTTTCGCCGCAGCGGCAGCCATGTCTATCGACCGGCCTGCCGTGGCTGTACCCGCTGCGTGCCGGTCCGCATCCCGGTCGCGGACTTTCTCCCCGACCGCTCGCAACGACGCAACTGGCGGCACAACGCCCCACGCATCACCCTGCGTGAGCGTCGCGCCAGTTTCGATCCGGCGCACTACGCGCTCTATCGCGACTATCTGCTGGGGCGTCATGGCGACGGACCCATGGCCGACGATGCCAGCGAGGAGGGCTATCGGCGCTTCCTCGTCGATCCCTGGGGTGGCCCCTGTCTGTTCATCGAGTTCTGGCTCGATGAGGAGAGGCTGCTCGGTGTCGCGGTGACCGACCGGCTCGAGCAGGGCCTCTCGGCGGTCTACACCTTCTACGATCCGGCGCTCGCCGCACTCGGCCCCGGCACCTTCGCGATCCTCGCCCAGATCGAGCTGGCACGCCGACTCGAGCTGCCCTATCTCTATCTCGGCTACTGGGTCGAGGGCTGCGAGAAGATGACCTACAAGGCGCGCTTTCGTCCGCTCGAGGCCTGGGATGGGCGGGGCTGGAGAGCGCTCGCACGCGGCACTCTGCTGCGCCAGCCATGAGGCCGGTCTCGCCCGCGCGAGTGAAGAGGAGACGGAATCGATGTATCGACGGTGATCGACACAATGGATATGGTATAATCCGGCGGCTTTAAAAACGGAGCTGTCTTCAGTAATTCGACTATGGCAAAAGACGACGTCATTCAAATGGAAGGCACGGTCACCGAGACCCTGCCCAATACCGTGTTTCGGGTCGAGCTCGAGAACGGTCACACCGTGACCGCCCACATCTCCGGCAAGATGCGCAAGCACTACATCCGCATCCTCACCGGCGACAAGGTCACCGTCGAGCTGACCCCCTACGACCTCACCAAGGGCCGCATCGTCTACCGCGCCCGCTGATCACGCCTGCCCCTCGGGCATGCGCGCGCCGGCTCTCTCGCCGAGCGCCCGGACTCATCGCGCAACCGCGCGAACCGTCACACGCGACCTCGCCGCTCGCCATCGGGCCGAGTCGGCACGGCGGGGCTGCGCGTCGCGGTTGGTCATCGCCGAGACTGACGGCGCCGCCACGGCGAGAGGCTTGCTCGCCGCCACGTCACCCCATCGACCAGCACCTATAGCTCGCACCACTCGCCGTTGATCTCGAAGGCGAGCGCGTCGTCGCGCACCCCCACCCGCACCTCACCACCATTGGCAAGCGTGCCGAACAGCAGCTCGCTGGCGAGCGGCTTCTTGATGTGGTTCTGGATCACCCGCGCCATTGGGCGTGCACCCATCTGCGGATCGTAGCCCTTGGCACCGAGCCAGGCACGGGCGTCCTGATCAACGCTGAGCGCCACCTTCTTCTCCTCGAGCTGCTGCTCGAGCTCGAAGATGAACTTGTCGACCACACTGGCGACGGTCGACTCGGCCAGCGGCGAGAACTGCACCACGGCGTCGAGACGGTTGCGGAACTCCGGCGAGAAGTAGCGCTTGAGCGCCTCTAGGCCATCGGTCGAGTGATCCTGCTCGGTGAAGCCGATCGAGCGCCGTGCCGTCTCCTCGGCGCCGGCGTTGGTGGTCATCACCAGCACCACGTTGCGGAAATCGGCCTTGCGCCCGTTGTTGTCGGTGAGGCTGCCGTGGTCCATCACCTGCAGCAGCAGGTTGAAGACATCGGGGTGGGCCTTCTCGATCTCGTCGAGCAGCAGCACCGCATGCGGATGCTTGTTGACCTCCTCGGTGAGCAGCCCGCCCTGATCGAAGCCGACATAGCCCGGCGGTGCGCCGATCAACCGCGAGACGGTGTGGCGCTCCATGTACTCGGACATATCGAAGCGGATTAGCTCCATGCCGAGGATGCGTGCGAGCTGACGGGTGACCTCGGTCTTGCCGACGCCGGTCGGGCCGGTGAACAGGAAGGAGCCGATCGGGCGTTCCAGACTGCCGAGCCCGGAGCGGTTCATACGGATCGAGGAGGTCAGCACCTCGATGGCCGGGTCCTGGCCATAGACCACCATCTTGAGATCACGATCGAGGTTCTTCAGCGCCTCGGCGTCGGAGGCCGAGACCCGCTTCGGCGGGATGCGCGCGATCTTGGCGACGATCGCCTCGACATCGGCGACATCGATACGCTTGCGCCGCTTGGCGCCACTCTTAAGCTGAACGTTGGCCCCAGCCTCGTCGATGACGTCGATCGCCTTGTCGGGCAGGTGGCGATCGTTGATGTGACGATTGGCCAGTTCGGCGGCGGCGCGCAGCGCGGTGTTGGTGTAGGTCACCTGGTGGTGCTGCTCGAAGCGCGACTTCAACCCCTTGAGGATCTCCACCGTCTCCTCGACGCTCGGCTCGGGCACATCGATCTTCTGGAAGCGACGCGCCAGCGCGCGGTCCTTCTCGAAGATGCCACGATACTCCTGATAGGTGGTCGAGCCGATGCAGCGCAGCTCACCCGAGGCGAGCACCGGCTTGATCAGGTTGGAGGCGTCCATCACCCCGCCCGAGGCCGAGCCGGCGCCGATGATGGTGTGGATCTCGTCGATGAAGAGGATCGCGTGCGGCTGACGCTTGAGCTGGGCGAGCACCGACTTGAGTCGCTTCTCGAAGTCGCCGCGATACTTGGTCCCGGCCACCAGGCCGCCGAGATCGAGGGCGTAGATCACCGCCGACTCCAGCACCTCGGGTACGTCACCATCGACGATCTTCTTCGCCAGCCCCTCGGCGATCGCGGTCTTGCCGACGCCGGCCTCGCCGACGAACAGCGGATTGTTCTTGCGCCGCCGGCAGAGGATCTGCACGGTGCGCTCGACCTCGGCGGCACGCCCGATCAGCGGATCGATCCGCCCCTGGCGCGCCAGCTCGTTGAGATTGGTGGCGAAACTCTCGAGCGGGCTGGCGTTCTCCTTGTCCTCGGCGCGCGCCTCGTCGACCTCGCCCGGCACCTCGTCTTCCTGGCTCTCGCCGGGAACCTTGGAGATGCCGTGGGAGATGAAGTTGACGACATCGAGCCGGGTGATGTCCTGCTGATTGAGCAGATAGACCGCCTGCGAATCCTGCTCGCTGAACAGCGCCACCAGCACGTTGGCCCCGGTGACCTCCTTCTTGCCCGCCGACTGGACGTGGAACACCGCACGCTGCAACACCCGCTGGAAACCGAGTGTCGGCTGGGTGTCGCGATCCTCATGCTCGGGGATCAACGGCGTGGTCTCGTCGATGAAGGCCGAGATCTCGCGACGCAACCGCTCGGCATCCGCGCCACAGGCCCTGAGCACGCGCGCGGCGGTGGGATTGTCGAGCAGCGACAGCAACATGTGCTCGACGGTCATGTATTCGTGGTGCTTCTCGCGCGCCTCCTTGAAGGCCCGGTTCAGCGAAAATTCGAGTTCTTTGCTCAGCATCGACCTGTTCCAAGCAGGGGGTTGAGAAAACCGTGGTGGTTGAGTGCAGCCATGCGCGCGCGCGGCGCCGATTTCAAGCCTCTTCCATGGTGCACATCAGCGGATGCTGGTTGGTACGAGCATAGTCATTGACCTGGGCGACCTTGGTCTCGGCGATGTCCTTGGTGTAGACGCCGCAGACCCCGACCCCGCGCGTATGCACCTGGAGCATAACTTGGGTCGCCTTCTCGCGATTCATACCGAAGAACCCCTCGAGCACCTCGACCACGAAGTCCATCGGGGTGTAGTCGTCGTTGAGCAGCAGCACCTTGAACCGCGGTGGATGGCGCAGCTTCGGCCGGGCCTCCTGAACCGTCAGTCCGGATTCACCGTCCTCGCTCGGAATATCGTCACTCATGATTGCGGATTCTAGACAAAGGATTGAGGGGCGCGTCAGGCCGATCAATACGCTGGAACATACGCACCCCGGAGGGATCGATCAACGGCGGCGTGGGGCCGCGTAACGCCCCGTTTGACCAACGAAAACAGTTCACTATACTAGCGAACTAGGGCGCCAGGGAGCCGATTCAAGGCAATGGCGCCTGACAACAAAAAATGATGATCGACCACCAAGGCAAGACCCGCAAACCCTGGAGGACTGCGCCAATGATCACCGGAGTCGTTAAATGGTTCAATAACGCAAAGGGCTATGGGTTCGTGCAACCCGATGGGCGAGACGAAGACGTCTTCGTTCACTTCTCGGCGATCGACATGGAGGGTTACAAGACACTCAGGGAGGGACAGAAGGTGCAATTCGAGTTGAACCAGGGGCCCAAGGGCCTGCACGCGGCCAAGGTGCATCGTCTCAGCTGACACCTGAACCACGGCCCGGGGCGACCGCGTCCCGAGCCGCATCACGACGCGGGGCGCGATCCGTCAGGGTCGCGCCCCGCGCACGTTTCACACGTCTTACATGCGCTCGATCACGGCCTGGCCGAAGCCCGAGCAGCTGAGCTTGGTGGCGCCTTCCATCAGTCGGTCCAGGTCATAGGTGACCTGCTTGGCCTCGATGGCGCCTTCGACACCCTTGATGATCAGGTCGGCGGCCTCGGTCCAGCCGAGGTGGCGCAGCATCATCTCGGCCGAGAGGATCAGCGAGCTGGGGTTGACCTGGTCCTTGCCGGCGTACTTCGGCGCGGTGCCGTGGGTCGCCTCGAACATCGCCACCGAGTCCGAGAGGTTGGCGCCCGGCGCCATGCCGATGCCGCCGACCTGCGCGGCCAGCGCATCGGAGATGTAGTCGCCGTTGAGGTTGAGGGTGGCGATCACCGAGTACTCCTTCGGGCGCAGCAGGATCTGCTGCAGGAAGGCGTCGGCAATGACGTCCTTGATCACGATCTCGCGACCGGTCTTGGGGTTCTTGAAGCTGCACCAGGGACCACCGTCGAGTTCGGTGGCGCCGAACTCGGCCTTGGCCAGGGCATAGCCCCAGTCCTTGAAGGCGCCCTCGGTGAACTTCATGATGTTGCCCTTGTGCACCAGGGTCACCGACGGACGATCGTTGTCGATCGCGTACTGGATGGCCTGACGCACCAGACGCTCGGTGCCCTCCTTCGAGACCGGCTTGATGCCGATGCCGGAGGTCTCGGGGAAGCGGATCTTGGTCACCCCCATCTGCTCACGCAGGAAGCCGACCAGACGCTCGGCCTCGGCGCTGCCCTGCTGCCACTCGATGCCGGCGTAGATGTCCTCCGAGTTCTCGCGGAAGATCACCATATCAGTGTCCTCCGGGGCCTTCAGCGGACTCGGGGTCCCATTGAAGTAACGCACCGGGCGCAGGCAGACATAGAGATCAAGCTGCTGGCGCAGCGCGACGTTGAGCGAGCGGATACCACCACCGACCGGCGTGGTGAGCGGACCCTTGATCGAGACCACGAATTCCTTGACTGCCTGCAGGGTCTCCTCCGGCAGCCACACGTCCTCGCCATAGGTGCGGGTCGACTTCTCGCCGGCGTAGATCTCCATCCATTCGATCTTGCGCGCGCCGCCATAGGCCTTCTCGACCGCAGCGTCCACCACCGAGCGCATCACCGGGGTGACGTCGACACCGATACCGTCACCCTCGATGAAGGGGATGATCGGGCGGTCGGGGACGTTGAGCGACAGGTCATCGTTGACCTGGATCTTCTCACCGTTGGGGACCGAAATCTTGTCGTAGGCCATGAGCAGTTTTCTCTATCGGGTGATCAAAAAGGAATATGCTACCATCCTCGTTTACTCGTTGCGCAGACCCGATGCCACATCGGCAGTGCGTTCCGTCGTCGCCCAGGCCGACGGGATGTGTCCGACGCATGCTCCATCCGCCCTCTTGTCCCTGATAGCGCCATGACCGTCCGCGCCGCCCGATCTCGCCCAGAACGCATCATCATCGGCCTCTCCGGCGGAGTCGACTCGGCCGTCGCCGCCCATCGCCTGCTCGAGCAGGGTCATCAGGTCGAGGCCCTGTTCATGAAGAACTGGGAAGAGGACGACGACCCGCACGGCGGCTACTGCGCCGCCGCCGAGGACCTGGCCGATGCCCGCGCCGTCGCCGAACGACTCGGCATCCGCCTGCACACCGTCAACTTCGCCACCGAATACTGGGACCGGGTGTTCGAGCACTTCCTCGCCGAGTACCGCGCGCTGCGCACCCCCAACCCCGACATCCTGTGTAACCGCGAGATCAAGTTCGCCGCCTTTCTCGAACACGCGCTGAACCTCGGCGCCGAAGCCATCGCCACCGGTCACTACGCCCGGGTCGAGCACGGCGCGAGCGGCCATCGGCTGTGTCTGTGCGCCGACGCCAACAAGGACCAGACCTACTTCCTCCACCTGCTCGATCAGCACCAGCTCGCCCATGCGCGCTTCCCGCTGCACGACCTCGGCAAGCCCGAGGTGCGCGCCATCGCCCGCCGGCTCGGTCTGGCCAACGCCGCGAAGAAGGACAGCACCGGGATCTGCTTCATCGGTGAGCGGCGCTTCGGCGAATTCCTCGCGCGCTATGTCGATCGCACCCCGGGGCCGATCGAGGATCCCGAGGGACGGGTGCTCGGCGAGCACCACGGGCTGGCCTACTACACCATCGGCCAACGCCAGGGGCTCGGCATCGGCGGCATCGCCGGCGGCGGCGAGGCCCCCTGGTTCGTCGCCACCAAGGACCCGGAGCACAACCGTCTGATCGTCGTCCAGGGCAAGCACCACCCGCTGTTGATGGCCGGCTCGCTGCATGCCCAGCCGCCACACTGGATCGCCGGGGAAGCGCCCGCCACCCCCTTCGACTGCCTGGCGCGGCTGCGTCACCGCCAGCCGCTGCAGCGTTGCACCGTCGAGACCCTCGGACCCGAGGGCTGCCAGGTGCGCTTCGCCGAAGCGCAACGCGCGGTGACCCCGGGCCAGTCGATCGTCTTCTATCAGGGCGAGACCTGTCTCGGCGGCGCCGTGATCGAGCACGCCACGCCCTGAGTCGCATCGGAGAATCCAGCCCCATGCCTTACGACACCCTCGATCGGCTCATCGCCTTCGCCGGACTCCATCAGGCCGCCGCCTGCGTCAGTCGCATCGCCCACCGCGGCAACGCCGATGTGGAGGCGATGGAGCCGTGCATCTACAGCCTGTTCCAGGTCGACGCCGAGAACACCGCCGCGGTCTTCGGCGCGCCCGGCGCACTCGCCCCGGGCGCGCGCCAGGTGATCGCCCAGCTCACCGGACAGCCCGAGCGCAACCTTGAGCTGACCCGCTACGTGGTGACCCTGATCCGGCTCGAGCGCGCGCTCGCGCGCGAGCCCGGACGACTCGCCCGACTCGGCGAGGGCATCGAGGCGGCGCGCGACAAGCTCGAGCACTTCCCGCTGCTGCATCCGGCGATCCTCGGCCACTTCGCCGATCTCTACAGCGAGACCATCAGCACCCTGACCCCGCGGGTGATGGTGCAGGGCAGCGAACTGCACCTCGGCAACCCCGACAACCAGAGCCGGGTGCGCGCGCTGCTGCTCGCCGGCATCCGCGCCGCCATGCTGTGGCGCCAGGTCGGTGGCTCGCGCTGGCACCTGCTGCTGCGCAATCGCCAACTCCTCGATGACGCGCACGCCTATCTCGAGCGCCACGAGGACTGACCCCCCTCTCCCGACGGGGTCGGAACACGCCCCGTCACACCCGCCCGGAGGGATCGGCCGCGCCCCGTCAGCGCACGGTGTATGGCGCGCCGCCCTCCTGGACGCTAGAATTTCGCGTTTGCGCGAAATGACGATAGCCACATCCGGAGCCATTGCATGACCAACAGCTTCAACGCAAAGTCCACCCTGAGTGTTGCCGGCAAGGACTACGAGATCTACCGTCTCGACACCGTCCCCGGCAGCGAGCGCCTGCCCTACTCGATCAAGATCCTGCTCGAGAACCTGCTGCGCAATGAGGATGGGGTCACCGTCAACCGCGAGGACATCGAGTTCTTCTCCAACTGGGACGCCAAGGCCGAGCCCTCCAAGGAGATCCAGTACCGCCCGGCGCGCGTGCTGATGCAGGACTTCACCGGTGTGCCCGCGGTGGTCGACCTGGCGGCGATGCGCGACGCCATGGCCAAGCTCGGCGGCGACCCGAGCAAGATCACCCCGCAGCAGCCCGCCGAGCTGGTCATCGACCACTCGGTGCAGGTCGATCACTTCGGCTCCGACGAGGCCTTCGCGCTCAACGCCGAACTCGAGTTCCAGCGCAACCGCGAACGCTATCAGTTCCTCAAGTGGGGCCAGAACGCGCTCGACGGCTTCAAGGTGGTGCCACCGGACACCGGTATCGTCCACCAGGTCAACGTCGAGTATCTCTCGCGCCTGATCTTCTCCAAGGACGCCGGCAACGCCACCCAGGCCTACTTCGACACCTGTGTCGGCACCGATTCGCACACCACCATGGTCAACGGCATCGGCGTGCTCGGCTGGGGCGTCGGCGGCATCGAGGCCGAGGCCTCGATGCTCGGCCAGCCGATCTCGATGCTGGTGCCCAAGGTCGTCGGCTTCAAGCTCACCGGCAAGCTGCGCGAGGGCGTCACCGCCACCGATCTGGTGCTGACCATCGTCGAACGGCTGCGCCAGCACGGCGTGGTCGGTAAGTTCGTCGAGTTCTACGGCCCGGCGATCAGCTCGCTGCCGATGGGCGAGCGCAACACCATCGCCAACATGGGCCCCGAGTACGGCGCCACCTGCGGTCTCTTCCCGATCGACCAGATCACCCTCGACTACCTGCGCCTGACCGGCCGCAGCGAGGCGCAGATCGCGCTGGTCGAGGCCTACTGCAAGGCGCAGGGCGTGTGGCACACCGCCGAGGCCGCCGAGGCCGACTACTCCGAGACCCTCGAGCTGGATCTCGGCGACGTCGTGCCCTCGCTCGCCGGTCCCAAGCGTCCGCAGGACCGCGTCGCACTCGACACCATCACCGAGCACTTCCCCAAGGCCCTCGCGGCCCTCAAGGAGGAGCGCGGCATCCCCACCAAGGGTCCGGCCAAGGTCGAACTCGACGGCAAGCAGTTCGAACTCTCCGACGGCTCCATCGTGGTCGCCGCCATCACCTCCTGCACCAACACCTCGAATCCGAGCGTGCTGATCGCCGCCGGCCTGGTCGCCAAGAAGGCCGCCGCGCTCGGTCTCGAGCGCGCACCCTGGGTCAAGACCGCCTTCGGTCCCGGCTCGATGGCGGTCACCCGCTATCTCGACCGCGCCGGCCTCACCGAACCGCTCAAGGCGCTCGGCTTCCACAACGTCGGCTACGGCTGCACCGTCTGCATCGGCAACACCGGCCCGCTGCCGGCGCCGATCTCCAAGGCGATCGCCGACAACGACCTGTGCGCCGTCTCGATCCTTTCGGGCAACCGTAACTTCGAGGGCCGGGTGCACGCCGAGGTGCGCATGAACTACCTCGCCAGCCCGCCGCTGGTGGTCGCCTACGCCATCGCCGGACGCATCGACATCGACCCGTTCAACGATCCGCTGACCACTGACGCCAAGGGCAACCCGGTCTATCTCAAGGACATCTGGCCGAGCGAGGCCGAGGTCAGCGGCGCGATCGGCGAGTTCGTCACCGCCGAGGAGTTCACCGCCGCCTACGCCGACGTGTTCTCCGGCGATGCCCGCTGGCAGGGGCTCGCGGCGCCGCAGACCGACACCTACGACTGGCCCGAGTCGACCTACATCAAGAACCCGCCCTACTTCGCGGGGATGTCGCTCGACGTCGCCCCGGTCGGCGACATCACCGGCGCGCGCTGTCTGGCGCTGCTCGGCAACTCCATCACCACCGACCACATCTCCCCGGCCGGCGCCATCAAGCCCGACTCCCCGGCAGGCAAATACCTGATCGAGAAGGGCGTCGATCCCAAGGACTTCAACAGCCTGGGCTCGCGGCGCGGCAACCACGAGGTGATGATGCGCGGCACCTTCGCCAACATCCGTCTGCGCAACCTGATGGCCCCCGGCACCGAAGGCGGCGTCACCCTGCACCAGCCGAGCGGCGAGCAGATGTCGATCTTCGACGCAGCGATGCGCTATCAGGACGAAGGCATCCCGGCGATCGTGGTCGCAGGCAAGGAGTACGGCTCGGGTTCCTCGCGCGACTGGGCGGCCAAGGGTCCCCGTCTGCTCGGGGTGCGCGCGGTGATCGCCGAGAGCTACGAGCGCATCCACCGCTCCAACCTCGTCGGCATGGGCATCCTGCCGCTGGAGTTCATCAACGGCGACAGCGCCGAGTCGCTCGGTCTCACCGGCACCGAGACCTTCGACATCCAGGGCCTGAACAACGGCGAGGCCAAGCAGGTTGAGGTCACCGCGACCGCAGCCGACGGCAGCGTCAAGCGCTTCACTGCCAAGGTGCGGATCGACACCCCCAACGAGGTCGATTACTATCGCAACGGCGGCATCCTGCACTACGTGCTGCGCAAGCTGGCCGCAGACTGAGGCCGACCCCAGGGGCGCCGCGCGCGGCGCCCCGGCACGATCGCCCGAGTCCCCCGTCCGGGGCTCGGGCGATCTGCGTTGTGTGCAGGCGAAATTCGCTGCGCGCCCTGAGCACTGCGCTGACGGGCGCGCCATAATGGATACAGCACCGCGCCACGACGAGGCGCCGCCACCGCCGCGCACGGGCCACGACCCGGCGGGCGCGCATTACGGATGAGGACGTCGCCACTGACGACGCCACCCAATCCCCACCCGACAACCCGTCCGTCGCTGCGCAGAGGCAGCCGGACACCGAACATCACCACCCGGAGTCACTCATGCCGATGGAGCTATCCTCACTCACCGCCATCTCCCCCGTCGACGGCCGCTATGGCGGCAAGACCACCGCGCTGCGGGAGATCTTCAGCGAGTATGGGTTGATCCGCCATCGCGTGCAGGTCGAGGTACGCTGGCTGCAAGCGCTGGCCGCACAGCCGCAGATCGCCGAGGTCCCCGCCTTCTCGGACGCGGCCAACCAGCATCTCGATGCCATCGTCGCCGACTTCGGCCTCGCCGAGGCCGAACGCATCAAGACCATCGAGCGCACCACCAACCACGACGTCAAGGCCGTCGAATACTTCCTCAAGGAGCGCACCGCCGAGCTGCCCGAGCTCGCCGCCGTGGGTGAGTTCATCCACTTCGCCTGCACCTCCGAGGACATCAACAACCTCTCCCACGGGCTGATGCTCGCGCGCGGGCGCGCGCAGCTGCTCGACGAGATGGACCAGATCATCGGCGCGATCCAGGGGCTCGCCCAGCGCTATGCCGAGCAGCCGATGCTCTCGCGCACCCACGGTCAGCCGGCCTCGCCCACCACCCTGGGCAAGGAGATGGCCAATGTCGCACGGCGCCTGCAGGGCCAGCGCGCACGCTGCGCCGAGGTCGCCCTGCTCGGCAAGATCAACGGCGCCGTCGGTAACTACAACGCCCATCGCGTCGCCTATCCCGAAATCGACTGGCCGGGCTTCGCCCGCGACTTCGTCGAGTCGCTGGGCCTGACCTGGAACCCCTACACCATCCAGATCGAGCCGCACGACTACATGGCCGAGCTGTTCGACGCGGTGGTGCGCTTTGATAACGTGCTGATCGACTTCTGCCGCGACGTCTGGGGCTACATCTCGGTCGGCTACTTCAAGCAGCGCACCGTCGCCGGCGAGGTCGGCTCCTCGACCATGCCGCACAAGGTCAACCCGATCGACTTCGAGAACGCCGAGGGCAATCTCGGCATCGCCAACGCCATCCTCGAGCATCTCGCCGGCAAGCTGCCGATCTCGCGCTGGCAGCGTGATCTCACCGACTCGACCGTGCTGCGCAACCTCGGTGTCGGCTTCGCCCACGTCACCATCGCGCTGCAATCGGCGCTCAAGGGCATCGGCAAGCTCGAGGCCAACCCCGAGCGCATGGCCGCCGACCTCGACGACAACTGGGAAGTGCTCGCCGAACCGATCCAGACGGTGATGCGCCGCTATGGTGTCGACAAGCCCTACGAGAAGCTCAAGGCGCTGACCCGCGGCCAGCGCATCGGCCCCGAGGCGTTGGCTGAATTCGTCGATGGACTGGAGATCCCCGAGACAGCCAAGGCCGAACTCAAGGCGCTGACACCGGCGAGCTACCTCGGCGATGCCATCCAGCTCACACGCGAGAGCTGAGAACGGCCCGCGCCGGGCAAGGGCGGCGCGGAGTGTCGACAAAAAAATTGGCCGGTCACGCGGGGAGCGCGACCGGCCTTCCATCAAGCCCCTGTCGGGGGGGAGTGGGGCTTAACTGGACCCTTGCGCCACCCGGCAAGGCCGGGCGAGCGACTGAAAACTGTGGAGTTCGGGATGCGCGGCGGGTTACCACACACGCCGATCGGCCGTGAGGCCGTATCGGCGTGCCGGCTTGGGGCGGCGGGCGCCGATCCCTGGCGCGCGGTGAGGGCGCTGGATCAGCCCTCGACCTTGGAGCGAATGGTCACACGACGCTGCTTGACCGAGAAGACGTCGAACTCGGGCAGCATGTCACGCTTGCCACGGCTCTCGACGGAGACGATGTCGCTCGCCGGGATGCCCTTGGAGACCATGTAGTCACGCACCGCGTTGGCACGGTTCAGCCCCAGGGTGTCGTTGTAGCTGTCCGAACCCCTGGCGTCGGTGTGACCGACCAGGGTGAGCTGCTCACGCGACTGGGTCGCGTTGACATCGGAGATGTAGTCGTCGAGACGCGCCAGCTCGGCGTCGTTGACCACGTTATCGATGTTGTACTTGTCGAACTCGAAGTTCAGGCGCACCACGAACTCTTCCGGCACCGGCTTGACGCAGGGCTCGAGATCGTTCGGACCCTGAGTGCTCCGCCAGCACTCGCCATAACCGGTGACCCAAGCGGTCCCGGTCGGCTTGGCCGACCAGAAATGGTCCATCATGTCGGCGGCATTGGCCGCCAGCGGGGCGCCCAAGACCAAGGCCAGGGAGGCCGCTGCGGCCGCGACGCGGGAGGACTGTTTGAATTTGCGCATCTTCACGGTTTCCTGTTTCAGGTGGGTGAGTGGTCCGATCGGCGACAGATTAACAAGCTGTAGCACATGTCAGCAAAAAGCAACAACGTGATGCGTTGATCTCACCAGATGCTGAATGTCTGGCCCCCGACGCGGGTTTTCAATCCGATCTAGACCCCGTGAACCCCAGGGACCACACTCGGGACACAGACATTCTAGCTTACGGAAGCCGCAAAAGTGCAACTTTTTTCGCCGACCGCAACATATTTACAACGAAAGTCATCATAAAACAACAGCTAGCTATCGACAGCACCGGTGCCACACCACCGCGACCGGCTCGGAACCGGAAATGTCCGGAAACCAACACCCTGTCGCCCCTCTCCATGGAACCGCTTTCATGATCAGCGCCCACATCAGGCCGCAGCCGCTCGAAACACGCACCTCGATCCGTGACGCCGGTATCGCGCTGGCGACCCAGGCACGCCGCGAGCTGCTGATCTTCGGGCCTCATCTCGAACCCGATCTCTACGACCAGCCGCCCTTGCTCGAGGCGATACGACGACTCGCGCTCGAACGTCCTGATCTCCCGGTGCGTATCCTGCTCAACGAGACCCGCAACGCACTCCAGCAAGGGCCTCGTCTGGTCGAGCTGGCGCGTCGCCTCACCTCACGGATCGCGATCCGGCGCAGCGGGGAAGACGATCGAACACGCATCGACGCCTTCCTCGTCGTCGATACCCAGGGATATGTCCAGCGGCAGCGCGCCGATGGCCAGCGCGCCCGTACAGCCGCAGCCGACGCGCCCGAGGCACGACGACTCCGCGAGACCTTCATGCAGATGTGGGCACGCAGCGACAACGACAGCGAGATCGAGCGCCTGTACCTATAGACGAGGGCTCAGGCCGTTGCGCCTACCGCCGCAGGCTGATCGAGTTCATCGACGAAACAGGGGCGCGCGATCCCATAACCCTGGACGTAGTCGACCCCGAGTTCGCGCAGCAGCGCCAGGATCTCCTGGTTCTCGACGTACTCGGCGATGGTCTCCTTACCCATGAAGTGCGCGATCTCGTTGAACGACTTGACGATCGCCCGGTCGTGCGAGTTGCTGAGGATGTCCTTGACGAAGGAACCGTCGATCTTGACGAAGTCGACCGGCAACTGTTTGAGATAGCCGTAGGAGGACATCCCTGAGCCGAAGTCGTCGAGCGAAATCGGGCACCCCATCGACTGCAGCGACTCGAGCAGCCGCACCGCTTGGTCGAGGTGGACGATAGCGGCGGTCTCGGTGACCTCGAAGCCAACCATCCCGGGCGCCACCTGCCAGCGCGCGAAGGCCGCACGGATGAAGGCGTCGAGTCCGGGATCGCTCAGCGATTGACCAGAGAGGTTGATCGCCACGCCGCCGTAGGCACGCGCCAGCTCGGGGTTGTCGTGCAGCCAGCGCAGCGTCTCCTCGATCACCTGACGGTCGACCTCGTGCATCAGGTTCATCGCCTCGGCCGCAGCGATGAAGGCCGCCAGCGGTAGCGGGGCATCGTCGGCGTCATAGACGCTGAGCAACACCTCGCCATGGTGAAAGGCGCCGTGTTCGTGCCCTTCCCCCACCGCCGCGATCGGCTGCAACCGCAACCGCTTGCGCCCCGACTTGATCGCCTCCTCGGCCTGGGCCCAGCCACGCATGCGCTCGAGCTGCGCGGCGACCTGGGCATCGTCCTCGGCATAGCACACCACCCGACCACCGCCGCTGTGCTGGGCTGCGAGACAGGCGACATTGGCCGCGGAGAGCACGCCCTCCGGGCTTTCCGCAGCGGCATCGATCAGCGCCACCCCGAGACTGACCGAGACCTGCAAGACCCGCCCCAACCAGGTGAGCGAGACCGCCTCGAGCGCCTCGCGTATCCGCTCGGCACTCGCCTGCGCCACCCCGGCGTCAGCGGCCGGCGCGATCAACGCGAAGCGGTTCCAGCCGAGATAGGCCAGACAGGGGGCGTCGGGCAACAGCGCCCGTAGCCGCTCGGCCATCAGCGCCAGCAGCCGCTCGCCAGCGGCATAACCGTGGGCCGCAGTCAGCAGGTCGAAGCGATCGAGTTCGAGAAAGCCGAGCAGATGCGGACAGGGCGCGGCGCCACAGCTCAGCAGTCCGGTGAGCACTCCGACCAGACAACGCTGACCGGGTAGCCCGGTCAGCGAGTCCTCCACGGTCTGCGCGCGCACCTGCTCGCCGAGTTCGGCCAGGGTCGCCTCGGCGGCACGCTGCATCAGCGGTTGCCGAGGTGGCACCTCGACCCGCGCCCGTGACTCGGCCAGGGCTGCGGCCAGACGCTCGGGGATGAAGGTACGGACACGCCGCCCCATCGGGTCGCTCAGCGCCAGACGACGCCCGTCCTCGCTACGCCAGATCAGCCGATAGGCGCGCTCCCCACCCTGTTCAGCCAGCCATACCACGGACCCCAGGGTCAGCTGCTCGATCCGTTCACGGGCCGCCTGCCAGTCGGCCTCGGACACCCCGTCGGGCGGCTGCTGAAGCGCCGGTTCGGCGTCTTCCGGCGGATCGATCGCGAACACCACCCAGTCCTCGCGATCGAGCGCCCCGCGCGCGGCCCGACGCAACACCTGCTCGATCCGCTCGACCAGTGACTCGGCCCCGAACGGATCGTGACCGATATAGATCAGCCCCTCGTACAGGGTCGCCACCAGCGTCTGGATATCCTCGACCTCAGCCTCGCCACGGCTGGCACGGTGCAGTGTCCACAGCGGCATCCAGTAATGACGCCAGCGCGCACCGTCGATCCCGGCGTAATTGCAGACCGACTCGAGCAACATGCGCCAACCGGCATCAAGCAAGGTCGGCAACAGCGGATGCACCTGCTCACCGGCGAAGCTGGCCAACAGGCGCTGACGCACCCGCTCATGAGCGCGCCGCTCGCACTCGCGCGCCTCGTTGGCACCGACCCAACGCGAGACATTGGCGCGATAACGCGACCCGACACGCTCACGCAGTGACTGCAGACCGGAAGAGATGGCGCGCAGGGTGTCGAGATCACCGGCGTCGGTGATCACCAAACGATGGACGAAGTCCTCGAGTTCGCAGCTCAAGGCGCGGTCATCGGCCTCGCCGTTGAGCAGGAAGGAGGAGAGCTGCTCGAGCTGATCCATCAGCCCGACCAGCGGATGGGCATCACGCGCGTCCGGGCCACCGGGGTCGCTGACCGCCATCGCCAGGAAGTGGAGCGACAGCCGCCGGATCAACGCCTTGATCCCCTGCGGCGCATGGGGATCGTCGAGGATCTGCGAGAGCATCTGGTCGGTGACCTCAACCCGCTCGCGTACCCTCGGGGCACGCAGAGAAGGCCGGTCGTCGCGCCCTGCCGCGCGCTCGGCCAGCAACCGCGCCATACCGTCGAGATCGGAGTCGGCCTGGTGATCCACGCCGCCCGCCTGCAGTCGGGTCAGCAACTCACCGAGACCGAGTCCCTCGGATCTGGCCGGCGCGCGTGCGTCGACCGAGTCCGTCCGCTCTTCCGGCGTCGGCAACGGCGACGCGACAGACGGTGGCGCGGCCTGTCGCGCCTGATCCGGTGCTCGCCATGACGTCGGCGCACCCGCCGGCAGTCCGTGCTCACGCCACAGCCGCAGCAGCTCGCGATAGAAGGCACCGAGATTGCCCACCAGCGGCATGGCGGCAAGCTGCAGGGCACGTCCGAGCAGCTCGTCCTCCAGTCCGCCGCGATGCAACGCCCGGGCCAGCGTCTCGGCCAGCGCCTCCGGCTCCAGCGCGATCTGGGCATCGCCGAAGACTCCGACGAGATGCCCGCGCAATGGCCGCAACACCTCGGCAAGCTCTTGCTCGAGCCGATTGGCCAGTCCGGAGCGTGCTAGCCACAGTTCGAACTCATGTGGCTCGACCAGCGACAGCGAGGCCCGCGCCGCCGCCTCGTCAGTGGCGCGCGACACCCGCTGCGTCGGGCCGGAGACCAGACCATCGAGCACTGCGGCGGTCAGATCGCGCGCCAGGACCCCGGCTTGGAAAGTGCGACCGAGCTGACCGAGTTCGCCGACGAAGCGGGCGCGCTGGGCATCGTTCGCAGCACGTTCCGAGTATTCCCACAGCGCATCGATCAGCGTCTCGAGCAAGGCATCGAACAGCGGAGGCAGCCGCTCGCGACTGATCTGCTCGAGCAGTCGTTGCGCCCGCGCCGCACTCGTTGCCTCGACACCCCGTCGCGGCGCCGCGCGCGCAGCGGCGAGAAAGCGCTCCAGGTAGGCCTGACCGTCGGCAGCGAAATGGACGAAGCGCGCACCCAGCCCGTGCTCGGCGCGGTGTACCAGCAACACCACCGCCTGCAGGGTTCGACGCCGTTCATCGAGCGGCACCCTGAAGCGGACCTGGCAACGTTCGCCGGCGCCGACACGCAACTCGGCTTCCTGCTCGCCCATGTCGAGCAGCAGACCTCCGCTGCAGAGGTTACGGACCCGACAGGCGAGCCGGGGCTGGTGGGGAGCGCGGATCTCGGCGGGAAGATCGACCGGGGTGCGCCGCTGACGCCGACGCTCCGACACCTTTGCGTCCTCACCTGCCGACATCGGCCACTCCGCTGCGAGGTACGCCGAGGCACCCGGGGACAAGCCTCCCCGCAGCGCCCGGAACGCCCCCGCCGATACTGATTTCAATCATGCAACACCACACAAGCAAAGACGCGAGACGCCCCCGACCGCGGCGGTCGCTGACCGCAACCTCCCTGACTCGGCGCTCCTCGTGACTCTCCTCGCGCATCATCCAGACCATTCCCTGCGGCGTCGGCGCGGCAAGCTCCATCGGTGCCCGACCCGGTTGGCGCTAGTTTGCGCTTTTGTGACGATCGGTGCCAGCATCCGACCACCCGGCACAACCGCGCCTCCGAGAATCAGCCGCCAGGACGACGCCAGTGCGCCAGTCCCTGTTCGAGCATCGCGCGCCCACCCTCGAGCAGCCGCTCGAGCGGCGCCTTGCGCTCGCGCCAGCGCAACCCCAGCAGGCTGTGGCTGTCGCGCGCGGCGAGCAGATAGTCGTCGCTGGTCTGGATGGCGTCGACCAGCCCCAGCTCGACGGCGCGCGCGCCGTGCCAGTATTCTCCGGTGGCGACCCGATCGAGGTCGAGCGCGGGGCGGTAGTCGGCGACAAAACGCTTGAACAGCGCATGGGTCTCCTCGAGCTGCTCGCACAGCTTGCGCCGTCCCTCCTCGGTGTTCTCGCCGAACAGGGTCAGGGTGCGCTTGTGCGCGCCGGCGGTGTGTAGCTCGAAGTCGACCCCGTGGCGCTCGAGCAGACGGTGGAAGTTGGGGATTTCGGCGAGTACCCCGATCGAGCCGATCACCGCGAAGGGCGCGGCGATGATGCGATCGGCGACGCAGGCCATCAGGTAACCGCCACTGGCCGCGACCTTGTCGACTGCGACCGTCAGGCGGATGCCGCGCGCGCGCAGCCGCGCCAGCTGCGAGGCGGCCAGGCCGTGCTCGCTGACCATGCCACCGGCGTTGTCGAGGCGCACCAGCACCTCGTCCTCCGGGCGCGCCTCGAGCAGCAGAGCGCTGACCTGGGCGCGCAGCGCGGCGGCCGCACTGGCGCGGATGTCGCCCTTGAAGTCGATCACGAACAGCCGTGGCCGGGTCGCGATCTCCCGCGCACGCGACTTGTCGCGCTTGCGCTCGGCCTTGCGGTGCGTGCGCAGCGCCTTGCCCGCGAGGGTCGCCTCGCGCAGCTGCGCGGCCTGCTCGCGCAACCGCGCCCCGAGGTCGACGACCTCGAGCCGCGCCGGAGCCGGCGCGCCACCGGCACCGCGGGCGCGCGCCAGGATCAGCAGCAGCGCGGCGAACGCCAGCAGCAGGGTCAGGGTCTTGGCAAGGAACAGTCCGTAGTCGAACAACAGCTCCATCAGTGGCGGCATCGCAGGGGATCCTCGGGCAACGGGCGACAGCGCATCAGACCGCGATCGGCGCGCGGATCACCGGGTGCGGGTCATAGCCCTCGATGACCACGTCCTCGTAGCGGTAGTCGAACAGGCTCGGCGCCCGCTGCAGCCGCAACCGCGGCAACGCCCGGGGCGCGCGCGCGAGCTGGGCATGGACGATGTCGTCGGTGAGGTGATTGCGGTAGAGATGCAGGTCGCCGAAGGTGTGGATGAACTCGCCGGGCTCGAGATCGCACTGCTGGGCGATCATCGCCGTGAGCAGGGCGTAGCTGGCGATGTTGAAGGGCACGCCGAGGAAGAGATCGGCGCTGCGTTGGTAGAGCTGGCAGGACAGCCGTCCGCCGGCCACCTGGAACTGGAACAGACAGTGACAGGGGGCGAGCGCCATGCGCCCGGCGGCGACGTTGTCCTGCGGCCCGAGACCCTCGTCGGGAAGGTCGGCCGGGTTCCAGGCGCTGACCACCAACCGGCGCGAGTGCGGACGCTCGCGGATCGCCGCGAGCAGCTCGGCGAGCTGGTCGATGCGCCGCCCGTCGGGCGCCGGCCAGCTGCGCCACTGGGCGCCGTAGACCGGCCCCAGGTCGCCGTCCGGCGCGGCCCACTCGTCCCAGATACTGACCCCGCGGCGCTGCAGGTCGGCGGCGTTGGTCGAGCCCGAGAGGAACCACAGCAGCTCGTGGACCACGCTCTTGAGGTGGACGCGCTTGGTGGTGAGCAGCGGGAAGCCCGCGGCGAGGTCGAAGCGCACCTGACGCCCGAACACCGAGCGGGTACCGACCCCGGTACGGTCGTCGCGATCGTGACCGTTGTCGATCACGTCGCGCAGCAGGTCGAGATAGACGCGCATCGCTCAGCCCACCGGACCGAGCAGCAGCGAGCGCCCGTCCATGCGCGGGTCGGGATCGAGTCCCATCAGCGCCAGCACCGTCGGCGCAAGATCCTTGAGTGCGCCACTGAGCGACAACCGCCAGGGCTGCTCGTCGATCACCAGGCAGGGCACCGGATAGGTGGTGTGCTGGGTGTGCGGCGCGCCGGTGACCGGATCGACCATCTCGTCGCAGTTGCCATGATCGGCGGTGAGGATCACCGAGTAGCCGGCGGCGACGGCGGCGTCGAGCACCCGCCCGACCTCGCGGTCCAGGGTCTCGACGGCGCGGATCACCGACTCGCGCACCGCGGTATGGCCGACCATGTCGCCGTTGGCGAAGTTGGCGACGACGAAGGGGAAGGCGCGCCGCCCGAGTACCTCGACCAGGGTGTCGGCGACCTCGGGGGCGCTCATCTCCGGCTGCAGGTCGTAGGTGGCGACCTTGGGCGAGGGGATCAGCACCCGCTCTTCGCCCGGCAGCGGCTCGTTCTCGCCGCCGTTGAAGAAGAAGGTGACGTGGGCGTACTTCTCGGTCTCGGCGCAGTGGAACTGCGCCAGCCCGGCCTCGGCGAGCACCCCGCCGAGGGTGGTGCGCGGCGCGTCGCTGGCAAAGGCCGCAGGCAGGCCGTACTTGGGGTCGTATTCCATCATCCCGGTGACCCGCACGCCGGTCACCCCGCGGCGGTCGAATGCGGCGAACGCGGGATCGGCAAAGGCGGCGACCAGCTGGCGCGGGCGGTCCTTGCGGAAGTTGAAGTGGATCACCTGGTCGCCGTCGCGGATCGGCTCGGCGCCCTCGAGCACCGTCGGCACGATGAACTCGTCGTCCTCGCCGGCCTCATAGGCCGCGGCGATCGCCGCGCGCGCGTCGGCCGCGCGCCGCCCCTCGCCATCGACCATGGCGCGCCAGGCCTGCTCGGTGCGCTCCCAGCGGTTGTCGCGATCCATCGCATAGAAGCGACCGCTGACCGTGGCGACCTGACCGCCGGCCTCACGCAGCGCCGGCTCGAAGGCGTCGAGATAGCCGAGCACCGAGCGCGGCGGGGTATCGCGCCCGTCGGCGAACAGATGCACCTGGGCGCGCGCGCCCTGACGCCGGCACAGCTCGATCAGCGCCGCGAGGTGGCTGACGTGACTGTGCACGCCGCCGTCGGAGACCAGCCCCATCAGCTGCACCGGCCGGTCGGCCGCGGCCGCGGCGCGCGCCGCGGCGATCAGCGTGGCGTTGTCGTAGAAGCTGCCGTCGGCGATGGCGTCGTCGATCAGCACCAGGTCCTGACGCACCACACAGCCCGAGCCGATCGACATGTGACCGACCTCGGAGTTGCCCATCTGCCCGTCGGGCAGCCCCACCGCCTGCCCCGAGGCCATCAGCGTGGTGTGCGGATGGCTGGAGAAGTAACGATCGAGGTTGGGGGTGTCGGCGATCGCGACCGCGTTGTTGGCCTTGGCTGGGTTGACGCCGAAGCCGTCCAGGATGATCAGGATCACCGGACGACGGGGCAGTTGCTGCATGGGGTCGCTCATCGCTCTCTCCTCGGAACACGGTCGGGTTCGTGGGGACGCGGCACCGGGATGGGTCCACACGACTGGAAAACCGTCTAGTTTAACCGCTGACGGTCGTCGATCGCCCGTCGCGCCCCGATTCCGGACCTCCATGCCCCCTTTTGCACAGAGATGGACGCATCGATGACGATCATCAAGAAACCTTAAGGTGACAGGTTTATGATCGGCGCAAGAATCCGGCCCCGATCGGTCCGGCCGGGATGCAGCACCACCGCCACGACAACAGACCGCCCGGCACGGGCCCGGAGGAGAGCACACTATGAACACCGATCGCATCATCGCCTTCGTCATGGCCGGCGGCCAGGGCTCGCGCCTGCAGCCGCTCACCGCCGCCCGCTCCAAACCCTCGGTGCCCTTCGGCTCGCGCTATCGCATCGTCGACTTCGTGCTCAGCAACCTGGTCAACTCGCAGATCCAGACCATCTATCTGCTGGTGCAGTACAAGTCGCAATCGCTCATCGAGCACGTGCGCAAGGCCTGGACCATCTCGCCGCTGCTGCAGAGCCAGTTCGTCACCGTGGTGCCGCCGCAGATGCTCTCCGGGCAGCACTGGTTCCAGGGCACCGCCGACGCGGTCAATCAGAACATCAACCTGATCGAGGAACACCGCCCCGACCGGGTCGCGGTGTTCGGCGCCGATCACATCTATCGCATGGACGTGCGCCAGATGCTCGCCTTCCATCGCGAGCGCCAGGCCGACGTCACCATCGCCGCGCTGCCGGTGCCGCTGGCCGAGGCCGCGAGCTTCGGCGTCATCGCCGCCGATCCCGAGGGACGCATCCAGGGCTTCGAGGAGAAACCGGCCTCGCCCACCCCGATGCCCCACGACCCGGCGATGGCCTTCGCCTCGATGGGCAACTACATCTTCGACACCGAGGTGCTGCTCGAGGCGCTCAAGGCCTGTCGCGACGCCGGCGAGACCGATTTCGGCCAGCACGTGCTGCCGCGTCTGCTGCGCACCCACAGGCTCTACGCCTACGACTTCTCGACCAACCGCATCCCCGGCATCCAACCCTACGAGGACCAGGTCTACTGGCGCGACGTCGGCACCATCGACGCCTACTTCGACGCCCACAAGGACGTGCTCGGCGCCGACCCCGCCTTCGACATGTTCAACCCCGAGTGGCCGATCTTCTCCAGCAACTACCAGGGCCCGGTGGCCAAGCTGGTCGGTGGCGAGATACGCAACACTCTGCTCGGCGCGGCCACGGTGATCCATGAGGGCACGCGGGTGCGCGATTCGATCATCCGCCGCGAGACGGTGATCGAGGAGGACGTCGAACTCGACAACTGCGTGATCATGGACTACGTGCGCATCGGGCGCGGCGCCCGGCTGCGCAACGTCATCGTCGACCGGCACAACATGATCGAGGCGGGCGACAACATCGGCTTCGACCGCGCGCGCGACGCCGAACGCTTCCACGTCAGCCCCGGCGGGGTGACGGTGGTGCCCATGGGACAGCTGAGCTACTACGCCCGCGACGTGCGCGACGCCAACTCGCGCGGACGCTACTCGGAGTGATCAACGGCCGCGGATACGCGGATCGAGGGCGAGATAGAGTAGATCGGTGAGGGTGTTGACGACGAGATAGGCGAGCGCGATCACCAGCACCGCGCCCTGCACCAGCGGGTAGTCGCGCGCCTGGATCGACTCCACCACCAGGCTGCCGAGCCCCGGCCAGGCGAACACCGTCTCGGTGATCACCGCGCCGCCGAGCAGCGCGCCGAACTGCAGCCCGAGCAGGGTGAGCACCGGCAGCCAGGCGTTGCGCAGGGCGTGGCGCCACAACACCCGCGCCGGTCCCGCGCCCTTGGCGCGGGCGGTGCGCACATAGTCCTCGCCGAGCACCTCGAGCAGGCTCGACCGCACCATCCGCGCCAGCACCGCCGCCAGCCCGGTTCCCAGGGTCAGCGCCGGGAGCAGCAGCGACAGCGGCCCGTCGCGCCCGCTCACCGGCGTCCAGCCGAGCCACAGCGAGCAGACCAGGATCAGCAACGGCCCGAGCCAGAAATTGGGGATCGCCGCGCCGAACATGGAGAAGCCCATCGCGACGCGATCGATCGCCCCGCCCTGGTGCAGCGCCGCCAGCACCCCGAGCGGCAGCGCCACCACCACCGCCAGGGCGAGCGCGGCCACGGCCAGCTCCAGGGTCGGCCCGGCGCGCTCGGCGAGCAGTGCCGTCACCGCCCGGCCACTGTGCAGCGAGACCCCGAGATCGAGTCGCGCCAGCCCACCGAGATAATCCAGGTACTGGGTCCACAGCGGCTGATCGAGCCCCAGCGCGGCGCGCAGCTCGGCCTGGTCGACGGCGCGCGCGCCCTCCCCCAGCATCGCCGCCACCGGATCGCCCGGCACCAGATGGATGAGCAGGAACACCAGGGTGCAGACCCCGAGCAGGCTTGCCGCCGCCTCGCCGAGACGCCCGAGCAGCGTGCCCATCTCAGCCGCGGATCTCCACCGGGGTGCCGACCGGGGTCTGATCGAAGAGCGCGATCAGCGCCGCGTCGTGCATGCGGATGCAGCCGTGCGAGCGCGGCTCGCCGAGCGGCTCGCTCGACGGGGTGCCGTGGATGTAGATATAGCGGCGCAGGGTATCGACCTCGCCGCCGCGGTTGCGCCCCGGCTCGCAGCCGGTGAGCCAGAGGATGCGGGTGGTGATCCAGTCACGCCCGGGGTGGGCGGCGCGCAGCGCCGCGTCGCAGATCTCGCCGGTGGGTCGGCGGCCCCGGAACACCGTCCCCGGCGCGCAGCCCTCGCCGATGCGCGCGCGCACCCGGTGCAGCCCGCGCGGGGTGCAACCGCTGCCGTTACGCTCACCGACCCCGTTGCGCCCGGTCGAGACCGGGTAGCGGGCGAGCACGCGCGTGCCCGCCGACAGGGTCAGGGTCTGGGTAGGGACATCGATCAGGATACGGCGCTCGCTCATCACTCCTCCTTTGCTGCGACCGGGACGCGCACGACCTGCGCCAGCCCATCATAGTTGCCGTCGCCGGCCGGTCGATAGCCGCGAATGGTCGCGCGCTGCGCCGCCACCTGATCCTCATACCACAGCGGCACCAACGCCAGCTCGGCATGGACGATCGCCTGCAGCGCGGCATAGGGCGCACGCGCGGCGGCGAGCGAGGGCGCGCGCGCCGCGGTCGCGATCAGCCGGTCGACCGAGGCGTTGCGATAACGCCCCCGATTGGCGCCCCCCGGCGGCAGCGATTCGGAGTGCAGCGCGTAGCGGAAGATGTCGGGGCTTCGCACCCCCACCCAGGTCAGCGCATAGAGGGTAAAGCGCCCGGCCTTGACGTCGCCGAAGAAGGTCCCCCAGTCGTGCCCCTGAACCGCCAGCGCGATCCCGGCCGCGGCGAGCTGCGCCTGCAGCGCCCCGGCCAGGCGCAGCCGGAAGGGATCGCTCGAGGTCTTGAGGGTCAGGTGCAACGGATTCCCGGGGCCGAACCCGGCGCCTGCGAGCAGCGCTTGGGCGCGCTCGGGGTCATGAGGCCAGGGCATGAGATCGTCGCGACCGGCCCAGTGCTCGGGCGGCAGGGTCGACTCGGCGAGTCGCGCGCGACCACCGAGCAGGGTGCGGATCAACAAGGGCCGGTCGATCGCCTGGGCGATGGCGCGGCGCACCGCCAGGGAGCCGGTGCGCGGGTCCTCGAGGTTGAAGCCGAGATAGGAGAGGTTGGCGCCGGGCACGGCGCGCACCGCAATACCCGGCGCGCGCGCCAGATGATCGACCAGCTCGGGCGGCAGATCGCCCTGCAACAGGTCGACCTCGCCGCGCAGCAGCTTCATCACCCGCACGCTGGGGTCGCGCACCGTCACCAGCGCGATCCGCTGACCGTCGGCGCAGCGTTCGAGCAGTAGGTCGTCGGGGCCGGATCGCTCGACCAGCCGCAGCGGCCCGCTGCCGATCGGCGCGGTGACGAAGGGATGGTCGCGGGCGATCGCCGCCGCCGGCAGCACCGCGAGCACCAGCCGGCTCGGCAGCGCCGCGTCGGGCGCGTGCAGCACCAACTCCAGGGTGTCGTCGTCGCGCGCGCGCAGCGCCGCGATGCCGGCGAGCGCGGCGCGGTGCGGCGAGCGCGAGCCCGGCGCGCGGATCGACTCCAGGGTGGCGACAACATCGTGCGCAGTGAGCCGGCTGCCGTCGCTGAACAGACGCCCCTGCTCGCCGAGCCGAAAACGGTAACGGGTCGCCCCCAGCCGCTCCCAGCGCGCCAGCCCGGGCACCGGCCGGGCGGCCGCATCGAGCCGCACCAGGGTGCGATAGAGCAGCCGGTTGACCCGCTCGGAGGTGGCGTCGGTGGCCAGACGGGGATCGAGGTTGCGCGGCGGGCGCGCCACCGCGAAGCGGATCACCGCGTCCTCGCGCGCCCCCTGGGCGCAGCCGCCGAGTACGGCAGCGGCGCCGAGCGCGAGCGGCCGCGCGCCGCTCACCAGTCGCGGTAGGGGTGACGGGCGAGGCGCGCGTTGAAGTAGCGCGGGTCGTCGCTGACCTCCTCGCCGAGCCAGTCGGGACGGACGAAGGCGGCCCGTTCGTCCTCGAGTTCCAGCTCGGCGAGCACCAGCCCGGCATTGGCCCCGGCGAACTCGTCGACCTCCCACACCCGGTCCGCGACCGGCACCAGATGGCGCACCTTCTCGACCAGCGCGGTGCAGGCCAGATCGCGCAGCATCGCCTCGGCGTCGGCCAGCGGGACGGGATACTCGTACTCGGCGCGGGCGATGCCGCGGCTCGCCCCCTTGAGGGTGAGCAAAGCCCGCTCGCCGGCAATCCGCACCCGCAGCGTCAACCCCGGCTCGGCCACCAGATAGCCCTGTACCATGCGGGTGCTGCGACTGACCGCCTCGCGCCAGCCGGCGTCGCGCACCAGGAACTTGCGTTCGATCTCGATTGCCATGACTGACCTCCAGGATGCACGGCGGGCAATGCCCGCCGCGTCCGTTCAGGCGCGCTCGAACAGCGCCATCGACTCCACATGTCCGGTGTGCGGGAACATGTCCATCACCCCGGCAGCACGCAGCCGGTAGCCGAGCCCGTTGACCAGGCGATCGGCGTCGCGCGCCAGGGTCGAGGGGTAGCAGGAGACGTAGACGATGCGCTCGGCGCCGAGCCGCGGCAGCCAGTCGAGCACCTGCAGCGCACCGCTGCGCGGCGGGTCGAGCAGCACCTTGCCGAAGCGCTCGCGCATCCACGGTTCGAGTTCCAGCTCGCCGTAGAGATCGGCGGTGTGGAAACGGGCGTTGTCGATGCCGTTGCGCACGGCGTTGCGCTCGGCGCGCGCCACCAGCCCGGCATCGCCCTCGACCCCGACCACGCTGGCGGCCTGGCGTGCCAGCGGCAGGGTGAAGTTGCCGAGTCCGCAGAACAGGTCGAGCACGGTCTCGTCGGGCTGGACGTCGAGCAACCCGAGCGCCTGGTCGATCATCGCGCGGTTGAGTTCGAGATTGACCTGGGTGAAGTCGTTGGGCAGGAACTCCAGGGTCAGACCGTGACGCGGCAGGCTGTAGTGCAGGTCGATCTCGTGACCGGGCAGCGGACGCACCGTCTCCGGGCCGCCCTCCTGGAGATAGATGTGGTAGCCCTCGCGCTCGCCGAGCGCGCGCAGCACCTCCAGGTCGGCGTCGGTCGGGGTCTGCAGCACGCGGAACACCAGCACGCAGGGCTTGTCGCCGACGGCGACCTCGATCTGCGGCACCTGGTCGCGGATGCTCAGCGCGTCGATCGCCGCGCCGATCTCCACCAGCCGTTCGCCGACCACCGGGTGGAGCACCGGACAGCGCTCGAGGTCGGCGAGGAAGGCGTTGCCGCGCTCGCGGAAGCCGACCAGGGTGCGCCCCTTCTTCTCCACCCGGCGCACCCCGAGCCGCGCCTTGCGCCGGTAGCCCCAATGATCGGCCACCAGGGGATCGAGCCAGCGCTCCGGCTCGACCTTGCCGATGCGCTCGAAGACGTCGGCGAGACTGGCCTGCTTGGCGCGGATCTGCGCCGCCGTGTCCTGGTGCTGCAGCGAGCAGCCGCCGCACACCCCGAAGTGCGCACAGCGCGGCTCGACCCGCTCGGGCGAGGCGCACAGCACCTCGACCACCCGGCCCTCGTCGTAGCGACGCTGCACCCGGGTGTACTGGAAGCGCACCCGCTCGCCGGGCAGGGCGCCGTCGACGAACACGGCCTTGCCGTCGAGGTGGGCGAGTCCCCGACCCTCGTGGGTCAGGCTCTCGATCTCGACCTCGACCGGGTCCTGGGGGAGCGGCTTGCGTTTTCTTCTCGACACGGACTTGGATACTCGTTCGTTGTGGATGAATTGGGATCAGGCCGGGAACACCCCGGTCGACAGATAACGGTCGCCGCGGTCGCAGATGATCGCCACGATCACCGCGTCCTCGACCTCGGCGGAGAGACGCAGCGCGGCGGCCACCGCCCCGCCCGAGGAGACGCCGGCGAAGATGCCTTCGCGCGCAGCCAGCGCGCGCATCGTCTCCTCGGCCTCCTGCTGGCTGACATCGATGATGCGGTCGACCCCGGCCGGGTCGTAGACCTTGGGCAGATAGGCCTCGGGCCAGCGGCGGATACCGGGGATGCTCGCCCCCTCGGCCGGTTGCACGCCGACGACCTGCACCGCCGGGTTCTGCGCCTTGAGATAGCGCCCGGTGCCCATGATGGTGCCGGTGGTGCCCATCGAACTGACGAAGTGGGTCACCCGACCCTCGGTGTCGCGCCAGATCTCGGGACCGGTGCCGAGGGTGTGCGCCTCGGGATTGTCGGGGTTGGAGAACTGGTCGAGGCGCACGCCCTCACCGCGTGCCTCCATCTCCAGCGCCAGATCGATCGCCGCCTCCATACCGCCGGTGGCGGGGGTGAGGATGATCTCGGCGCCATAGCTGCGCATCGCCCCACGGCGCTCGGCGCTCATGTTGTCGGGCATGATCAGCACCATGCGGTAACCGCGGATGGCTGCCGCCAGCGCCAGCGCGATGCCGGTATTGCCGCTGGTGGCCTCGATCAGGGTGTCGCCGGGGCGAATGGTACCGCGCGCTTCGGCACGCCGGATCATGTTGAGCGCGGGACGATCCTTCACCGAGCCGGCGGGATTGTTGCCCTCGAGCTTGGCGAGGATCAGGTTGGAGGTCTCGCCGGGCAGACGCTGCAGACGCACCAGCGGCGTGTTGCCGACGAAGTCTTCGATGGTCGGATAGGACATGTTCTCGTTACCGTGGCCAATGGCGGGATTGGGTTCGGACCGGCTGGCCCGGCGCGCAGGCGGCGCATTGTGCCAGATCGCGGACGCCCGGACAGGTGCTCGGCGCCGGTGAGCGGACACCCCGGTCCGTGCTCAAGTTACGCCAACCCGGGGGCACGTACCACCGAGCACGGCTCAGCGTCCCTTCGCCGGCCCCGACTGCACGTAGTAGCTCAGCTTGTCGGAGAGGTTGAGATACTCGATGATGTCATCGGTCAACTCCGACTGGTGCAAGCTCTCGCGGATCGCGCCCTCTTCCTCCGACAGATCGAGGATCAGCGCCTGATCGCTGGGGATCTCGGATGAGTAGACCAGCACATTGGGCCTGAGCAGGTCGTCCGGGTTGATCGAGATCACCACCGCGACGCGCTCGTCCTCGAGCCGCACCACGGTACCCGGGGGATAGACCCCGAGATTGGTGATCAGGGTGGTCAGCACCCGCGGGTCATAGCGCGCGCGATCCTTGGTATACATGCTCGAGACGGCCTGGTGCGGCGACAGTCCGCGTCCGCTATAGGTGCCGTTGCAAAGGTTGTCGTAGCGATTGACCACGCTGACGATGCGGGTCAACGCGCCGAGCGCCTTGCCGCTCAGCCCGTCCGGGTAACCGCTGCCGTCGAGGTGCTCATGGTGCTGGCCGATGACCTCGATCACCGCATCGGGCAGGGTACCGATGGTCCGGGCGATTTCTACCCCATAGCGTGGGTGCTGCTCGTAGAGCGCGCGTTCCGGCTTGTTCCAGTCGCCCTTTTTGTGCAGGATCTGTGAAGGGATGCGCTGCAACCCGAGATCATGGAAGAGCGCGCCGAGTCCGAGCAGGCGCAGGTTCTCGCGATCGAGCTTGAGCTTGCGCCCGAGCACCAGCGCCAGGGCCATCACGTTGATGGCGTGATGATAGGTGTTCTCGTCCTGGCTCTTGAGGTTGACCAGCTGCACCGTGGCCTCGTGATCGGCGGTCAGGTCATCGACCATCTGCGAGACCAGCTCGTCGGCCTCCTCGGCCGCCTGCGCCGGGGCCGAGCGCAGATGCGACATCAGCTTGCGCGCCAGCGCCACCGACTGGCGGTAGCGCTTGGCACAGAGGTTGAGCCGCTTGCGCCGTTCCTTGAGCACGCGGATGCGCGCATTCTTCTCCTCCCACAGGGAGGCCTCGAGGTCGGCGCGCAGTTGATCGCGCGCCTCGGCGTCGCCGTCGCCCTCGGGTTCGTCGTCCGCCGACAGGTCCTCCGGCTCCGGGTCGCTGCGCGCCAGATCGATCCGCACCCGCCCGAGATCGAGCTGCAGCAGCGTCTCGAGTTGCTTGCGGGTGCGAATCTTGAAGCTGCTGGTGAAGAAGGGATGCGCCATCCAGGGCAGATCGAGATGCACGAACATCCCGATACGCAGCCTGGGTTTGTGTTTTATGTTCTCGCTCACGGCGCAACCTAGACTGACCGATACTGGACCCGACACTCGAACCGGCCCGCTCGCGTCACGTCGACTCACCGACGACCTCGTGTCGCGAACGGCACCGACATCGCACAGCGCGCCACACCCGCGCCGGGTTCCGGCGTGGCCGTAAGCTATCGACCGGGATCCGGACGGTCAACACACGGCCCGGGCGCGCCACCGGCGGTTGACGCCCCTGCTTGATTATCATCGGGACGACTTGTAGCTTGCCCCGAACGCGCGCCCCGGGACGGCGCGCCCCACCCTTTCCGACCCGCTGAGATCGACGTGACAGACTACAAACAGACGCTCAATCTTCCCAAGACCGGCTTCGCGATGAAGGCCAACCTGGCGCAGCGTGAGCCCGAGATGCTCAAACGCTGGGAATCGATGGATCTCTACGCGCGCATCCGCGAGGCCCGCGCCAGCGCCGAGCGCTTCGTGCTGCACGACGGCCCGCCCTACGCCAACGGCGACATCCACATCGGCCACGCGGTCAACAAGGTGCTCAAGGACATCATCGTCAAGTCGCGCACCCTGACCGGTTTCGACGCCCCCTACGTGCCGGGTTGGGACTGTCACGGTCTGCCGATCGAGCTCCAGGTCGAGAAGAAGAAGGGCAAGCCGGGTCAGAAGATCAGCGCCGCCGAGTTCCGGCGCGCCTGTCGCGACTACGCCACGCGTCAGGTCGACGGCCAGCGCACCGATTTCAAACGTCTCGGCGTGCTCGGTGACTGGGACAACCCCTATCTCACCATGGACTACGGCTTCGAGGCCGACATCATCCGCACGCTCGGTCGCATCATCGACAATGGGCACGTCCACAAGGGCTTCAAGCCGGTGCACTGGTGCGTCGACTGCGGCTCGGCGCTGGCCGAGGCCGAGGTCGAGTACGCCGACAAGCAGTCGATCGCCATCGATGTGCGCTTCCAGCTGGTCGACCCCGACGCCCTCGACGGTCGCTGTCACACCGCCCCCGACGGCGCCGGCGCCGGCCCGGCGGCGGTGGTGATCTGGACCACCACGCCCTGGACCCTGCCGGCCAACCAGGCCGTCGCGCTCAACGCCGAACTCGAATACGTGGTGGTCGAGGCCGAGCACGACACCGCCCCGGGCGGGCGCGAGCGGCTGATCGTCGCCGAGGGGCTGCTCAAGGACACCATGGACCGCTGGGGCATCGAGCGCTACCGGGTGCTCGGCTATGCCCGCGGCATCGACCTCGAGGGGCTGCGCCTGCACCACCCCTTCTACGATCGCGAGGTACCGGTGATCGTCGGCGAACACGTCAGCCTCGATGCCGGTACCGGCGCGGTGCACACCGCCCCCGGCCACGGTCTCGACGACTATCTGGTCGGTCAGCGCTACGGCCTGCCGGTCGACAACCCGGTCGGCGGCGACGGGCGCTTCCTGCCCGGTACCGAGCTGTTCGCCGGCGAGCACGTGTTCAAGGCCAACGAGCACGTGCTCGAGGCGCTCAAGGCGCGCGGCGCGCTGCTGCTCGAGACCCGTATCACGCACAGTTATCCGCACTGCTGGCGACACAAGACGCCGATCATCTTCCGCGCCACCCCGCAGTGGTTCATCAGCATGGAGCAGGCCGGGCTGCGCGCCGCGGCACTCGGCGAGATCGCCGAGGTCGACTGGCTGCCGGAGTGGGGCCGCAACCGCATCGAGGCGATGGTCCAGGGCCGTCCCGACTGGTGCATCTCGCGCCAGCGTACCTGGGGCGTGCCGATCCCGCTGTTCGTCCACAAGGAGACGGCGGCGCTGCACCCGCGCACCGCCGAGCTGATCGAGCAGGTCGCCGAGCGCGTCGAGCGCGAGGGCATCGAGGCCTGGTTCGCGCTCGATCCGGCCGAACTCCTCGGCGCCGAGGAGGCCGCGCACTACGACAAGGTGCACGATACCCTCGATGTCTGGTTCGACTCCGGGGTGACCCACGCCTGCGTGCTCGACCGCCGCGCCGAACTCGGTCGCCCGGCCGATCTCTATCTGGAGGGTTCGGACCAGCACCGCGGCTGGTTCCAGTCCTCGCTGATGACCTCCACCGCGATCCACGGTCACGCGCCCTATCGCCAGGTGCTCACCCACGGCTTCACCGTCGACGCCAAGGGCGAGAAGATGTCGAAGTCCAAGGGCAACGTGGTCAGCCCGCAGACGGTGGTCAAGAACCTCGGGGCCGACATCATCCGGCTGTGGGTCGCGGGCACCGACTATCGCGGCGAGATGAGCGTCAGCGACGAGATCCTCAAGCGCACTGCCGACAGCTACCGGCGCATCCGCAACACCGCGCGCTTCCTGCTCGCCAACCTCAACGGCTTCGACCCGGCCGGCGACCTGATCGATCCGGCCGAGATGCTCGCCCTCGACCGCTGGGCGGTCGATCGCGCCGCACGCCTCCAGCAGGAGATCGTCGCCGCCTACGACGACTACCAGTTCCACCTGATCTGCCAGAAGCTGCAGCAGTTCTGCGTGGTCGATCTCGGCGGCTTCTATCTCGACGTCATCAAGGACCGTCAGTACACCACCCAGGCCGACAGCCTGGCGCGACGCTCCTGTCAGAGCGCGATGTATCACATCATCGAGGCGATGGCACGCTGGATGGCACCGATCCTGAGCTTCACCGCCGACGAGATCTGGCGCCACATCCCCGGCGAGCGCGGCGAGACCCCGTTCACCGAGCAGTGGTATGCAGGTCTGTTCACCCTCGCCGAGGACGAGCCGCTGGGCCGCGCCTTCTGGGATCGGGTGATCGCGGTACGCGCCGCCACCGGCCCGGCGCTGGAGGCCGCGCGCAAGGACGGCGCGATCGGCGCCGCGCTCGACGCCGAACTCGCCCTCTACTGCGCGCCTGAACTGCAGGCCACCCTGGAGCGGCTGGAGGATGAGCTACGCTTCGTGTTGATCACCTCGGCGGTGCGGCTCGAACCGCTCGACCAGGCGCCGGAAGAGGCCCAGGACACCGAGCTTGAGGGACTGCGGGTGATGGTCGCGCCGAGCAGCCACCCCAAGTGCGTGCGCTGCTGGCATCGTCGCGCCGACGTCGGCGCCGATGCCGAGCACCCGGAGCTGTGCGGACGCTGCGTCGAGAACGTCGCCGGCGCCGGCGAGACCCGCCGCTATGGCTGAGTCCGGCGCCCGCTCCTGGCTGTGGCTGTCGCTGCTGGTGCTGGTCCTCGACCAGGCCAGCAAGTGGCTGGTCTACGGTCTGCTCGACCCCTTCCAGGTGGTCGCGCTGACCGAGACCCTGCACCTCACCCTGGTGTTCAACGAGGGCGCGGCCTTCAGCCTGCTCGCCGGGGCCGGGGGCTGGCAGCGCTGGCTGTTCTCGCTGATCGCCGTGGCCGTCAGCGTCGCGCTGGTGATCTGGCTGGGGCGGCTGCGCCGCGATCAGCGCTGGAGCGCCGCGGCGCTGGCACTGCTGCTCGGTGGCGCGCTCGGCAACCTGATCGACCGGGTGGTGCTCGGACACGTGATCGACTTCGTCCAGGTCTATCTGCCCTTCCTGCCGATGAGCCTGTTCAACCCCTGGCCGGCCTTCAACGTCGCCGATAGCGCGATCAGCATCGGGGTCGTCATCCTGCTGATCGTCACCCTGTTCGAGCAGCCCGAACCGCGCCATCAGGACTGACGCCGGCGTGTCCGGCAACGACCAGGGAGGGTCGTCCATCCGGGGGAACAACGCCCCGGTCCTTTTTCTTCATCAGGGACCAGTGAATGCGATGAAGATCGCGATCCTGTCACGCAACCCCTCGCTCTACTCCACCCGCAGGCTGGTGGAGGCGGCGCGCGCACGCGGCCACGAGACCAAGGTGCTCGATGTGCTGCGCTGCTACATGAACATCACCTCGCACGCCCCCTCGATCCACTACAAGGGCGAGGAGCTGACCGGCTTCGACGCGGTGATCCCACGCATCGGTGCCTCGGTGACCTTCTACGGCACCGCGGTGCTGCGCCAGTTCGAGATGATGGGCGTCTACCCGCTCAACGAGTCGGTGGCGATCACCCGCGCACGCGACAAGCTGCGCTCGCTGCAACTGCTCTCGCGCAAGGGCATCGGGCTGCCGATCACCGGCTTCGCCCACGCCCCGGACGACGTTGCCGATCTCATCAAGATGGTCGGCGGCGCGCCGCTGGTGATCAAGCTCCTCGAGGGCACCCAGGGCATCGGCGTGGTGCTCGCCGAGACCCAGCAGGCCGCCGAAAGCGTGATCGAGGCCTTCATGGGACTCAAGGCCAATATCCTGGTGCAGGAATACATCCGCGAGGCCAAGGGCGCCGACATCCGCTGCTTCGTCATCGGCGACAAGGTGGTGGCGGCGATGAAGCGTCAGGCCAAGGCCGGCGAGTTCCGCTCCAACCTCCATCGCGGCGGCAGCGCCTCACTGATCCGCATCACCCCCGAGGAGCGTTCCACCGCCACCCGCGCGGCGCGGATCATGGGGCTCAACGTCGCCGGCGTCGACATCCTCCGCTCCAACCACGGCCCGGTGGTGATGGAGGTCAACTCCTCGCCCGGACTCGAGGGCATCGAGGCGGCCACCGGCAAGGACGTCGCCGACCAGGTGATCGCCTTCATCGAGAAACACGCCGCCGCCGGCAAGACCCGCACCCGTGGACAGGGCTGAGCACCGGCCATGACCGAACCAGTGCGCATCGCCGGGCATGCGATCTCGCCGGGCGAGCGCACTCGTATCGACCTCACCCTGCCCAACCTCTACACCCAGACTCCGGTGGCGATGCCGGTGCACGTGCTGCGCGGACGACGCGACGGGCCACGGCTGTTCGTCACCGCGGCGATCCACGGCGACGAGATCAACGGCGTCGAGATCATCCGTCGGCTGCTCGCCCATCCGGCGCTGCGTCACCTGCGCGGCACCCTGCTGGCGGTGCCGGTGGTCAACGTCTACGGCTATGTCCGCCAGTCGCGCTACCTGCCCGACCGACGCGATCTCAACCGCAGCTTCCCCGGCTCGGACACCGGCTCGCTGGCTGCGCGCCTGGCTGCCACCCTGATCAGTGAGGTGGTCACCAAGGCGACCCACGGCATCGACCTGCACACCGGCGCCCTGCATCGCGAGAACCTGCCCCAGATCCGCGCCACCCTCGATGCCAGCCCCGAGACCTCGGAGCTGGCGCGCGCCTTCGCCGCGCCGGTGATCCTCGACGCCGCCCCACGCCCGGGCTCGTTGCGCGCGGTGGCCGCCGAGCACGACATCCCGCTACTGCTGTTCGAGGCCGGCGAGGCGCTGCGCTTCGACGAGTTCTCGATCCGCGCCGGGGTGCGCGGCATCCTCGGGGTGATGCGCCGGCTGGGGATGATCCGCGCCTCGGGCGGGCGTCGCGCCCGGGTGCGTACCCCGGTGGTGGCACGCTCGAGCCTGTGGGTGCGCGCGCCGCAGAGCGGCGTGCTGCTCTCGCTCACCGCGCTCGGCGCTCAGGTCGAGCGCGGCGACACCCTGGGGGTGCTCACCGATCCCTTCCGCCCCGCCGACGAGCCGGTGCGCGCGCCTTGCAGCGGCATCGTCATCGGTCGCACCAACCTGCCGCTGGTCACCGAAGGCGAGGCGCTCTATCACATCGCCCGCTTCGGCGCCCTGGAGAGCGCGGTCGAGGCCGTCGAGCAATATCGCGTCGCGCTCGACCCCGAGGACGAGGCTGAGGACGAGGCCGAGACGGGACCGAGCATCCTCTGAGACCACTCAGTCGCCCGGCGCGGGATCGAGCAGCAGACGCGCGCCGTCGCGATCGAGCCGAGCGCCGAGACGCCCGAGCAGATCCTCGCCAAGCAACGCGTTGCCGCCGAGTGCGCGGCCCTCGACACAGCCCACCTCGACCTCGACCACACGTCGGGGTCCGGCGCGCACCGCGGCCAGCCGCCCCGGCAGCGCCTGCACCTCGGCACCGCCGAGCGCGATCGCGACCGGCGCCACGCCTTCCAGGTCGAGCCCGAGTTCGGCGCACAGCGACGCCGGCAGCAGGGTGCGCCCGGCCCCCGAGTCGACCAGCAACGGCTGCGGCCGGGGCCGCCCGTCGGCGGACTCGAGCGTCAGCACCACCACCAGGGCCGCGCCCTTGCGGCGCAGCGCCAACACCGCCGGCGGGCTCGGCGGCGCGAGCGTGACCGGCTCCCGACCGCCGGGCAGGATGACCCGCTGCACGCGACCATCGGCGGTGCGCAGGATGACATGATCGATCCCGGCAAGCAGATGGCGCAGCCGCCGCTCCAGCGCGCCCTCGCGCAGCCGCCCGAGGCGTCCGCGCGCCTGCTCTATCCCGCTCACCGTGAAGTCGTGCCGCGCGGCCAGCCGAGTCAGCGCACTCGCCACCTCGACCTCGGGCGCGGCACGCACGCCTCCTCCCGCCGCGCTCGCCAGCACGGCCATCACCACCAGCATCAGGCTCTGTCGCTTCATCGCGGCAAGGCTAACAGGCCGACGAAAAAAGCGAAAAATATAAGCAAACGTTAATGTATTATCGATCGCCGGTTCACACCCGTCGCCCATGCCGAGAGGAGGACCCCGATGACCGACGCCATCCGCGCCCTGCCCAGGGAGCACCTGGCCGCCGCGCTCTTCACCTTGTTCGCCATCTATCTCGCCGGGATCGTCCCCTCGATCGAGATCGCCTGGGTCAGCGCCGTGCTGCTGCTCACCGTCTTCCTCTTCGCCTTCGAGGTGGTGAGCGTCGACGTCGCCGCGATCACGGTGATGGTGCTGCTCGGCCTGAGCAGCCTGGCTGCGCCCTGGATCGGGCTCGAACAGGGACTGGTCGCGCCCGAGCGGCTGTTCGACGGCTTCGCCAGCAACGCGGTGATCTCGATCATCGCGGTGATGATCGTCGGCGCCGGACTCGATCGCACCGGCATCATGTCCTGGGTGGCGGGGCTGATCATGCGCCTCGGCGGCGCCACCGAGACACGCATCATCCCACTGGTCTCGGGCACCGTCGGGGTGATCTCGAGCTTCATGCAGAACGTCGGCGCCGCGGCGCTGTTCATCCCGGTGGTCGGACGCATCGCCGCGCGCACCCGGCTACCGATCTCGCAACTGCTGATGCCGATGGGCTTCTGCGCCATCCTCGGCGGCACCATCACCATGGTCGGCTCGAGCCCACTGATCCTGCTCAACGACCTCATCCTCCAGGCCAACGACGCCCTCCCCGCCGACAGCGCGCCGCTGCGCACCTTCGCACTGTTCGACGTCGCCCCGATCGGCATCGCCCTGCTGGTCACCGGCATCCTCTATTTCGTCATCGCCGGGCGCCTGGTGCTGCCGCGCGGCGGGAGCGGCGAGACCGAGCTGCACGAGGCCGCGACCACCCGCGCCTATCTCGCCGAGACCTATGAACTCGACGGCTGCGCGGTCCACGAGCTGCGAGTGCCGACAGACAGCCCGTTGGTCGATACCAGCGTCGACGACATGGAGCGCGCTTGGAAGGTACGGGTGGTGGCGCTCGACAAGGGCGACGGGCTCAGGGTCGGCGCCGACGGGGTCAACCGCGCCCTCGGCATCGCCGCCGACACCCGCCTGGCGCTGATCGGCACCGCGCCGGCGATGGACGCCTTCGTCGCCGCCAACCGGCTCGAACGCAGTGCCGAACTCGACCACTTCGCCGAGGTCGTCTCGGAGTCCAGGGCGGGGATCGCCGAGCTGGTGGTGCCGCCGGGCTCGGCGCTGATCGGCAAGAGCGCACGCGACCTGTGGCTGCGCAAGACCTACGGGCTGTCGCTGCTGGCGATCCACCGCGGCGGCAACGTCATCAACTACACCACCGGCGGGGTACGCAACACCCCCTTCGCTGCCGGTGACGCGCTGGTGGTGCACACCACCTGGACCGATCTGGCGCGACTCGAGCGCGACCGCAACTTCGTCGTCGTCACCACCGAGTACCCGCACGAGGCACTGCGCCCGCACAAGGTCCCGGTGGCCCTGGCGCTGTTCGCGCTCACCCTCGGGCTGATCCTGTTCACCGATCTACGCCTGTCGGTGGCGCTGCTCACCGGCGCCGTGGGCATGGTGCTCGCCGGGGTGCTGTCGATCGAGGAGGCCTACGCGGCGGTGAGCTGGAAGACGGTGTTCCTGCTCGCCTCGCTGATCCCGCTGGGACTGGCGGTGGAGCAAAGCGGCACCGCCGCCTGGATCGCCGATCAGGCGCTGGGCGCGCTCGGCACGGTGCCGGTGTGGGTGGTGCAGGCGGTGCTCGCAGTCCTCGCCACCGCCTTCACCCTGGTGATGTCAAACGTCGGCGCCACCGTGCTGCTGGTGCCGCTGGCGGTCAACATGGCGCTCGGGGTCGGCGCCGACCCGGCGCTGTTCGCGCTGACCGTGGCGATCGCCACCTCCAACTCCTTCCTCATCCCCACCCATCAGGTCAACGCCCTGGTGATGGGACCGGGCGGCTATCGAGTGGCCGACTTCCTGCGCGCCGGCGGTATCATGACGGTGCTGTTCCTGGTGGTCTCGCTGACCATGCTGAACCTGGTGTTCACCCACCATCCCTGACCCACGGCCCACAGTCGCGCCGGCCACACCAGGCCGGCGCCCAGCCCCGCGACCATGTCACTGATCAACCGAACCCCACGCTGCCCGACCCACGACTGCCCGCTCGAACTCGTCCTCCAGGGCGAGAAGCGCCTCCCCGGCCACCCGCTGATCGAGGCGGTGGGCGTGCCCATGTACGACTGCCCGCGCTGTCGCGAGCAGGGCGAGCCCTACACCATCGAGGCCGAACCGGCGGCCACCAACGCACTGATCAAGCGCCTCGGGCGTACCCTCGCGCGCAGCCGCTTCCCCGGCGCACTGTTGCGCCCCAAGGTCCGCATCGACTTCAACCCCTGGCAGGCCACCCTCGCGCGCCGCGCCCACGCCAACCCCGAGGGCGCGCCGATCGACCCCGAGGTCGCCCGCGCCGCCGGGCTGACGCCCGAACCCGAGGCCCTCGCCGAGTCGAGCACGACCGAACCGGTCACCCCCGAGGCGGCAAGCGCCGCCCCCACGGTCACGCCACGGCTCGACTGGATCACCCCAGAGCGCCCCCGTCACCGCCTCGACCAACTCATCCTCGACCCCGAGACCCTCACCCGTATCCGCGAGGCGACCAACGTCCTGCTCGCCCAGGGGCTGATCTACGACACCTGGAACCTGGCCGCGGTGGCGCGCACCGGGCGACGCCTGGCGCTCAACTTCTACGGCCCGCCGGGCACCGGCAAGACCCTCGCCGCCGATGCCATCGCCGATCTGCTCGACCGACCGATCCTGCGGGTGAGCTACGCCGAGCTGGAGTCGATGTATGTCGGCGAGACACCGAAGAACATCCAGGCGGCCTTCGCCCGCGCCCGCGAGAGCGGCGCGCTGCTGTTCTTCGACGAGGCCGACTCGATCCTCGGGCGACGGCTGCGCGACATCTCGCAGTCGGCCGACAACAGCATCAATGTCGCGCGCAGCACTACCCTGATCGAACTCGACAACTTCGAGGGCGCGGTGATCTTCGCCTCCAACTTGGTCGGCAACTACGACACCGCCTTCCTGCGACGGATGCTCGCCCATGTCGAGTTCCGGCTCCCCGGCCCCGACGAGCGCGCGCGCCTCTGGGCCGCGCACATCCCCGCCGAGCTGCCGCTGGCCGCGGACGTCGACCACCAGGATCTGGCCGCACACTCCGAGGGCGCCGCCGGTGGCGACATCCAGAACGCGGTGCTGCTCGCCGCCTCCTACGCGGCGATGCGCGCCGAGTCCGAGCAGCGCGTCGCCCAGGCCGACCTGCAACGGGCGATCGACTTCCTGCTGGAAGGCAAGCGGCGCATCCTCGAGGATGCGCCGCCGGCGCACCCCGACAGCTGCGAGATCGGGTTCGAGCGGGGATAGACGGCCGCCCCCCAGCGTGGTGCGGCCGCGCTCAACCGGCCAGCACCAGCGGCGGGCGTGTCGGCGCCGGGCGCCGCGCCGCCACCGGCAGCGGGCACGGCGACGGCGCATGATCGAGCCAGGGCGCCACCCCTGGGTGCAGGGCGCGCGTGGCGCGCGCCACCGCCGGGTCGACCGTGGCGCGCAGCCCGATCTGCCCGGCGGCGACGCACAACCCCACCAACGCGACCAGCACCGGATCACCGTGCCGGGCGAGCCACGGGTAGGGATCACCGAGCAGCGGTATCGCAACCCGCAACAACGGACCCTCGCCGCGCAACCGCACGACCCCGGCAAGCCGCGCCCGCTCGGCGGCATGTCGACCGATACTCAGCAGCACGTCGAGCCGGTGCACCGAGAGCGCCGCGCCGCACGGAGCGCACTCGGGCAACGCGATCCGCTCGCCATCGAGCGCACTCGGTTCGGCGGGCACATCGCTCGGCGTCATCCATACCGAGCGCACCGGCCCATCCCTCGCCACCACCGCGGCAGCGGGTACGCTCAGCCACAACGGCCTCACGCGGAGGCACCCTCGGACACCGCCAGCCCGGCCAGCGCACGCTCCAGGCGACGCCACTGGGCCGCGTCCCCGGGCAGACCGAAGCGCAGGCTCGACGGCTGCTCGAACAAGCGCACCAGGATGCCCTGGCGGGCGAGCGCCTCGTGCAGACGTACTGCCGCCGGGGTCCGCACCCACTGGAAGAGCGCGCTGCCACCGCTCGGCGTCAGCCCGTGACGATCGAGCAACGCCGCCAGTCGCGCCGAGTCGCGCGCCAGCGCCAAGCGCGCCGAGCCCTGCCAGGCGGTATCGAGCAGCGCCAGGCGCGCCAGCTCGCGCGCCGGTCCCGACAGCGTCCAGGGACCGAGCCAGGCGTCGAGACGCTGGCGCAGCTGCGCCTCGGTCCAGGCGAAACCCACCCGCGCTCCGGCCAGACCGAAGAACTTGCCGAGCGAGCGCAGCACCACCAGACCGGGACGGCCCACCGCGTCGAGCAGGCTGTGCTCGGGGGAGACATCCATGAAGGCCTCGTCGACCACCAGCCAACCACCGCGTGCGGCCAGCGCCGCATGCCAACCGAGCAGGGTCTCGCGCGACCAGCGCCGTCCGGTGGGGTTGTTGGGGTTGATCACCACCAGCACGTCGAGCGGCTCGGCGGCGTCGGCCTCGATCCGGCCACGCGGATCGCCATCGGGCAGGCGCACCAACTGGTGACCGGCCCGCCGCCAGCCATGGGCGTGCTCCTGGTAGCCGACCTCGGGCACCCCGACCCGACAGGGCTCACGCAGCTGCGGCAGGCCCTGGATCGCCGCCTGCGAGCCGGCGAGCGCGAGCGCGCCGGGAGCGCCGTAATAGCTCGCCGCCGCCTGCTCCAGCCCATCGCCGGTCTCGGGCAAGCGCGCCCAGAGCGCACGCGGCAGCGGCGGCACCGGCCAGGCATTGGGGTTGATACCGGTCGAGAGATCGAGCCAGTCGGTCAGCGGGATGTCGTAGCGCGCGGCGGCCTGACGCAGCCGCCCGCCGTGTTCGGGACGGGGCAGATCGGAATGGATCGGGACGATGGTGGCTGTCATGCTGAGGCGCGCGGATCGAGGTGGCGATGGCTGGCTGGAAAACAATCGGCCAATCTGCCAGTTGCCCGGGGTTCGTGCAAGCTGGTGGCTGGTCGCGAGCCGCCAGCATCCAGCCCCCAGCCTCCAGTGGGGAAGCTTGGCGCCGCTGGCTGGTGGCTGGCGGCTGATTGCGGGCTGCCAGCTTCCAGCTCCCAGCCTCCAGTGGGAAAGCTTGGCGCCGCTGGCTGGCGGCTGGCGGCTGATTGCGGGCTGCCAGCTTCCAGCTCCCAGCCTCCAGTGGGGAAGCTTGGCGCCGGTGGCTGGTGGCTGGCGGCTGATTGCGGGCCGCCGGCTTCCAGCGCCCAGCCTCCAGTGGGAAAGCTTGGCGCCGGTGGCTGGTGGCTGGTGGCTGGTGGCTGGCGGCTGGTAGCTGGTAGCTGGTAGCTGGTAGCTGGCGACTGAAAGCTGAAAGCTGAAAGCTGATAGCGTTCCCCATCTTCCGTATTCGAGCAAACCGGATGGATCCACTCTTCAGACTCACCGACATCCACTTCGCCTACCCTGGCCGCCCGCCGGTGCTCGCCGGGGTCGAGCTGACGATCCGGCCCGGGGAACGGATCGCCGTCCATGGCGCCAACGGCTCGGGCAAGAGCACCCTGTTGCAGTTGATGGTCGGGCTGTTGCGCCCCGCCGCCGGGACCCTGTTCGCCTTCGGCGCGCCCCGCCGCGTCGAGCATGACTTCCATGCGGTACGTCGGCGCGCCGGGCTGGTGTTCCAGGACGCCGACGACCAGCTGTTCTGTCCCACGGTGGCCGAGGACATCGCCTTCGGTCCACGCAACCTCGGCCAGTCGCCGACGCAGGCCCGGGCGACGGTCGAGCGCACCCTCGCCCGATTGGGGCTCGAACACCTGCACGACCGCGTCACCCACCGTCTCTCCGGTGGCGAGCGTCGACTGGTCGCCCTCGCCGCGGTGCTCGCCATGGCGCCCGAGGTGCTGCTGCTCGACGAGCCGACCAACGCGCTCGACGAACCCACCCGCGCCCGTCTCCTACAGATCCTCACCGACCTCGATCAGACCCTGGTGCTGGTCAGCCACGACACCCCACTGCGCCAGACCCTCGCCACCCATCACTACCGACTCGCCCAAGGACGGCTGGAGGCAGGCTGAGTCGGGCAATCATCTCGAACCACGGCAACGTCGAACCACAAAGGCGCGAAGTACACAAAGGGGTCTTGCTCAACTGCCAGCTCCCAGCTGACAGAGCGGATGGGCATCCACGACTGGAGACCGACGACCGTTCGCTTTTCCCTCCCTTCGCGCCCTTTGTGTCTTAGCGGTTCAGAATCCGTGTCGCCACCGGCTAACCGCTTGACTCACCCTCGACCGGCGGTATGATGCTCGGCCAGCGATGGTTCCCCGCGAGGGGATCAAAAGGGAACACGGTGCGGCCCGTTCGGGCCAAGGCCGTGGCTGCCCCCGCAACTGTCAGCGGCGAGTCCGCGCCCCCTCATGACGCCACTGGTCCGCGCCGGACCGGGAAGGCCGGGCGCCCGACCCCGACCCGCGAGCCAGGAGACCTGCCATCGAGACACCGATCGCCTGACCGTCGGACGGGGTGTGCCGAGGGTGGGACCCCCTGGTGCCGTGCCCGGCCCCGGCGTCCGCTCACCGGGCCGGTCGTGCCAACCGTCCAGTCCCTCCCCCGAGATCCACCGCCCCGCCCAGCAACACCGCCTGGAGGCGCCCGTCGACATGGATCTCGCCAACCTCTCTGCCGCCACGCGAGCCGCGCTCGAATTCGTCCGTGCCGGCGGCCCGGTGATGCTGGTGTTGTGCGCGCTCTCACTGCTCGCGCTCACCCTGGTGCTGTTCAAGCTGCTGCAGTTCGCGCGGTTGCGGGTCGGCGCGCGCGCCTTCATCGCGCCGACGCTCGCCGCCTGCGCCGCCGGACGGCTCGACGAGGCACGCGGCGCGCTCGCCCCCGCCCCCCAGCCGATCGCCGCAGTGCTGGCGGTGGCCATCGACGGTCTGACGCACGGCGGGCGCACCCTGCAGCAGCTGCGCGAGGAGGTGCTGCGCGAGGCCGCGGCCCAGCAGCAGCGGCTCAACGCCCATCTGCGCGGACTCGACGCCATCGTCACCCTGGCGCCGCTACTCGGACTGCTGGGCACCGTGCTCGGCATGATCGAGGCCTTCCGCACCCTCGAGCAGGCCGGCGGACAGGCCAACCCGGCGCTGCTCGCCGGGGGCATCTGGGAGGCACTGCTGACCACCGCCGCGGGCCTGGCGATCGCCATCCCCGCCGCCGCGGCGCTGCACTGGCTGGAGGCGATCATCGAGCGCGCGCGTCACGACACCGAGGACGCCCTGACCCGGCTGTTCACCATGCCGGTGGCCGATGCACATTGAGCCGCTGCGCCGCCGCGCTCGCGGCATCGGACTCGCACCACTGGTCGACGTGGTCTTCCTGCTACTGCTCTTCTTCCTGCTCGCCGCCCGACTCGACCCACTGCAACAATTGCCGATCGAGACCCGTGACGGCGGCGGCGCCGACAGCGCCGCGACCACGCTGCGACTCGATGTCGCCGCCGACGGCGGGCTGCGGCTCGATGGCGCGCCCTGCCCGCCCGAGGCCCTGGTGACACGGCTGCGCGCGCGGCTCGCCGCTGAACCGGGCCACACGCTGGTGATCGTCCCCGAGCGCGAGACACCGCTCCAGATCCTGGTCCAGATGACCGACCTGGCGCGTCTGGCTGGCGCGCAACAGCTCGCCCTGATCGAGCCCTGAGGGCACACGGATGCAGATCCCCGCACCACCCCGCAGAGGCCAGCGCGACCCGATGAGCGGGCTGGTCGACGTCGTGCTCCTGCTGCTGGTGTTCTTCC